>NZ_CATKPY010000024.1:0-539970 GCF_949767465.1 Pseudomonas sp. IT-P12 | reverse complement strand
GGCCACCGCTATCGCGCGCTGGCTCGCTCCCACCCGGGCAATGTGCAGCCCTGTGGGAGCGAGCCTGCTCGCGATGACGGCAGCCCTGACAACACAGCGTGTGGATCAGTCTTCCAGCAGCTCTTCAGCCTGGCCCAGGATGTTTTCCAGGGTGAAGCCGAACTCTTCGAACAGCGCCGGTGCAGGCGCCGACTCACCGTAGGTGGTCATGCCGATGACGCGGCCTTCCAGGCCCACGTACTTGTACCAGTAGTCCGCATGGGCGGCTTCGATGGCGATTCGGGCGCCCACTTGCAACGGCAGGACCGATTGCTTGTAGTCGGCGTCCTGGGCATCGAACACACTGGTGCAGGGCATGGAGACCACACGGACCTTGCGGCCCTGCTCGGTCAGCTTGTCGAAAGCCTGAACGGCCAGGCCGACTTCGGAACCGGTGGAGATCAGGATCAGCTCCGGCTCGCCGCTGCAGTCCTTGAGTACATAACCGCCACGGGCGATGTCGGCGATCTGCAGTGCGCTGCGCGCCTGATGCTGCAGGTTCTGGCGCGAGAAGATCAGCGCCGAAGGGCCGTCCTTGCGCTCGAGCGCGTGTTTCCAGCTCACCGCCGACTCAACGGCGTCGGCTGGGCGCCAGGTGTCGAGGTTCGGCGTGCAGCGCAGGCTGGCCAGTTGCTCGATAGGCTGGTGCGTCGGACCGTCTTCGCCCAGGCCGATGGAGTCGTGGGTGTAGACGTGGATCACGCGCTGCTTCATCAGCGCCGACATGCGCACGGCATTGCGTGCGTATTCCATGAACATCAGGAAGGTCGCGCCGTAAGGCACCAGACCGCCGTGCAGGGCCACGCCGTTCATGATCGCGGTCATGCCGAATTCGCGCACGCCGTAGTACATGTAGTTGCCGCTGGCGTCTTCAGCGCTGACACCTTTGCAACCTTTCCACAGGGTCAGGTTGGAACCGGCCAGGTCGGCCGAGCCGCCGAGGAACTCGGGCAGCAGCGGGCCGAAGGCGTTCAGGGTGTTCTGGCTGGCCTTGCGGCTGGCGATGGTTTCGCCCTTGGCGGCCACTTCGGCGATGTAGGCGTCGGCCTTTTCGCTGAAGTCAGCCGGCAGTTCACCGCTCAGGCGACGAATCAGCTCATTGGCTTCGGTCGGGAACGCGGCGGAGTAGGCAGCGAAACGCTGATCCCACTCGGCTTCGGCGGCGCGGCCGGCTTCCTTGGCGTCCCACTCGGCATAAATGTCGGCCGGGATTTCGAATGGACCGTGGTTCCACTTCAGCGCCTCGCGGGTCAAGGCGATTTCCGCGTCGCCCAGCGGGGCGCCGTGGCAATCTTCCTTGCCTTGCTTGTTCGGCGAACCGAAACCGATGGTGGTCTTGCAGCAGATCAGGGTTGGCTGCGCGCTTTTGCGAGCCGTCTCGATGGCGGTCTTGATCTCTTCAGGATCGTGACCGTCGACATTGCGGATCACCTGCCAGTTGTAGGCTTCGAAACGCTTAGGCGTGTCGTCGGTGAACCAGCCTTCGACTTCGCCGTCGATGGAAATGCCGTTGTCATCGTAGAAGGCAATCAGCTTACCCAGGCCCAGGGTGCCGGCCAGGGAGCCAACTTCGTGGGAAACGCCTTCCATCATGCAGCCATCACCCAGGAACACGTAGGTGTGGTGATCGACGATGTTATGACCGGGACGGTTGAACTGAGCCGCCAGGACTTTTTCCGCCAGGGCAAAGCCCACGGCGTTGGCCAACCCCTGACCCAGTGGGCCGGTGGTGGTTTCAACACCCGGGGTGTAGCCGAATTCCGGGTGACCCGGGGTGCGGCTGTGCAGTTGGCGGAAGTTTTTCAGGTCATCGATCGACAGGTCGTAGCCAGTCAGGTGCAGCAGCGAGTAGATCAGCATCGAGCCATGGCCGTTGGACAGCACGAAGCGGTCACGGTCGGCGAACGATGGATTGCTCGGGTTGTGCTTCAGGTAGTCACGCCACAGTACTTCGGCGATATCCGCCATACCCATCGGGGCACCGGGATGGCCGCTGTTGGCTTTTTGCACGGCATCCATGCTGAGGGCACGAATGGCGTTGGCACGCTCACGACGGCTGGGCATCGCTGATCTCCTAGGGTTTGAATAAAACGAAACGGAAAAAAGGCGAGCATTTTCCCTCACCGACCCGCCTCGGGGCAATGACAGATAGTCATCTGGACGTGTTTTTCCGGTGGATAAATTCTCATTCGCCTGGTGAAACCTTTCCGCTGACGATTTGTAGAGTGACCCGCGGCCCGAGAAGTGCCATCTATCGTGCAATATCAAAACTTTTTGATATTGCCCTTGCGGTGTTTTCCGGCCGTCACTAGACTGCTGCCCCTATGAACTTGCGCGTGCCTTCCATTCAACATGACGATTGCGACGAACTGGCGGCCCTGTGCAAGGCCGGCGGCGATCCACTGCGTTTGAATGTCTTGCGCGCACTGGCCAACGATTCGTTTGGTGTGCTGGAGCTGGCGCAGATCTTCGGCATCGGCCAGTCGGGCATGAGCCATCACCTCAAGGTCCTGGCACAGGCCGGCCTGGTGGCGACGCGCCGTGAAGGCAACGCGATCTTCTATCGCCGAGCCCTGCCCCATACCGAACAGTTGGGCGGCAAGCTGCATGCCGCGCTGCTCGAAGAAGTGGATAACCTGACCCTGCCTGCCGATGTGCAGTCGCGGATCGGTCAGGTCCATGGCCAGCGAGCGGCGGCCAGCCAGGACTTTTTTTCACGGGTCGCGGAAAAGTTTCGTGCCCAGCAGGACTTGATTGCCGGCCTGCCGCAGTACCGCGAAAGCGTGGTGGCCCTGCTCGACAAGTTGAGTTTCAACGAAGGCGCCAGCGCCATCGAAGTCGGCCCCGGCGACGGCGCATTCCTGCCGGAACTGGCGCGACGCTTCGGTCACGTCACGGCACTGGACAACAGCCCGGCCATGCTTGAACTGGCACGCCAGGTCTGTGAGCGCGAAAAGCTGGCTAACGTCAGCCTGCAACTGGCCGATGCACTGACGGGTGTCAGCCTGCAGGCCGATTGCGTGGTACTGAACATGGTGTTGCACCACTTTGCTGCGCCGGCCGATGCCCTCAAGCACATGGCCGGCCTGCTGCA
This sequence comes from Pseudomonas sp. IT-P12, assembly GCF_949767465.1. Taxonomy (NCBI): domain Bacteria; kingdom Pseudomonadati; phylum Pseudomonadota; class Gammaproteobacteria; order Pseudomonadales; family Pseudomonadaceae; genus Pseudomonas; species Pseudomonas sp. IT-P12. Next base: position 536,837 of record NZ_CATKPY010000024.1, on the reverse strand, counting down.
ACCGGGCGGTAGCCTGCTCGTGACAGAGTTATGCAGCCACAACCAGAGTTGGGCCAGGGAGGCCTGCGGTGATCTGTGGTTGGGGTTTGAACAGGACGACTTGGCCCGTTGGGCCACCGCTGCGGGACTCGTTCCCGGGGAAAGCCTCTATGTAGGCTTACGTAATGGTTTCCAGATCCAGGTCCGCCACTTTCAGCGGCCGGCTGGCGACACTCACCATCGGTAAATTCAGGAAAAAATCGAGATGAGCGAATACTCCCTCTTCACCTCCGAGTCCGTGTCCGAAGGGCATCCGGACAAAATCGCCGACCAGATTTCCGATGCGGTGCTGGACGCCATCATTGCCGAAGACAAGTTCGCCCGCGTGGCGTGCGAAACTCTGGTGAAAACCGGCGTGGCAATCATTGCAGGTGAAGTCACCACGTCGGCCTGGGTCGACCTGGAAGAGATCGTGCGTAACGTGATTCTCGACATCGGCTACAACAGCTCCGACGTCGGCTTCGACGGCGCGACCTGCGGTGTGATGAACATCATTGGCAAGCAGTCCCCTGACATCAACCAGGGTGTCGACCGCGCCAAGCCGGAAGATCAGGGTGCCGGCGACCAGGGCCTGATGTTCGGCTACGCCAGCAACGAAACCGACGTGCTGATGCCAGCGCCGATCACCTTCTCGCACCAGCTTGTGCAAAGGCAAGCCGAAGCCCGCAAATCCGGCCTGCTGCCGTGGCTGCGCCCGGACGCCAAGTCGCAAGTGACCTGCCGTTACGAAGGCGGCAAGGTGGTGGGTATCGACGCCGTTGTATTGTCGACCCAGCACAACCCGGACGTGTCGTACAACGACCTGCGCGAAGGCGTGATGGAGCTGATCGTCAAGCACGTACTGCCTGCCGAGCTGCTGACCAAGGACACCCAGTTCCACATTAACCCGACTGGCCAGTTCATCATCGGTGGCCCGGTGGGCGACTGTGGCCTGACCGGCCGCAAGATCATCGTCGACAGCTACGGCGGCATGGCCCGTCACGGTGGCGGCGCATTCTCCGGTAAAGATCCATCCAAGGTTGACCGTTCGGCCGCCTACGCCGGTCGGTATGTCGCCAAGAACATTGTGGCGGCCGGCCTGGCCGAGCGTTGCGAGATTCAGGTTTCCTACGCGATCGGTGTTGCGCAGCCGACTTCGATCTCGCTGAACACCTTCGGCACCGGCAAAATCAGCGATGACAAAATCATCAAGCTGGTTCGCGAAGTGTTCGACCTGCGTCCCTACGCAATCACCACCATGCTCGACCTGCTGCACCCGATGTACCAGGACACCGCGGCATACGGCCACTTCGGCCGCACCCCGGCGACCAAGACGGTGGGCGAAGACACCTTCACCACCTTCACCTGGGAAAAAACCGACCGCGCCGAACAGCTGCGCTCGGCTGCCGGCCTCTAAGGCCGCCCTGGCGGTGCCCAAAGCCCCGCACGGTTCGCCGTGCGGGGCTTTTTGTTGGCGTTGACCTTGCACTGGGCAGCGGCTTTCGCGAGCAGGCTCGCTCCCACGGGCTCTGTGTCGGGCCCGGAAAACATCGCGCGAACGAACCGGGTCGCGAAGACACCCAACGGAAACACCGGGTAAAACACCCTTTCGTCCTGGCAGAAAAACACCGGCTAGCCTTCAGGCATTCCATTGAGCAAGGACGCTCACGATGCTTGTGCGACTGTTTTTCGGTTTTTTCCTGGCCCTGTCCTGCACCGCCTCAACCGCTGCCGACTGCCCCGACTGGCCACCCGCCCGGGCGCTGAATGAAATCGCCGCCCTGCAGAAACACATCGATCACTGGGACGAAAGCTACCATCGCGACGGGCGCTCGCTGGTCGCCGACGAACTCTACGATCAGTCACGCTTGCGACTGGGCGAATGGCGCACGTGCTTCAACGCCGGTCAGGCACCCACTCCCTTGCGGACCGCTGGCGGAACCGTCGCTCACCCGATCGTCCACACCGGCCTGGAGAAACTGCACGATCAACACGCGGTCGAGCAGTGGCTGCGCCACCGCAAGGACATCTGGATACAGCCCAAGGTAGACGGCGTGGCCGTCACCTTGGTTTATCACGGCGGGACGCTGCACCAGGCCATCAGTCGCGGCGATGGCCTGACTGGCCAGGACTGGACCGCCACGGCGCGGCTGATCCCGGCCATCCCCCACACCCTGACCCGGCCCGTGGACCTGCGAGTGCAAGGCGAACTTTATTGGCGTCTGGACGATCATGTACAAGCCCGGGCCGGCAGCCTCAATGCACGCAGCAGGGTGGCTGGCCTGATGGCCCGCAAGACGCTCACCCCTGGGCAAACCGCCGGCATCGGACTGTTTGTCTGGGACTGGCCAGAAGGCCCCGCCGACCTGCCCTCGCGCACCGACGCGCTGGATGAACTGGGGTTCCCCGGCACAACGCCGTACAGCCAGCCGATCCGGTCACTGGCCGACGCCGAACAGTGGCGCGACCGCTGGCATCGCTCGCCCCTGCCCTTCGCCAGCGACGGTGTGGTCTTGCGCCAGAGCCAGCGTCCACCGGCCGAACGCTGGCAGACAAAACCGCCCTTTTGGGCCGTTGCCTGGAAATATCCTTTTGCCCAGGCGCTGGCCGAAGTGAGAAAGGTCGAGTTCAAGGTCGGTCGCACCGGACGGATCACCCCCATGCTGGAGTTGAAACCGGTGCGGCTCGACGACCGGCAGATCAGGCACGTGAGCCTCGGCTCCCTGCGTCGCTGGGAGACGCTGGACATCCGCCCCGGCGACCAGGTCGCCATCAGCCTCGCCGGGCTGACAATCCCGAGGCTGGACGGGGTGGTTCTGCGCGCCACCGAGCGCACCGACCTGGAGGTGCCATTGGCCGCCGACTTCCATCCGTTGAGCTGCTGGCAGCCGACGCCTGGGTGCAAAAGCCAGTTTCTCGCACGCCTGGCCTGGCTCAGCGGAAAACAGGGCCTGGCCCTGCCCCACGTCGGTCCAGGCACCTGGGAGAAACTTCTCGAAACGGGTCACCTCGGCAGTCTGCTGGATTGGTTGACCCTCGACGCCCAAGAGCTTGCTAACATTGACGGCTTCGGCGAACGCCAGGCGACTCGCCTCTTGAACAGTTTCAACAGTGCCCGCCAACGTCCGTTTTATCGCTGGCTCAAAGCTCTGGGTTTACCGCCAACCGGCCAGGCACGACTTGCTGACTCATGGCAGGTGCTGGCTCAACGAAACATCGCACAATGGCAGGCCGAGTCCGGTATCGGACCGGGACGGGCAGCGCAACTGAGCGCGTTTTTCCGCGACCCGCAGGTACTGGCCTTGAGCGAAACATTGCGTGCAGCAGGGATCGACGGTTTCCAGTGACCGCGATAGCTCGCCTGCCCGGGAACCCAAAGTGACCGGAGGGCTCAAACGCCCAGCGCCGCATCGACCCGATTGCAATTGCACATGGAGCTTTTATGAAATGTCTTTCACCGCTCGCCTTGCTGACCCTATGCGGCGTGATGGCCGCTCCGCTGATGGCGGCCGAGCAGGCGCCGGAGCTGACCGGTTGCGCCGCCAAGAAGCAGAGCATCATCAGCCAGATCGAACTGGCCAGATCCCAGGGCAACACCGATCAGCAGGCAGGCCTTGAAAAGGCCCTGGGCGAAGTCACCGACCATTGCACCGATGCCTCGCTGAAGAAGGAACGGGAAAACAAGGTCCTCGACGCCCGGCACGAAGTCAGCAAACGCCAGGCCGATCTCGAAAAAGCCATGAAAAAAGGCGACCCCGAGAAGATCAACAAGCGCAAGGACAAACTGGCCGAGTCCCGCAAGGAACTGCAGGACGCCCTGGATGAGCTGGATAAATGAAGACAGCGGGTCGATCGCTCCCACGCCCGGCGTGGGAAGGACCGCCCCCATCAATGATCCCTGAATTCCTTATGGCACGCACTGCAGGCATCTTCGACTTTCTGTACCGCCGGCCCAAGGTTGCTCGCCTTGTAAGGCTGGACCTTGCTGGCAACCACCAATTCACCGGTGGCGGCCTCGAGGGTGCGAGCCAGCTCCTGAAAACGTGCCTGCTTCTGCCAGACATCGTCCTTGGCGCTGCTGTGATCTTCTTCGCGCACCTGCGGGAAATGTTTCCACGGCTCGTGGGACAGCGCATCGAGCTTCACGGCGCCCTCGGCAAATCGGGGCCCGTCGAACGGGATGCGACCACGCAACATGCCACCCAGGTCTTCGCCGGTCTTGAGCATTTGCTTGAAGATCGCCTTGCGCTGACCCAGTGGCGAATTCGGGTCGACGCCACCGCACGCGGACAACGTCAGGCAGGCCAGCAATACAACGGTCATTTTTTTCAAAGTCATGGTGGCTTCAGGTCGCGGAAATCGGCGGCCAGTATCCTCGCGTCACCGGCAAACACCAATAGCCCTATTAACAATAAGGGTTGTTCGGGCGCAGCAAACGCCCGGGCAACCGACACAGGAATGATTTCATGAACAGCCGTTTCAAGGCATGGCGGGCCCACCTCGCGTGGACACTGCCGATGGTCGCCGTGCTCGCAGGCTGCACCGGCGGTGACAGTGGTCAACCGAAAACCCACGCCCTGGCGACCTATTCCAGCGCCTCCTGGGAAGCGTTGCCCGCCGTCACCGACAGCGACCTGGTGGCCGGCTTTGGCTCATGGCGCAGCGCCTGTGCCCGACTCAAGGCCGACGCGGTCTGGGGCTCGACCTGCGCCGCTGCCGCCAATGTGCCGCAGACCGCCAGCGAAATCCGCGCCTTTCTCAAACAACACCTCGATGTCTATGGTCTGCGGGCCGCCAACGACAACCCCAACGGCCTGATCACCGGCTACTACGAGCCGGTCTACCCCGGCAGCCTGACCCAGACCACCGTGGCGAACATCCCGGTGTACGGCGTGCCCGAGGACATGATCATCGTCGCCCTCGACAGCCTCTACCCGGAACTCAAGGGCAAACGCCTGCGTGGAAGGCTCGAAGGCCGCGTGCTCAAGCCATACGACGATGCGGCCACGATTGAAAGCAAGGGGGTCAAGGCGCCCGTGGTGGCGTGGCTGACCGACCCGATGAACCTGCAATTCCTCCAGATACAGGGCTCCGGCCGTATTCAGCTCGACGATGGCCGCCAGTTGCGCATCGCCTATGCCGACCAGAATGGCCATCCGTATCGCCCGATAGGTCGCTGGCTGGTGGAACAAGGTGAACTGAAGAAAGAAGAGGTGACCATGGGCGCCATCAGCGACTGGGCCAAGGCTCATCCCGAGCGTATCCCGCAGTTGCTCGGCAGCAACCCCAGTTATGTGTTCTTCACCCGCAACCCGGACAGCAACGAAGGCCCTCGTGGCTCGCTGAACGTGCCTCTGACCGCCGGTTACAGCGCGGCAGTGGACCGCAAGGTGATCCCGCTGGGCAGCCTCATGTGGTTATCGACCACCCGACCGGATGGCACGCCACTGGTTCGCCCGGTGGCCGCCCAGGACACGGGAGGCGCGATTACCGGCGAAGTCCGTGCGGACCTGTTCTGGGGCACAGGCGAAGCGGCCGGGCAACTGGCAGGCGACATGAAACAACAGGGTCAGATCTGGATGCTGTGGCCGAAAGGCGCGGCTTTGCCGCAAGTGCCACAGGTGGCTGATCAGTAAATCCGCGAGGCAGATAGATCGCTTCGTCGGAACGCCGCCCGGAGCGGGCTCGCTGCCACAGAAGCATGCGCTTCAATCGTGGGAGCGAGCCTGCTCCGGGCGGCGTTCCGACGATGAGCTCCGCAAAATCGACAGGTGCCGCCTTTCAGGCCGAAACCCAGAACAACCCCACAATCAGCCCCGCTCCCACGAACCACACCAGCGAGCGCAGAATCGCCCAGTCCGCCAGGTAGCAAATGATGTACAGCAGGCGGCTGGTGATGAACAGGACCGACAGCACATTGATCGTCACCAGTTCGGCGTTGCCCGCCAGGTGCGCGACGATCACGGCGGCGGCAAAGGCCGGGGTGATTTCAAAACTGTTCAATTGCGCCGCGTGCGCGCGCCGGCCGAACCCTTCCAGCGAGTCGAGAAAATCCCGGGGATCATGGTTGTCCTGCAGCCGGTAGCCGCCACTGATCTTCGCCACGAGCGTGCACAGGTAAGGCAGGACAATCGCGATCAAAATGCACCACAAAGCCACCGTCATAAAAGTTGTCCCTTTTTGGTTTTCAGGTATGGAGGCTGTTATCGATCCGTCAGAACTTCATCACCAGTATGCCGATCAACACCAGTCCACAGGCTAAGAGCCGTGGCCTGCCGAAAGGTTCTTTCAAGTAGCGCATGCCGAACAGCACCACCAGAATCACACTGATCTCGCGCAACGCCGCCGCTTCGGCAATCGACCCCAGCTGCATCGCCCACAGCACCAGAGCGTAGCTGAACAACACGCAGAAACCGACCGCCAGGCCCAGTCGCCACTGCTCACGCCAGAACGACCTGAAGGCCGGGCGCTTGCGTACCAGCGCCAGCAATGGAAACGGCCAGGCGCTGAGCAGCGTGACCCAGACCAGGTAATCCAGCGGATGTGACCAGCGCCGCAGCGCCTGGCCGTCGATGAAGGTGTAGCAACCGATGCACAGGCCGATCAGCACCACCACCGGCAGCATCGACCATGGCAGGCGCGCGCCGCCACCGCCCTGCCACAACAGGCAGAGCATGCCGAAGGGGATGAGCAGGATGCCGAAGATCTGCTGATGGGTCAGCTCCTCCCCGGCAAAGATCAGCGTCAACGCCAGGACCACCAACGGCGACAGGCCGCGCATCAATGGATAGACCAACCCCAGGTCACCGACGCGATAAGCCTGGATCAGCAAATAGCGATAGAGCAATTCGAACGCCGCCGAGGCCAGGATCCATGGCCAGATGTCCATCGGCGGCAACGCCACGAACGGCAGCATCAGCGCGACGAACAACAGTGCGACGCTGTCCATGCACGCCACCACCAGCAGCCGTTCGGCGCTGAACTTGATCAGGGTATTCCACGCCGCATGCAACAGCGCCGCCACCAACACCAACGCCGTCGCAAGCACGGCACACTCCTTTCATGACACCCCCTCCAACAGGGTTCGGGGGAAGAATTGATTCGCCATATTTCAGCAGCTGTTTATACTGCAAGCGACCACGCCGCACTCAGTTGCGCACAGACTAATTCCAATAATTTCTGCTTCGGGCCGCTTTCAAGACGACGGCTCCTGGCATGCGTATGCCTGATCGCCGCGCCAAAACGATAGAAAAGAGACCTTGCGCATGCCCCTCGCCTTGCTTGCCCTCGCTGTTGCCGCGTTCGGCATCGGCACCACGGAATTCGTCATCATGGGCCTGCTGCCCGATGTCGCCCGAGACCTCTCGGTCAGCATTCCCCACGCCGGTCTGCTGATCACCGGCTATGCCCTGGGCGTCGTGTTCGGCGCCCCGATCCTTGCGGTCGGCACTGCCAACATGCCGCGCAAGGCCACCCTGCTGGGCATGACGCTGATGTTCATCCTGGGCAACATGCTCTGCGCGCTGGCACCGAACTATGCCACGCTGATGGCCGCCCGGGTGGTGACCGCGCTGTGCCATGGTGCGTTTTTCGGCATCGGCTCGGTGGTGGCCGCCGGGTTGGTAGCCCCGAACAAACGGGCCCAGGCCATTGCCATGATGTTCACCGGCCTGACCCTGGCCAATGTGCTCGGCGTGCCGCTGGGCACTGCACTGGGCCAATACGCCGGCTGGCGCTCGACGTTCTGGGCGGTGTCGGTGATCGGCGTGATCGCCGCCATTGCCCAATGGGTCTGGCTTCCGAAAGAGATCAGCATGGACAAAGCCAACCTGGCCAGCGAGTTCAAGGTGCTGGGTAAAGCCAGTGTGTTGCTTGCCCTGGGGATGAGCGTGCTGGCCTCGACCAGCCTGTTCAGCGTGTTCACCTACATCGCGCCGATCCTGCAGGACATCACCGGCGTCAGTCCCCATGGCGTGACGATCATGCTGCTGTTGTTCGGCGTGGGCTTGACTGCCGGCAGCATGCTCGGTGGCCGCCTGGCCGACAGCCGCCTGCTGCCCTCGCTGGTGGGCATGGCCCTGGCCGTGGTGCTGGTGCTGGCCGCGTTCAGCCAGACCAGCCGCTCGGTCATCCCGGCGGCGGTGACCCTGGTGCTGTGGGGGATTTTCGCCTTTGCCCTGTGCCCGATCCTGCAACTGCTGATCATCGACCAGGCCCACGAAGCCCCCAACCTCGGTTCAACCCTGAACCAGAGCGCCTTCAACCTCGGCAACGCCGCCGGCGCCTGGATCGGCGGGTTGGTGGTCGCCAGCGGCGCGGACCTGGCGGACCTGCCCTGGACCGGCGCCCTGGTGAGTGGCTTGACGGTATTGGCCGCGCTCTACTTCATCTACCGGCAGCGGCGTGACATTGCGGTGATCGCTGCAAAAGGTTAGCCGCCGGATCAAACCAGACCTTTGATGGGAAACACCCTGCCGACACACCCGGCAATCTGGACGCAGGTTGTACGAAACATCTACAGCCCCCCTCCAACCTCCCCAGCGATTGATTTGAAAGGCTCTATTCAGGGCCTTTCAACGCAGACCCCAGGACGTCCCGAACCGCCGCCGGGTATGTGTGCCAAGCCATTTCCTCATGCTCCGCTGCTGACTCGTCTCGCCTAAAGTGCCGTTTTGCACTCCCAAGGACGAGACGCCCCATGATCAGCCCCACCCTTTCCTCATCGCCCGTTTCAAGCCCGTCATCGCCGCCTGACAGACCTGCGTCCCACGCCGTCACTGGCGGTGACGTCGACTGGGGTGACTTCGCCAAGGGATCTGCCCACGTCGGCCAAGGTCGAGCACAAACGCTCGTGCACGCACTGACCGAGCGGAAACTGTCGATTCGCCAATTCGCCAATGGCGTCATCGAAGTGGAGCTCAAGCGCCCCGCCATCGAACGACTGGTGCTCAGTGGTGGGGGCGCCAAGGGCGTTGCGTTCTCCGGGATGGTCAAGGCATTGGCAGACCATCAGGCACTGGAGCCGATACGCACCCTCTCGGGTTCATCGGCGGGCGCCATTTCCGCCGCACTCCTGGCCAGCGGCATGGGGCCAGCGGACTTCGACAGGCTGTCGGATGAAACCAACCTCGTCTCGCTGCTCGACAGCCAGAGCAAAGTGCTGGGACCGATACAGCAGGTCAGTTCCACCCTGGGACGCGGTATTGCCAAACTACCCGGCAAGGCTGGCAGCATCGGCCAATTGCTGTTCGACCTTATGCCGCGCTTGCAATCCAAGGCCACGCCGCTGGAAACCCTGATCCGCGAAAAAATGATCGAGTCGATTCAGGCCTGCGTTGCCCGGGCGGCGGGGGACAATCGCGCACTTTCGCCGGCGGGCGAAATCCGACTGGCGCAAATAAGAAGCCAGGGGTTCGTCACATTTGCCGACCTGGCGACCCTGAGCAATGACCTGCCTGAAATCAAGCAACTGAACGTCACCGGCACGGCCATGTTCGATGGACGTCCGCAAATGGTGGTGTTCAATGCCAGTTTGACTCCGGACATGGACGTCGCCCGCGCGGCCCATATTTCCGGCTCGCTGCCGGTGGTCTTCGCCCAACCCTCGGAACAGCACCTGCCATTCCAGGCGGGCCCGCAGCGCACCTTCTTTCAAGATGGAGGGATCATGCTCAACACGCCGGTTCTGGACCTGTATGAACCGCAATTTTCGGCGAGCGTCATGCCCGACAGCGAACAGCTGGTGCTCAAGTTCGAGAGCGCGCAGAGCAAGAAGAAAAATGATCGCGGCACCCTGTTCTCGACCCTGGCCGACCGGTTTATCGGTGCGCCCTACTCAGCCCGACACGCCCAGCAAAACGCCGGCCTCGCGGCGCTTGCCAACCAGATCGTCACCGTGCGCCTGAAGGTCGACAAAGGCGATTTCACCGGTACGCTGCAGGGCACCGTCAACTTCAACATGGCCAGCGAACACAAGAACCATCTGCAGCAAACGCTGGAATTCGACGTGCAGCAGTACCTGGCGCGTCATCAGCAGTGTCAGACGTACACCTTCGCATCGATGGGGGGAGCCCTGCTGGCATTGAACGAGTCGATGTTCGAAGCAGCGGCGCTTGAGTTGCATGATCACCCCGACGCGGCTGCCGTCATCGAGTTCCGGCATCACGCGCAACAGGCGCTGGCCGATCTCAAGCGCACTCTGGTCGCTGTCGTTGCCAGCCAGGAAGGACCATTGACCCTGACCGCGCCCCTTCGCGTCGCCGTGGACGCCCTGGATCAGTTGGGTGATGCGCCCGGCAAACGGGAGTGGCTGGCGAAACAGCTCAACCAGGGCAGCGACCCGGTGTTCATGTCGTTACTGCAAGCAGTAAAACGCCTGGACGCTGGCTCGACGGGGGAAAAATCCCCGGTCCTGAGCGAGGCGATCCAGGAGATGGACCGGCGCGATATCGTCACCAAAAGCGAGAACTTCATCCGCGAAGTGATCTACCCCTCGCTGTTTCGCCTGGGCCAGCCTGACTCGAACGTCACATTGCTGAGAGAGGCCATTGAGGACTTGCGCAATGTCCTCACGCGCGAAGGTTTCAATGAGGTATTGAATCGGATCGCCGATCATTACGTCCCGCGCACGTGGCCGTCCTCCAAGCGAGCGTTCAGCTCCACGACGGTTGATCAGGCCCGCGCCTGGCTGATCCGCGGCGGATGATCGAAAAACCCGCGCTGGCGCTGCGCATCATTGCCGGTCGTCCTTGTCGACCGGCGTCCCGGTCTCTGTCCCCTTGTCGCTGGGTGCGCCGGACTCACTGCGAATCTGCGCGTGGCTGATCAGCGCGAAAATGAAACTGCCGCCGATGATGTTCCCCGCCAGCGTGGGCCCGGCGAACACCAGCCAGAAATCCCTCCACGGCAGCTCCCCGGCAAACACCAGGTACGACACCTCCAGCGAACCGACCACGATGTGGGTGAAATCACCCAGCGCCATGAAGTAGGTGATGAGGACGATGATCCACACCTTCGCGCTTTCCATGGACGGAATCATCCACACCATGGTGGCGATCATCCAGCCGGAAATGATGCCTTTGGAGAACATCTGGCTGGGATCGCTCTCCATGACTTTGCGACCGATGTCGAGGAAGGCGATGTCCGTCTTGCTGTCGAAAATCGGCAGTTCCAGCATCACGTAGGCCACCAGCAAGGTGCCGCAGAGGTTGCCCACCAGCACCACCGACCACAACCGCAGCAATCGACCGAAGTTGCCCAGTGTGGGCTTGCTCATGATCGGCAGCACCGCCGTCAGGGTGTTTTCGGTGAACAGTTGCTGGCGGGCGAGGATCACCGCGAGAAACCCGGCGCAGTAACCGAAACTGGCGATCACCTTGAAACCCTCGCCCTCGGGCAGTCGCGAGTTCAGCAACCCCATGGCCATCAGCGACAGCCCCATGGTCAGGCCTGCGGCAAGCGCTGACCACCAGAGCGCGGCGATGCTGCGCTCCAGTTCCAGGTCGCCCTGGGTGCGGATGATCTCGTGCAGCACCGCCGCGCGCGGTGGCTGGTTCTTTTCGACCTCGTGCCGCTCTTTCGCCGAGAGGTCCGGAGTCTTGCCGTCTTTGCGGGTATTCATAGCGTTCCTGAACCGGTGGCGTGCAATGTAACTACGACACGCAGGGTTCGGCGCTGTTCAGTGCCCGCCCGCTAAATCATCGATGGGCTGACGCCTGGAATGACAGTGGGGGCGAGCCTGCTCGCGATGATGGCCGTGCAGACACCTCGATGATGACTGTCAGGCCGCTATCGCGGGCAGGCTCGCTCCCCACATCGGCTTCAGGGTCTACCCACTCCCTGTGGGAGCGGGCATGCCCGCGAAGGGCGCACCCACCCCTCAATCGTGGATCTGGTCATCCTTGAACTGGTCCTTGACGTACCTGATCTCGGTCCGGCCGTGGGGCGCGGGCAGGCCGTCCTCACCGAGGTTGACGAAGACCATCTTCTCCACCGTCAGGATGCTTTTGCGGGTGATCTTGTTGCGCACTTCACACGTCAGGGTGATCGAGGTGCGGCCGAATTCGGTGGCCGTGATGCCCAGCTCGATGATGTCGCCCTGGCGCGAGGCGCTGACGAAATTGATTTCGGAAATGTATTTGGTGACCACGCGCTGGTTGCCCAGCTGGACGATGGCGTAGATCGCCGCTTCTTCGTCGATCCAGCGCAACAGGCTGCCGCCGAACAGCGTGCCGTTGGGGTTCAGGTCTTCCGGTTTTACCCATTTGCGGGTGTGAAAATTCATACACTCTCCTGACCGTCTTGCCGATTGATGCCACGCATCATGGCAGAGCGCGGGCTAGAGCTCTATCAGGCATCGACTATGGTCTCGATTACCGTTCGGGCATTGACTTGCAGAAAGGCTTTGGAAGATCAGCATAGCCCGCTATAATCGCCCCCGTTTCAAAACGGTAACTTCCGATTGCTACCGTTTTCCCGCCACCTGTCCGAGGGGCGCTGCAGCAGGTTCGACCTGTCAGGCTCGGATGGGGCGTTGTCAGGCCAATGCCCGACACTAAACGCACAACGGCGCCCATTCGCATACATTACGAATGGAGGCTCTCATGAGCGCTGTAATCACGCCTGCAGGTTTTACCGACTATAAAGTCGCCGACATGTCCCTCGCCGCCTGGGGCCGTCGCGAAACCATCATCGCCGAATCGGAAATGCCTGCCCTGATGGGTCTGCGCCGCAAGTACTCCGAAGAGCAACCGCTCAAGGGCGCGAAGATCCTCGGCTGCATCCACATGACCATTCAGACTGCCGTGCTGATCGAAACCCTGGTTGCCCTGGGTGCCGAAGTACGCTGGTCGTCCTGCAACATTTTCTCGACTCAGGACCAGGCTGCCGCCTCCATCGCCGCGGCCGGCATTCCGGTCTTCGCCTGGAAAGGCGAGACTGAAGAAGAGTACGAGTGGTGCCTGGAGCAGACCATCCTCAAGGATGGCGCGCCTTGGGACGCCAACATGATCCTCGACGACGGCGGCGACCTGACCGAGCTGCTGCACAAGAAGTACCCGCAAGTACTGGATCGCGTCCACGGCGTGACCGAAGAAACCACCACGGGCGTTCACCGCCTGCTGGACATGCTGGCCAAGGGCGAACTGAAGATCCCGGCCATCAACGTCAACGACTCGGTGACCAAGAGCAAGAACGACAACAAGTACGGCTGCCGTCACAGCCTGAACGATGCGATCAAGCGCGGCACCGACCACCTGCTGTCCGGCAAGCAAGCGCTGGTCATCGGTTACGGTGACGTGGGCAAGGGCTCGGCGCAGTCCCTGCGTCAGGAAGGCATGATCGTCAAGGTCTCCGAAGTCGACCCGATCTGCGCCATGCAAGCCTGCATGGACGGTTTCGAACTGGTATCGCCGTTCATCGACGGTATCAACGACGGCACCGAAGCCAGCATCGACAAGGCCCTGCTGGGCAAGATCGACCTGATCGTGACCACCACCGGTAACGTCAATGTTTGCGATGCAAACATGCTCAAGGCCCTGAAGAAGCGCGCTGTCGTCTGCAACATCGGTCACTTCGACAACGAAATCGACACCGCTTTCATGCGCAAGAACTGGGCATGGGAAGAAGTGAAGCCACAGGTGCACAAGATCCACCGCACCGGTGCCGGCAGCTTCGATGCCCAGAACGACGACTACCTGATCCTGCTGGCCGAAGGCCGTCTGGTGAACCTGGGTAACGCCACCGGTCACCCAAGCCGCATCATGGACGGTTCGTTCGCCAACCAGGTACTGGCGCAGATCTTCCTGTTCGGCCAGAAGTACGCCGACCTGTCGCCAGCCCAGAAAGCCGAGCGCCTGACCGTTGAAGTACTGCCGAAGAAACTCGACGAAGAAGTGGCCCTGGAAATGGTCCGCGGTTTCGGCGGCGTCGTGACTCAACTGACCAAGACCCAGGCCGACTACATCGGTGTGGCCGTCGAAGGTCCGTTCAAGCCGCACGCTTACCGCTACTAACAGGCGCTGATTTTCGCCTTCCCTGTGGGAGCGAGCCTACTCGCGATGATGGCCGTACAAACATCTCGACGATGACTGTCAGACCGCTATCGCGAGCAGGCTCGCTCCCACATTGGACTGTGTTGTCTCGCAAACTCCTGTGTATCCAAGGATATGACCATGTCCCAAGATCGTCGCTACAGTTTCGAGTTCTTCCCGACGAAGACCGATGCTGGGCATGAAAAGCTGCTCGCCACTGCTCGTCAGCTGGCTACCTACAACCCCGATTTCTTCTCCTGCACCTATGGCGCCGGCGGTTCGACCCGTGATCGAACCCTCAACACCGTGTTGCAACTCGAAAGCGAAGTCAAAGTCCCGGCCGCACCGCACCTGTCATGCGTGGGCGACAGCAAGGACGACCTGCGCAGCCTGCTGGCGCAATACAAGTCTGCCGGCATCAAGCGCATCGTTGCCCTGCGCGGCGACCTGCCTTCGGGCATGGGCATGGCCAGCGGCGAGCTGCGCCACGCCAATGACCTGGTTGAATTCATTCGTGAAGAAACCGCCGATCACTTTCACATCGAAGTCGCCGCCTACCCGGAAATGCATCCGCAGGCGCGCAATTTCGAAGACGATCTCCTCAACTTCGTACGCAAGGCCAACGCCGGCGCCGACAGTGCGATCACCCAGTACTTCTTCAACGCCGACAGCTATTTCTACTTCGTCGAGCGTGTGCGGGCGATGGGCGTGAACATCCCGATCGTGCCGGGGATCATGCCGATCACCAACTACAGCAAGCTGGCGCGTTTCTCCGATGCCTGCGGGGCGGAAATCCCGCGCTGGATCCGCAAGCAACTGGAAGCCTACGGCGACGACACCCGCAGCATTCAGGGCTTTGGCGAGCAGGTCATCACCGAGATGTGCGAACGCCTGCTGCAAGGTGGCGCGCCGGGGCTGCACTTCTATACCCTGAACCAGGCCGAAGCGAGCCTGGCGGTGTGGAACAACCTGAAGCTGCCACGTTAAGCGAGCCGCCAGGCAAGCTCGAAAAATCGCCGTTTCCGGCAGTGCCCGCAGGCGTTCACGCGCAGTAGCAGACACGGCCAGGGACGGCGATTTTTTTGCGTTTTTCGCCTGTTTTTTGTGCAGCAATGCACGGAGCCAGAGCTTCGGAAGCGGGTTTCTGGCGGTTTACGCTTTCTCGTCGTAATCTCAAGCCATGCCTCTGATCACCCAGCTACTCACCGTACTGCTTTTCACTTGCCTGAGC
Source organism: Pseudomonas sp. IT-P12 (assembly GCF_949767465.1). Lineage (NCBI taxonomy): Bacteria > Pseudomonadati > Pseudomonadota > Gammaproteobacteria > Pseudomonadales > Pseudomonadaceae > Pseudomonas > Pseudomonas sp. IT-P12. The sequence goes on along the minus strand of NZ_CATKPY010000024.1, from coordinate 521,558 downwards.
TTCGCCGCCCGGGGCGAGAAATTGCGCATTGTCACGGAGCCCTGGGCGCCTTACGTCTACGAAGAAAACGGCAAGGCGCTGGGCCTGGACTATGAAACCACGGCCATTGTTTTCAAACGCCTGGGGATCGAAGTCGAGTGGCAGTTCCTGCCCTGGAAACGCTGCCTGTCGATGCTCGAAACCGGCCAGGCGGATGGCGCGCTGGACATTTTTCACAGCGACGAGCGTGATGCCACCCTGCTCTACCCCAGCGAACCCCTTTCGGAAGTCGAGTTCGTGATGTTCTACGCCAACGAGCGTCCTCATCCGTTTCGCACCCTCGAAGACCTCAAGGGCCTGACCATCGGCACCTCGCCGGGCTATCTTTACAGCCCCGACTTCAGGGAGTCGCCCCTGTTCATCCGCGAGCCTGCGCCCACCCATGAGGCCAACTTCGGCAAGCTGGTGCGCGGACGGATCGACCTGCTGATCACCGACCGTCGCGTGGGCCAGCATTTGCTCGACGAATTGAATATTCGCGACAAGATCAGCGAAAATCCGACGGTCATCAGCCAGCAGAGCCAGTTTCTGGCAGTGCGCCGCAATGCCGGCATGGACCTGCTGGTTCAACGCTTCGGTGCCGAACTCAAGCGTTTCAAGCGCGAGCCCGCCTACGCCGAGCTGAGCGCCCGCTACGGTGCCGCGCCGAAAACCGGCACGACTGCCGTCGCCCGGGAAAAAACCGTTGAGCAGCAGGAAAGCGGCGCGCAGTGATTGCTCTGTTATACTCCGGCGTTCCCGCCAGGCTCACGCCCGGACGCTCGGACTTTTTCAAGGCATCTCGAACCGCTACTGCGCAGCTTTATAGCCCGCGCGAGCGCACCCGACGTGCTTCCAAGGCCCAGCAGGACCGGACGGGATTGCGTTTCTCTTGAACGTCATTCGCGCCAGGCAAGACTCCCATTGGGCCAAGCCCTAACTAAAACAGGATTACTCATGTCCTTTGCTTCCCTCGGTCTCTCCGAGGCTTTGGTCCGCGCTATCGAAGACGCGGGCTATACCGAGCCTACTCCGGTGCAACAGCGGGCCATCCCCGCCGTGTTGCAAGGTCGCGACCTGATGGTTGCGGCACAGACAGGTACTGGTAAAACCGGCGGCTTCGCCCTTCCGATTCTGGAGCGGTTGTTCCCCAACGGTCACCCGGACAAATCCCAGCGTCACGGCCCGCGCCAACCGCGCGTGCTGGTCCTGACCCCGACCCGCGAACTCGCGGCCCAGGTTCACGAGAGCTTCAAGGTCTACGCCCGTGACCTGAAATTCGTCAGTGCCTGCATCTTCGGCGGCGTCGGCATGAACCCGCAGGTTCAGGCCATGGCCCGCGGTGTCGACGTGTTGGTCGCCTGCCCCGGTCGCCTGCTCGACCTCGCCGGCCAGGGCAGCGTCGACTTGTCCCACGTGGAAATTCTCGTGCTGGACGAAGCCGACCGCATGCTCGACATGGGCTTTGTCCATGACGTGAAGAAGGTCCTGGCCCGCCTGCCGGCCAAACGGCAGAACCTGCTGTTCTCGGCGACCTTCTCCAAGGACATCACCGACCTCGCCGGCAAGCTGCTGCACAACCCCGAGCGCATCGAGGTCACGCCGCCGAACACCACGGTCGAACGTATCGAGCAGCGGGTGTTCCGCCTGCCGGCGAACCACAAGCGTTCGCTGCTGGCGCACCTGATCACCGCCGGCGCCTGGGAACAGGTGCTGGTGTTCACGCGCACCAAGCACGGCGCCAACCGCCTGGCCGAGTACCTGGACAAGCATGGCCTGAGCGCCGTCGCGATCCACGGCAACAAGAGCCAGAACGCGCGCACCAAGGCCCTGGCTGACTTCAAGGCCGGTTCCGTGCGTATTCTGGTCGCCACCGACATCGCCGCGCGCGGCCTGGACATCGACCAGTTGCCCCACGTGGTCAACTTCGAATTGCCGAACGTCGACGAAGATTACGTACACCGTATCGGCCGTACCGGCCGTGCCGGTCGTTCGGGCGAGGCGATCTCGCTGGTGGCCCCGGACGAAGAGAAGCTGCTGAAAAGCATCGAGCGCATGACCAAGCAGAAAATCGCCGACGGCGACCTGATGGGCTTCGACTCCAGTGCCGTGGAAGCCGAGAAACCTGAAGTGCGCGAGCGTCCGGATGTGCGTAACCCGCGCAACCCACGTGGCCCGCGCGGCGACGGCCCGAACGGCAGCGGCGGTGGCGGCGGTCGTAAAGACAAGGGCAAGGACAAGGGCAAGGAAAAATCGGCCGCCAGCGGTCGTGGCGAGCGCCCGGCACGCGAACAGAAGCCACGCGAAGGCACACCGGCTCGCGAGCAACAGCGCGCGGCAGCCCCACGCCCGGCACCTGATCGTGCCCCGGACGAGTTCCTGGACGACGATGTCGACAACTTCGGTAACCGAGTCGACTACGTGCCTCAGAGCAAACCGGCCCCGGGCCGAGGCCGCCGTCCGGGTGCTCCGGCACAGGGCACGGCTCCAGGTGCCGCAGGTGCTCCACGCAACGGCGGCAAGCCACAGGGCCGTCAAGGCGGTCCACGCGGCGACGGCGCCAACGGCTCCTCGTCCGGCAAGCGCAATGGCCCGCGCAATGGCGCGCCCCGTGACGGCCAGGCCCGCCGTGAAGAAGGTCGCAACCGCCGTCCGGCCCGTGACGATCAGCCGCGCTCGGAACCGGCCGTGCAGAACACCCGCAGCCCGGCGCCGAAGATCATTCACAAGGAGTCGAAATCCGATCGTTTCCCGACACCTGAACAGCTTGATCAATTGCCCGTGCGCCCTCGCGGTGAAAAACCGGCGTTGCTGACCCGCAACCGCTGAGTTTTCACGGCGACAAAAAATGCCCCGGTTCGCAAGAGCCGGGGCATTTTTCATGCCTCACGAAAACCCCATGTAGGCGCGAGCCCTGATACCTGGCCAAAAAAAACGCCCGCCCTCGTGAGAGGGCGGGCGTCTGTGTGTGGCGGGCGAAAATTACTTCGCTTTCACACCTTCAAACGATACGTACAGCTCGACCGCATCGGACTTCGGCCCCAGGTCTTTCTGCTTGCCGAAATCGGAACGCTTGATGGTGGTGGTGCCTTCGAAGCCGGCACGGTAGCCGCCCCATGGATCCTTGCCTTCACCCAGGAAGGTCGCCTTGACCACCACCGGCTTGGTCACGCCCAGGATGGTCAGGTCGCCGGTCACGTCAGCGGTGTTGGCACCGGTGGACTTGACGCTGGTGGAGACAAACGTTGCCTTGGCGAATTTGCTCGCGTTCAGGAAGTCAGCGCTGGCGATGTGCTTGTCACGCTCGGCGTGGTTGGTGAACACACTGGCGGTGTTGACGTTGAACTCGATCTTGCTGTCTTCAGGCTTGGCAGCGTCGAAGCTGAACTTGCCGTCGATGTCCTTGAAGGTACCGGTGATGAAGCTGTAGCCCAGGTGGCTGATCTTGAAGTCGACGAAGGCGTGCTGGCCTTCCTTGTCGACGACGTAGTCAGCGGCCATTACGTTGGCGGACAGTACGGCAGAACCGATTGCCAGAGCGGCCAGAGTCTTTTTCAACATGCTTTCTTTTCCTTTGAGTCGAGGTTGAATTTCAGGCTTTGCGACCGAGCATTCGCGTCAGGGTCGCATCACGATCGATAAAGTGGTGCTTCAATGCTGCCAACGCATGGAGACCGGAGAAAATTACCAGCGCCCACGCCAGGTACAGGTGAATCACCCCAGCGGTATCTGCCTGATCCGGTAGTCCGGAGATCAATGCAGGCACTTCAAACAGGCCAAACACCGGGATACCGACACCGTCTGCGGTGGAAATCAGGTAACCGGCAATCATCACAGCGAACAGAACGAAGTAGAGAAACCCATGGCCGAATTTGGCGCCAATGCGGGTCATCCGGCTGTAGCTTTGCAGCGTCGGTGGCGGTGGGCTGACAAAGCGCCACAGCACCCGCAGCAGCATCACACCCAACAGCACCAGTCCGATGCTCTTGTGCAGGTCCGGCGCGTCTTTGCGCCAGGTGCTGTAGTAGTCCAGCCCCACCATCCACAGGCCGAGTGCGAACAGCCCGAAGACCGCCAGCGCCACGCCCCAATGCATGAAGATGCTGATCCAACCATAGCGTGAAGAAGAGTTACGTAGCTGCATTGCCCAAATCCTGTGAGAACTGCGAACCAAGACTATCGAGTTATCTATCGAATTAAAGCGGAAAATTTTGCTTTGAAATATCGAGAAATACGATCAAGAGTCTGAAATAGACGCGTTAAGGAAAGATTAAAGGCGAATTTGTGGCTGGATGTTAGTGGCAGGCTGGGAATTTGTGCCGTCTCCATCGCCGGTAAGCCAGTCGCGCGCCCACCGGGAATACTGTGGGGCGCGAACCTGCTCGCGAATCGGTCTGACGGGCAATAAAAAAGCGCGGCATCAGAGCCGCGCTTTTCGTTCATCGCAAGGCCTTACTGCGCCTTGGTCTCAGTGGCCACTGGCTTCTTGACCGGCTCGGCCTTTTTTGCCGGCGCCTTGGCCGGGGCCTTTTTCGCCTCGGTCTTGGCCGCCGGTTTTTTCACCGGGGCCTTGGCCGGGGCTTTCTTCGCCGGCTCGGCTTTCACCGGTGCGGCAGGTTTCGCCGCTTCCACCGGTGCAGGGGCCGGTGTTGGCGCAGGCGCAGGCGCCGGGACGGGAGCTGGCGCCGGGGCAGGCTCTGGCGCCTTCACCGGTTCCGGTTTCTTGTCGTCATCGGAGCCGCCAAACAGGTTGCTGAAGAAGTTGCCCTTCTTCGCCGCCACTGCGCCAGCCGCTGCAGCGGTCGCTGCCGGGACCACTTTCGCCGGTTCGAACGACTTGCCGGCAGCCAGGTCTTCCACCTGACTGGCCGCCCGCTGACCAGTGCGCAGCGCACCTTCCAGGGTGCCCGGGTACAGGGTGTCGGTGTGTTCGCCCGCAAAGGCTACGCGCTGAACCGGACGCTCCCACAGGCGCCAGAACTTGCTGATCTGGCCCGGACCGAAGGCCAGGTAGGCGCCCCCCATCGACGGGTCGGTGCTGTAGCGACGGATTTCATAACCGGTGAACGAACCCCGCGCCTGTGGATAAAACGCGTGCAGACGGATCAGCACCTGATCGGCCATCTGCTTGTCGCCGAACGCCTGCATGACGCGTGCGTTGTCGCCGGACAGGTTGATCACCACATTGGCGCCGCCCTTGAGTGCCGGCTCGACCCACAACATGCCGAGCCCGGTGTTGCTGTAGATTTCGCCGGACATGCGCGCCTTGCTTTCCCACACCGGCGTCTTGAACTTGAGCATGATCTGGTCGCGCCAGCCGTAGTTGGTGCCCTTGATCGCCGCCAGGTGCTGGGCATCCAGCGCCGGTGTCATCTGGATCTTGTTCAGTGCGCGCAATGGCACGGCCAGGACCACGTAGTCAGCCTGATAACCGACGCTGCCGACCTTGACCGTCACACCGTCCTTGTCCTGGCTGATCGCCGATACCGGCGAGCTGGTCTTGATGACTTTCAGCTGTTTGACGAAAGCCTGGGCCAGCACCGGGCTGCCACCGACCAGGCGCGAAGCGCGCAGGTCACGGTCGGAGACGCCACGGTAGACGCGGTTCTGCTGCGCGAAATACAGCAGCGACAGGCGCGAAGGTTCGTCATAACGGGAGCGAATCTGCTGGTTCACCAACTGACGGGCCGTGGCCGGCAGGTTCAGGCGATCGAGCCAGTTGGACACGTTGATCTGGTCCAGGGCATGCAGGGTGTTGTTGGCGGCCGGGTTCAGCGGGTCTTCGATGGAGCGCGCCAGGTCATCCAGGGTCTTTTCGTAGCGTTTCAACGCCTCGGCGGTCGCCGGCTCCTTGGTGGTGAGGTCGGCGGCGGTGTAATACACGCCGTCGATCAGGTAGCCGGGCGTGCGCACGAACTCGGGAGCCGGCGTGGTGCTGAGCTTGAAGGTGGACACGTATTTGTTCAGCACCGGCTGGGTCTTGTCGTTGCCGATCCATTCGCTGGTGGCCATGCCGGAACGACCGCCCAGGCTCGGCTTGGCTTCCAGCAGGGTGACCTGCCAGCCCTTGTTCTGCAGTTCATACGCCGCCGTCAGGCCGGAAAGCCCGCCGCCGATCACGATTGCGGTTTTATCCTTGGCCAGCGCTGACACGCTGAACAGCCCCAACATCACCAGCGCACAGGCGCGCAGCCAACCAGCAGACATTCAGCGAACTCCGGAAATACACGTAGGAAAAGGCAGCTTCACGAGCCAGACGACTCAAAGAGTCGCGAAGAATACGTCAGCCATCATTGGGCCGCCAGCGACGTCTATCGCCCCATACAAAGTAGCTCAATCGACACAATGGGTTGTTCCTGTGCGACGCATTGCATAGGCTTGCGCGATTGTATGTCCGCGCATGTCGCGGATTGCCTCGAGGAGACCGAACATGGGCCTGAACAATCAGTGGATGCAACGCGATCTCGCGGTGCTGTGGCATCCCTGCACCCAGATGAAAGACCACGAACAGCTGCCGCTGATCCCGATCAAGCGCGGCGAAGGCGTGTGGCTCGAGGATTTCGAAGGCAAGCGCTACCTCGATGCCGTCAGCTCCTGGTGGGTCAACGTGTTTGGCCACGCCAACCCGCGCATCAACCAGCGGATCAAGGATCAGGTCGATCAGCTGGAACACGTGATCCTTGCCGGTTTCAGCCATCAACCGGTGATCGAGCTGTCCGAGCGCCTGGTGAACATGACCCCGCAAGGCCTGAACCGGGTGTTCTACGCCGATAACGGTTCGTCCTGCATCGAAGTTGCGCTGAAAATGAGCTTTCACTACTGGCTCAACCGTGGCCAGCCGGACAAGAAGCGCTTCGTCACCCTGACCAACAGCTACCACGGCGAGACCATGGCGGCGATGGCGGTGGGCGATGTGCCGCTGTTCACCGAAACCTACAAAGCCCTGCTGATGGACACGATCAAGGTGCCGAGCCCGGACTGCTACCTGCGTCCGGAGGGCATGGGCTGGGAAGAACATTCGCGCAACCTGTTCGCCGCCATGGAACAGACCCTCGCCGAGCACCATGCCAGCGTCGCGGCGGTGATCGTCGAACCCTTGATCCAGGGCGCCGGTGGCATGCGCATGTATCACCCGGTGTACCTCAAATTGCTGCGTGAAGCCTGCGACCGTTACGGGGTGCACCTGATCCATGACGAAATCGCCGTCGGCTTCGGCCGCACCGGCACGATGTTCGCCTGCGAACAGGCCGGCATCCGCCCGGACTTCCTGTGCCTGTCCAAGGCCCTGACCGGGGGTTACCTGCCGCTGGCGGCATGCCTGACCACCGATGAGGTCTACAGCGCGTTCTACGATGATTACCCGACCCTGCGCGCCTTCCTGCACTCCCACAGCTACACCGGCAATCCGCTGGCCTGTGCGGCGGCGCTGGCGACGCTGGATATCTTCGAAGAAGACAACGTCATCGAAAACAACAAGGCGCTGGCCCGGCGCATGGCCTCGTCCACCGCGCACCTGGCCGACCATGCGAACGTCTCGGAGATTCGCCAGACCGGCATGGTCCTGGCGATCGAGATGGTCAAGGACAAGGCGACCCGGGAAGCTTATCCCTGGCAGGAGCGCCGTGGCATGAAGGTGTTCCAGCACGCGCTGGAGCGCGGAGCCCTGCTCAGGCCGTTGGGCAGCGTGGTGTATTTCCTGCCGCCGTACGTGATCACCCCGGAGCAGATCGATTTCCTGGCCGAAGTGGCCAGCGAAGGGATCGACATCGCCACCCGCGACAGTGTCAGCGTGGCGGTGCCGAAGGACTTTCATCCGGGTTTCCGTGACCCGGGCTGATGGTCCGGTGTTCGGGCCTGCCCCATCGCGAGCAGGCTCGCGCCCACAGGGTTCAGGTCTGCCACGGCCCCCGCTCGCGATTGCAGTCAACGCCGATTCAAATGATTCACACCTTTGCAGAGACCCGAAATGAGACTGTCCCGCTTCTTTATCGACGCCCCCCTGAGCACCGGCGAGCACGAGCTGCCCGAGGCCCAGGCGCATTACATCAGCCGCGTTCTGCGCATGGCCGAGGGCGATGCGTTGCAGTTGTTCGACGGTTCGGGTGACGAATTCCGGGCCACGCTGGTGGACGTCGGCAAGAAGCGCGTCGTGGTGCAGATCGATGAACGCTTCGCCGGCCAGGTCGAGTCGCCGTTGCAGATCCATCTCGGCCAGGGCCTGTCCCGTGGCGAGCGTATGGACTGGGCCATTCAGAAAGCCACCGAACTGGGCGCGAGTGAGATCACCCCGATTTTCAGCGAGCGTTGTGAAGTTCGCCTCAAGGATGAACGCGCCGACAAGCGCCTGCTGCACTGGCGCCAGGTGGCGATCAGCGCCTGTGAACAGTGTGGCCGCTCAAGGGTGCCGGTGATTCATCCGCCGGTGCTGCTGGCCGATTGGCTGAAGCAGACCGAAGCGGACCTCAAGCTGGTGCTGCACCCGGTGGCCGAGCCGCTGGTGAGTCACGCCAAACCGGCGACGCTGGCATTCCTGATCGGGCCGGAGGGCGGGTTGTCGGATGCGGAAGTGGCACAGGCCAATGCCAGTGGTTTCCATGCCGCCCGCCTCGGTCCGCGGGTCTTGCGGACCGAGACAGCGCCGGTGGTGGCGCTGTCGGTCGCCCAGCAGCTTTGGGGCGATTTCTAGGCCGCCCTCGCTGGCGGTCCCGGAAGGTATTTACTGCACCGGATCACTCACCGGCCGGGCAATGATCGCCTTGAGCTCGCTGGTCATCGGGAACTCGAGGTTCAGGCCCTTCGGCGGAATCGGCTGTTCGAACCAGCGCTGATAGATGCCGTTGATTTCACCTGAGCTGTACAGCTCGCCAAGCACCCCGTTGACCAGCGCCAGGAACTGCGGATCGTCCTTGCGCACCATGCAGCTGTAGATCTCCCGCGACTGTTCCTTGCCGACCACCACCCACTTGTGCGGATCGTGGGCCTTGGCGCGCTCGCCGTAGAGCAGCGCGTCATCCATGTAGAACGCCGCGGCACGGCCCGACTGCAGCATCTGGAAGGCTTCGCCGTGGTCCTTGGCGCTGATCACGAACATGTCGGCCTTGTTGTCGACGTTGTAGCTTTTCAGGAAGCGTTCGTTGGTGGTGCCGGCGGTGGTCACCACGTTTTTGCCACGCAGGTCGTCGAAGCCCTGGATGCCGCTGTCCCTGGCGGTCAGCAACTGGCCTTTGACGTAAATGAAACCGTAGGAAAATGCCACCTGCTTCTGGCGCTCGGCGGTCACCCCGGTAGAGCCGCATTCCAGGTCCACGGTGCCGTTCTGCACCAGCGGAATACGGGTTTGCGAGGTCACCAGGTTGTATTTGACCTTGAGGTCCGGCAGCGCCAGCTGCTGCTGGATGCGCTCGACAACCTTGCTCGCCAGGTCCACCGAATACCCCATGGGCTTGCCTGTGTGATCACCCACGTAGGAGAACGGCACCGACGCATCGCGATAGCCCAGGGTGATGCTGCGGGCACTGGCGATCTTGCCCAATGTACCGGTCAGCGGCGCTTCGTTGGCCTGGACCTGGCTGCCGAGCAACAGTCCGAGGGTGCAGCCGAGCAACGTGATTTTTTGCATTGTTATTCTCCGTTGTGGGTGAGGGTGTTTCACAAGCGAGCGGCGATGACGGTGATTTCCACGAGCACCTGCGGTCGGGCCAGTTGCGCCTGCACCGTGGTCCGGCTGGGCGCGTGCCCCGGCGACAGCCAGGCCGACCACACTTCGTTCATCGCGGCAAAATCCTCGGTGATGTTTTTCAGGTAAATGGTGGCGCTGAGCAAATGATCCTTGTCGCTGCCGGCTTCAGCCAGCAGTGCGTCGATCCTGGCCAGTACTTCACGGGTCTGGCCGCTGGCATCCGTGGCCTCGCCCGGCACCTGGCCGGACAGAAACACCAGGTCGCCGAAGGTCACGGCAGCGGACAGGCGCGGGTTTGTGTGCAGGCGTTGAATCGTCATGACGCAGACTCCTTGTTGGACAGGCATTCAGGCGGCACGGTGGTTGAAACCGTGCAAGTCGATGGAAGGTTGACGCTGGCCGATCAGCTCGCTGAGCAATCGCCCGCTTCCGCACGCGAGCGTGAAACCCAACGCACCGTGGCCAAGGTTGAGCCACAGGTTGCGATACGCCGTTGGCCCCAGCAACGGTACGCCGCTGGGCGTCGCCGGACGCATGCCGGCCCACTCCACGGCGTTGTCGTAGTCACCGGCCTGGGGAAAGGTGTCGCGGGCCTGGCGCTTGATCAGGGCCAGGCGCCTGGGGTCTACGGACGGGTCGAAGCCGACGATGTCGACCATCGCCGCCACTCGCAATTGTTCGCCGATCCGGGCGTAGACGATCTTGCGGTCATAGTCGGTGATGCTCACGTCCGGCGCCCGGTGGCCGGCGTCAATCGGTACGGTGAGGCTGTAGCCCTTGAGCGGGTAAAGCGGCAATTGCAGGCCGGGAAGATGCAGCAGCGGACTGCGGTGGCCTGCGGCAATCACCAGTTGATCGACGGCCAGCACCTGCTCCCCCAGCTCGATGGCATGGACGCTGCCATTGGCATGGCGAATCCCGGTCACCGCCTGCCCCAGTCGCCACTCGCAACGCCCGGAGGCGTTCAGCCTTGCGGCCAGCGACTGGCAGAAGGCGTGGCAGTCCCCCACCTCTTCGTCCGGGGTGTAAATCGCCCCCACGAACGGTCCGTCGGCCAGCGCCGGTTCCAGCGCCGCACACTCGCTCGCCGACAGCACCTGCTGCTGTTGCGGATCGGCCAGGCCGTGGCGCGCGTGCTCGAAGCTGCCCGCGTTGCGGAACGTCACCAATTTGCCGTTGCGCCGCCAATGAAAGCCGACCAGCCCGTCATCCTCGCGCCAGCGCTTGAGTGTGCCCTGGCTGAACAGCGCCAGGCGCAACAGGTGCGCGGCGTTTTCCCGGTTGACCGAACGGCGGCACGCGGCGAGGAACGACACCATCCAGCGCCATTGGGCCGGGTCGAAGCGCGGGCGCAGCTTCAACGGCGAGTCGCCGCGCAGCATCCAGCCGATCGCCTGCAACGGCACGCCGGCGTCGGCCAGCGGTGCGACGTAGCGATAGGAAAGCTGGCCGCCGTTGGCGAAACTGGTCTGGCTGCCCAGTGAGTCCCGCGCCTCGACCACCGTCACGTCAAAGCCATCGCGCACCAGCGCATAAGCCGTTGCCAGGCCAATCACGCCACCGCCGATGATGCATACACGCTGAGCCATGCCTGTCCTTGAAACCGTTATGAAGACCCGGACGAGGTTAGAGCCGAGTGACAGGCGGCGAACAATGAATAAAGATACCCATCCCATAAACAAAGGTTATGGACTGCCATGCGCCTTCGTCACATCGAGATTTTCCAGGCCATCCGCCAGACCGGCTCGATCAGCGCCGCCGCGCAGTTGCTGCACGTCTCGCAACCGGCGGTGACCAAAGTGCTGCAGCATGCCGAGCAGCAACTGGGTTTCCCACTGTTCCTGCGGGTGCGCGGCAAGTTGCAGGTCACGCCCGAGGCCCTGGAACTGGAGCGTGAAGTCGACAAGGTCAGCGAAAGCCTGCAAGGCGTGCGACGCCTGGCCCAGAGCCTGCGCCGCCACCCCGGCCACAGTCTGAGGATCGGCGCCACCCCGGCCCTGGCCCTGTCATTGCTGCCCCCGGCCATTCACGAGTGGACCGGGCGTTACCCGGATATCGCCTGCGAACTGTCCAGTGCCCACAGCCGCGAACTGGTGCAGAACCTGCTGATGCGCGAAGTGGATGTCGCCCTGACCTTGCAGCCTCCGGATCACCCTGGACTGAAGTCGCAAGCCCTGGCGAGCGGGGTGCTGGTGGCGTTGGCGCCGAAGGGTTTCTGGCCAGAGGAAGACGTCGGCCAGGCGTTGCCGTTGATGGCGTTGGCGGGCGCGCCGTTGATTGGCTTGTCCAGCGCCGATCCACTGGCCGCCCGACTGGACAGCTACCTGGAGGCGGTCGAGCCGCCACCCCGGGTGCGCATTGCCGTGCAGACCTATTCGCTGGCCCGGGCGATGGTGGAATCCGGGGCCGGACTGGCGGTGATCGACCCGTTCACTGCCCTGGGCGCCGCGTGTGCCACGACGGCCATCCGCCCGCTGGCACCGCCGCTGCCGATCACCCTGTACGCTGTGACACGCGCGACAGAGCCGTTGCCGCATACATTGAATGACCTGTTGCAGATCTTCGGGCGGCGAGCGCAGGAGCAACTGGATCGGTTGGTTCCTGCCTCACTTCCCTGAGCAACCGCCCCCCCTGTGGGAGCGGGCTTGCTCGCGATGGCGTTATTTCAGTCGATATCGTTTGTGATTGAAATACAGCAATCGCGAGCAAGCCCGCTCCCACAGTTTTTGTTCATAGTACGTAGACCAGAATCGCCACGAAGTGCAGCAAACTCCCGGCAATCACGAACAGATGCCAGATTCCGTGGGCATGCCGCAGGCGATGATCCAGGGCAAAGAAGATAATCCCCACGGTGTACAGGATCCCGCCCGACGCCAGCCAGGCAAACCCGGTCGTGCCCAACGCCGAGAGCAACGGATTGACCGCTATCAGCACGATCCAGCCCATCACCGCGTAGATCACGATCGACAGGATTCGCGCGTCCGAACGCGGCTTGATTTCCTGCAGGATGCCAATCAGCGCCAGGCCCCAGACAATGCCGAACAACGTCCAGCCCCACGGCCCCCGCAGGGTGACCAGGCAAAACGGCGTGTAGCTGCCGGCAATCAACAGATAGATCGAAAAGTGATCGACCTTCTGCATGATCGCTTTCTTGCGCCCGCGCACGCTGTGATACACCGTCGACGCACTGTAGAGCGCCATCAAGGTGAAACCGTAGATCGCCACGCTGACAATCTTCCACGGGCTGCCGTCCATGGCCGCGATCACCAGCATCCACACCATCCCGACCGTCGCCGCCACTGCCCCGACCAGATGCGTCCAGGCGTTCAGTTTTTCCCCGTGATACATGCGTCGCTCACCTCCAAAACCAATACAGCATTGCGCAAGGCTCAGGCTTCGAGCGTAAAAGCGCAATGTTTCCAAACGACATCGACAACAATAATTGGGCACAATCAGCTCATTCCAATAAGAGTCCGGCCCATGCTGATCGACGAAGAGTTGACCCTGAAAAAACTCGAGGTGTTCCTGGCCTTCATGCGTACCGGCAACCTGGCTCGGGCCGCCGCCGAGTTGCAGACCAGCAACGTCAGCGTGCACCGCGCCATCCACTCCCTGGAAAGCGCCTTGCGCTGTCCGCTGTTCAAGCACGAAGGCCGCAACCTGACGCCGCTGGAAAGCGCCTATGTGCTGGAAGAACGGGCGCAGAAGCTGATCCAGGACGTGGTCGAAAGCGTGCGCCTGACCCGCGAAGCCGCCGGTTTCTCCGCCGAGCGCTTCAAGCTGGGGTCGCTGTACTCACTGACGGTGAAGACGGTGCCGCAGCTGATCATGGGCCTGAAAATCCGCCGCAGCGAACTCAACATCGACCTGATCCTGGGCTCGAATTTCGACCTGCTGTACAAGCTCAAGAACATGGAAGTCGATGCGATCCTGGTGTCGCTGGACGACAGCGTGAATGACCCGGATTGCGAACATATCCCGCTGTTTTCCGATGACATTTTCCTGGCGACCCCGGCAGATTCGCGGTTCGCCCAGCGCACCGAGGTCGACCTGGCCGAAGTGCGCGACGAAACCTTCATCACCCTGACCCAGGGCTTCGCCACGCACCAGGACGGGAACCGCGTGTTCAGCCAGGCCGGGTTCGAGCCGAAGGTGGCGATGCAGGTCAACGACATCTTCACCTTGCTCAGCATGGTCAGTTCGGGGGTGGGTTATGCGCTGCTGCCGGGGCGGATTGCGGCGGTGTACGAGAACCGGGTGAAGCTGATCCCGTTGCAGGAAAAGTATCGGCTGCAGCAGCACATCGGTGTGGTGTTTCTCAAGGCCAAGGAGCGCGATCCGAACCTGCTGGCATTGTTGGCGGAGTGCCGGATGTACGCCAATCGGCAGGCTTGAGAGCGAGTCGTCCCTGTCGCGAGCAGGCTCGCTCCCACAAGGAAATCCAGGGTGGGAGCGAGACCGGCTTGCCGGCGATGGCGCCGGCCCTGTCAATGACGGTGCAAGGGGTTATCCCACAATCCCGCGAACAATGAAGTACAACACCGAAGGCCCCATCAGGCAGCCCAGCCCGGTATGGAACGTCGCCGTCAGCGCGCCATAAGGCACCAATCGCCGGTCCGTCGCCGCCAGCCCTGCCGTGACACCGCTGACCGTTCCGGCGAGCCCACCGAACACCATGGCCGAGCGCGGGTTGTCCAGGCCCATCCAGCGCGCCGCCACCGGCGTGCCGACCATCACCAGAATCGCCTTGATCAAGCCGGTGGCAATCGACAACGCCATCACATCCGAACTCGCACCGATCGCGGCGCCCGTCACCGGCCCGACGATGTACGTCACCGCGCCCGCGCCGATGGTGGTCATGCTCACCGCGTCGCGGTAGCCGAACGCCCAGGCCATGCAGGCCCCGACAATGAACGGCAACACCGTTCCCAGCAGCAGCGCGATCACCCCGATCAGACCGGCCTTTTTCGCCTCGGTCGCCTGCACCTCGAACGCGGTGGCGACGATGGCGAAATCGCGCAGCATCGCACCGCCCATCAACCCGATGCCGGAAAACAGCGTCAGGTCCGCCAGGCCCTTTTGCCCGCCGGTCATGGTGCCGCCGACCCAGGCCAGGACCAGCCCGATGACAATGGCAATCGCCGAGCCATGGATACGCCCGAACGTCAGGCGTTTCGACAGAATCACCGATACCCACATGATCACGCCCACAAAGGCGAACGCCGTGATCAGACCGTTATGCTCCAGACCTTTCTCGATGAGATCCCACATATCAGCGACCTCCTACCGGCGTGCCAGCGGGAGACAGATCTTGCGGCTCATCGGGCAAGGGATCGCCCTTGTGGGTCCGGCTGATCAAGGCAATGGTGCAACCGCAGAGCACCACCGAGCCGATCGCCGCCAGCACCGCCACCGGACCGCCATGCAGGGCCGTCACGACATTTTGTTGCGCCGCCATCGCCACCACGACCGGAATGTACATCGCGCCCCAGAAGCCGACGCCCATGTCGCATTCCTTGGTCATGCCGCCGCGCCTGTGCATCCACAACCGCGCGCAGATCAGCAGGATCATCGCGATCCCGACCCCGCCCACGTTGGATTTCACACCCAGCAACACGCCCAGCATGTCGCCCATGATCACCCCTGCCAGCGTACAGATCGCCAACAGCGCCACACCGTAAATAATCATTGTTGTTGTCCTCAAAGTGCATCGTCGAATGTTGTTTTTGTTGTTCGAAGGCCTGAGTCGGTGATTTAAAGTTGGTGGCTTCCCTCCTCTCGCAACAGCGCCTGCAAGGTATCCAGCCGCGCACCGTCGAAAGCCATCACGGTGCCCTGCTCGAACACCCGGCGCGCCAGCCCGGTCAACACCGCACCGGGCGGCAGTTCGATCTGTAGACGTACGCCCCGCTCGTAGGCGCTTTGCACCGTGCCGCGCCAATCCACCACGCGGCACATGTTGAACGCGAGGTCGTCGCGCAAGGCGTCGGGCTTGACCACGGGCCGTGCACGGCTGCCGCTCAGGTAACCCAAAACCGGGGTGTTCAGTGTCACCCTGGCGAACGCTTGCGCCAGGGCTTTCGCCGGTGCCTCCAGCAGCGGGCAGTGGGAGGGCACGCTGACCGCGAGACGCTTGATCACACAGGTGCACGCCCCGCGACGCGCCTTCGCCAGCCCGGCCACGGCGTTCATCGCCTCATCGCTCCCGGCGATCACCACCTGGTTATCGGCGTTGATGTTGGCCAGGTAAACCGGTGAATCGGTGCTGTGCACCTGCGCCAGCAACGCTTCCACCGTCGCCAGGTCCAGGCCGATGATTGCCGTCATGCCATAGCCCTGCGGATAGGCCTGTTGCATCAGCTCACCGCGCAGGCTGACCAGCTGCAATGCATCGCTAAAACTCAATGCGCCCGCCACCACCGCCGCCGGGTAGGCGCCGATGGACAGGCCCGCAACGTAGTCCGGCGCCATCGCCAGCTGACGTGCGGCGGCCACCCCCGCGATCAGCAGGCACAGCTGAACGGCCCGTGTCGACTTCAACGCGTCGGCCGCATCCAGCCGCAGGACGTCCTCGCCCAAGACGTCACTGGCCTCGATCAACGTTGGCGCCGGCAAGCGATGAAGCATGCCCGGCTGCTGCGCGCCCTGGCCGGGAAACACCAGCAGGCTGCTCATGCCACCTGCTCCTGCGGCTGCCACGGATCCGCGACCAGACAGGCTGCGCTGGCATTTTTCAGTAACACCCGGTGTGCCGCACCGGCCCACTCACGCAGGGCAACCGCGCCAAACGGCGTTTGCAATTGCATGTCGACCGGGCATACCGCCGAGTCCAGAATCTTCACCCAGGCCTGGGCCCGGGAGCGCTCCATCGGTTGTGGCGTGCGCAGGATCAGGTCGAGATCGCTGCCCTCGTGCAAGGCCCGAATACCGCTGGCCAACTCGAAGCCGGCGCTGCCGCTGACACCCCAGGTCCAACCGCACTCATCCAATACCGGACGCAACTGATCGAGCGCACGCAGGGCCGGCAAGTCGCGGTCCGTCGAGACATGACACAGGGCTTCCGGGCTCACGCAACGCTGGACCGACTCGACCGCCATCAGTGTCGCGTAACGCTGTTCGCGCAGGCGCCCACGCACGCCGACCGCGACCTGGCCCGGCGCACTCAGTGCACGCCGGACCACCACCGGCTGACCGGCGCGCAGCGACTCGACCGCCCAGCCCGGCGCGTCCGACGGCAACTGCCCGGGGGACATGCCCCAGAGCAGGTCGTGGGCCAGAAAAGTGCTCACCACTGCGCTCTCAGCAGTTGGCGAACCTGGCTCGACGCCGCGCGATTGCCGGCACCCAGGCGGCTGCTCAAATCGCGGCCGTTGGCGGCCACATCGCCGATGGCCTGGCTCAGGCACTCAGTGACCCGCGTCAGGTCGGCTGCGGTCGGTTGTTCGATCCGCTCCACCGACAGGGTTTCCCACAGCAAACCCAGGCCGGCATAGCTGTCGATGTCATAGGCCATCGGCGGCACGCTGGCGGCCAGCGCCTCGAGTTCTTCGACGCTGCGCAGGGTCACCCGCGCCGCCGAAGCCTTGCCCATTGCATGCACCATCACCCCCGGATCGCGCAACGCGATCAAGCGGTTGGCCTGATAACCGTGGGCCAGAAACGCTCCCGACATCGCCTTGCCCACCAGCAGCGCAATGACCGCGTGGCCGGCCAGCCGGGCGCGGGCGTAGCTGTCCGCCGCGCCGGCCAGGGCCTGGTGAATGCCGAGCGCTTCTTCGCGTCGGCCATAGGCCTGGCTCGGTACGTCGACGATGGCGATCAAGGGGCGCTTTTGCGCTTTCTGCGCATCGGCGACGATGACGTCATCCACCGCCTTGGCCAGTCCCCAGCCTTCGAGCAAGCCGACTTCGCCGTTGCGTGCCCGGACAAAACGGTTGTCGGGATCGGCCACCACCGCAATGAAGCGCACCGCCTGCCCGCCCAATACGCCATCGGCGACTTTCAACGACGCTGGCAAGCCTTCAACGGTGTTCGCCCCTGCACTCAGGGCGTTAAACCAGTGCAAACCCCTCAGGGAATACGAACTCATGGGCGCTCTCCTTGGTACAGGTGGCGAACCGTTGCCGGCTCGATTTGCGGCTCGGCGTCCAGGCGGGCCAGCCGTTGCAGAAACAGATCGGCCTGACGGCTGCGGGGCTGTTCCGGCAGGCCCTGGTGCAGCAACTCGCTGACTTGCTGCTGAATCTGCGCCACGTCGTCGGCGACATACCGATCTACCAGGCCACTGGCGAACCGCTGTTCGCCACCGGTCAGGCTCCAGATGAACGGCCGGTCGCGGGAGTCGTACTCCGCCAGCCCGGCTTCCTGTTCGATCACTTGCGGACCGTTCAAGCCCAGCCGGGCCTCCTGGGTCACCAGCAGGTAGCTGCACAACCCGGCGGCAATCGACATCCCGCCAAAGCAGCCCACACTGCCCGCCACCACCCCGACCACCGGTTGGTACTGGCGCAGGTCGACAATCGCCGCATGGATGTCGGCAATCGCCGCCAGCCCGAGGTTGGCTTCCTGCAGGCGCACGCCGCCGGTTTCCAGCAGCAACACGGCGCGCGTGGGAATGCCATTGCGGTTGTCTTCGGCCGCCAGCTCCAGGGCGCCGGCAATCTTCGCCCCGCCGACTTCTCCGAGGCTGCCGCCCTGGAACGCGCCTTCGATGGCCGCCAGCACCACTGGCAGACCACCAATGCTGCCCTTGGCGATCACCACGCCGTCATCCGCTTGCGGCACCACGCCCTGGCGCGCCAGCCATGGCGACATGATGCGTTGAAACGGGTCGAGCAATTCACGGAAGGTGCCGGCATCGAGCAAGGCTTTCGCCCGCTGCCGCGCACCCAGTTCGATAAAACTGCGCTTGTGCAGGAGTGCGGCGTTATCAGTCATGGCCAATCTCCTCGAAGCCTTGTTCCAGGCGTAAGCGAACCACCCCCGGCGTCGCGCCGAAGTCGTGGATGTCGATGGTCATGGCCGGTGGTGTCTGGCCGTCGAACATCCGCGCAAACAGATGCTGCCAGCGTTGTTCGCTGCCGTTGACCGACGTCTGTACGGTGATGCTCAGCGTGCCGGGTTGCCCCGGTTCGATCAGCACTTCCAGATCGCCGGAGCCGACACAGCCGACCAGGGTCCGTCCGCGCGGCGGCTGCCCGGCGGGAAATGCAAAAGTCAAGGTTTCCATCAAAACGCTCCCTGGTGGATGCCGTCAGCCGAGCCGATACGGTCGATGAACAGGCAGGCAGCGAGCAAGTCCGCTGCACCGCCGGGCGAGGCATTCAAGGCGATTAATTGTTCGTCCAGTTCATGCAGGCGCCGGCGACCGACGAGGCTGGCGCTGCCGCCCGCGTCGAGCACGGCCTGGGCGCCCTGTTGCATGGTGTGCAGGCCGGTTTCACCGGCGCGATAAAGCACGCAGGTGTCGGCCAGGCGCGTCATGATCGCCAGCAACGCATCGAGTCGGGCGTTCTGTTCGCCATGACCGGCGGCGCGGCTGCGCTGAAGTTGCGGCAACGCCCGTTGCATCACGGCGGGGAAGCCGAGCTGGGCTTCTTCACGGGCACCGTGCGCGCCGTAGCGCTGGGCCACCTGCGCGCCATGGCTCAAGGGGCGTGGCGCGTAGCGATCGTCGAGCAATGCCAGGCGCGCAGCGCGCAAGGTGATCGAGCTGGCCATGCAGGATTGCGGCGCCAGGGCGGCGGCGCTGACCAACAGCCCCAAGGCCCAGATGCCCCCGCGGTGGGTGTTCACCCCGCCGGTCGTGGCGAGCATGGCGTGCTCCCCTTCCCGGCCGATCCGCCCGATGGCTTCGCGCAGCGGCAAGGCGATTTCACCCAGCTCGATGGCGGCCTCGGCCATTTCCTTGAACGCCGGCCACAACGACAACGCCGAAGCGTGCATCAAGCCCAGGTGCAAATCGGTGTGTGCGCCATTGCCGCGACGGTCCACCAGCGCCGGTTTCGGCGACAGGTCGGCTTCGTCGATCAACGCGTCCACCGCCAGGTCCGCCAGCCGTTCAGCCAGGGTGAGAGGTTTGGGTTGCAGATTGAAGGCGTGCATTACCAGCTCCTGAACTTGGCGGGCGGGTTGTAGAGACCACCGGACCACTCGACCAGATCGGCCACACTCTTCGCCGCCAGCAGTTCGCGGGTGGCGTCGGTGCGGCGGATGCCGAGGTCTTCGGGCAAGGCGATCAACCCTTCGCGGCGCAGGCGCGCGGTGTCTTTCGGGTTGTGCCGCAGGCCGATGGCCGTCACGCCGGCAACAGCGGCGATCATGGCCTGACGCTCTTGCAGCGAGCGCGCCTTGTACAGGTAGGCGATGCCTTCTTCGGTCAGCAGGTGAGTGACGTCGTCGCCGTAGATCATGATCGGTGCCAGGGGCATCCCGCTTTTCCTGGCCACTTCCACGGCGTCGAGGGTTTCGACGAAGGTCGGTTTGCCGCCCTCCTGGAACGTCTCGACCATCTGCACCACGAGTTTCTTGCCGCGTTCGAGCATCGGCTCGGCCGCATCGCCGTGGCGCATGTCGAGCCACGCCGGCGTGCCGTGACGCCGCCCGCGTGGGTCGTGCCCCATGTTCGGCGCACCGCCGAAACCGGCGAGGCGGCCACGGGTCACAGTGGAGGAATGGCCATCGCCATCGACCTGCAGGGTGGCGCCGATGAACAGGTCCACCGCGTACTGCCCGGCCAGCTGGCTGAACATCCGGTTGGAACGCAAGGACCCATCGCGCCCGGTGAAGAACACGTCCGGCCGTGCGGCAATGTACTGCTCCATGCCCAGCTCGGTGCCGAAGCAATGCACGCTTTCCACCCAGCCGCTTTCGATGGCCGGGATCAGGGTCGGGTGCGGGTTGAGCGTCCAGTTGCGGCAGATCTTGCCCTTGAGGCCGAGGGATTCGCCGTAGGTCGGCAGGATCAGCTCGATGGCGGCGGTGTTGAAACCGATGCCGTGGTTCAGGGACTGGACGTTGTGTTTTTCGTAGATGCCACGGATCGCCATCATCGCCATCAACACGTGCACAGGCTTGATGTGCCGGGGGTCGCGGGTGAACAGCGGCTCGATGTAGAACGGCTTGTCGGCCACCACCACGAAATCGACCCAGGAGGCGGGAATGTCGACCCGAGGCAGGTCGCTGACGTCGTCCACCAACTGGTTGACCTGGACGATGACGATGCCGTCGCTGAACGCGGCCGGTTCGATCAGCGCCGGGGTGTCTTCGGTGCTGGGCCCGGTGTAGATGTTGCCGGCGCGG
The DNA here is from genome assembly GCF_949767465.1 of Pseudomonas sp. IT-P12. NCBI lineage: Bacteria > Pseudomonadati > Pseudomonadota > Gammaproteobacteria > Pseudomonadales > Pseudomonadaceae > Pseudomonas > Pseudomonas sp. IT-P12. Next base: position 500,560 of record NZ_CATKPY010000024.1, on the reverse strand, counting down.
TCGGCCATGAAACCGGCCGAGAGCACGACGTTGGGAATCAGGTCCACCACCAGTCGCGCATAGAGCTCGATGTAAGTGTGGATGGCCCCGACTTCCAGCAGGCCGTCCTCCAGCAGCTGGCTGATGCGCAGGCTCTGGGTGCCGGCGAAGGAGAAGTCGAGCTTGCGGGCAATGCCGCGCTCGAACAGGTCCAGGTGCTCGGCGCGACCGACGCTGGGCATGATCATGTGCAGGTCGTGAAGCTTGCCCGGATCGGCCTTGGCTAGGGAGCGCGAAAGGAAATCCGCCTGCTTCTGGTTGTTGCCCTCCAGCACCACACGGTCGCCCGGCAGGATCAACGCCTCCAGTGCCGCCACAATGTTCTCGGTGGGCAGGACCACACCGTCAGCCAGGCCCTTGACCAGCTCCAGACGTCGCTGCTTCTCGCTGCGCCGCCGCGTCCATCGTGAGTCGGGGTTTAGTGTTGTTGTCATGACCACTCCACGGATTTGCTGTCGTGGGGGTCACCTTAGGAGGGTTGAACAGGGGCATCAATCAAGCACAGCGGCGGATCGTTACGCTCAGGTTAAGAGTCATATTTGGCGGGAATGTAATCTATCAACACGTAATAGGCGGATATTGTACTTATTGCCTATGACCCAAAAGACGATTCATGTCATTCCGATATTTCAAGTCGATGGCAATAAGCCCTCGTCGAACATCTGTCTGCGCCAAGCGTAACTGAAGCTCGAGATGCACAGCGCGCAGTAAATTTTTACTACGCTCCAAATCGCCCCAGTACGGGATTCTGGAAACCTCCGGAGGCGGAAATTTACCCGTAGCCGCTTGGTTTGCTCTCATCAGATCATTTCGATAGTAACTTCGATCAACTTTGGCTCCCAAATGGTTATCTCCCTTACGCAATCCAATGAGCGCATTCCCACCCATAGAGTCGGCGGCATTTTCGAGCAATGAGCCTCCGTTAGGCCGTCCGCCCCGAGGAGATGGATATTCGGAAGGCTGAATATGCGCGGCAGAATAACGTTTCGTTGCTGTATTGGGTTGAAATACACGAGTTGCCTGGTAATCAGAAACAGTAAAAGGACTGGAACTGCGCGTGACATGCTTGACCACGTCAATATCATTGGTACCCCATGAATACCATGGAACGCCTTTGAGTGAATTGGCCCGTGACTTTATGAAGCTGGATGTCGCGTGAGCAATCCACGGTGCAGAGAACCTTCCTGATTGATCCCCCCTGTTGACCGGGTCACCTGAGCAATAAGCATAAACATTCAACCCGCCCTTCCCGAACGGGCTCAGCCCGTCCGGGCTATTGAAGCGCTCAAGTACCGGACTGTATGCCCTGTGTCCGTTTCCCAATAAATAACACCTGGAAATTTCGTCCAATCGTTCGCCGTTGAAACCCAATAAAGTCGCTGAGCAGGTTTCAGAAAAACGATGGCCATAGGGTGAATAGCACATCGCTGACCGCGCCGTGTGGCTAACGGCGTACATCACTGTTCGCTGAAGATCGGTGGCTAACAAGTCAGTTGCACGGGTATCGGCAGCCCGTCGCTGCTGTGCCAACACCTGATCGCCGTGCTGCATGATAGTCGTTTGCAGGGAGCCCTCGATCTCCGTGGCCAGGCGGTCTATGCAGTAAAAACGTTGAAGCGTGGCAGACTGCTGCGTAGCGGTGCCAATCAGCCGGTCGAGCGGATCATATTGATAACGGCAGAGAACGCCGGCCTGAAGAGTGGACATGTCCGAACCCCTTGAGCGCCTTGATACATGCCGTCCAAACTTAACTGGCGCGAGCGGCGTGTCAACTATCAGAACTGCTAGGGCTTTAATCGTTGTGCTGCTCTGCTCAGGAAGGTCCACATGAAGGTGGAGGAGCATTGCGTTGCAGGTCTGACGCCATCGCGAGCAGGCTCGCTTCCACAGAAAGCCTGGAACGGCTTAGTGCACGAGCAGCCCTGTCAGCCCAAACCCGCCGCCACCAGCATCTCCTCCAGCGCCAGCAAGTCCGGGACCCTCGCCACCTGGTCGGCCACCTGCACCGCGGCTTTTTCCAGCGGGCACAACGGCACATCCACATAGCTCAACTGACTGTCGAGCTTGTAGGAGCGCGGGATGCCCTGGACCAGCATCGCGATGAATTTCAGTTCAGGCCGCCCGCCCAGGGCATTGAGGATGACGATGCGGGCGCGCTCACCAATGACGATTTTTTGGCCGCAGGCGGATTCGAAATTGATCAGGGGAATCTGCCGATTACGCCACACGACCCGGCCGAGGTACCACGGCGGGGTGTCGAGGTCGAAGGCGGCGGGCTGGTAGTCGATCAACTCGGCAACCGCCACGTTGGGCAGGATCAGATGGCGGTCGGCCATCGGCAACAGCAGGCCCGTGAGTTGACTGGTGCGGTGCTCAAGCATGGGTTTTGCTCCACAGCGCGATGCTGTCGAGCAGCACCGATTCCTGATAGGGCTTGCCGAGGTAGTCGTTGACGCCGATGGCCATGGCGCGATCGCGGTGTTTCTGGCCGGTGCGCGAGGTGATCATGATGATCGGCAGATGCTTCAGGCGCTCGTCGGCGCGCACCTGGGTGGCGACTTCGAAACCGTCCATGCGCGGCATTTCAATGTCCAGCAGCATCAGGTCGGGCATGTGCTCCTCGAGCAGGAGCATGGCGTCGACCCCATCCTTGGCGGTCAGCACGCTCATGCCGTGGCGTTCGAGCAAGCGGCTGGTGACCTTGCGCACGGTGACCGAGTCGTCGACCACCAGCACCAGCAAAGGCTTGTGCGGTTCGGGCTCGCTGGCCGGTGCCTGCGCGCGTTGCGCGAGCTGTGCCTGCATGGCGCGCAGCGGCGCCAGCAGATCGAGAATCAGCACCACCCGGCCGTCCCCGAGGATCGTCGCCCCGGACAGGCCCTGCACCGTGGCAAATTGTGGGCCGAGGCTTTTCACCACGATTTCCCGGCTGCCGGCCATGGCATCGACCTGCACCGCGATGTGCCGCTCGTTGCACTGCACCAGCAACAACGGCAACGGCTGGCTCTGGCCCAGCAGCTTCGGACGGGGGCCGGTCTTGAGCAGTTCGCCCAGGTAGCACAGTTCGTAGCGTTGCCCGGCATACCGGTAGGTCGGTGGATCGAGCCGGTAATGCTCCTCGAGTTCGTTGGGCAGCACGCGCACGATGCCGTCGATGGTGTTCAGCGGTATCGCGTATTGATCGTCGGCACAATGCACCATCAGCGCCCGGTTGACCGAGACGGTGAACGGCAGGCGAATACGGAAATGCACGCCCTGCCCCGGCACGGAGTCGATGCTCATGTTGCCGCCCAACTGCCGGACCTCTTCATGGACCACGTCCATGCCCACGCCACGCCCGGAGATCTGGGTGATCTTCTCGGCCGTGGAGAACCCTGGTTGCAGGATGAACTGCAGCACGTCGCGATCGCTGATGTCGCTGTCCGGGGCCAGCAAGCCACGCTTGATCGCCTTGCGCCGGACCGCCTCCAGCGGCACGCCGGCGCCGTCGTCGCGAATATCGAAAATCATGTCGCCGCCTTCGCGGGACAGGTCGAGGGTGATCCGCCCCTGCGCCGGCTTGCCCGCCGCGAGGCGCACGTCGGCGGGCTCCAGGCCATGGTCGACGGCGTTGCGCAGCATGTGCTCCAGTGGCGCCGCCATGCGCTCCAGCACGTTGCGATCCATCTCGCCTTCGGCGTTGCCGACCACGAAGGCCACGTCCTTGCCCAACTCCCCGGCGACCTGGCGGACGATGCGTTTCAGACGCGGCAGCATGCGCTCGAAAGGCACCATGCGCGTACGCATCAGGCCTTCCTGCAGTTCGCTGTTGATGCGGCCCTGTTGTTGCAGCAGGTTCTCCGCGTCCTGATTGCGCCGGTCGAGGGTTTCCTTGAGGTCCAGCAAGTCCGAGGCGGACTCGAACAGCGCCCGCGACAGTTGCTGCAACTGCGAGTGGCGGTCCATTTCCAGCGGATCGAATTCTTCGTAGCCGGAACGCTCGGCATCGACCTGCTGGCGACTGAGAATCCGCCCCTGGGTTTCGGTATCGAGCCGGCGCAGTTGGTCGCGCATGCGCTCGATGGTGGTTTCCATCTCGCTCAACGTCACCTGCGCATCGCTGACCTGCTGCTCGATGCGGCCATGGAAGATCGACGTTTCACCGGCCAGGTTGACCAGGTCGTCGAGCAGTTCCGCCGACACTTTGACCTGGTCGGCACCGGCATCGGCTGGTGGGGTCGGCGCTTCGATCTTGGGCGCAACCGGCACCGGCACCGCCGCATCCTGCGCCTGATGACTGAAGTTGCGGATCGCTTCGATCAGTCGGTCCGCCGACGGCAAGGCCAGCCCGGCGCGGGTGGCATCGAGCATGTGCGCCAGCCGGTCATGGCTGCTCTGCAACAGTTCGAAAAGGGCCTCGGTGGGTTTCAGAACCCCGGCAGACAAGCCTTCGTAGAGGAATTCCAGCTCATGGGCGAGGTCGCCGATCGGCGTGATTTCCACCATTCGCGCACCGCCCTTGAGCGTGTGCAGATCGCGCAGCAGGGTTTCCGCCTCCTGGCGATTGGAGGGGTCGGCCTGCCATCGCAGCAACGCCGCGCCGGAGTTCTCGATGATGTCGAAGCCTTCCTCGAGGAAGATGTCCAGCAGCTCCGGATCATGCCCCGCCGACTCCTGCGCCCGTGACGACTCGGCGATTTCAGGCGCGCCGGCCTTGCCCTGGCGGAACTCACGGATGGCCTCGATCAGTTCCGCCGGGTCACTCAAGGGTTTGCCGGTCTGCAGTTGTTCAAGCAGTTGAGCCAGCCGGTCATGGCTTTTTTGCAGCAACTGCGCCAACGCCTCGGCGTGGTTGTAGCGCCGATCCACCAGCCCTTCATAGAGGCTTTCCAACTCATGGGCGAGGTCGCCGACCGGTTCGACTTCAGCCATCCGCGCACCGCCCTTGAGGGTGTGCAGATCGCGCTGCAGCGAGAGCAGCGGCGCGGCGTTTTCCGGGTCGTCCAGCCAGCGCTGCAGGGCCTGGCCAGCGCTTTCGAGGATGTCCACCGCCTCCTCGAGAAAGATCGAGACGATCTCGTCGTCAAGGTCCGCGGTGGGAGCGACGGTGCGCGTGCGCTCGAGATCTGCGGTGGCATCGCTCAGGTCACGGATGCTCAGGGGACGACTGCCGTCGCTGCGGATCAGGCCCAGGGCCGACGGGTCGAGGCCTTCATCGAGCAGGTCGCGCAGGGCACGGACACGCGCCGGTTGCGGGCTGACTTCCTGGCCGGCGGCCAGTTCGTCGAGCATGTTGATCAGCGCCTCGTGGGCCCCTTGGGCTTCGTGGAAAAACCGCTGGTCAACCGCCAGGCTGCTTTCTTCCACCGCGCCATACAGGTCAAGCAACGCTTCGCAGAGTTCGTCCACCGGGTGCAGGTCGGCCAGGTGCGCGCTCTCGCCCAGGGTGGTCAATTCATCCAGTAGCGCACTGAGTTCCTGGCGTTCGCCGGGATGCTCCTGCCAGCGCTGCAACAGGCTCTCGGCGTCCAGCAGGATGTCCATGCCCTGGGCCAGGAAATTGTTGATCAACTGCGGATCGCGCTTGGTTCGCAGCGTCGCGCTCGGCGCCGCCATCAATTTCTCCAGACGCTCGGCCAGAACGGCCTGGGTCCGCTGGATCAGCGACGCGGCGCCGGGGATCGGCGCCAGCGGATCGACCTTGAGCTGACGCAGCCCCAGGCGGAAAACGCCTTCGGCTTCCAGCAGCAGCTCGACTTCGTCCAGGTCCAGAGCGATCAGGTGTGCCTTGTATTCGCGGGCGAGTTGATCCAGGGGCGCCGCCAGTTCGGCGATCGGCAACACGCCTGCCATCGAGGCGCTGCCCTTGAGCGTGTGCAAGGCCCGTTGCAATTCGTCGCTGGCGGGCAACGGCACATGCTCGGCCGCCTGATCGAGGAACCGGTTGAGGCTTGCCAGGTGGGTCTCGGCCTCCTTGCGGAAGATATCCAGCAACAAGGGGTCCAGGGCCGCGACGTCCTGCACGTCTTCATCGGCCAGCGGCTCAGCGCCTTTGGCGAGGGCATGGGCACGGGCGGCCAACTGGTCGACGTCGTGACGCTGGCGCTGGGCATGATCGGCGTACTCGTCGATCAACTCCGGCAGCAGGCCCAGCACATCGTCCAACAGTCTGTGCACCGCAGGAGCAGGTTGGACACTGTGTTCCAGCACACGGTTGAGCAGGTTTTCCACGGCCCAGGCCAGTTCGCCCAGCACCAGTGCACGCACCATGCGCCCACTGCCTTTGAGCGTATGGAAGGCCCGACGCAATTCCCCCAGGCTCGACTCATCGGCGGGATCGGCCAGCCAGCGGGGCAGGTACTCGCGCAGGATGTCCAGGACTTCCTCGGTCTCCTCGAGGAACACCTCGCGCAGTTCCTCGTCCACCGGTGCTTCGCCTGCCGGCGGCGGTAACAGGCTGCCCGGCGTGCTCAGTGCTGGCGGATTGACCACCGATAGCGGATTGGCGAGGACATCGGCCAGGGTCTGGACGACATCGGGATCGTCCAGTTCCTGCAAGTCCTGCATGACCTGCGCCTCACTCGGGCTGAGCACATCGTCGAGCACCGGCACATCATGTTCGCTGGGGAAAAACCCGAGCGAGGCGAGGCTGGTCTCTGCGACGTCGAGCAACTGTTCGCTGGTGGTCTCCGGGTCGTCGCTCAAGCGCTCCAGGTAATACTCGATGCTGGTGATCACGTCGGCCAGGCTGTCCAGTTCTTCCCAGTCAGGCTGCCCCGGCTCCACCAGCAAATGGTCGCGGATGAAATGGTTGCAGGTGTCGATCAGGCTCGCCGCCCGGCTCAGCGGGATCATCGCCAGTGCGCCGCGCACCTGGGTCAGCAGGGCCGGCAGCGGTTGCAGCGTCTGGCGGTCCCAGTCAGCGTCGATGTAGTCGACGATCATGTCCTTGGCCTGCTGCAGGCAGATGCGGGCTTCCTTGATCACGATCTGGTGGATCTGCGTCAGGTCGGTGGTCGGCAGCCCGCTGTCTTCCGGATTCTCCGGCTCGACGGTGCCCACCATGCCGGCCAGCGTCGCCTCGACGTAGAGCAAGGCACCGGCGACGTCCATGAGCACCGCGTCGTCGGGTGCGCGCTGGCCCTGAACCAGGCTCAGCACCACCGCCAGTTGATCGATGATGACCTTGCGCGGCTGGCCGAAGCCCAGCACCGCCAGGGTGTCGGCGATCTGCCGCAACGGCGCGAGCAGGCTGTCGAGGTCCGAAGTGTGTTGGCGGTCGCTGCGCACGAACAGGTCGAGGCGCTCTTTCACGCGCACCAGTTCCTCGCACAGCGCGGCCAGCACCGAGCGCATGGCATCGCGGTCGGGGCCGGCCAGCCGTGCGTGCTCTTCATCGACCATCGCGCTGTCAGGCAGCGCATCGTCCAGTGCGTAGCGGTCTTTCATGGTCAGCATCTGTCCGGTGGGGTGTTCGGCCTTGGCGATGTAGAACAGCAAACTCTTGAGCAGCTCCGGCGGCGCCGGCTGGTTGATCGCGGTCATGCCCTGTTCGAGCACGCGCTTGAGTTCCTTGTCGGCGTCCTTGAACAGGCTGCGCAGGGCCGGGCTGTTGGCAATCGCGCCGCCGCGCATGCCTTCGACCAGCGCCGAGGCCACCTGCCACAACGGACTCAGGGGCGCGTTGCCGCACAACCCTTCCAGGCGGGAAAACACCTTGGCCAGGTAACCGAGGTGTGTTTCGTCGTCCTGTTCTCGCAGCAACCCGACCAGGGCCATCTGCAACATCTGGCGCAGTTTGCGCAGCACATTCGGCAGGTCCGCCGGTTCCAGCAACGCCAGCGCCTCGTCGTCAAGCGGCGGCAGCTCCGGCCATTGCGGGGCGAACAGGCTGGTTTCCGACAGCAGGCTTTCGCCCCGGGCGCTGCGCAGATCGTTGATCAGCGGCAGCACCACCAGCGGCAGATCGCGACGCGCAGCCTGGACACGGTCCAGATAGACCGGCAATTGCCCCAGGGCTTGCAGCAACAGGTGAGTCGCCTCGTCGCGATGGCTGATCCGGTTCTGTTGCAGGGCGCTGGCCAGGTGCTCCATTTCTTCGGCGAGCAGGGCCGCGCCGTAGAACTCGACCATCTGCAAACTGCCGTGAACCTGATGGATGCACGCCAGGCACTCGTCCAGGGCGTGCGTCGCCTGTGGGTCATCCAGCAGCGTTTCTATCGCCTGATGCGCCACTTTCAACGTTTCGGCAATCTCGCCCTTGACCCACTCGAGGGCTACATAGTCGTGCCGATCACCCATAACGACTCCCGTGCGCGTCACACTTTATCCACAGTCTGCGCCTTGGCGGCCGGCAAGGTGAAACCGGATACCGAGCGGCGCAACTGGCTGGCCATTTTCGCCAGGTTGCCAATGCTCTCGGCCGTGGCGGAGGAGCCGGACGAGGTTTGCGTGGTGATCTGCTGGATCACGTTCATGGTCAGGGAAATCTGGCCGGCCGACGACGTCTGCTGCTGGGCGGCATTGGAGATGCTCTGGATCAGCGCGGCCAGGGTCTTGGAGACCCCTTCGATTTCTTCCAGGGCCACTCCGGCATCCTGCGCCAGACGCGCGCCGCGCACCACTTCGGTGGTGGTCTGCTCCATGGAAATGACCGCTTCGTTGGTGTCGGCCTGGATCGCCCGCACCAGTGTCTCGATCTGCCGCGTCGCGGCGGACGAACGCTCGGCCAGGCGCTGGACTTCGTCGGCCACCACGGCAAAACCGCGTCCGGCATCACCGGCCATGGAGGCCTGGATCGCCGCATTCAACGCGAGGATGTTGGTTTGATCGGCAATGTCATCGATCAGGCTGACAATGTCGCCGATTTCCTGGGAGGACTCGCCCAGGCGCTTGATGCGCTTGGCGGTGTCCTGGATCTGCTCGCGAATATTGTCCATGCCATGGATGGTGTTGTGCACCACCTCGTTGCCTTTGTTGGCGATTTCCACCGAGCGCTCGGCGACCGCCGAGGATTCGGCGGCGTTGGCCGACACCTGGTCGATGGATTGCGCCATGTCGTTGATCGCCGTGGACGCTTCGCTGATCTGCTGGGCCTGATGCTCCGAGGCTTGCGCCAGGTGTATGGCGGTCGCCTGGGTTTCCTGCACAGCGGCCGCCACCTGGCCGGCGGTGAGGTTGATCGTGGCCACCAGGTCGCGCAGTTGGTCGACGGAGTAATTGATCGAGTCGGCGATGGTGCCGGTGAAATCCTCGGTCACCGAGGCCGTCACGGTCAGGTCGCCGTCGGCCAGGTCTTCGATCTCGTCGAGCAAGCGCATGATCGCGTTCTGGTTGCGCTCGTTCTTTTCGGCGGTCTCGCGCAACTGGCGGTTGGTTTCGCGAACCATCACCAGGCCAATGAGGATGATCGACATCAAGGCCAGCAGCCCCAGCACATAGCCGCCAATGGTGTCGGTATCGCGTCCGCCGGCCAGGTTCTCCAGCCCGATGGCCAGCTGCGAGGCTTCGTCAAGCAGGGTTTGCGACAGGCTGAAAATATTGGTTGCCGACTCGCGGACCTTGAACAGCTCCGGCGAGGTTTCGAGGATTTCGTCCACCGACCCCGAGACGAATTCGAACAGCTCGGAAATCTCGATCAGCCGGGCACGGGCATCGCGATCCTCGACCTGGCTGACTTTCAACGCCGGGTTGCCCTGCAGCATGCCCGTGAGCACCTGGCCGAAACGTGTGGCGTCGCGCCCGAACGCATCGGCCGCCTGCTGTGAGTTTTCGTCGCCGGACAGCACCGTGTTCACCGCGCCGAGAATGCGCTCCGCCAGCAGCGACTGGCGCTGGGCCATGGCCACCTGGGTCGCCGGCGCGCCACGCTGCAGCAGGATCTCGACGACCTTCTCGTACTCGACCTGCAACTGCGGCACGGTTTCGGCCAGGGTGGCGGCCACCTGATGCAGGGACAGCACGGTCTGCTCGCTGGACAGGATCGCGTCGGTATTTTTCAGCAGGCGCTCCCAGTCCATTTGCACCGCGCGCATTTCCGGGCGCACGGTGGACGGCGCAGGCGGCAGGCCGGTGGCCGGGTCACCTTTTTTCAGGTAGCCCCAACGCTGGGCGAAGTCGTTGCGCGCATCGCTCAGCAACTTGAACGCTGCCGCCTTGCCGGCAGCCGCTTCAGTGGCGTTCTTGGCGATGCGCTGGGACAGCACGCGCAGCTCGCCGGCGTGACCGATGTACTGTTTGTCGTACGTGGCTTGCGTGTTGAGGTAAGCGAAGTTGGCGAACAGCAGCATGATGAAGACAATCAGCGCGATGAACAGCACGATGATCTGCGATCGGCTGCGCGACCCTTCCGGCTTGCCTGTTTTTGCTTTTGTCATCGGTCCTCGCCCAACTTCAGAGCTTACCCACATCCCTGTGGGAGCGGGCTTGCTCGCGAAAGCGGTGATACATTCACCATTGATATTGACTGAATGACCGCTTTCGCGAGCAAGCCCGCTCCCACAGTGGTCGGTGTTTACAACGCTACGTTCATGAAACTCACAGACCGCGCCAGCGCAAACAGACTGAACACCCGCCAGTCCCGCTCGCGACGAAAATGCCCGCGAACGAACTCGGCCTTGGCACCCTGTCGTTCACCCACCGGCAGCGGCTCGAAACTGTCCTGTTCGAAGTGTTGCAGACCGCAGACTTCATCGACCAGCAACCCGGCAAACACCTCTTGATGCTCTACCACCAGCACCCGTCGCTGCTTGCGCACGGTCGACAGTTCATGACCGAAGAAGCCGCACAGATCCATCATCGGCAACAAGCGCCCGCGCAGGTTGGCCACGCCCTTTACCCAGGGTTTGACGCCGGGCATAGGGGTGAGCCGCGGCTCGTGCAGGACTTCGCTGACTTCGCCCATGGGCGCGACGTACCAGTGCTCGCCGAGGCGAAAACCGATGCCGCTCCAGCTGTCCTGTCGGGCAGGCTGCGACGGCAGGTCCGCCGCCAGCAGGCGACAGCGCTGGTCGATCTGCAACAGCAGTTCGAAAGCGGTCAGCGACTCGGTCATGGTTGGGGTATCAGCCGGCCAGCACGTTGTTCAGGGTCTTGATCAGGGTGTCTTCATCGACCGGCTTGGTCAGGTAATCCCTGGCGCCCTGGCGCGTGCCCCAGACCTTGTCGGTTTCCTGGTCCTTGGTGGTGATGATGATCACCGGGATATGCCCCGTTTCCGGATCCTTGGTCAACTGGCGAGTCGCCTGGAAACCGTTGAGGCCGGGCATGACGATGTCCATCAGCACAGCGTCGGGTTTCTCCTGGCGGGCGAGCGCCACGCCATCGGCGCCATTCTCGGCTTTCAAGACTTCATGACCGTGCTTCTCCAGCATGCCGGTCAGTTTGTACATTTCGGTCGGCGAATCGTCGACGATCAGAATACGTGCCATGGTTTTCCCCATTCTTCTTGTCGACGCCGGGCCCGATGGCCGGGCGTCACTGCGTGTCCTGTTGCGGCAAAACGGCGGCGAAGCCCGGTACATGGGCCTGGATCGCATTCAACAGTTCTTCCTTGCTGAAAGGCTTGGTCAAAAACTGGTCGGAGCCGACGATGCGCCCCTTGGCCTTGTCGAACAGCCCGTCCTTGGACGACAGCATGATCACCGGCGTGGACTTGAACGCACTGTTGTTCTTGATCAGGGCGCAGGTCTGATAACCATCCAGGCGCGGCATCATGATGTCGACAAAGATAATGCCCGGATGATTGTCGGCGATCTTGGCCAGGGCATCGAACCCGTCGACGGCCGTGATGACCTCACATCCCACGTTCTTCAGCAGCGTTTCGGCGGTGCGGCGAATCGTCTTCGAATCGTCGATCACCATGACCTTCAAGGCGCTGGAATGCTGATCCATAAGTGCTCTACCGTCGCCTTTGCGAATCATTTTGTCCGTTTTCGGACCTTCGGTGGCTCGAAACCCTTGATACGCAAGGGTCCGTACGACATGGCAGCCTTTTTAGCACAGTCTCCAAACGCAATCTATCGGCCAGCCTGCTCGATGGTTTTTCCTTGACCGGGGACACACTCGGCGCCACTCTGACGCCACTTTTTACGGTCTTTTGCAGGCGCGGGCCCGCTCGCTCCCGCAGATCGACATACCCCCCATTTCGAGGAAAAACCCATGAGCGTTCGCGTCGGGATTGTCATGGACCCTATTGCCAGCATCTCCTATAAAAAGGACAGCTCGCTGGCCATGTTGCTGGCCGCGCAGAAACGCGGCTGGGAACTGTTCTATATGGAGCAGCCGGACCTGTACCAGGCCGAAGGCCAGGCACGGGCGCGGATGCGTCCCCTGAAAGTGTTCGCCAACCCGGAAAAATGGTTCGAACTGGACGCCGAGCAGGACTCGCTGCTCAGCGACCTGGACGTGATCCTGATGCGCAAGGATCCGCCGTTCGACATGGAGTTCGTGTACTCCACCTATCTGTTGGAACAGGCCGAGCGCGCGGGCGTGCTGGTGGTGAACAAGCCGCAGAGCCTGCGCGACTGCAACGAAAAACTGTTTGCCACGCTGTTCCCGCACTGCACGCCACCCACCGTGGTCAGCCGCCGTGCCGACGTGCTGCGCGAATTCGCGGCGAAACATGGCGATGTGATCCTCAAGCCGCTGGATGGCATGGGCGGTACCTCGATTTTCCGCCACCGCGCAGGCGATCCGAACCTGTCGGTGATTCTCGAGACCCTGACGGCGCTGGGCACCCAGCAGATCATGGGGCAGGCCTACCTGCCGGCGATCAAGGACGGCGACAAACGCATCCTGATGATCGACGGCGAGCCTGTGGATTACTGCCTGGCGCGGATTCCGGCCGTCGGCGAAACCCGTGGCAACCTTGCCGCCGGCGGCCGTGGCGAGGCCCGTCCGCTGACCGACAAGGATCGCTGGATCGCCGCGCAAGTCGGCCCGACCCTGCGTGAAAAGGGCCTGCTGTTCGTGGGCCTGGACGTGATTGGCGAGCATCTGACGGAGATCAACGTCACCAGCCCGACCTGCATTCGCGAGATCGATAATGCGTTCGGTACCGACATCGGCGGCCTGCTGATGGATGCCATCGATCAGAAGCTCAAAGCTCGTTGATGTAGAACACCCAAGTTGGAACCAACATTGCGTTATCATCCGCGACCTGTAAAAAACGCGATGTTGGTTCTCTTGTCATGACACTGCCGTCCGACCTGCCCGCCGAACTCGCCCACCGTGGCGTGCGCCCGGCCGATCGCCTCGGATTTACCCTGTTTCTCGCGGCGCTGATTCACCTGGCCCTGCTGCTGGGTGTCGGGTTCACCATGGTCGAACCCCAGCAAATCAGCAAAACCCTGGAAATCACCCTCGCCACCTTCAAAAGCGAAAAGAAGCCGCAAAAGGCTGATTTTCTGGCGCAGGAGAACCAGGAAGGCAGCGGCACGCTGGATAAAAAGGCGATTCCCAAGACCACCGAGGTCGCGCCGTTCCAGGACAACAAGGTGCAGAAAGTCACGCCACCACCGGCCGCCAAGCCGCAAGTCCAGGAAACGGCTCCCAAGGCTGCGGTGACCACCGTCGCGCCCAAGCCGAAAAAAGCGGCGCCCAAGACCGAAGAACCCAAGCCCGTCACCAAACCCGCCGTGGCCGCCCCGACGTTTGATGCCGAGCAGTTGTCCAGCGACATCGCCAGCCTGGAAGCCGAGCTGGCCAACGAACAACAGCTGTATGCCAAGCGCCCGCGCATCCACCGCCTCAGCGCGGCCTCGACCATGCGCGACAAAGGGGCCTGGTACAAGGACGAATGGCGCAAGAAGGTCGAGCGCATCGGTAACCTCAATTACCCCGAGGAAGCGCGGCGCAAGCAGATCTACGGCAATTTGCGGCTGATGGTCTCGATCAACCGCGACGGCTCGCTGTATGAAGTGCTGGTGCTGGAATCCTCCGGCCAACCGCTGCTCGACCAGGCGGCCCAGCGCATCGTCAGGCTGGCGGCGCCGTTCGCCCCGTTTACCGGCGACCTGTCGGACATCGACCGCCTGGAAATCATCCGCACCTGGAAATTTGCGCGCGGGGATCGGTTGTCCAGTAACTGATCTCACAAATCCCCTGTGGGAGCGGGCTTGCTCGCGAAAGCAGTGTGTCAGTCAGCAATGATGTTGACTGATACACTGCTTTCGCGAGCAAGCCCGCTCCCACATTCGATCGGTGACTTCGGCCAAATTGCGACATCCCCAGCTTGTCAGTTCGCCCCTCCAACGCCACACTAGCGCTCATGAAAAATGTCAGCCCCAGCTACCTCAAGCATCACTTCCTGATCGCCATGCCTCACATGGCCGACCCGAACTTTGCGCACACCTTGACCTACATCGTCGAGCACACAGCCAATGGAGCCATGGGGCTGGTGGTCAACCGCCCGCAGGACCTGAACCTGGCCGATATCCTCGAGCAATTGCGCCCGGATATCGAACCGCCGCTGCTCTGCCAGCACGTGCCGATCTTCATCGGCGGACCGGTGCAGACCGATCGCGGTTTTGTCCTGCACCCCTCCGGACAGAAATATCAGGCGACCGTTGATCTGGAAGGTGAGCTCTCGCTGTCCACCTCCCAGGACGTGCTGTTCGCCATCGCCGATGGCGTCGGCCCGGCCAAGAGCCTGATCACCCTGGGTTACGCCGGCTGGGAAGCCGGGCAACTGGAGTCCGAGCTGGCGCAGAATGCCTGGCTGACTTGCCCGTTCGACGCCGACATCCTGTTCAACACCAGCAGCGAACTGCGCCTCGAAGCAGCGGCCCGGCACCTGGGCGTCAACCTCAGCCTGCTCACCAGCCAGGCGGGGCACGCCTGATGGCCCTGCGCCTGATCCTGGGTTTTGACTACGGCACCAAACAGATCGGCGTAGCGGTCGGCCAGGTCGTGACCGGCCAGGCCCGCGAGCTGTGCACGCTGAAGGCTCAGAACGGCATCCCCGACTGGAACCAGGTCGAAGCCCTGATCAAGGAGTGGAAACCCGACGCCGTGGTCGTCGGCCTGCCGCTGAACATGGATGGCACGCCCAGCGACATGTGTGCCCGCGCGGAAAAATTCGCCCGCCGCCTCAACGGCCGTTTCAACCTGCCCTTCTATACCCACGATGAGCGCCTGACCACCTTCGAAGCCAAGGGCGAGCGCCTGGCCCGCGGCGGGCAGAAAGGCAGTTACCGCGACAACCCGGTCGACGCCATCGCCGCCGCCCTGCTGCTGCAAGGCTGGCTCGATGAAAACGGCGAGCTGTTCGAAACCTGATGCATTCAACCCGAAAGAGCCGCCTAGCGGCTCTTTTAGTGATACCCCGGGCCATCTCAAGCCGTAGCGGCCCCGGGCCCAAAAAGGAGCAACCATGAGCTTGCCAAATCCCGCCGAACTGATCAGCCAGATGGCGATCCGTCTTGACACCTACCTGGCCAAACGCGGCATCAGCGAGCCGCGCTACATCGGCATCCGGACCGGCGGCGTCTGGGTTGCCCAGGCCCTGCTCAAGGAGCTGGGCAGCGCTGCGCCGCTCGGCACGCTCGATGTTTCCTTTTACCGCGACGACTTCAGCCAGAACGGCCTGCACCCGCAAGTGCGCCCTTCGGCGTTGCCATTCGAGATCGAAGGCCAGGACCTGGTGCTGATCGACGACGTGCTGATGAGCGGCCGGACCATCCGCGCGGCCATGAACGAACTGTTCGACTACGGCCGTCCGGCCAGCGTAACGCTGGTGTGCCTGCTCGACCTCGACGCCGGCGAACTGCCGATCCGACCGAATGTCGTCGGTGCGACCCTGGCGCTGGCCGCCCATGAGCGGGTGAAACTGTCCGGCCCGGAACTCAAGCTCGAACTGCAAGACCTCTCCCTTTAATCCGCCCTATTGAGAGTCCCCTTCGCGATGACGCCTCTAGAAACCAAGCGCCCGCTGCAGCTCAATGATCAGGGCCAGCTGCGCCACTTCCTCTCGCTCGACGGCTTGCGCCGCGAGCTGCTGACGGAAATCCTCGACACCGCCGACTCCTTCCTCGAAGTCGGCGCCCGGGCCGTGAAGAAAGTCCCGTTGCTGCGCGGCAAGACCGTGTGCAACGTGTTCTTCGAGAACTCCACGCGCACCCGCACCACCTTCGAGCTGGCAGCCCAGCGCCTGTCAGCCGACGTGATCACCCTGAACGTGTCCACCTCGTCGGCGAGCAAGGGCGAAACCCTGCTCGACACGCTGCGCAACCTCGAAGCCATGGCCGCCGACATGTTCGTCGTGCGCCACGGTGATTCCGGCGCCGCGCACTTCATCGCCGAACACGTGTGCCCGCAGGTGGCGATCATCAACGGCGGCGACGGCCGTCACGCGCACCCGACCCAGGGCATGCTCGACATGCTGACGATCCGCCGGCACAAGGGCGGTTTCGAAAACCTGTCCGTGGCCATCGTCGGCGACATCCTGCACTCGCGGGTGGCGCGCTCTAACATGCTGGCCCTGAAAACCCTCGGCTGCCCGGACATTCGGGTGATCGCGCCGAAAACCCTGCTGCCGATCGGCATCGAGCAATACGGCGTGAAGGTCTACACCGACATGGCCGAAGGCCTGAAAGATGTCGATGTGGTGATCATGCTGCGCCTGCAGCGCGAACGCATGGCCGGCGGCCTGCTGCCGAGCGAAGGCGAGTTCTACCGCCTGTTCGGCCTGACCACTGCGCGCCTGGCCGGCGCCAAGCCGGACTGCATCGTGATGCATCCGGGACCGATCAACCGCGGTGTGGAAATCGAGTCGGCGGTGGCCGACGGCCCGCACTCGGTGATTCTCAACCAGGTGACCTACGGCATCGCCATTCGCATGGCAGTGTTGTCCATGGCCATGAGCGGGCAGACGGCGCAGCGCCAATTAGATCAAGGCCAATTCGAGCAGGAGAACGCCCAGTGAAGCTCAGCATTCTCGGCGCCCGTGTCATCGATCCAGCCAGCGGCCTGGATCAAGTAACCGATATCCACATCGAAGCCTGCAAGATCGTCGCCCTTGGCGCCGCGCCGGCCGGTTTCGTCGCCGTCGACTCGATCGACGCCAAGGGCCTGGTGGCCGCACCGGGGCTGGTCGACCTCAACGTCGCCCTGCGCGAACCCGGTTACAGCCGTAAAGGTTCGACTGTCAGCGAAACCCGTGCCGCTGCGGCCGGTGGCGTGACCAGCCTGTGCTGCCCACCGAAGACCAAACCGGTGCTGGACACCTCGGCGGTGGCCGAGTTGATCCTCGACCGCGCCCGCGAGGCCGGCAACACCAAAGTCTTCCCGATTGGCGCCTTGAGCAAGGGCCTGGACGGAGAACAACTGGCCGAGCTCGTGGCATTGCGCGATGCCGGCTGCGTGGCGTTCGGCAACGGCCTGGAAAGCTTCCGCAACACCCGCACCCTGTGCCGGGCGCTGGAGTACGCCGCGACCTTCGACCTGACCGTCATTTTCAACTCCCAGGACCATGACCTGGCCGAAGGCGGTCTGGCCCACGAAGGCCCGACCGCCAGCTTCCTCGGTTTGCCGGGCATCCCGGAAACCGCCGAGACCGTCGCCCTGGCCCGGGACCTGCTGCTGGTCGAGCAAAGCGGCGTACGCGCGCACTTCAGTCAATTGACCAGCGCTCGCGGCGTGGCCCAGATTGCCCAGGCCCAGGCCCGCGGTTTGCCGGTGACCGCCGATGTCGCCCTGTATCAGCTGATCCTGACCGACGAAGCCCTGATCGACTTCAGCAGCCTGTATCACGTCCAGCCGCCGCTGCGCACCCGCGCCGACCGCGATGGCCTGCGTGAGGCGGTGAAGTCGGGCGTGGTTTCGGCCATCTCCAGCCATCACCAACCCCACGAGCGCGATGCCAAGCTCGCGCCGTTCGGTGCGACCGAGCCGGGCATCAGCAGCGTTGAACTCCTGCTACCGCTGGCGATGACGCTGGTGGAGGATGGTTTGCTGGACCTGCCGACCCTGCTGGCGCGCCTGAGCGCCGGACCTGCCGAGGCGTTGCGCCTGCCAGCCGGGCAATTGGCGGTGGGGAGAGCGGCGGACATCGTGCTGTTCGACCCGACAGCGTCGACCGTGGCCGGTGAAACCTGGCTGTCCAAGGGCGAGAACTGCCCGTTCATCGGGCACAGCTTGCCGGGCGTGGTGCGTTACACGCTGGTGGATGGGCGGATCAGTCACCAGGCGTAAGATCGCGCAGCGCCCCATCGCGAGCAGGCTCGCTCCCACACTGGCCCGGTGAATGCAGGTCCATTGTGGGAGCTAGCTTGCTCCGGGCGGCGTTCCGACGATGACTTACCCGAACGTGCCGCGGTTCTGCGCGTTGCGAACCGACACCTGGTCATTCAGGGTCCAGAAGTCATACAGGACCCCCAGGAAGAACAACCCGCCTGTCACCAGGTACAGCAACCCGCTGATCCATTTCCCCTGGTACATCCGGTGTACGCCGAACACCCCGAGAAATGTCAGCAGAATCCACGCAACGTTGTATTCGATCGGCCCGGCGGTGAAACGCAGGTCGGCCTCGCGGTCCATGGCCGGGATCAGGAACAGGTCGATCAGCCAGCCGATGCCCAACAGTCCAAAGGTGAAAAACCAGATCGTCCCGGTCACCGGCTTGCCGTAATAAAAGCGGTGGGCACCGGTAAATCCGAAAATCCACAACAGGTAGCCAATCACCTTGCTGTGGGTGTCGTGATGTGAAACGGGGTGTTGATAGGTGTTCATGGATGACCTCAATACACACGATAGATAAATTTTCTTTAAATCTTTGTGACTTTTTTACGAGTGGCCGACGGATGGCAGGTGGTACCTTGTATGCCGTCAAACCCTTGTAGCAGCTGACTTCTGTCCGACAATTGCGTGCATTTGCCGCGTATTTGGTTCCATTGGCCGCCGATGGAATCGACCAACGGCCTCGGGAAGCCAAAAAAAGCTGTTATAAAGTTGCGCGCTAACCCATATGAGCCTTGCCTAATGCGTCCATTTTTCAAGACATGGCTAACCATTTGCCTATTGCTGCCACTGGCCGCCCACGCCACCAATCGTGAGCAACGTCTTCCGAACGTCAATGGTTACACGCCCAAATCCCATGCTTCTGCTCCTTCGAGCAAAAGCAAGAAGTCGATCAAGAACGCTCCACAACTGAGCTCCAGCAAAAGCGGCCTGGTCCCGCCGATGGGGAGCAAGGAAAGCAGCAACGTACTGAGCCGTGCCGTCAACGTCCTCGGTACACCCTACCGTTGGGGCGGCAGCAGCCCAAGTAAAGGCTTCGACTGCAGCGGCCTGGTGAAATACGCGTTCAACGACGCCACCTTCGACCTGCCCCGCACCTCGAACGCCATGGCCAGCGGTCATGGCGAGAAAGTCGATCGCAACGACCTGAAGCCGGGCGACCTGATTTTCTTCAACATCAAGAGCCGTCGGGTCAATCACGTGGCCATCTACCTGGGCAACGATCGCTTCATCCACGCACCACGCCGTGGCAAGTCGGTGACCATCGACACCCTGAAGAAACCGTACTGGGAAAAGCACTACGTCGTTGCCAAGCGGGTTCTGCCGAAAGAGAAGAACAGCTTGCAGGTTGTTCAGCGCTAACCTCTGCAACGCCATCGCGATTCGACCTGATCGCGATGGCGCCTTTTGAAATGGCTGCAAATCCCCCTCAGAAATTATCCGGCGAGCGTGCCTTCTCCCGCGCGTGATCGCGGGTGATCAAGCCTTTGGTCACCAACTCCTTCAAGCACATGTCCAGCGTCTGCATCCCCAGGCTCCCGCCGGTCTGGATCGACGAATACATCTGCGCGACCTTGTCTTCGCGGATCAGGTTACGGATCGCCGACGTGCCCAACATGATTTCGTGTGCCGCGATCCGCCCGCCACCGACCTTCTTCACCAGTGTCTGCGAGACCACCGCCAGCAGCGACTCGGACAACATCGAACGCACCATGGACTTCTCGTCCCCCGGAAACACGTCCACCACCCGGTCGATGGTTTTCGCCGCCGACGTCGTGTGCAGCGTACCAAACACCAGGTGCCCGGTTTCGGCCGCCGTCAGCGCCAGGCGAATGGTTTCCAGGTCGCGCATCTCCCCGACCAGGATCACATCGGGGTCTTCGCGCAGCGCCGAACGCAGGGCAGTGGCGAAGCTACGGGTATCTCGGTGAACTTCGCGCTGATTGATCAGGCATTTTCGCGATTCGTGAACGAATTCGATCGGGTCCTCGATGGTCAGGATGTGTTGATGACGATGGTTGTTGAGGTAATCGATCATCGCCGCCAGGGTGGTGGACTTGCCCGAGCCGGTCGGCCCGGTCACCAGCACCAGGCCACGGGGTGAATCGGTGATCCTGCGAAACACCTCGCCCATGCCCAGGTCGTCCATGCTCAGGACCTTGGAGGGAATGGTCCGGAACACCGCGCCAGCCCCCCGGTTCTGGTTGAAGGCATTGACCCGAAACCGCGCGACACCAGGCACGTCGAAGGAAAAATCGGTTTCCAGGTGCTTTTCGAACTCCATCCGCTGGGTGTCGTTCATGATGTCGTAGACCAGCGCCTGGACTTCCTTGTGATCCAGCGCGGGCAGGTTGATGCGCCGCACATCGCCGTCAACGCGAATCATCGGCGGCAGCCCGGCAGACAGGTGCAAGTCGGACGCCCCTTGTTTGGCGCTGAAAGCCAGCAGCTCAGTGATATCCATAGCACTCCTCAATTCCAGTAGAATGCCGCCAACCTCAGACCGCTGGCGCCTCTTGAATGTCCACGATAGCAGACAACATTGCACAGGTTGGTTCACGCATCCGGGCTGCCGCCCTTGCCGCTCACCGCGACGAGCACAGCGTGCAGTTACTGGCGGTCAGCAAGACCAAGCCCGCCGCCGCCTTGCGCGAAGCCCATGCCGCCGGCTTGCGCGACTTTGGCGAGAATTACCTGCAGGAAGCCCTGGGCAAACAGCTCGAATTGGCCGACCTGCCCTTGATCTGGCACTTCATCGGCCCCATTCAGTCGAACAAGACTCGCGCTATTGCCGAACACTTCGCCTGGGTGCACTCCGTGGATCGTCTGAAAATCGCACAACGCCTGTCCGAACAACGCCCCGCCGATCTACCGCCCCTGAACATCTGCATTCAGGTCAATGTCAGCGGCGAGGCCAGCAAGTCCGGCTGCACCCCCGCCGACCTGCCAGCCCTGGCCAAAGCCATCAGCGAACTGCCGCGCCTGCAGCTGCGCGGGTTGATGGCCATCCCCGAGCCGACGGAAGATCGCGCCGCCCAGGACGCTGCATTTGCTGCCGTGCAAAGCCTGCAAGCCAGCCTCGACCTGCCACTCGACACACTTTCCATGGGCATGAGCCACGACCTCGAGTCGGCCATCGCTCAGGGCGCCACCTGGGTTCGTATCGGTACGGCCCTGTTTGGCGCCCGCGACTATTCCCAGCCGTGAACATGGCTGACTCTCTTCTTTATAAGGACCTCACATGAGCAAGACTCGCATTGCCTTCATCGGTGCAGGCAACATGGCCGCCAGCCTGATCGGTGGCCTGCGCGCCAAGGGCCTGGACGCTGCGCAGATCCGCGCCAGCGATCCGGGTGCCGAGACCCGCGCCAAAGTGAACGCCGAGCACGGCATCGCAACCTTTGCCGATAACGCCGAGGCTATCCAGGGCGCCGACGTGGTGGTACTGGCGGTCAAGCCCCAGGCAATGAAAGCCGTGTGCGAAGCGCTGCGCTCCAGCCTCCAGCCCAATCAACTGGTGGTATCGATCGCCGCCGGCATCACCTGCGCCAGCATGAACAACTGGCTGGGCGCACAACCGATCGTGCGCTGCATGCCCAACACCCCGGCGCTGCTGCGTCAGGGCGTGAGCGGCTTGTTCGCCACCGCCGAGGTCAGCGCCGAACAACGCCAGCAGGCACAGGAACTGCTGTCCGCCGTGGGCATCGCCCTGTGGTTGAACGAAGAACGGCAACTGGACGCGGTCACCGCCGTTTCAGGCTCCGGCCCTGCCTACTTCTTCCTGCTGATCGAAGCCATGACCGCTGCCGGCGTGAAGCTTGGCCTGCCCGCCGACATCGCCGCCCAACTGACCCTGCAAACGGCCCTGGGCGCCGCGCACATGGCGGTTTCCAGCGATGTCGATGCCGCCGAACTGCGTCGCCGCGTGACCTCTCCGGCCGGCACCACAGAAGCTGCAATCAAATCCTTCCAGGCTGGAGGCTTCGAAGCCCTGGTCGAAAAAGCACTCGGCGCCGCCGCGCACCGCTCGGCCGAGATGGCCGAACAACTGGGTCAATAAGGAGCCTTACATGATTGGATTGAACACCGCAGCGGTTTACGTGCTGCAAACCCTCGGCAGCCTGTACCTGCTGATCGTGCTGCTGCGCTTCGTGCTGCAACTGGTGCGGGCGAACTTCTACAACCCGCTGTGCCAGTTCGTGGTCAAGGCCACCCAGCCTTTGCTCAAGCCCCTGCGCCGGATCATCCCGAGCCTGTTCGGCCTGGACATGTCCTCGCTGGTGCTGGCGATCCTGGTGCAAATGGCGCTGATGGCCCTGACCCTGCTGCTGACCTACGGCACCACCGGCAATCCGCTGCAACTGGTGATCTGGTCGCTGATTGGCGTGACCGCGCTGTTCCTGAAGATTTTCTTCTTCGCGCTGATCATCAGCGTGATCCTCTCGTGGGTCGCCCCGGGCAGCCATAACCCGGGCGCCGAACTGGTGAACCAGATCTGCGAGCCGGCCCTGGCGCCGTTCCGCCGGATCCTGCCGAGCATGGGCGGCCTGGATATTTCGCCGATCCTCGCGTTCATGGTGCTCAAGCTGATCGACATGCTGGTGATCAACAACCTCGCCGCCATGACCATGATGCCGGAAATCCTGCGTCTGCTGATCTGATCCACCGCCAGCAGGCTCGCTCGAACACAGGAGTGCATGCCCCTCCTGTGGGAGCGAGCCCGTTGCGATGGATCCACCCCCGATCCAGCTGGACACAAACAACCCCGCCCTTCGCTTGCCGCTGACCCCACCGGTCTTTAGACTTACGCCTCATTTCAACGAGAGCAGGGTCGATGCCAGCTGCCTTCCCCCCCGATTCTGTTGGTCTGGTGACGCCGCAAGTGGCGCACTTCAGCGAGCCCCTGGCCCTGGCCTGCGGCCGCTCGCTCCCGGCGTACGACCTGATCTACGAGACCTACGGCACGCTGAACGCCACGGCGAGCAACGCCGTGCTGATCTGCCACGCCCTGTCCGGCCACCATCACGCTGCCGGCTTCCACAGCCCCGACGAGCGCAAGCCCGGTTGGTGGGACAGCTGCATCGGCCCCGGCAAACCGGTCGACACCAACAAGTTCTTCGTGGTCAGCCTGAACAACCTCGGCGGTTGCAACGGCTCCACCGGCCCCAGCAGCCTCAACCCGGAAACCGGCAAGCCGTTCGGCGCCGACTTCCCGGTGTTGACCGTGGAAGACTGGGTCCACAGCCAGGCACGCCTGGCCGACAGGCTCGGCATCGGCCAATGGGCGGCGGTGATTGGTGGCAGCCTCGGCGGCATGCAGGCCCTGCAGTGGACCATCACTTACCCCGACCGCGTGCGGCACTGCCTGGCCATCGCCTCGGCACCCAAGCTGTCGGCGCAGAACATCGCGTTCAACGAAGTGGCGCGCCAGGCGATCCTCACGGACCCCGAGTTCCACGGCGGTTCGTTCCAGGAACAGGGCGTGATCCCCAAGCGCGGCCTGATGCTGGCGCGAATGGTCGGGCACATCACGTACCTGTCCGACGACTCCATGGGCGAGAAATTCGGCCGCGGCCTGAAGAGCGAAAAGCTCAATTACGACTTCCACAGCGTCGAGTTCCAGGTCGAGAGCTACCTGCGTTACCAGGGCGAAGAGTTTTCCGGGCGTTTCGACGCCAACACTTACCTGCTGATGACCAAGGCGCTGGACTACTTCGACCCGGCGGCGAACTTCGACGATGACCTGGCGAAAACCTTCGCCAACGCCACCGCGAAGTTCTGCGTGATGTCCTTCACCACCGACTGGCGCTTCTCCCCTGCCCGCTCGCGGGAACTGGTGGACGCCCTGATGGCGGCCAGGAAAGACGTCTGCTACCTCGAGATCGATGCTCCGCAAGGCCATGACGCCTTCCTGATTCCGATCCCGCGCTACCTGCAGGCGTTCGGCAATTACATGAACCGTATTGCGTTGTGAGAAAGCCATGAGAGCTGATCTGGAAATCATCCAGGAATGGATCCCCGCCGGCAGCCGCGTGCTCGACCTGGGCTGCGGCGACGGCGAACTGCTGACGTGGTTGCGCGACAACAAGCATGTCACCGGCTACGGCCTGGAAAACGACCCGGACAACATCGCCGAGTGCGTGGCCAAGGGCATCAACGTCATCGAACAGGACCTGGACAAGGGCCTGGGCAACTTCGCCAGCAACAGCTTCGACATCGTGGTCATGACCCAGGCGCTGCAAGCGGTGCACTACCCGGACAGGATCCTCGACGAAATGCTGCGTGTCGGTCGTCAGTGCATCATCACCTTCCCCAACTTCGGTCACTGGCGCTGCCGCTGGTACCTGGCGAGCAAGGGCCGGATGCCGGTGTCGGAATTCCTGCCCTATACCTGGTACAACACGCCGAACATCCACTTCTGCACCTTCGAAGACTTTGAAGCACTTTGCAGCGAACGTGAAGCCAAGGTCATTGATCGGCTTGCCGTGGATCAACAGCACCGCCACGGGTGGGCCAGTAAGCTATGGCCTAATCTATTAGGTGAGATCGGTATCTACCGTGTCAGCAGCCCCGGGCTGCAGGACCACAAGATCGCGGTCTGAACCGCGCCATTGCAAGGAGAACGGTCATGGGTCGTCTAGCGCTGCTTTTACTCACTGCCTGCCTGAGCGTCACGGCCATGGCCGCTGATGCCATCAAAAGTGATCGCCAGGAGAAATTCGGCGACACCACGGTGCATTACAACACCTTCAATTCCACGTACCTGACGCCGGAAGTCGCCAAGGCCGCGGAACTCACCCGCAGCAAGAACCAGGGTGTGATCAATATTTCGGTGCTCAAGGACGGCAAGCCGCAAATGGCCCAGGTCAGCGGCACGGTCAAGGACCTGACCAGCCAGAGTGTGACCCTGAACTTCAAGCAGGTGACCGAGCAGGGCGCGATCTACTACATCGCCCAGTACCCGGTACCACAGCAGGAAACCCGCACCTTCCAGATCAAGGTGCAGACCGGTGACAACATCAACACCATCAATTTCAACCAAGAGCTCTTCCCCGGCGAATGATCAACTTCACGCAACTCGTGCTGGCCAGCCACAACGCCGGCAAACTCAAGGAACTCCAGGCCATGCTCGGCCAGTCCGTGCAACTGCGCTCGATTGGCGAGTTCAGCAGCGTCGAGCCTGACGAGACCGGCCTGTCGTTCGTCGAAAACGCCATCCTCAAGGCCCGCAATGCCGCACGCATTTCCGGTTTGCCGGCACTGGCCGACGACTCGGGCCTGGCGGTGGATTTCCTTGGCGGTGCGCCGGGGATCTACTCGGCACGGTATGCCGATGGCAAGGGCGATGCGGCGAACAACGCCAAGCTGCTCGACGCGATGAAGGACGTGCCTGAAGCCGAGCGCGGCGCACAGTTCGTCTGCGTGCTGGCCCTGGTTCGGCACGCCGACGACCCGCTGCCGATCCTCTGCGAAGGGTTGTGGCACGGCCGCATCCTGACCCAGGCCAGCGGCGAACATGGCTTTGGCTACGATCCGCTGTTCTGGGTGCCTGAGCGCGACTGCTCCAGCGCCGAGCTCACGCCCGGCGACAAGAACCAGATCAGTCACCGCGCCCGCGCAATGGATCTGCTGCGCCAGCGTCTGGGCTTGAAATGACCCCCGGAACATCCGCGTCGTCGCTGATCTACGGCGGCGACGCCGCATCGCCCCGCTCGGCCCTGCCGGTGCTGCCGCCCCTGGCGCTGTACATCCACATTCCGTGGTGCGTGCGCAAATGCCCTTATTGCGACTTCAACTCCCACACCGCCAGCCCGGTGCTGCCGGAAGAGGAATACGTGGACGCGTTGCTGGCCGATCTCGACCAGGACCTGCACGCCGTCCACGGTCGCGAGCTCAGTTCGATTTTCTTCGGGGGCGGCACGCCCAGCCTGTTCAGCGCCCAGGCCCTGGGTCGGCTGCTCCAAGGGGTCGAACAGCGCATCCCGTTTGCCCACGACATCGAAATCACCCTTGAAGCCAACCCTGGCACGTTCGAGCAGGACAAGTTCGTCGCGTACCGCAAGCTGGGGATCAATCGCCTGTCGATCGGCATCCAGAGCTTCCAGCAGGAAAAGCTCAAGGCGCTGGGGCGCATCCACAACGGCGACGAAGCCGTGCGGGCCGCCGGCATGGCGCGCCAGGCCGGGTTCGACAACTTCAACCTGGACCTGATGCACGGCTTGCCCGACCAGTCCCTGGATGACGCCTTGGCCGACCTGCACACCGCCATCGCCCTGAAGCCGACACACCTGTCCTGGTACCAGCTGACCCTGGAGCCGAACACGGTGTTCTGGAACCAGCCGCCGACGCTGCCGGAGGACGATACGTTGTGGGACATCCAGGAAGCCGGGCAGGCACTGCTGGCCGAGCATGGCTACGCGCAATACGAGGTCTCGGCCTACGCCCAACCCGGGCGGGCGGCGCGGCACAACCTCAACTACTGGAGCTTTGGCGATTTCATCGGCATCGGCGCCGGCGCCCATGGCAAGCTCAGCCATCCGGACGGGCGCATCGTGCGCACCTGGAAGACGCGCCTGCCCAAGGATTACCTCAACCCGGCGAAAAGCTTCAAGGCTGGCGAAAAGGCGCTGACCAATGATGAAATGCCGTTCGAGTTCCTGATGAACGCCTTGCGGCTGACGGAGGGCGTCGAATCGCGGCTGTACCCGCAACGCACCGGCCTGTCGCTGGACAGCCTTGCCGAAGGCCGTCGCGACGCCGAACAAAGTGGCCTGTTGCGGGTCGAACCGTCACGCTTGGCGGCCACGGAACGCGGCCAGCTGTTTCTCAACGACTTGCTGCAAAAATTTCTGACTTAAGGAAATCGAATGGATCTGATCCTCGACCTGCTCGCCACCGTGTCTCGCTGGAGCCGCAGCAACCTCTCGGAAATCGCCCTGGCCCTGGTGGGTTGCCTGCTAGTGCTGTTCGGTGCGGATTTCAAAGGCTGGGTCGAGCAACGCCTGGGCAGCATCGCCGGCGCCTTGCGCGTCCCGCTGATGGCCCTGCTGTGCATGATCGGCAGCGGCGCCGCGCTGATCTACGCGACCCCTTGGGTCATTCGCGGCCTGAGCCAGTTCAACAACTACAGCCTGGCGCCAGTGTTGCTGGTGGTGCTGGTGCTGATTGGCGTGGTCGCTGATCGCCGCTGAATTGTGCAACACCCATAAACCCCTGTGGGAGCGAGCCTGCTCGCGATGGCGTTCTGTCATTCGACATTGATATCGACTGGCTTGACGCTATCGCGAGCAGGCTCGCTCCCACAGTAGAAGACGCTATCTTTTACGCCAACTTTTCGAACTTCAAATCCCACACGCCATGCCCAAGGCGCTCGCCGCGGCGTTCGAACTTGGTGATCGGGCGCTCGGCCGGGCGCGGGACGCACTGGCCGTCTTCGGCCAGGTTGCGGTAACCCGGCGCGACGTTCATCACTTCCAGCATGTACTCGGCGTAAGGTTCCCAGTCGGTGGCCATGTGCAGCACCCCGCCGACCTTCAACTTGCTGCGCACCAGCTCGGCAAACGAGGCCTGGACGATCCGACGCTTGTGATGGCGACTCTTGTGCCACGGGTCCGGGAAAAACAGCATCAGGCGATCGAGGCTGTTATCGGCCACGCAGCGATTGAGCACCTCGATGGCATCGCAATCGTAGACCCGCAGGTTGGTCAGGCCCTGGGTCAGCACGCCGTTGAGCAGCGCACCGACACCCGGACGGTGCACCTCCACGCCGATGAAATCCTGTTCAGGCGCAGCCGCCGCCATTTCCAGCAGCGAATGGCCCATGCCGAAACCGATTTCCAGCGAGCGCGGTGCCGAACGACCGAACACCTGGTCGTAGTCCACCGGCGCGTCCGCCAGCGGCAGCACGAACAGCGGCGCGCCCTGCTCGAGGCCGCGCTGCTGGCCTTCGGTCATGCGCCCGGCGCGCATCACGAAACTCTTGATGCGGCGGTGTTGGCGCTCGTCGCCTTCTTCCGTCTGGATTGGCGTGTCGTTTGATTCAGTCATCAATGGCTCTTACTTGATCAGACCATCCAGCGGCGAAGAGGCGCTGGCGTAGAGTTTTTTCGGCATGCGGCCGGCGAGGTAGGCCAGGCGGCCGGCGACGATCGCATGTTTCATGGCTTCGGCCATCATGATCGGCTGTTGCGCGTTGGCGATGGCCGAGTTCATCAGCACGGCTTCGCAGCCCAGTTCCATGGCGATGGTGGCGTCGGAGGCGGTGCCGACACCGGCATCCACCAGCACCGGGATCTTGGCCTCTTCGAGGATGATCTGCAGGTTGTACGGGTTGCAGATTCCCAGGCCCGTGCCGATCAGGCCGGCCAGTGGCATCACGGCGATGCAGCCGATTTCCGCCAGTTGGCGAGCGATGATCGGGTCATCGCTGGTGTAGACCATCACGTCGAAGCCTTCCTTGACCAGCACTTCGGCGGCCTTGAGGGTTTCGATCACGTTGGGGAACAGGGTTTTCTGGTCGGCCAGCACTTCCAGCTTCACCAGGTTGTGGCCATCGAGCAACTCACGGGCCAGGCGGCAGGTGCGCACGGCTTCGGTGGCGTCGTAGCAACCGGCCGTGTTCGGCAGGATGGTGTAGCGATCCGGTGGCAGGATATCGAGCAGGTTCGGTTCGCCCGGGTTCTGGCCGATGTTGGTCCGGCGCACGGCCACGGTGACGATCTCGGCACCCGAAGCCTCGATGGCCAGACGGGTTTCTTCCATGTCACGGTACTTGCCGGTACCGACCAGCAAACGCGACTGGTAAGTACGACCGGCCAGGACGAAGGGCTTGTCGGTGCGAACGATGCTCATGGGAAATCCTCTGTTGGGGTGAGGTTCTTGCACAATGATTCTGTGGCCGCTCGGGCCAGACGGCTAGCCGCCGCCGATGGCGTGCACCACTTCGACCGAGTCGCCGTCATTGAGCGTGGTGTCTGCGTGCTGGCTGCGCGGGACGATATCCAGATTGAGCTCGACCGCCACCCGGCGTCCGGTCAATTCCAGACGGGTCAGCAGGGCCGCAACGGTTTCACCGTCGGGCAGTTCAAGGGATTCGCCGTTCAACTGAATGCGCATGCCAAATGCCGCCATCATTTTTAGGGGGTGGCATTCTAGCCCGATCATGACCTAAAGGTCAGTAACAAGCGTCAAGCGGTCGCCTGCAGGCGCCAGGCGGCCAGCCCCAGGCACAGCCAGCCGATCAGGAAGGCCAGGCCGCCGAAAGGCGTAATGATGCCGAGCTTGCCGATGCCCACCGTCGTCAGCAGGTACAGACTGCCGGAAAACAGCAGGATGCCGATCGTGAACGAGAGGCCGGCCCAGGTGACCAGCCGGCCCGGAATGTGCGCGGCCAGCAATGCCACCCCGAACAGCGCCAGGGCATGCACCAACTGATAGGTTACGCCCGTATGAAAGATCGCCAGGTACTCGGGGGTGAGGCGACTTTTCAAGCCATGAGCGGCAAACGCCCCCAGGGCGACGCCGGTGAAACCGAAGAAAGCGGCCAGCATCAGAAAGCCACGCAGCATGAAGAACTCCAGTCAGACTCGATCAACAGGGTCTGTATAATGGCCCGCTCGACGGGTTCGGCCAAGCCATCTCTATGCTGCGTTTATTTTTGCGACGATTCACGAAGGCCCTGCTCTGGTTCGCCGGGGGCAGCGTCGTGCTGGTGCTGATTTTTCGCGTGGTGCCGCCACCGGGCACGGCGCTGATGGTCGAGCGCAAGGTCGAATCCTGGTTCGACGGCGAGCCGATTGACCTGCAACGCACCTGGAAACCCTGGGATGAAATCTCCGACGACCTCAAAGTCGCGGTGATCGCCGGGGAAGATCAGAAGTTTCCCGAGCATTGGGGTTTCGACCTCGGGGCGATCCGTGCGGCCCTGGCCCACAACGAGTTGGGCGGATCGGTTCGCGGCGCCAGCACGCTCAGCCAGCAAGTCTCGAAGAACCTGTTCCTGTGGTCCGGCCGCAGCTGGCTGCGCAAGGGCCTGGAAGCCTGGTTTACCGGACTGATCGAAGTGTTCTGGCCCAAGCAGCGAATTCTTGAGGTCTACCTCAACAGTGTCGAGTGGGACGCCGGTGTGTTTGGCGCGGAAGCGGCGGCCCGACATCACTTTGGCGTGAGCGCGAAGAACCTCAGTCGCCAGCAATCGAGCCTGCTCGCGGCGGTATTGCCCAACCCGCGCGTGTGGAGCGCCAGCCATCCGACCAGCTATGTTGCGCGCCGCGCGGGCTGGATTCGCCAGCAGATGAACCAGCTCGGGGGCGACGGCTATCTGGTTGGGCTCAATGATTCGCGCCGAGCGCCTTGGACGAAATAAGCGAGTGAGTTCCATCACACTCCGCAAAACCCTGTGGGAGCGGGCTTGCCCGCGAAAGCGGTGTGTCAGCCAACGGGTGGTTTTCTGACCCTCCGCCATCGCGGGCAAGCCCGCTCCCACAGGGTACGAGTCGTTCCAACAATCGAGCCCAAACAAAAACGCCCCGATCAATGATCGGGGCGTTTTTTATTGCCGGTGCGCAGGTCAGGCAGCGATCGACAACTTGAGCTTGTTCATCGCACTCTTCTCGAGCTGACGAATACGCTCGGCCGACACGTTGTACTTCTGCGCCAGGTCGTGCAGCGTGGCTTTATCTTCTGCCAGCCAGCGCTGGTAGAGGATGTCACGGCTGCGGTCGTCCAGCACTTCCAGCGCTTCGTGCAGGTTGTGATTGGAGTTGTCGCTCCAGTCGGCGTCTTCCAGTTGACGTGCCGGGTCATACCGGTGGTCTTCCAGGTAGTTGGCCGGCGATTGGAAAGCACTGTCGTCGTCCGCTTCGGCGGCCGGGTCGAAGGCCATGTCCTGGCCGGTCAGGCGACTTTCCATCTCGCGCACTTCCCGCGGCTCCACGCCGAGGCTTTCCGCCACGCGGTGGACTTCCTCGTTGTTCAGCCACGCCAGGCGTTTCTTCTGGCTACGCAGGTTGAAGAACAGCTTGCGCTGGGCCTTGGTGGTCGCGACTTTCACGATGCGCCAGTTGCGCAGGATGAACTCGTGGATTTCCGCCTTGATCCAGTGCACGGCGAACGAAACCAGACGCACACCCATTTCCGGGTTGAAGCGCTTCACGGCCTTCATCAGGCCGACGTTGCCTTCCTGGATCAGGTCAGCCTGAGCCAGGCCGTAGCCGGAGTAGCTACGGGCGATATGTACGACAAAACGCAGGTGGGCGAGCACCATCTGCCGAGCCGCCCCCAGATCCTGCTCATAGTAGAGACTCTCGGCCAGTTCACGCTCCTGCTCCGGCGTCAGCAAAGGAATGCTGTTGACGGTGTGCACATAGGCTTCCAGGTTCGCACCCGGGACCAGCGCATACGCAGGTTGCAAAGAATTGGTCATACGACAAAACCTCCCACTTACAAACTCGTGCAGTTCAGCACTGCGAAAATTGACCGGAAACCGAAAGACAAGTTCCCAAAAACGCTGAAAGGTCAATACGAGCAAAATGATACTACTTAGGCGCAAGCTCCCTCAGGTGGCGTGCGACTGCAATCCATGCACCGATATACCCCAACAGCACCGCGCCAAGCAAGAGCGACAGACCGTCGGCTACCGGCACACCGGCCAGCGCAAAATCGCTGCCGTACAAGCCGGCCAGCCCGACCACCGCATCGTTCAGCCAGTCCAGGCCAAACGCCAATACACCCCAGGACAGTATCCCCGCACCGAAGCCATACAACGCGCCCATATAAAGGAAGGGCCTGCGCACATAACTGTCAGTGCCGCCGACGAGTTTAATCACTTCTATCTCTGTGCGGCGGTTTTCAATATGAAGACGAATGGTATTGCCTATCACCAAAAGTAATGCAGAAACCAGAAGGACGGTCAGACCGAAGACAAAACGGTCACCCAGCTTGAGGATGGCTGCCAGACGCTCGACCCAGACTAGATCAAGTTGCGCCTGTTGTACCTTGGGCAATTCGGAAAGTTGTTGTCGTAATGCTTCAAGCGCGGGCTTGTCGACCTCATTCGGGGTCACCAGCACCACGCCCGGCAGCGGGTTTTCCGGCAGTTCCTTCAACGCATCGCCCAGCCCGGACTGCTGCTGGAATTCCTCAAGCGCCTGGTCGCGCCCCACGTACTCGGCATCGGCGACGCCCGGGATGCGCTTGATCTGGTCACGCAGCGATTCGCCTTCGGCCGGGCTGGCCTCGAGTTGCAGGTACAGGGAAATCTGCGCCGCACGCTGCCAGGAACCACCCAGGCGTTCGACGTTACTCAGCAAAAGTGACAAACCCATGGGCAGGCTCAGGGCCACCGCCATCACCATGCAGGTGAAGAAACTGCCAATGGGTTGCTTGCCCAGGCGCCGCAGGCTGTCCAGCAGGCTGGCGCGATGGCTTTCGATCCAGGCGTGGAACAAAGTGGCGAAATCCGGACCGTCATCGTCGTCGCGCTTTTTCTTCTGCGGCTGCGGATCGGCGGCCTTCGGCGCCACGCGTTCGGAAACCTTGGGGCTACGTGTCGCACTCATACGCCGGCCTCCCCGTCGCCGATCAATCGGCCGCGTTGCAGGGTCAACATGCGATGACGCATGCGGGCGATCAGCGCCAGGTCGTGACTGGCGATCAGCACGCTGGTGCCCAGACGGTTGATGTCTTCGAACACGCCCATGATTTCGGCCGCCAGGCGCGGATCGAGGTTACCGGTCGGTTCATCCGCCAGCAGCAGGGCCGGACGATGAACGATGGCCCGGGCAATGCCGACGCGCTGTTGCTGACCGGTGGACAAGTCGCCGGGATACAGCTCGGATTTATCCGACAGCGCCACGCGCTCCAGGGCCGAATCCACGCGCTTGGCGATCTCGACCTTGGACAGGCCGAGAATCTGCAACGGCAGCGCGACGTTGTTGAACACCGTACGATCGAACAGCAGTTGGTGATTCTGGAACACCACGCCGATCTGACGGCGCAGGAACGGAATCTGCGCATTGCTGATGGTGCCGAGGTCCTGGCCTGCCAGCAGCAATTTACCGGTGGTCGGGCGCTCCATCGCCAGCAACAGGCGCAACAAGGTGCTTTTGCCGGCGCCGGAGTGGCCGGTCACAAACAGGAATTCGCCGCGACGGACTCGAAAGCTCAGCTCATGCAAGCCGACGTGACCGTTCGGGTAGCGTTTACCGACCTGTTCGAAACGAATCATGAACGCTCCCGCTCGGCAAACAATGCCTGGACAAAGGGTTCGGCTTCAAAGGTGCGCAAGTCGTCGATGCCTTCACCGACGCCAATGTAGCGGATCGGCAAGCCAAACTGCTTGGCCAGGGCGAAAATCACCCCACCCTTGGCGGTACCGTCGAGCTTGGTCAGCGCCAGGCCGGTCAGTTCGACGGTCTGGTTGAATTGCTTGGCCTGGTTGATGGCGTTCTGACCGGTGCCGGCGTCGAGCACCAGCAACACTTCGTGCGGCGCGTCGGCATCGAGCTTGCCGATGACCCGGCGCACCTTTTTCAATTCTTCCATCAGGTTGTCTTTGGTGTGCAGGCGCCCGGCGGTATCGGCGATCAGCACGTCAATACCGCGGGCCTTGGCGGCCTGCACGGCGTCGAAAATCACCGAGGCCGAGTCGGCGCCCGTGTGCTGGGCGATCACCGGGATCTTGTTGCGCTCGCCCCAGACCTGCAACTGCTCGACGGCGGCGGCGCGGAAGGTGTCGCCAGCGGCGAGCATGACTTTCTTGCCTTCCAGTTGCAGCTTCTTCGCCAGCTTGCCGATGGTGGTGGTCTTGCCCGCGCCGTTGACGCCGACCACCAGAATGACGAACGGTTTGTTCTGCGAAGCAATTTTCAGTGGCTGCTCGACCGGCTTGAGCATGGCGGCCAACTCGGCCTGCAGGGATTTGTAGAGCGCATCGGCATCCGCCAGCTCCTTGCGCGCGACCTTTTGCGTCAGGCGCTGAATGATCACCGAAGTGGCCTCGACCCCGACATCGGCGGTCAGCAGGCGGGTTTCGATGTCGTCGAGCAGTTCGTCATCGATGGTCTTCCTGCCGAGGAACAGGCTGGCCATGCCTTCGCCGATACTGGCGCTGGTCTTGGACAGGCCCTGCTTGAGGCGGGCGAAGAAACCGGCCTTGGTTTCCGCCGTGGGCGCCGGCTCGACGGCCGCTTCGACGGGCGCAGGCGCGGCAGCGACAGGCGCAGGGATCGGCAGAGGCTCAGCAACGACCGGAGCTGCAACCACAGCGTGATCAACCACCGGAACCGGCTCGGCCACCGCCAATGAAGGCACTTCGACAGGCTCGGGAGAAAACTCGCCGGGTGCCGGGATCGGCGGCACGACGTGCGGGGCCAGATCGTCCTCGACCAGCGCGACCGGCTCTTCGGCCACCGGCAATTGCAGCCACGGCTCGGCGGCCGGGGTCAGGGGTTGTTCAACGACCGCCTCGGTTTCGACGACCGGCTGCAGCACCGGTTCGGCCGTCTCCAGGAGGATCGGCGCCGGCTCTTCAGCGACGGGCGCAGGTGCAGGCTCAGGGAGTGGCTGGGGCTGTTCGACGACGGTTTCCTGCGGCTTTTTGCGCAGCCATCCGAACAGGCTTTTCTTCTCGCCAGCCGCAGCTGGGGCTTTCTTGTCGTCGTTGGAACCAAACATGGAGGACGGCTATCTCACGGTAGCGACGCGCCAAAGGGCGCCCCGGTAAATAAATATTCGATGCAGAACAGACTGCAATTGACCCAGCTTGTTCACGCGCAACCTTTGCACAGGCGCAAACAGCGCCTTACAAAAACGACTTTACGAAGGACTGACGCAGCAAAATCGGCGAAAACGCAGAGTTTAGTCGACAAACCAGCGCCGAATGCCGCAAACCCTTTCAACCTGATCAAACGTAATGGCCTGATAGGCGTGGCCGCCACTAAAACGGATCAGTATCCTAGGGTGTGTCATCAATCATTACCAGTACCGCGTGGCCGTCTGAAAGCGGGCCAGACAAGGCGCAGGCCGCAGGGAATGTGCTTCCCTTGCCAAGGCCTGCAACGCAGTATGGCCCGCTTTCAGACGACCACCCGGAGGGCCGGGCCTGATAGTGCGCAGGGCTGCGTTGCTCGGAGTTTATTTGGAATGACCAAACCACACTCCTCGCGCCTTGCCCTGCGCACTATCAGACCCGGCGCGGTACTGGTAATGATTGATGACACACCCTACCTCTCGCCCGCCGACGCTAAGACCTAGCGGGCAGCCCCAAAGGTTAAAAAACGAATGAATGCTCTTGCCCGCCGCGCTGCAGGCCTGCTGTTCAGCACAGTTTGCCTGCCATTTTCAGCCCTCGCTGCCGATCCGCAACCGACCCATGAGTTCACCCTCGACAACGGTCTGAAGGTTGTCGTGCGCGAAGACCATCGCGCGCCGGTGGTGGTTTCCCAAGTCTGGTACAAGGTCGGCTCAAGCTACGAGACGCCGGGCCAGACCGGTCTGTCCCACGCCCTGGAGCATATGATGTTCAAGGGCAGCGAGAAGGTCGGCCCCGGCGAGGCGTCGCTGATCCTGCGCGACCTCGGCGCCGAGGAGAACGCCTTTACCAGCGACGACTTCACCGCTTACTACCAGGTGCTGGCCCGCGACCGCCTGGGCGTCGCCTTCGAATTGGAAGCCGACCGCATGGCCAGCCTGCGCCTGCCGGCCGACGAGTTCGCCCGTGAAATCGAAGTCATCAAGGAAGAGCGTCGCCTGCGCACGGACGACAAGCCGATGTCCAAGGCCTATGAACGCTTCAAGGCCATGGCCTACCCGGCCAGCGGCTACCACACGCCGACCATTGGCTGGATGGCCGACCTGGACCGCATGAAAGTCGAAGAACTGCGCCATTGGTACCAGTCCTGGTACGTGCCGAACAACGCCACGCTGGTGGTGGTCGGCGACGTCACCCCGGATGAAGTCAAGACCCTGGCCCAGCGCTACTTCGGCCCGATTGCCAAACGCGACGTGCCACCGGCGAAGATCCCGCTGGAACTGGCCGAACCCGGCGAGCGGCAGATCACCCTGCACGTGCAGACGCAATTGCCGAGCCTGATGCTGGGCTTCAACGTACCGAGCATCGCCACGGCCGAAGACAAGCGTTCGGTCAACGCCCTGCGCCTGATCTCGGCCCTGCTCGACGGCGGCTACAGCGGTCGCATCCCGACCCAACTGGAACGCGGTGAAGAACTGGTGTCCGGCGGCTCGTCGAGTTACGACGCCTACACCCGGGGCGACAGCCTGTTCACCCTGTCCGCCACCCCCAACACGCAGAAAAACAAAACCATCGCCCAGGCCGAAGCCGGCCTGTGGAAACTGCTCGAGCAGTTGAAGACCACTGCACCGTCCGCCGACGAGCTGGAACGGGTACGAGCACAGGTCATTGCCGGCCTGGTCTACGAGCGTGACTCGATCACCAGCCAGGCCACCGCCATCGGGCAACTGGAAACCGTCGGCCTGTCCTGGAAACTGATGGACACCGAACTGGCCGAACTGGAAGCGGTCACGCCGCAAGACATCCAGAACGCCGCCAAGCTGTACTTCACCCGCGAACGTCTGAGCGTCGCCCATGTCCTGCCACTGGAGACGACTCATGAGTGAGCATAAAAAACCACGTTTGGCCCTGCTGGGCCTGATCGCTGTCGCCCTGATCGGGTCGGCTGCCTTCTATTTCTCGAAGACTGATGAATCCATCGCCAGCGAAGCGCTGGACAAGGCCAAGTCCAGCCAGAAGCTGCAATCGCTGGCCGAGCTCGACGGCAAGGCGCCCAGTCGGCGCACCCTGAACGTTCAGAACTGGAGGACCGCCGAAGGCGCCAAAGTGCTGTTCGTCGAGGCTCGCGAGCTGCCCATGTTCGACATGCGCCTGATCTTCGCCGCCGGCAGCAGTCAGGACGGCGAAGCGGCGGGCCTGGCGACGCTGACCAACGCGATGCTCAACGAAGGCGTTGCCGGCAAGGACGTGAGCGCCATCGCCGAAGGCTTTGAAGGCCTGGGGGCCGACTTCGGCAACGGCGCGTTCAAGGACATGGCGCTGGCCTCCCTGCGCAGCCTCAGTGCTGTGGACAAACGCGAGCCCGCACTGAAACTGTTCGCCGAGGTCGTCGGCAAGCCGACCTTCCCCGCCGACTCGTTCGACCGCATCAAGAACCAGATGCTGGCCGGCTTCGAGTACCAGAAACAGAACCCCGGCAAACTGGCCAGTATCGAGTTGATGAATCGCCTGTACGGCGACCACCCTTACGCCCATGCCAGCGATGGCACGGCGAAAACCATTCCGGCGATTACCCTGGCGCAACTCAAGGCCTTCCATGAGAAAGCCTACGCGGCGGGCAACGTGGTGATTGCGCTGGTGGGCGACCTGTCGCGTGCCGAAGCCGAGGCGATTGCCGCCCAGGTGTCCAGCGCCCTGCCAAAAGGCCCGGCGCTGGCAAAACTGGCGCAGCCGGTTGACCCCAAGGCCAGCATCGGCCACATCGAGTTCCCGTCCAAGCAGACCAACCTGATGCTCGCGCAACTGGGCATCGACCGGGACGATCCGGATTACGCCGCCCTGTCCCTGGGCAACCAGATCCTCGGCGGCGGTGGTTTCGGCACCCGCCTGATGAGCGAGGTGCGCGAGAAACGCGGCCTGACCTATGGTGTGTACTCGGGATTCACCCCGATGCAGGCGCGCGGCCCGTTCATGATCAACCTGCAGACCCGCGCCGAGATGAGCGAAGGCACACTCAAGCTGGTGCAAGACGTGCTGGCCGACTACCTCAAGACCGGCCCGACCGAGAAGGAACTCGAAGACGCCAAGCGCGAACTGGCCGGCAGTTTTCCGCTGTCCACCGCCAGCAACGCGGACATCGTCGGCCAACTCGGCGCCATGGGCTTCTATAATCTGCCGCTGAGCTACCTGGAAGACTTCATGCAGCAATCCCAGAGCCTGACGGTCGAGCAAGTCAAAAACGCACTGAACAAACACCTGAGCACGGACAAGATGGTCATCGTCACCGCTGGCCCGACCGTGCCGCAAAAGCCGTTGCCGGCCCCCACTGACAAACCTGCCGAGCAACCGCTCGGGGTTCCGGAGCATTAATGGCTACCCGTCCTAAAAAACCTGCGCAAAACGTGCACAACGGTGTGAACCAGCTGCGCATCATCGGCGGCGAATGGCGCAGCCGCAAACTAAGCTTTCCCGATGCGCCGGGGTTGCGCCCTACCCCGGACCGGGTACGTGAAACCCTGTTCAACTGGCTCGCACCCTACGTGCCCGGGGCCAGGGTGCTCGATCCGTTCGCCGGCAGCGGTGCGCTGTTTCTCGAAGCCCTGTCCCGCGGCGCGGCCACGGGCCAGGCGCTGGACGCCAGCCATGTGGCGGTGTCCAGCCTGAAGGAACACCTGGGCACACTGCGCTGCACCAACGGCCAGGTGCAGACCGCCGACGCCCTGCGTTATCTGGAAACCCAGCCCGCCAGCGCGTACGACCTGGTGTTCCTCGACCCGCCGTTCAACCAGAACCTGTTGCCGGCCGTGTGCACGCTGCTTGAAGAGCGCCAATGGCTGGCGGCCGACGCCTGGATCTACACCGAAAGTGAAAGCGCCCCCTCGACGCTCGGTCTGCCGGGTAACTGGCGCCTGCACCGCGAGCAGAAATCCGGGCGCGTGTACTACTCGTTGTGGCAACGTATGGCAGAGATCGCTGGTTAACCGACCGGCCTGAAAGGTGCGCACAGGTTGCGCACCGCTGCATCGAGAGCAATCGTGTCCCTTCCGTCAGAACGCTTCAGCCCCGCCTTCGGCCTTGGCAACCCGCACTTGCAGACCTTGTGGGGGCCGCTCTGGCGCAAAACCACGCACATCGAACGCGAGCGCGAACGCTTTTGGCTCGAGGATGGCGACTTCCTTGACCTGGACTGGCACGGCCCGCACAACGCCGATACCCCACTGGTGCTGCTGTTGCACGGCCTGACCGGCTCGTCCAATTCACCCTACGTGGCCGGCCTGCAAAAAGCGCTGTGTGCCCAGGGCTGGGCCAGCGTAGCGCTGAACTGGCGCGGTTGTTCGGGCGAGCCGAATCTGTTGCCGCGCAGCTATCACTCCGGCGCCAGCGAAGACCTGGCCGAAGCCATCAGGCACCTGCGGGCCAGGCGGCCCCTGGCGCCGCTCTACGCGGTCGGCTATTCGTTGGGCGGCAATGTCCTGCTCAAGCACCTGGGCGAGGCCGGCAGCGACAGTGGTGTGCTCGGCGCCGTGGCAGTGTCGGTGCCGTTTCGCCTCGATCAATGCGCAGATCGTATCGGCCAGGGTTTCTCCAGGGTCTATCAGGCGCACTTCATGCGCGAGATGGTCGCCTACATCAAGAACAAGCAACGCCAGTTCCAGCATGACGGGCGCGAGGATGGCCTGGCGAAACTGGCCGCGCTGGGCTCGCTGGAAAACATGCGCACATTCTGGGATTTCGATGGCCGGATCACCGCGCCGCTGCACGGCTTCACCGACGCGCAGGACTACTACCGCCGCGCCTCGAGCCGTTATTTCCTCAGCGAGATTCGCACGCCGACGCTGATCATCCAGGCCGCCGACGACCCGTTCGTGTTCCCCCACAGTCTGCCCCAGGCCGAGGAGCTGTCCGCCTGCACGCAGTTCGAGCTGCATGCCAAAGGCGGGCATGTCGGCTTCGTCGATGGCTCGTTCCGCCACCCGGGTTACTACCTGGAACGACGCATCCCGCAGTGGCTGGCCGCACAGGGGCATGCGTGACATGAACACCGGGGGTGAATCGATCCGTTTCTGGCAAACCGCGCCGCTGGCGGGGGTCGAGCTGTTGTCCGCGCGTTACATCGAGCACCGCTTTGCCCCTCATGTGCACGACGGTTTCGTGATCGGCATGATCATGGCCGGCGCCCAGCGCTATCGCTATCGCGGTGCCGAGCACCTGGCGGGCAGCGGCACGCTGGTGCTGATCAACCCCGATGAAGTGCACACCGGGCACAAGGGCACGGAAGACGGTTGGTTGTATCGGGCGTTTTATCCCGACAGCGGGCAGATCCTCGCGCTGCTGAATGAACTTGAACTGCCCACCCACAGCTTGCCGGCGTTTGGCGCCACGCTCTATCGCGATCCGGACCTGGTCAAGGGGTTCTGCCAGTTGCATCGCCTGCTCGAAAGTCCGGCCAGCGCGCTGCAACAGCAAACCGCCTGGCGGGAACTGATGCTCTCGTTGCTGCAACGCCACGCGGCTGTTGCGGCCCCAGGAAAACCCGGCAAGGAACACCGGGCTGTGAGCCGGGCCAAGGAGTTGCTGCAGGCGCAACTGGCAGCGCCGCCATCCCTCGAAGAGCTCGCGGCAGCGGTGAACCTGTCACCGTTTCACTTTGCCCGAGTATTCCGCCACGCCACCGGCATCCCGCCGCACACCTGGCTGATGCAGCAGCGCATCGCCCGGGCGCGGACGTTATTGCAGGGAGGCTGCCTGCCGCTGGAAGTGGCCATGCAGTTGGGCTTCGCCGACCAGAGCCATTTGAGTCGGCAGTTCAAGCAGGTTTACGGGGTCGGGCCGGGAGCGTATCGCAAGGCGCGGCAGTTTCCGGGTTTCTGAAATCGCAGGATCCCTCCTGTGGGAGCGGGCTTGCTCGCGAAAGCGGTGTGTCAGTCGACCGTTGTGTCCGGTGTCACACCGCTTCGCGAGCAAGCCCGCTCCCACAGTTTTTTACTCACCCGTCGCCACACCCCGCGCCGGATCATTGATCCACTCGCTCCAGGACCCGGCATACAACGCCCCCAATGGATAACCGGCCAGGCACAGGGCGAACAGGTTATGACACGCCGTCACACCGGAGCCGCAATACGCCACCAGATCGCTCGGAGAACGGCTGCCCAGCTTCGCCGCAAACCGTTGCTTGAGCTGATCGGCCGGCAGGAAACGCCCGTCGCTGCCCAGGTTGTCAGTGAACGCTGCGCATTGCGCACCGGGGATGTGCCCGGCAATCGGGTCGATGGGCTCGACTTCACCCTTGAAACGCGGCAAGGCCCGGGCATCGAGCAGGGTCAGGGCCGGTTGGCCGAGGCGCTGCTGAAGCTGGTCGGCGCTGAGCAGCAGTGCCTTGTCCGGCGTCCCGCTGAAGGTGCCGCGCTGAATCTGCGGCGCATCCAGGCTCAGGGGCAGGCCCGCCGCATGCCAGGCCTTGAGCCCGCCATCGAGAATGAACACACCCTCACGCTTGCCCAGCCAGGCCAGCAACCACCAGGCCCGCGCCGCAAAGGCACCGGGGCCGTCGTCATACAGAATCACTTCGCTGTCGGCATTGATGCCCCAGGCCTGCAAACGCTCGATCAACGCGCCAGGATCCGGCAACGGGTGCCGCCCGGTCACGCCTTTGGTCACAGGCCCGCTCAAGTCACGTTCGAGATCGGCAAAGCTCGATCCGGCGATGTGCCCTTCGGCATAGCTGCGCTGACCGTAGTCCGGATCTTCGAG
The DNA here is from genome assembly GCF_949767465.1 of Pseudomonas sp. IT-P12. Classification (NCBI taxonomy): domain Bacteria; kingdom Pseudomonadati; phylum Pseudomonadota; class Gammaproteobacteria; order Pseudomonadales; family Pseudomonadaceae; genus Pseudomonas; species Pseudomonas sp. IT-P12. The sequence continues at coordinate 458,805 of NZ_CATKPY010000024.1, read as the reverse complement.
GGCAAAACGACAATCAAGGATCACCCGCCCCGGCTGCTCCTTCTTCAGGTCCAACGCTTGCGGGCTGATCAATTGCGCAATGGGCATAACAGGCTCCTGTGGTGGGCGTTACCGAATCCTACCCCAGTTACCTATCCCACTTCCTCCAGCGCCTGGGCGAGCGGTACATAAAATTCTTCGAACAGGGCGTTGACCGCATCGCGGGACTGGTCCGTGACAAACCCGGCCTCCAGCACCAGCACCTGGTAAACCCCGCGCTTGATTGCCTGTTCGCTCAGGTGATTGGAGTTCTCCCGCGTGGTGCACAGAAAGCGAACCCAGGACGTCAGGATGATCCAGGCATTGATCGTCAGGGATTCGATCTGTACGCGGTCCATCTTCAGGATGCCGGCCTCGACAAACCCCTTGTAGATCGCCGTGCCCTGGATCACGCAGCGCTGGGAGAAACGCCGGTAGCGCGTTGCCAGTTCCGGGTCGCTGTCGAGCAGGTGCTCGAGGTCGCGGTGCAGAAAGCGGTAGCGCCACATGGCCGCCAGCAATTCCTTGAGGTAGTAGCGCTTGTCCTCGACCGTGGCAGCGCGCCCCTGGGGCGGGCGCAGGAAGCTGTCCACCAGGCTTTCGTACTCACTGAACAACACGGCGATGATCGCCTGCTTGTTGGGGAAGTGGTAGTAGAGGTTGCCCGGGGAAATTTCCATATGGGCAGCAATGTGGTTGGTGCTGATGCTGCGCTCGCCCTGCTGATTGAACAGCTCCAGGCTGTTCTGCACGATGCGCTCGCTGGTTTTGATCCGTGGGGCCATGACTTGAGCTTTAATCCAGGGTGCGTTGACGGGCATCTTACGATCTATCCGCAAGGGGATAAAACAAAGCCGCGTCGGGATGTCATTTGACTTTATAGAGCATAGACTCTAAAAAGATCTTCACCACGACAAAACCACGGAGATGACCATGACGGCTGACATTGCCTACCTGCAGACTCTGCAGCAGCCTCTGGACGCACTCCAAAGCCTGTTCGACGCCCAGCGCGCCGCCTATGGCGCCAACCCGATGCCGCCCGCCGCGCAGCGCCAGCAATGGCTCAAAGCCTTGCGAGAGCTGCTGAGTGCCGAACGTCAGGCGCTGATCGATGCAATCAGCCAGGACTTCAGCCACCGCAGCGCCGACGAAACCCTGCTCGCCGAATTGATGCCCAGCCTGCACGGCATTCACTACGCCAGTCGGCACCTCAATGGCTGGATGAAGCCGTCCCGGCGCAAGGTCGGCCTGGCATTCCAGCCGGCCTCGGCCAAGGTGGTTTATCAACCGCTGGGCGTGGTCGGGGTGATCGTGCCGTGGAATTACCCTCTGTACCTGGCCATCGGCCCTTTGGTCGGGGCACTGGCGGCGGGCAACCGGGTGATGCTCAAACTCAGCGAATCGACCCCCGCCACCGGCCTGCTGCTCAAGGAGTTGCTGGGGCGGATCTTTCCCGAAGACCTGGTGGGCGTGGTGCTGGGTGAAGCCGACATCGGCGTCGCGTTCTCCCGCCTGCGCTTCGATCACCTGCTGTTCACCGGAGCCACCAGCATCGGCAAGCACGTGATGCGCGCCGCCGCCGAGAACCTGACACCGGTCACGCTGGAATTGGGTGGCAAGTCCCCGGCCATCGTCTCCCGCGATGTGCCACTCAAGGACGCCGCCGAACGCATCGCCTTCGGCAAGACCCTCAACGCCGGGCAAACCTGCGTAGCCCCGGACTACGTACTGGTGCCGGAGGACCGCGTGGGCGCTTTCGTCGAAGCCTATCGCCAGGCGGTTCGCGGGTTTTATCCGACCCTTGCAGATAACCCGGACTACACCGCAATCATCAACGAACGACAGCTGGCTCGGCTCAGCGGCTACATCAGCGACGCCACCAGCAAAGGCGCGCTGCTGATTCCGCTGTTCGATCAGGGCCAGCAACGCCGCATGAACCACAGCCTGCTGCTCAACGTCAGCGACGAGATGGTGGTAATGCAGGACGAGATCTTCGGACCGTTGTTGCCGATCGTGCCGTACACCGATCTTGATCAGGCGTTTGCCTACATCAACCAGCGACCGCGCCCGCTGGCGCTGTACTACTTCGGCTACGACAAGCGCGAACAAACCCGCGTGCTGCATGAGACCCACTCCGGTGGGGTGTGCCTGAACGACACCTTGCTGCACGTCGCCCAGGACGACATGCCCTTCGGGGGCATCGGCGCCTCGGGCATGGGCCATTACCACGGCCACGAAGGCTTCCTGACCTTCAGCAAGGCCAAGGGCGTGCTGACCAAGCAGCGCTTCAACGCCGCGAAACTGGTTTACCCGCCCTACGGCACATCCATTCAGAAACTGATCCAGAAGCTGTTCATCCGCTAACGATTCACTGCTCGGGTAACAACAACAATGAACCCCGGCCTGTCCGATTCACCCGCGCTGTCACGGCGCGGCCTGCTGCAATTGAGTGTCGGGGCCACGGCGTTCCTGGCCACGGCCGGGCTGGGCGCGAGCCTGAGCGGCTGTTCATCGGGCCTCCCGGCCAACGGTTTTGCGGTATTGCGCAGCGCCGACCTGTTGTTCCTGCGGGCGCTGATCCCGGTAATGCTCGAAGGTGGCGTGGCCGCCGAGCAAATGCCGCAAGCACTCGAAGGCACCCTGAAAACCCTGGATAACGGCCTGGCCCACCTGTCGCCGGAAATGCTCAAGCTGACCCGTCAATTGTTCGATGTGCTGGCCATGGCCGTGACCCGCGGGCCCTTGACCGGCATCTGGGGCAGTTGGGAAAACGCCAGCCCCGAGCAGATGCGGCTCTTTCTCCGGCGCTGGGAAAACAGCTCGTTGAGCCTGTTGCGCATGGGGCACAGCTCATTGCAGCAGATGGTGATGATGGCGTGGTACAGCCGTCGGGAGTCGTGGGCGCATTGCGGGTATCCCGGGCCGCCGGTGGTTTGATCGACCGAGTCGACTCCATCGCGAGCAGGCTCGCCCCCACAGGGGTTGCAAGGCCGGCTCAGACCCTTGTGGGAGCGAGCCTGCTCGCGATAGCGACTCCAGGAACGACACAGCTCTTAACCATAAAAACAAGAGAACCCAAGATGCCCATACCCGATCCGTTCCGCGAAGGCATGGCCCGTGGCTGGAAAACCCACAACGGCGCGCAACTGAGCGAAGACCTGCACCTGGAGGCCGACGTGGCCATCATCGGCAGCGGTGCGGGCGGCGGCACCACGGCGGAGATACTCAGCGCCGCCGGCTACAAGGTGTTGCTGATCGAAGAAGGCCCGCTCAAGACCAGCAGCGATTTCAAGTTGCTCGAAGATCAGGCCTACACCAGCCTCTATCAGGAAGGCATCGGCCGCATGAGCAAGGATGGCGCCATCACCATCCTGCAAGGCCGTGCGGTGGGCGGCTCGACCCTGATCAACTGGACGTCGAGCTTTCGCACCCCGGACCCGACACTCGAACACTGGGCCCGGGAACACGACGTCCGGGGCCACAGCCCGGCCGACATGGCGCCCTGGTTCGAGGCCATGGAGCAACGCCTCGGGGTCGCACCCTGGCTGGTTCCGCCCAACGCCAACAACGACGTGATCCGCAAGGGCTGCGAGCAACTGGGGTACGCCTGGCACGTCATCCCGCGCAATGTGCGCGGCTGCTGGAACCTTGGTTATTGCGGCATGGGCTGCGCAGTCAATGCCAAGCAGTCGATGCTCGTGACGACAATTCCGGCGACCCTGGACAAGGGTGGCGAACTGCTCTACCTGGCCCGCGCTGAAAAACTGCTGATCAAGGACGATCAGGTCACCGGCCTGCAATGCGTGGCGATGGACGAGCGCAGCGTGGCGCCCACGGGCACGACCATCACGGTCAAGGCCAGGCATTACGTGCTGGCCGGAGGCGGGATCAACAGCCCTGCGCTGCTGTTGCGGTCCGACGCGCCAGACCCGCACAAGCGGCTGGGCAAACGCACGTTCCTGCACCTGGTGAACATGTCCGCCGGGTTGTTCGACGAGGTGATCAACCCGTTCTACGGCGCGCCACAGTCAATCTACTCCGACCATTTCCAATGGCGGGACGGCACCACCGGCAGGATGGCCTACAAACTCGAGGTGCCGCCCCTGCATCCGGCCCTGGCCGCCACCCTGCTCGGCGGCTTCGGCCAGGACAATGCGCAACGCATGGAACAACTGCCCCATACCCACGCCATGCTGGCGTTGCTGCGCGACGGTTTTCACCCGGACAGCCCCGGCGGCAGCGTCGAGCTGCGCAGCGACAACACGCCCGTGCTCGACTATCAGGTATCGCCCTACGCCTGGGACGGGGTGCGCCGGGCCTTCCACAGCATGGCGCAGATCCAGTTCGCCGGTGGCGCCCGGGCCGTGATGCCGATGCACGCCGATGCCCGCTATGTGAACACCCTGGCCGAAGCCCGCACGCTGATCGACGGCCTGAGCCTGGAGTTGTATCGCACACGCCTGGGCAGCGCCCATGTGATGGGCGGTTGCGCCATGGGCGAAGACCCGAAAAAGGCGGTCACCGACAGCCTTGGCCGGCATCATCAACTGCGTAACCTGTCCGTTCACGATGGCTCGCTGTTCCCCACCAGCATTGGCGCAAACCCGCAATTATCGGTCTACGGACTGACCGCGCAACTGGCGACGGACCTTGCCGAACGTTTGAAAACGCCCTGAAAAGAGTGATTATTGCGATGGTCTATAGTGCTTTCTTACCGATCAGGCGACTTGGCCGACCGGGACGGCTGCGATACCATCCGACTCCCCAACGGACTCCCGCCAGGACGACGCGATGAACCGAGTGTTGTACCCAGGTACCTTCGACCCTATTACCAAGGGCCATGGCGATCTGGTCGAGCGTGCCTCGCGCCTGTTCGATCATGTGATCATCGCCGTTGCCGCCAGCCCGAAGAAGAACCCGTTGTTTCCCCTGGAACAGCGTGTGGAGCTGGCCCGCGAGGTCACTAAACATCTGCCGAACGTGGAAGTGGTCGGCTTTTCGACACTGCTCGCGCATTTCGCCAAAGAAAAGAACGCCAATGTGTTCCTGCGTGGCTTGCGCGCGGTATCGGACTTCGAATACGAATTCCAGCTGGCCAACATGAACCGTCAGTTGGCGCCGGATGTGGAAAGCCTGTTTCTCACCCCGTCCGAACGTTATTCGTTCATTTCCTCGACGCTGGTCCGTGAAATCGCAGCCCTGGGCGGCGATATCACCAAGTTCGTCCACCCTGCCGTGGCCGATGCCCTGACCGAGCGCTTCAAGAAATAACCCTGCTGGAGCCAGCCTGCTGGCTCCAGCAGCGCCAATGCGGCACAATTACGCCCATTGGTTTATTGCGCCAGGGTTGTCCGCCCCGGCTGGAGTTAGCATGTCCCTGATCATCACCGACGATTGCATCAATTGCGACGTCTGCGAACCCGAGTGCCCGAACGCTGCGATTTCCCAAGGCGAAGAGATCTACGTGATCGACCCGAACCTGTGCACTCAATGTGTCGGCCACTACGACGAACCCCAGTGCCAGCAGGTCTGCCCGGTGGACTGCATCCCGCTTGACGAAGCGCATCCGGAAACTGAAGAGCAGTTGATGGAGAAGTACCGGAAGATTACCGGAAAGGCTTGATTCTTCGGCGGCTTCGAAAACGCCATCGCGAGCAGGCTCGCTCCCACAATGAGCTGTGTTTGCAGGCCAAGGTGGGAGCGAGCCCTGCTCGCGATATGGGCATCAGCCCCACAGAAGATCCACCTGCCTCACTCCCGCTGTTCAAACCCCTCGCCGATACACCCCAGGCACCGCACGAACGCCGCTTTGCCCGGATCGACCACCAGCGCCTGCCCCGCATCGCCAACATTGCCGCCCAGCGCGGTAAACGGCAGGGACACCACGAACGCCCCCGCACCGATCACCGTGGCCACGACCAGCAAGGGACGGGCGATCAGCAGGTCGCCGAGCATGGCGTACGCCGGGGGATTCTGAATGGTATAGCGCGGGTCGCCGCTGCCGGTGTTGGACGCCAGCACCGGCGTACCGACGCTCAGCAGCACAACAACGGCAAGGGTTCGAAACAGGTTCATGGCACGGTCCTTCGACTTGGCAGTGGGAACACTGACTATAGACCGTAGGACGTGTCAGCTCTGGCAACGCGGGCAAAACACGCTGGCGCGCTGCCCGAGCTTGACCTCTCGCAACGCCGTCCCGCAGACCTTGCACGCCTCGCCACCACGGCCATAGACGAACAATTCCTGCTGGAAATAACCGGGCTGGCCATCGCCGCCAATGAAATCGCGCAGCGTGGTGCCGCCCCGCTCGATGGCGGCCGCCAGAATGCGTTTGATCTCGATGGCCAGCTTGAGGTAACGCGCCCGGGATATGCTTTTCGCCTCGCGCCGCGGGTCGATACCGGCCGCGAACAACGCTTCCGTGGCGTAGATATTGCCGACGCCCACCACCACCGCGTTGTCCATGATGAACGGCTTGACCGCCATCGAACGCCCCCGGGACTGCTGGAACAGGCGCTCGCCGTCGAACAGGTCGGTCAGCGGCTCCGGCCCCAGGCGAATCAGCAACTCGTGGTTGAGCGGATCCAGGCTCCAGAGCATTGCGCCAAACCGGCGCGGGTCCGTGTAGCGCAGGGCCAGGCCCGACTCCAGTTCGATATCCACATGCTCGTGCCTGGCGGCCGGCATTCCGATTTCCACCAGGCGCAAATTGCCCGACATGCCCAGATGGCTGATCAGCGTGCCCACTTCGGCATTGATCAACAGGTATTTGGCGCGCCGCTCGACCAGCACGATGCGCTGACCGGATAGCCGCACATCGAGGTCTTCGGGGATCGGCCAGCGCAGGCGCCGGTCACGCACGATCACCCGGCTGACGCGTTGGCCCTCCAGGTGGGGCGCGATCCCGCGACGGGTGGTTTCGACTTCCGGCAGTTCAGGCATGGTGCTCTCGGATCAGGCGCCCCACGGTACTCAGTGGTGAGTGCCCAGGTCGCGAATCGTTTGTTTGAGGGTTTCGAAGTCGTAGTCCGACAGCCCCACGTAATCGAGCACCAACGGCGCGATGCAGTTCCATTCGTGGTCCTCGGTCTGGTTGCCCAGCACCCGGTAGGACGCACAAATGTGTTCGGCCATCTTCAGGATCGCCAGCAGGTTTTTCAGCTGACTGTTGCGTGAAGATTCATCGCGGAAGATCGCCAGCGCATTGTGGTGATTGGCGATCGCGGTGCTCACGTGCTCCGGCAGGCGCCAGGATTTGGCCGTGTAGTAACCGACCACCGCGTGGTTGGTGTTGAACACCCGGTTCTCGGTGTCCACCACCCGGCATTCGACGCTCGCGCTGGCGTAGGCTTCTTCCAGCACCGTCATGTAGTTCGGGAAGCGCTGCAGCATCAGCGGCACGCCGCAGTCGTGGAACAGGCCCAGCGCGTAGGCTTCATCACCGGCCTCGACGCCAATGCGCTTGGCCAGGGTCAGGCAGGTCATCGCCACGTCCTGCGCGGTGTCCCAGAAACGGTTCAGGGTGACGATGGTGTCATCGTTCATTTCACCCTTGATCGACTGCGCGTTGATCAGGTTGATGATCGACCGGCTGCCCAGCAGGTTCACCGCACGCTGGATCGAGGCGATCTTGTTGCTCAGGCCGTAATACGGCGAGTTGACGATTTTCAGCAGGGAGCCGGAGAGCCCCGGGTCCTGGGAAATCAGCTTGGCGATCACCTCGAGGTCCGGATCGGGCATGTACTGCTCCATCTGCAGATCCACCATGATCTGCGGCTGGGCGGGCACGCTGATGCCTTGCAGGGACTGTTGGATCTGTTCGGAAGTCAGTTCTTGGGACATAAGTACACACTCTTGGGCAGGCGCTGATTCTAGCTTCTAAATGTTGGATCCGACATATCAAATCTCAAACCAATGCCCTCGCCACATGTCCAGCGCCGAACCTGCAAGGGCCTCGACACGGTATACTCCCGCTCTTTTTTCCGGAGCGACGACATGTCCCTGCCTAGCCTGCGCCTCAAAGCCAACGCCGATCGTCGCTTGCGAAACGGTCATCTGTGGGTCTACAGCAACGAAATCGATGTAGCCGCAACGCCTTTGCACGGTTTCAAGGCCGGCGACCAGGCGATCCTCGAAGCCGCCGGCGGCAAGCCGCTGGGCATCGTCGCCATGAGCCCGAACAACCTGATCTGCGCCCGCGTGCTGTCGCGCGACATCAAGCTGCCGCTGGACAAATCGCTGCTGGTGCATCGCCTGAACGTGGCCCTGTCCCTGCGCGAGCGCCTGTTCGACAAGCCGTTCTATCGCCTGGTCTACGGCGACTCGGACCTGCTGCCCGGCCTGGTGGTCGACCGTTTCGGCGACATCCTGGTGGTGCAGATCGCTTCGGCGACCATGGAAGCGCACAAGGATGACGTGATCGCGGCGCTGACCCAGGTGCTCAAGCCCAGCGGCATCCTGTTCAAGAACGACTCGGCAGCCCGTGATGCCGAAGGCCTGGAGCGCTACGTCGACACCGTGTTCGGCGTGGTGCCGGAGTGGGTGGCGCTGGAAGAGAACGGCGTCAAGTTCGAAGCGCCGGTCATCCAGGGCCAGAAAACCGGCTGGTTCTACGACCACCGCATGAACCGCGCCCGCCTCGCCCCTTACGCCAAAGGCAAGCGCGTACTCGACCTGTACAGCTACATTGGCGGCTGGGGCGTGCAGGCCGCAGCGTTCGGCGCCAGTGAAGTGTTCTGCGTCGACGCCTCGGCCTTCGCCCTCGACGGCGTCGAGCGCAACGCCGCACTCAACGGCTTCGCCGAAAAAATGACCTGCATCGAAGGCGACGTCTTCGAAGCCCTGAAGGAACTGAAGGCCAGCGAAGAGCGTTTCGACGTGATCGTCGCCGACCCGCCCGCGTTCATCAAACGCAAGAAAGACATGAAAAACGGCGAAGGCGCCTACCGCCGCCTGAACGAGCAAGCCATGCGCCTGCTGACCAAGGACGGCATCCTGGTCAGCGCATCGTGCTCGATGCACCTGCCCGAAGACGACCTGCAGAACATCCTGCTCACCAGCGCCCGCCACCTGGACCGCAACATCCAGATGCTCGAACGCGGCGGCCAGGGCCCGGACCACCCGGTACACCCGGCGATTGCCGAGACGCGCTATATCAAGAGCATTACTTGCCGGTTGTTGCCCAATAGCTAATCCTATCGCTAATGGCGGGGGCATTCCCCGCCATTTCTTGAATTACCAAATAATCCGCTTACCTACACCAAACTCCTGAAGAGTCGTGGGAAGTTTCCTCGACGACTTTTTATTGACTATACGAATCTACAAATAAAAATAATCCGTAAGACGCGCCCCACAAAAAAATTGGAAATATCCGACTTGATATTTAATGGATAAATTATCAATCAGGAACTACGATTTATTCGTCACAACTAGTGACGCCCGACATCAATGAAAAGGAGCTTCAAAATGAAATCAATCTCTCTGGAAGTAAACTGCATCGCCAACCTGGCTTTTTTGGTTGCCCCAAAAACTCGCTAAGTGAATGAGTCGCTGGGGAGTGCCGGCTACCCAGCGTCTTTTGATCAAGTATCCAGAGATTACCCACATGAATATCTACCCCTATCTATTCATGCTTCCCCGTGCGCCCAATCTTATTATTTGGGACTATAAAAACCACAATCAGTTTGAATTAAACAAAACGTACGCAACCAGATTCATAGAGCTGATACATGAACCAAAGCTATTCGACGACTCAAAGACGATAGACCTCGAGCTTCTGAAAGTTGGAATATTGACAAGCACGCCGTACCAAACACCGCATTGGGGCTGGGATGATTTGTCAAAAATATTTCATATAGGCACAAAAAACATACCATTCGACAATATTCCTCAAAACATCAATGAATGGGCTATACAATACCTGTCACATTGTACCGACGTGCTATCTTCACCGATCCCGCCAAATGCTAATCGTGAATACGAACACTGTGAAATTATTCATCTTCCAACACCCATTCATCCAACACCAACTTTAACGACGTCATTAATTAACAGGAAAACCTGCCGCGTCTTCACGGGCGAAGCCGTAACAATCGAGACGGTCAGCACACTCCTATACCTGAGCCTTGGCTATCTACGAGAGCGTGAGGACGATAGGGATGAAAGTATTGCTGAAGGGCTCCACGCACGCAGAGCCAGCCCCTCTAGTGGAGGATTGAATTCATGCGGAGGCTTTCTGTATGTAAAAAAAGTGACTGGCTTGAACCCTGGCATTTACGCCTATCATCCAGCGCTAAATGCAATTAGTTTCGTCAATCCTCTCCCGGACGATCCTTTAGGGAAATTGCTATGCGGGCAACACTTCATAAACAACCTGCCCTGCGGCATTTTCATTACTAGCCAATTCAATAAGTTGTGGTGGAAATACGGACACTCCCGAGCTTACCGAATGGCCTACATCGAAGTGGGACATATTTCCCAGACATTTCAATTGGTAGCCACCTCGCTAGGTTTGAAAACTTGGCTCACTGGTGCGCTGACCGATGATCGTGTTGAAACTCTACTGAAGCTTGACGGATCAACAGAACAACCGTTGTTCTTTGTAGGTTGCGGCCGTAGCGACGGGCAAGTCATGTGTGCAGAGATGAAAGCGCTACTGGGCGAAAGAGGTAGCAAATGAAATACCCGTTTGAATCGAACTCGGAACCTCAGTCAGAGGCGCAACGCTACGCCCTTCGCGACTGGAACATCAGAGCCTCGGTAAGAGCTAGCCAATATACCTACTCTCTACCCACCGACCTAACACAGCAACTCGAACACCGACGCTGGTTTCCAGCAAAATTTCTACCGTACCTGGATCACCCTGCAATCAACTGTGATGACAGTTATATCATTCACCGCTTGTCTGCCAATCATTTGGTTCATTTTCTCGACTACACAACGATTCTGGAGCATCGCATCGTCAATCGATCCGTGGAGGTTATAGCCCACAATGAACTGAATATATTCATGCCGCCAGGAATGAAAACAGCCGCACTACAGCTTTATACGGATGAGGGTTATCACGCGCTGTTTTCCAGCGAGCTTGCGGAACAAATCGCTGAGTTCTATGGCATGACCGATCGGCCAGTCATGCCACGACGAATAACCGACCTGAGTCGTTGGATCGAGTGCACTCCAGAGCAACATAAAAATCTGGCGTGGTTTCTGGTTGGATTCGTCTCGGAAACAATCATTGCCAAGGAGCTTCTGGAGGTGTGCCGTAATGAATTGGTGAGCAGCGTCGAGAACATGCTCAGGGATCACCTCAATGACGAAGCCCGACACAGTCGTTACTTTTGCGAAGTTTTTCATTTTTTGTGGTCGCATCTGCAACTCGACCAACGCACCTTCGCGGCCTACTCGCTTTTAGAAATTCTATTGATTTTTTTTGAAGTTGATGACGGATGGCTTCGTACAAGCCTGCGTAGCGTAGGTTTAGCTGAGATGTCTATCACGCAAATTCTCTGCGACCTATCCGCCCCCAATAAATCGCTCTGTCGAATCCGCTCCGGCGCACGTGCCACGCTATCAGCACTCACCCAATCAGGTTTCTTCGACGTGCCCGCCAACCGTAAGCTTTTTTCCGAAGCCGGGCTTATCGATGGCTGAAAGAACGAGGGTTGGTCGGTCAGATAAAAAACGCGCTGCGGTCATTCTGTTGATGACAATGGTGTTGCTCGGGGTCTTTCCCCTTGATGTGTTATTGCCATCCTTTCCCGCTCTGGCTGACCATTTACAAACAACGTCAGCCGACATTGCACTGTCCGTCAGCCTGTTCGCGATTGGCATCTCGTTGTCTCAACTGCTCGTGGGTCCGCTTTCGGACACTTTTGGGCGCAAGCGTCTGCTGTTGGCAGGTATGGCGACTTCGATTGGGGGGGCAACCGGTTGCCTGCTGACCGACGACTTCACGGTATTCATGATATTTCGCGTGATTCAGGCAATTGGCTGCGGATGTTTCGTGTTGTCGCAAGCGCTGATCCAGGACCTGTTTCAGGGCGAAGAACGCGAACAGCTAAGAATTCTGCTGGTGACTGCCAGCGGGGTGTTCATCACGGTTTCCCCATTGCTCGGCAGTGTGCTGCAGCAGGCGGCGGACTGGCCCGGCAGTTTTCTTGTATTTATCTGTTTGAGCACCGTTGTGTTTGTGAAAACATGGTTCATGCAGGAAAGCCCACGCTCTGAGACGGTCTCACACACCGGCATTCTTCAGTCATACCGAAGGGTCTACGGCAATGCGGTTTTCAACAGCTACTGGCTGATCGCTGCGGCCACCTTCTCATGCCACTTCTCATTCATTGTCGTTTCGCCGTTGATCTTCATGGATCAATTGCACATGTCGACGTACGAATATTCCCTGACTCTCCTGCTTTATGGCGCCGCTTACATTTTCGGGGGTATCGCAGCGCGCTTACTCGCCAGTCGTATCACGGCCAATACCCAGATCATCGCAGGTCTGGGCATGATTCTGTTTTCAGGTTTGGCGCTACTCCTGTTCTCGGCTATTTGTAAGCTTTCGGTCCTGACGGTGTTGACTCCGATGATCATCTGTACGGCCGGAATCACCATCGCCCGCCCGATCGCCACCTCGAAAGCCATGGACGTATTTGCGGACAGTGCAGGTACCTCGGCATCTGCCGGCAATACCCTGATATTTATCTGTGGGGGGGCGATCAGCGCTTTGGTAAATCTGAGTGGGACAAATTTGCAGATAGCCTTGGCGGTGGCTTGCGTGTTGTTAAGCGGCGCTGGATTGGGACTCAATTACTGGATATGCAGAAGCCACAGGAGGGAGGTGTAATTTTGGTTACCGATGGTCGTCAATCATGAAGGGAAAGCCTGTTACCCAGCCGGGACCATCGTCGGAACGCCGCCCGGAGCATGCTCGCGCCTACAGGGTTTGAGGCAGCCAGACGTCTCGCACCCATTCCCTCCAGCCACCAGCCGTGTAGAATCGCGAACATTCATCGCCATTCATCCCCCGGCGGGTTTATGAGCTCAAGCTGAAGCGCGCGGCGATCCCGCAAAGTTATCGGCAGCGTCCCGACACACGGCCATTTCCGCGTGTTCCCGGCGTCCATAGAAGCTCACTTCCCTTTTGATACCTGATTAGCCGCCCGGAGTGCTTCATGCCTGATTACCGCTCGAAAACATCCACCCATGGCCGCAACATGGCCGGTGCCCGCGCACTGTGGCGTGCCACGGGGATGAAAGATGACGACTTCAAGAAGCCGATCATCGCCATTGCCAACTCCTTTACCCAGTTCGTACCGGGCCACGTCCACCTCAAGGACCTGGGTCAACTGGTGGCCCGTGAAATCGAACGCGCGGGCGGCGTGGCCAAGGAATTCAACACCATCGCCGTGGACGACGGCATCGCCATGGGCCATGACGGCATGCTCTATTCGCTGCCGAGCCGCGAGATCATTGCCGACTCCGTCGAGTACATGGTCAATGCTCACTGCGCCGACGCCATCGTGTGCATTTCCAACTGCGACAAGATCACCCCTGGCATGCTGATGGCCGCCCTGCGCCTGAACATCCCGGTGATCTTCGTGTCCGGCGGCCCGATGGAAGCCGGCAAGACCAAGCTGGCCAGCCACGGTCTCGACCTGGTCGACGCCATGGTGATCGCCGCCGACTCCAGCGCTTCTGACGAGAAGGTCGCCGAGTATGAGCGCAGTGCCTGCCCGACCTGCGGTTCGTGCTCCGGCATGTTCACCGCCAACTCGATGAACTGCCTGACCGAGGCCCTGGGCCTGGCCCTGCCGGGCAACGGTTCGACCCTGGCCACCCACAGCGACCGCGAGCAGCTGTTCCTGCAAGCCGGTCGCACCATCGTCGAGCTGTGCAAGCGTTACTACGGCGAGGACGACCAGTCGGTATTGCCGCGCAACATCGCCAACTTCAAGGCGTTCGAAAACGCCATGATGCTCGACATCGCCATGGGTGGCTCGACCAACACCATCCTGCACTTGCTGGCGGCGGCCCAGGAGGCGGAGATCGATTTCGACCTGCGCGACATCGATCGCCTGTCGCGCCAGGTGCCGCAACTGTGCAAGGTCGCGCCGAACATCCAGAAGTACCACATGGAAGACGTGCACCGTGCCGGCGGGATCTTCAGCATCCTCGGCTCGCTGGCCCGTGGCGGCCTGCTGCACACCGACCTGCCGACCGTGCACAGCCGCAGCATGGAAGAAGCCATCGCCAAGTGGGACATCACCCAGACCGACGACGAAGCGGTGCATCACTTCTTCAAGGCCGGCCCGGCGGGCATCCCGACGCAGACCGCGTTCAGCCAGTCGACCCGTTGGGAAACCCTGGACGACGACCGTGAAAACGGCTGCATTCGCAGTTTCGAACACGCCTACTCGAAAGAAGGCGGCCTGGCCGTGCTGTACGGCAACATCGCCCTGGACGGCTGCGTGGTGAAAACCGCTGGCGTCGACGAGTCGATCCACGTCTTCGAAGGCAACGCGAAGATCTTCGAAAGCCAGGACAGCGCCGTACGCGGCATCCTCGCCGACGAAGTGAAGGAAGGCGACATCGTCATCATTCGCTACGAAGGTCCGAAAGGCGGCCCGGGCATGCAGGAAATGCTTTACCCGACGTCGTACCTGAAATCCAAGGGCCTGGGCAAAGCCTGCGCCCTGCTCACCGACGGCCGTTTCTCCGGCGGCACCTCGGGCCTGTCCATCGGCCATGCCTCTCCGGAAGCGGCGGCCGGCGGCGCGATTGGCCTGGTGCAGGACGGCGACAAGGTGCTGATCGACATTCCGAACCGCTCGATCAACCTGTTGATCAGCGACGAAGAGCTGGCCGCGCGCCGGGTCGAGCAGGATAAAAAAGGCTGGAAGCCTGTGGAAAAACGCCCACGCAAGGTCACCACCGCCCTGAAAGCCTACGCCCTGCTGGCGACCAGCGCCGACAAGGGTGCGGTGCGCAACAAGGCGATGCTCGACGGCCTGTAAGCGTCAGCCGCCGCAATGAAAATGCCCCGCCAAGTGCGGGGCATTTTTTTTGCGCGTTCACCTCAGTCCATGTGGGAGCGAGCCTGCTCGCGAAAGCGTCGTGCCCGTCGAGATGCAGGCTGGCTGACACCCCGCCTCGCGAGCAGGCTCGCTCCCACAGGGGGCTTTACTGAATCTCCTCAGGCTTGACGATCACCCAGTTCTTGTCCGCCGTGACCGGCAACCCTTCCTTGGCCTGGGCCGCCGCATGCTTGGCCATCATGCCGTTGAGCTGGGTCATGTACTTGTCCTTGCGGTTGATCCACAGGTGGATGCCGCCCTTGGCCACGTCCACATCGTGGAACAGCATGTAGCCGTCGCTGGTCGGGGTGTCGCCACCGACCAGGACCGGCTTTTTCCACTCGTCGATATAGGTCAGGATCGCCGCGTGCTTGCCGGCCATCCAGGTGGCCGGGGTCCACAGGTAAGGGGTCAGTTCAAGGCCGAGGTTGGCCTTCTCGTCATACTTGCCGGCGGTGACCTGCTTGCGTGCGGTGGTCAGTTCACCGGTCTTGCGGTCCTTGAGCAGCAGGCTCACGCCGATCACGTTCTGCGGCTTGACGTTGTAGCCGTACTTCGGATCCGAAGCCACCATCCGCACCAGCTCTTCGGAAGCGGCGGTCATCACGTAGACCTCGATGCCGTTCTCCATCAGCTTGTTGTACAGCTCTTGCTGGCCGGTGAAGATTTTCGGCGGGTTGACGTCGAGGTTCTTGACCACATCGCCTTCGTAGTAAGTGGCCGGCACCGGTTTGCCGGAAGCCATCAGTTCGTCGACATAACCCTTGAGTTCCTGCAGCGTGAAGCCGGAGAACACCTGGGCGACCCAGGGGTAGCAGACCATGTCGTCGACTTCACAGAGGCGGTAGTAGTAGCTGAACAGACTTTCCTTGTGGTCAGCGGTGTCCTTGAAGGGCATCAGTCTCAGGGAGGGGTCGAGTTTGTCGCGGGTGATCAGGCCCTTGTTCTCCATGAACGGCAGCAACGACTCTTCAAGGTCGTAGCGGTAACTGGTGTTGTCCATGTCGAACACCGCGTAGTTACCCTTGTTGGCATTGGCCGCGATCATGGCGTCCAGCGCCTTGGCCTGATCGGCGGGCCAGTGTTTCAAATCCGTTGCGCCCGCGTGGCCGGCAAGGCCCAGGCTCAAGCTCAATCCCAAAGCGGCCAGAAATTTCGGTGCACGTTTCATTGGCATGCTTCCCTCATTGAAAGGTCCTGATTCAAGAACCCCGACGCTAACAAATAAGTGTGACAGCCCACGCCTGTCAGCGACCGCACACATCCCTTTCGCGCCAGCTGCATCCCCGACAGCGACACCGCCTTATTCCAAAAACGACAGTTGTCAGATTTTTTTGGTATTAATTCATTGAAAATCAAGCTGTTAGGCTTGCCGGTTCGCAGCTGCCCCGGACGGTGGCTGGCATACGTCACTTCGGAGTGTTTATGAATCTGCCGCTGATTCTCAATCTACTGGTGTTCCTTGCCCTGCTCCTGGGCCTGGCACAAACCCGCCACACCAACTGGAGCCTGGCAAAAAAAGTCCTGCTCGCGCTGGTGCTCGGCGTGGCATTCGGTGTTGCCCTGCACACGACTTATGGCGCCGGCAACCCGGTGCTGAAAGCCTCGATCGGCTGGTTCGACCTGGTGGGCAACGGTTACGTGCAGTTGCTGCAAATGATCGTGATCCCGCTGGTGTTTGCCTCGATCCTCAGCGCCGTGGCCCGCCTGCACAACGCCTCGTCGCTGGGCAAGATCAGCTTCCTGACCATCGGCACCCTGCTGTTCACCACCGCCATCGCGGCGTTGATCGGCATCGGCTTGACCAACCTGTTCGGCCTCACCGCCGAAGGGCTGGTGGCTGGCACTCAGGAAATGGCGCGCCTGCAAACCATCCAGACCGACTATGCCGGCAAGGTCGCGGACCTGAATGTGCCGCAACTGCTGCTGTCGTTCATCCCGCAGAATCCGTTCGCCGACCTGGCACGGGCCAAGCCGACCTCGATCATCAGCGTGGTGATCTTCGCGGCGTTCCTCGGGGTTGCCGCGTTGCAGTTGCTCAAGGATGACGTGGAAAAAGGCCAGAAAGTGCTCAACGCCATCGACACCTTGCAAGCCTGGGTGATGCGTCTGGTGCGTCTGGTGATGAAGCTGACCCCCTACGGCGTGCTGGCGCTGATGACCAAGGTCGTCGCGGGTTCCAACCTGCAGGACATCATCAAGCTCGGCAGTTTCGTGGTGGTGTCCTACCTCGGCCTGGGCCTGATGTTTGTAGTCCACGGCGTGCTGGTGTCGGCGGCCGGGATCAATCCGCTGCGTTTCTTCCGCAAAATCTGGCCGGTGCTGACGTTCGCCTTCACCAGCCGTTCGAGCGCCGCGACCATTCCGTTGAGCATCGAAGCGCAGACCAGCCGCCTGGGCATCCCGCAGTCGGTGGCGAGTTTCGCCGCTTCGTTTGGCGCGACCATTGGCCAGAACGGTTGCGCCGGCCTGTACCCGGCGATGTTGGCGGTGATGGTCGCGCCGACCGTGGGCATCAACCCGCTGGACCCGTTGTGGATTGCCACACTGGTGGCGATCGTGACCCTGAGTTCGGCCGGCGTGGCCGGCGTGGGCGGTGGCGCGACGTTCGCGGCGCTGATCGTGCTGCCGGCCATGGGCTTGCCGGTGTCACTGGTGGCGTTGCTGATATCGGTGGAGCCGCTGATCGACATGGGGCGCACGGCGTTGAACGTGAGCGGTTCGATCACGGCCGGGGCGATCACCAGCCAGGTGATGCAGCAGACGGACAAGGCGTTGCTGGATGCGGATGAGCACGCGGAGCTGGCGCACGCCTGAATCTTCAGCGCCTGATCTGGCCCCATCGCTGGCAAGCCAGCTCCCACAGGGATCTATGGTGTTCACGCAACAGGTGATTCACCCTGGGCACTGTGGGAGCTGGCTTGCCAGCGAAGCTTTCAAGCCTTTTCCCAGACTTCGAAGGTGTACGCTGGTTTGTCGCCTTCCGCCGCATTCGGCACATTCGACACCAGCTTCCATTCGTTCAAGTCAAACTCCGGAAACCACGCATCCCCCTCCGGGCTCAGCGCCACGCGGGTCAGGTACAGCCGGTCCGCCTCGGCCATCCCTTGCGCATACAACTGCGCGCCGCCAATCAGCATCAGCTCATCGGCGCCCTGTTCTTTCGCCCATTGCTCGGCGCGAATCACCGCCGCTTCGAGCGACGGGTAAACCTCCGCGCCTTCCAGCACCAGGCCCGCCTGACGGCTGACCACGATGTTCAGGCGCCCCGGCAGCGGACGACCGAGCGAATCCCAGGTCTTGCGCCCCATGATGATCGGCTTGCCCAGGGTGGTGGCCTTGAAGTATTTGAAGTCCCCCGGCAGGTGCCAGGGCATGCTGTTGTCGACGCCGATCACGCGGTTTTCACCGAGGGCTGCGATCAGGCTGAGGGGAAGTGATTTAGTCATGCCGGCGAGGATACCAGAGCCTCCCGTACCCCGATAAGCGCCACAGCGGTTATGCTCACAGCTCAATGGAGCGACGGGATGGCGCGTGACTGAACTGAACAACCTCTGGCTGACGGAAACCATTCGCCTGCGTGAAGAGCACGCGGGCCCGCTGGATGACCCCGAAGCCAATCGAGTGGCCCGCAGTGCCGGCGGCGACCTGTCGGCACGGATTCAACGTCGCGCCCTGTGGCTGGCCGAGCGCGATGGGCTGAGCGATGCTCTGCGGCATTGGCTGCAGGGTGCGCGACTAGCGCTGTTGGTGCTGGCCGTGCTGGCCGTGGTCAGCGGCGCCGGACTGGCCTTCGCCGCGCTGGGCAACGGACAGGCGCCGGTGAACGTGTTCTGGGCCCTGGGCAGCCTGCTCGGGCTGAACCTGATTCTGCTGCTGAGCTGGGCGCTGGGGCTGGTGTTTGCCGGCGAGCACGGCGCGACACTGGGGCGCCTATGGTTGTGGCTCAGCGAGAAACTCGCGCGCGACGCCAAGGCTGCGCAACTGGCCCCCGCCCTGCTGCTGTTGCTGCAACGACACAAGCTCAATCGCTGGGCACTCGGCGTGCTGGTCAACGGCGTATGGCTGCTGGCGATGTTCAGCGCCCTGGTCATCCTGCTGGCGCTGATGGCGACCCGGCGCTACGGCTTCGTCTGGGAAACCACCCTGCTCGGCGCCGACACCTTCGTGACCCTGACCCAGGCCCTCGGCACCCTGCCGGCGCTGCTGGGATTCAACGTGCCGACGGTGGAGATGATCCGCGCCAGTGGCGACGCCGCACTGAACATCGAAAGCGCCCGTCAGGCCTGGGCGACCTGGCTGGTCGGGGTGCTCGTGGTCTACGGCCTGCTGCCGCGCCTGTTGCTGGCGCTACTGTGCCTGTGGCGCTGGAAACGCGGACGCGCCCGGCTGCACCTGGACCTGAACCTGCCCGGCTACGCGCAACTGCGCGAGCGTCTGATGCCCACCAGCGAACGCCTGGGCATCAGCGACGCCGCGCCCGAGCAGTTGCATCACGAGCAAAGCACGGCCAGCGAGCTGCAAAGCGAGGGCGCACTGCTGGTGGCCATCGAGCTCGACGGTCAGCGCCCCTGGCCGCCGTCCCTGCCGAAAACCGTGAGTGACGCGGGCATCCTCGACAGCCGCGAATCTCGCCACCGGCTCCTCGAACAGCTCAGCCGCTTTCCGGCGGCGCGCCTGGTCATCGCCTGCGATCCGCGTCGCTCACCGGATCGCGGCAGCCTGGCCTTGATCGCCGAACTGGCGCGCAACGCCAGCGCCACGCGTATCTGGTTGCTCCAGGCACCGCCAGGCGAAGCGCTGGATGCCGAACGCCTGGGCGACTGGCATGTGGCGCTGCAACAGCTGGAACTGCCGTACGCCGACTGCGCCCCGCTGAACTGGCTGGAGACCGGTCATGACTGAATCCTGGAAACCGCCGCTGAAGCTCGCCGTGGTGGGTCACACCAACGTCGGCAAAACCTCGTTGCTGCGCACGCTGACCCGGGATGTCGGCTTCGGCGAAGTGTCCCATCGCCCCAGCACCACGCGACACGTCGAAGGTGCGCGGCTGTCGGTGGATGGCGAACCCTTGCTCGACCTGTTCGATACGCCCGGCCTGGAAGACGCCATCGCCCTGCTCGACTACCTCGAACGCCTGGAACGACCGGGGGAGCGCCTCGACGGCCCGGCGCGCCTGGCCCGCTTCCTCGAAGGCAGCGAAGCCCGGCAGCGTTTCGAACAGGAGGCCAAGGTGTTGCGGCAACTGCTGACCTGCGACGCCGGCCTCTACGTGATCGACGCCCGCGAACCGGTGCTGGCCAAGTACCGCGACGAACTGGAAGTGCTGGCCAGCTGCGGCAAACCGCTGCTGCCGGTGCTGAACTTTGTCAGTAGCGCCCACCACCGCGAGCCGGATTGGCGCGAAGCCTTGGCACGCCTGGGCTTGCACGCCCTGGTGCGTTTCGACAGCGTCGCCCCGCCGGAGGATGGCGAACGCCGGCTCTATGAAAGCCTCGCGTTGCTGCTGGAAAACGCCCGGGAGCCCCTGCAGCGACTGATCGCCGACCAACAGGCCCAGCGCCTGGCTCGCCAGCACAGTGCGAAGCGGTTGATTGCCGAATTGTTGATCGATTGCGCCGCCTGCCGACGCAGCGTGGCCAGCGAGGCGGCGCAGGAACAGCACGCCGTGGGCGAGTTGCGCAAGGCCGTTCGGCAACGCGAACAACGCTGCGTCGAAGCCTTGCTCAAGCTCTACGCCTTCCGCCCGCAGGACGCCGCCGCCAGTGACCTGCCGCTGCTCGATGGGCGCTGGGGCGACGACCTGTTCAACCCCGAAACCCTCAAGCTGTTGGGCGTGCGGGTCGGCGGCGGCATCGCAGCCGGCGCAGCGGCCGGGGCCGGCGTCGACCTGCTGGTGGGCGGCATTACCCTGGGCGCCGCCGCCCTGGCCGGGGCGATTGCCGGCGGTGCCCTGCAGACGGCACGCAGCTATGGCAGTCGCCTGCTCGGCAAGATCAGGGGCCAGCGCGAACTGACGGTCGACGACAGCGTGCTGCGTCTGTTGGCCCTGCGTCAGCGGCAACTGCTGCAAGCATTGAATGCCCGTGGCCATGCGGCACTGGACAGCATCCAGGTCGCCACGCCTCAGGACAAGACCTGGCGCGAAGGCAAACTGCCCGAAGCCCTGAACAAGGCGCGGGCGCATCCGCAGTGGTCGTCACTCAATCCGCATCCCAAGTTGAGCCAGGCCGAACGCCAGGAGCAGGTCGAGCTGTTGGCGCAGCAGCTTTAGTTCTCTGAAACCCCATCGCGAGCAGGCTCGCTCCCACAGGTTCGAGGTGATCCCTGCTCGCGATAGCCGTGACTCGGTTCAGGCCCTGGCTAGAACCTCGGCTGCCTTGCCCTTCAACACCTCAAGGTCCATCACCGGCACCCCCGTTTTCTTGGCCAGTTCATCCCACTGGCGCATGCGCAGGCTGATCGCGCACAGCGGGTCCCGTTCGAAGGCCTGCGCTTGGGCAGCGCTCATCACCCCGCCCTGGTATTCCAGGGTCCGCCGACTCGCTTCGCTCAGGCGCTCGTAGTACCCCGGCTCCGTGAGTGTCAGGTAACGTTTGGCCTGCACGTGATACTCCACCAATCGCGCCAGGCGCTCGCTGAAACCGGCGCGACGCAGGTAATCGGCGCCCAGCCGTTCATGGCTGACCACGCCAAAGCCGCCCATGTTGTCCGCGCGCTCGACGCAGATGTGCCCGATGTCATGGAAGAACGCCGCCAGCACCACTTCGTCATCGAAGCCTTCGGCCATGGCCAGTTCGGCGGCCTGGGACATGTGTTCGATCTGCGACACCGGCTCGCCGATGTAGTCGCTGTCGCCGAAGCGTTGGTACAGGGCGAAGACCTCATCGATCACCTGCGCATGACGGTCCATCAACATTCTCCCAGCACAGTCGCGACATTGTGTTCAGCCATGGCCGGCCCGACGCTCATGCCAACGCCCGTATGCATCAGCGCCACGCCCAGGCCTGGGGCCGGACGCAGGAACGAGAAGGGACCCGGCCCGCGTGCACCATAGACACCCTGCCAGCGCTCGACCACTCTCACCTTGCAGCGCAGCGTCTGTTCGGCCAGTTCGATCATCCAGTCGTCAACCTGCTCGCTGTTGAAGGGCGAGGCGTCGCGGCCGTAGTGGTGGGAATCGCCGATGATCAGTTCGCCGTAAGGCGTCGGGCTGATCAGCAAGTGGATGCCGTTGTCGTGCAGGTGCGGTTCGTCGCGAAGGATTTGCGCCTGCACCGCCGCCGCTTCCGGCAGATCGGCGAAGGCGCCGTAATGCACGCCGCTCAACCCGGTGAGCAGTGCGTGTTGCAGGTTGAGATTGACCTGTGGCCGGGCGCGGAGCATTTGCAGGCGGCAGATGCGCGGTTCGAGTTCGGCGATCGGCTCCGCCAGCAGCGTCTGATAATCGTGACCGGAGCAAACGATGATCTGCTCGGCGCTGAAGGTGCCCGCCGTGCTGTGCAGGCGGCCTGGCTCGATGTCGCGCACCAGGGTGGAGAAGTGGAACTCGACCTTCAACTCGCGGCGCAGGTAGTCGATCAACGCCGGCAGCGCCTCGCGGGAATACAGTTGCTGGTCGTCCAGGCCATGCAACGCGGCGCGGTGATGGCTGAACTGGCCGCCGTACAGGTCGCGCAACGCCGCGCCTTGCAGCAGTTCGACGCGGTAACCGTGTTGCACGGCGCGACCCGCGCAGAACGCCTCGAGCAAATGCTCCTGTGCCTCGGTGCGGGCGAACAGGTAGGAGCCGTTACGCTTGAGGTGCAGGCCGGCGAGCTGCGCCCATTGTCCCCAGATGTCGCGACTGGCCTTGGCCAGTTCGAGCATCGGGCCCGGCGGCTGGCCGGTGACCAGGGCCTGGCCGAAGTTGCGCACCGAAGCGCCCAGAGGCGTTTCGCTGCGTTCGAAAACGCGGACCTTCAAGCCGCGCCTGGCGGCGGCGTAGGCGTGGGACAGGCCGAGGATGCCGGCGCCGACGATCAGCATGTCGTTGTGTTGGGTCATTTGAAAATGTCCTGGATTGACGACCGCTATCGCGAGCAGGCTCGCTCCCACAATAGATCTGTGTTGCACACAATTAATGTGGGAGCGAGCCTGCTCGCGATGGCGGCATTCCTGCCGATGGAGATCTACTTGGCCGCCACTTTCTCGGACTTGCCGTCATAACGCTTGCGCCATTCGGCCAGGATCTCGTCGCGATGCTTCGAGGCCCAGGCGAAGTCGTTCTTGATCAGGCGCTGCTCGTAGTCGGCCGGCAGTTCGGTCTGCGGCTTGGCGATGCCGGGCTGGGCGAGCACGGCGAAGTTTTCCTTGTACAGCTCCATCGCCTGCGGGCTGGCCGAGAAGTCCGCCAGTTTTTTCGCCGCGTCCTCGTGTGGCGTGCCCTTGATCACGGCGGTGGCTTCAATCTCCCAGCCCAGGCCTTCCTTCGGCAGGATGATGTCCAGCGGCGCGCCCTGGCGCTTGAGCTGAACGGCCGGGTATTCGAAGGAAATGCCAATCGGGAATTCGCCGGCCGCCGCCAGTTTGCACGGCTTGGAACCGGAGTGAACGTACTGGCCGATGTTCTGGTGCAGGTCGTCCATGTACTGCCAGCCCTGCTTCTCGCCGAAGGTCTGCAACCAGGCGCTGACGTCGAGGAAACCGGTGCCGGACGATGCCGGGTTCGGCATCACGATCTTGCCTTTGTACTCAGGCTTGGTCAGGTCCTGCCAGCTCACCGGTTTGCTCAGGCCCTGCTTTTCGGCTTCGACCGTGTTGAAGCAAATGGTCGCGGCCCAGACGTCCATGCCCACCCACGCAGGCGGGTTGGCGGCATCGCGGTAGTTGCCGCCGATTTTGCCCAGGTCCTTTGGCGCGTAGCTTTGCAGCATGCCCTGCTGGTCGAGGATCGCCAGGCTGGACGCCGCCAGGCCCCACACCGCGTCGGCCTGCGGGCGGGCTTTTTCCGCCAGCAGCTTGGCCGTGATGATGCCGGTGGAATCGCGTACCCACTTGATCTCGACGTCCGGGTTGGCCTTCTCGAAGGCTTCCTTGTAGGTCTTCAGTTGTTCGGCTTCGAGCGCGGTGTACACCGTCAACTCGGTTTTCGCCGCGAAGGCGTTCAGGCTGAAAGCAGTGAGGACAGCAGCGGCCAGGGCCATGGGCTTGAACATGATCTTTTTCCTGTGTTGAGGGGTGTGGGACAAGGACAAGGCGAATCAATGACCGGGCGCGGTCTGCCGCCAGGCCTGGGAGCGACGCAACAACCCGCGCGAGGCCCAGGCCAGCAGCAGGGACACGCCCGCCGAGGTGAACAGAATCAGGGTCGACATCGCCGCCGCGCCGCCGACGTTGCCGGCGTCGTCCATGTTCAGTACCGCCACCGCCGCCAGGATCGTGTCGGGGCTGTAGAGGAAGATCGCCGCCGAGACGGTGGTCATGGCCGAGACGAACAGGTAGCGCACGATGTCCAGCAGCGCCGGCAGGCAGATCGGCACGGTGACCCGCAGGTAATGTCGGTACAGCGGCGCCTTGAGCGACAGCGCGGCGGCCTCGAACTCGCTGTCGAGCTGGCGCAGCGCGGTAGTTGCCGTCATTTGCGCGGTGGTCAAATAGTGAGCGATGGTGCAGACCACCAGCAGGGTCATGCTCCCGTACAGCACATGCAACGGGTTGCCGGTGAGGTTGAAGAAGAAGACGTAACCCAGGCCCAGCACCAACCCCGGCACCGCCATTGGCACGAAACTGAGCAGGCGCAGGGTCAGGTTCAGGCCGCGCTGGCCCCGGGTTTTTTCCATCAGGTACGCGCCGGTGAAGATCAGCACGCTGCCAATCAAGGCTGAATAGATAGCCATCTTCACGCTGTTGCCATAGGCCAGCCAGCCACCACCGGCCGTGTCGTTGAACTGGTAATGGTTGAGCGACAGCGACAAGTTGTAGGGCCAGAATTTCACCAGCGAAGAGAACACGGCCATGCCGAACACCAGCAACAACACCGCGCAGATCAACAACACGATGGCCAGGTAGCAGCCATCACGGCGCCTGCAGGGTGCCGGCTGGAACACCTGTGCCCGACCGCTCATGGCGTCGCCATGGCGTCGACGCAACCAGGCATCGACACCGAAACTGAACAGCGCCGGCAGCAGCAGGACCATGCCGATCAAAGCGCCACGGCCGAACTGTTGTTGGCCGACCACGGCCTTGTAGGCTTCCAGCGCCAGCACCTGATAGTCGCCACCGACCACCACCGGTACGCCGAAGTCAGTGATGGTCAGGGTGAACACCAGGCAGAACGCGGCGAACACGGCCTGACGCGTGGCCGGCCAGGTGATGCTGCGAAAGGCTTTTGCCGGGCTCGCGCCCATGCTCGAAGCGGCATCGAACAGCCGCGCATCCGCCAGGGACAGCGCCGACAGCAAAATCATCAAGGCGTGGGGAAAGGTGTAGATGACCTCGCCCAGCACAATGCCCCAGAAACCGTAGATGTTGTCCGAGAGCAGGCCGCGCAACAGCCCCTGGTTGCCGAACAGGTAGACCAGCGCGATACCGGGCAGCATCGACGGCGCCATCAACGGCAACAACGAGATGCCACGCCACAGGCCCTTGCCCGGAATCAACGTGCGTTGCAGGGCGTAGGCGAACAGGTACGCCAGCGGCACGACAATGGCCGCGACGCTCAGGGACACCTTCAGGCTGTTGCCGAGCAGCCAGTGGAAGTTGGCACTGGTCACCAATTCAGCGGCAGCGGCCAGGCCACCGCCCTGCCCGGCCTGCGAACTGAACCCGCGCCAGAAGATCGCCAGCAGCGGCATCAGTACCGCCAGGGTGAGCAACAGCAGCAACAGGACCTTGCCACCGACCACGAACACCCGGTCGCCGATCTCGGCACGGGAGACCTGCCGGACCTGCTTGTTCGGTATCGGCAGCGCGACGTTGGCGCTCATCAGGCGAACACCTGCAGGCTGTGGGGCGGCAAGGCGACCATGATCTGCTGCGCGCCGAGGCGCGGCATGGCTTGCGGCGTGAGTTCCGCCAACAGCGCATGGCCCGGCAGTTGGTCAAGCTCGAAGCTCATGCGGCAGCGGTTGCCGAGGAAGGTGATTTCGCGAACCCTGGCCGGGAAAAGATTTTCCTCGTGCATCACCGGGTTGACGCTGATCGCCTCGGGACGACAGAACAGACGGCCCGAGGCCGTCCTGGCGCTGCCATCCGCCAGGCGCATGTTCAGCCCGCCGACCCGGGCGTGACTGTCGCTGCTGCGGTGGAAAGGCAGCCAGTTGCCCTGTCCGACGAACTCCGCAACGAACGGCGTGGCCGGGCGATCGTAGATTTCCTGTGGCGTGGCGTACTGCTCGACCTTGCCGTTGTTCATCACGGCAATGCGGTCGGCCATCAGCATGGCCTCTTCCTGATTGTGGGTGACCATCAGGGTGGTGATGCCGAGGCTGCGCTGCAATTGGCGCAGCTCGGTGCACAGGTGCTCGCGGACCCGGGCGTCGAGCGCCGACATCGGCTCGTCGAGCAACAACAGCGACGGCGACGGCGCCAAGGCCCGGGCCAGCGCCACGCGCTGCTGCTGTCCGCCTGACAATTGGCCGGGGTATTTCTTCTCACTGCCGGCCAGGCCTACCAGCTCCAGCATCTGAGCGACACGCTGGCGCATTTCCTCGCGGCCGCTGCCGGCGAGGCCGTAGGCAATGTTCGCCTCGACGGTGAGATTGGGGAACAGCGCGTAGGACTGAAACAGAATCCCGTAGTCACGGGCCTGCGGCGGCAGGTCGGAGACGTTACGCCCCCCGAGGAACAGCTCGCCGTCATCCTGTTTTTCCAGACCGGCGATGCAGCGCAGCAAGGTGGTTTTGCCGCAACCTGACGGGCCCAGCAGGCACACCAGTTCACCGGCCGCCACATCGAGGGAGACGTTATCCAGCGCGGTAAACGCGCCGAAGCGTTTCTGCACGCCACGCACCTTCATCGGGGCGCCGGGGGTGGTCAGGATCGGGTTGTTCATGGGCGGACCTCATCGAGCAGATGAAGGCCATCCTAGAGTTGTAATGCGTCCGTCATGTGGCAGTGAGGCAAAAACGGCCGATAGTGGTATTCGGGGATTTGGGTTCGGAAGATTCGGGGCCTGTGGCGCCCCTGCGATGAGGCCAGTTCAGACAACGAAGACCTCAGGCCGGGGACATTTCCTGCGCCACACCGAGAAATGCCGCCGGCAACCGCGCCCCTTTGCGCTCCTTGAGGCAATACAGGTACTCGGGAATCTGCGGCGCATTCTCGAGGGTCAGCACCCGCAATTGCGGGTCGTGCGGGACTTCCTGCCGGGCAATGATGCTGATGCCGATGTTGCGCAGCACCGCCTCACGGATCGATTCCCGGCTGCCGATCTCCAGCAGCGGCCCGAAATCCACGCCGGCGCCGGCCAACAGTTCTTCGGTCAGGCGCCGGGTCGTGGAGCCTGATTCGCGCATCAGCAGCGTGTGCCCGAGCAGCGCGCTGAGCGGCACATGGTCATGCACCGCCAATGGATGGTTGCGATGCACCGCCAGCACCAGGGGATCGCTGCCGAGCACCCGGCGAATCAACCGCGCATCATCGAGCAACTGGGAAGAGGCGGCGACGTCCACCCGGTAATCCTCCAGGGCTTCGAGCACCTGTTGGGAGTTGCCGATCTCCACCGACACGTCGACCTGGGGCAAGCGTTCGCGAAAGGTCTTCACCAGATCGAGGATGTAGTAAGGCGCCGTGGCCGCAATACGCAACGTGCCCTGGACCTGGCCGCTGTTGCGCAGGAAAAACTCGATGTCCGCTTCCTGCTGCAACAGCGCCTTGACCATCGGCAGCAGCCGCGCCCCTTCATCGCTGACGCTGAGCCGACGGCCGCCACGGTAGAACAGCTCGACGGAGTACTGGCTTTCCAGGTGACGAATCTGGGTCGTCACCGTGGGCTGGCTCAAGCCGAGCTTTTTCGCCGCCAGGGTAATGCTGCCCAGGCGGGCCACCATGTAAAACGCCTTCAGCTCGGCACTCAGCACACCCGCCCCTCATCCGTTACTTGCGCAACAGGCGCAAACCGTTGAACACCACCAACAGGCTCACGCCCATGTCGGCGAACACCGCCATCCACATGGTGGCGAACCCGAAGAAGGTTACCCCAAGAAAGATCGCCTTGATGACCAAAGCGAGGGCAATGTTCTGCTTGAGGATGCTCGAGGTTTGCCGGGACAGCTGAATAAACGCTGGAATCTTGCGCAAATCGTCGTCCATCAGGGCGACATCGGCGGTTTCGATGGCCGTATCGGTGCCCGCTGCGGCCATGGCGAAACCGATCTGCGCACGCGCCAGCGCAGGGGCGTCGTTGATGCCGTCGCCGACCATGCCGACCTGATGCCCCCGCGCATAAAGCGCCTCGATGGCCTGCAATTTGTCGGTCGGCAGCAGATCGCCTTTGGCTTCGTCGATGCCCACCTGCGCAGCAATCGCCTGGGCGGTGTGAACATTGTCGCCGGTGAGCATCAGGGTCTTGATGCCCAACTCATGCAGCTGCCGGATCGCCTCGCGGCTGGAGTCCTTCACGGTATCGGCCACGGCAAACAGCGCCAACGGGCCTGAGGCGTCGAGCAGCAACACCACGGACTTGCCCTGTTTCTCCAGCGCAAACAGCTTTTCCTCCAGCGCCGGCGAGCACAACTTCAGCTCTTCCACCAGGCGGTGATTGCCCAAGTGGTAGACCTGACCGTCGATCTCCCCGCGCACACCGCGACCGGCCAGCGCGGCAAAGTTATCCACAGGCAGCGGCGCCAGGCCTTTATCCACAGCCGCCAGGGCGATGGCCAGCGACACCGGGTGATCCGAGCGCCCGGCCAGCGCGGCGGCAATCGCCGGCGCGCGGGCTTCGGCCGTAGGGTCGAGCGCCAGGTAATCAGTCTGCACCGGTTTGCCATGGGTGATCGTACCGGTCTTGTCCAGCGCCAGGTAATCGAGCTTGTAGCCGCCCTCCAGGTAGACGCCGCCCTTGACCAGGATCCCTTTGCGCGCCGCCGCCGCGAGGCCGCTGACGATGGTCACCGGGGTGGAAATCACCAGCGCACAAGGGCAGGCGACCACCAGCAATACCAGCGCTCGGTAGATCCAGTCGAACCAGGCCGCGCCTTCGATGAACAACGGTGGAATCACCGCCACCGCCAGGGCCAGGATAAACACCGCGGGGGTGTAGATCTTCGAGAACTGGTCCACGAAACGCTGGGTCGGTGCCCGTGCGCCCTGCGCCTGCTCGACGGCGTGGATGATCCGCGCCAGGGTCGAGTTATTGGCGGCGGCCGTCACGGCATATTCCAGGGCACCGGCCTGATTGATGGTGCCGGCGAAGACCTTGTCGCCCACGGTCTTCTCCACCGGCAGGCTTTCGCCGGTAATCGGCGCCTGATCGATGGTGGAACTGCCAGAGACCACCTCACCGTCCAGGGCGATCCGCTCGCCGGGCCGCACCCGCACCCGCGCGCCCAACTCGATCATCTTGACGTCCTGTTCCAGCCAGCGGCCATCGGCCTGCAACACCGTGGCCTGTTCCGGCGTCATCTGCATCAGGCCACTGATGGCATTGCGCGCGCGGTCCAGGGATTTGGCTTCGATCAACTCGGCGACGGTAAACAGGAACATCACCATCGCCGCTTCCGGCCACTGGCCGATCAGGATCGCACCGGTCACCGCGATGCTCATCAGCGCGTTGATGTTCAGGTTGAGGTTCTTCAGGGCAATCCAGCCCTTCTTGTAGGTGCCGAGGCCGCCGCTGAAGATCGAGATCAACGCGATGATCGCCACCACCCCATCCGGCGCCGCACTGGTGAAATGCACCACTTCGGCGGCGAGCGCGGTCACACCCGACAGCGCCAATGGCCACCACGGCTTTTTCTCAGGGGCTGGCGCAGGTGCTTCGACGCCCGGTTCCAGCGGCTCGGCCTGCATGCCCAGGGACTTGATCGCCTCGATGATGGGCGCCGTGTCCGGCAGGTCGTGGGTGACGCCCAGCACGCGGTTGATCAGGTTGAACTCCAGCTGCTGCACCCCCGCCAGCTTGCCCAGCTTGTTCTGGATCAGCGTCTGCTCGGTCGGGCAGTCCATCGCTTCGATGCGAAAACTGCTCAGCCGCGCATTGGCGCTGGGGGCTTCGGTCAGTTGGACCAGCGCCGGCGCGGCCTTGGACGAACAGCAGCTGTCGCCATGATGTTCATGCACAGGCTTGGCAACGGGCGTGAGTTTGCTGCAGCAGCCAGTGCCGGTGTCAGGGGAATGAGAGTGAGAGTGCCGGGAATCGCTCATTGGTCGCGTCCATGAATGTGCCTGTTGCCAAGTAAAGACCCTGTAGCCACTATAGGGTCAAGCACCCATTTGGAGAGCAGCGTCATGAAAATCGGCGAACTGGCAAAACTGACCGACTGCGCGGTGGAGACCATCCGCTACTACGAGCGCGAGAACCTGCTGCCGGAACCGGCCCGCAGTGACGGCAACTACCGGGTCTATACCCAGGCTCACGCCGAACGCCTGACCTTTATCCGCAACTGCCGCACCCTCGACATGACGCTCGAGGAGATCCGCAGCCTGCTGGCGTTTCGCGACAGCCCGCAGGACCAGTGCGAAAGCGTGAATGCGCTGGTCGACGAACACATTCATCACGTGAAGGCACGAATCGACGGGTTGCTGGCGCTGCAGGCGCAGTTGATCGACCTGCGCCGCCGCTGTGGCGAAGGGCCGGATATCGATCAGTGCGGGATCCTGCAGCGGCTGGAGGTCAGTGGCGGGGTGGTGGCGACGGAGGTCGAGCCTTCGCATGTGGGGCGTAGTCACGGCCACTGAGCCCATCACAAAACCCAGTGTGGGAGCGAGCCTGCTCGCGAATGCGGTGGATCATTCAACCGTGAAGTCGACTGATGTAGCGCTTTCGCGAGCAAGCTCGCTCCCACAGCGATTGCGTATTTTTTAAACGGCCATCGGCGCCGTCATCGGCGCATGGTGCTGATAACCCTCTAGCGAGAAATCACCCGGCTCGATCAACTCCAGCCATTCCGGCTGATACACACCCGTCCTGGCAAACTCCGGCACACGGTCGCTGATCACCAGCTTCGGCATCGGGAACGGCTCGCGCTTGAGCTGTTCGTTGAGCATGTCCAGGTGATTTTCATAGACGTGCGCGTCACCGATGAAATAGGTGAACCAACGCGGCGTATAACCGGTCAGGCGACCGATCAGGCTCAGCAGTGCCGCGCCCTCGGTGAGGTTGAACGGCGTGCCCAGGCCCAGGTCGTTGGAGCGGATGTAGAGGGTCAGGGAAATCTCTCTGGTCTCGACATTCGGGTGGAACTGATACAGCAGATGGCACGGTGGCAAGGCCATTTCATCGAGTTGCGCAACGTTCCAACCGTGGAACAGGATGCGGCGGCTGCCCGGGTCCTTGATGATGGTGTCGACGCACTGGCGGACCTGATCGATCGCCTTGTACAGCACCACGTAGGCCTGGCCGTCTTCTTCGCCTTCGGCGATCTGGCGATAGCCCTGGCTCAAGGTCTGCTCGATGGCCGCCGGGTTGCTGAGCGGGATCTGCTTGTACGCCGGCCATTTGCGCCATTGCACGCCATAGATCTCGCCGAGGTCGTCTTCGCCCTGGCGGAACGGGTTGGCCAGCCACTGGGCGTTTTCGTTGGCGTTCTGGTCCCAGACCTTGCAACCCAGCGCGCGGAATTCGGCGGCGTTGTTCACCCCACGCAGGAAGCCGCACATTTCGCCAATGGCCGACTTGAAGGCCATCTTGCGGGTGGTGATCGCCGGAAAACCTTCCTGCAGGTCATAACGCAGCATCGCGCCGGGGAAGCTGATGGTGTTCACGCCAGTGCGGTTGGCTTGCTTGGTGCCGTTCTTGATGACGTGGGCGACCAGTTCGAGATATTGCTTCATGAGTTACCTGTGTCCTTGAACCCGGGGCCGGAGCCCCGGGGTTCGAATTTATGCAGCAGCCGCTGGCGGCGCCGGTGCGCGATTGTAGGCCAGCCAGATCAGGAACAGGCCGCCGATGATCATCGGCACGCACAGCACCTGACCCATGGTCAGCCAGTTCCAGGCCAGGTAGCCCAGTTGCGCATCCGGTACGCGGACGAATTCGACGATGAACCGGAAGATCCCGTAGAACAGCGCGAACATTCCCGACACCGCCATGGTGGGCCGCGGCTTGCGCGAGTACAGCCACAGGATCAGGAACAGCGCGACGCCTTCCAGGGCGAACTGGTACAGCTGCGATGGGTGACGCGGCAGTTGTGCCGGATCGCTGAACGGCGGGAACACCATGGCCCACGGCACGTCGGTGGCCTTGCCCCACAATTCGGCGTTGATGAAATTGCCGATACGCCCGGCGCCCAGGCCGATCGGCACCATCGGCGCCACGAAGTCCATCAGCTGGAAGAACGACTTGTTGTGCTTCTTGCCGAACCACAGCGCTGCCAGCATCACGCCGATGAAGCCGCCATGGAAGGACATGCCGCCCTTCCACACCTCGAAAATCAGCATCGGGTTGGCGAGGTAGGCACTCAGATCGTAGAACAGCACGTAACCCAGGCGACCGCCGACGATGACGCCCATCGACATCCAGAACACCATGTCGGAGAGTTTCTCCTTGGTCCAGGTCGGGTCGAAGCGGTTGAGCCGGCGCGACGCCAGCAGCCACGCACCGCCGATGCCGATCAGGTACATCAGGCCGTACCAGTGGATTTTCAGCGGACCGATGGCCAAAGCCACCGGGTCGATCTGCGGGTAAGGCAGCATTGCGACTCCTCGTAAGCGTTGAAACATTGAAAATTCCCGGGCGACGCTGTCACGCCAGGATTAAGCCAGGATTGCGGTGCCTCAGAGCAGGAAGTTCAAACCCACGCAGAACAGCAAAGCGGCGAACAGCCTTTTCAGCAAGCGCGGCGACAGCCTGTGGGCCAGTCGCGCCCCCAGGCGGGCGAAGACCATGCTGGTCAGGGCAATGCCCAGCAGCGCCGGCAGATAAACGAAACCGAGACTATGGGCCGGCAACAGCGGATCGTGCCACCCCAGAATCATGAAACTCAATGCACTGGCCAAGGCGATTGGCAGGCCGCAGGCCGACGACGTCGCCACGGCTTGCTGCATCGGCACGCTGCGCCAGGTCAGAAACGGCACGGTCAGCGACCCGCCGCCAATCCCGAAGATCGCCGAGGCCCAGCCAATCACGGTGCCCGCCAGGGTCAGACCGATTTTGCCGGGCACCGTTCGGCTGGCCTTGGGCTTGACGTCCAGCATCAGTTGCGCGGCGATGACCAAGGCGAACACGCCGATGATCTTCTGCAGGTTGGGCCCGGAGATCGCTTCAGCGGTCAACGCGCCGACTCCGGCCCCCATCAGGATACCGACGGTCATCCAGGCAAAGATCGGCCAGCGCACGGCACCGCGGCGATGATGCTCGCGCACCGCATTGACCGAGGTGAAGATGATCGTCGCCAGGGAGGTGCCGACCGCCAGGTGCGTCAGGATCGAGGCATCGAAACCCTGCAGGGTGAAACTGAACACCAGCACGGGCACGATGATGATCCCGCCACCGACGCCAAACAGGCCGGCCAGCACGCCTGCGCAGGCGCCAAGCGCCAGATAGAGCAGAAACTCCATGGATGATCCCTACTCTCGAGTCAAAACCGGATCGGCATGGTAACGGATGCACGGCCTCCGGCTCTACTGTGAAGCCGATGGATCGATGAGCGATGTCTGCGTAGAGTGGGCAAAAATACACAGGGACCACCTTATGTGCCTGATTGTCTTTGCCTGGCGCCCGGGTCATGCCCTGCCGCTGATCGTCGCGGCCAACCGCGACGAATTCTATGCCCGGCCCAGCCAGCCACTGGCGCAATGGCCGCACGCCCCGCAGGTCTATGCCGGCCGCGACCTGGAGGCCGGGGGCACCTGGCTCGGGGTCGGTGCCAACGGGCGCTTTGCCGCGCTGACCAATATCCGCGATCCCCACCAACCGGCCGCACGCAAATCCCGTGGCGAATTGGTCGCGCGCTTTCTCGGCGGCGAGATGCCGATCGATGACTATCTGGACGACGTTGTCGGCCGTTCGCTGGAATATGCCGGGTTCAACCTGCTGGTCGGCAATGCCAACGAGTTGTGGTACTACCACGCCCGCGCCGCCGAGGCGGTGATGTTGCAGCCGGGGGTCTACGGCTTGTCTAATGCGGGGCTGGACACGCCGTGGCCCAAGTTGCTCAAGGCCCGGGCCATGCTGCAGGCGGTGCTGGACGACCCGCAGCCCGAGGCGTTGCTGGCGCTGCTCAGTGACACGCAGACGGCGCCGTTCGCCGAGCTGCCGGACACCGGGGTGGGGCTGGCGACCGAGACGATGTTGTCGAGCGTGTTCATTGCCAGCCAGAGTTATGGCACGCGGGCAAGTACGGCGTTGATTGTCCGGGCGGATGGTTCGCGGCAGATGGTCGAGCGGAGTTTTGGGCCCTATGGCGGGCATCTTGGGGAGGTGCACATCCGCGTATAGCGTTGTCCGGGCTGACGCCTTCCGAGCAAGCTCGCTCCCTCATGGGCTCTGTGTACACAGTTCCACCGTGGGCGCGAGCCTGTTCGCGAAGGCGACCTCGGTTTCAGAGAACCTTGGCCGCCGCCGGGTTGACCATCCGCGCCAACCCGAGGTTCTTCAGCGCCAGTTGCAGCGAGCTGTGGATCACCTGCGGGTTGTCGATGGTCATCAATTCGGCCAGCAACTCCTTGGCCATGTCCAGGTTGATCTGGCGCAGCATCCACTTCACCTTCGGCAAGTTGGTGGCGTTCATCGACAGGCTGTCGAAGCCCATCGCCATCAACAGCACCGCCGCCGCCGGGTCGCCGGCCATCTCGCCGCAGATACTCACCGGCTTGCCTTCGGCATGGGCATCACGCACCACGTTCTGCAACGCCTGGAGCACCGCCGGGTGCAGGTAGTCGTAGAGATCCGCCACCCGTGGGTTGTTACGGTCCACGGCCAGCAGGTACTGGGTCAGGTCGTTGGAGCCGACCGACAGGAAGTCCACCTGCCGCGCCAGTTCCTTGGTCTGGTACACCGCTGCCGGAATCTCGATCATCACGCCAATCGGCGGCATCGGCACGTCGGTGCCTTCGTCGCGCACTTCGCCCCAGGCCCGGTGAATCAGGTGCAGGGCTTCTTCGAGTTCATGGATGCCGGAGATCATCGGCAGCAGAATGCGCAGGTTGTTCAGGCCTTCGCTGGCCTTGAGCATCGCGCGGGTCTGCACCAGGAAGATTTCCGGGTGGTCGAGGGTGACGCGAATCCCGCGCCAGCCAAGGAACGGGTTGTCTTCCTTGATCGGGAAGTACGACAGCGCCTTGTCGCCACCGATGTCCAGCGTACGCATGGTCACCGGTTGCGGGTGGAACGCGGCGAGCTGCTCGCGATAGATCGCCAGCTGCTCCTTTTCGCTGGGGAAGCGCTGGTTGATCATGAACGGCACTTCGGTGCGGTACAGACCTACGCCTTCGGCGCCGCGCTTCTGCGCCCGCGCCACGTCCGCCAGCAGGCCGGTGTTGACCCACAGCGGCATGCGGTGACCGTCGACGGTCACGCAGGGCAGGTCGCGCAGGGAATCGAGGCCCAGGGCCAGTTGCTTCTCTTCTTCCACCACCTCGGCAAATTGCTTGCGCAATACTTCGCTGGGGTTGGTGAAGACCTCACCGCGATGGCCGTCGACGATCATGCCGATGCCGTCGACCTTGGCGTACGGCAGGTCGACCAGGCCCATCACCGTCGGGATGCCCATGGCCCGGGCCAGGATCGCGACGTGGGAGTTGCCCGAACCGAGCACCGAGACCAGGCCGACCAGCGTGCCTTCCGGCACCTCGCCGAGCATGGCCGGCGTCAGTTCCTCGGCGACCAGAATGGTTTTTTCCGGGTAGACCAGGTTCTGCTGGCGCTCTTCCTGCAGGTAGGCGAGCAGGCGGCGCCCCAGGTCCTTGACGTCCGAGGCGCGCTCGCGCAGGTAGGCGTCGTCCATCAGTTCGAAACGGTTGACGTGATCGGTGACCACTTGGCGCAACGCGCCCTGGGCCCACTGGCCGGTCTTGATCACCGTGGTCACTTCATTACCCAGCGCGGCGTCGTCGAGCATCATCAGGTAGACGTCGAACAGCGCCCGCTCCTCGGGCCGCAACTGGGTGGCCAGCTTGGCGGACAGGGCACGCATGTCGGCGCGTACGCCTTCGATGGCGGTCTTGAACAGCTTCAGCTCGGCGTCGATGTCGGTGATGGTCTTGTCCGGCACCACGTCCAGGTCGGCCGGTGGCAGCATGACCACTGCGGTGCCGACCGCGGCGCCCGGCGAACCCGGCACGCCGACGAACTTGGCTTCCTGGATGCCCTTGCCCTGGCGGCCCAGGCCGCGGATCGAGCCGGTGGCCTCGGCGTGGGCGATAACGCCGGCGAGCTGCGCGCTCATGGTCACGAGGAAGGCTTCTTCACCTTCGTCGAACTGGCGACGTTCCTTTTGCTGGATGACCAACACGCCGACGACGCGACGGTGGTGGATGATCGGCGCCCCGAGGAAAGAGGCGTAGCGCTCTTCACCGGTCTCGGCGAAGTAGCGGTAGCGCGGGTGATCCGCGGCATTTTCGAGGTTCAGGGGTTCTTCACGCGTGCCGACCAGGCCGACCAGACCTTCGTTGGGCGCCATGCTGACCTTGCCGATCGAGCGCTTGTTCAAGCCCTCGGTCGCCATCAGCACGAAGCGGTTGGTCTCGGGATCAAGCAGGTAGACCGAGCAGACCTGGCTGCCCATGGCCTCTTTGACGCGCAACACAATAATCCCCAACGCCGCCTTGAGATCCTTGGCGGAGTTAACTTCCTGGACGATCTTGCGCAGCGTATTGAGCATGGCTCGGGGTCGAACTCCGTCGTCAGTCGCGCGCTAAAAGGCGCGGGGCAAGCTCTTTGAGAGCGCGTCGATACACCTCGCGCTTGAATGTCACCACCTGGCCCAACGGATACCAATAGCTGACCCAGCGCCAGCCATCGAACTCCGGTTTACCGGTCAAATCCATCCGCACCCGCTGCTCGTTGGAGATCAGGCGCAGGAGAAACCATTTCTGCTTCTGGCCGATGCACAGCGGTTGGCTGTGGGTACGGACCAGGCGTTGCGGCAAACGATAGCGCAACCAGCCCCGGGTACAGGCGAGAATTTCAACATCCTCGCGCTCCAGGCCCACTTCTTCGTTCAGCTCGCGGTACAAGGCGTCCTCCGGCGTCTCCTGAGGGTTGATCCCCCCCTGCGGAAACTGCCAGGCATCCTGATTGATACGGCGAGCCCATAGCACCTGTCCGGCATCATTCGTGAGAATGATCCCGACATTGGGGCGGAAACCATCGGGGTCGATCACGGCAACAACCTCGCAAACGCATGTCGCCGCATTGTTCCACAAAGGTCGTGAAGGCAGCAACGCGCCGACCGACCTTATGTGCACTCTGGTGAAAAGTCCGTATTCTGGGCGCCTTTCTACAGACTTTTCAGCGAGTAACCGCAATGCGCCTGGCTTTATTCGACTTGGACAACACCCTCCTGGGCGGCGACAGTGACCACGCCTGGGGCGATTACCTGTGTGAACGCGGCTTCCTCGACGCCGTGGCCTACAAGACCCGCAACGATGCGTTCTACCAGGACTACCTGGCCGGCCAGCTGGATAACGCCGCCTACCTGAATTTCTGCCTTGAAGTGCTGGGCCGCACCGAAATGGCCACGCTGGACCAATGGCACCTGGACTACATGCGCGACTGCATCGAACCCATCGTGCTGCCCAAGGCCATGGCGCTGCTGGCCAAACACCGTGAAGCGGGTGACAAGCTGGTGATCATCACCGCCACCAACCGTTTTGTCACCGGGCCAATTGCCGCACGACTGGGCGTCGACACCCTGATCGCCACCGAATGCGAAATGGTCGATGGTCGCTACACCGGGCGCAGCACCGACATCCCTTGCTTCCGGGAAGGCAAGGTGACGCGGCTGAACCGCTGGCTGGAAGAAACCGGGTATTCGCTGCAGGACAGCTACTTCTATAGCGACTCGATGAATGACTTGCCGCTGCTGGAGCAGGTGAACAACCCGGTGGCGGTCGATCCGGACCCGAACCTGCGCGCCGAGGCCGAGAAGCGTGGCTGGCCGGTGATTTCATTGCGAGGCTGACATCGCTATCGCGAGCCGGCTCGCTCCCACAAGAGATCCCCTTCCAAGTGGGAGCGAGCCCGCTCGCGAAAGGTCCAGCCCGACTCAGGGCCCTAAACCGGCTTGGCCCCCATCAACCCCGCAATCGCGATGAAACAGACAAAACCGAACACCGCCAGCACAACGCTGAACTTGCCCACGCTGCCCGGCGTCCCCCGCAACCTGTTCAGCCGCACCAACAGCCAGAACCACGCCAGCGCCGCCACGGTATAAAGCACGCTGGAGGCCAGCAGCCAGGTCTGCCCCAACGGCCAGCCCACCTGATGCACCATCGACCAGCCGGTAAACGGCAGGCTCAGCAACGCCAGCCCCATCACCAGCCAGACGAAAACCCGAGGCCGCTGCAGCGTGCGGCTGGCGGCCGTGGCATCCCCCTTGCGCCGGGCATGCCAGACCCAGATCGCCAGCCCCAGCGCGCCGAGCAACAGCAGCACCGTGGCCACGACATGCGCCAATTTCAGGGCGGTCAAGGTTTCCATGGTTCGATTTCCTTATGCGTTGCCCATCAGCGTAGCCGCTCAGCCAAGAAACAGCTGGTAAGCCGGGTTGTCGCTTTCATCCCAGTACGGGTAGCCGATTTCCTCAAGGGCGGCGGGCACCAGGTGACGCTCGTCGTGAGGGACCTGGAGGCCCGCCACCACCCGGCCGTCCGCCGCGCCGTGGTTGCGGTAGTGGAACATCGAAATGTTCCAGCGACCGCCAAGCTTGTTGAGGAAGTTGAACAGCGCGCCTGGTCGCTCCGGGAACTCGAAACGCAGCACCACTTCATCGACGACCTGGGCCGCGCGGCCACCGACCATATGACGGATGTGCAGCTTGGCCAGTTCGTTGTCGGTCAGGTCCAGCACCGGGAAACCCTGCCCGGTCAGGCTGGCAATCAGTGCGCTGCGCGGATCGTTTTCCGGGTGCGTCTGCACGCCGACGAAAATGTGCGCCTCGCTGCCGGTGTTGTAGCGGTAATTGAATTCGGTGATCTGACGCTTGCCGATGGCC
This sequence comes from Pseudomonas sp. IT-P12, assembly GCF_949767465.1. Taxonomy (NCBI): domain Bacteria; kingdom Pseudomonadati; phylum Pseudomonadota; class Gammaproteobacteria; order Pseudomonadales; family Pseudomonadaceae; genus Pseudomonas; species Pseudomonas sp. IT-P12. Next base: position 419,420 of record NZ_CATKPY010000024.1, on the reverse strand, counting down.
TCGCAGAACGCCTTGAAGCTGCCCGGTTTCTCGGGAATGGTCACGGCGATGATGGCTTCGCGGCCTTCACCCAGTTCGGCGCGCTCGGCGACGTGACGCAGGCGGTCGAAGTTGACGTTGGCGCCGGAATCGATCGCCACGAAGGTCTGACCCGTCACGGCGTGCTGCTCGACGTACTTCTTGATCCCGGCCACGCCCAGGGCGCCGGCAGGTTCGGTGATCGAGCGGGTATCGTCGTAGATATCCTTGATGGCGGCACAGATCTCGTCGGTGCTGACGGTGATCACCTCGTCGACATGATCCTTGCAGATGTCAAAGGTGTGCTGGCCGATCTGCGCGACCGCCACGCCATCGGCAAAGATGCCCACCGTCGGCAGGACCACGCGCTCGCCCGCCGCCATCGCCGCTTGCAGGCAATTGGAGTCATCCGGCTCCACGCCGATGATGCGGATGTCCGGGCGCAGGTATTTGGCGTACGCGGCGATGCCGGCAATGAGGCCACCGCCGCCCACCGGAACGAAGATCGCATCCAGGCGTCCCGGGTGCTGGCGCAGAATTTCCATGGCCACCGTGCCCTGCCCGGCAATGGTGTGGGGATCGTCGTAGGGGTGGATGTAGACGTAGCCTTTTTCATCGACCAGTTTCAACGAGTAGGCCAGGGCTTCCGGGAACGAATCGCCGTGCAGCACCACTTTACCGCCCCGTGAACGTACGCCCTCGACCTTGATTTCCGGCGTGGTCTTGGGCATCACGATAGTGGCCTTGACGCCCAGCACCTTGGCGGCCAGAGCCAGGCCCTGAGCGTGGTTGCCCGCCGACGCGGTGACGACGCCACGGGCGCGCTCTTCGTCGCTCAGTTGCGTCAGCTTGTTGTAGGCCCCGCGAATCTTGAACGAGAACACCGGCTGCAAGTCTTCGCGCTTGAGCAGAATATGGTTGCCCAGCCGTTCGGAGAGCTGGCGGGCAGCCTGCAGCGGGGTTTCTACGGCAACGTCATAAACGCGCGAGGTGAGGATCTTTTTGACGTACTGTTCGAGCATCGGAAAGCATCACTGAGCGGGTTGGGCAGGGCCAGGGAGTCTAACCCGGCTTTCAGCCGTGCGACCACACGAATCAAGAGGTTTTGGTCGTGCAAGGGGCTATAATGCCGGCCTTTCCGTTTCCCCCTGCCCGCTTCCGGAGCCCGCATGACCCAGGATCAACTCAAACAGGCCGTGGCCCAGGCTGCCGTCGACTTCATCCTCCCGAAACTCGATGACAAGAGCATCGTCGGGGTCGGCACCGGCTCTACCGCCAACTGCTTCATCGACGCCCTGGCCCGGCACAAGGGCGCCTTCGACGGCGCGGTCGCCAGTTCCGAAGCCACCGCCGCGCGCCTCAAGGGCCACGGCATCCCGGTGTACGAGCTCAATACCGTCAGCGACCTGGAGTTCTACGTCGACGGCGCCGACGAGAGCGATGAGCACCTGAACCTGATCAAGGGCGGCGGCGCAGCCCTGACCCGCGAGAAGATCGTCGCCGCCGTGGCCAAGACGTTCATCTGCATCGCCGACGCCAGCAAACTGGTACCCGTGCTCGGGGCGTTCCCGTTGCCGGTTGAAGTGATTCCAATGGCCCGCAGCCACGTGGCCCGCCAACTGGTCAAGCTCGGCGGCGACCCGGTTTACCGTGAAGGCGTGCTGACCGACAACGGCAACATCATCCTCGACGTGTTCAACCTGCAGATCACCAACCCGGTGGAACTGGAAACGCAGATCAATGCGATTGTCGGCGTGGTCACCAACGGCCTGTTCGCCGCCCGGCCGGCGGACCTGCTGTTGCTGGGGACGAGCGAAGGCGTGAAAACCCTGCGCGCGGAGTAACGCCATCCGGGAGCGAGCCTGCTCGCGACAGGGCTTATCAGACAACGTTGAATGTCAGGCCGCATCGCGAGCAGGCTCGCTCACCTTTCTGGGTCAAGACGTGCCGGTCAGGGCTGCGCCGGCTTCCTGAACACGTAGAACAGGTTCGGCTCGCTCACCAGGTACAGGGTGCCGTCGTCATCCATGGCGATGCCTTCCGCTTGCGGTACGGTCTTTTTCAAACCGTGACGCCCCTTGCCCAATGACAGGGTACTGAGCGGCCGCCCGTCCACATCCAGTTCCAGAATCAGCCCCGACTCATCGGACAGCGCCAGCAAATGGCCGCTGCGTTCGTCGTATTGCAGGCTCGACAGGTCCCGGACAAACATCCCGGCATCGCGCTTGGGATTGTTGACCACATGCACCGCGTAGGATTTTTCCGGGTTGTGATGCGGGAACCCCTGCACTTCATAGATCAGCATCGGGTCGCGTTCCTTGGCGACAAACAGGCGCTTGCCCACCGAGTCATAGGCCAACCCTTCGAAGCCCTTGTTGCTGCTCATGTGCATGCCCAGCGTCATCTGCTCGGCTTCTGCGGCGTCGAGAAACGTGGTGTCTTGCTCGACATGAATCTTGATCAGCCGCTGCTGGCGTTCGTCGGTGATCACGTAGGTGTCGGCGCTGATGAACTCCACGGCTTCCGGGTCGCCGAAACCGACCAGGGCAATGCGCCGGATGATCTGCCCCTCGAGGGACAACTCGATCAGTTCGGAATTTTTGTTGGTGACGGTGAACAGGCTCTTGCGCACCGGATCGAAGGTCAGCGCCGACACGTCGTCATCCAGGCCCTCGATGCTGCGGCCCTCGACCGTGACGTGATAGTGACCCAGCCCGATGGACTGAGCGCTTTCCGGCTGCCAAAGCGTGTTCAGGTTGAACCAGGCGCGCTCGAACAAACGCAGGTACTGGCCAACCGCAACCAGTATGAGCAGCGTAATCGCCAACAGGATCAGCATCAGGGGTTTGGGACGGGCAAATCGGCGCATTCAGGCAAGCTCGGGATCAGGACAGGTGGATGAAATACCACGGCAGTCTGAATTCAAGCTTAATGGCCATTAGCCCAAGCCTACAACTGGGGGTGATGTTTCCTACAAAACCCGGGTCAGTGCTGCTGCTCGAAACGATAGAACAGGTTGGGTTCGCTGACCATGTACAGCGTGCCCGCCTCGTCCATGGTCACACCTTCAGCACGGGGAATGGTCTTTTTCAGGCCATTGAAACCGCCGAGCAAGGTCATGAAGCTCACTTGTTCGCCCTTCTCGTCCAACTCCAGCAACAGATGGGAATCAGCGGACAACGCCAGCGTATGCCGGGTGCGTGGATCAATGGCCAGCGCCGACAGATTGCGGATGTCCAATTCGTCACTGGCCAGCTTTTGCTTGTCGCCGGTCAGTGTCTGACCATCGCTGCTCTTCCAGGTGAACAGTGCCGCGGGCCGCTCTTCACCCAGCAGCATCTGCTGCTTGTGCGCATCCCAGACGACCGCTTCGAAGGCCTTGTTCTGGTCCTCCGACGGACCGAGATCGTATTTCGGAAAGTTGGCGATGTTCAGCTCGCGGGTGTCGGCGTCGACCTTGACGATGGTCAGCAGATGTTCGCGCTCATCGACGATGGCCAGCAGGCCGTTGCCCATGACCGTCACCGCTTCCGGGTTGCTCCAGCCCACCAGAGGCATCTTGCGCAGCACTTCGCCCTGCAGGGTCAGTTCGGCCAGGAACGGGTTCTTGCCCATGACCGCGAACAGGGTTTTGGTTTGAGGGTTGTACGCCAGGTCGGACGCTTCGTCCTTTTCCATCCCCGGCAACGGCTTGGCATCGATCACCACCCGGTAATCCGGCAGCCAGATGCTTTCCTGGCGTTCGGCGGGGCTTTCGAAACGCTCAAGCACCCAGAGGATGCCTCGGTCGTCCCAATGCATCGCGAACGCGAGGCCGTACGCTGCGGCAACCGCCAACAAAAGCCAGGAATACCAACGCATGAAAAAGCGCGGGCGGCGGGCAGTCTTGAGCGTGGGCAACGGTTGAGTGGCCATCGGGGATGCTTTCCAGAAATTCAGGCTAAGGGTAATAGCACAATTGGGACCGGCTCAGACGCCGCAAGCCCCGGAATTATCCAGACCAGATGTGAAAAAAACGGCAAATGGCGGGATTGCCCTGTGAACTCACACACCAATCCCCTGCAGGAGCGAGCAGGTTCGCTCCTGCAGGATGGGGGCGCCGAGTCAGCGCACGCTGCTGGTGAAGCGGCTGGCGCCCGGCAGTTCGAGAACGATCTCATCGCCCACATTCAGCGGACCGACGCCCACCGGCGTGCCGGTCAGGATCACGTCACCGGCTTGCAGCGAGAAGCAGCCCGCCATGTACTGGATCATCGGCACGATCGGGTTGAGCATCACGCTGCTGTTGCCATCCTGACGGACTTCACCGTTGATGGTCAGGCGAATGCCGATGTCGGTCAGGTCGGCGAAGGTGCTGCCGGACACGAACGGGGCAATCACTGCCGCGCCGTCGAAGGACTTGGCGATTTCCCAGGGCAGGCCCTTGGATTTCAACTCGGCCTGCTTGTCGCGCAAGGTCAGGTCCAGGGCCGGTGCAAAGCCGGAAATCGCGTCGAGCACTTCTTCACGGCTGGGTTTGGTCGACAGTGGCTTGCCGATCAACACCGCAATTTCTGCCTCGTAATGCACCGAGCCACGCTCGGTCGGAATGCTGAAGCCGCCTTCAAGGGGCACGACGCAGCTGCCTGGCTTGATGAACAGCAAGGGCTCCGTAGGGACCGGGTTGTCCAGTTCCTTGGCGTGTTCGGCGTAGTTACGCCCGATGCACACCACTTTTCCCAACGGAAAGTGGATACGCGTGCCGTCGACATACTGGTGCTGATAGCTCATGACCGACTCCTGGTTCGTGGCTCATAAATTCAAACGTCAAACAGCGAAAATCTTGCCCGGGTTCATGATGCCATTCGGATCGAATACCGCCTTGAGCGCTTTCATGTACTCGATCTCAACCGGTGAGCGGCTGTAGGTCAAGTAATCACGTTTGGTCATGCCCACGCCGTGCTCGGCGGAAATCGAGCCGTTGTACTTCTCGACGGTTTCAAACACCCACTTGTTGACCGTTGCGCACTTGGCGAAAAACTCGTCCTTGCTGAGGTTATCCGGCTTGAGAATATTCAGGTGCAGGTTGCCGTCCCCGATGTGACCGAACCAGACGATTTCGAAGTCCGGGTAATGTTCACCGACGATCGCGTCGATTTCCTTCAGGAAGGCCGGCACTTTCGACACAGTGACCGAAATATCGTTCTTGTACGGGGTCCAGTGGGAAATGGTTTCGGAGATGTACTCGCGCAGCTTCCACAGGTTCTGCAATTGGGTTTCGCTCTGGCTCATCACGCCATCGAGCACCCAGCCCTGTTCGACGCAGTGCTCGAAGGTTTCCAGGGCCTGGTTGGCCACTTCTTCGGTGGTCGCTTCGAATTCCAGCAGGGCGTAGAACGGGCATTCCGTGTCGAAGGGCGCCGGCACGTCACCGCGGCCCATGACCTTGGCCAGGGCCTTGTCGGAGAAAAATTCGAACGCGGTCAAGTCGAGCTTGCCCTGGAAGGCGTGCAACACCGGCATGATCGCGTCGAAATCGGCGGTGCCGAGCACCATGGCGGTGAGGTTCTTGGGTGCCCGGTCCAGGCGCATGGTCGCCTCGACCACGAAACCGAGGGTGCCTTCGGCGCCGATGAACAGCTGGCGCATGTCGTAGCCGGTGGCGTTCTTGATCAGGTCGCGGTTCAGTTCAAGGACATCGCCCTTGCCGGTGACCACTTTCATGCCGGCGACCCAGTTGCGGGTCATGCCGTAGCGAATCACTTTGATTCCGCCGGCATTGGTGCCGATATTGCCGCCAATCTGGCTGGAACCTGCAGACGCGAAGTCCACCGGGTAATACAGGCCCTGTTCTTCGGCAACGTTTTGCAGGTGCTCGGTGACCACGCCCGGTTGGCACACGGCGGTACGGTCGGTCAGGTTCACATCTAGGATCTGATTCATGTAGTCGAACGACACCACCACTTCGCCATTCGCCGCCACGGCCGCTGCCGACAGCCCGGTGCGCCCGCCCGACGGCACCAGCGCCACCTTGTGCTGGTTGGCCCAACGGACAATGGCCTGGACCTGTTCGATGGTCTTGGGAAACACGATCGCCGTCGGTGCCGGCGCGAAATGCTTGGTCCAATCCTTGCCGTAAGCATTCAGGGAGTCGGCATCGGTCAGGACCTTGCCAGGCTCGACCAGAGACTTCAGTTCATCAATCAGGGCAGGATTGGTCATCGACAGAACTCTCGAACAATTCATGGTCATCCTGAGAACGCTTCACGTCGCAGGAACGGGTGTTTAGCGGGGCGCTTATGCTAGCATACCGACCCCGCAGCATAGTGCCCAACGGCGCTGCTGCGGCGACGGCTTTGTTGCCGTCGGGGTCAGCTCCAGGCTGTTCCTTCCTGCCATTTTTCTCCGGGATACAGGTTTACGCAGATGAGCAAGACTTCTCTCGATAAGAGCAAGATCAAGTTCCTTCTTCTCGAAGGCGTCCACCAATCGGCTGTCGACGTCCTCAAGTCGTCCGGCTACACCAGCATCGAGTACCTCACCGGTTCTCTGCCGGAAGCCCAACTGAAGGAAAAGATCGCCGATGCTCACTTCATCGGCATTCGCTCCCGCACGCAACTGACCGAAGAGATCTTCGACCACGCGAAGAAGCTTGTGGCGGTGGGTTGTTTCTGCATCGGGACCAACCAGGTTGACCTGAACGCGGCTCGCGAGCGCGGCATCGCCGTATTCAACGCGCCGTACTCCAACACCCGCTCCGTTGCCGAGCTGGTGCTGGCCGAAGCGATCCTGTTGCTGCGCGGCATCCCTGAGAAGAACGCTTCCTGCCACCGTGGCGGCTGGATCAAGAGCGCGGCCAACTCCTTCGAGATCCGCGGCAAGAAGCTGGGCATCGTCGGTTACGGCTCGATCGGCACGCAGCTGTCGGTTCTGGCCGAAGGCCTGGGCATGCAGGTGTACTTCTACGACACCGTGACCAAGCTGCCACTGGGCAACGCGACCCAGGTCGGCAACCTGCACGAACTGCTGGGCATGTCCGACATCGTGACCCTGCACGTGCCGGAAACCGCTGCGACCCAGTGGATGATCGGCGAGAAGGAAATCCGCGCCATCAAGAAAGGCGGCATCCTGATCAACGCCGCTCGCGGCACCGTGGTCGAGCTGGACCACCTCGCGGCGGCCATCAAGGACAAGCACCTGATCGGCGCGGCCATCGACGTATTCCCGGTGGAGCCACGCTCCAACGACGAAGAGTTCGAAAGCCCGCTGCGCGGCCTGGACAACGTGATCCTGACCCCGCACATCGGCGGCTCCACGGCCGAAGCCCAGGCCAACATCGGTCTGGAAGTGGCGGAAAAACTGGTCAAGTACAGCGACAACGGTACCTCGGTATCGTCGGTGAACTTCCCGGAAGTGGCCCTGCCGGCTCACCCTGGCAAGCACCGCCTGCTGCACATCCACGAGAACATTCCGGGTGTGATGAGCGAGATCAACAAGGTCTTCGCCGAAAACGGCATCAACATCTCCGGTCAGTTCCTGCAGACCAACGAGAAAGTCGGCTACGTGGTCATCGACGTCGACGCCGAGTACTCGGACCTGGCGCAAGAGAAGCTGCAGCACATCAACGGCACCATTCGTTGCCGCGTGCTGTTCTGATCGCGACTTGAGCGACAAAAAAGGGAGCCCTCGGGCTCCCTTTTTCATGCACGGGTCATTTGACGTTGACGGTGATCTTCTCGGAGACGATCGGCGGATCGAACGGCACGTGGCCGCTGTCGCCCAGCATCAGTTGCAGCGTGTGCTCGCCCGGCGTCAGCGTCACTTCGGCCTGGGTCTGCGCCTTGCCGAAATGCACGTGGTTGGCATCGGTCGGGATCGGCTGATCGGCGGCCGGCAGCGTCTTGACGTCGATCAGCAAATGGTGGTGACCGGTATTCTTGGTCACATCACCGGCTGGCGCCAGCGCAATGTTCTTGACCGCGAACTTGACGACGAACGTCTTGGGAACCGTGGCGCCGTCCGCAGGAGAAACGATGGACACTTCGGCGCCCTTGGGGGCCGGAGTTGCCGCACTGGCCAGCACCGAAACACCCATCAGCAGGCCAGCCAAGGCCGCACGTGACATAAAGGATTTCATTCTCTTCTCCAGTTTTCTCATAAAATTCGCGTGGTCATGACAACTTCATGACCATTCGTTGTCGAAGGCACTCGACAACCATAGCAAAGCGAGCCTGAATCAAAGGGTCGCAACAAGAAATTCAAAGGAGTGACCATGCGCTTTCTGCCTGGCCTGATCTGTCTGCTGCCCCTTTTGAGCCCTTTGGCCCATGCCGAACTGATTGACGACGTCAACGACCGTGGTGAATTGCGCATTGCCCTTGAGGCTAATACACCGCCCTTCAATTTCAAGGACGACGGCCAGCTCTCGGGCTTCGAAGTCGAACTGGGCCAGTTGCTGGCCAACGAACTGGATGTGCGGGCCGACTTTGTCGTCACCGATTCCAGCGATCTGTTGACCGGCGTTGAAAGCGGCAAGTACGACGTCGCCATCAACCACATAGCACTGACCCCGGAACTCAAGGATCGTTTCGACTTCAGCGAACCTTATGCACAGGTCGATGGAGAATTGCTCGCGCAGAAACAAGCAGAACCGCAGTCGATGCTGCTGGTGCAGTCCCTGGCGCAGGAAAAACCCAAGGCCGCCTCGCCGGTGAACCTGGCGATTCCGTTTCAGAAGGGCAACCCGGCGTTTCACGCCAGCCTGGAAAACGCCTTGCAGCGGATCAAGGCCGATGGCCGTTTGCAGGCGCTGGAGCAGAAGTGGCTTACGCAAAAGTCGGTTGCCGAGCCCGAATCCCACCAACAATGACGGCCCATGTGGGAGCGGGCTTGCTCGCGACTGGGTGTGTCATTGAAATGCATCCGCCTGACTGACCGCTTTCGCGAGCAAGCCCGCTCCCACAAGGTTGGGTGGTGGCTCAGGGCTGCGCCGCCAACGCCTCAGCCGCCTCGGCCAACTCCAGCTCACTGAACACCAGCACGCCGTGACGCCTGAGCAACGCCGCCGTCACCCCTTCGCCGCTGACTTTCACCCCACTGAAGGTGCCGTCGTAGGTCAGCCGATTTCCGCACGACGGGCTGTTGGCCTTGAGCACGGCAACGCGGATGTCATGGGCTTGCACCAAGGCCAGCGCCTGATGCGCCCCGGACAGGAATTGCGCGCTGACGTCTTCGCCTTCGGTGGTGATCACCGGCGCCCGCCCTTCCAGTACGTCTGCGCCCTGCCCACCCGGAATCTCCGCCGCCGCCCGAGGCGTCGGCAAGCCACCGGCCACCTCCGGGCACAAGGGCACGACACGACCTTCATCGAGCCATTGCTGGAGCTGATCGAACGGCCCGCTGGCCCCGCCGTCGTAACGCACGCGGTGCCCCAGCAGGCAGCGGCTCACCAGGACTTTAAGCATGATCAGAACGGCTCGTTGCCACGACGCCGGAACCAGCCGGTCAGCGACAGGCGATCCCGGGTCGCGGGCAGGACTTCATGGGGCACCTCGCCCGACAGGAACACCACCAGGCATCCGCCGGTGGGCAACACGTCGTACTCGCCACGGTCCTTGAGGTACATGCGCAACTGGCCCCCCTCTTGGGGCAGCCAGGCCTCATTGAGGTACAGCACCGCCGACACCGTGCGCCGGTCGTCATCGCGGAAGCGGTCGAGGTGCCTGAGGTAGAAAGCACCGGGCGGGTACAGCGCGAAATGGCTTTCGAAATCCTCCAGGCCCAGGAACAAGCCGCGATTGATCGCTTCGCGCAGGCTGTCCATCAACGCCAGGTAGCTGTCGCACGCCGGCGCCTGACCTGCCTCGATCCATTGGATCCTGTCGCCGCGAATGGCTTCGCGGATCTCCGATGTCGGCCCGCGTCCCACGGCGGCCGGGGCCAGTTCGCCCTCGGCCGCACGTTTACGGCACTCAGCCGCCAGCGCCCGGGTCAGATCCATAGGCAGGAAAATATTCTGCTGCGACCAGCCGTGTTCAGCCAGTTCGTCGACGATACGTAACAGCAGCGGGTGATCAGAGGATATTTGCATGGCGCGCATAGTATTCCTGTACCCGAAAATCCGACAGAGCCACGCGGCGGCTTGATACGAATTCTCGACAAGTCGGTATGCCGCACGGAGAATAGTCGGCTGCCGACAGGAGTCCCTATGCGTCGTTTGCTTTTCTCAATGTTGATGTTCTGCGTAATGCCCGCCTGGGCAGACGGCCACGACCAGTTGTACAAGGTCGCCGGCTGGCCGGAACAACGCGCGCATTTCAACGACGCCCTGGCAGCGGCTCAGCAGCGTTACCAGAACAGCCTGCCACCGGCGGTGTTTCAGGCGCTGGTGAACAACAGCAATCAACGCTTTGCCCCGCAGGCCGTCGACCAGCGTGCCGAAGCACAGCTGCGCAAGAACCTCGCCGACCCGAAACCCGCCCTGACCTTCTTCCAGTCCCCCCTGGGCAAGAAGATCGTGGCCGCCGAATTGCTCGCGACCCGTCGCGATCAACTGGCGAAAAACGCCAAGGGTCTGCCAAAGATGCAAGCCAGCGACAGCCGCCTGCTGATCATTGGCCACCTGGCCCAGGCCCTGCCTGCCCGTGAAGCCGGCGCGGAGGTCAGCCTGGCGATTGCCGGCGTCGCGGCCGACAGCCTGAGTTCGATGATTCCCGGCCTGCTGGGCGGCGGACAGGCGCAAGGTCTGTTGAACGGTCAGCGCCAGCGCTTGATGGAGCAGATCGGCAGCGACCTGAACAACACGCTGCTGTATGTCTATCGCGACCTGTCGGATAACGAACTGGAAGAGTTCGCCACCTTTGCCGAGTCGGCGGAAGGCCAGGCGTATTACCAGGCGGCGCTGGCGGCGATTCGGGCGGGATTGGCGGTGGGGCAGAGCACTTCAAATTCCGGTCAGTGATCGCTTGCGCCTATTGAACCCTTATCGCGAGCAGGCTCGCTCCCACAATGGACCTGCGCACACCGCACCACTGTGGGAGCGAGCCTGCTCGCGATAAGGGCGGTGCAGTCACCGACGATTGTTACCCTTGATCCGCTTGCTCAAAAACCCGAAGAACTCCCGGCGCATTTCCGGCGCCTCATTCGCCAGATGATGCCGCCCCTCCGGCAGCATCAACACCTGCGGCCGGTTGAACTTGGCTTTCAACACCTCGAGGTTGTGCGGCCAGTCCACCGTCATGTCCGCCTGCCCCTGCACGATCAACGGCTGCCGGGTGCTGGTCGGTGCGGCTTCGATGCGCTTGATCCAGCGTGACAAGGCGCCGACCCAGGCGGTGGGCAGGCGTCGCGCCTGCAAGGGGTCGGCCTGCAGGAACGTCAGGAACTGCGGGTCATTGGAATTTTCGCTGAAACGCCGGGCGATGCCCCGGACAAAAGGCTTGAGCAGGTAATAGCTGAGCTGCGACCAGCCCCAGGACCGTGGCCTGACCAGAGGTGCCAGCAGGATCACCTGGCCCTGGGCCGGGCTGTCCGTGCCGGCGTTGAGCACATGGTCCACCACGATGGCGCCGCCGGTGCTTTGCCCGCACAAGTGCCATGGTTGCGGCAAGTCCAGGGACACGGCCTGGGCGAACAGTCCTTGCAGCGTGTCCTGGTATTCGGCGAAATCGCGGATGCTCGCCCGCTCGCCGCTGGACAAGCCATGCCCCGGCAAGTCACAGGCGATCACCGCAAAGCCCTGATCCAGCGCCCATTCGATCACATGCCGGTAAAGCCCGGTGTGATCGTAGAAGCCGTGGAACATGAACAACGTCGCCCTGGCGCGTTCCGGCCACCAGACCTGGCAGACCAGCTCATAGCCGTCCACGTCGAAACGCCCCAGCCCCGTGCGCAGCGACCGCCCCGGAAAATCCAGGCCATAAAACCGCTGGTACGCCAACGCCTCCTCGGACAGCGGTTGCCATTGGGCCAGGGGCCGCAGGCCGGCGCGCAGCTGATCGGGGTCGAAAGTGGCGGACATGGAAGGTTCCAGAGCACGAAGCGGACTTTATGAGCCTGCGATATTCATCTGTCGCGGCAAGCATGGCAAGCTGGGCGATCTCTGAGGAAGCCCCCCCATGCGCTCGCCCTACCGCACCACTCTGCTTGCCAGCCTGCTCGCCCTCCTCTGTGCCGGTATCCTGTGGGCGGCCTACGACTGGTTCCAGGGGCGTTATCTGCGTGCATTCAGTTCGCACACGGCGGTCTTTTCCGGAGATCCCCTGCGCCTGCCCGACCACCTCGCCGGCCCCGGCGCCATCCGCCTCGTGCACTTCTGGGATCCGGCCTGCCCGTGCAACGTCGGCAATCAACAGCACCTGAGCGAACTGGTGGAGCACTATGTGCCGCAGGGCGTCGAGTTTTACGCGGTCCAGAAACCCGGCAGCCACGGCCAGTTGCCCACCACCTTGAGCGGCCTCAAATCCATCGACGTGCTGCCGGGCGCCGAGCAGATCCCGGCCAGCCCCGCCGTGGCGATCTGGGATCGCGACGGCAAGCTGGCGTATTTCGGGCCTTACAGCGAAGGCCTGACCTGTAACTCGAACAACAGCTTCATCGAACCGATCCTGCAAGCCCTGAACGAAGGCCGCCCGGTGAGTGCCACGCACACACTGGCGGTGGGGTGTTACTGCCCGTGGCCGACCGATGCGCTGAAGTAGCGACAAATCGAGAGACAAGAATCCCTCCTACGGGCGATGGGACGATTCAACAGGTCGTGTTAAACAGTGAGGCCAGGGAACTGCCGTCACTCATAACAAGAACAAGGAACCTTCATGAAACGTCTCCTGATTGCGCTCGCCGGGCTGATTGTCGTTCTCGCCGTGGTCGTTGGCGGCTACGTCTACAGCAAGCAGCCGACGCGCCAGGGCATGGTCGAACTGCAACACCTGCAGGGCTCGGTCACCGTGCGTTACGACGAACGCGGCATACCGCATATCCGCGCCGACAACGAAACCGATCTGTACCGAGCGCTCGGCTACGTGCACGCCCAGGACCGGCTGTTCCAGATGGAAGTGCTGCGCCGCCTCGCGCGCGGTGAACTGGCCGAAGTGCTGGGCCCGAAACTGCTCGACACCGACAAGTTGATGCGCACTCTGCGCATTCGCGAACGTGCCGACACCTACCTGGCCAACCTCGACCGACAATCGCCGGCGTTCGTCGCCATGCAGGCTTACCTGGACGGCATCAACCAGTACCAGGACAGCCACCCCAATCCCGTTGAGTTCGATGTACTGGGCATCAGGAAACGCCCGTTCACCGCCCTGGACACCATCAGCATCGCCGGCTACATGGCCTACAGCTTTGCCGCGGCGTTCCGCACCGAACCCCTGCTGACCTATGTGCGCGATCAGTTGGGCGCCGACTACCTGAATGTGTTCGACCTCGACTGGCAGCCCAAGGGCGTGCTGGCGAACAACGCCAACAGCGGGCCTGCGCTTGCCAGCGGCGACTGGCAGGACCTCAACGCCCTCGCCCGCCTCAGCGAGCAGGCCCTGGCCGATAACGGCCTGCCGCAGTTCGAGGGCAGCAATGCCTGGGCAGTGTCCGGCAGCCGCACCAAAAGCGGCAAGCCGCTGCTGGCGGGCGATCCGCATATCCGCTTTTCCGTGCCGTCGGTGTGGTACGAGGCGCACCTCTCGGCGCCGGGCTTCGAGCTCTACGGCCACTACCAGGCCCTGATGCCGTTCGCCTCGCTGGGGATGAACCGCGACTTCGGCTGGAGCATCACCATGTTCCAGAACGACGACCTCGACCTGATCGCCGAGAAGGTCAACCCGGACAACGCCAACCAGGTCTGGTATCGCGGTCAGTGGGTCGACCTGGTCACCCACGAGCAGCAGATCGCCGTCAAGGGCCAGGCACCGGTGACCCTGGTGTTGCGCCAGTCGCCCCACGGTCCGATCGTCAACGATGCGCTGGGCAGCAACGCCGGCAAAACGCCGATCGCCATGTGGTGGGGGTTCCTCGAAAGCCAGAACCCGATCCTCGAAGGCTTCTACCAGCTCAACCGCGCCGACACCCTGGCCAAGGCCCGCAGTGCCGCCGCCAAGGTCCATGCGCCGGGCCTGAACATCGTCTGGGCCAATGCCAGGGGCGATATCGGCTGGTGGGCGGCGGCGCAATTGCCCAAGCGTGCGGCGGGTGTAAAACCGTGGTTCATCCTCGACGGCAGCAGCAGCGATGCGGACAAGGACGGTTTCTACCCCTTCAGTGCCAACCCGCAGGAAGAGAACCCGGCACGCGGCTACATCGTCTCGGCCAATTTCCAGCCGGTGTCACCGACCGGCATCGAGATTGCGGGTTACTACAACCTGGCGGACCGGGGTCAGCAACTCAATCGCCAGCTCGGCGACAAATCCGTCAAATGGGACCTGGAGGCCAGCCAGAAACTGCAATTGGGCACCACCACCGCGTACGGGCCACGCCTGCTCGCGCCGCTGTTGCCGGTGCTGCGTGAAGTGGTGAGCGATCCCGCCGAACTCAAACTGGTGGAACAACTGAGCCAATGGCAAGGCGACTACCCGCTGGAGTCCACCAGCGCGACGCTGTTCAACCAGTTCCTGTTCAACCTTGCGGACACCGCGATGCGCGACGAACTGGGCAACGACTTTTTCGAAACCCTGCTCTCGACCCGGGTAATCGACGCGGCCCTGCCGCGCCTGGCGGCGAACGCCGACTCGCCGTGGTGGGACAACCGCAACACCCCCGGCAAGGAAACCCGCGCCGACACGGTGAAGGCTGCGTGGCAGGCCAGCCTCTCTCATCTCAAGCTCACGCTGGGCGCCGATTTCGCGCAATGGCAATGGGGCAAGGCGCACACGCTGACCCATGGCCACCCGCTGGGGCAACAGAAGCCGCTCGACCGGATCTTCAACGTCGGCCCGTTCTCCGCACCGGGCACTCATGAAGTGCCGAACAACCTCTCGGCGAAGATCGGCCCGGCCCCCTGGCCAGTGACCTACGGGCCGTCGACCCGGCGCCTGATCGACTTCGCCGACCCCACCCACAGCCTGACCGTCAACCCGGTGGGTCAGAGCGGCGTTGCGTTCGACCGGCACTTTGACGACCAGGCCGAGGCGTACGTCGAAGGTCTGTACTTCCAGGCGCATCTGAATGACGAGGAAGTGGCGGCGAATGCGCGCAGTACCTTGAAACTGTTGCCGGCGCGGGCTGCGCAGTAAATCCCTGCTGCCCGCAGGTGACCTTCGCGAGCAGGCTCGCTCCCACACTGGAATGCAAACCCTGTGGGAGCGAGCCTGCTCGCGATAGGCCCTGAAGCTAACGCGTATTCCCGCTCAAACCATCGCCGCAAAATTCAACCTGAATTGCTGCGGCGTCACCCCCAGCCGACGATTGAACACGCTGCGCATGTGCTGGGCATCGCGAAAGCCACAGTCATACGCCACGGTTTTCAGCGGCGCCGTCGTGCTTTCCAGCATCACCCGCGCCGCGTCCACCCGCGCCCGCTCGACAAATTCCGCCGGGGTGACCTTGGCCTCCCTGGCGAACACCCGGGAAAAGTTGCGGGCACTCATGTTGGCCGCGCTGGCCAGGTCGGCCAGGCTCAGGTCACCGGTCAGGTTGGCCAGCACGTAGCGCTGGACCATCGCCACCGCCGACGTCGGCTCGGCGTGGGGCGTCAGGAAGGGGCTGAACTGCGACTGCCCCCCCGAGCGCTGCGTGAACACCACCAATCGCTTGGCCACGGTCAGCGCGACCTCCGGCCCATAGTCCCTGGCCAGCAGGTACAGCGACAGGTCGATACCGGCGGTGACACCGGCCGAGGTGTAGAGCTCGCCGTCCTGCACATACAAGCGATCGGCTTCGACCCGGGTCGATGGACACAAGGCGGTCAGTGCCGCCGCGTCCTCCCAATGCGTGGTCACCGTCCGCCCCTCGAGCAGCCCGGCGCGGCCCAGCATGAACGCGCCGTTGCAGATCGAGCCGAAGCGTTGTGCCAGCGCACAGGCGTCGCGCAGCCAGGCATCGAATGCCGCGCCGAAATCCATGGATGGCAATTGCGGACCACCGGCGACCAGCAGCAAATCGTAGCCTCCCAGCGCTTCGCTGAAATGCCGATGGGCCTGCAGCGACAAGCCGTTGGAGCAGGCCATCAGCCCACGCTCGACGCCGATCACTTCGAGTCGATAGTGATCCTGTGGTGCAAGAAACCGATTGGCCTCGCAAAACACGTCCATGGGGCCGGTGACATCCAGGGACTGAACGCCGGAAAAAATCACGATGGCGACGGTTTTACTCATGAT
This sequence comes from Pseudomonas sp. IT-P12, assembly GCF_949767465.1. Classification (NCBI taxonomy): domain Bacteria; kingdom Pseudomonadati; phylum Pseudomonadota; class Gammaproteobacteria; order Pseudomonadales; family Pseudomonadaceae; genus Pseudomonas; species Pseudomonas sp. IT-P12. The sequence continues at coordinate 403,119 of NZ_CATKPY010000024.1, read as the reverse complement.
GGGGATCGTCCTTCTGCTTTCCCGGCGCTGACCCTGCCGCATCTTTGGGAGCGAGCCTGCTCGCGATGGCGGTGCATCAGACAACGACCCTGTCGACTGACACTCAGTTATCGCGAGCAGGCTCGCTCCCACAAGGGGACAAGGGGCACACCCCACCACGCGTGCAGGGTGTATGTGTGTGTGCAAATTAGCCAATCCGCGCTCAACAAGCGAGGCTGGCGCGATTTGCCTGCTCATTGGCCGGGATCGCAGCCCTGCATCGATTGTCCGGTCCTGGAGCCGGGAACAGACTGGTCCCATCAGCGCCACCACGGCGCCTGCCACGAGGACAGCAGCATGAGCAACACCATCGCCGGTATCAAAATCCCCGACAGCGCATTGGCCAGGGCCACCACCGAATACATCCGCGACATCGAATCCGACTTGCTCTATCACCACTCGCGCCGGGTGTTTCTGTTCGGCGCGTTGAGCGGTGAACGCAAGCAGCTGGCCTACAATCCGGAGCTGCTGTACGTCGGCGCGATGTTCCATGACCTGGGCCTGGTCGAAGGGCATCGCAGCGACACCGAGCGCTTCGAAGTCGATGGCGCCAACGCTGCGGCAGCGTTCCTCAAGCCCTACGGGTTCAGCGACGACGATATCGAGCAGGTCTGGCTGTCGATTGCCCTGCACACCACGCCAGGCGTGCCGCAACACTTGCGCCCGACCGTGGCGCTGGTCACCGCCGGTGTTGAAATGGACGTGCTGGGCATGGACTACGCGGCGTTTTCCACCGTGCAGCGAGAGGCGGTGGTGCATGCACATCCACGGGGTGAAGGGTTCAAGGAGTGCATCATCTGCGCCTTTGCCGACGGCTTGCGCCATCGTCCGCAGACCACGTTTGGCAACGTCAAGACCGATGTGCTGGTGGATCAGGAGCCGGGATTCAAGCCGATGAACTTCGTCGAAGTGATCCGCCAGTCGCCTTGGGCTTCCTGAGCGCAGGAAAACCTGTGGGAGCGGGCTTGCTCGCGAAGAGGTCGGCATAGTCAACACGTTTGTTGGCTGAACCACCGCTTTCGCGGGCAAGCCCGCTCCCACAGGGATATGGCTTGATCAAGCCGCTTCCGGTGCCTGCGCGCGGCGCACGTCCGGTTGTTTCCAGGAGTCGGCAGCGCTTTCCTCAATGGCCAGCTGGATGGCGCGCTTGCGCGCTTCTTCGGCACGGCGGCTGAAGAACCAGACCAGGAAGGTCATCAGCGATACCGCCAGCAGGATCAGGCTGGCCACGGCGTTGATTTCGGGCTTCACGCCCAGACGCACCGCCGAGAACACCTCCATCGGCAGGGTCGTGGAACCCGGGCCGGAGACGAAGCTGGCCAGCACCAGGTCGTCCAGCGACAGGGCAAACGACATCATGCCGCCCGCGCCCAGCGATGGCGCGATCATCGGGATGGTGATCAGGAAGAACACCTTCCACGGCTTCGCCCCCAGGTCCATGGCCGCCTCTTCGATGGACAGGTCCAGCTCACGCAGACGCGCCGACACCACCACCGCCACATAGGCCGCACAGAACGTCGTGTGGGCGATCCAGATGGTGACGATGCCGCGCTCCTGCGGCCAGCCGATCATCTGCGCCATGGCCACGAACAGCAGCAACAGCGAAAGACCGGTGATCACTTCCGGCATCACCAGCGGCGCGGTGACCAGGCCACCGAACAGCGTGCGGCCCTTGAAGCGGGTGATGCGGGTCAGGACGAACGCCGCCAGGGTGCCCAGCGCGACTGCGGCAATCGCCGTGTAACAGGCGATCTCCAGCGAGCGCACCACCGAGCCCATCAACTGCGTATTGTCCATCAGGCCGACGTACCACTTGATCGACCAGCCACCCCACACCGTCACCAGTTTCGAGGCGTTGAACGAGTAGATCACCAGGATCAGCATCGGCAGGTAGATGAACAGCAGGCCCAACACCAGCATCAGGCTGGAAAAACGGAAGCGCTTCATTCCTTGCCCTCCATTTCTTTGGCCTGGCTACGGTTGAACAGGATGATCGGCACGATCAGGATCGCCAGCATCACCACTGCCAGGGCGGACGCCACCGGCCAGTCACGGTTATTGAAGAACTCCTGCCACAGCACTTTACCGATCATCAGGGTTTCCGGGCCGCCCAGCAGTTCCGGAATCACGAACTCGCCCACCACGGGAATGAACACCAGCATGCAGCCGGCGATGATGCCGTTCTTGGACAGCGGGATGGTGATCTTCCAGAAACTGTTGAAGGTGCTCGAACCCAGGTCGGATGCCGCTTCCAACAGGCTCTGGTCGTGCTTCACCAGGTTGGCGTAGAGCGGCAGGATCATGAACGGCAGGTATGAATAGACGACGCCGATGTACACCGCGAGGTTGGTGTTGAGGATCTGCAGCGGCTCATCGATCAGGCCCATGCTCATCAGGAAGCCATTGAGCAGGCCGTTGTTGCTGAGGATACCCATCCACGCGTAGACGCGGATCAGGATCGCCGTCCAGGTCGGCATCATGATCAACAGCACCAGCACCGTTTGCAGTTCCTTGCGGGCGCTGGCGATGGCATAGGCCATCGGGTAGCCGATCAGCAGGCAGAGGATGGTGCTGATCAGCGCCATCTTCAACGAGCCGAGGTAAGCGGCGATGTACAGTTCATCGTCGCCGAGCATGGCGTAGTTGCCGAGGTTGAGCAGCACCTGCAGCTTCTGGTCGACGAAGCTGTAGATCTCGGTGTACGGCGGAATGGCGACGTCGGCTTCGGCGAAGCTGATCTTCAGGACGATGAAGAACGGCAACATGAAGAACAGGAACAGCCAGATGAAGGGAACCCCGATGACCAACTGGCGGCCACCGGGAATTATTCGATTGAGACGGCGTTTGAATTTGCGCATGTTCATGAGCGCAGTACCACGCCGCTGTCGTCTTCCCACCACACGTAGACCTGATCACCCCAGGTCGGACGTGCACCACGGCGTTCGGCGTTGGCGACGAAGGACTGGACGATCTTGCCGCTCGGCAACTCCACGTAGAACACCGAGTGCCCACCCAGGTAGGCAATGTCGTGCACCTTGCCGCTGGACCAGTTGTATTCGCAGGTCGGCATGGTTGGCGTCACCAACAGCTTTTCCGGACGGATCGCGTAGGTCACCGACTTGTCCTGCACCGAGGTGCTGATGCCGTGGCCGACATAGATCTGGCGGTCGAGGTCCTTGCAGGTGATGGTCGCATGCCCCTCGGCGTCGTCGATCACTTCACCGTCGAAGATGTTGACGTTGCCGATGAACTCGCAGACCAGGCGGCTGGTCGGGGTTTCGTAGATGTCGATCGGGCTGCCGATCTGGGCGATCCAGCCCAGGTGCATTATCGCGATGCGCTCGGCCATGGTCATGGCCTCTTCCTGATCGTGGGTCACCATGACGCAGGTCACGCCCACGCGTTCGATGATTTCCACCAGTTCCAGTTGCATCTGCGAACGCAGCTTCTTATCCAGTGCCCCCATCGGTTCGTCGAGCAGCAGCAGCTTCGGTCGCTTGGCCAGCGAACGGGCCAGGGCCACGCGCTGGCGCTGACCACCGGACAACTGATGCGGCTTGCGCTTGGCGTACTGGGTCATCTGCACCAGCTTGAGCATGTCCGCCACCCGCGCATCGATTTCCGCAGCGGGCAACTTGTCCTGCTTGAGGCCGAAGGCGATGTTCTGCGCCACGGTCATGTGCGGGAACAGTGCGTAGGACTGGAACATCATGTTGATCGGCCGCTCGTAGGGCGGCATGTCGGTGATGTCTACACCGTCGAGGAAAATGCGTCCTTCCGTCGGTCGTTCGAAGCCGGCAAGCATGCGCAGCAAGGTGGATTTGCCCGATCCCGATCCGCCGAGCAGGGCGAAGATCTCGCCTTTCTTGATTTCCAGGGACACATCGTCCACGGCAATCGTCTCGTCGAACTTCTTCGTGACCCGGTCGATTTTGACCAGCACCTGTTTAGGTGACTGGTCGCCCTCGAGGGCTTTCTTATAGGCGCCGGAGGCAACTGCCATTTACGAAACTCCCAAAAAAAAGAGTGCAGTTCGCTCAAGGTGAGCCAACCCTGAATAGTTTAAGTCTTGAAGCGCTATTTACCCGACTTGACCTTAGTCCAGCTGCGGGTCATCAAACGTTGAATGTTGGGTGGCAACTCGATGGACACGTAGGTTTTGTCGAGTACTTCCTGGGGTGGATAAACCGATTCGTCGGTGCGGATGTCCTGGTCCATCAGTTTGTCCGACGCCGGGTTCGGGTTGGCGTAACCGACGTAATCACTGACCTGCGCGATCACTTCAGGTTTCAACAGATAATTGATGAAGGCGTGGGCCTGCTTGACGTTGGCCGAGTCTTTCGGAATGGCCAGCATGTCGAACCACAGTGCGCCACCTTCCTTGGGAATCGAGTAGGCGATGTTCACGCCCTTCTTCGCTTCGGCCGCTCGGTTCCTGGCCTGGAAGATATCGCCGGAGAAACCGATGGCAACGCAGATATCGCCGTTGGCCAGGTCCGCGATGTATTTGGAAGAGTGGAAGTAAGTCACGTAAGGCCGCACCGCCAGCAGCTTGGCTTCGGCCTTCTTGTAGTCGTCAGGGTTGGTGCTGTTGGCATTCAGACCCATGTAGTTGAGGACCGTGGGCATCATCTCATCGGCGGAATCGAGGAACGCCACGCCACAGCTTTGCAGCTTCTTGATGTTCTGCGGCTCGAACACCGCGGCCCAGGAGTCGATCTTGTCGACGCCCAGCACGGCCTTGATCTTGTCGACGTTGTAGCCGATGCCGTTGGTGCCCCACAGGTACGGCACCGCGTACAGGTTGCCCGGATCGTTCTGTTCCAGGCGCTTGAGCAGCACCGGGTCGAGGTTGGAATAGTTCGGCAACTGCGACTTGTCGAGCTTCTGGAAAGCGCCGGCCTTGATCTGCTTGCCAAGGAAGTGGTTGGACGGCACGACCACGTCGTAACCGGTGCGCCCGGCCAGCAACTTGCCTTCCAGGGTTTCGTTGGAGTCGAACACGTCGTAGACCGGCTTGATCCCGGTCTCTTTCTGGAAGTCGGCCAGGGTCGTTTCCCCGATGTAATCCGACCAGTTATAAATATGCACGGTGCCGGCGGCCTGGGCACTGACAGCCATCGTCAGTCCGGTGCCGATCAGCAAGGCATTGCGCAACAAAGAAAAAATAGGCAAGTGGAGGTCCTCTAAAATTAGTTGGGCCCAAGTTGCCCCGCGTTACATGACAGTCGTACCTGCCCAGCAACAAAACCGGCGCGCAACTTACCCTCGAAAAACCGATCCAGCAAAACTTTCCGTCATTTATTTGTTCCTGTTGCCGTCGCCGCGTTGGCGGCGGCAACAGGAAGCCGCTTCAAACCCGCTTATTTACCGGATTTGATCTTGGTCCAGCTGCGCGTCAGGATCCGCTGGGTCGCGGCCGGCAAGTCGGCAATCGCGTACAGCTTGGCCAGCACGTCGGCTGGTGGGTAGATGCCCGGGTCGCTGGTGATGTCCTTGTCCACCAGTTTGGTGGCTTCGGCGTTACCGTTAGGGAAGCGCACGGCGTTGGTGATTTCAGCCATGATTTCCGGCTTCTGCAGAAAGGTCATGAACTTGTAGGCACCCTCGACGTTTTCAGCATCCTTGGGGATGGCGACCATGTCGTAGAAGCTGCCGGCACCTTCTTTCGGAATGTTGTAGCTGACTTTCACCTTGTCGCCGGCTTCAGCCGCGCGGGACTTGGCCTGGTAGATGTCACCCGAGTAACCGACAGCCACGCAGATGTTGCCGTTGGCCAGGTCGGAGATGTACTTGGACGAGTGGAAGTAGCCCACCGAAGGACGGATTTTCAGGAACAGCGCTTCGGCTTCGGCCAGTTGTTTCTTGTCCTGGCTGTCGGTCGGATAGCCCAGGTAATGCAGCGCCACCGGAATCATCTCGGTTGGCGAATCGAGGAAGCTGATCCCGCACGACTTCAACTTGGCGGCGTTTTCAGGCTTGAACAGCAGGTCCCAGGAATTGGTCGGTGCATCGGCACCCAGTGCAGCCTTGACCTTGTCGGCGTTGAAGCCGATGCCGATCGAACCCCACATGTACGGGAAGGCGTGTTCGTTGCCCGGGTCGCTGACCGATACCGCCTTGAGCAGGTCGGTGTTCAGGTTTTTCCAGTTTGGCAGCTTGGACTTGTCCAGCTTCTGGTAGACGCCCGCCTTGATCTGCTTGGCCAGGAAGTTGTTCGACGGCACGACGACGTCGTAGCCGGACTTGCCTGCCAGCAACTTGGCTTCCAGGGTTTCGTTGCTGTCGAAGACGTCGTAGACCACCTTGATGCCCGACTCGTCTTCAAACTTCTTGATGGTGTCCGGAGCGATGTAGTCGGACCAGTTATAGACGTGCAACACCTTGTCGTCCGCCTGCACCGCACCCGCCATCAATCCCATCAGGGACATGGCGAGGAGAGTCTTGCCAGCAAGCTTTTTTCCTAATGCCTTCATGCGTTAATGCTCCAAATTTTTCTTTTTTGAACCACTTTGTTCAGCGGCCGAACCCGGACAACTGGAACCGCGGCTAGTCTGGCAAGATCCGAGGCGGTCTTTCAAGGAAAGGCCACTCTTTATGGCTGCCCTGAGCGAAAGTTTCATGTCTCCCGCTCAGAGCCTAGCACTTAGCCCTGCAACGCACTCAGGGTCAGGTCCAGGCACTTGCGCGCCTTCTCGACCAGCTCATCGATTTCCGCCTTGGTGATCACCAGCGGTGGAGCGATGATCATGGTGTCGCCCACGGCGCGCATGATCAGGCCGTTGTCGAAGCAGAACTGGCGGCAGATCATGCCGACGCCCTTGCCTTCGTAACGCTTGCGCGTGGCCTTGTCCTGTACCAGCTCGATCGCCCCCAGCAGACCGACCCCACGCACTTCCCCCACCAACGGGTGATCGTTCAGTTCCCGCAGACGTTTCTGCAAATAAGGTGCCGTTTCTGCGTGAACGCGTTCGATAATTTTTTCGTCGCGCATGATGCGGATGTTTTCCAGAGCCACGGCGGCGGCCACCGGGTGCCCGGAGTAAGTGAAACCGTGGTTGAAGTCGCCGCCCTCGTTGAGCACCGCCACCACTTCGTCGCGCACGATCAGGCCACCCATGGGGATGTAGCCGGAAGTCAGGCCTTTGGCGATGGTCATCATGTCGGGCTTGAGGCCGTAGAAATCGGTACCGAACCACTCACCGGTGCGACCGAAGCCACAGATCACTTCGTCCGCCACGAACAGGATGTCGTACTTGGCGAGGATCTCCTTGATGCGCGGCCAGTAGGTCTCTGGCGGAATGATTACGCCACCGGCACCCTGGATCGGCTCGGCAATGAATGCACCGACGTTGTCCACGCCCACTTCGAGAATTTTCTCTTCCAGCTGGTTGGCCGCCCACACACCGAACTCTTCCGGCGTCATGTCGCCGCCTTCGCCGAACCAGTACGGCTGGGCGATGTGAACGATGCCCGGAATCGGCAGGTCGCCCTGCTCGTGCATGTAGGTCATGCCACCCAGGCTCGCGCCGGCCACGGTGGAACCGTGATAGCCGTTCTTGCGGCTGATGATGACTTTCTTGTTCGGCTGGCCCTTGATCGCCCAGTAGTGGCGGACCATGCGCAGCATGGTGTCGTTGCCTTCGGAACCGGAGCCAGTGAAGAACACGTGGTTCATGCCCTGCGGCGCGATGTCGGCGATAGCCTTCGACAGCTCCAGGACCGGCGGGTGAGCGGTCTGGAAGAACAGGTTGTAGTAAGGCAGCTCGCGCATTTGCTTGCTGGCCGCATCGGCCAGTTCATCACGACCGTAACCGATCGCCACACACCACAGGCCGGCCATGCCGTCGAGAATCTTGTTGCCTTCGCTGTCCCACAGGTAGACACCCTTGGCATTGGTGATGATCCGCGGGCCTTTCTCTTTCAGCTGCTTGAAGTCGCTGAACGGCGCCAGGTGGTGATCATTGCTCAGGGTTTGCCATTCACGGGTTTGCGGGTTGTTGCTGGTCATACGAATCTCCTAAAAAATCCAGGTGAAAGCGCTGCCCGACAGCGGCAGCGCCGGCGCATCAGACGGCGAAGAGCAGGAATTCCCGTTCCCACGAACTGATGACGCGCTTGAAGTTTTCATGCTCGGCCCGCTTGACCGCGACGTAGCCAGTGATGAAATTTTTGCCCAGGTAGCGTTCGATGGTCGCGCTGTTTTCCATGCGTTCGAGCGCGTCCTCGATGGTCAGTGGCAGGCGCAGGTTGCGGCGTTCATAGCCGCGCCCCACCACCGGCGCACTCGGGTTCATGCCTTCGACCATGCCGATGTAGCCGCAGAGCAGGCTAGCGGCGATGGCCAGGTAAGGGTTGGCGTCGGCGCCCGGCAGGCGGTTTTCCACCCGACGGTTTTGCGGACCGGCATCCGGAACCCGCAGGCCCACGGTGCGGTTCTCTTCACCCCACTCCACGTTCACCGGTGCCGAGGTGTCCGGCAGGAAGCGGCGGAACGAGTTGACGTTCGGCGCGAACAGCGGCAACAACTCGGGAATCAGCTTCTGCAGCCCACCGATGTGGTGCAGGAACAGCTGGCTCATGGTCCCGTCTTCATTGGAAAAGATGTTCTTGCCGGTCTCGATGTCGATGATGCTCTGGTGCAGGTGCATCGCGCTGCCCGGCTCGCCGGTCATGGGTTTGGCCATGAAGGTGGCCGCCACGTCGTGCTTGAGTGCGGCTTCGCGCATGGTGCGCTTGAACACCAGGATCTGGTCGGCCAGGGACAGGGCATCGCCATGACGGAAGTTGATTTCCATCTGCGCCGTGCCGTCCTCGTGGATCAGCGTGTCGAGGTCCAGTTCCTGCAATTCGCACCAGTCATAGACGTCTTCGAACAACGGGTCGAACTCGTTCGCCGCTTCGATGGAGAACGACTGGCGACCGATTTCCGGGCGCCCGGAACGGCCGATGGGCGGCTGCAACGGATAGTCCGGGTCGTCGCTGCGCTTGGTCAGGTAGAACTCCATCTCCGGCGCCACGATCGGCTGCCAGCCCTTGTCGGCATAGAGCTTGAGGACCTTCTTGAGCACGTTGCGCGGCGACAGCTCGATCGGGTTGCCTTGCTTGTCATAGGTGTCGTGGATCACCTGAGCAGTGGGCTCGATGGCCCAGGGCACCAGGTAAACCGCGTTCTGGTCGGGACGGCACACCATGTCGATGTCCGCCGGGTCGAGCAGTTCGTAATAGATGTCGTCTTCGACATAGTCGCCGGTCACGGTCTGTAACAGAACGCTCTCGGGCAGGCGCATGCCTTTTTCGGCGATGAACTTGTTGGTCGGCGAAATCTTGCCCCGGGTGATCCCGGTCAAGTCGGCGATCATGCATTCGACTTCTGTGATCTTGTGGTCTTTCAACCAATCGGTGAGCTGGTCGAGGTTGTGACTCATAAATGCCTCTAGGCTTTGAGTTTCCCGGCTATCGCAAGCCAGGCGATGTTTTGACGCATCGGCGTCGCGTTGAAATGTAGGTCAACGACAGGCTATCGTGTTTTTACCCAAGTGCACGGCGCGTGCCGGGCGTGCAGAATCGCGAGCGCGGGCGTGCCGCGGATCGCCAGGCCGCCATTGTGAATCGGTTCTATATTGAAAGGAGTAACCGTAATGGGGGTGCCATCGGTGCCGTCCAGAATATCGGACGCCAGCGCCGGTTTAGTCAGGGACGCAGAAATCGCCGTCAAGCCTGAAGCCGCCGCGCCCAGGGTGCGAACATTCGTATCGTCACTCATGTTAGAGGCATGCGGACCGTTCTGCTTGAAGCATTCGGTGATGCCGATTAACGGCAGGCGAGACATGAAGCACCCCGGTATTATTGCTGTTATGGGTTTGAATCGAGCTTAGCCTTGTTCATTTTTTTACACAACACCCCCGTAAAAAATACAACACGGCCCGCTCAAGCCCGCAGCCGGGCAAGCGCTGGAGGGCATAAAAACGCCCCAAAGTGCTCCAAAAAAAAGCCTCACGAGCGCTTTTTTAGGGCAAAAACGCCCTCGCTTGACTTCGGCATGCCGTTCGGGTTGACTGGAATCCGAAGAGATCAATGATTGATATTTTTAACAACAAAGGTGTTGCATCATGTCGGTACCCCCGCGTGCCGTTCAGCTTAACGAAGCGAACGTGTTCCTTAAGGAACATCCTGAGGTTCTGTACGTTGACCTTCTGATTGCGGATATGAATGGTGTGGTGCGCGGCAAGCGCATCGAACGCACCAGCCTCCACAAGGTTTACGAGAAAGGCATCAACCTGCCGGCCTCCCTATTTGCCCTGGATATCAACGGCTCTACGGTGGAAAGCACCGGCCTGGGCCTGGACATCGGTGATGCTGACCGAATCTGCTATCCAATCCCCGACACCCTGTGCAATGAGCCCTGGCAGAAGCGCCCGACCGCGCAACTGCTGATGACCATGCACGAACTCGAAGGTGAACCTTTCTTCGCCGACCCGCGCGAAGTCCTGCGACAAGTTGTTACCAAGTTCGACGAGCTGGGCCTGACCATCTGCGCCGCCTTCGAGCTGGAGTTCTACCTGATCGACCAGGAGAACGTGAACGGTCGTCCGCAACCGCCTCGCTCGCCGATTTCCGGCAAACGCCCGCACTCGACACAGGTCTACCTGATCGACGACCTCGACGAATACGTCGATTGCCTCCAGGACATCCTCGAAGGTGCGAAGGAGCAAGGCATCCCGGCCGACGCCATCGTCAAGGAAAGTGCCCCGGCGCAGTTCGAAGTGAACCTGCACCACGTGGCCGACCCGATCAAGGCCTGCGACTACGCGGTCCTGCTCAAGCGCCTGATCAAGAACATCGCCTACGACCATGAAATGGACACCACCTTCATGGCCAAGCCTTACCCGGGCCAGGCAGGCAACGGCCTTCACGTCCACATTTCGATACTCGACAAAGACGGCAAGAATATTTTTGCCAGCGAGGATCCCGAGCAGAACGCCGCGCTACGTCACGCGATCGGCGGTGTGCTCGAGACCCTGCCCGCGCAGATGGCTTTCCTCTGCCCGAACGTCAACTCGTACCGTCGTTTCGGCGCCCAGTTCTACGTGCCGAACTCGCCGTGCTGGGGCTTGGATAACCGTACCGTTGCGATCCGTGTGCCGACCGGTTCCGCCGATGCGGTGCGCATCGAGCACCGCGTGGCCGGCGCCGACGCCAACCCGTACCTGCTGATGGCTTCGGTCCTGGCCGGCGTGCACCACGGCCTGACCAACAAGATCGAGCCGGGCGCGCCCGTGGAAGGCAACTCCTACGAGCAGAACGAGCAGAGCCTGCCGAACAACCTGCGCGATGCATTGCGCGAGCTGGACGACAGCGAAGTCATGGCCAAGTACATCGATCCGAAGTACATCGATATCTTCGTGGCCTGCAAGGAAAGCGAGCTGGAGGAGTTCGAACACTCCATCTCCGACCTTGAGTACAACTGGTACCTGCATACCGTGTAAGCGGTTGCAGTCAGGAAAAACGCCGCAGGCCTCACAACCTGCGGCGTTTTTTTATGGGTTTCTTTCATTGGGCACGAGACGGCCGCCATCGCGAGCAAGCCCGCTCCCACATTGGAATGCGATCGCCTGTGGGAGCGGGCTTGCTCGCGAAGGCGGCTTACGAGACAACTCACAACCCGCCTCGTACAATGCCCGCTGCCCCGCAGGAGAGCCCAATGACACGCGCCGCCACACCCCGCAAACCCCGCGCAGCCAGCCAGGCGCGGATCGATTCGATACTCGATGCCGCCCGCACGCTGCTGGCCGCCGAGGGCGTGGCCAGCCTGTCGATCTACAGCGTGGCCGAGCGTGCACAGATTCCGCCCTCCTCCGTCTACCACTTCTTCGCCAGCGTCCCGGCGTTGCTCGAAGCGCTGACCGCCGACGTCCACGCCGCCTTTCGCGCCTGCCTGCAAGCGCCCATCGACCACGCGGCGCTCAAGGACTGGCGCGACCTGTCGCGGCTGGTGGAGCAACGGATGCTCGAAATCTACGACGAAGACGCCGCCGCCCGCCAACTGATCCTCGCCCAGCACGGGCTGACCGAAGTCACCCAGGCCGACCGCCAGCACGACATCGAGCTGGGCGACCTGATGCACAAGCTGTTCGACCATCACTTCGAACTGCCAAGGTTGCCCGGCGATGTCGACGTGTTCGCCCTGGCCATGGAGCTGGGCGACCGCGTCTACGCCCGCTCGGTGCAGCAGCACGGGCAGATCACCCCGCGCATGGCCGAGGAAGGCATGCGGGTGTTCGATGCGTACCTGGGGCTGTATTTGCCGCCTTATCTGCCCAAGCGCTGATATTTCTGCAGGTCTGACGGGCCTCTTCGCGAGCAAGCCCGCTCCCCAGTGGGTCCTTTCCCACTGAAATGCACGTGTGGGAGCGAGCCTGCTCGCGAAGGCCACACCACCGACCCGACTGAATCACACGCATAAAAAACCCCGAAGGGCTCAAGCCTTTCGGGGCTGTGCGTACCGCATGCGATCACAACTTGGCGATCGACACCTCGGTGGATTTCACAAACGCAATCACTTCACTGCCGACCACCAGTTCCAGCTCTTTCACCGAGCGGGTGGTGATCACCGACGTGACGATGCCGGAAGCGGTCTGTACGTCGATTTCCGACAGCACGTCGCCGAGTACGATTTCCTTGATCGAGCCTTTGAACTGGTTACGAACGTTGATGGCTTTGATAGTCATGATGTTGATTCCTGTCGTGGGATGAGGCTTGAGTTATTGAGCCCAACGCAGCTGCGTGGGCAAGGGTGAAACAGGTTCCGGTTCCGGCGGCTCGCCGGGCAGCGCGAGGACGCGATTGAGGACTTCGGTTTCCAGCGCCGCCAGCCGATGGGAGCCACGGACCCGGGGGCGCGGCAGTTCCACATGCAGGTCGAGGCCGACTTCGCCGTCTTCGATCAGGATCACCCGATCGGCAATCGCCACCGCCTCACTGACGTCATGGGTCACCAGCAACACGGTGAAGCCATGCTGCTGCCAGAGCCGCTCGATCAGTTGCTGCATTTCGATACGGGTCAGGGCATCCAGCGCCCCCAGTGGCTCATCGAGCAGCAGCAGGCGCGGTTGATGGATCAGCGCGCGGGCCAGGGCCACACGTTGTTTCTGGCCGCCGGACAGCGCCGCCGGCCATTCATTGGCGCGGTCCGCGAGACCGACCGACTCGAGCGCTTGCAGCGCCTGGGGCCGCCAATCGCCCGTCAGCCCAAGCCCCACGTTGTCGATGATCTTTTTCCACGGCAGCAGGCGCGCTTCCTGGAACATCAATCGCGTGTCTTCCCGGGCGTCGCTCAGTGGCGCGGAGCCGGCCAGCAACTCGCCGCCCGTGGGCTTGTCGAGGCCGGCGAGCAGGCGCAACAAGGTGCTTTTGCCGCAACCGCTGCGCCCGACCACGGCGACAAACTGGCCAGCGGGGATGTGCAGGTCGATCTCGCGCAGTACTTGCCGCGAACCGAAGGTTTTCTGCAGCTTGCGCACCGCCAGCGGAATACCGCGCAGCAGGCGTGGAGGTTGTTGAGCGGTCATGCGGCACCTCCCTTGGCGACCTGATAGGCCGGATGCCAGCGTAGCCATACGCGCTCCAGGCCACGGGCCGCGAGGTCGGCCAGCTTGCCGAGCACCGCGTACATCAGAATCGCCAGCACCACCACGTCGGTCTGCAGGAACTCCCGGGCATTCATCGCCAGGTAGCCGATGCCGGAGCTGGCAGAGATGGTTTCGGCGACGATAAGGGTCAACCACATGAAGCCCAGGGCGAAGCGCACGCCGACCAGGATCGAAGGCAGCGCACCCGGCAGAATCACCTGGCGGAACAGGCTGAAACCGGACAAGCCGTAGCTGCGCGCCATTTCCACCAGCGCCGGGTCGACGTTGCGGATGCCGTGATAGGTGTTGAGGTAGATCGGGAACAAGGTGCCCAATGCCACCAGGAAGATCTTCGCCGACTCATCGATGCCAAACCACAGGATCACCAGCGGAATCAGCGCCAGGTGCGGCACGTTGCGAATCATCTGCACCGAACTGTCGAGCAGGCGTTCACCCCATTTCGACAGGCCGGTGATGAAGCCCAACGCCAGGCCGATGCCGCCGCCAATGGCAAAGCCCAGCGCTGCGCGCCAGCCACTGATTGCCAGGTGCGTCCAGATTTCACCGCTGCTCACCAGGCTCACCCCGGCCTCGATCACCGCGATGGGGGCCGGCAGGATTCGGGTCGACAACCAGCCCGCCGACACCGACAACTGCCACACCGCCAGGAGCAACACCGGCAACGCCCAGGGCGCCAGGTTGTGGATAATTTTCTTCATGGCGCGCCTCAGCTCTGGGACGCGGCTTTGGGCAGCACATCGTTGGCGATCATCTCGCCGAACGGGCTGACGTACCCGGCGCCTTTCGGCAACTCGGGACGCTCGATGTCCAGATGCGGGAACAGCAGTTCGGCGACACGGTACGACTCTTCCAGGTGTGGATAACCGGAGAAGATGAACGTGTCGATGCCCAGGTCCGCGTACTCCTTGACGCGAGCGGCCACGGTCGGACCGTCGCCGACCAGCGCCGTGCCCGCGCCACCGCGCACCAGGCCGACGCCGGCCCACAGGTTGGGGCTGACTTCGAGGTTGTCGCGACTGCCGCCGTGCAGGGCCGCCATGCGCTGCTGGCCGACTGAATCGAAACGCGCCAGGGAGGCCTGGGCACGGGCAATGGTGTCGTCGTCCAGGTGCGAGATCAGGCGGTCCGCCGCTTGCCAGGCTTCGGCATTGGTTTCGCGAACGATCACGTGCAGACGAATGCCGAAACGCACGGTGCGTCCCAGTTTCGCGGCTTTCGCCCGCACTTGTTCAATTTTCTCGGCCACGGCGGCCGGTGGCTCGCCCCAGGTCAGGACCATCTCCACCTGCTCCGCCGCAAGATCCTGCGCCGCTTCCGAAGAGCCGCCGAAGTACAGCGGCGGACGCGGTTGCTGGATCGGCGGATAGAGCAGCTTGGCGCCCTTCACGCTGATGTGCTGACCGTCGTAGTCCACGGTTTCGCCTTCCAGCACGCGCCGCCAGATCCGGGTGAACTCCACCGAGGCCTGGTAGCGCTCTTCATGACTGAGGAACAAACCGTCGCCGGCCAATTCTTCCGGATCGCCACCCGTCACCAGGTTGAACAGCGCGCGCCCACCGGACAGACGATCCAGGGTCGCCGCCTGACGCGCGGCCACCGTCGGGGAAATGATCCCGGGGCGCAGGGCGACAAGGAATTTCAGACGCTGGGTCACCGGGATCAGCGACGCGGCCACCAGCCACGAGTCTTCGCAGGAACGACCGGTCGGGATCAGCACCCCGCCGAAGCCCAGGCGATCCGCCGCCTGCGCAATCTGCTGCAAGTAGCCGTGGTCAACAGCGCGAGCGCCTTCGGCGGTGCCAAGGTAATGGCCGTCGCCGTGGGTAGGCAGGAACCAGAAAATATTGAGGCTCATGGAGTGGTCTCCTTGGGGAATCGAGTTACTGCGCCTTGGCAACGGCGGCCGGTGGTGTCCAGATCACGTCTTTGATGCTCAACGGCTTGGGAATCAGCTTGAGCTGGTAGAAGCTGTCAGCGATTTTCTGTTGCGCGGCGACCACTTCAGGGGTCAGGAACAGCGCGCCGTAACCCTGGCGTTTCACCGAAGTCAGGGTGATCTCCGCCGACAGGCCGAGCAGTGGTGCGACCTGCTTGGTCACGTCTTCAGGGTTGGCCTTGGACCATTCGCCGACGGCGCGCACTTCGTCCACGAGGGTTTTGATCACCTCGGGATTTTTCTGTGCATATGGCTTGGTGGCGAGGTAGAACTGGTGGTTGTCGACGATGCCCTGGCCATCGCGCAGGGTGTGCGCTTGCAGTTGCTGTTCGGCAGCGGCCTGGTAAGGGTCCCAGATCACCCAGGCATCGACGCTGCCACGCTCGAACGCGGCGCGGGCATCGGCCGGCGGCAGGAACACGGTCTGGATGTCAGTGTATTTGAGGCCGGCGTCTTCCAGTGCGCGAACCAGCAGGTAGTGCACGTTGGAGCCTTTGTTGAGCGCGACTTTCTTGCCCTTGAGGTCCTTCACCGATTTGATCGGTGAGTCCTTGGGCACCAGGATCGCTTCGCTGTGCGGCGCTGGCGGTTCGTAAGCCACGTAGAGCAGATCGGCACCGGCGGCCTGGGCGAACACAGGCGGTGTCTCGCCGGTCACGCCAAAGTCGATGGAGCCAACGTTCAGACCCTCAAGCAGTTGCGGGCCGCCGGGGAATTCAGTCCATTGCACGTCCACGCCTTGGGCGGCGAGGCGTTTTTCCAACGTACCCTTGGCCTTGAGCAGCACCAGGGTGCCGTACTTCTGATAACCGATTCGCAGGGTCTCGGCTTGAGCTTGAGTAATGGCGCCGAAGGACACAGCCGCAACAAACAGAGCGACCAGCCCGCGACGCAAAATGACAGTGCGCATAGCGCTCTCCTTTTTGCAGTTGGGTTTTGGCTGCACCTGCTTGGCCGTTGACGGCTGAGTAAGGTGAGTACATCGAATTCGGGTGTGGCTCAAATGCTCCAGCGAGCACTCAACAGACGGTCGTTCAACAGGTTCGGATCGAGCGGCTTGGGCCGTCGGGCCATGGCGCCGAAGAACAGTTCCAGCGACTCGTTCAAGCGTTGTTCCAGCTCCGGCGCCAGTTGCGCCGCGGCACTGCCTTCGCCGTAGGCAATCTGGGCATCGACGGCGAAAATCCCCTGCAGCAGCTCATCGGCCTTTAACGCCGACAACACCGGCTTGAGGGCGTAATCCACCGCCAGCATGTGGGCGATGCTGCCGCCGGTCGCCATGGGCAACACCACCTTGTGTGCCAATGCACGCTCGGGCAGCAGGTCCAGCACAGTCTTCAATGCGCCGGAGAACGAAGCCTTGTACACCGGGGTGGCAATCAACAGGCCGTCGGCGTTTTCGATCTGTTGCAACAGATCAAGCACTTTCGGGCTGTCGAACCGTGCGTGCAGCAAGTCCTCGGCCGGGAAGTCCCGTACCTGGTAACTCACCACTTCCACACCCTGCGCTTGCAACCAGCGTTGGGAGCGTTCCAGCAGCACCCCGGAGCGGGAGCGTTGGCTGGGACTGCCACCGAGTGAGACGACCAGCATTTCAGACGATTCCTTGAACGGTGCAGGCGATTCGCAGTGTGCGATCTCGCTTCGATGGAGAGACCTTAACAGGTGATTAATATATCTTTAAATCATATTTATTCATTTGGTTATGCGATAAAGAGATATATCGCCACTTTTCTCGAGACGAAAAAAAGGCCGTCGAAACGGCCTGAAATTCCCCTGCTTTATGAGCACCATTCAATCTGAATGCCGCTGTGCCTGTGACGCCGTCTTCGCGAGCAAGCCCGCTCCCACAGATGAAACGCGATCCAATGTGGGAGCGGGCTTGCTCGCGAAAGCGATATCAGAAGCGCCAATAAATATGGGCGAACTATTTGTTCGGCTGCGGCGTCAGGCGCAGGTACGGCTTCACTGCGCGATAGCCTTTGGGGAAGCGCTGTTTGATTTCGTCTTCATCCTTGAGCGACGGCACGATCACGACCTCGTCACCGTCCTGCCAGTTGGCCGGAGTCGCCACCTTGTAGTTGTCGGTCAGCTGCAGCGAATCGATCACTCGCAGGATTTCATTGAAGTTGCGACCGGTGCTCGCCGGATAGGTGATGGTCAGCCGAACTTTCTTGTTCGGGTCGATCACGAACAGCGAACGCACGGTCAGGGTGTCGCTGGCGTTGGGGTGGATCAGGTCGTACAGGTCCGACACCTTGCGGTCGGCGTCGGCCAGGATCGGGAAGTTGACGAGGGTGTTCTGGGTTTCGTTGATGTCGTCGATCCACTTGTGGTGCGAGTCCACCGGGTCGACGGACAACGCGATGGCCTTGACCCCACGCCGGGTGAACTCGTCCTTGAGCTTGGCGGTGAAGCCCAGCTCGGTGGTGCACACCGGGGTGAAGTCCGCCGGGTGGGAAAACAGCACGCCCCAACTATCGCCCAGCCATTCATGGAAACGGATAGTGCCAGCGCTGGAATCCTGCTCGAAATCGGGGGCGATGTCGCCGAGTCTGATGCTCATGATGGGCTCCTGATGAGTGTGGTGTAGAACTCAACTGTAGCCCGTATTCAGGATCTGATAAAAAGAATAAATAAAGACATTATTAGATCTTTAAAGAATATTAAAGATCTGTTCACTGGACCTGCCCGGCCATCGCGAGGACTATCGCGCTCGAGGTTCGAGAAGGCCTTGAGTTGCTGCAAAGAGGGGATTTCAGTACGGGATTACGGGGGTGACCCCGTGCTGGAATGCAAAAGCCCCGCCCGGCGTGATGCCGGGCGGGGCTTTTTTTCAGCGGTTACGCGAGCGCTATTACAACAGCGGGATCGAGTAGCTGAGGATCAGGCGGTTTTCGTCCTGGGAGCGAACGCCCGGCAGGTCGGTGCGCCAGGTCGCGTTCTTCCACATGAAGCCAACGTTTTTCAGCGGGCCTTCCGGCACTACGTAAGCCAGGGTGAAGTCACGTTCCCACTCGGAGCGACCCGAAGTGCTCTCGCGGCCATTGGCGCCTACGAGGTCGATGTCGTCACCCTTGAGGTAAACGGCACCGGCAGTCAGGCCAGGCAGACCGACTTTAGCGAAGTCATAGGAGTAGCGTGCTTGCCAGGTTTTCTCGCCGGCACGGTTGAACTTCTGGATTTGCATGTCGGTGATGGTGTAGTTCGACGAGCCGTCACCCTGGTTCAACCAAGGGAAGTCGCTGCTGCCGTTGCTGACCTGGTAGCCGCCACCAAAGGTGTGACCGGCAACGGTGTACAGGAACAGACCGCTGTACAGGTTGTTGTCGACCTTACCGCGACCGTTTGCAATACCGGTGTAGTTACCGCTGCTGTAGTAAGCAGGGGTATTGCCGTTGGCACCGTCATCGGAGCTGTTGAAGTAACGGAAGTCCGACTTCAGCACGCCTGGACCGATTGCCCAGTTGTGAACCAGACCCAGGAAGTGCTGCTTGTAGAAGTCTTCCAGGTTGCCGTAGTAGTACTGGGCGGTCAGATCCTTGGTGATCTTGTAGTCGCCACCGGCGTAGATGAACTTGTTGCTGTCGCGCCAGTTAGGACCACGGGTGTTGGCACCGGCGATGCTCATCTGCTCGTTGTTGCTGGAGTTACGGCCTTTCACGGCTTCGATCTGACCGCCCACCAGGGTCAGGTCCTTGATGTCGCCGGATGTGATCTGGCCACCCTGCCAGGTTTGTGGCAGCAGACGACCGTCGTTGGTCACGATCACCGGGTTCTTCGGCTGCAGAGTACCCAGCTTCAGTTCGGTCTGGGAGATCTTGGCTTTGGCAGTCAGACCCAGGCTGGAGAAGTTATCAACCGCTTCGCCGTTGGATTTGCTTGGGAAAACAGTACCGCCGTAGGAAGTAGCAGTGGCGCCGTTGGTGCCGCCGCCCGAATCCAGACGTACGCCCAACAGGCCGATGGCATCAATACCGAAGCCGACAGTACCTTGGGTGTAGCCGGAGGTGAAACGCAGATCGAAGCCTTGGCCCCACTCTTCGTTTTTGTTCGCGCCAGGACCGTCACGGTTATCGGTGTTGATGTAGAAGTTACGCAGGCCCAGAGTGGCCTTGCTGTCTTCGATGAAACCGGCGGCGCCTGCCTGCTGCGCCAAAACCCCTACGGCCACAGCCAGGGCCAAGGTGGACTTGTTCATTGTTTCGCTCCTCTCGTTTCTAATTCTTGTGTTCCTGGTCCTGGGTCGTGCGCCCGGGATCCTAAGATGCGCGATTAGCGCCGTACCGTGACCGATAAGTCAATCGTAACCACATATGTCTACGACCAAGGTCTAATCGCCGTGATGTTGGTCCTTTCAGGGTAATGACTTTTTCATAAACCCAAAAAGAATTGTTTCATCAGTTTTCATATCGTTCAGGAATATGACTTTGTGCGCTTTGCCTGAACCGGACACAGCATATCGGCACCCAAGCTAATCTCTAAATAGTATTTGTCGGACTTTTCTTAGATCGATTGGCTTTTGATCCGTACGTTTAACGTCAACCCCTGTCGAAAAGGCGACGCGATCATGGCGAAGCGCGCATGATCCACAGCGAATGTTACAGTTTGTGTATCGGTTGAATTTTTGTTTCGGCCCCGGCACGTCCACCCATCTGCGCACTTTACGAGAAAACGATTGGCGAAAAATTGATCAACGTCGTTTCCGTGTCGATCCGCAAGGAGTAGTCCGCAATGTTGAGACTGCCATGAGCGGTGGGAGCCTGCCTGCTTACGATGAGCCTGAGATCACACGGGGGTCAGGCGCCCCGCGTTATCGTTGACGAACTTCGCGAGCAGGCTCGCTCCCACAGGAAGGCCCGGCGTCAGGTTACCTGTGGGGATGCGTTCGCGGGCCAGCCCGCTTCCCCACAGAAAAAGCTTCGGCTCAGAGCGCTTTTTCGAAGATCTTCGAATTACGCTGATAGTTGTACAGCGACGCCCGTGCCGAAGGCAGGCGCTCGACGCTGCTGGGCGCGAAGCCGCGTTCGCGAAACCAGTGGGCCGTGCGCGTGGTGAGGACGAACAGCGTCTTCAAGCCCTGGGCCCGGGCGCGGGTCTCGATGCGCTCGAGCAATTCATCGCCACGGCCGCCATGGCGGTACTCCGGGTTCACCGCCAGGCATGCCAGCTCCCCGGCATCGGAATCGGCAATCTGATACAGCGCTGCGCAGGCGATGATCATGCCTTCGCGTTCGACCACGCTGAACTGCTCGATCTCGCGCTCCAGCACTTCGCGCGAGCGACGCACCAGAATCCCCTGCTCTTCCAGCGGACTGATCAGGTCGAGCAATCCGCCGACGTCTTCAATCGCCGCCTCGCGCACCACCTCGAATTGCTCTTGCGCCACCAGCGTGCCGCCACCGTCACGGGTGAACAGCTCGGTCAACAGCGCGCCATCTTCGGCGTAACTGACGATATGGCTGCGCGCCACACCACCCCGGCAGGCCTCCGCCGCCGCATCCAGCAGCTCTGCCTGATAGTTGCTGCCCAGGCGTTGCAAATGCGCTGGCACTTGTTGCGGGCGCAGTTCGCGGACCAGGCGACCGTTTTCATCGATCAAGCCCGGGTCGGCACCGAACAGCAGCAACTTGTCGGCCCCCAGGTCGATGGCCGCGCGGGTGGCGACGTCTTCGCAGGCCAGGTTGAAGGTTTCACCGGTCGGCGAGTAGCCCAGCGGCGACAACAGCACGATGGAGCGCTCGTCCAGCAGGCGATTGATACCCTTGCGGTCGACCCGACGCACTTCGCCGGTGTGGTGATAGTCGACGCCTTCGAGGACCCCGATCGGGCGGGCGGTGACCAGGTTGCCGCTGGCCACCCGCAGGCGCGAGCCCTGCATCGGCGACGACGCCATGTCCATCGACAGCCGCGCCTCGATGGCGATGCGCAGTTGGCCGACGGCATCGATCACACACTCGAGGGTCGCCGCATCGGTGATGCGCATGCCGTGGTGATAGTGCGGTGTCAGGCCGCGCGCGGCGAGGCGGGCTTCGATCTGCGGGCGGGAGCCGTGGACCAGCACCAGGCGCACGCCGAGGCTGTGCAACAGCACCAGGTCGTGGACGATATTGCCGAAGTTCGGGTGTTCGACACCGTCCCCGGGCAGCATGACGACAAAGGTGCAATCGCGGTGAGCGTTGATGTAAGGGGAAGCGTGGCGAAGCCAGTTAACGTAGTCGGGCATGAACCTGGGCCTGTAACAAAGAGCAGCCAAAAAAAGGGCGGAACGGAAAACGCACAGCGGGCTGATGGTTATCGTCGGAACAGGCTTGGCGACACGCGCGCTCTCCTCATGAATACGGTTGGGACATCGATAATTTAAACGACAACTTTGACCTTGTGGGAGCGAGCCTGCTCGCGATGGCGGTGGATCAGCTGCGTACTCAGTGACGGACACGCCGCAATCGCGAGCAGGCTCGCTCCCACAGGGGAATTACGTCGGTCCATTTGGCGTCAGGCAGTAATGCTCGATCAACTGACGTAATAGATGCACGGTAGGTTGCAAACGTGACATTTCGAGGTATTCCCCCGGTTGGTGTGCACAGGCAATGTCACCTGGGCCCAGTACCACGGTCTCGCAGCCAAGACGCTGAAGATAAGGTGCTTCGGTGCCGAATGCCACCGCTTCGGCACGGTGGCCGGTCAGCTTTTCGGCGATCCTCACCAGTTCGGCATCCTCCGCCTGTTCGAAGGGTGGCACGGCGGGGAACAACGGCGCGTAGTCGATCTTGACCTGATGCCGCTCGGCCACCGGCTTGAGCCGCTGCAGAATTTCCCCGCGCAGAACCTGGGGGTCCATGCCCGGCAAGGGGCGCAGGTCGAACTCCAGCGAACACTGGCCACAAATGCGATTGGGGTTATCGCCGCCATGGATGCAGCCGAAATTCAGGGTCGGCATCGGCACGCCGAACTGCGGATTGCGGAATTCACGCTGCCACAGCAGGCGCAGGCCTCGCAGTTCGCCCATGGCATCGTGCATCGCTTCCAGAGCGCTGTGGCCCAGACGAGGGTCCGAGGAATGCCCGCTCTGACCGAGGATGTCGATGCGTTCCATCATGATGCCCTTGTGCATGCGGATCGGCCGCAGCCCGGTCGGCTCGCCGATCACCGCGGCGCGACCCAGCGGCCGCCCGGCTTCAGCCAGGGCACGGGCACCGGACATCGAGCTTTCTTCATCGCAGGTGGCCAGGATCAGCAGCGGTTGCTTGAACGGCTGGTCGAGCAGGGGTTTGACCGCTTCGATGGCAAGCGCGAAAAACCCCTTCATGTCGCAACTGCCCAGACCGATCCAGCGCCCGTCGACTTCGGTCAATTTCAATGGATCGGTCTGCCACAACGCGCCATCGAACGGCACCGTGTCGCTGTGCCCCGCCAGTACCAGGCCGCCGGGGCCGGACCCGTAACTGGCGAGCAGGTTGAACTTGCCCGGGCTGACCGGCTGGATGTCACAGGCAAACCCCAGATCGCTCAGCCACGCGGCCAGCAGGTCAATCACCGGACGATTGCTCTGATCGAGGCTGGCCTGGGTGCAACTGACCGAGGGCGTGGCAATCAGCGCAGCGAACTGATCTTTCATGGAAGGCAAAGGCATCGCTGACTCCGACTGGCGAATTGAGGTCCATCATAGAACCATCCGGCGACAGGAATAAACCGTCGTCCGGCGGAGCAGGGTCGAGTCCTGTACACTGCACGACCTTGGCAGCCTCTCATTCCCCGGCTGCGCTCCCGATCCTGGATTTTCCGGCCATGCAGAAAGAAACCGAAATCAAACTCCGCGTCAGCCGCGAAACCCTCGCCGCCCTGCGCGAGCATCCGCTCCTGAAAAAACGCAACAAAAATGGCTGGGAACGCCGTGAACTGATGAACCAATACTTCGACACACCCGAGCGCGACCTGGCCCGTGCCAAGGTGGCACTGCGCCTGCGTCGCGACGGTGACGAGGTGATCCAGACCCTCAAGACCCGTGGCCAGAGCGTCGCCGGCTTGTCGGAGCGCAACGAGTACGATTGGAACCTGCCCAAAGCCAAGCTCGACGTGAAAAAACTCGACGGCGAATGCTGGCCGCAGCAACTGGCCGAGCTGGACAAGAAAACCCTGAAGCCGATCTTCACCACCGATTTCGTTCGCGAACGCGCGGAAATCGCCTGGGGTCGTGGCAAGGCCAAAGTGGTCATCGAAGCCGCGCTGGACCTCGGCCATGTGGTGGTCGGCAAACAGAAAGAAGAAATCTGCGAGCTGGAGCTCGAACTGCGCGAAGGCGAACCGCAGGCCCTGCTGGAACTGGCCGCCGAGCTGGCCGCCACCCTGCCGCTGATGCCATGTGACATCAGCAAGGCCGAGCGTGGCTATCGCCTGTACGACGCCAACAGCTACTCGCTGAGCCTGCCGACGCCGCAGTTGACCGCCGAAACGGCGCTGGACGACGCGTTCGCCGCGCTGGGCTGGCACCTGCTGGGCAGCAGCCAGCGCCTGGCCGAACAGTACCGCTTCAATGGCCACTGGCGCCTGCTGCAGGACTGGGTCGAAAACCTCGCCGAGTTGCGTGCATTGCTGAGCAGCCTGGGCCAGGCTGCACCGCGTCAATCCACCCACGACCTGCGCGTGGCGCTGGACGCATTGCTCGAAGACTGGCGCCCGCTGGTGCAAGTCGGCATCGACGACGAAGACGTGCGCAAGGCCGCGCCTGAACAGTTCCTCGAGGAACTCGAAGACCCGCGCTGGGGCCAGTTCTCCCTGAACGCTTCACGCTGGCTGCTGGCCCGCACCTGGACCGCCGAGCGCAACGTTCGTGGCAATCGCCAGGGTGCGGCGCAACTGGCCAGCTGGTTGCCGCGCCTGTTGGCTGAGGAAGCCACGTCGTTGCAATTGCAGCGCTACCAGCAACAACCGGAAGACCTGGCCGAGCAGTTGCCGCGCATCGAACGTATCCAGGTCTGGCTGCACCATGCCCGCCAGGTGCTGGAGATTGCCGAGATGGATCGCCTGTACGGTGAGCTCAAGCAGCTTGCCCTGCTGGCCAGCGAGCCGACGATCAGCGATGAGCTGCTCGATGCGCGCAAGCAGCAGGCGATTGCGGTGTATCAGAACCGTGCCTGGAAAATGCTGCTGCGCGGCTGATGTCCATCACGAGCAGGCTCGCTCCCACAGGATTGATACCGTCCGGTGTGGGAGCGGGCTTGCCCGCGAAGAGGCCCGCGCTTTCTCCACAAGGCCCTAGACCGGCAAGGCCGTGGTCGATTTGATCTCCGACAGCGCCACAATCGAGTTCACTTCCTGGATACCCGGCACCAGCGACAGCTTTTCAAAGAAAAACCGCTCGTACGCCTCGATGTCCGCCGCCACGATGCGCAGCATGAAATCCACCGCCCCCATCAGCACGTAGCACTCCAGCACTTCGGGGAAACCGCGAATCGCCTCGGTGAACTCGGTGAAATTCGAACGTCCGTGGGCGTTGAGTTTGACCTGCGCGAAGATCTGGGTGTTGAGACCGATCTTCTTGCGGTCCAGCAAGGTCACCTGCCCGCGAATGATCCCCTCCTCCTTCATCCGCTGGATCCGCCGCCAGCACGGCGACTGCGAAAGCCCCACCTGTTCGGCAATCTGCGCGCTGGAGAGAGAAGCGTCTTCCTGCAACAGGGCAAGAATCCTGCGGTCGTAGCCATCCAGCTCGCCTTGCATAAAAAAACCCATGATCTCGTTAATGTTGGATTATCTAATTCGATATATCGCCGATTAACCCCATCATAGATAAGAAATACCCGGTCTTGAATGTAAAAATTCCTCCAGTGATTTTGGAGAACGACCATGCCGCACCTGGAAGCCGTCAACACCACGCCCACCCGCACCGATGCCTGGAACGCCGGCAACGCCCACTGCCGCGTCCGCTACCAACTGCTGGGCGAAGCCGAGCCCGACCTGCTGTGCCGGGCGCTGAACCTGTTCGCAATGCAGTACCTGATTCCGCAACAGGTCAACGTGCAGCGCGGGGAACAAGGTCTGTCGCTCGAGATCGTCGTGGATGGGCTGAGTTGGCACCGTGCCCAGGTGATCGCGGAAAAAATGCGCAACCTGATCAGCGTCAGTTCGGTTGAGCTGCAAGGCGCTGATCCGCTGTGGGTTGAAGCGGCGCTGGCCACTGGCTGAAAAGGTTCGATACGGCTTCGTCGGGTAGTGGCCCAACAGTCATCGGGCACCCGACTATCCTTTGCGAACCGATGTTCACGAGGAGCCCGCATGTCCGTTCAACTTGCCCTTCAGGACCGCTGGCTGGATCTCAACGATTTGCTGCGCGAACTGGTCGCCCAGGGCTTTATCAGCCAGGACTCGGCCGAGCACGCGCTCAATGCCCGCCGTCGTCATGCCGCCAATGGCCAGATGCATCCGCTGGAGTTCATCGCCAGCCAGCAGCTGGACGACCTCAGTCGCCCGGGCAAACACCTGGATCTGGAAAGCCTGACCCTGTGGCTGTCGCAACAGGCCGGCCAGCCTTACCTGCGGATCGACCCGCTGAAAATCAACGTCGCGGCGGTGACCCCGCTGATGTCCTATGCCTTCGCCCAGCGCCACAGGATTCTCGCGGTGTCGATCGATCGCGATGCGGTGACCGTGGCCAGCGCCCAGCCTTACGTCAAGGGCTGGGAAGCCGACCTGACCCATGTGTTGAAGCTGCCCATCAAACGGGTGGTCGCCAACCCGGTGGACATCCAGCGCTTCAGCGTCGAGTTCTTCCGTCTGGCCAAATCGGTCAGCGGCGCGACCAATGCCGACCAGCACAGCAACACCCTGGGCAACTTCGAACAACTGCTCAACCTCGGCGCCAGCGACCAGGAACCGGACGCCAACGACGCGCACATCGTCAACATCGTCGACTGGCTGTTCCAGTACGCCTTCCAGCAGCGCGCCAGCGATATCCACATCGAACCCCGGCGCGAGCAGGGCACGGTGCGTTTTCGCATCGACGGCGTGTTGCACAACGTCTATCAATTCCCGCCGCAGGTGACCATGGCCATTGTCAGCCGCCTCAAGAGCCTGGGGCGGATGAACGTCGCGGAAAAACGCAAACCCCAGGACGGCCGGGTGAAAACCAAGACGCCGGACGGCGGCGAAGTCGAGCTGCGGCTGTCGACGCTGCCAACGGCGTTCGGCGAGAAGATGGTCATGCGCATCTTCGACCCGGAAGTGCTGCTCAAGGATTTCGACCAGCTGGGTTTCTCCGCCGACGACTTGCGTCGCTGGCAGGACATGACCCGACAGCCCAACGGCATCATCCTGGTCACCGGCCCGACCGGTTCGGGCAAGACCACCACGCTCTACACCACCCTGAAGAAGCTGGCGACCCCGGAGGTCAACCTCTGCACCATCGAAGACCCGATCGAGATGGTCGAACCGGCGTTCAACCAGATGCAGGTGCAGCACAACATCGACCTGACGTTCGCCGCCGGGGTACGCGCGCTGATGCGGCAAGACCCGGACATCATCATGATCGGCGAGATCCGTGACCTGGAAACCGCCGAAATGGCGATCCAGGCCGCCCTCACCGGTCACCTGGTGCTCTCGACGCTGCACACCAACGACGCGCCCAGCGCCATCAGCCGCCTGCTGGAACTCGGCGTGCCGCATTACCTGATCAAGGCCACGGTGCTCGGGGTCATGGCCCAGCGCCTGGTGCGCACCCTGTGCCCGCACTGCAAGGCGCCACTGACCCTGGCCGAGGACGACTGGCAAACCCTCACCCGGCCCTGGCAGGCACCGTTGCCGGGCAATGCCCAGCGCGCCATCGGCTGCCTGGAGTGCCGCGACACCGGTTATCGCGGTCGCGCCGGGGTCTACGAAATCATGCAGCTCACCGACGGGCTCAAGGCGCTGATCAACCCCGACACCGATCTGTTGGCGATCCGACGCCAGGCCTTCAAGGAAGGCATGCGCAGTTTGCGGTTGTCGGGGGCACAGAAGGTCGCTGCGGGTTTGACGACCATCGAAGAAGTGTTGCGGGTCACGCCGCAAAGCGAACAAAAATGAAACACGTTGCCGGCGGCAGCATGGAACTCCACCGGGGCGTTGACGATCCAACGCCGTAGATAACCCAGTGGAGTCACCCATCATGCGTTTCAAACTTGCTGTCGCTACCCTCGCCGTGTTGTCCCTGCCAGTCGGTTCGGCGATGGCCGACAGCTTTTGGCGTAACGTCATTTCGTCCGGCGCCACCACCGGCTCGACTTACCTGACCTTCAAGGATCACAAACTGATCATTGCCGCACAGGACGATGCCGGCAGTTTTGTCGCCAGTGACGGCAGCATTCGTGGCCCGTACCTGGAAGCCGCGATGCAGAAAGTCCGCGCCGACAACCCTGGCCTGCAGGCCACGGACATGGAACTGGCGAACGCGATCCTGGCGAAGAACGCCGTCGCCTCGGAATAAGCTTCAACGCTGACAAAAATGCCGCTCGATCGAGCGGCATTTTTTTGCCAGGAAACATGGCATCCGGAGCTGCCGCAATTACTTGTGGGAGCGAGCCTGCTCGCGATGAGGCAGGCACATCCAGCATCTGTGTCGTTGGACACCCCGCATCGCGAGCAGGCTCGCTCCCACCCTGGATCTATGTCGTCTCAGCGGTAATCATCCACCGGCACACACGCACAAAACAGGTTCCGGTCGCCATACACGTTATCCACCCGATTCACCGCCGGCCAGTACTTGTGCGCCCGGGTGTGCGCGTCCGGCGTCACGGCCTGTTCGACACTGTAGGGGCGCTCCCAGACCCCGGTGATGTCGGCCAGCGTGTGCGGCGCGCGCTTGAGCGGGTTGTCCTCGGCCGGCCAGGTGCCGTTCTGCACCTCGGTGATTTCTGCGCGAATGCTCAACATCGCTCCGATAAAACGGTCCAGCTCCGCTTTCGACTCGCTTTCGGTCGGTTCGACCATCAAGGTGCCCGGCACCGGGAACGACATGGTCGGTGCATGGAAGCCGTAATCCATCAGGCGCTTGGCCACGTCCTCCTCGCTGATCCCGGTCAGTGCCTTGAGCGGTCGCAGATCGAGAATGCACTCATGGGCCACCCGTTCGTTGCGACCGGTGTAAAGCACCGGGAAGGCGCCGGACAAATGCTGCGCCAGGTAATTCGCCGCGAGAATGGCCACCTCGCTGGCGTCCGCCAGTTGCGGTCCCATCATGGCGATGTACATCCAGCTGATCGGCAGGATGCTCGCACTGCCCCAAGGAGCCGCACTCACCGCACCGTTCTGCGCCTGCGGACCATCAATGGTCACCACCGGGTGATTGGCCACGAACGGTGCCAGGTGCGCCCGCACTCCGATCGGCCCCATGCCGGGCCCGCCGCCACCATGGGGAATGCAGAAGGTCTTGTGCAGGTTCATGTGCGAAACGTCGGCACCGATGTCCGCCGGCCGCGCCAACCCGACTTGCGCGTTGAGGTTGGCGCCATCCATGTACACCTGGCCGCCGTGCTGGTGAATCACTTCACAGATCTCACGGATACCTTCCTCGTACACACCATGGGTCGAGGGATACGTCGCCATCAGGCAAGCGAGCCGGTCGCCGGCCTCGGCTGCCTTGTCCTTCAAGTCCGGCAGATCGACGTTGCCCGCCTCGTCGCATTCGACGATCACCACGCGCATCCCGGCCATCTGCGCGGAAGCAGGGTTGGTGCCGTGTGCCGAGGACGGAATCAGGCAGATGTCCCGCGCCCCCTGATGGCGGCTCTCATGGTATTTGCGGATCGCCAGCAACCCGGCGTATTCGCCCTGCGCACCGGAGTTGGGCTGCATGCAGATCGCATCGAAACCAGTGATCGCGCAGAGCCAGCGCTCCAGTTCCTCGATCATCAAGGTATAGCCAAGCGCCTGCTCCCTGGGCGCGAACGGGTGCAGGTTGGCGAATTGCGGCCAGGTGATGGGGATCATCTCGCTGGTGGCGTTGAGCTTCATGGTGCAGGAGCCCAGCGGGATCATCGACTGATTCAGTGCAAGGTCCTTGTTCTCCAGCTGCTTGAGGTAACGCAGCATCTCGGTTTCGCTGTGATGTGCACTGAACACCGGGTGACTCAGGTACGGTGAGACACGCAGCAGGCCGGGCGCAATCCCCGCCGGCAAGTCTTCAGCGTCCAGTAGCTGGACATCGAGCCCATGGTCGGCACCGAGGAACACGTCGAACAGCCTGGCAACGGTGTTTTCATCGCAGGCTTCATCGAGGCTCAATCCCAACCGCCCGCGCCCCAGAATACGCAGGTTGATTTGCGCGGCACGGGCGCTTTCGATGATCGCGGTCTGCGTGCCTCCCACTTCCAGCGTCAGGGTATCGAAGAAGTGCTGGTTGAGACGCTTGATGCCGTGGCGTTCCAGGCCCGCCGCGAGAATGCAGGTGAGTCGGTGGACACGCTGGGCAATGCGCTTGAGCCCTTGCGGGCCGTGGTAGACCGCATAAAAACTGGCGATGTTGGCCAACAGCACCTGGGCGGTGCAGATGTTCGAGTTGGCCTTCTCCCGACGGATGTGCTGCTCGCGGGTTTGCAGCGCCATGCGCAACGCGGTGTTGCCCCGGGCATCTTTCGAGACCCCGATGATCCGCCCGGGAATCGCCCGCTTGTACTCATCGCGGCTGGCAAAAAACGCCGCATGCGGCCCGCCGTAGCCCATCGGCACGCCGAAGCGCTGGGACGAGCCGAACACCACATCGGCGCCCAATTCGCCCGGCGGGGTCAGCAACAGCAGGCTCAACAGATCGGTGGCGACGCAGGCCAGGGCTTGCTGGGCGTGCAGGTGATCGATCAACGGGCGCAGGTCGCGAATCTCGCCGTGGGTGTCGGGGTATTGCAGCAGCGCACCGAACACCTGGTGCTGCTTGAGGTTATCCAGCGTGTCGACGATCAGCTCGAAACCGAAACCTTCGGCACGGGTCTGCACCACGGAAATCGTCTGCGGATGGCAGTTTTCGTCGACGAAAAACAGGTTGCTCCGGGACTTGGCGACGCGCTTGGCCAAGGCCATGGCCTCGGCCGCCGCCGTGGCTTCGTCCAGCAGCGAGGCGTTGGCCAGCTCCAGCCCGGTGAGGTCGATGGTCAATTGCTGGAAATTCAGCAGGGCTTCGAGCCGACCCTGGGCGATCTCCGGTTGATAGGGCGTGTAGGCGGTGTACCAACCGGGATTTTCCAGCACGTTGCGCAGAATCACGGCCGGGGTGATCGTGCCGTGATACCCCATGCCGATCAGGCTGGTCCAGACCTGGTTCTGCTCGGCATAACCGCGCAGTTTGGCCAGCGCGGCCTGTTCGTCGAGGGCGGGCGGCAACTCGAGTGCCCGGTTCAGGCGGATGCTCGGCGGCACCGTTTGCTCGATCAGTTCGACGCGACTGCCAAGGCCGAGACTGTCGAGCATCGCCTGCTGCTCGGCGGCATCGGGCCCGAGATGACGGCGCAGGAAGGCATTGGGGTCGCGTAACTGGCTCAGGGACGGCAACTGGGACATGACGGGCTCTCTCTTGACTGGCGCTCGGCGTCGATGCAACACGGTCAATCCAGCATAGCAGTCGATGTTGGATGCAAACCCTGGGGAACGAGCGCCAGCCGGCCCGCCGGCGATGGTCGCCAACGATGACGCGGTTTGCCTGACGGAACGCGTTGCCTGAACCTCCATCGCGAGCAAGCTCGCTCCTACAGGAGAATGCGTTGGCTTTTGATCTGGCTTTGGCTTTGGCTTTGGCTTTTGATCTGCCGCGTCGGAAGGCCGAGTGGAGGTTCTGCGCAGTGGGCAAACCGGCATGGATGCCGGTTTAGCCGCCGCCGGCCATGGATGGCCGATGGCGGCGGGCCCACGGAGCAGGACCGGAGCGAGGGTATGCCGAGCCTAGGCGAGGCACCGTACGTCAGGGGATCAAAGCGCTTTGGTTACTTTCGCGCTTTTCGAAAGTGACCCGCCGTAAGGGCGGAAACTTAAGCGGCCGTTACCGCAACACCGGATATGTACACCCAAAAAAACAGGGTCGCCTATAAGACCGCCATCGCTGGCAAGCCAGCTCCCACAGGGGTCGTGTACACCCGCAGGAATCAGGGGCGTAAACATGAAAAAGCCCCGACAGGTCGGGGCTTTGGGTTGACGCTCAGGGCTTACTCGCCGATGGCGGCCTTGTAGCCAGCCGCATCGAGCAGCTTGTCCAGATCGCCAGCGTTGCTTGGCTTGAGCTTGAAGATCCAGGCGCCGTACGGATCAGAGTTGAGCAGTTCCGGGTTGGCGCTCAGTTCTTCGTTGACCGCCGTCACCGTACCGGCAACCGGGGAGTAGATGTCGGAAGCGGCCTTCACCGACTCGACCACACCGGACTGATCACCGGCGGCGAACTGGGTGCCGACTTCGGTCAGCTCAACGAACACCACATCGCCCAAGGCTTCCTGAGCGTGATCGCTGATGCCCACGGTGACGGTGCCATCGGCTTCCAGGCGGGCCCATTCGTGACTTTCGGCAAAACGCAGGTCGGCAGGGATATCGCTCATGTTCTGTGTCCTCAAGAAAATTGTCAGCGGTCGTTGCCCGCCGGAAAAGGTTAGATCAGGGTTTTGCCATGGCGTACGAAAGTCGGTTTGACCACCCGGACCGGGTACCATTTGCCACGGATTTCCACTTCCGCGCGGTCGGCTGTGGCCATCGGCACGCGCGCCAGTGCAATCGACTTGCTAAGCGTAGGAGAGAAACTACCACTGGTGATCTCCCCTTCGCCAACATTGGCGATGCGAACCACTTGATGAGCACGCAAAACCCCACGTTCCTCAAGCACCAGACCGACCAGTTTGTGCTGCACGCCAGCGGCCTGTTCGGCCTCCAGGGCGGCGCGACCGATGAACGGGCGGGACGCCGGCTCCCAGGCGATGCTCCAGGCCATGTTCGAGGCCAGCGGCGAAACCGCCTGGTGAATGTCCTGACCGTAAAGGTTCATGCCGGCTTCGACACGCAGCGTATCGCGCGCGCCAAGCCCGATCGGCGAGATCCCCGCGCCCACCAGGTCGTTGAAGAAACCGGGAGCCTGATCGGCCGGCAGGATGATTTCCAGTCCGTCTTCGCCGGTGTAACCGGTGCGCGCGATGAACCAGTCACCGTCGGGCTGGCCTTCGAAGGGCTTGAGCAGCTGGATCAGGTTGCCGCGAGACTGGGTGACCAGTTCGCTGATCTTGTGCCGGGCGTGAGGGCCTTGAATGGCGAGCATCGCCAATTCCGGCCGCTCGTGCAGGTGCACGTCGAAGCCATCGAGGTGGGCCTGCATCCATGCCAGGTCCTGATCGCGGGTGGAGGCGTTGACCACCAGCCGATAACCGTCGTCGAGGCGGTAGACGATCATGTCGTCGACGATGCCGCCACGCTCATTGAGCATGGCGCTGTACAGGGCACGGCCGGTGCTGTGCAGGCGCTCGACGTC
Source organism: Pseudomonas sp. IT-P12 (assembly GCF_949767465.1). Lineage (NCBI taxonomy): Bacteria > Pseudomonadati > Pseudomonadota > Gammaproteobacteria > Pseudomonadales > Pseudomonadaceae > Pseudomonas > Pseudomonas sp. IT-P12. The sequence goes on along the minus strand of NZ_CATKPY010000024.1, from coordinate 370,031 downwards.
ATTGGCCAGCAAATGCTGGAGCCAGGCCTTGGCCTGCCTTCCGCCGACATCGATCACGGTCATGTGGGAGACATCGAAAACCCCGCAGTCGCGGCGCACCTGATGGTGTTCCTCGACTTGCGAACCGTAATGCAAAGGCATGTCCCAACCGCCAAAATCGACCATCTTCGCACCGAGGGCGAGGTGAAGGTCATACAGAGGCGTACGCTGTCCCATGGGTTTCTCCTTCCGGGCTTGGCGAGGGTACGGGCCGGTACTGCACGGGATAAAGGCCTTTGGATAAAGGGCTTTGAGCCGATTTCAGCAACCGGGTCTGTCAGACGGACCGCACCGAATGCCGCGCATTGTAGCCTCAAGGTGTAGGACTGACACCTAGCTGTTTTGATGGGCCGAACGTCGAATCAATCCGATGACCGGCAACAACCCGACCAAAACCAGGGTCAGGGCGGGCAACGACGCTCTTGCCCACTCCCCTTCACTGGTCATTTCAAAGATCCTTACCGCCAGCGTGTCCCAGCCAAACGGGCGCATCAGCAACGTCGCGGGCATTTCCTTGAGCACGTCGACGAACACCAGCAACGCGGCACTCAAGGTGCCCGGCAGCAACAACGGCAGATACACTTTGAAAAACAGTCGAGGCCCACTGACGCCGAGGCTACGCGCTGCTTCGGGCAAAGATGGCCGTATTCGCGCCAGGCTGCTTTCCAGCGGACCGTAGGCCACGGCGATGAACCGCACCAGGTACGCCAGCAGCAAGGCCGACAGGCTGCCCAGCAGCAATGGCTTGCCGGCACCGCCCAGCCAGCCCGAAACAGGGATCACCACTTCGCGATCCAGGTAACTGAACGCCAGCATGATCGACACCGCCAGCACCGAGCCCGGCAACGCGTAGCCCAGATTGGCCAGGCTCACGCCGGAGCGGATCGCCCGCGTGGGCGCCAGACGCCCGGCAAACGCCAGCACCAGCGCGACACTGACGGTAATCAACGCCGCCATGACCCCCAGGTACAGCGTGTGGACAATCAGCCCGGCGTATCGCTCGTCCAGGTCGAAACGACCACGCTGCCAGAACCACACCGCCAATTGCAGCATCGGAATGACAAAGGCGCAGGCGAACACCAGGGCGCACCAACTCGTCGCCGCCAGCGCCTTGAATCCCCGCAGGTGATACAACGCCTTGACCCTTGGCCGCTCGTTACTGGCGCGGTTGGCCCCACGGGCCCGGCGCTCGCCGTAGAGCACCACCATCACCACCAGCAGCAACAGGCTGGCCAGTTGCGCCGCGCTGGAGAGGCTGAAGAAGCCGTACCAGGTCTTGTAGATGGCGGTGGTAAAGGTGTCGAAGTTGAACACCGACACTGCACCGAAATCCGCCAGGGTTTCCATCAACGCCAAGGCCACACCCGCCCCGATGGCCGGCCGCGCCATGGGCAGCGCGACGCGCCAGAACGCTTGCCAGGGTGATTGCCCGAGGACCCGTGCCGCCTCCATCAGGCCTTTGCCCTGCGCCAGGAACGCCGTGCGCGCCAACAGGTAAACGTAGGGATAGAAGACCAGAACCAAGACCAGGATGACGCCACCGGTCGAGCGCACTCGCGGCAACCTCAGACCGGCGCCGAACCATTCACGCATCAGCGTCTGCACGGGGCCGGCGAAATCCAGCAGGCCGACGAAGACAAAGGCCAGCACGTAGGCGGGAATCGCGAACGGCAGCATCAACGCCCAATCCAGCCAGCGGCGCCCTGGAAACTCGCACAGGCTGGTGAGCCACGCGAGGCTGACCCCCAGCAGCGTGACGCCAATCCCGACGCCCAGGACCAGGGTCACCGTATTGCCCAGCAGACGCGGCATCTGGGTGTCCCAGAGGTGAGACCAGATCTGTTGATCGATGGTTTGCCAGGACAGCAGCAAAACGCTCAGGGGCAGCAGGACCAGCGCAGCGATGGCGAAGACCAGGGGGTACCAGCGGCGTTGGGCGGGGTGGGCCAAGGAAAAACTCTCGTTAAAATGAACGTGCCCACGTCAGGCGTGGGCACAACGCTCCCGATACGGTGCGGGAGCGATCACGGCGCGCAGTATAACGGTGGCGTCAGTTCCAGCCAGCCCGATCCATCATGCGAATGGCTTCGGCCTGGCGCTTGCCGGCCACTTCCACCGGCAGGGTATCGGCGACGAACTCGCCCCAACTGGCCACTTCGGCCGACGGTTTGACCGCAGGGTTGGCCGGGAACTCCTGGTTGATGTCGGCGAAGATCTTCTGCGCTTGCGCCGTGGTCATCCACTCCACCAGCGCCTTGGCCGCGTCCGGATGCGGCGCATGCTTGGTCAGGCCGATACCCGACAGGTTCACGTGCACGCCCCGATCGGCCTGGTTAGGCCAGAACAGCTTCACCGCCAGCTCGGGATTCTGCTTGTGCAGGCGACCGTAGTAGTAGGTGTTGACGATGCCGACGTCGCACTGGCCGGCACTGATCGCTTCGAGCACGGCGACGTCATCGGAGAACACATCGGTGGACAGGTTGTTGACCCAGCCCTTGAGGATTTTCTCGGTTTGTTCCGCGCCGTGGACTTCGATCATGGTGGCGGTCAGCGACTGGTTGTAGACCTTCTTTGCCGTCCGCAGGCACAAGCGGCCTTCCCAATTCTTGTCGGCCAGGGCTTCATAGGTGGTCAACTCGCCCGGCTTCACCCGGTCGGTGGAATAGGCAATCGTCCGCGCCCGCAGGCTCAGGCCGGTCCAGGCGTGGCTGGAAGAGCGGTACTGGGCCGGGATGTTGGTGTCGATGGTTTTCGAGGTGAAGGGCTGCAGGATGCCCATTTGCTCGGCCTGCCAGAGGTTGCCGGCGTCGACGGTCAACAGCAGGTCGGCGGTTGCGTTCTCGCCTTCGGCCTTGATGCGCTGCATCAAAGGCGCTTCCTTGTCGGTGATGAATTTCACCTTCACACCGGTTTTCGCGGTGTAGGCATCGAACACCGGCTTGATCAGCTCGTCGATACGCGAGGAGTAGACCACCACCTCGTCAGCGGCCTGGGCGGCGGTGCTGCCGATCAGGGTCAGGGCGAGTGCCGTCAGTAGACGCTTCGATGCCAACATGGGAGCCATCTCTCGATTGGAAAAGTGAGGCCAAATGATAAGGACTCACATTTACCATCTCAATCGAACAGTTGGCGGAGGAGTTACCAGATGTTGCATGGCATGGGGTTCTTGGTGAGTTCACCGATGCCTTCGCGACCAGCCTCGATAAAGCATCAGGCCTTGGCCAGGGCCGGCAGGTCCCCGGTCAACCCCAGCGCCTCGCGCACGAACAACGCCTTGGCCTCCGGCATCTGATCCACCAGCTTCAACCCGGCATTACGCAGCCAGCGCACCGGCAACGGGTTGGCCTGGAACAAGCGCTCGAAGCCCTCCATCGCCGCCATCAAGGCCAGGTTGTGCGGCATGCGCCGGCGTTCGAAGCGGCTCAGCACTTTCACGTCCGCCAGTCGCTCGCCGCGCTCCGTGGCTTGCAGCAATACTTCGGCGAGCACGGCTGCGTCGAGGAAGCCAAGGTTCACACCCTGCCCGGCCAACGGGTGAATGGTGTGGGCAGCGTCGCCGATCAGGGCCAGGCCTTCGGCCACGTAACGCTTGGCATGGCGCTGACGCAGCGGCACGCACAGCCGTGGATCGGCACTGAGCACAGACCCCAGGCGACCTTCGAAGGCCCGCTCCAGTTCACGACAGAAGCTGTCGTCGTCCAGCGCCATCAAGCGTTCGGCCTCGCTTGGGGTGGTCGACCAGACGATCGAGCACCAGTCCTGCTGTCCATCGCGCTCCAGCGGCAGAAACGCCAGGGGGCCGTTATCGGTGAAACGTTGCCAGGCGGTCATTTGATGCGGGTTGGCGCTGCGCACGCTGGTGACGATCGCGTGGTGCAGGTAATCCCATTCGCGCGTGGCCACGCCGGTCAGGCGCCGTACCGCCGAGTTGGCGCCATCCGCCGCAATCACCAGGGGCGCGCGCAACGTCCGGCCATCGGCCAGGGTCAGCAACCAGTCATCGCCGGAGCGACGCATCTGCTCCAGCCGCGCATTGGCCAGCAGGCCGAGGTCGCTGTCGTGCAGGCAGTCGAGCAAGGCGTCCTGGACCACGCGGTTCTCGACGATATGGCCCAACCCCTCGGCATGCACGCTGGCCGCACTGAAGTGGATCTGCCCAGTGCCGCTGCCGTCCCAGACGTGCATGTCGGAGTACGGGCTGCTGCGGCGCCTGGCGATGCCTTCCCAGGCGCCCAGGCGTTCGAGTATCCGCTGGCTGGCCGCCGACAGGGCGCTCACTCGCGGTTCGAACGGCGCCTGCGCGTCGAAGGGTTTGACGGTCATCGGGCTGCCGTCCAGCAGCAGGATGTTCAGCCCGCTGTCACGTAACGCCAGCGCCAGGGCACTGCCGACCATTCCGGCTCCGACAATCAGCAGATCTGCGCGCATGTCCATGCTTTAAGCCTGTCTCGCTTGCGGCTTGAGCCGCACATAAAGGGTTTTCCGGACCCGCGCTACCAGAGTGCCGGCGCCGTCGTGAATATCGACCTGCAATTGCGGCAGGTATTTTTCGCCCGTCGCCGTCTGCCGGCGGATCTCGTCGAGCAGGGTCTGGTCGACGTTGAAACGGGCGAACACCGGGCCCTTGCCCGGCGAGATGAAGTCGATGTCGGCCGCTTTGTCCCAGACGATGTAGTCGCGTCCGAGGTTTTCCATCAGCATCAGCATGTAGAACGGATCGACCATCGAGTACAGGCTGCCGCCGAACTGGGTACCGACGTAATTGCGGTTGTACCAGCCCAGCCCCATCGACACCTGGACGTCGCGGAAGTCATCGCTGATGTGCCGCACCCGAACGCCGGCGCCGAGGTACGGCGGGTAGATCGTCATGACCCAACGCAGCAACCGCGCTTTGCCCAACCGGTCGGTCAGCCACTTAAACATCGGGACGCGTACCCAGCCCCATGGCCTGGCGAGCGAACCAGCGCTTGGCCGGCGGCAGCAGGTCAAGGCCCAGCAGGCCGATGTTGCGGCCCAGCGACACCAGCGGCAAGCTGCTGCCGAACAAACGCGTGACCTGATCGGAAAAACCCACCGTCAGGTTCTGGTCCAGACGCTGGCGTTCGCGGTAAGCCTGCAACGTCGCGAAGTCGCCCAGAGGTTTATCGCTCGCCAGCAACGCCTCCGCCAGGGCCTGGGCATCGCGCAGCGACAGGTTGAAACCCTGGCCGGCAATCGGGTGCAGACTGTGGGCGGCGTTGCCCAGTACGGCGAGATGCGGGCGCACCTGTTCTTCGGCCTCGATCAGCGTCAGCGGGTAAAGATGCCGCGCACCGACCTGTTTCAAGGTGCCGAGGCGGTAACCGAACACGTTCTGCAATTCGCTGAGGAAGCTGCGCTCATCGAGCGCCGCCAGCCGTTGCGCGTCCATGCCCAGACGGGTCCAGACCAGTGCACAGCGGTTGTCCGCCAACGGCAGCAAGGCCATCGGGCCATCATCGGTGAACCGCTCGAACGCCATGCCGTTGTGCGCTTCGCTCGGGGTAATGTTGGCGATCAGCGCGCTCTGATTATACGGACGCTGCCGGACGCCAATCCCCAGTTGCTCGCGCAGCCCGGAGCGGCCGCCATCGGCGAGTACCGCAAGCTCGCATTCCAGGAGGGTTTCGTCATTGAGGGTCAGGCGGTAGCCGTCGGCCAGCGGTTCCATGCGCGTGACTTCCGCCGGGCAGCGCCAGGTCACCACCTCCTTGTCCAGTCCTTGCCACAGGCATTGGCCCAGCCAGGCGTTTTCCACTACATAACCGAGCGCCGGCACGCCCTCTTCCATCGCCGAGAGACGCGCGGTGGAGAAACGGCCACGGTCGGACACGTGAATCTGCTTGATCGGCTCGGCGCGACGGGAAATGTCCTGCCACAGGCCCAACCGTTGATAAATCTGCTTGGCACCGTACGACAGCGCCGAAGATCGCGCGTCATAGCTCGGCTGATAACTGTCGCCCGGGGCAAACGGCTCGATCAGCACGATCTTCCAGCCACGGGCCCTGGCCCCGGCCTGCAATGCCAACGCCAGGCTGGCGCCGACCAGGCCGCCGCCGATAATTGCCAGATTGACTCGACTCATGCCGCTTGTGTCCGCGCTTCGGCCATCAGGGCCTCGATTTCGGCGACCGTCTTCGGTACGCCCTGGGTCAGGATTTCACAGCCGGTTTTGGTGACCACGACGTCGTCCTCGATGCGCACGCCTATGCCGCGCCATTTCTTCGCTACGTTCTGATTGTCGGCAGCGATGTAGATCCCCGGTTCCACCGTCAGCGCCATGCCGACTTCCAATACGCGCCATTCGCCACCGACCTTGTACTCGCCGACATCATGCACATCCATGCCCAGCCAATGGCCGGCGCGGTGCATGTAGAACGCCTTGTAGGCTTCGCTGGCGATCAATTCGTCCACGTCACCCTGCAACAGGCCCAGCTTCACCAGCCCGGCGGTAATCACCTGGACCGTGGCTTCGTGCGCCTGGTTCCAGTGTTTGTTCGGCGCGATTTCGGCAAAGGCCGCTTGTTGCGAGGCCAGTACCAGTTCGTAGATCGCCTTCTGTTCGGCAGAAAACCGACCGTTGACCGGCCAGGTACGGGTGATGTCACTGGCGTAGCAATCGATTTCGCAACCAGCGTCGATCAATACCAGGTCACCGTCCTTGAGCACGGCGTCATTCTGCTGGTAATGCAGGATGCAGCTGTTGCGACCGGAGGCGACGATCGAGCCGTAGGCCGGCATCTTCGCCCCGCCCTTGCGGAACGCGTAATCGAGCTCGGCTTCGAGGCTGAACTCATGCAGCCCTGGTCGACTGGCCTGCATCGCCCGGACATGCGCCTGGGCGGAAATCCGCGCAGCCTCGCGCATCACCTTCACTTCTGCCGCCGATTTATACAGGCGCATGTCGTGCAGCAGATGATCCAGCGCAACGAATTCGTTCGGCGGCTGGGCACCGAGGTGCGCCTTGGAGCGGATCACGTTGATCCAGTCCATCAGGTGTCGGTCGAACTCGGGGTTGCTGCCCATGGCCGAATACACCCGGTCGCGCCCTTCGATCAGGCCCGGCAGGATGTCGTCGATGTCGGTGATGGGGAAGGCGTCGTCGGCGCCGAAGTCGCGGATCGCCCCTTCCTGGCCCGCACGCAGGCCGTCCCAGAGTTCGCGCTCGGCGTTGCGTTCACGGCAGAACAGGATGTATTCACCATGCTCGCGACCGGGCATCAGCACGATGACCGCTTGCGGCTCGGGGAAGCCGCTGAGGTACTGGAAGTCGCTGTCCTGGCGGTAGACGTGCTCGACATCGCGATTGCGGATGGCCACTGCGGCGGCGGGCAGTATGGCGATGCTGTTGGGTTCCATCTGCGCCATCAGGGCCTTGCGGCGACGGCTGTATTCCGATTTCGGGATATGAATCATGGGCAGATGGCTTTTCCTGGCTCGCGATTAATGCAGTGACGGCTTGGCAGCGACCGGCGCGTCCAGCTTACGGGTTTCGGAGAACAGCAACAGTGGCGCGACACGCAGGTATTCCATCACTTCCATGTAGTCGTTTTCACCATCGTCGGACTCCTCCAGTGCATCCTGCACCTGGGAGATCGCGGACAGATCCTGCAACACTTCAGTGGCTTCGGTACTCAGCATGCTACTGTCGCGGCAGTTCAGGCCGAAACCGCTGAGAAAGCCCTGGCACCATTGACCCAGTGCAGCGGCACGGTCGGCCAGGGGCGTGTCATCGGTCGGCAGCAACAGGACCACGGTCACGTCGTCGCCGGTGAGTTCGCCCTTGACCATCTCTTGCAGGCCGATCAAGGCATTGCGAACGTTGTCTTGCGGCTCGTTCTCGAGCAGCTCGGCGGCATCGATCAGCCAGCCTTCGGCATCGAAGCCGGCCCCGGCGCAACTGCGGCCGAGGAGCAAGCCATGCAGTTCGGCAGGCGAGGCGGAATGACCGCTGGAAGACAGCAAGGTGGCGAAGGCTTGGTAGGGGGAATTCTGAATGGGCATGGGCAGCTAGGCGCCAGACGGCGCAATGTCTAGAATGAAGGCCTTGTATCCTACATCGACTCCTCTGTAGGAGCGAGCCTGCTCGCGATGAACCCGAAACCGCCGAGGGTTGGTCAGTGACCTGGCGCTGTCGTCGGCGACCTTCGCAAACACGCTCGCTCCTGCAGTTCAATACCCATCAGACAGTGAAGACAATGGAAGACACCGACCTGCAAGCGCTGATGGCCAGACTCGAACTGCTAATTGATCGGGTCGAGCAACTTAAGAGTCAAAACGCACTCCTACTAGCTCAGGAAAAATCCTGGCGCGAGGAACGCGCTCACCTCATTGAAAAAAACGAAATCGCCCGGCGTAAGGTCGAATCGATGATTTCGCGCCTCAAGGCCCTGGAGCAAGACTCATGAGTTCAAGCAATAGCGTCACCGTGCAGATCCTCGACAAAGAATATTCGATCATCTGCCCGCAGGAAGAGCGCAGCAACCTGGTGAGCGCGGCCCGTTACCTGGACGGCAAGATGCGCGAAATCCGCAGCAGCGGCAAAGTGATTGGCGCCGACCGCATCGCCGTGATGGCCGCGCTGAACATCACCCACGACCTCCTGCACAAGGCGGAACGCCCGGATGTGCCGGTCAGCAGCGCAACCCGCGAGCAGGTGCGCGACCTGCTCGATCGCGTCGATCTGGTCCTGACCACCGATCCGGACGTCACCAAAGGCTGATTCGCCGAACCGCTTGGGTTATACTCGCAACACTCCCTGGGGTGCTTGCCAGTTGACCACGTCCCTGAGCCGATTCGCACTACCCTGGAGGTTGCACGTTGGGCTGGTGTGCATGTCCGCTAGACGGAAAGCCTTAAAGCCTACTGCATCTTCCACCTTGAACTTTCGGGTTCAAGGGCTAAGTCAGCAGCGGTTCATCCGGGGAGCCTGATTCCAGTCCGATGCCGGTTCACGCCGGCATCGGCTTTTTTATGGGCGTTTGCCCGCACTGCCGAAGCCTGAATCCATGACCGAACCTGCGCTGCTGCCCCGCCCGCAACTTCGACGCATGCTGCGCAAGGCGCGCCGCGCACTGACACCCTGTCAGCAGCGCAAGGCGGCTCGCGGGCTGTATAAGCAATTGGCCCAGCAACCGCTGTTTCGCCGCGCCCGACACATCTCCCTGTACCTGCCGACCGACGGTGAAATCGACCCACGGCTCTTGCTGCGGGCGGCTCAACGGCGTGGCAAGGCGACTTATCTGCCGGTCCTCAGCGCCTGGCCACGCACCAAGATGGTGTTCCAGCGCATTCGTCCCGGGGAAACGCTCAAACCCAACCGTTTTCGCATCCTCGAGCCACGGGCGAATCTCGCTCGCCAACGCAAGGTCTGGGCATTGGACCTGGTGTTGTTGCCATTGGTGGGGTTTGACGATGTCGGCGGACGCCTGGGCATGGGCGGCGGTTTCTATGATCGCAGCCTGGCGTACCTGGCCCGGCGCAAGAACTGGCGCAAGCCGACGCTGCTGGGCCTGGCCCATGAATGTCAGAAGGTCGAACGATTGGCGCAAGCGAGCTGGGATGTGCCGCTGCAGGGAACGGTCACGGACAAGGCCTGGTACGACGCAGGCTAGACGCCACTGCGGTCAGCGGCGTCGGCGGGCAGGTTCAGCGCTTGAATGCTGACGACTGTTGTTGCTGCGCGATTTCAATCGGCGCTTCGGTCTTGCTGCTCCACAGGCTTTGGGCATAGCCGGTGGTCACGACGCCAAGGCCGAACAAAATAACCAATATCCATAGTAAATCCGGTTTGCGTTTCATCGACTGCCCCCCAAAGGCATATCAACACGATGACAGCAGCGGTTTCCGTTGTAGGTGTAGGCCGTGCAGCAGCGTCAAGCTTAGAAGGCCGGCATTTTGCGACAACGTGAACTGACACGCAAACGCTGGCGTCAACCGACCGTCGGTTTGTCATAAAATTGCCCGACAACTTGCCCACCGACCCGCCAGGAGCAAAACCCATGGCCTATTGGCTGATGAAATCCGAGCCCGACGAACTCTCGATCAAAGGTCTGGAGCAGCTGGGTACAGCGCGCTGGGACGGCGTGCGCAACTATCAGGCGCGAAACTTCCTGAGATCGATGGCGGTGGGCGACGAATTCTTTTTCTATCACTCCAGCTGCCCGGAACCGGGGATTGCCGGGATCGGCAAGATCGTCAAAGCGGCGTATCCCGACCCCACAGCCCTGGAGCCGGAGAGTCACTACTTCGATCCGAAGGCCAGCGTAGAGAAGAATGCCTGGAGCGCCATTGACGTGGCGCATGTCGAGACGTTTTCCAGGGTCTTGAAGCTCGATTTCCTGAAACAACAGGCGGCGCTGGCCGAAATGCCCCTGGTGCAGAAAGGTTCGCGGCTGTCCGTGATGCCGGTGACGCCCGAGCAATGGGCGGCTGTCCTCGACTTGCGACCCGCTCTCTGCCGATAGACGCGAGCACGCTCGCGCCTGCGGGTCTTTGGGGTTAGGCTTGCGCCTCTGTTGACTGGTATCAAATCGCCAAGGCGTTGGATCAACCAGACTGGGACGTAACAGCCGCAGGATGCCCGCATGTCTACGCACAACCGCTCTTCGATCTTTTTCGCCAGCGCCCTGGTGGTTCTGCTACTGGCGGCCGGTGGTTTTGGTTACTGGAAATCGATGCATGACCGTTTGCCCGAAGGCCTGTATGTCGGGAACGGTCGCCTGGAGGCCACCGAGGTGCAGATCGCCAGCAAGACGCCGGGGCGACTGGCCGAGGTCCTCGTCGATGAAGGCGACAAGGTCAGCAAGGGGCAACTGCTGGCCCGCATGGACACCCGCACCCTTGAAGCCCAGCGCAACCAGGCCGAAGCCGAAGTGTTGCGCGCGCGGGAAAACCTCTCCGCCGCACAGGCCAACGTGCAATTACGCCTGAGCGAGCAACTGCTGGCCCAGCAGGAGCTCAACCGTTCCCAGGCGCTGTTCAAGCATGGCTACGTGAGCGGCCAGATCATCGATCAACAGCAAGCCCGCATCGGCACCGGCAACGCCGCTGTCGCCGCCGCTCGCGCCCAGGTGTCCGCCGTCGAAGCCGCCATTGGCGCGGCGCAGGCGCAAGTCGCGCAGTTGACCAGCGAAATCGACGACAGCAGCTTGCGCGCCCCCATCGACGGCATCATCCAGCTGCGCATGGCCGAGCCCGGTGAAGTGTTGGGCGCCGGTGGACGCGTGCTGCTGTTGATCGACCCGAGCGATCAGTATATGAACCTCTACCTGCCGGCCTCCGTGACCGGGCGCCTGGCGGTGGGCGATGAGGCGCGGATTGTGCTCGACGCCCTGCCCGACCACCCGCTGCCGGCCAAAATCACCTTCGTGGCCGCCAAGTCGCAGTTCACCCCCAAGGAAGTCGAGACACGTGACGAGCGACAGAAGCTGGTGTTCCGCGTCAAGTTGCGCCTGACCGATCCGAGCGCCCTGCCCCAGGCCAAGCCCGGCATGCCCGGTGCCGGTTATGTGCGCACGGCCCCTGTTGAATGGCCGGTCAACCTGCAATGACCGGCCTCGCGGTTCGAGCGAATGCCATCCATCACGAGTACGGCAAACAAACGGCACTGGGTGCTATCGCGTTCGACCTGCCCGCCGGCACCCGCTGCGGACTGATCGGACCGGATGGGGCGGGCAAATCGAGCCTGCTGGGGTTGATCGCCGGGGTGAAGCGGCTCCAGCAGGGCCAGCTGGAAGTGCTCGGCGGCTCAATCCAGGACCGCCGCCATCGCACGACGCTCTACGCCCGCATCGCCTTCATGCCCCAAGGCCTGGGCGGCAACCTTTATCCCGAGTTGTCGATCAGCGAGAACATCCACTTTTTCGCCACCCTGTTCGGCCTGTCGAAAACCGAATGCGATCAGCGCATGCACAACCTGTTGCTGGCCACCGACCTGCTGCGGTTTGCCGACCGGCCGGCCGGCAAGCTGTCCGGTGGCATGAAACAGAAACTGGGGCTGTGTTGCGCGTTGATCCATGAGCCGGACCTGCTGATCCTCGATGAGCCGACCACCGGCGTCGACCCGCTGTCGCGCCTGCATTTCTGGGAGCTGGTCGAAGATGTGCGGCGCCAGCGCCCACAACTGACGCTGCTGGTCGCCACCGCCTATATGGAAGAGGCCGAGCAATTCGAGCACTGCCTGATGCTCGACAACGGCAAACTGATTGCCGCCGGCCTGAGCCGGGAACTGGCCGCCGTCACCCCCAGCGGCAAACTCGACGAGGCCTTTACCCACTTCCAGGGCGACGGCAGTCACGACCATCAGCCGCTGGTGATCCCGCCGCTGAGCGGCACCGCCACCGATATCGCCATCGAAGCCCACGACCTGACACTGCGCTTCGGCGACTTCACGGCGGTGAACAAGGTCAGCTTTGCCATCGGTCGTGGCGAGATATTCGGCTTTCTCGGCTCCAACGGCTGCGGCAAGACCACCACCATGAAGGTCCTCACCGGCTTGATGCCCGCCAGTGAGGGCAGCGCCACACTGCTGGGCAATCCGGTGAACGCCAAGGACCTGGCCACGCGCAAGCGGGTCGGCTTCATGTCGCAAAATTTCTCGCTGTATGGCGAACTCAGCGTGCGGCAGAACCTGGCATTGCATGCCCGACTGTTCGATCTGCCGAAAACCGAAAGCGCGCAACGCATCGACGAGTTGATCCAGCGCTTCAACCTCGCCGGCGTCGCCGACCAGCCATCCGGGGCGCTGCCCCTGGGGTTGCGCCAGCGGCTGTCGTTGGCGGTGGCGGTGCTGCATCGCCCGGAGGTGCTGATCCTCGATGAGCCGACTTCCGGCGTCGACCCGGCGGCACGGGACGACTTCTGGCGACTGTTGATCGAACTGTCCCGCGAGCAGGGCGTGACGATTTTCCTCTCCACGCATTTCATGAACGAAGCGCAGCGCTGCGACCGCATTTCGCTGATGCATGCGGGCAAGGTGCTGGCCTGCGATACGCCGGCAGCGCTGCAACAGCAATTCGGGGGCGCAACCCTGGAAGCGGCCTTCGTCACCTGCCTGGAGCAGGCACAGAACACCGCAGAAACACCCGGCCCCGCCGAGCCCGAACGCTCGCCTGCCATGCCGACCCAGCCCGTGAAGGAGCGCAGCTTCAGTCTGGGTCGCCTGTTGGCGGTCGCCAGCCGTGAAGGCAAGGAACTGCTGCGCGACAAGGTGCGGATGGCGTTTGCCCTGCTCGGTGCCATCTTCATGATGGTGATCTTCGGCTATGGCATTTCTCTGGATGTGGAAAAGCTGGCCTTTGCCGTCTACGACCAGGACCAGACACCTCAGAGTCGCGCGTACCTGGAAGCCTTTCGCGGCTCACGCTACTTCGACGAACAGCCGCCCGCTCGCGATGCCGACGAGCTGCATCGACGCCTGCAACGCTCGGAAATCAAACTGGCCCTGGAGATCCCGCCGGGTTTCGGCCGGGACCTGTACGCCGGACGCCAGCCGGTGGTCGCGGCCTGGCTCGATGGCGGCATGCCGTTTCGCGCCGAGACCAGCCGCAACTACGTCGAGGCCGTGCACCAGGCCAACCTTGAACAATTGGCCGAACAAAGCAGCCCTGCGTTGAACCGGCCAGCCGCCGCCAGGCTGGAAACCCGCTTTCGCTACAACCAGGATGTGGTCAGCGTCAACGCGATCGGCCCCGGGGTCATGGCCCTGATCCTGGCCTTCATCCCGGCGATGCTGACGGCGCTCGGCATCGTCCGGGAAAAGGAACTGGGCTCGATCACCAACTTCTACGCCACGCCGCTGACCCGCCTGGAATTCCTGCTGGGTAAACAGACGCCGTACCTGATCATCAGCCTGGTCAACCTCGCGGTGCTGGTGGCCATGAACCGCTGGCTGTTCGGCGTGCCTTTCAAGGGCAGCTTCCTGACCCTGACCTTCGGTGGCCTGCTTTACGTGTTGGCGACGACCAGCATGGGCCTGTTGATCTCGGCGTTCACGCGAACGCAGATTGCAGCCATCCTGGGCACCATGATCATCACCAGCCTGCCGACCATCCAGTTTTCAGGACTGATCGTGCCGCGCTCGTCTCTGGAGGGAGCCGCCTCCGTGATGGGCATGCTGTTCCCGGCGGGGCATTTTCTCGACATCGCCGTCGGCACGTTCACCAAAGCCCTGGACCTGCGCCAGCTATGGCCGCAATGCCTGGCCCTGTTCGGATTTTTCCTCGGGTTCACCGGGCTCAGCCTGGTCATGCTGAAAAAGCAGGAGGCCTGATGCACAAGCTCGCTCACATCCTGCGCCTGGGCCTCAAGGAACTGACCAGCCTGCGCCATGACGGCGTCCTGCTGCTGTTTCTGTTCTACGCCTTCACCGTGGCGATCTACATGCCGGCGGCAGGGTCGGTGATTGGCGTGCACAACGCCAGCGTGGCCATGGTGGACGAAGACCACAGCCAGCTGTCGAGGCAATTGGCGCAGGCGCTGCAGCCACCAGAGTTCCAGCACCCGGTCGCCCTGCCCTACGGGCAACTGGATCAGGTGATGGACAGCGGCCAGTACACTTTTGTCATCAATGTACCGGCAAACTTTCAGGCCGACCTTATGGCCGGTCGCCAACCCGCAGTGCAGGTCAATGTCGACGCCACCGCCATGAGCCAGGCGTTCATGGGCGCGGGTTACATCGGGCGGATTTTCCAGCGCGAGCTGCTGAACCATTCAGGCCAGAGCGATGCGACCAGCAAGGCACCGGTGCTGCTGACCACGCGGGCGCTGTTCAACACCAACCTGGAGGGTGGCTGGTTTCTGGCGGTGATCCAGATCGTCAACAACATCACCATCCTCGCCATCATCCTGACCGGCACCGCGCTGCTGCGAGAACGCGAACACGGCACGCTCGACCACTTGCTGGTGCTGCCGCTGACGGCGCTGGAAATCATGCTGGCGAAAATCTGGAGCAACATGCTGGTCGTGGTGCTGTGCACCTGGCTGTCGCTGGAAGTCGTCGTCAAGGGTGCGCTGGGCGTGCCGTTGGCCGGCTCCCTGCCGCTGTTCCTGCTGGTGACGGCGGTTTATCTGTTCGCCAGTACCGCCCTGGGGATTTTCCTCGCCACCCTGGCGCGATCGACGCCCCAGTTTGGCCTGCTGGCGATTCCGGTGATCATCCCCATGTTGCTGCTGTCCGGCGGCAGCACTCCGCTGGACAGCATGCCGCAGTGGCTGCAATGGGTCATGCAGGGCTCGCCATCGACCCACTTCGTCAGCCTGGCCGCCGCCATTCTGTTTCGCGATGCCGGGCTCAACGTGGTCTGGCCGGATCTGCTCGCGCTCACGGCCATCGGCCTGCTGTTCTTCGCGATTGCGCTGATGCGCTTTCGCAAGAGCCTGGCCTCCTGAACCGCAGCCCTCAGCCGAGAGCCTTGTTCTTACTGGATGATCAGGTTGTTGAACAACAGATCCTCGACCACCGGCTTGCCGGTTTCGTCGTTCATGATCTGCTGGGTCAGTTTCAAGGCTTCCTGACGCAGCTTCTCCTTGGCTTCGAGGTTGTTCATCGTCTCGGTGGTCTGCTGGGCAAACAGCGCCACCAGCTGATTGCGGATGAACGGTTCGTTGGCCTTGACCAGCTTGGTCGATTCTTCGCCAGACACCCGTAACGCCACATCCGCCTTGTAGACCTTGAGTTTCGGCGAACCATCGAGACCATAGTTACCCACGAACGGCGGGCTCAGGGTGATGTAATTGACCTTCGGCGCCTCGCCTTCTTTCGCTTCTTCAGCCACGGCTGCCACAGGCAGAGACAGGGCCAGCAACAACATGATCCACGCTTTCACAATTCGCTCCTTATCCGGTTTGCGGCCTAGCATAACGACCCGCCGCGCAAGTACAAGCTTATGGCTGACTATCAGGGCGGGGCATGCTCGTTGACCCGTCGACGCTCACACCTACACTTATCGGCCATCACTCCCAAAGGAATAGCCCTGATGAAAGCCGTGCTGTGCAAAGCCTTCGGCCCTGCCGAATCGCTGGTGCTGGAAGACGTCGCCAGCCCCGTCGCGAAAAAGAATGAAATCCTGCTGGACGTGCATGCCGCCGCAGTCAATTTCCCGGACACGCTGATCATCGAGGGCAAATACCAGTTCAAGCCGCCCTTCCCGTTTTCCCCCGGCGGCGAAGCGGCCGGCGTGGTCAGCGCCGTGGGGGAAAAGATCAGCCATCTGAAAATCGGCGACCGGGTCATGGCCCTGACCGGTTGGGGCAGCTTCGCCGAGCAGGTGGCAGTGCCCGGCTACAACGTGCTGCCGATCCCCCCGGCCATGGATTTCAACACCGCCGCCGGTTTCAGCATGACCTACGGCACCTCGATGCACGCCCTCAAGCAACGGGGCAACCTGCAACCTGGTGAAACCCTGCTGGTGCTGGGCGCGTCCGGTGGCGTCGGCCTGGCCGCCGTGGAAATCGGTAAAGCCATGGGTGCACGGGTGATCGCGGCGGCCAGCAGCGCCGAGAAACTCGCGATCGCCAAGGCCGCCGGGGCCGATGAGCTGATCAACTACAGCGAAACCAGCCTCAAGGACGAGATCAAGCGCCTGACCGACGGCCAGGGCGCGGACGTCATCTACGACCCGGTCGGCGGCGACCTGTTCGACCAGGCCGTCCGCGCCATCGCCTGGAACGGCCGGTTGCTGGTGGTCGGTTTCGCCAGCGGCCGCATCCCGGAACTGCCGGTGAACCTCGCCCTGCTCAAAGGCGCGGCGGTGGTCGGCGTGTTCTGGGGCTCCTTCGCCCAGCGCCAGCCCCAGGACAACGCCGCCAACTTCCAGCAGCTGTTTGCCTGGTACGCCGAAGGCAAGCTTAAGCCGCTGGTGTCGCAGGTCTACCCGCTGAGCGATACGGCGCAGGCGATCAATGATCTGGGCCAGCGCAAGGCGGTGGGGAAAGTGGTGGTGCAGGTGCGTTGAGGCGCGGTTGATGTGATGAAGGCCAGGGCAACAGGTGGAGTTGCCCTGGCTTTTTTATTTGTTGATAAATTTTGGCCAGATTATTTATTGCGCGATAAATATCTACCACTATCTTCAAGGCAACTTCAGATAACTTGATGCCATACAGACACAAGGAGTAACTGTATGAGTAATCAAGAATGGAAAAAACCCGGCGACACAGTGTACCTCGATGTAAGCGAAGTTAACGCTTTTGAACCGCCAATATTTTTGCCAGGCTTCAATGGCGGCGGATACGGAAAAGACCCGAATAAAATTTTTCAAATGTCATCGAAGGTCGCTAGAAGCGCCCTAAGTGCTCGCACTGCCATGGAGTATGAGTATCAAAGAAAAACAGCCGAACTGCCCGCACAGATACAAGCAGAAATGTCGAATAACGGCGTACAGAATATTTATGCCGAAACAAACAGCGACTCAGGAACGTTACAAAAAGATCAGTCAATCATCAATCAGCTTATCCATCAAAAAAATGGATCGCTGCAAAAACATATGCGAGAGGCCAACTCTTTCTACGGCAGCGACCCGCATACCAAATCAGAAGGTGAATACATAGTTCATTTCAATCGCCACATGAGACAGGATCGAAGCCCGGGTTCTACCAACAAACACTGGATAACCTCCTATTTAGCCGGTTACTCAGTAAAACTTGATACGGAATCTATACGTCTTCTGACCGACCGGTCCAATCAGCTTCATACGGCATACACGCAAGCTCTTGCTCGCGAAGAACTGGCACGACAAGCCGAGGCTCAAGCCCGCGAAGCCGCAGCGCAGCAAGCAGAAGCACAAGCTCGAGAAGCCGCAACGTTGCAAGTGGAGCGGGAGAGATCCGAGTCAAACCTGAAAGCCAAGAGCCTGACGACAGCCAGCGGTGCCTCGGCGAACGTTAAGCTTTTGTCTATTAGCGCTGATGGGGTCATTGAAGGGTACGATGTGTTTACAACTTCCTGGAGTGATCTGGATCCAAGGAAGATTGAGATTGCAGCAAAGGCGATCAGCCGATTGGCTGGGCTGTTCGCGGCGGAGCTTTATTCGCCCTCGCTCGGAAATGGCGAGCTTCAACGCACCCCTGTGGTGTTGAGCATGCCGCTGTCACACCTTACTGGCGGAGTCACGAACGAATCAGATCTGCGTGCTTCGGACTCCGTCAGTTTGCCGCTTCGCGTTACCTCGAAACTGATAGGCGAACACACCCAGCTCTACCTATCCCCGACCGGAAACTCTCTGTCCGAAAAGGTCAGGGTTCGAGAGACCAAACTCGACCCTTCGACCAACCTCTACACCTTCACCACGGAAGGGCACTCCCCAAGAACACTGACCTGGACACCCAACAGCGCGCCGGGACATGACGCCTTGGGCTCGACCGAGCTGCCCGTTGAGCGGCCTGACATCAAGATTTATCCAGGCTCAAGGGTCACTCCGGTGGAGGGTCGGATGGATGAGCACGCGGCACACGATGATGATGCAACCGACGATTACGTTCTGTGGTTCCCGAAAGAGTCCGGAATCGACCCTGTTTACATCATGGCGAGCCGAACTGGCCCTCGCTATGAGCCCGGTACCGCGACCGGCAAGGGACAACCCGCAGAAGGTAGCTGGTTAGGAAATGCACTTACAGGAGGTGCAGCAATCCCGTCGCAGATTGCCGATCAGTTACGTGGCCAAAATTTCAGAAACTTTGATGAGTTCAGAGAACACCTCTGGCGTGCCATATCAAATGATTCGAAGCTAAGCGAACAGCTCAACCCATTAAACAAATCAATCGCAAAAAAGGGTTACTCTCCCTATGCACCGAGTCAAGAACACGTGGGAGGGCGTGAAAAGCTGGAAATACATCACGTTACTCCAATTAGCAGGGGCGGGGAAGTTTACAATATTGATAACATGGTCATAATGACCCCAAAAGCTCACATTGAAGAGCACTCAAAAAATACCGGTAACCCATTATGAATGTAAGTAAAAGCTACGACCAATACACAGAATCCGAATACCTCGAGCTGATAACCAAATTATTTCAGGGCGAATACTCTACCGAGGAAGAGCTGGATATTCTTGTTCATAAAATTGTCGACGCTTCCGAGCATCCGAATGGAACCGATATTTTGTTTTATCCAGAAGAAAACATTGAAAATTCTCCTTCTGGAATATTGAAGCATATAAAAGAATGGCGCCAAGCGAACGGCAAACCCGGTTTCAAACCCGAATAGTCGGCACCAGATCAAAGAGCGCGACCTATGTGGCCGCGCCCTCGTCTTCGTTTAAAGTAACTCCCGAACCTCCTTCGGAAAAAATCGCACGGCGCGGCTCGATGGCTGTGTATTACACCGCCAGATGATGCTGGGCACATCCCTGTTGAGTTTGGCGATCAACTCCAGGCGCTTCTCATCCGACAATTGCGACGGTGAGATGGAGTGGGTCAAGTAGCTTCGGGTCCAGTTGAACATCGGCAGGTCGATCCAGAAGTACTCCATGTAACGGCTTGCCATACGACTCAGGTCCGCACATCGGACCTTCTTCAAGGGTTGGTTGGCATGAACCGGCGGAGTGTCATCCAGCCTGAAGATCATCGGCGCGATCACCTCGATCCGCGCCGGGCGTTCGGCGCTGACTGCCCACGGCTCGTATCGCCATTGCCTCACCGCAGTCAATGCAGCCTCGGCCAGTTCGGGTTGGGCGTCCTTTGGAGCGGTGACCTGGCTGACGATGCCATCAGCATTCACGAACAGGCTGACCCGAACCTCACCTTCAATACCCGCCCGATAGGTCGGCCTCGGATACACCGGCTTGGGATTATCCGCCGGAATCAGGAACACCTCCCCCGCGCTCACAACCCCGCACACACCCCATAAAACCGCCGCCACAAACCACCGCATAACCTCACTCCCTCGCGTCCCATAGCCAGATCCGGCCAGTGCGAAAAGGTTAAGACCCGATGGTTTTTCACATAACGTGACAGCTTCCTGTTCGATTGCAGGACGTTTCGCAAAGACCTGCCCTACTCCGCCTGTGGCTGCGTCATCAATGCTCGCGAAGTAAAAATTCCCACAGCGCCCCCAAGTGCACCGAAGCGACATGTTCGTAAAGGAATGTGCGATCCCGAACATTTTCCGCTATCTGGTCATGCCAACAGGTGCTATTTTCGGTAACGAAACTGTAACATTCGCATCCGCAGTCAAAACAAGAAATCTGGAGCTCTGGAATGTTTGCTTTCTTTCGCCCCGCCGCACATCAGGCTCCGATGCCTGAAGAAAAAATAGACAGCACCTACCGACGCCTTCGCTGGCAGATATTCGCCGGTATCTTCATCGGCTACGCGGGTTACTACCTGCTGCGCAAAAACTTTTCCCTGGCCATGCCCTACCTGATCGAAGAGGGTTACACCCGCGGCGAGCTGGGCGTGGCACTGTCGGCGATTGCCATCGCCTATGGCCTGTCCAAGTTCCTCATGGGCATCGTCTCCGACCGCTCCAACCCGCGTTACTTCCTGCCCTTCGGCCTGCTCGTATCGGCCGCCGTGATGTTCATCTTCGGCTTCGCCCACTGGGCCACCTCCAGTGTCACCATCATGTTCGTCCTGCTGTTCATCAACGGCTGGGCCCAGGGCATGGGTTGGCCGCCGAGTGGCCGGACCATGGTGCACTGGTGGTCGCAGAAGGAACGCGGCGGCGTGGTGTCGCTGTGGAACGTGGCGCACAACGTCGGCGGCGGCCTGATCGGCCCGCTGTTCCTGCTGGGCATGGGCCTGTTCAATGACTGGCACGCGGCGTTCTACGTGCCGGCGGCCGTGGCCCTGGCGGTTGCCGTGTTTGCTTTCGTGGTGATGCGCGATACCCCGCAATCGGTCGGTCTGCCACCGATCGAGAAGTACAAGAACGATTACCCGGAAGGCTACGACGCCAGCCACGAGAAGGAATTCAGCGCGAAGGAAATCTTCGTCAAATACGTGCTGCGCAACAAGATGCTCTGGTACATCGCCCTGGCCAACGTCTTCGTCTACCTGCTGCGCTACGGCGTGCTGGACTGGGCCCCGACCTACCTCAAGGAAGCCAAGGGTTTCACCGTGGACAAGTCCTCGTGGGCGTATTTCTTCTACGAGTGGGCGGGTATCCCGGGCACGCTGCTGTGCGGCTGGATGTCGGACAAGATCTTCCGTGGCAACCGTGGCCTGACCGGCATGGTGTTCATGGCCCTGGTTACCGTGGCGACACTGGTCTACTGGCTCAACCCGGCCGGCAACCCGACCGTCGACATGATCGCCCTGGTTTCGATTGGCTTCCTGATCTATGGCCCGGTGATGCTGATCGGCCTGCAGGCGCTGGAATTGGCACCGAAGAAGGCAGCCGGTACCGCCGCAGGTTTCACCGGCCTGTTCGGATACCTGGGGGGTTCGGTCGCGGCCAGTGCAGCCATGGGTTACACCGTGGACCATTTCGGCTGGGACGGCGGTTTTGTCCTGCTGATCGGTGCCTGCCTGCTGGCGATGGCCTTCCTGGCGCCCACTCTGTGGCACAAGCAGGCTGCCAGTCAGGCCCGCGAAGCAACCGCCTGATCAACCTTTGATCTGCAACGCTTGAGCCGCGCCTCCAGATTCCGGTCTGGCATGGCGTGGCTACGCAGGGCGCTGGCGGTCTGCTCGACATAATCGCGAGTCGTGCCGTAGCGCCCGCAAGCGTTTTCGAACACATGGCTCAGCACGTGATCCGGCAGGTTGCCGGCATAGCTGGGCAGGTGTCGCTCCAGTACAAATCCCAACGCCTGAACCTGGCTGCCGTCTTCGAGACGGCAGTTGAGCCAATGTGGCCGATAGGACGGGAATGGCATTTCACGCTGCCACAAGGCATAGAGCGACGCTTCGAGCTGGTCTTCCGGCAAACGATAGGCAAAGCCGCTGCAAGAGCCGCCGCGATCCAGGCCAAACACCAGCCCCGGGACTTCCGGTGTACCACGATGCTCGTGGGACCACAGATACAACCCGCGATGGTAGCCATGCACGCGACCGCGAACCCGTTCAACCGCCGCGCATTCAGGACGCCAGATCAGCGAGCCATAGGCAAACAACCAGACCGGCCCGCCCTTGTGGCGCGCCATGGTCGCCTGCATCGAGCTGAGCAATTGTTCGTGCGTGTGCTGCGGCCCCAGGTCGAGCCGCGGAGGATAAGCCAGGTTCAGAAAAGCAGATTCAATGGCGCTCATGGCGAATAGCGTTCAGCTCCCCGCGAATAATGAATTACTAAATAGAACGCACCGCTGTAACAATAAGGCACATATGTTTCCAAGCAATTTAAGTGCCTTGGTGCACATCTTAATTAATCACTTGAATGAGATATAACCTACCGACATTTATAAGATTTTATAAATATCGATCGGCTATATAGGCAGTTATAACCTGCCGCGCGACTCTGGATGAAGACATCCGACTCCTGCTCGCGAGGGTTGTCGACGAGAACGCGGGGCGTCAGAACGTCAACGGGGAATCGGCCCTCATCGCGAGCAGGCTCGCTCCCACAGGTGGTCGCGGATCAAGAGCGTGGCTCAAGAGCGTGGCGCATAGGCAAACACGTCGGCGCGCATCTGGTGGGCGTCCATGCCGGCCTCGACCAACGCATCCAGGGTGCCGTAGACCATGGCCGGCGAGCCGCTGGCGTAGACGTGCAAGGCGTTCAGGTCCGGGAAGTCCTCGCACACCGCCTGGTGCAGCATGCCGCAACGTCCCTCCCAGCCACATTGATCGCTGACGACTTTATGCAGGAACAGGTTGGGCAGTTTCAGCCATTCGTCCCAATGCTCGATTTCATAAAACTCTTCGGGACGACGAACCCCCCAATACAGGTGCACCGGGTGCTTGAAACCCGTGGCCCGGCAATGTTCGAGCAGGCTGTGGATCTGGCCCATACCGGTGCCTGCGGCTATCAGCACCAACGGACCGTCGGGCAACTCCGCCAGGTGCGTGTCGCCGAACGGCATTTCAATGCGCACCATCGTGTTGCGTTGAAGCTGCTCGATCAGGCTGCGCGCACTGCCTTCGCGCGCCAGCACATGTATTTGCAGATCGCGTCCTGAATGAGGGGCCGAAGCCAGGGAGAAGGCGGATTTCTCGCCGTCTTCACGTTCGATCATCAGGTATTGCCCGGCATGATAGCGAGGCGGCTTGCCGGCCGGCGCTCGCAGGCTCACGCGCCAGGTATCGCCGCCGACGTTTCTGCACTCGATGACCTGACACGACAAGTTGCGCACCGGCAACTCTCCCAGCGCAAGCACGCCATCCCACAGCACGATGCAGTCTTCCAGCGGCTCTGCTATGCAAGTGTAGAACTCGCCATGGTCTCGCACAGCGCCGGCCTGCTCGACCCGTCCTTCCACCAGCAAAGCGGCGCACACGTGGCAATTGCCGTTGCGGCAACTCTGCGGGCAGTCATAGCCCAGACGCCGCGCGCCGTCGAGAATCCGCTCGCCGGGCAGTATCTCTAGCACCGCTCCGGAGGGCTGCAAGGTTACACGCATCAATCTATTCCTAACTGATTCCAGAGGGCATCGATCCGTTGGGTGACGGCATCGTCCTTGACGATGACCCGTCCCCACTCGCGGGTGGTTTCGCCCGGCCATTTATGGGTGGCATCCAGACCCATTTTCGAGCCCAGGCCGGACACCGGCGAAGCAAAGTCGAGGTAGTCGATCGGCGTGTTGTCGATCATCACCGTATCGCGCTTGGGGTCCATGCGCGTGGTGATGGCCCAGATCACGTCGTTCCAGTCACGCGCATTGATATCGTCGTCGGTGACGATAACGAACTTGGTGTACATGAACTGTCGCAAAAACGACCAGACACCGAGCATTACCCGCTTGGCATGACCGGGATAGGACTTCTTCATGGTCACGACGGCCATGCGGTACGAGCAGCCCTCGGGCGGCAGGTAGAAGTCGGTGATCTCCGGGAATTGCTTCTGCAGGATCGGCACGAACACTTCGTTCAGGGCCACGCCGAGAATCGCCGGTTCATCCGGTGGACGGCCAGTGTAGGTGCTGTGATAGATCGGCTTGATCCGGTGAGTGATGCGCTCGACGGTGAACACCGGAAAGCTGTCGACTTCGTTGTAATAGCCGGTGTGGTCGCCATACGGCCCCTCATCGGCCATTTCGCCCGGATGGATCACGCCTTCGAGGATGATCTCGGCGGTGGCCGGCACCTGCAGGTCGTTGCCACGGCATTTCACCAGCTCGGTGCGATTGCCGCGCAGCAAACCGGCGAAGGCGTATTCGGAGAGGCTGTCCGGCACCGGCGTCACCGCGCCGAGAATGGTCGCCGGGTCGGCCCCCAACGCCACGGACACCGGGAACGGCTGGCCAGGGTGCTTCTCGCACCACTCGCGGTAATCCAGCGCGCCGCCGCGATGGCTCAACCAGCGCATGATGACCTTGTTGCGGCCAATCACTTGCTGACGATAGATGCCGAGGTTCTGGCGATCCTTGTTCGGCCCCTTGGTGACGGTCAGCCCCCAGGTAATCAGCGGGCCGACATCGCCGGGCCAGCAGGTTTGCACCGGCAGCATGGCGAGGTCGACGTCATCGCCCTCGATGATCACTTCCTGGCAGACCGCGTCCTTGACGACCTTGGGCGCCATCGAAATGATCTTGCGGAAGATCGGCAGCTTCGACCAGGCGTCTTTGAGGCCCTTGGGTGGCTCAGGCTCTTTGAGGAACGCCAGCAGCTTGCCAATCTCGCGCAGCTCGCTGACCGATTCCGCGCCCATGCCCATGGCGACCCGTTCCGGTGTGCCAAACAGGTTGCCGAGCACCGGAATGTCGTAGCCGGTGGGCTTCTCGAACAGCAACGCCGGGCCTTTGGCCCGCAGCGTGCGGTCGCAGACTTCCGTCATCTCCAGCACAGGAGAGATGGGAATCTGGATGCGTTTCAACTCTCCGCGCTGCTCAAGTTGCTGCACGAAATCCCGAAGATCCTTGAATTTCATTGACGATGCCACCCCGAAAATAGGCGTACATCCTACCTGCTCTGACGCCCGAACAGCAGCCTGTCAGCGCATTGCCGCCATCAATTGCCCGTCGCGCCCATCAGCAGCGGCGCAAACAACGGGCTCAAGCGCGCGCTGCCAGCGTCCGACAGGTGATCTTCGTCCTTGTACTGCGAATGGCCGTTCACCTCGATGCTGCAGACCTGGTCCGCGCACATCAGCGGCGCCGGATCGATCACATGCACGCCAGGGTCGGCGGCACTCATCGAGTCGAACAAATGGCTGAGGAAATGCTGGCGCGCCAGATGTTCCTCGAGCGGACGCCCCAACCCTTCGGCCGAGCGCCCGACCCGGGCGAGGCTGGTCAGGCGACTGACGGCGCCCTTGCGTTGCAGTGGCACTTCCTTGAACAGCCAGACCTGCGCGCCCGCCGCCCTGATCGAGGCCACCCGGGCCTTGAGCGCAGCCGCCATGCGTGCTTCGGCCTGGGCCGTATCGTCATGTTCGTTAAGCAGGACTTTCCTGTCGCCGTCCTCGCGGCCGTACACGTAGAGGCTCCAGTTGGACGCCAACACCACATCCTTGATCCCCAGGCGGCGGACCTGCTCCATGGTGTGTTCGTTGAAGTCCCTGCATTTCTGGCGTGGATCGTCGCCCTGGATCGGCGGGCAGGCACTCATGCTGTACAGCCACACCGGGCGTCCCTCTTTTGCCGCACCCTGCTTGATCGCCGGCAGCAAGGCAGCCGCATGGCTGTCGCCCCAAAACAGCTGGGTCGCCGGCACCGCCTGGTTTTCGCCCAGCAGGCAGGCCTTGTCCGCTTGCTTGTCCTTGGTCACCAGCATGCATTTCATCTGCCCGGCCCGCCATTCCCGAGCCTGGGCATACTCCAGCGCCTTGCCGGTGAGGCGTTGGGGAAAGCCATCCGCCGAACGCACCACCGAACCGGTCACCGCGAGAACGACCATCGCCAGCAACCCCGCCACCAGCACCGGCTTGCGCCCGCCCAGCAGCTGTTTTTCACGGAACGGCAGTTCGACGAAACGCCAGCTCAACCAGGCCAGGCCCAGCGCCAGCAGCATCCAGCCGAGCGCCTCCCAAGGCTGGATGCCGTCGACGGAAATGGCGTTGGCGTAGACATAGATCGGCCAGTGCCACAAATACAGGGAATAGGACAGCAAGCCGATCCAGACGAAAACCGGCAAGCTCAACAGCCGGCCGGCCCAGGTCGAACCCTGCCCGCCCGACCAGATCAGCGCGGTGGCGCCGAGCACCGGCAGCAAGGCCGCCCAGCCGGGGAACAGCGTCTCGCGATCAAAGGTGAACACTGCCACCAGAACCGCCACCAGCCCCGCCACGCCCACGGCCTGGTAGAGCCAGGGCCGAACCGCGTGTTTGCGCGCGGGCAACACCGCTAGCATTGCACCGCACAACAATTCCCAGGCCCGGGTGGGCAGCGAAAAGAACGCCACGTCGGGCTTGCGCTCGATGTAGGCGACGTTCAGCCCGAAAGAGATCAACAGCACCGCGAACAGCACCCAGCGCCAATGCCGGATATGCCGCATCAGCAGCACCATCAGCAGCGGGAAGAAGATGTAGTACTGCTCTTCAACGGCCAGCGACCACGTGTGCAGCAACGGTTTCAGATCGGACGCGGGCGCGAAGTAGCCGTCTTCGCGCATGAACAGGATGTTTGAAATGAACAGTGACTGATAACGCACCGTCCTGCCCAACTCGGAAAAGTCCTTGGCCGTCAGCAGCAACCAGCCCAGCGCCAACGTGGCCAGCATCACCACACTGAGTGCCGGAATGATGCGCCGCGCACGCCGGGCCCAGAAATCGACGAAGCTGAAACGCTGAGCGCCGATTTCGCGGAACAGGATGCTGGTGATCAGGAAGCCGGAAATGACAAAGAACACATCGACGCCGACAAAGCCGCCGCTGAAGGTGCTGAAGCCAAAGTGAAAGAGTACGACTGGAATGACGGCCAGTGCCCGCAGGCCGTCGATATCGCGGCGATTACCAAATGTGTGCATTACGTCCCTTGTCGTATCCGATACCAACTTGTTCGCAAATGACATCGTGTCATCGCGAAAGTTATCAATTCAGATACAAAATATCAGAAGCCAAAAAAAACGCCCCGTCCGGGGCGCTTTTTGTTGAAGCGTACTGCGTGTTACTTGCGCTTCATCGACAGGAAGAACTCGTCGTTGGTCTTGGTCGTTTTCAGCTTGTCGACCAGGAACTCGATCGCGGCGATTTCGTCCATCGGGTGCAACAGCTTGCGCAGGATCCACATGCGCTGCAACTCGTCGTCGGCGGTCAGCAACTCTTCGCGGCGGGTGCCGGAACGGTTGATGTTGATGGCCGGGAACACGCGTTTTTCAGCGATGCGACGATCCAGCGGCAGCTCCATGTTGCCCGTGCCCTTGAATTCCTCGTAGATCACTTCGTCCATCTTCGAACCGGTTTCAACCAGTGCGGTGGCGATGATGGTCAGCGAGCCGCCTTCCTCGATGTTCCGCGCGGCCCCGAAGAAACGCTTCGGTTTTTCCAGGGCGTGGGCATCGACACCACCGGTCAGCACCTTGCCGGAGCTCGGGATCACGGTGTTGTAGGCGCGTGCCAGACGGGTGATGGAGTCGAGCAGGATCACCACGTCCTTCTTGTGCTCGACCAGGCGCTTGGCCTTCTCGATCACCATCTCGGCCACCTGCACGTGACGGGTCGGTGGCTCGTCGAACGTCGAGGCGACCACTTCGCCGCGCACGGTGCGCTGCATTTCGGTCACTTCTTCCGGACGTTCGTCGATCAGCAGCACGATCAGATGAACTTCAGGGTTGTTACGCGCGATGTTCGCGGCGATGTTCTGCAGCATGATCGTCTTGCCCGCTTTCGGCGGTGCAACGATCAGACCGCGCTGGCCTTTACCGATCGGGGCGCACAGGTCGATGACACGACCCGTCAGGTCTTCGGTGGAACCGTTACCGGCTTCCATCTTCATGCGCACGGTCGGGAACAGCGGGGTCAGGTTCTCGAAGAGAATCTTGTTTTTCGCGTTTTCCGGACGGTCGAAGTTGATCGTATCGACCTTGAGCAGCGCGAAATAACGCTCGCCTTCCTTCGGAGGGCGGATCTTGCCAACGATGGTGTCACCGGTACGCAAGTTGAAACGGCGGATCTGGCTTGGCGAGACATAGATATCGTCCGGGCCGGCCAGGTAGGAAGAGTCAGCGGAGCGCAGGAAGCCGAAGCCGTCCTGGAGAATCTCCAGCACGCCATCACCGGAGATTTCCTCGCCGCTCTTCGCGTGCTTCTTGAGCAGGGAGAAAATCACGTCCTGCTTGCGCGAACGGGCCATATTTTCTATGCCCATCTGTTCGGCCAATTCGAGCAGTTCGGTAATCGGCTTTTGCTTGAGTTCAGTCAGATTCATATAGGAATGACGTAATCATTTATGGAGGGGGGAAATTAAGCTTTTGGCTTAATGAGGCCGCGCCGCGGAGAAGGCGACAGGATCGCGTACTTGTTCGAAAGGAGTGCGTCGGCGACGGCTAGCAGGGGGCAGTGGAGAAACCAGTGCGGGGCCGAATGTACCACCTGAGTTTCGGAGCGTCTAGCCCTCTACAACGAAAAAGCCCCGCAATATGCGGGGCCTTTCAGGGACACTCTACACCGACACTCAGATGTTGGCGTCGAGGAAAGCGGCCAGTTGCGACTTCGACAGCGCGCCGACCTTGGTCGCTTCAACGTTGCCGTTCTTGAACAGCATCAGGGTCGGGATACCACGCACGCCGTGCTTGGCCGGGGTTTCCTGGTTTTCGTCGATGTTCAGTTTGGCAACGGTCAGCTTGCCTTTGTACGTCTCGGCAATCTCGTCCAGAACCGGAGCGATCATTTTGCAAGGGCCGCACCATTCAGCCCAGTAGTCGACCAGTACAGCGCCTTCGGCCTTGAGTACGTCGGCCTCGAAGCTAGCGTCGCTAACGTGTTTGATAAGATCGCTGCTCATGGAATTCTCCAGGGTTGTAAGCAAAAAAACGTGGCCCATCATAGCCGCCCTTCCCTCGTTCAGGAAGCCGCAGATGATTGAGTCTCGCTATGGTGCTGCATGAGTTTGGGTATAGCTCAAGTCAAGCCGTGGCGGGAGCAACGAAGGCAATCCCGGTGCGCAGGGCGGCGTTACGCACATGCTCGTGCATCGCTTTTTGCGCCGCGCCGGATGAGCGCCTGGCCAGCGCCCGGAGGATTTTACGGTGCTCCTGCCAGGTTTCCATGGCGCGCTCCGCCCGGATGAACGGTAGCTTCTGGCTTTCCAGGAACAGCTCGGCACTGGCGCTGAGAATGCTCAGCATCGCCTGATTGCCGCTGGCGAGCAGGATTCGCCGGTGAAACTCGAAGTCCAGCCGAGCGGCCGCGTCGAAATCCCCGGCCTTCAGCTCGTTGCGCATGGCGGCCACGTTGTCCTGCAGCGCATCCAGCTCATCGATGCTCAACGTCACGGCCGCCAGCCCGGCGGCGAAACCTTCGAGGGCATAGCGCAACTGAAAAATATCCAGGGGCGACGCCTGGGCCGCAAACGGCCATCCCGGTGCGGCCTCGGCCCCGGGCAAGTCCACCGGCGCCTGCACGAACACGCCTTTGCCGGGTTGAACGCTGATCACGCCGAGTGCGCTCAGCGACGACAGGGCCTCGCGCAACGACGCCCGACTGACCCCCAGGCGCACGGCCAGGTCCCGTTGCGAGGGCAAGGCATCACCCGGCCCGAAACCCTGTTCACTGATCAACTTGCGGATGGCTTGCAACGCCACTTCGGGCACCGCTCGGGAAATCGAATTCATGGCTATTTCTAGAGAAAAAGACGAATGAGCGCCTAGTTGTAAAGCTATTCGCAACGCCCGGCAAGTCATGCCCCATGGGGGTTCGGGCGCGCGCCACGGTGCGCCATGAGGGTGCGAAAAAGTGCCCAACTGTTCAGACCAGTAAGACCGATCAATCCCAGTAAACACGTGCTGTTGAACGACGATGAACCGATGTTGGCATGCCCCGTGCTCTGTCGATTCGCAGAATGCTTTCCTCGCCGATTCGGAGATTTGCCATGACCCTGCGTTACAGCGCCCTCCTCGCTTCTCTGTTTGTTAGCCTGCTGCTGAGCCAGACACCCGCCCACGCCGACGGCCTGGAAGATGTGGTCAAGCGCGGCGTGCTGAAAGTCGCCGTGCCCCAGGACTTCCCGCCGTTCGGCTCGGTGGGTCCGGACATGAAGCCACGCGGGCTGGACATCGACACCGCAAAACTGCTGGCCGACCAGCTCAAGGTCAAACTTGAACTCACGCCGGTCAACAGCACCAACCGCATCCCGTTCCTGACCACCGGCAAGGTCGACCTGGTGATCTCCAGCCTCGGCAAGAACCCCGAGCGCGAGAAGGTCATCGATTTCTCCAGCGCCTATGCGCCCTTCTACCTGGCGGTGTTCGGTCCTCCCGAGGCCGACATCAAGAGCCTGGACGACCTCAAGGGCAAGACCGTCAGCGTCACCCGTGGCGCCATCGAAGACATCGAGCTGAGCAAGGTGGCGCCCGAAGGCGTGACCATCAAGCGCTTCGAGGATAACAACTCGACCATCGCCGCCTACCTGGCCGGCCAGGTTGACCTGATCGCCAGCGGCAACGTGGTCATGGTCGCGATCAGCGAAAAAAACCCGAAACGCGTGCCCGCCCTGAAGGTGAAGCTCAAGGATTCGCCGGTCTACGTCGGCGTCAACAAGAACGAGCCGGCCCTGCTGGGCAAGGTCAATCAGATCCTCGCCACCGCCAAGACCGACGGCGCGCTGGAGAAGAATGCCCAGACCTGGCTGAAAGAGCCGCTGCCGGCCGATCTCTGATCGACGCCCGGGAGAGTTGACATGGCCTATCAGTTCGATTTCATGCCGGTGGTGCAAAACACCGACCTGCTGCTGCGCGGAGCGTTGTTCACCCTGGAATTGACCGCCATCGGCGCCGTGCTGGGCGTCGGCGTGGGTATCGTCGGGGCACTGGTGCGGGCGTGGAACATCCGCCCGTTCTCGTCGATCTTCGGCGTCTACGTCGAGCTGATCCGCAACACGCCGTTTCTGGTGCAGCTGTTTTTCATCTTCTTCGGCCTGCCGTCCCTGGGCCTGCAGATTTCCGAGTGGCAGGCAGCGGTCCTGGCGATGGTGATCAACCTCGGCGCCTATTCCACGGAAATCATCCGCGCCGGGATCCAGGCGATCCCCCGTGGGCAACTGGAAGCCGCCGCCGCGCTGGCGATGACCCGGTTCGAAGCCTTTCGCCATGTGATCCTGCTGCCGGCGCTGGCCAAGGTCTGGCCGGCGTTGAGCAGCCAGATCATCATCGTCATGCTCGGCTCGGCGGTCTGTTCGCAAATCGCCACCGAAGAGCTGAGCTTCGCCGCCAACTTCATTCAATCGCGCAACTTCCGCGCCTTCGAGACCTATGCCCTGACCACGTTGCTGTACCTGTGCATGGCGTTGCTGATACGCCAGCTGCTGAACTGGATCGGCCATCGATACATTGCAAGGAACTGCCGATGAGCGATTTCACTTTCTGGGACATCGTGCGCAACCTGCTCACGGGGCTGCAATGGACACTGGCGCTGTCGCTGGTAGCGTTCGTCGGCGGCGGCTTGATCGGCCTGCTGATCATGGTCATGCGCATTTCCAGCAAGCCCCTGCCGCGCAGCCTTGCCCGCACCTACATCGAACTGTTCCAGGGCACACCGCTGTTGATGCAGCTGTTTCTGGTGTTCTTCGGCGTGGCGCTGGCCGGGGTGGAAATTTCGCCGTGGATGGCCGCGGCGATTGCCCTGACGCTGTTCACCAGCGCCTACCTGGCGGAGATCTGGCGCGGTTGCGTCGAATCGATCCCGCACGGTCAATGGGAAGCCTCGTCGAGCCTGGCGCTCAACCCGCTGGAGCAACTGCGCTACGTGATCCTGCCGCAAGCGTTGCGCATCGCCATTGCGCCGACCGTGGGCTTCTCGGTGCAAGTGGTCAAAGGCACCGCCGTCACCTCGATCATCGGCTTTACCGAACTGACCAAGACCGGCGGCATGCTCGCCAATGCGACCTTCGAACCGTTCATGGTCTACGGCCTGGTCGCCCTCGGTTACTTCCTGCTCTGCTACCCCCTGTCTCTCAGTGCGCGCTATCTGGAAAGGAGACTGCATGCCTCTGCTTAGAATTTCCGCCTTGCATAAATACTACGGCGATCACCATGTGCTCAAAGGCATCGACCTGAGCGTCGAGGAAGGCCAGGTCGTGGCGATCATCGGCCGCAGCGGCTCGGGCAAGTCGACCTTGCTGCGCACGCTGAACGGGCTGGAGTCGATCAACGACGGCGTGATCGAGGTCGACGGTGAATACCTCGACTCCGCCCGCGCCGACCTGCGCAGCCTGCGCCAGAAAGTCGGGATGGTGTTCCAGCAGTTCAACCTGTTCCCGCACCTGACGGTGGGCGAGAACGTCATGCTCGCGCCGCAGGTGGTCCAGAAAGTGTCCAAGGCCCGGGCGGCGGAGCTGGCGCGGGAGATGCTTGGACGGGTCGGGCTGGGGGAGAAATTCGATGCCTTCCCGGATCGCCTGTCCGGAGGACAACAGCAGCGCGTGGCGATCGCCCGGGCCCTGGCGATGTCGCCCAAGGTGTTGCTGTGCGACGAAATCACTTCCGCCCTGGACCCGGAGCTGGTCAACGAAGTGCTGAGCGTGGTCCGGCAGCTGGCCAGGGACGGGATGACGCTGATCATGGTCACCCATGAAATGCGCTTTGCCCGGGAAGTGGGGGACAAGCTGGTGTTCATGCACCAGGGCAAGGTGCATGAAGTGGGAGATCCCAAAGAGCTGTTCGCCCATCCACGGACGGCCGAGCTGGCGAACTTCATCGGCACCACCGAAGCGGCAGGCTGACCGTTCTGCTGCGCCTGTGATGCCCTCATCGCGAGCAGGCTCGCTCCCACCGTGGTTCTGCGTCGTACACAGGATCGGTGGCGACATGCAAACCCTGCGGGAGCCAGCCAGCCCGCCCGCGCTCGCCAACTTTCAATGCGCCGGATCAAGGCTTTGAACACTGTGCGTTGGCGTCAGCCTTTGATCGTGGCACGATGTCAGGGTTATCGACCGAGACCCCCTGACCATGCCGCAATCCCAAGCCAAGAACCTGTCCCTGATCGCCGCAATCGACCTGGGCTCCAACAGCTTCCACATGGTCGTGGCCAAGGCCCAGAACGGCGAAATCCGTATTCTCGAACGCCTGGGAGAAAAGGTTCAACTGGCGGCCGGCATCGACGAAGAGCGCCGTCTCAGCGAAGAATCCATGCAACGCGGGCTCGATTGCCTGAAGCGTTTTGCCCAACTGATCAACGGTATGCCGTTGGGCGCGGTGCGGATCGTCGGCACCAACGCCCTGCGTGAAGCGCGCAACCGGGCGGAATTCATCCGCCGCGCCGAAGACATCCTCGGCCACCCGGTGGAAGTGATCTCCGGCCGTGAAGAAGCCCGTCTGATCTACCTCGGCGTCTCCCACACCCTCGCCGACACCCCGGGCAAGCGCCTGGTGGCCGACATCGGCGGCGGCAGTACCGAATTCATCATTGGCCAGCGCTTTGAACCGCTGCTGCGCGAAAGCCTGCAGATGGGCTGCGTCAGCTTCACCCAGCGCTACTTCAAGGACGGCAAGGTCACCCCGGCCCGCTACGCCCAGGCATATACGGCGGCGCGGCTGGAGATCATGAGCATCGAGCACGCCCTGCACCGCCTGACCTGGGATGAAGCGATCGGCTCCTCGGGCACCATTCGGGCCATCGGCCTGGCCTTGAAGGCCGGCGGCCACGGCACCGGCGAGGTGAATGCCGAAGGCCTGGCCTGGCTCAAACGCAAACTGTTCAAGCTGGGCGACGTCGATAAGATCGACTTCGAAGGCATCAAGCCTGACCGCCGGGCGATTTTCCCGGCCGGCCTGGCGATTCTCGAAGCCATCTTCGATGCCCTTGAACTGCAGCGCATGGACCACTGTGAAGGTGCCCTGCGCGAAGGCGTGCTGTATGACCTGCTGGGTCGCCATCACCATGAAGACGTGCGCGAGCGTACGCTGACCTCGCTGATGGAGCGCTACCACGTCGACCTGGAGCAGGCCGCCCGGGTCGAGCGCAAGGCCTTGCATGCCTTCGATCAGGTGGCCAGCGACTGGGACCTGGAAGACGGTGTCTGGCGCGAACTGCTCGGTTGGGCGGCCAAGGTCCATGAAGTGGGCCTGGACATCGCGCACTACCACTACCACAAGCATGGCGCCTACCTGATCGAGCACTCCGACCTCGCCGGATTCTCCCGTGAAGACCAGCAAATGCTCGCGCTGCTGGTACGCGGCCACCGTCGCAACATTCCCAAGGACAAGTTCGCCGAGTTCGGCAACGAAGGCATCAAGCTGATTCGCCTGTGCGTGCTGCTGCGCTTCGCGATCCTGTTCCACCACATTCGCGGCACTCAGCAGATGCCCCAGGTGGAACTGAACGCCAACGGCAACAGCCTGGAAGTGGTGTTCCCGCAAGACTGGCTGGACAACAACCAGCTGACCCAGGCCGACTTCGCGATCGAAGCGGAATGGCTGGCCCGGGTGGATATCGTCCTCAACGTTCGCTGACTGCCCCTGCAGGAGCGAGCTTGCTCCTACAGGGGCCGGGCATGTGCAAAAAAAATGGCGACCCAAACGGGTCGCCATTTTTCATTCCCGCCGCAGGTCAGCTGCTGACCGGCAGAATCGGGCTGCCCAACCGCTCCAGCAAGGTCGCCTGCGCACTGCGCGGGTTCTGGTTGCCGGTCGGCGTGTTGCGGATGTAGCGACCGTCCGCCTGCAGGCTCCAGCTGTGGGTGTTGTCGGTCAGGTACAACTCCAGCTCTTTCTTGACCCGCATGATCAGCTTCTTGCCTTCCACCGGGAAGCAGGTCTCGACGCGCTTGTCGAGGTTGCGCTCCATCCAGTCGGCGCTGGACAGGAACATCTGCTCTTCACCGCCATTGAGGAAGTAGAAGATCCGGGTGTGTTCCAGGAAGCGGCCGATGATCGAGCGCACGTGAATGTTGTGCGAGACGCCGGCGATGCCCGGACGCAGGCAGCACATGCCACGCACCACCAGGTCGATACGCACACCGGACTGGCTGGCCTTGTACAGCGCGCGGATGATCTTCGGATCGGTCAGCGAGTTGAACTTGGCGATGATGTGCGCCGGCTTGCCGTCGAGGGCGAATTGCGTCTCCCGGGCAATCATGTCGAGCATGCCCTTCTTCAACGTGAACGGCGCATGCAGCAACTTCTTCATGCGCAGGGTCTTGCCCATGCCGATCAGCTGGCTGAACAATTTGCCGACGTCTTCGCACAAGGCGTCATCGGAGGTCAGCAGGCTGTAGTCGGTGTACAGGCGGGCGTTGCCGGCGTGGTAGTTACCCGTGCCCAAGTGCGCATAACGCACGATCTCACCGGCTTCGCGGCGCAGGATCAGCATCATCTTGGCGTGGGTCTTGAAGCCGACCACCCCGTAGATCACCACCGCACCGGCCGCTTGCAGGCGGCTGGCCAGTTGCAGGTTGGACTCTTCATCGAACCGCGCCCGCAACTCGATCACCGCCGTGACTTCCTTGCCGTTACGCGCGGCATCCACCAGCGCATCGACGATTTCGGAGTTGGCGCCGGAGCGATAGAGGGTCTGGCGCACGGCGAGCACGTGGGGGTCTTTCGCCGCCTGACGCAGCAGGTCGACCACCGGCGTGAACGACTCGAACGGGTGCAACAACAGGATGTCCTGCTTGCTGATCACGCTGAAGATGTTCTCGCTGTTTTGCAACAGTTTCGGGATCTGCGGCGTGAACGGCAGGTATTGCAGCTCGCGCTGGCTGTCGAGGCCGGTGATGCTGAACAGGCGCGTCAGGTTCACCGGACCGTTGACCTGATACAGCTCGGTCTCGCTCAGGTTGAACTGCTTGAGCAGGTAGTCGGACAGGTGTTTCGGGCAGGTATCGGCCACTTCCAGCCGCACCGCGTCACCGTAGCGACGGGAGAACAATTCGCCGCGCAGGGCGCGGGCCAGGTCTTCCACGTCTTCGGAATCCAGCGCCAGGTCGGCGTTGCGGGTCAGGCGGAACTGATAGCAGCCCTTGACCTTCATGCCCTGGAACAGGTCATCGGCGTGCGCATGGATCATCGACGACAGGAACACGTAGTTGTCGCCCGCGCCGCCGACTTCTTCCGGCACCTTGATGATCCGCGGCAGCAAGCGCGGGGCCGGGATGATCGCCAGACCGGAATCGCGCCCGAACGCATCGATGCCTTCCAGCTCGACGATGAAGTTCAGGCTCTTGTTCACCAGCAGCGGGAACGGGTGCGTCGGGTCGAGGCCGATCGGGGTGATGATCGGGGCGATCTCGTCGCGGAAGAAGCGGCGGACCCAGGTCTTGATCTTGGTCGTCCAGTGACGGCGACGGATGAAGCGGACCTGATGCTTTTCCAGTTCCGGCAGCAGAATATCGTTGAGGATCGCGTACTGGCGGTCGACGTGACCGTGTACCAGCTCGCTGATCCGGGCCAGGGCCTGATGCGGTTGCAGGCCGTCGGCGCCCGCCTGCTCACGGGCGAAGGTAATCTGCTTCTTCAGGCCGGCTACGCGAATTTCGAAGAACTCGTCCAGGTTGCTGGAGAAGATCAACAGGAACTTCAGCCGCTCCAGCAACGGATAGGACTCGTCCAGCGCCTGTTCCAGCACGCGGATGTTGAACTGCAGTTGCGAGAGTTCGCGGTGGATGTACAGGCTGCTGTCATCCAGGCCGGGAATGGCAATCGGCGGGGCCGCCACAACGGGCTCGGCCACCACCGCCGGGGGAGCAGGCTCCAGCTCCGGCGGGGTCTCGTCGAGTTGCTCCACCACGGGTAGAGCCTCGTTTACGGCAACTTCAGTGAGTCCTTCGGTATTCATGGAATGTTCCTGGGAGGGCTATGGTTGCTCTCGTAGCAATTGAGCAGCACGAACGGCAAAGTACGTCAGGATGCCATCAGCCCCTGCACGTTTAAAGGCGGTCAGGGATTCAAGAATCACCCCTTCGCTCAACCAGCCATTCTGGATCGCCGCCATGTGCATGGCGTATTCACCGCTGACCTGATAAACGAAGGTCGGCACTTTGAATTCTTCTTTGACCCGATAAAGGATGTCCAGGTACGGCATGCCCGGTTTCACCATGACCATGTCCGCACCCTCGGCCAGGTCCGCCGCCACTTCGTGCAGGGCTTCGTTGCCGTTGGCCGGGTCCATCTGGTAGGAGGCCTTGTTGGCCTTGCCCAGGTTCAGCGCCGAACCCACCGCATCGCGGAACGGGCCGTAATAGGCGCTGGCGTACTTCGCCGAGTAGGCCATGATCCGCACATTGACGTGCCCGGCCACTTCGAGGGCTTCGCGGATCGCCTGGACACGGCCATCCATCATGTCCGACGGCGCCACCACCTGCGCGCCGGCTTCGGCGTGGGACAGGGCCTGCCTGACCAGTGCGTCGACGGTGATGTCGTTCTGCACATAGCCTTCTTCGTCGAGGATGCCGTCCTGGCCGTGGGTGGTGAACGGGTCCAGTGCCACGTCGGTGATCACCCCCAGCTCGGGGAACTGTGCACGCAAGGCGCGGGTGGCGCGCTGCGCAATGCCTTCGGGGTTCCAGGCTTCAGCCGCGTCCAGGGATTTGAGTTCGGACGGCGTGACCGGGAACAGCGCCACGGCCGGAATCCCCAGCTCCACCCAACCGGCCGCTTCTTCCAGCAACAGGTCGATGGTCAGGCGCTCCACGCCTGGCATCGAGGCCACCGCTTCCCGACGGTTTTCACCGTCCAGCACAAAGACCGGCAGGATCAGGTCATTCGTGGTCAGGACATTTTCACGAACCAGACGGCGCGAAAAATCATCACGACGGTTACGACGCAGACGGGTGGCAGGAAACAAGCGATTGGCGGGGGTAAAGCTCACGGCAGACTCCTGAGCCCGCGCTGACGGGCGAGCGTGACAGTTATAAGCGGCCATTATGACCAACGTATGACAGTTGTGTGCATCCCTGCGACAGGTAGTCGCATTCCATTGTCCTTGTAGGAATTGTTCACGTCGAGACACATTTGGACACTTTCATGAATGTGTGCGAAGGGGTAGGCTGCGCGTTCATTTCGCCAGCACCCAGACAATGCTCCAACAATTTCTGCATGACTTCGGCTACTTTGCCCTGTTTATCGGCACATTCTTCGAAGGCGAAACCATCCTGGTCCTCGCAGGCTTCCTCGCGTTCCGTGGATACATGGACATCAACCTGGTGGTGGTCGTGGCGTTCTTCGGCAGTTATGCCGGCGATCAGCTGTGGTACTTCATGGGACGCAAGCATGGCCGCAAGTTGCTGGCGCGCAAGCCACGCTGGCAAATGATGGGCGACCGGGCGCTGGAACACATTCGCAAGCACCCGGACATCTGGGTGTTGAGTTTCCGCTTCGTCTACGGCCTGCGCACGGTCATGCCCGTGGCCATCGGCCTTTCCGGCTATCCACCAGGCCGCTACCTGCTGCTCAACGGGATTGGCGCGGCGATCTGGGCGACCGCCTTGGCCGCTGCCGCCTATCACTTCGGCGCGGTGCTCGAAGGCATGCTGGGCAGCA
Organism: Pseudomonas sp. IT-P12; assembly: GCF_949767465.1. Classification (NCBI taxonomy): domain Bacteria; kingdom Pseudomonadati; phylum Pseudomonadota; class Gammaproteobacteria; order Pseudomonadales; family Pseudomonadaceae; genus Pseudomonas; species Pseudomonas sp. IT-P12. Next base: position 331,313 of record NZ_CATKPY010000024.1, on the reverse strand, counting down.
TCAAGAAATACGAGTTGTGGGTGCTTGGCGCCCTGCTGGTGCTGGGACTGGGCCTGTGGCTGCGCCGGCGCTTCAAGAATGCACGCCTGGCCAGGCAGGTCTATGCCGAGGAGCAGGCCCTGAAAGCCGAACAGGCCAAGGCCGCCGAGGTCAAGACACCAGGCGAGTGAAGCGGTTTCTGCAGCAGTAGAGACCGATGGCGCTGAGCAGGCTGTAGCTCAGCAGGCCGATCCAGCCCACGGCACTGGCCGGCCACAGCCCGACCACCGGCGCCAGCCACACCAGCGGCACGTTCGACACCAGCCGCAGCCACTCCAGCTTCAACGCCCACGGGCGATTCTCCAGGGCCACGCCCAGCGTGAACAAGCCCAACGCCACCGCGCTCCAGCCGAGCACCAGCGCCGCAGTCGACAGGCGCGGTTCGGCGTTCATCAGGTAACTGCCCAGCGCGATGTAGGCGCCAAACTGCAACACGATGTAGATCTGCTGACGTGCGTCCAGCGGCACCTCGAACTTGCGGAACTGGCTCAGGTCCGGCTTGTTCATCGGGTACTTCGCCGCCACGTCGGCCGGTCGCCAACCGGTGCGCATGAACCAGATCCGCAGCTTGTCCCAGGGGCTTTGCGCCCGGCGCGCGTCATCCCAGAGCTGCACATAAAACTGCACGTTCGCCCACAGCGGATTCCAGCTCGCCAGCGGCGTGGTCACCCCGAAAATCACCGGCTCGTTGTCGTCCTCCTCCTGGAACGAACCGAACAGGCGATCCCAAATAATGAACACCCCGCCGTAGTTGCGATCCATGTAGAGAGCGTTCTGCGCATGGTGGGCACGATGATTGGAAGGCGTGACGAAAAACCACTCGAACCAGCCAAGCTTGGGAATATGCCGGGTATGCACCCAGAACTGATACAGCAGGTTAAGCGCCGCAACGCTGACGAACACCAGCAGCGGCACGCCCAGCACCGCCATCGGCAGGTAGAAGATCCAGCTCAGCAGGAAACCGGTGCTGGTCTGGCGCAACGCCGTGGAGAGGTTGTAGTCCTCGCTCTGGTGATGCACAGAGTGCGCCGCCCAGAGGATGTTGCGTTCGTGCCCCAGGCGATGCAGCCAGTAGTAACAAAAATCGTAGAGCACGAAGGCGAACACCCAGACCCAGGCGCGGTCCGCCGACAGTTCGAACAGTGCCAGGTGCTTGAGGGCGAACGCATAGGTCAACAGCCCCACGCCCTTGGTCAGCAGCCCGGTGGTGGTGGACAGCACGCCGGTGCTGATGCTGTTGATGGCATCGGCGACCCGATAATTGCTCATCCCGCGCCAGCGGTCGGCCAGCAGCTCGAAGGCAATCAGCACAAAGAAGAACGGCACCGCATACAGAATGAAGTCCATGACGCGCCCTGATCGGAATCTTTGGGACAGATCCTAGGTGTAGCCGTGAATTAACCCTATGGCAACGAATGACAAATTAGTGGACATTTAACGCCATGAATCAGGAGAAAAGCCCATGAGCAAAAAAGTTGCAGTGATCCTTTCCGGTTGTGGCGTGTACGACGGCGCCGAAATTCAGGAAAGCGTGATCACCTTGCTGCGCCTGGACCAGCGCGGCGCTCAAGTACAGTGTTTCGCCCCCAACATCGCGCAGTTGCATGTGCTCAATCACCTGACCGGTGAAGAGATGCCCGAGTCGCGCAACGTCCTGGTGGAATCGGCGCGGATCGCCCGGGGCGACGTCAAGGATATCCGCGAAGCCGACGTCGAAGACTTCGATGCGCTGATCGTGCCGGGTGGCTTCGGCGTGGCCAAGAACCTGTCGAACTTCGCCATCGAAGGCGCCGGCTGCACGGTTCAACCACAAGTGCTGGCGCTGGCCGAAGCCTTTGCCGAAGCCGGCAAACCGGTTGGGTTGATCTGCATTTCGCCGGCCCTGGCGGCAAAGATCTACGGCCCGGGCGTCGCCTGCACCATCGGCAACGACGCCGATACCGCCGCCGCCATGAACAAGATGGGCGCCACGCACACTGACTGCGCGGTGACCGACATCATCGAGGACAAGGCGCGAAAACTGGTGACCACGCCGGCGTACATGCTGGCGCAATCGATCAGCGAGGCGGCGTCAGGCATCAACAAGCTGATCGACCGCGTGCTCGAACTGACCCACGAAAACGACGCCTGACAAGGCACTGAGGGTGGGAGCGAGCCGGCTCGCGATGGCGGTGAACCAGGCGACACTCGTATCGACTGACACGGCCCCTTCGCCAGCAGGCTCGCCCCCACCGTCAGGACAGTGATCAGGGTTCGCGAGAGAGGCGGGTCAGGATCCGATCCAGCGCATTGGCAAATGCCTGCTTCTCGCGATCGCCATAGGGCGCCGGCCCGCCGCTCATCTGCCCCTGCTCACGCAGATCGGTGAACAGGTTGCGCACCGCCAGTCGATCGCCCATGTTCTGCGCGTCGAACTCCTTGCCTCGCGGATCCAGCGCCGACACGCCCTTCTTCACCAGCCGATCGGCCAGCGGCACATCGCTGCAAATCACCAGTTCACCGGGTTCGGCGTGTTCCACCAGGTAGTCGTCGGCGGCGTCCGGGCCACTTGGCACCACGATCAGCTTCACCAGCGCCAGAGCAGGCTTGATCTGTGGCTGTCCCGCCACCATCACCACCTTGAACTGGCGCTTCAGGGCGAATTTCACCACCAGGTCCCGGGCCGGCCGGGGGCAGGCATCGGCATCGATCCATACGCGCATGATTCTTTTCCTCCGTCGAACGCTTCGACTTTTCCGCGCCGATGAGCGCAGCGATGCCGGTCAGGAAACCTGCACCCGCCGTTTCTCCGCCAGCCAGCTGCGCCCATACAGCAGGATGATCGCAATGATCGCCACCGCCTGGGCACTCAGCGAATAGGCATCGGCATGGATACCCAGCCAGTCGAACTCGAAGAACGGCACCGGCCGCGTGCCGAAGATCCCGGCTTCCTGCAACGCCTTCACGCCATGCCCGGCAAACACCACCGACAGCGCACACAGCAACGCGGCGTTGATGCTGAAGAACAACGACAACGGCAGCCTCGCCGAACCGCGCAGGATCACCCACGCCAGGCCCACCAGCAGCACCAGTGCCGTCGCACCACCGGCCAGCACCGCGTTGTGTCCCGCCGGCCCGGCCTGCAGCCACAGGGTCTCGTAGAACAGGATCACTTCGAACAACTCGCGATACACCGAGAAAAACGCCAGCGTGGCAAAACCGAAACGCCCGCCGCCGCCCACCAGGCTGCTCTTGATGTAGTCCTGCCAGGCGGCCGCGTGGCGACGGTCGTGCATCCACACGCCGAGCCAAAGCACCATGACGGCCGCAAACAACGCCGTGGCGCCTTCCAGCAGCTCACGTTGCGAACCGCTGACATCGATGACGTAGGCCGCCAGCGCCCAGGTTCCCAGTCCAGCCAGCAGCGCCAGGCCCCAGCCGACATTGACGCTGCGCACCGCCGACTGCTGGCCGGTATTGCGCAGAAACGCGAGGATTGCCGCCAGCACCAGGATCGCTTCCAGGCCCTCGCGCAACAGAATCAACAGACCGGAGATGTAGCTCAGGGACCAGCTCAGGCCATCGCCGCCCAGCAGGCCGGCAGACTCCTTCAGCTTGACCTTGGCCGCGTCCAGGCGCTGCTGGACCTCAGCCACCGGCAAGCCGTCCTGCAACGACTGACGGTAAGCCATCAGGGATTTTTCAGTGTCCTTGCGCACGGTGGCGTCGACGTTGTCGAGGGAGCTTTCGACCAGTTCGAAACCTTCCAGGTACGCTGCCACCGACAGGTCGTAGGCCTGATCATGATCACCGCCGCGATAGGCGGCGAGGCTCTTGTCCAGGGTGGTCGCGGTGTAGTCGAGCAGTTGCCCCGGGCCACGCTTGACCTGGGACGGCTGCGCACGCTGGGCACGGAAGGCTGCGGCCGCTTGCGGGCCTTCGGCGGCCAGCACCTCAGCCGGGGTCTGGCGGGCCAGTTCGGCGATATCGTAGGTTTTTTCGCGGGTTGCGGTCGCCGGGTCGGCGCTGAAACTGGCGATGTAGGTCGCCAGGTCCCAGCGCTGACGGTCGTCCAACTGATCGGCGAAGGCTGGCATGTCAGTGCCTTCGACGCCCATCCCCAGGGTGTTGTAGATCGCGTACAGGCTCAGCCGATCCAGTCGCGCGGCATCGCGCAGATTGGCCGGCGGCGGTGTCAGGCCGACACCGGCCGGGCCATCGCCGGCACCGGCATCGCCATGGCAGACCGAACAGTGCTGGGCATACAGCGGTGCCCCACGGGTCGGGTCCGGTGTAATGATCGGCGCCTGGCTCACCTCATAGGTCACGGCCAACTTCGCACCCAGCTGCCTGGCCTGACGTGCAATCTCCGCTCCGTCCTGACGTGTGGCAATGGCGCTGTGCAGCGCGCTGACGCCCTGCTCGAGCCCGGCTTTCTCCGGCTTGTCCGGCATCGCCGCGACCAGCCCCTGCAACACCTTGGCAAATTCCAGTTGTTCGCGGTATTCGGATTCGTTGATAACGTGACCCGCCTCGACCGACTGCGGGTAATCCGCGCCAATGTAATCGAGTAGGTGCAGGGCCTGCGGCGCACCTTCCACGGTGTCGGCCAGCAGATTGAAACTGCACAAGGCAACCAGCGGCATCGCCAGCCAGGCCAGGAAACGGGACGGGGCAGTCATGAATGAATCTCAACTGGAAATACGAAGTAACACATTGTTCACTTCGAAAGCCTTTCACTCAAGCTTTGTTGTGAAACGCGTGCCACGGAAATCGTCCGAGGTTTCCACTGGGTGATGGCACTTTCTGGAGAACAGGGATTAAAAAGCCATTACGAAGCCATCATCCCTGTTTATAATGCCGCGCCTGTTATTGATCGACAGGCCATTCAAGCTCCCCGCTTCAGGGGGAATTGGCAGGACGCCAGTCTGCGCCAATAGGTCTCAACAGCCAGACCGGCAACCACGGCTGCTACATTCAGGGAAGAAGTATCCATGGCCTCCCGCGCCCTTACCTTGATCGCGCTCGGCGCTGTCACCTTGCTCTCCGGCTGTTCGGTGTTTCGCAATTACGATTCCGAACTCGCGCAAACCAACCAGCAACTGGCTTCCGGCAATGTCGACGCCGCACTGACCCTGCTGGAAAAGAACAACACGGGTGATGACAAGGACCTGCTCTACTACTTCGAGAAAGGTGAACTGCTGCGTGCCAAGGGCGACCTGTCCGGCAGCCAGAACGCCTGGGGCAGCGCTGACGTCGTGGTTGGCCAGTGGGAAGACGCGGTCAAGCTCGATACCGGCAAATACCTCGCTCAGTTCGGCAGCTTCCTGGTCAACGACAAGGTTCGTCGCTACGAGGGCTATGACTACGAAAAGGTCATGCTGACCACACAGATGGCCCTGAACCTGCTGGCGGTGAACGACTTCGACGGCGCACGCACCGCAATCAAGAAAACCCACGAGCGTGAAGCGGTGATCGCCGATCTGCGCGACAAGGAATACCTCAAGAGCGAAGAGGAAGCCGAGAAAGAAGGCATCAAGACCGAATACAAGGACCTGCAGGGTTACCCGGTCGCCAGCCTCGATGCGCCGGAAGTCGTCGGCTTGAAAAACAGCTACCAGAGTGCGTTCAGCCACTACCTGGCCGGGTTCGTCTACGAAGCCCTGGGCGAAAAGGACCTGGCCGCGCCGGGCTATCGCAAGGCCGCCGAACTGCGCCCGAACACCCCGCTGCTGGAACAGGCCCTGAAGGACCTCGACAAGAAAAGTGCCAAGGATGAGGACAGCGACATCCTGATCGTCGTGCAAAGCGGCCTGGCGCCGGCCCGGGACTCGATCCGCGTGCCCCTGCCCCTGCCGATCAGCGGCAACGTGGTGATCACCCCGCTGTCGTTCCCGATCATCAAGCCTGACACCTCCACCACCCCGTTCGCCCAGATCGGCGTGAACGGTCAGCAACTGAACCTGACACTCCTCAACAGCACCACCGCCATGTCCCGCCGCGCGCTGCGCGACGACATGCCGGGCATCATCGTACGCACTACCGTGCGTGCCGTGACCCGTGGCGTGGCGCAAAAGCAGATCAACGAGACCAACCCGCTCGCGGGCCTGGCAGTCGGTATCACTTCAGCCGTGCTCGAAGGTGCCGATACCCGTACCTGGCGCACCCTGCCGGACAACACCCAGGTGGTGCGCCTGCGCCTGAAGAAAGGCGAGCACCAGGTCACGCTGCCGAGTGCGGTCGGCGGCTCGGTGGTCAAGATCACCGTGGATCAGCGCTATCAGGTCATCAGCCTGCGTGCCGTGGGCAGCCAGGTGTTCGCCAGCGGCGTGGCCGCTCACGTCATCCCGAGCGCCAACCCGACGGCCGTGGCCAGCCTCAAACAACCTTAAGAACGGAGTCTTTACATGCGTTTCAAACTGATCGCCGTCGCTGCCCTGGCCTTGCTGGCCGGTTGCGCCACACCACCGCCACCGGAGCCTGGCAGCGCCGCCAGCAAGGTCGTAGCCATGGGCAAGCTGAAGAACATCGTGGTGGGCGCCATGCGCGTCGCCCGGGAAAACGGCTTCATGACGGTCAATGTGCAGCTGAGCAACACCAGCTACAGCAACAAGACCTTCTACTACCGCTTTGCCTGGCTCGGCCCTGAAGGCTTCCCGATTGGCGAAGAGGACACCTGGAAAAGCCAGTTGATGTATGGCGAACAGACCAGTTTCGTCCAGGCCATCGCGCCAACGCCCAAAGCCGTGGATTTCCGCCTGGAAATCAAAACGCCTTAATCCCCCTTTCGTTCAGTTCCAGAGAGCATTCCCATGTTTGCACGCTTTTCCTTCATCGCCGTCATCGCCCTCCTGGCCAGCGGTTGCGCCAACACTTCGCCGACCCTGGGCAGCAAGAACATCAGCTACGGCGACACCAAGGCCGTGGAAACCGTGACCAACGAGTTCGGTTCGACCGACCTGCAGATGATCGCCGAATCCATGACCCGCTCCCTCGCCCAGTCCGGCATCCTGCAGGGCCGTCCGGTGGTTCAGGTCTACGACGTGAAGAACAAGACCAGCGAGTACATCGATACCCGCGAGATCACCACCAGCATCAAGACTCAACTGATGAAATCCGGCACCGCCCGTTTTGCCAGCGACAACACCCAGATGCAGAGCCAGGTTGACCAGTTGAAACTGCAGAACCAGAGCGGTCTGTACAAGAAATCCACCGTGGCCAAGACCGGCAACATGGTCGCCGCCAAATATCGCCTCGAAGGTTCGATCAGCTCGATCGTCAAGCGCAGCAGCGACTATAAGGACGTCTTCTACAAATTCAGCCTGCAATTGATCGACGTTGAAAGCGGTCTGGCCGAGTGGATGGACGAGAAAGAGATCCGCAAGACCACGGAGCGTTAATCAATGCGCGCATGGATTGGCATGATGGCCCTGGCTTGCGCATTCAGCGCGCAAGCGGCGCCGAAAGTCGCGGTGACAGACCTGGCGTACCAGGAGCGCGTGGAGCAGTACATCCACATCGTTTCGGCACAGAACAACTTCCAGGCCAACCGTTACAGCGCCAGTGGTGCTTCGAGCTACAACGAAATCGAAGCCACCAGCAGCTACATCGAACAGGGTGAACTGCGTAAATTCACCGGCGACATCAAGGGCGAGATCCTGCGCACCGGCATGTTCCAGCTGGTGCAGGGCACGCCCTACACCGCCTCGTCCAAGGGCGATGTGTATGACGTGATCAAACGGATCAAGGCCGGCAACTTCAAAGGCGCCGACTACGTCCTGTTCGGCACCGTGTCGGACATTGATTTCAACAAGGACGTCACCGAGCTGGCCAATACCGACAGCTACTCGGCGATCCTGGCGTTGACCCTGGTGGCGGATTTCAGCCTGATCAACACACGCACCTTCGAGATCACCTCGGCCTTCACGGCGATGGGCGAAGGCCAGGACACCAAACTGGTGAACCACCGCGACGTGCGTGTCTCGCTGAACCGCCCGCGTGTGGTGCGTGAAGTGTCCAAGGCGCTGGGTGAAGACGTGGCGGCGCAACTGAGCCAACAGCTCGGCGGTGACGGCAACGTGCAGCCAGGCAAGGCTCCGCTGCGCAACAACCTGCCGGCGGATACGGCGCCCATGATTCTGCGCTGATCCCGAAACGAAAAAAGGCGACCCGAACGGGTCGCCTTTTTTTTGCACGAGCGATTTATACCGCGGCTTTGCGCAAGGTCGCCATGAACGCCGCGGCCCCGATGAACAAGCCGGCAAACGTACGGTTCATACGTTTTTGCTGTTTGGGCGTGCGCAACAGGCGCAGCACTTTCGACGCCAGTCCGGTGTAACCGGCCATGACGACCAGATCGACACAGATCATGGTCAGACCGATGACCAGGTACTGAACCAGCAGCGGCGCATGGGGGTCGATGAACTGCGGCAACACCGCCAGCATGAACACCAGGGCCTTGGGGTTGCTGATGTTCACCAGGAAACCACGGAACACCAGGGCCATCGGCTTGCCGATCTGACGCACCGCAGCGTCGTCGCTCATGTCGCTGGGCAGCGCACGCCATTGCTTGATCGCCAGGTAAACCAGATACGCCACGCCGAACCACTTGATCGCGTAAAACGCGGTGGCCGAGGCCGTCAGAATCGCGCCAACGCCGGCGCCGACAATCGCGATCTGCACCGCGAGCCCCAATTGCAGGCCCAGGGCATTCCAGTAACCGCGCCAGAACCCGTATTGCAGACCACTGGACATCGACGCAATAGCGCCGGCACCGGGAGACAGGCTGATCACCCAGCAGGCGGCAAAAAACGCCAGCCATGTTTGAAGCTCCATCGCACACCTCGACTCGGACTCGTGACAGATGTCTAAGCTAATGCGGCTTGGAGCCAATGACCATTGATTTTTTCGGGATGTTGCAACGTCGTAGGCCCTTCGCTGGCGATGGCGATCCGTCGGGCAACGCAGGCCTTACTTCTCAAACCCGCTGGAAGGGAACACATCACTTCCCCGCCAACGCCGCACCGAACGCTGGAAGAACAGGCTGTTGGGCACCTGCACCATGGCACCGCCGGTGCCGAGCTCCTCGGCTTCGATCAACGTGGTGTAGAGCAGGTTGATCGCCACCACCCGGCCTTTGACGCCAGGCTTGTCGGTGGTGTCCACCAGCTCGACGATGTCACCGATACGGAACGGCCCGACGGTGAAGATCAGGATCGCGCAGAGCAGGTTCGACAACACGCTCCACATGGCGAAAAACGCCACCGCCGCCACCGCGACGAACCCGGACAGTGCGGTCCAGAGCACCGTCGCCGAGACGCCAAGGCGTTCCAGCACGAACAGCAGCGCACTGCCCATGATCAACCAGCGCAGGCCACCGCGCAGCGGCATGAGCAACTGCGGGGGCAGCGGATAACGCTCGCCCAGGCGGGTCAGGCATTTGGCGACGAAGCGCTGGGCAAGATAACCGGCCAGGAGGATCAGCAGTATTTGCACCACGAACCAGATCGGCTGGACCCAGGCAGGCGGCACCGGCAGGGTAAACGCTTCCATCAGGACAGCGCCTCCAGCTCCGCCTGCATGCTTTCAAGCAATTCCAGGGCTTGCATCCAGGCCTCTTCCAGTTCGGCTTCACGCACCTTCAGCTTCGCTTGCTCAGCCAGCAGATCGCGCAGGTCGTTCTTGCGCGCCGGTTCGTAAATGTCGCTGTCGCCGAGACTGGCATCGACCTTCGCCAGCTTCTCGTGCAGCTTGCCCAGTTCAGTCTCGAGTTTTTCCGCTTCGCGCTTGTGCGGCGCCAGTTGCTGGCGCAACGCGGCGGCAGCCTGACGCTGGGCCTTCTTGTCGGTCTTGTCCGGGTTGGTCGGCGAGTTGCTGACCGGGGCATTGCGCTGCCGGAAATCGACCAGCCAGCGGGCATAGTCCTCCAGGTCGCCGTCGAACTCCTCGACCTTGCCGTCCGCCACCAGATAGAAATTATCGGTCGTGCTCTTGAGCAGATGGCGATCGTGGGAAACCACCAGCACCGCGCCACTGAATTCCTGCAAAGCCATGGTCAGCGCCAGGCGCATTTCCAGGTCAAGGTGGTTGGTCGGCTCGTCGAGCAGCAACAGGTTCGGCCGCTCCCAGGCGATCAACGCCAGGGCCAGACGCGCCTTTTCGCCACCGGAGAAGTTCAGCACCGGCTCGTCGATCCGTGCACCACGGAAGTCGAAACCGCCGAGGAAGTCGCGCAGGGTCTGCTCGCGCTCGGTCGGTGCCAGGCGCTGCAAGTGCAGCAACGGGCTGGCCTTGGAGTCCAGGGAGTCGAGCTGATGCTGGGCGAAATAGCCGACTACCGTGTTCTCGCCGCGGGTCAGCCGACCGGCCAGCGGTGACAACTCACCCGCCAGGTTTTTGATCAGGGTCGATTTACCGGCACCGTTGGGGCCGAGCAAACCGATGCGCGCGCCAGGGGTCAGCTGCAACTTGACCTTCTCCAGCACGGCTTTGTCGCCGTAGCCCAAACGGGCATCGGACAGGTCGATCAACGGGCTGGAGATCTTCGTCGACTCGCGGAACACGAAATCGAATGGCGAATCGACGTGGGCGGCAGACAACTCCTCCATCCGCTCCAGCGCCTTGATCCGGCTCTGAGCCTGACGGGCCTTGGTGGCCTGGGCCTTGAAGCGAGCGATGTAGCTTTCCATGTGCGCACGTTGCGCCTGCTGCTTCTCGTAGGCCTGTTGCTGCTGGGCCAGACGCTCGGCACGGGCGCGTTCGAAGGCGCTGTAGCCACCGCGGTACAGGGTGATCTTGCGCTGATCGACGTGGGCCACGTGGTCGACAACCGCATCGAGGAAATCCCGGTCGTGGGAAATCAGCAACAGGGTGCCGGGGTAGCTTTTGAGCCACTCTTCGAGCCAGATGATGGCGTCGAGGTCCAGGTGGTTGGTCGGTTCGTCGAGCAGCAGCAGGTCCGAAGGACACATCAGCGCCTGCGCCAGGTTCAGGCGCATTCGCCAGCCACCGGAGAAGTCGCCGACCTGGCGATCCATCTGCTCATTGGTGAACCCAAGCCCGGCCAGCAACTTGCGGGCACGGGCATCGGCGGTATAGCCGTCGGCGCTGTCGAGCTCCGCGTGCAGGCGTGCCTGGGCGGCACCGTCATGGGCTGCCTCGGCGGCGGCCAGGTCGCGTTGCACCTGACGCAGGCGCAGGTCGCCATCGAGCACGTAGTCGACCGCCAGGCGCTCGAGCGTATCGACCTCCTGGCGCATGTGGGCGATACGCCAGTCGGCCGGCAGGAAGCAATCACCCGAGTCCGGGTGCAGCTCACCCCGAAGCAAGGCGAACAGGCTCGATTTGCCGGCGCCATTGGCACCGATGAGGCCGGCTTTCTGGCCGGCGTGCAGGGTCAGCTCGGCGTCTTCTAGCAGACGTTGCGGGCCACGCTGTAAAGTCAGGTTCTGAAGTCGAATCATAATGGCGGCGGAGTCTACCAGCTTCGCTCGCAACTGGCGCGAGTAGCACTATGTCCTCTGACCTGTGGAGCTTTTCCCTGACCACTTACGCCCGATCCGGAGTTGAAGCCGCATGCCTCGACCTGCAGTCGGGCGGGGTGAATGTGTGCCTGCTGTTATGCGGGTTGTGGCTGGGAATACGTGGAACAGCCTGTAACGAACGACGCCTGCAGCAACTGCGCAGTGTGGCCGAGCCTTGGGACGCGGAGGTTGTTCAACCGCTGCGCGCTTTGCGCACACAATGGAAAATCCTCGCCGGCGAAGATGGCGAGCTCAATGCGTTGCGTGAGCAGGTGAAGGCGCTGGAGCTGGAGGCCGAGCGGCAGTTGCTGTGGCGGCTGGAGCGCGCGGCGCAGGATTGGCCGCAGGATGAGGCAGGCGATCTGTTGGCCTGGCTGGACGGTGTGGCGGCACACGCCGCCCACCTGGACCGCGACGCGCTGCATCAGCTGCGCGTCGCGGCAACCGGCACTTAGGAAGCGCTGGTTGGGGTGGTGCTGGTGCTCGACAGTGCCGCTGGCGTTGGCGCCGGAGTGGTGGTCGAGGTGGTGGCTGCTGGTGCAGGAGCAACCGAGGCAGCAGGCGCAGGGGTCGTTGGCTTGGCGGCAGGTGCCGGGGTCGGCTTGGCAGCAGCGGCCGGCTTTTTCACGGCGGGTTTGGCGGCTGGTTTGGCAGCAGCAGGTTTGGCTGCAACGGGTTTCGCGGCTGGCTTGGCAGCAGCAGGTTTGGCTGCAACGGGTTTCGCGGCTGGCTTGGCAGCTGCAGGTTTCGCTGCTGGTTTCGCAGCCGCTGGCTTCGCGGCGGGTTTGGCGGCAGCGGGCTTCGCGGCGGTGGCTGGTTTGGCGACAGCAGGCTTGGCAGCAGACGCTGGCTTGGCAGCAGCGGGTTTAGCGGCGGCAGTTCTTGCTGCGGGCTTCGCCGCTGGCTTGGCAGCAGCCGGTTTGGCCGCTGGTTTTACAGCCGGTTTGGTTGCAGTTTTTGCCGCTGGCTTGGCAGTGGTTTTACCCGCAACAGGTTTGGTCGCCGGTTTGGCAGCAGCGGTTTTTGCAGCAGGCTTCGCGGCGGGTTTGGCAGCAGCAGTTTTAGCCGCCGCAGGTTTGGCTGCGGTGGTTTTTGCAGGCGATTTCGCTGCGGCGGTTTTGGCAGCAACGGGCTTGGCGGCAGGTTTGGCAGCCGCTGTTTTAGCGGCCGGTTTTGCTGCGGATTTTGCGGCTGGTTTTACGGCTGGTTTCGCGGCTGGTTTTGCGGCGCTGGAAGCCACTGCTTTTTTCACAGCAGGCTTGGCGGCCGGTTTGGCGGCAGGCTTGACCGGCGCTTTTGCAGCAGCGGGTTTGGCAGCAGCTTTCTTGGCGGGGGCTGCAGCAGGCTTGGCCGAGCGCAGGGACAATGCCTTGCTGACAGCCTCTTGCACGCGACCAACGCCCTGGGCCAGTTTCAGGCTTTCTTGAGCGTCACGCTTGAGTTGCAGAATGTAGCCACGCGTTTCCGACTGGCGATTTTTCAGAGCGTCGAGCAAGTCCTCGAGCTCCTTGACCGCGTCCTTGGCTTTGGCTTGTGCCTTGGCTTTACCGGCCGATGCAGCGTCCTGCAATTTGGTGCGGGATTTGTGCAGTTTTTCCTGTGCCTTGCCGCGCTGTTTTTCCAGTTTGGCGAGCAGTTTTTCCGCATCAGCCAAGGCTTCGGAACAAGCGGTTTCCAGATGCTCGAGCAGGCTGCCCGAGAGTTGTTGAAGTAAGTGCAACGGGGTATTTACAGACTTCTTGGTGGCCGACATGGTTTACCTCCTGGCTGACGTGGGTGCGGCTCATACTAGCCCTCTGCTGCTACCGCCGCTAGGTCATGTTGACAGTATCGAAAGCGTTGCGTTGCAAGCGATCGAAAATCTTCTGCGCTTGCGCAAAACAAGTTCACTTTCGCGCGCTTGCACACTGGCATAATCTGCCGCATCTCAGGTCGGAGAGTGACGATGTCGCGCTACCTTTTTTTATCGCTGTGCATGCTTTTTTCCGTGGCCCAGGCCACCGAAAAATCCGCTGGGAACGAAGCTCACGATCTCGCTTACAGCCTGGGTGCGAGCCTCGGTGAGCGCTTGCGCCTGGAGGCTCCCGAGCTGCAACTCCAGGCTTTGATCGAAGGTTTGCAACAGGCCTATCAGGGCAAGCCGCTGGCGTTGAAAGACGAGCAGATCGAACAGATTCTGACTGAGCACGAAGCTCAGATGGCCCTGCAGCAAACCCCGCCGCAGAGCGAAGCGTCCCTCGCCAAAGAGAAAAGTTTTCTCGCCGCGGAAAAAGCCAAGCCAGGCGTCCGCGAACTGGCCGACGGCGTCCTGCTCACGGAGCTGGTGCCAGGCAACGGTGCCAAGGCCGGCCCGAACGGCAAGGTGCAGGTGCTGTATATCGGGCGTCTTCCCGATGGCACCGTGTTCGATCAGAACAATCAGCCGCAGTGGTTCAGTCTCGACAGTGTGATCAGCGGATGGCGCAGCGCCCTGCAGAACATGCCGGTCGGTGCGAAGTGGCGATTGGTGATTCCATCGGACCAGGCCTACGGTGCCGATGGTGCCGGTGACTTGATCGAGCCGTTCACCCCGCTGGTGTTCGAAGTCGAATTGCGCGGCGCAACCAGCTGAGCCACAGAACGAAAAACGGCGCGCAATGCGCACCGTTTTTAAGGGGGAAGGCAAGCTGATTCAGGCTTGAACCGAATCCTCTTCCTTGTGAGCGTTGTGCAGGACTTCGATCAGGCAGTCCTCCAGTTCGAAGCGCTCGTGCAACAGGCCACCCAGTTCCTTGAATTTCTCTGCCACGCATTTCCCTGCATCACACAGGTCGTTGAACGCGAGCAGCTTCTCGGTGATGACGTCGATTCGCGGGTAGATCGTCTCGGCCAGCTCGAGTCCGCGCGTATCGCCAAAGGCCTTGGCTTCACCCGTCAACTGTTCATAGATCTCGAAATGTCCGGCAGAGACGTAATCGACCAGCACGCCACAGAATTCCTGCAATGGCTGGCGGTTCTCCCCGAGAGCCTCAGGCTTGGCGCCGAGAGCATCATAGGCCCGAACCAGTTCGTGACGCTCCTGCAACCAGCGATCGATCAGCAGATGCACTCCACCCCAGCGTTCCTGAGCATTCTGACAACTTTCGAGCATGGTGATCTCTCTTCCCTTTTGGGTCATGCTGCCCTGGATCCGTCGTGCTCTTGATGGGCAGAATCGGTCAGGCAGAGCGCCATTCGAGCAACATAAACGCGACGACACGTGCGGGCCAGATTATGCCCGCACGCTAATGGCTTCAAGGTACGCAGGAGATAAAGTTCATACAAGTGTTTAATCGCGAGCCAGCGCCGGGTGCGACGACTCGCCGCTGAGCGGTCGCTGACAAGCGATGCGCAGGAGGCGCAATAACCGGTAGACGCTCAGGACCGTCATGGCCACGAAGAACAGCAGACTCCACTCTGGAAGACTCAGGTCGAACAGCGTCCAGGAAACATGCGCGCAATCGGTGGTGCCGTTGAACATGAGCGGCACGACTTGCATCCAGGGATGGCTGGCCAGCAGGTCGGAGAGGCTGGGTGAACACAGACCCAAATGTGGCTGCGGATTGGCCTGCAACAACACCTGGCGCCACGCCGTCACCGTCCCCGCCAGCGTGCACAGCAAGGCCAGCAGCCAATAGACGAAAGACCCCAGGCGACCCGGCCCGTGCACCGCTGCCATCAGGCAGCATCCGGTGAGCAGTGCGAGAAAAATCCGCTGTAACAGACACATTCCGCAAGGCTGGAGGCCGACCGCATATTCCAGGTGATAGGAAACGCCCAAGGCCAAGGCACCAGCAACGAAAACCATGAAAAACAAGGAGCGTGAGCAGGCCAACGACATGGCTTTTCCGTACCGATAGAGACAAGTGGTTACGGTAGAGGAAAGCGTGCCAGCCTTTCAAGACAACGCAGCAGGGACACTTCTACCGAACCTGTAGGGCGTTGCCGACAGAATCCGGAAGAATGGATGTAGGGACTTGTAGGACTTTGCCTCGGACTGAAAAAAACTGTCAGAAGCGGACAGAATTACCGGTCTCAGTCGACCTCGAGCACGCTGCCTGACGTCACCGGCGTGGTCGCCGGCAACGTCGCATACGCCCCGTCAGGCGTGAACGGACACTGGCAGCGGCGCAGCCAGCAGGCGGTCATCGAGAAGTCCGAGGCCTTCCTGAAACAGCTGGTTGCTACCCTCGGTGTCGCCCAACTGTGCGAGCAATCGCGCCAGCTCCGCACAGGCTTCGGGATTGCGCTGCACCCGCAGGCTGCTTTCCAGATAATCGCGCGCTTTGCCCCACAGGCTGTTTTGCAAACACAGGCGGCCCAGTGTCAACAGCAGGCTTGGATCAGCCGGATGATCCTTGAGCCAGCCCTCGGCGGTCTGCAGTTGACGCGCCGGGTCGCTGCCGCGAACCAAGCCGTAGAGACGCGCCAGATGGCTGTCATAGTGACGCTTGAGCGCCGTTCGCAGAACCTCCTCGGCTTCGACCTGGGCGCCCAGTTGCCGGAGTTGCTCGGCGTACGCCAGCACCAGTTGCGGCTCCTGGCGTTGCGCCGAAGTGAGCTGCTGCCAGGCGCGATTGAGTGACTGCAAACCGACCTCGCCGTCTTCCTGACGTGCCGCCAGGGACAGGTTCTGCCCCCACGCGCGGCGCTCCAGCTCGGCCAGCTCGCTCGATGGCAACACCTTGTCCTTGCGCAGTTCCGGCAGGAGGCGGATCACCTGCGACCACTCACCGCGCTGCTGATGCAAACGCTGCAACTGACGCAGCACCTGAACGTTGTGCGGATGCCGCTCGTGCATGGCCTGCAATGTCGCCAGGGCGCCCTCGGTGTCGCCACGGTCGGTCTGCAATTGGGCATGGTTCAGGGCAATGGCCAGCTCAGCCTGGGGCTGGCGCTCCAGTGCCCGCTCCAGGAGGCTGTCGCTTTCCTCGTAGTGACCTTGTTCATTGGCCGCCCGGGCAGCGCCGAGGTAGTAAAGCAACGGCTGACGCTCGGCCTCGGCGGCACGGTGCAAGTGACGCTGCGCACTGGCCCAGCGACCTTCAGCCAGGTCCAGCTGGCCATGTTCGATCGCCACCTGCACCCGACGGCTGCGATTGCGCCGCGACCAGGGATTGACCACACCACTGGAGGTCATCACCAGCTCGACCAGGGCCTTGATCCCCCAGAACACCAGCCACAACACCGCCACCAGCGCCAGGGTCGCCCACAGGCTCGATTCGAAACGGAAACCCTTGTAAGCGATCAGCACGTAGCCGGAATGCTCGGCAATCGCCAGCCCCAGTGCGGCGGCCGCGGCGATGACCAGGAACACGATCACGTAGAGGCGTTTCATGGCGTGGCCTCCTGCGCGGTGTCCGTGGCAGGTTTGGCCAGGGGTTTGATCGAGTCTTCGGCATTGACATTGCGGCGTTCAAGATAGGCTTGAACGGCGCTCAAGGTCCCGGTCAGGTCCGGTGTCGCCACGGTGACCGGTTCCTTGCTCAATTCGACCACCTGCTCGAGCATCACTTTGCTCTGAGGATTGTCGGGATTGAAGTTGCCCTTGAGCACGTCCCGCGCCTCGGCCAGCGCCTGGGTGTACACCGGCGCCTGGCCATTGAGCGCCGCCCATTGCGCCTGCTCCAGCGCCAGGCTCAAGGCCAGGCGCACCTGGCTCAGGCTCTGGCCGGCCAACAGCGGGCGCACATTCTTGTCGGCATTGAAGTCGATGCGGATGTAGCGGGAAATCTGGTCCCACCATTGCGCCCAGCGGCTGGCACCGTCGCCATCGGCGGTCAGGCCCAGCAGCGATTCGCCGCGATCCTTGTACTCGGGCGCCAGCTCGGTGAGGCTGATCACCTGGTCACGCAACGCCCCCAGGCGCAGGAAAAGGCCGGTGCGATCAGGTTGCTCGGTGCTGCGCAGGGCGACCAGAGTCTTCGCCACCTGCTCGCGAGCGGCAAAGGAGCCCGGATCGTTCTGCTCGCGAAGAATTTCGTCGGCGCCCTGCACCAGGGCCTGGGCGCTGCTGATGTCCTGCAACGCCGATAGGCGCAGGCTGGCCAGGCGCAGCAAGTGCTCGGCCTCAGCCAGGCGCCAATCCTTGCGACTGGCGCCAAGGACGGTTTCCAGACGTTGATTCAGGCGTTGCTGATCGCCCTGCAACTGGATCACCAGTCGACTGCGGGCATCGAGTTCTTCGGCGGCCGGCATTTGCTCGAGGCGCGCGCTCAAGCGCTGTTCGTTGAGCTTCAGGCTTTGCGCCTGGTCGTTCAACGCCTGCACCTGGCTCAACTGCTGTTGCGTGCTGGCTTGCAGGTGTCGCACCTGCCACACGCCCCAACCGCCCACGGCCACGCCGGCGGCGCCCAGCAGCAGTGCGACGATTGCCAGCCCATTGCCCCGGCGCTGCGTGGCAGCGGGCGGTGCACTTTCAACCGGTGTTTCAACCGACGCATCGAGATCGATCACTGGCCGGGAGTCATCTTTAGGCAAGGCAGTTTCGTTCACGTATCCATCCTTTGCATTAGAAAACGGGTTCGGGATGCTCCCGTAACGCCGTCAGCAAAGCCGCGGCACTGGCGCCACGACAATCCACAACTGTTTGGGCACCGGCGGCGCGTGCCAGCTCGGCGACCCTCGGGCTTGGAACAAACAACGGCAACTGCGCCAATTGTGGCCAGGCGTCGCCGGCCAATTGCTGCAGGTGCTCAAAACCCTGTCCACTGCTGACCACCAGCCCATTCAAGCGTTCCGCGCGGATCCGCTCGGGCAGGGCGTGCGCCGCATACTGCGGCAGGCCACGGCGATACAACTCCAGATAATCGACACTAGCACCCAGCTCGCGCAAGCGCTCAGCGAGTAACTCGCGCCCCCCTTCCCCGCGCATGATCAACACTTGCGGCTCAGGCCGGCTCACCGCCTGGCGCAGCGATGCCAGGCCCAACAAGGCTTCGCTGTCATCGCCCTCGGGCGGAAAGCTGACATCCAGCCGGTGACGATCGAGGATCTGCGCGGTCGCCGCGCCCACACTGAACCACTTCAGACCTGCGAGTGGCGGGCCGTATTGCTCCAGCAACTGCACCGCGATCCTCGCGGCAGGTTTACTGACCACAATGATCGCGCAGTAGCGATCCAGCGCCCGAATGACCTGGCGCATTGTGTCAGAGGCTGCAATCGGTTCAATTTCCAAAAGCGGCAGACTGCTGCTGAAAATCCCCTCTTCGGCCAAAACCACGCTCAGCGCCGCCGACTCATCCTCGGGACGCGTCAGCAGCAGGCGCCAGGCGCTCACTCGTGACCTGCCTCGCCATAGACCGCCTTGAGAATGTCATCGGCACCCTGGCCCAGCAGGTCTTCGGCCACTCGCACACCCAATGCCTGGGCATCGCCGCGCGGGGCACGGGCGTCGGCACTCAGCAGCAGGCCGCCCTTCGGATCGCCCACCAGGCCGCGCAACCAGATCTGCTCGCCTTCCAGCACCGCGTAGCAGGCGATCGGCACCTGGCAGCCACCATTCAGATGCTTGTTGAGGGCACGTTCGGCCGTGACACGGGTGGCGGTGTCCTGATGGTGCAGCGGCGCGAGCAACGCCTGGATTTCGCTGTCGGCGGTGCGACACTCGATCCCCACCGCACCCTGGCCACCGGCGGGCAGGCTGTCGTCGACGCTGATGGACGAAGTGATCCGGTCTTCGAAGCCCAGGCGAATCAGGCCGGCGGCGGCCAGGATGATGGCGTCGTACTCGCCGGCATCGAGCTTCGCCAGGCGTGTGTTGACATTGCCCCGCAGGAAGCGGATTTCCAGGTCGGGACGACGGGTCAGCAACTGGGCCTGGCGACGCAGGCTGGAAGTACCGACGATGCTGCCCTGCGGCAAGGCGTCCAGGCTGGCGAAGGCATTGGAAACGAACGCATCACGCGGGTCTTCGCGTTCGCAAATGCAGAACAGGCCAAGGCCTTCAGGGAAGTCCATCGGCACGTCCTTCATGGAGTGCACGGCGATGTCGGCTTCGTTTTCCAGCAGGGCGGTTTCCAGCTCCTTGACGAACAGGCCCTTGCCGCCGATTTTCGACAGCGGCGAGTCCAGCAGCTTGTCGCCGCGACTGACCATGGGAACCAGCGTCACGAGCAGACCCGGATGGGCCTTCTCCAGACACGCTTTGACATATTCGGCCTGCCACAGGGCAAGGGCGCTTTTGCGGGTGGCGATGCGGATTTCGCGAGAGGACATGGATCAATCCGTACTGGAAGAGATACGGCGGATGATAACAGCTCAGCCAAATCCACTTTGACTTGTATCAGGTAATACTCGGCCTCCCTGGCCCCGGATGCCCGGCAATCGGGTGAAAAACTCGCCTGCGCAGGGCGAATTACAACTGCTGCATCATCTTGCGTACGCCCGCCACGTGACGGCGGCTGACGATCAGGGCGTCACCATTGAGGCCTTTGAGAAACAGCTGGAAATGTCCCAATGGCGTGCGTTGCAGGCGTTCGATACGGTCGCGGGCGACGAGAGCGTTGCGGTGGATACGCACGAATCGGTCACCAAATTCATCTTCGAGGGCCTTGAGCGGCTCATCCAGCAGCACTTCGCCGCCCTCGTGGCGCAGGGTCACGTATTTGTGGTCGGCGATGAAATAGACCACCTGCCCCAACGGGATCAGTTCAATGCCTTTGCGGGTTCGCGCGCTGATGTGGCTGCGCGGGCCGCTGCCGGATTCGGCGGCAGGACGGGTCAGGGCGGCGAGCTGGACACGATTGGGCCGCTCGGCATTTTTCAACGCATCATGCAATTGTTCTGTACGCACCGGTTTCACCAGATAGCCTACGGCACTGGCCTGAAAGGCTTCCACGGCAAATTCATCGGACCCTGTGCAAAACACCACAGCCGGCGGGGTCTCGCGTTCGCACAATCGGGCAGCCACTTGCAGGCCATCGAGGCCGGGCATGCGGATATCGAGCAAGACGATATCCGGCTTGTGGCTGTCGATCAGTGCCAACGCCTCTTCGCCGTTCGTGGCGCTGGGCTCCAGGACACTGTATCCCTCGAGTTCGCCAACCATTCGGCTCAGGCGCTCGCGGGCAAGGGGTTCGTCATCAACGATCAGGACATTCATATTGCGCTGGATTCCTGCGTGAGTCTCGCAAAAGGATAGCGTAGACAGGTGAAGTGACGTCCGTCACCGCGATCCACGCTAAGACTAGCGCGAGGGCCAAAAAGTGCCGCCAGGCCGACGGCTAAATTTTCATCTGCCGGGCAATTGGCGGCCCAGGCCCGCATTGGCGGGGCATCGCCACAGGGTTTGCTGATACGCAATATGAACACCCCCCTCTTCTTATAGTCAGCAGCCGCACCGAGAAGTGCACTGCCCCTACTGTCCAACTGTAGACGGTTGCAGGAACGTTATTGCTCAATTGAAAAATATCGTTGCGCATTTGCACTCGCGCAGGCTTCGCCAGAGGCGGGTACATCGGGGAAAACCTGTCGACCAGCGTCAGCGACAGCCTTGGCAACCCTGTTATTATCCGCGCCAGCGTTCAACGCCATCCTTTACCAGCCGATACGAGCGAATTCATGAGCACTGACAAGACCAATCAGTCCTGGGGCGGCCGCTTCAGTGAACCCGTCGACGCCTTCGTCGCCCGCTTCACCGCCTCCGTCACCTTCGACCAGCGCCTGTATCGCCACGACATCATGGGCTCGATCGCCCACGCCACCATGCTGGCCAAGGTCGGCGTGCTGACCGATGCCGAGCGCGACAGCATCATCGATGGCCTGAAGACCATCCAGGGCGAAATCGAGGCCGGTCAGTTCGACTGGCGCATCGATCTCGAAGACGTTCACATGAACATCGAGGCGCGCCTGACCGATCGCATTGGCGTCACCGGTAAGAAACTGCACACCGGCCGCAGCCGCAACGACCAGGTCGCGACGGATATCCGCCTGTGGCTGCGGGACGAGATCGACCTGATCCTGGGCGAAATCACCCGCCTGCAACAAGGCTTGCTGGAACAGGCCGAGCGCGAGGCTGGCAGCATCATGCCGGGCTTCACCCACCTGCAAACCGCGCAACCGGTGACCTTCGGCCACCACATGCTGGCCTGGTTCGAAATGCTCAGCCGCGACTACGAGCGCCTGGTCGACTGCCGCAAGCGCACCAATCGCATGCCGCTGGGCAGTGCAGCACTGGCCGGCACCACCTACCCGATCGACCGCGAATACACCGCGCAACTGCTGGGCTTCGACGCCGTGGGCGGCAACTCACTGGACAACGTGTCCGATCGTGACTTCGCGATCGAATTCTGCGCCGCCGCGAGCATCGCGATGATGCACCTGTCACGCTTCTCCGAAGAGCTGGTGCTGTGGACCAGCGCGCAATTCCAGTTCATCGATCTGCCGGACCGTTTCTGCACCGGTAGCTCGATCATGCCGCAAAAGAAAAACCCGGACGTGCCAGAGCTGGTGCGCGGCAAGACCGGCCGGGTTTTCGGCGCGGTCATGGGCCTGCTGACCCTGATGAAAGGCCAGCCTCTGGCCTACAACAAGGACAATCAGGAGGACAAAGAGCCGCTGTTCGACGCTGCGGACACCCTGCGCGACTCGCTGCGGGCCTTCGCCGACATGATCCCGGCGATCAAACCCAAGCACGCCATCATGCGCGAAGCGGCGCTGCGCGGTTTCTCCACCGCCACCGACCTCGCCGATTACCTGGTGCGCCGTGGCCTGCCGTTCCGTGACTGCCACGAAATCGTCGGCCACGCAGTGAAGTATGGCGTCGAGAGCGGCAAGGACCTGGCGGAAATGAGCCTGGAGGAGCTGCGCAAGTTCAGCGACCAGATCGATCAAGACGTGTTTGCCGTCCTGACCCTGGAAGGTTCGGTGAATGCCCGTGACCATATCGGCGGAACAGCGCCGGCACAGGTGAAAGCGGCGGTGGTGCGGGGCCAGGCGCTGCTTGCTGGCCGGTAAAAGCCAAAAGCTTCGCGAGCAAGCCCGCTCCCACAGTTCCCCGGTGTGCACATCCAGTGTGATCAACCGAATCCCTGTGGGAGCGGGCTTGCCCGCGATGACGGCCTCGAATTCGCTAAAAATCTATTTTTTGCCCGCCACCATCGCCATGAACGCCGGCATCGCCGCTTCCCGGTCAGCCGCGACCCTCTGAACGTTCGGATTCTGTTCCAGACGCTCAAGCAGCGCTTTGGCCGCTGGCAATTGCTCCAGCAGGTCCATATCGAACAGCTTCTTCGCCACTCCACAGGCCAGCGGCACGCTGTACAGGAAGTACAGATCCGCCACGCTCAGGCTGTCCCCCGCCACAAAGGGGCTGAATTTGCTATGCCGAGCCAGTGAAGCGACGCCCAGCAGCAGCTCGGTTCTGGTTTTTTCCTTGATCGCCTCCGGCAGGGGCATGCCGAAATACGCCTCGGCGTAACAGGCACGCGCGGGCAGCTCGATATACAGTTCGATCTCCTTGGCCAGCGCCAGGACCTGCGCCCGCTGGTACGGATCGACGGGCAGCAGCCGCGTACCGGTCTGGCTTGCCTCGATGTAGTCGAGCATCACGCCGGTTTCGTTGATGAACCCCTGTTCGGTCCGCAGCACCGGCACCTTGCCCCGCGGGCTGATGGCCAGTGCCTCCGGAGTCTGGCCGCCGTAGAACGGCACTTCCTTGAACGCCAGTCCTTTCTCCAGCAACGCCAGCTTGACCATGTTGTAGTAATTGCTGACGGAAAAACCATAAAGCTCGAGCATCACAAAGCCTCCGGGCCGTGCGGGGTGGGCAGTGCCTGTCTTATAGATCGTCGGGGGCGTTCCCGCCAGCAGCATCACGACGCTGAATGCAGGTAGACTGGGCGCCTGACCTTGAGGAGCCGGCCATGAGCGAGCCAACCGATATCGATATCGACGAAGAAGAATTCGCCGAAAACACCTTGATCGAAGCCATTGAAAACCAGATCGAAAGCGAAAACCCGCCGGCCGCCAAGGCGACCTTCAACAAACTGACCCTGGTGGGTTACGAGCGTGAAGAGATCCTCAACCTGATGGCCCACGTACTGGCGGTGGAAATCGACGCGATCCTTGAAGAAGACCGCGCGTTCAACACCCAGTGGTACGAAGCGGCGTTGCGCGCCCTGCCCGAGCTGCCACCGGAAAAGAAGTAGCCCACCC
Organism: Pseudomonas sp. IT-P12; assembly: GCF_949767465.1. NCBI lineage: Bacteria > Pseudomonadati > Pseudomonadota > Gammaproteobacteria > Pseudomonadales > Pseudomonadaceae > Pseudomonas > Pseudomonas sp. IT-P12. The sequence goes on along the minus strand of NZ_CATKPY010000024.1, from coordinate 307,599 downwards.
CATCGCGAGCGGGCTCGCTCCTGCAGGACGGGCAATTTCATTCCAATTGTAAAACCGTTCTGCGGGCACTGGACATGCCGCACCAGCAGGTTCACCTTAGGGGCGCTGTCGCTCAATTCCTAGAAAGTCTGGAGTCCTTATGTCGCTTACACCTGAATTGGTTGCCGAACTGGAAATCCTCGCACTCTTCAACCTGGACAGTTCCCAGGAAGGTTTGAAAATTCATCAGACCGCTGCCCCGAAAGCTATCGCTGCCGCTCAACGCCTGTTTGAAAAAGGACTGATCGACCAGCCGGATGGCGGTTACCTGACCCGCTTGGGTCACGATGCCGCCGAACACGTACAGTCCCTCCTGATCATCTTGAAGACTCCGGAAACCGCCTGACTCGCACCGTATCGCCCACGGAAAGCCCCACGTCGGGATTTCCGCGGGCACACCGGGTGCCTGCCGTCGCCTCGCAACAGAAATCTGACGTCAAAAACAAAATCCGCTTAAACGTCCCGCTGCCGGGAGGCTAAACTGCGCTGCATCCCGAGACACGATGTCCGAGCCTTTGCGAGCCGGTTTGAGCTGACATGACCCGCACCCATGAAATACGCCCTGATCTGGACGAAGGCATCGACCGCAAGGTGCTCAGCCAGCTGCGTGCACGCTTTTTAAAGCTCAATGAAGGTCGCATGGCCCGCGCCATGGAGGGCCTGTCGACCCGCCAGCAAGGCGTCCTGACCTTGCTGCCGCTGTTCTTTCACGTCAACCATCCCTTGCTGCCGGGTTACGTCTCGGGCAGTACCCCTGCGGGGCTTTCGAACTTCGAACCGGATGCCAATGCCCTGGCCGAAGCCCAGCGCCTGACCCGCTCGTTTTCCTACAAGCCGCGCCATGGCAGCAACCCGCCGCGCCCGATCCACGGCCTGTTCCTGATGGGCAGCCTGGGCACCCTCGCCCAGGCCGATCAGAGCGACATGGACGTCTGGGTCTGCCACGCGCCGGACCTGACGGAAAACGAACTCGCCGAGCTGCGTAAAAAGTGCCAGCTGCTCGAAACCTGGGCCGCCAGCCAGGGCGCCGAGGCGCATTTCTTCCTGATCGATCCGGCGCGCTTCGTGCTGGGCGAACGCGATACGCAGTTGAGTTCGGAAGACTGCGGCACCACCCAGCACTACCTGCTGCTGGACGAGTTCTACCGCACCGCCATCTGGCTGGCCGGGCGCACTCCGATCTGGTGGCTGGTGCCGGTGTACGAAGAAGCGAGCTACGACCGCTACACCCATACGTTGCTGTCCAAACGCTTTATCCGTGCCGACGAGACCCTCGACCTGGGGCATCTGGCCTACATCCCGCCCGGCGAATTCATCGGGGCCGGGTTATGGCAACTGTTCAAGGGCATCGAGTCCCCCTACAAGTCGGTGCTCAAGCTGCTGCTGACCGAGGTCTACGCCAGTGAACACCCCAGGGTCCAGTGCCTGAGCCTGCGGTTCAAGCAAGCGGTGTTCGCCAACCGCCTGGACCTCGACGAGCTGGACCCCTACGTGGTGGTGTACCGGCGCATCGAGGAGTACCTCATCGCCCGTGGCGAACCCGAGCGCCTGGAACTGGTGCGGCGGGCGCTGTATTTGAAGGTCAACCGCAAACTCACCGGCAGCAGTCGCACCCAGAGCTGGCAGCGTTCGCTGCTGGAGCGACTGGCCCATGAATGGCACTGGGATCATCGGCAGTTGGCGCTGCTCGACAGCCGCAGCCAGTGGAAGGTCCGCCAGGTCAGCGCCGAGCGCCGGGCACTGGTCAACGAACTCAATTACAGCTATCGCTTCCTGACCGAGTTCGCCCGCAACGAACAGACCGTGAGCCTGATCAACAAGCGCGACCTCAATGTGCTGGGCCGACGCCTGTACGCGGCGTTCGAGCGCAAGGCAGACAAGGTCGAGTTCATCAATCCGGGCATCGCTCCGGACCTGGCCGAAGACACCCTGACGCTGGTGCACGCTCCCAACAAGGCAGAGTCGGTGCAAACCTACTGGGGCCTGTACAACGGCAGCCTGACAGCCCTTGAATGGGAACATTTCGCCCCGATCAAGCGCAGCCGCCATTTGCTCGAACTGTTGAGCTGGTGCCACCGCAATGGCGTGATCGACAGCAGCACCCGCCTGGCCTTGCATCCCGGCGAGAGCGACCTGAGCGAGTTCGAGCTGTTCAACCTGCTCGGCAGCCTGCAACAGAGCCTCGCCCTGCCGCTGCCGACAGTCGCCGAAGAACCGCTGCTGCGTGCCAGCGTGCCGAGCGAGGTGCTGATTCTGGTGAACGTCGGCGTCGATCCGCTCAAGCACCATCGCGACCTGAACATCCTGATGACCACCGAGCGCACCGACTCCCTGAGTTACGCCGGGGTGCGGGAAAACCTGGTGCTGACCCTGGATCAGGTCACGCTCAATAGCTGGAACGAGGTGCTGGTCAGCCGCTTCGACGGGCCCCATGCCCTGCTCGACTGCCTGCGCGACTACCTCAACAACCTGCCGAACGGCCCGCAGCAACCCAGGTTGCGCGTGCGTTGCTTCTGCCATAACCGCGCGCAGTTCATTGCCCGGCGAGTCGAGGAAGTGCTCGACACGGCGCAGAATCTGCTGTTGAGCAAGCTCAATCACCGCTACCTGATTCAGGTCCAACAGCATTACCACGTGCTGGAACTGGTGCCGGGCCAGGTCAACCACGTTGCCCTCGCCACCTTGCCGGCGCTGTTCGACTACCTGGGCGAAGAACTGGCCAGCTACAGCCCACTGCACCTGGACCCGATGGCGCTGGAAGATCACGACCTGGCGCTGATCCTGCCCATGGGCCAGCCCGCCTGCCTCCAGGTGTTCTACCGGGTGCTCGACACCCAGGCCGAGCTGTACGTGCTGGATGAATTCAATGCTCTGTGGCAACAGCGCCTGCCCTATCACGACGAACAGAGCCTGCTGGTGCCGCTGCAACGCTTCCTGCAATCGATCCAGTACCGGCGTGACGCCTTGCTGTCGATGGAGGCCGCCCAGCCAGGCCTCGACACCCTGTATTACCAGTTGCTGCCCTCCGGCCCCGGACGCGCGCGCCGGGTCGAAGCCCGACCTGCGCCGCAGACCCCGGTCGCCAAGCCGTTCTACGACGTGCAGGCGATCGTGGGCAAGGCCGCACCGGGGGAAGTGCAAGTCACGTTGTACTGCAATCAGCGGGAGTTTTCAGAGCTGGAACATGGTGAGCAGTTGTTCAGCGTGGTCGCCCGGGAAATCGTCGAGCAGCGTCGCGAAACCGAGCGCTATCGCTGCTACATCACCGACCTGGACCTGTCGGGCCTGATCGGTGACGGCCAGAGCTCAAGCAATTTGTACCTGCGCTACAAGGCCGACCTGGAGCGCGCCTTGAACGACGCGCTCGAATTGCTCTGAGGGGTGGTCATTCCGGGAAGGCGCCGCCGTTGGCAGGCTGCGATTCGACCTCGAGCAGGGTGAGCTTGAGGGTTTTACCACCCGGAGCGGGCCAATCGATGTGCTGCCCGACCTTCAGGCCGAGCAACGCGCTGCCCACGGGCGCCAGGATCGAAATCCGGCCTTCGTCGGCATTGGCATCCTTGGGATAGACGAGCGTAAGGTGGTAGTCCTTGCCACTGCCCTCTTCACGGCAATGCACACGGGAATTCATGGTCACGACATCAGCCGGCACTTCATCGTGGCCGACCAGGGTATCGGCGCGGTCCAGTTCGGTTTGCAACGCAATAACGCCCGGCAGCGTGTCGTCCAGGCTTTCGATCAGGCGCTCCAGACGTTGCACGTCCAGTCGGGTAAGGGTGATGGAAGGTGCGGTCATGATCAGGGCAGACTCCTTTCTTCTGCACGAAAAAAGCAAAACCCCGCCAAAATCAGGCGGGGTTTTCACAAGCCTCGATGGGTTGAGGCGTATCCGGACACTATCACAGCTCAAAAAATATACAAGCCGGGGGGATCAAGGGCTGTCGGTATACCCGCTCCCACCGGGACTCTGGATCAGGCGTGGGATTTGCGCTGAATCGCCTGGGCGCAAATCACCCGGCGGCGATCGTCATCGGCCGAACGCCATTCGCGGATGTCTTCGACATGGCGAAAACACCCCAGGCAGACTTTTTGTTCGTCCAGCCGGCACACGCCGCTGCACGGCGACGGCACCGCCGGACTGACATTGCTGTAGAGCGGCTTGGGTGGACGAACGGGAGCAGGCTGGGTCACGGTCTCACAGACCTTCGAAATCGAATTCAGCGCCTGCCTGCTGCTTGACGATGCGCTCCAGCATTTCGCCCAGCTGCTCTTCGCTCTTGTCGCACATCCAGCGTTCGCTTTCTTCGTCGTAGTCGAAGTGGAAACCACCCGACACCGCAGCCAGCCACAGCTGACGCAGGGGTTCCTGGCGGCTGAAAATCAACTGGCTGCCGTTTTCGAACTTGACGGTGAGCACACCGGCCGAGCTCTCCAGATCGATATCCAGGTCGCTGTCGTCAAAGATGTCCTCCAGGGTTTGCTGGGTGGCATCGACCAGATCGTGGAAACGCGCTTCGGACAAACTCATTACGGCAACCTCAAAAAGTGTCTGATCAGGCTCAAGCGCCGCAAGATACGACCGAGGCCCGTCGATTGCAAAGGATAACGACCAGCAACCCTTGTCGATACACCGAATGCTTTCCCTGTGGGAGCGGGCTTGCCCGCGAAAGCGGTGGCTCAGCCAACAGATGTGCTGAATGTGCCGACCTCTTCGCGGGCAAGCCCGCTCCCACAGGGTTCACTGTACTGACTGACAGCCCCGCCGGACGGGAGCCCCCTCGCATAGGCAATCTGCCGGGTGGCCGGTATACTCCGGCGCAATTAATGCATTTTCAAGGATTTCGCCATGAAGCGCCTGATCTCTTCCTTTGCTGCGCTCACTTCGATCGTCGCTTTTGCTTGCCTTGTGTCGGCCTGCGGTCAAAAAGGCCCGCTGTACCTGCCTGACGACAGCCAGGACCCTGCCGAACAGGCGCAGTCCTCGCAGAAGCAGCCTTCCAAAGCACACAAGCACGACGTCTACCAATAAGGGAACGCCATGGACGCTTTTAACTACCGTGGCGGTGAGCTGTTCGCGGAAGGGGTTGCCCTGTCCGCCATCGCCGAACGCTTTGGCACGCCGACTTATGTCTATTCCCGCGCCCACATCGAAGCCCAGTACCTGGCGTACGCCAACGCACTGGAAGGCGTGCCGCACCTGGTCTGCTTCGCGGTCAAGGCCAACTCCAACCTGGGCGTACTGAATGCCCTGGCGCGCCTGGGTGCCGGTTTCGACATCGTATCCCGTGGCGAACTGGAGCGCGTGCTGGCCGCTGGCGGCAGCGCCGACAAGATCGTGTTCTCCGGGGTCGGCAAGACCCGTGACGACATGCGTCGCGCCCTGGAAGTCGGCGTTCACTGCTTCAACGTCGAGTCGACCGATGAGCTGGAGCGCCTGCAGGTGGTCGCCGCCGAGCTGGGCGTTCGCGCACCGATCTCGTTGCGTGTGAACCCGGACGTCGATGCCGGCACGCACCCGTACATTTCCACCGGTCTCAAGGAAAACAAGTTCGGCATCGCCATCGCCGACGCCGAAGACGTGTACGTTCGCGCCGCGCAGCTGCCGAACCTGGAAGTGCTGGGTGTCGATTGCCACATCGGTTCGCAACTGACCAGCCTGCCTCCGTTCCTGGACGCCCTCGACCGCCTGCTGGGCCTGGTCGATCGCCTGGGCGATTGCGGCATCCACCTGCGCCACATCGACCTGGGTGGCGGCGTGGGCGTGCGCTATCGCGATGAAGAGCCGCCCCTGGTCGCCGACTACATCAAGGCCGTGCGCGAGCGTCTCGACGGTCGCGACCTGGCGCTGGTGTTCGAGCCGGGCCGGTTCATCGTCGCCAACGCCGGCGTGCTGCTGACCCGGGTCGAGTACCTCAAGCACACCGAGCACAAGGATTTCGCCATCGTCGACGCGGCCATGAACGACCTGATCCGCCCGGCGCTGTACCAGGCCTGGATGAACGTCACCGCCGTGCGCCCGCGCGATACCGCCGCCCGCACCTACGACGTGGTCGGGCCGATCTGCGAGACCGGCGACTTCCTGGCCAAGGAGCGTCAGCTGGCACTGGAAGAAGGCGATCTGCTGGCCGTGCATTCGGCCGGTGCCTACGGGTTTGTCATGAGTTCCAACTACAACACCCGTGGCCGCGCCGCTGAAGTGTTGGTGGACGGTGATCAGGCATTCGAAGTGCGTCGCCGCGAGACGGTAGCCGAGTTGTTTGCTGGCGAAAGCCTGCTGCCGGAGTAAAACCATGCTGCTGCGTTTTACCAAGATGCACGGCCTGGGCAATGACTTCATGGTTCTCGACCTGGTCAGCCAGCACGCGCACATCCTGCCCAAGCACGCCAAGCAATGGGGTGACCGGCATACGGGCATCGGTTTCGACCAGTTGCTGATCGTCGAGGCGCCGAGTAACCCGGATGTGGATTTCCGCTATCGGATCTTCAACTCCGACGGCTCCGAAGTGGAACAGTGCGGCAACGGCGCACGCTGTTTCGCCCGTTTTGTGCTCGACAAGCGCCTGACCGCAAAGCGGCGGATTCGCGTTGAAACCAAAAGCGGCATCATTGAGCTGGAAATCCGCAATGACGGCCAGATCAGCGTCGACATGGGGGCACCGCGCCTGGTGCCAGCGGACATCCCGTTCGTCGCCGATGCCCAGGCTTCGAGCTACTCGCTCGACGTCGACGGCAAGACGGTCGAACTGGCCGCCGTGTCGATGGGCAACCCCCACGCCGTGCTGCGGGTCAGCGACATCAATGCCGCGCCAGTGCATGAGCTGGGGCCGAAAATCGAGCATCACCCGCGCTTTCCGGCGCGGGTCAATGTCGGTTTCCTGCAGGTCATCGACCGCAACCGCGCGCAGTTGCGCGTCTGGGAACGCGGTGCCGGGGAAACCCAGGCCTGCGGAACCGGCGCTTGTGCGGCAGCCGTCGCCGCCATCAGTCAGGGGTGGATGGATTCGCCGCTATTGATCGACCTGCCCGGCGGGCGCCTGTCCATTGAATGGGCAGGCCCTGGCCAACCGGTACTGATGACCGGCCCGGCAGTCCGAGTCTACGAAGGACAAGTGCGTCTTTGAGCGAGCCAACACCATGACCGACAAGCCCCAGGTTCCCGCCCGACAGCCCGACGAACCCCCCTCCGAAAGCCTCGAGGCTGCGGCGATTGCCGCGTACCTGGAGGCTCACCCGGACTTCTTCGTCGAGCATGAAGAACTGCTCCCGTCCCTGCGCATCCCGCACCAGCGTGGCGACACCATTTCGCTGGTCGAGCGGCAGATGACGATCCTGCGCGACCGCAACATAGAACTGCGCCATCGCCTCTCGCACCTGATGGACGTGGCCCGGGACAACGACCGGCTGTTCGAGAAGACCCGGCGCCTGATCCTTGCGCTGATGGACGCCACCAGTCTGGAAGACGTGGTGATCAGTGTCGAAGACAGCCTGCGCCAGGACTTCCAGGTGCCTTTTGTCAGCCTGATCCTGCTGGGCGACAACCCGATGCCGGTCGGCCGTTGGGTGACCCACGCCGACGCCCAGACGGCAATTGGCGGTTTGCTCTCGGAAGACAAAAGCGTCAGCGGCAGCCTGCGCGAGCATGAACTGGACTTCCTGTTCGGCGAAGAACAGCGCCAGCAGATCGGTTCCACCGCCGTGGTCGCCATCAGTCACCAAGGCATCCACGGCATCCTGGCCATCGCCAGCCGCGATCCGCAGCACTACAAAAGCTCCGTGGGCACCCTGTTCCTGAGCTATATCGCCGAAGTCATGGGTCGCGTGCTGCCACGGGTCAACAACTCCCTGCGCTCGGTACGCTGATCGTGGAAAGACAACTGGACGCCTACTGCGAACACCTGCGCAGTGAGCGGCAGGTGTCGCCCCACACGCTGTCCGCCTACCGCCGCGACCTGGACAAGGTCCTGGGCTGGTGTGTCAAACAGAACATCGGCAGCTGGGCCGCCCTGGATATCCAGCGCCTGCGCAGTCTGATCGCACGCCTGCATGCCCAGGGCCAGTCCTCCCGCAGCCTGGCGCGTCTGTTGTCGGCGGTGCGCGGGCTCTATCACTACCTCAACCGCGAAGGGCTGTGCGACCACGACCCGGCCAATGGCCTGGCCCCGCCCAAAGGCGAGCGTCGACTGCCGAAGACCCTCGACACCGACCGTGCACTGCAACTGCTGGAGGGTGCGGTCGAGGATGACTTCCTGGCGCGTCGCGACCAGGCGATGATGGAACTGTTCTACTCCTCGGGCCTGCGCCTGTCGGAGCTGACCGGGCTCAACCTCGACCAATTGGACCTGGCGGATGGCATGGTCCAGGTGCTGGGCAAAGGCAGCAAGACCCGACTGCTGCCCGTGGGCCAGAAGGCCCGGGAGGCGCTGGAGTTGTGGCTGCCCCTGCGCGCCATGGCCAACCCGGTGGATGACGCCGTGTTCATCGGCCAGCAAGGTCGACGCCTCGGCCCCCGGGCCGTGCAGGTGCGCATCAAGGCTGCTGGCGCGCGCGAACTGGGGCAAAACCTGCACCCGCACATGCTGCGACATTCTTTTGCCAGCCACTTGCTGGAATCCTCCCAGGACCTGCGCGCTGTGCAGGAACTGCTCGGCCACTCGGACATCAAGACCACCCAGATCTACACCCACCTGGACTTCCAGCACCTGGCCACGGTCTACGACAGCGCCCATCCTCGGGCCAAACGCATCAAGGGCGATGATTCATGACTATCCAGCTGATCACCTTCGACCTCGACGACACCCTGTGGGACACCGCCCCGGTGATTGTCAGTGCAGAAGCCGTACTGCGTGAATGGCTGACCGAACATGCGCCGAACCTCGGCGCAGTGCCGGTAGAGCATCTGTGGGGCATTCGCGAGCGCATCCTGAGCACCGAGCCGGGGCTCAAACACCGCATCAGCGCATTGCGTCGCCGGGTGCTGTTCCATGCGCTGCAAGAGGCGGGCTACGAACACGGGCAGGCGTCGGACCTGGCGGACCAGAGCTTTGAAGTCTTCCTGCAGGCGCGGCATCAACTGGAAATCTTCCCGGACGTGCAGCCGACCCTGGAAATACTCGCCAACCACTACGCCCTGGGCGTGGTCACCAACGGCAACGCCGACGTGCGCCGGCTGGGCCTGGCGGACTATTTCAAGTTTGCCTTGTGCGCCGAAGACATCGGTATCGCCAAGCCGGATGCGCGCCTGTTCCAGGAAGCCCTGCAGCGTGGCGACGCCACGGCCGAGACGGCGGTGCACATCGGCGATCATCCGGGGGATGACATCGCCGGGGCGCAACAGGCCGGTCTGCGCGCAATCTGGTTCAACCCCACGGGCAAAGCGTGGGAAGCCGAGCGTTTGCCCGATGCCCAGGTCCGCAGCCTGACCGAGTTGCCGGCCTTGTTGGCGCGGTGGAACAAGACCTCGGCCTGACACCTGCCTTCCATTGCCTTCAACCGGTTATCCGACCCATGAAAAAGCCCGCAGCGACGGCGGGCTTTTTCAGCAAGCAAGGGCAGACGCTCAGATAGGCCGGCTGCCGTACTTATTGTCAGGCTTCTTGGGCGGATCGGCGACCACATTGGCCTCCACTTCCTGCACCTTGCCGCCGCGCGCCAGGAACTCTTCCATGGCCTTGGCCAAGGCATCGCGCTCCTTGTTCTTGGCTTCCACGCTTGGCAGCTCGTCAACCGACACCGCAGCCTTGGCCTTGCCTTTGGCAGTCGGGGCCGGCGTGTCGTCACCGCTGTCTTCAACGACGTCGTCCGCCGCTGCTTCCAGACCTTCTTCGGTATCGTCCTCGTCACCTACTTCGAGGTCGTCGTTTTCCAGATCATCGTCGCTCATGTTCTACCTCATGACTTGCAAAAAGCAGGTTAGTTATAGTCCAGCTTAGCCATCTGTCGAAGGCTGCCGGAAAAATTCAGTAACCGCTGGTGACCAGCGGTTCATGCCCCTTCACCGTGCAAGGTGGCGAGGACTTTACGAGCACCGCCATGATCTCGGTGCTCGCCCAGATAAACGCCTTGCCAGGTGCCCAACGCCAGCCTGCCTGCCGAAACCGGCAAACTGAGCTGACAGCCAAGTACGCTGGCCTTGAAGTGCGCCGGGAGGTCGTCCAGGCCTTCGTCGTTATGCTCATAGCCGTCTGTGCCTTGTGGGATCAGACGATTGAAAAACCGTTCGAAGTCGCGACGTACCGCCGGATCGGCGTTCTCGTTGATGGTCAACGACGCCGAGGTATGCTGCAGCCACAAATGCAACAGACCGACCCGGCATGCCTTGAGTTCAGGCAGGCCGGCGAGTAACTCGTCCGTTACCAGATGAAAGCCCCGGGGCCTTGCCCGCAGGGTAATCAGAGTCTGTTGCCACATACAGTTCTCCGCACGTTCGGGGCGCATTCTAGCGCGCTCTGGGAAAAAACAAAGACCCTAATATTCCTTCAATCACGTAAGTGATTGACCGTAAAAAAACGCCCACTGCAAACGCTATAAAACAGGTACGAAAAAACCTTTCAGCAGTATCTTCACTGACAAATCCCGGGCAAAAAAATGCCCGGCAAGCCGGGCAGTTTTTTTGTTGCGCGTTTTACAGGTTGTAGCCGCGCTCGTTGTGAAGCGCCAGGTCGATGCCGACAGCCTCTTCTTCTTCGGTGACACGCAAGCCCATGACAGCGTCCAGCACCTTGAGGATGATGTAGGTGACGATCGCTGTGTAGATAACGGTGAAGCCCACGCCTTTGCACTGGATCCAGACTTGTGCGGCGATGTCGGTGACGGTGCCGAAGCCACCCAGGGACGGTGCGGCGAACACACCGGTCAGGATCGCGCCGAGGATACCGCCGATACCGTGCACGCCGAAGGCGTCCAGGGAGTCGTCATAACCGAGTTTGCGTTTCAGGGTGGTGGCGCAGAAGAAGCACACCACGCCCGCTGCCAGGCCGATCACCAGCGCGCCCATCGGGCCCACGGTGCCAGCGGCCGGAGTGATGGCGACCAGGCCGGCGACCACACCCGAAGCGATACCCAGTGCACTTGGTTTGCCGTGGGTGACCCACTCGGCGAACATCCAGCCCAGTGCAGCGGCGGCGGTCGCGATCTGGGTGACCAGCATCGCCATGCCGGCGGTGCCGTTGGCGGCGGCGGCGGAACCGGCGTTGAAACCGAACCAGCCGACCCACAGCATGGCGGCGCCCATCAGGGTGTAACCCAGGTTATGCGGAGCCATCGGAGTGGTCGGGAAGCCTTTACGCTTGCCAAGCACGATGCACGCGACCAGACCGGCGATACCGGCGTTGATGTGCACCACGGTGCCGCCCGCGAAATCGAGCACGCCCCAGTCCCACATCAGGCCGCCGTTGCCGGACCAGACCATGTGTGCAATCGGTGCATACACCAGGGTGAACCAGATGCCCATGAACACCAGCATCGCGGAGAACTTCATGCGCTCGGCGAAGGCACCGACGATCAGCGCCGGGGTGATGATGGCGAAGGTCATCTGGAAGGTGATGAACACCGCTTCAGGGAACAACGCCGCCGGGCCGGTCAGGCTGGCTGGCGTGACGCCGGCGAGGAAGGCCTTGCCCATGCCACCGAAGAAGGAGTTGAAGTTGACGACGCCCTGCTCCATGCCCGTGGTGTCGAACGCGATGCTGTAGCCATAAATGACCCACAGGATGCTGATCAGACCGGTAATGGCGAAGCACTGCATCATCACGGAAAGAATGTTTTTCGAGCGAACCATACCGCCGTAGAACAGCGCGAGGCCGGGAATGGTCATGAACAGCACCAGGGCTGTCGAGGTCAGCATCCAGGCGGTGTCGCCGGAATTGAGGACTGGGGCTGCCACTTCGTCTGCCGCCATGGCCAGGCTTGGCATTACGATGGACAACAGGGCTCCTAGCCCTGCGAATTTACGCAGAGTCATATTGTTTTCTCCTGGGGCGTTGGGGTTTGTGGCGGCTTAGATTGCGTCGGTATCGGTTTCGCCGGTACGGATGCGAATCGCCTGTTCCAGATTGACCACGAAGATCTTGCCGTCACCGATCTTGCCGGTGTTGGCGGCCTTGGTTATCGCCTCGATAACCCGGTCGAGATCCTTGTCGTCAATGGCGACATCAATCTTCACCTTTGGCAGGAAATCGACCACGTACTCCGCGCCGCGATACAGCTCGGTGTGACCCTTCTGCCGACCGAAGCCTTTGACTTCAGTGACGGTAATGCCCTGCACGCCGATCTCGGACAACGACTCGCGCACGTCGTCCAACTTGAACGGCTTGATGATGGCAGTGACTAGCTTCATGAAAACTCTCTCCCGAATTGGTGGACTTGCCCCAGGAAAACAAACCCGTCTCAAGTCTAAGCGCAGTGCCTGGCTTTGTAACGCATCGTCGGCCTTACCTGCCCGTCCGACGCCAGCTAACCGCTCCGCGCGAAACACTTCCCCCGTTCCGCTTGGCGCACTGCATTCGTCACAGCGACTGCATCAGTGCATGGGTTACTACCGACTAAGCAGAAAGCTTGCCAGCTCGGCAAAAACCCCGGAATTCAATCGCTTGCCCGCATCAATAGGCCGTTGCGCTTTGATGGCCCGGCTTATACGCACAACAACGGTGCGTTGCCGTCCGTCCGTATGCGCGAAAAGCGTGCAGGACCAGTGGTCGGAATGGGCTTGGGACGCTGCGTGATACACTGCGGGCCTCGTTTACAGGACATTGCCCATGCTTGCGCCCAAAGACTTCCTCGACGCCCTGACCGGCACCGCCTCCCGTCTCTTCAGCGGCGACACGCCGCTGCCGAAAAGCGAAATCGAAAGCCAGTTCAAGATGCTGCTGCAAAGCGCCTTCAGCAAACTGGACCTGGTGAGCCGCGAAGAATTCGACAGCCAGATGGTCGTCCTTGCGCGCACCCGCGCCCGCCTGGAGGCGCTTGAAACCAAGGTCGCGGAAATGGAAGCGAAGCTGACCCCGCCAACCGAATGAAACTCGCGAGCGTGCCCGCTTGTACAGGGGCCTGCCTCGCTGATCGATCCAATTGAGCCTGCGTACCCCACCAGAACCGGCGCGCAACATCCTGCGAAACTTTGCCTTCGCTGTTGCCGCCCGAACCCCTGGCCCCCGTCTACCCTTAAAAAAAGCCGCAGGAAGCGGCCGTCTTATTTGCTCAAGGAACGACCATGTCCCTCTCCATCGTCCACAGCCGCGCCCAAGTCGGCGTGGATGCGCCTGCCGTTACCGTTGAAGTTCATCTGGCCAATGGTTTGCCGTCGTTGACCATGGTGGGTTTACCGGAGGCGGCGGTAAAGGAGAGTAAGGATCGCGTGCGCAGCGCGATCATCAATTCGGGGCTGCAGTTTCCGGCGCGGCGGATCACGCTGAATCTGGCGCCGGCAGACTTGCCCAAGGATGGCGGGCGGTTCGATCTGGCGATTGCCCTGGGGATTCTATCGGCGAGCGTGCAAGTGCCGACCTTGACCCTGGACAACGTAGAATGCCTGGGCGAACTGGCGTTGTCCGGCGAAGTCCGGCCCGTTCGCGGGGTGTTGCCGGCGGCGCTCGCGGCGCGCAGGGCCGGGCGTACGCTGGTGGTGCCCCGGGCGAATGCCGAAGAGGCGTGTCTGGCGTCGGGATTGAGGGTGATTGCGGTGGATCATCTGCTGCAGGCGGTGGCGCATTTCAACGGGCATACACCGGTTGAGCCTTATGCCTCGGACGGTCTGATCCACGCCGCCAAACCCTATCCCGACCTCAGCGAAGTGCAAGGCCAACTGGCGGCCAAGCGCGCGCTGCTGATTGCGGCAGCGGGGGCGCATAACCTGCTGTTCAGTGGACCGCCGGGCACGGGCAAGACCCTGCTCGCCAGCCGATTGCCGGGCTTGCTGCCACCCCTGGCCGAGCATGAAGCCCTGGAAGTCGCAGCGATTCAGTCAGTGGCCAGCGGCGCACCGCTGACCCATTGGCCGCAACGACCATTTCGCCAGCCCCATCACTCGGCGTCCGGTCCGGCGCTGGTCGGGGGCAGTTCAAAACCGCAGCCGGGCGAAATTACCCTGGCCCATCATGGCGTGCTGTTTCTCGATGAACTGCCGGAGTTTGATCGCAAGGTGCTGGAGGTGCTGAGAGAGCCGCTGGAGTCCGGGCATATCGTGATTGCCCGGGCCAGGGAACGCGTGCGCTTTCCGGCGCGCTTTCAGTTGGTGGCGGCGATGAACCCTTGCCCCTGCGGCTATCTTGGCGAGCCCACAGGCCGGTGTTCGTGCACGCCGGACATGGTGCAGCGCTACCGCAACAAACTGTCGGGGCCGCTGCTGGATCGCATCGACTTGCACCTGACCGTGGCCCGGGAAGCCACGGCGCTGAATCCGGCGGTAAAACCCGGCGAAGACACTGCATCAGCCGCCACGCGGGTGGCCGATGCACGCGAACGGCAGCACAGGCGCCAAGGCTGCGCCAATGCCTTCCTCGACCTGCCGGGCTTGCGCCGTCACTGCCACTTGTCCGCAACCGATGAAACGTGGCTGGAGACAGCCTGCGAACGATTGAACCTGTCACTGAGGTCCGCCCATCGACTGCTCAAGGTGGCGCGTACATTGGCGGATCTTGAGCAAGTCGAAGGCATTGCACGTGAGCATCTGGCCGAAGCGTTGCAGTATCGGCCAGCGACTCAGTAAGGCTCGGGATTGAGTCGTGCCCAATCGCGAGCAGGCTCGCTCCCACAATGGATCCGCATACACCGGACCTTGTGGGAGCGAGCCTGCTCGCGATAGCTATCTCAGCCGCACCTCAACGAAACCGGTCGACCTCGGACCGCAGATCTGCCGCCAGTTTCTCCAGCTCCTTGGCCGTGACGGCCAGGTTCGCCACCACTTCGCGCTGCTCGCTGTTGGCCAACGCAATGCTTTGCAGGTTGCTGCTGAGCAGGGTCGCGGTGCTGCTCTGTTCCTGGGTCGCGGTGGTAATCGCTGCGAATTGCTGGCCCGCCGAGCGGCTCTGTTCATCGATGCGCGCCAGCGCCGATGCGACGTTGGCGTTGCGCGACAGGCCTTCCTGCATCAGCACGTTGCCCTGCTCCATGGTGCTGATGGCGTTGCCGGTTTCCTGCTGGATGCTCTGGATCATGCCGGAGATCTCGTCAGTCGCCTGACGCGTGCGGGACGCCAGGTTGCGCACCTCATCGGCCACCACGGCAAAACCACGACCCTGCTCACCGGCACGGGCCGCTTCGATCGCCGCGTTGAGCGCCAGCAGGTTGGTTTGCTCGGCGATGGAAGTGATCGTCCCGACAATGCCGCCGATTTCCTGGGAACGCTGCCCCAGGGTGTTGATCACGGTTGCCGTGCTGTTCAAGGCACCCGCGATCTGTTCCAGGGACGACGACGCTTCGTCCATGGACGTACGACCGATCTGCGTTTGCTGGGCGTTTTCCTGCGCCAGACGCTGAGTGTTGCCCATGTTGTCGGCAATGTTCAGCGACGTGGCGCTGAACTCTTCCACGGCACCGGCCATGCTGGTGATTTCACCCGATTGCTGCTCCATCCCTTCATAGGCGCCACCGGACAGGCCGGACAGCGCCTGAGCGCGGCTGTTGACCTCTTGCGAGGCCTTGCGGATGTGCTCGACCATCGTCGACAGCGCCTGGCTCATCTGGTTGAAAGCACGGGCCAGTTGACCGATTTCATCGTTGCTCGACACATTCAGGCGCACGCTCAGGTCACCGGCACCGAGAGCTTCGGCCTGGCGTACCAGATCGCCCAGCGGCGCCAGCTTGCTGCGCAGCAGCCAGACGGCCGAGCCCACGGCGATCAGCATCGCCAGCAGACTGCCAATCGCCAGTTGAATCCCGACGCTCCAGGTTACCGCGCTGATCTCCTCCTGCGGCATGCTGGCCACGACCGACCACGGGCCGTCCTCGAAAGGCACGGAGACGCTGTAGAAGTCTTCGGACGTGTCGCTCCAGAAGCCGCCCTTGCTCGGCGTTTTCGACAGCGCGTTGATGGCCGGGGCGGCCTTGTCCAGCGCCTGGACGCCAGCGATCGGCACCAGCCAGTTGTTTTTCTCGTCCAGCAGCGCCAGAGAACCGGTCTGGCCGATGCGGAAGCGTTTCAGGTTGGCGAACTGAGCGTTCTGCGCATCGGTGTAGTCGAAGCCGACATACAGCACGGCAATCACCTTGCCGCTGCCATCGCGCACCGGCGTGTACTGCGACATGTAGTAGCGCTCGAACAACAGGGACCGGCCGACGAAGCTTTGCCCTGCCATCAGGCGGGCATATGCCGGGTTCGCGTGGTCGAGAACGGTGCCGATGGCACGACTGCCATCCTGTTTGCTGACGTTGGTACTGACCCGGATGAATTCTTCGCCGCTGCGCACGAAGACCGTGGCCACGCCTGCGGTCATCTGCTTGAACTCGTCCACTTCCTTGAAGTTGTTGTTGAGCACTTCATTGCCCAGGTGCAAGCCCGGTGTCTGCGTACCCGCGACACTGATCTGCTCCTCCGGGTGCACGCTCAGCCCCCCGGTAAAACGCTTTTCGAACAGCCCCGCCAGACGCTGGGTGCTTTCACGCAACGTGCCGTGAAAGGTACTCAGCTGATCGGCCAGCAAGCGGGCCTCACTGGCCAAGTGTTCCTCACGGGTGGCGAGGTTGGCAGTGTCCAGCGAACGCAGGGCAAACAAGGTACTGCCGGTGATGACGACCGCCAGTATCACGGCTAGCGCAAGGCCGAGCTGTGAGGCAATCCGGGCACGGGGTTGAGACATGACGGCTCCTGGCCGAGCGACCACTCTTCCTTGATTGGCTGCTCAGCAAATTTTTCTAATAATGGGAATTGCTCAGAACCTGCACGAGGGTTCCACAATCATACTTTCGGCGCGAATCCCTAATACTTGAGTGGGTATCTCGGATATCTTGCAAGCCCGTAACCACGGGCGCGCAAACGTTCAACACAGGTGCTCGACCGCCGGCAGTTTCATGGCCTGAACCTCGCCCAGCAGGAAATCGCTGAGGCGGCGCAATCGTTCACCTCCGGGGCGGGTTTTCGGCCAGACCAGGTAATAATGCTCACCGCTGGCGACGGCGGTCGGCCACGGCAGACTCAGGCGCCCCTGCGCCACATCCTCGGCCACCATCAGCAGGTCGCCCATCGAGACGCCATAGCCCCGGGCCGCCGCGATCATCCCCAACTCCAGCGTGTCGAACACCTGGCCGCCCTTGAGCGATACCTGATCGGTCAGGCCCATGCGCTCCAGCCAACTGCGCCAGTCACGCCGGTCCGGCGTCGGGTGCAACAGCTCGGCATTGGCCAGACGCGTGACATCCCACGGCTGGTCGTTGAGCAGATTCGGCGCGCCCACCGGGATCAGCTCTTCCGGGAACAGCAAGGTGGCTTCCCAGTCCGGCGGGAACCGCCCGTTGCCGAGGATCACGGCGCAGTCGAAGGGCTCGTGGTTGAAGTCCACCGAATCGATGTCCATCCAGGCGCTGGTCAACTGCACTTCGTTGCCCGGTTGCAGGTGGCGGAACCGGCTCAGCCGCGCCAGCAACCAGCGCATGGTCAGGGTCGACGGGGCTTTCATACGCAGAATGTCATCTTCGGCGCGCAAGGTGTTGCACGCCCGCTCGAGTGCGGTGAAACCTTCGCGAATGCCCGGCAGGATCAACCGCGCCGACTCGGTCAGTTGCAAATGGCGCCCGCTGCGATGAAACAAGCGGCAGGCGAAATGCTCTTCGAGTGTACGAATGTGCCGACTGACTGCGCTCTGCGTAATCGACAGCTCTTCGGCGGCGCGAGTAAACGAGCTATGCCGCGCCGCCGCTTCGAAGGCACGAAGGGCGTAAAGGGGTGGGAGGCGACGAGACACCAGGAATACTCCGACAGCGTAATCCCATCAATCTATCAGAAGCCTCTCTAGATGAGTTTTTATCATGCCACCCATCCTATTTATCCCTTTGTGAAAACCCCGCAGAGCGCCGAGAATCGACGCTTTCCTGTTCTCTTTGACGATTGGGCGTGATGATCATGCAACATCCGGTGCGCACTGAACTCTGGGCCATCCTGCGGCTGGCGGGGCCGTTGATTGCCTCGCAGTTGGCGCACATGCTGATGGTCCTTACCGACACCCTGATGATGGCGCGCCTGAGCCCCGAAGCGCTGGCCGGCGGCGGGCTCGGGGCGGCGACTTACTCATTTGTTTCGATTTTTTGCATCGGCGTGATTGCGGCGGTGGGCACGCTGGTGGCGATCCGTCACGGTGCCGGCGATATTCCCGGCGCGGCGCGGCTGACCCAGGCCGGGTTGTGGCTGGCCTGGTTGATGGCCCTGGTGGCCGCGCTGCTGTTGTGGAACATCGAACCGGTCCTGCTGCTGTTCGGCCAGACCGAGAGCAACGTGCAGGCAGCCGGGCAATTCCTGCTGATCCTGCCGTTCGCCCTGCCCGGCTACCTGAGCTTCATGGCCCTGCGTGGTTTCACCAGCGCCATTGGCCGGCCAACACCGGTGATGGTCATCAGCCTGGGCGGCACCGTGGCCAACTTCGTGCTCAACTACGCATTGATCACGGGCATGTTCGGTCTGCCGAAACTGGGCCTGGTGGGCATCGGCCTGGTCACCGCGATTGTTGCCAATCTCATGGCACTGGCGCTGGCGTGGCACATTCGGCGGCACCCGGCCTACGACGCCTATCCATTGCGCCAGGGGCTGTCACGGCCCAACCGCCAGTATCTGAAAGAGATGTGGCGCCTGGGCCTGCCGATTGGCGGCACCTACGCGGTGGAGGTCGGGCTGTTCGCGTTCGCGGCGCTGTGCATGGGCACCATGGGCAGTACGCAACTGGGCGCGCACCAGATCGCGCTGCAGATCGTCTCGGTGGCATTCATGATTCCGGCGGGGCTGTCCTACGCGATCACCATGCGCATCGGCCAGCATTACGGCGCCGGTCAACTGCAGGATGCACGGATGTCCGGACGGGTCGGCATCGCCTTCGGGGCCGCAGCGATGCTGGGCTTCGCGATGGTCTTCTGGCTGTTGCCGAACCCGTTGATCGGACTGTTCCTGGACCACAACGACCCGGCCTTCCGCCCGGTGATCGAATTGGCGGTGAGCCTGTTGGCAGTCGCCGCCTGGTTCGAATTGTTCGACGGCACGCAAACCATCGCCATGGGCTGCATTCGCGGGCTCAAGGACGCCAAGACCACGTTCCTGGTCGGCCTGGGTTGCTACTGGCTGATTGGCGCGCCCGCCGCCTGGTGGATGGCGTTCCATTTGAACTGGGGGCCGACGGGCGTCTGGTGGGGTTTGGCCCTGGGCCTGGCGTGCGCAGCGGTGAGCCTGACACTGGCATTCGAGTGGAAGATGCAGCGGATGATCCGGCGGGAGTCGTCAACACGGCGTTTTGCAATCGCCCAACCGGACTGAAATCCATATGGGGGGGAGCGAGCCTGCTCGCCCCCACCTTTGTCCTGTGATCAGACAACCACTTCCAGCGCCGGCTGCTGGTTGCTGCCAAACATCAAGAAATCCACCAGCTCCGCCAACGGCAACGGCTTGCTGATCAGGTAGCCCTGCACCTGGTCGCAGCCGAAGCCTCGCAACAGGTCCAGCTGCTCCGGCGTTTCCACCCCTTCGGCGACCACTTCGAGATTGAGGTTATGCGCCAGGTTGATCATCGCGTGGACCAGTTTGCGGTTCTCCTCGCGCTCTTCCATGCCGCCGACAAAGCTCTTGTCGACCTTCAACAGGGCGATCGGCAGGCTGTTGAGGTGCACGAAGGATGAGAAGCCGGTGCCGAAATCGTCCAGCGAGAAACGCACGCCGAGGCGCCCGAGGGCATCCATGGTCTGTTGCACCAGATCGCTGCGCCGCATGACCGCCGTTTCGGTCAGTTCGAACTCCAGCCATTGCGCCTCGACGCCACGCTCGGCAATCAACCGGCTCAGGGTCGACAGCAACTGGCTGTCCTGAAACTGCCGGAACGACAGGTTGATCGCCATGTGCAGCGCCGGCAGGCCGCGTTCACGCAACACCTGCATGTCGCGCAACGCCCGGGAGATCACCCAGTAACCCAGCGGCACAATCAGGCCGCTCTGCTCGGCCAGCGGCACGAATTCGCTCGGTGGCAACAGGCCGCGCTCGGAGTGACGCCAGCGCACCAGGGCTTCGAGGCCGACGATCTGCCCGTCCTCGAGGTTCAGGCGTGGCTGGTAATGCAACTCCAGCTCATCGCGGCGCAACGCCCGGCGCAGCTCGCTTTCAAGGTCGGCCATGCTGCGGGCATTGCGGTTGATGCGTTCGTTGAAGATGTGAAAGGTGCAGCCCTGGGTGCTCTTGGCCTGCTGCATGGCGATGTGTGCGTGCCACATCAGCGGATCGGCGCCGGCCTGGGCACGGGCGTGGGCGATGCCCAGGCTGGAGCCGATCAACAGACTCTCGCCGTCGACCCAGTAGGGTTCGGCCAGCGCTTCGGTGATGCGTTCGGCCATCCACTCGGCGCGTTGCGGCGCGCGGCGGGTGTCGATCAGCAGGGCGAATTCATCGCTGCCCAGCCGCGCCAGCTGATCGCCGGCTTCCAGCTGGCTTTTCAGGCGTGCGACCACTTGCAGGATCAGGCGGTCGCCGGCCTGATGGCCAAGGGCGTCGTTGGCGTGGCGGAAGTTGTCGAGGTCAAGGTGACCGAGGGCCAGGCCACGGCCTTCGTTTTCCGCCAGCCGCGCGGCCAGCAGGGTCTGGAAGCCCTGGCGGTTGGCAATGCCGGTCAACGGGTCCTGCTCGGCCAGGCGCTGCAGAGTGTTTTCCAGCAGACCGCGCTCGCGTACATGCCGCAGGCAGCGACGCAACATGCCCGCGTCGAGGTGATCGCGCACCAACCAGTCGCTCACGCCATCGGGCGGCAGTTGCGGCTCCTGTTCGAGCAGCAACACCGTCGGCAAATTGCACCGGCCCGGCGCGGGTTGAAGGGCCGGGACCGTCAACAACACCGCGCTGCGGTTGTCATCGAACAGAGTGCTGACCGATTCCCAGCTCGGAGCGCTGATGAGCACGGCCGAGCTCCCCATCGGAGCCAGACACTCGCGCAACAACGCTGCCCACGCTGGCTCTTCAGCCAGTAGCAGCAAACGCAAGGGTTCGACAGGCGTAGACAAGCTAGCTCCCTAGACTCTGCAATGATGAGGCGGCTGGCATTATGCCGTGCTGATAACCAATGACCAAATGGCATCCATTATCAGACGAGGTCCTTGTATCCGGAATTACGTACATTAGACGTAAATTCTCCGCGCATCCTGCGTGAAAGTATCAAAACCGGCAAATATGAATCGCGTGTTACGTCACAAGTCGGAGAGAGCAGCACAATTCTCTGAGCCTGTTAAAATGCCGGCCCATTTCTTGACTGACTCCTGAATTCATCTATGTCCCGACTCAATCCCCGGCAGCAGGAAGCCGTGAGCTACGTCGGCGGCCCTCTTTTGGTGCTCGCCGGTGCTGGCTCCGGCAAGACCAGTGTAATCACGCGCAAGATCGCGCACCTGATCCAGAACTGCGGCATTCGCGCGCAGTACATCGTCGCCATGACGTTTACCAACAAGGCCGCGCGCGAGATGAAGGAGCGGGTCGGCACCCTGCTGCGTGCCGGTGAAGGCCGGGGCCTGACGGTGTGCACGTTCCACAACCTGGGGCTGAACATCATCCGCAAGGAACACGTGCGGCTGGGCTACAAACCGGGCTTCTCGATCTTCGACGAGACCGACGTCAAGGCCCTGATGACGGACATCATGCAGAAGGAATACGCGGGCGACGACGGCGTCGACGAGATCAAGAACATGATCGGCGCCTGGAAAAACGACCTGATCCTGCCGGCCGTGGCCCTGGAAAACGCGCGCAACCCCAAGGAACAGACCGCCGCCATCGTCTACACCCACTACCAGCGCACGCTCAAGGCGTTCAACGCGGTGGACTTCGACGACCTGATCCTGCTGCCGGTGAAGCTGTTCGAAGAGCACGCCGACATTCTGGAAAAATGGCAGAACAAGGTGCGCTACCTGCTGGTGGACGAATACCAGGACACCAACGCCAGCCAGTACCTGCTGGTGAAAATGCTCATCGGCAAGCGCAACCAGTTCACGGTGGTGGGCGACGACGACCAGTCGATCTACGCCTGGCGTGGTGCGCGGCCGGAAAACCTGATGCTGCTCAAGGACGACTATCCGTCCTTGAAAGTGGTGATG
Source organism: Pseudomonas sp. IT-P12 (assembly GCF_949767465.1). NCBI lineage: Bacteria > Pseudomonadati > Pseudomonadota > Gammaproteobacteria > Pseudomonadales > Pseudomonadaceae > Pseudomonas > Pseudomonas sp. IT-P12. The sequence continues at coordinate 285,312 of NZ_CATKPY010000024.1, read as the reverse complement.
CTGGAGCAGAACTACCGCTCCACCAGCCGTATCCTGCGCTGCGCCAACGTGCTGATCTCGAACAACCCGCACGAATTCGAGAAGCAGCTGTGGAGCGAAATGGGTCACGGCGACGAGATCCGCGTGATCCGCTGCCGCAACGAAGACGCCGAGGCCGAACGCGTGGCCATGGAAATTCTCAGCCTGCATTTGCGCACCGACCGGCCCTACAGCGATTTCGCGATCCTGTATCGCGGTAACTATCAGGCCAAGCTGATCGAGTTGAAGCTGCAGCACCATCAGGTGCCGTATCGCCTGTCCGGCGGCAACAGCTTTTTCGGACGCCAGGAAGTGAAAGACCTGATGGCCTACTTCCGCCTGATCGTGAACCCGGACGACGACAACGCCTTCCTGCGGGTGATCAACGTCCCACGCCGGGAAATCGGTTCGACCACCCTGGAAAAGCTGGGCAACTACGCCACCGAACGCAAGATCTCGATGTACGCCGCCACCGACGAGATCGGCTTGGGCGAGCACCTGGACAGCCGCTTCACCGATCGCCTGTCGCGCTTCAAGCGCTTCATGGACAAGGTCCGCGAACAGTGCGCCGGCGAAGACCCGATCTCGGCGCTGCGCAGCATGGTCATGGACATCGACTACGAGAACTGGCTGCGCACCAACAGCTCCAGCGACAAGGCCGCCGATTACCGCATGGGTAACGTGTGGTTCCTGATCGAAGCCTTGAAGAACACCCTGGAAAAGGACGAAGACGGCGAAATGACCGTCGAAGACGCCATTGGCAAACTCGTCCTGCGCGACATGCTGGAGCGTCAGCAGGAAGAGGAAGACGGTGCCGAGGGCGTGCAGATGATGACCTTGCATGCCTCCAAGGGCCTGGAGTTCCCCTACGTGTTCATCATGGGCATGGAAGAGGAAATCCTCCCGCACCGCTCCAGCATCGAAGCCGACACCATCGAAGAGGAGCGTCGCCTGGCCTACGTAGGGATCACCCGAGCGCGCCAGACGCTGGCGTTCACCTTCGCCGCCAAGCGCAAGCAGTACGGCGAGATCATCGATTGCGCACCGAGCCGCTTCCTCGACGAGCTGCCACCAGACGACCTGGCCTGGGAAGGCAACGACGACACCCCGACCGAAGTCAAAGCCGTTCGCGGCAATAGCGCATTGGCGGATATACGCGCGATGTTAAAGCGCTAGAATTGACCACTTTTACTTAGACCCGGCATTTCCAGGCGCTGTGAAAACGTAGCGAGCGAGATAGGACAAGGCAAAACAGCGAGGAAGCGGAGTTTGCTGGCTGCAAATGAGCATTCCGAGCCTGTTTTCAACGCAGGATTATCGAGCGCAGTCGTTTTTCCAGTGCCTGGGCGCCAATTGAGGACAGCTTCATGGACGCCCTGCACAAAAAAATCCGCGAAGAAGGCATCGTGCTTTCCGACCAGGTCCTGAAAGTCGACGCCTTTCTGAACCACCAGATCGACCCGGTCCTGATGAAGCAGATCGGCGATGAGTTTGCCGCGCTGTTCAAGGATTCGGGCATCACCAAGATCGTCACGATCGAAGCTTCGGGCATCGCCCCGGCGATCATGACCGGCCTGAACCTGGGCGTACCGGTGATTTTTGCGCGCAAGCACCAGTCCCTGACCCTGACCGAAAACCTGTTGTCGGCGACCGTGTACTCGTTCACCAAGCAGACCGAAAGCACCGTGGCGATCTCCCCGCGCCACCTGACCAGCAGCGACCGCGTGCTGATCATCGATGACTTCCTGGCCAACGGCAAAGCGTCCCAGGCACTGATCTCGATCATCAAGCAGGCCGGCGCCACCGTGGCAGGCCTGGGCATCGTGATCGAGAAGTCGTTCCAGGGCGGCCGCGCCGAGCTGGATGCGCAGGGTTATCGGGTTGAGTCGCTGGCGCGGGTGCAGTCGCTGGCGGGCGGTGAAGTGACCTTCATCGACTAACCCGGCAACGCCGCGTTGCCCCTGTGGGAGCGAGCCTGCTCGCGAAGGCGGTGTTTCAGTCCATGTTTTCATCGACTGAAACACCGCCTTCGCGAGCAGGCTCGCTCCCACAGTCGTTTGGGGGTCGCTGTTATTGCTTGGTCATCGGCAACCCTGTGACGCCTTACCAACTTCCGTAGGGAATACCGAACTTCTCGATGTAGGCTTTGGACTCTTCCAAAAGGGGGTAATAAGCTCCGCCTGATTGGCCCTCGTACGGGCCTTTGGAGTGGATTTTGCCCTGAACCCGGGTGACTTCGATTGCTGTCAAACACGGCCCTTCTACCCAGACTTTAGCAATACCGCCCGGGGCCAGGCCCACCACCAACAACTTCCGATATTGCGTGATGACCTTGCCGTTAAACGCACAAAACACTTCCTCGCGCTTAGCCATCTGCTGTCTAACTGATTCAGGAATCTCGATGAAGGCATGATAGGTTTGTGGTTCGGCCAAAGACTGCCAGCGTACGTACACCAGACGGGGTAGATCGGCCCCGGTTACATACCGGCCTTTTCCTCCGGGCTCTTCAGGCCATCCCGCTGGTTTACCCCTGAATTCGGACGGCACGCCTTTACTCATTCCGCGTGGATACGCCATAGCCGGTATACCGCCGCCCGCCCTCCAGAACACTCGATCATTGATATCAACAACATCGGCCGTTTCGATCCAAACCTCCATGTAGTCGGGAGCAAAAAAATCCAGGCTCCACGCGTCGTATGGCAATGGCCGGATTTTGTGCATGCACCCGCTCAATAGAAGCGCGAACACGACTGCGTAACCTGTTTTGATCAGCGATGAGTGCTTCAGCATTGAAAGTCCATCCGGTCGTGGTTTCGGTAATGGTTCGAGAGCTACCAGGAGCCATAGGGAATACCGAACTTCTCGACGTAGGCTTTGGACTCTTCCAAAAGTGGGTAATAAGTTCCGCCTGATTGTCCCTCGTAGGGGCCTTTGGGATTGATTGTGCCCTGCACCCGAACAACCTCGGTGGACAGCAGACATTGGCCGCCCAGCCACACCTTGGCAATTCCGCCAGGTGCCAAGCCCACGATCAACATGTCCCGGTAATCCGTTATCCATTTACCATCCGCACGGCAATACGTTTTTTCACCTTGAAGCATGGTCTTGCGCGCCGATTCAGGGATCTCGATATACGCTTCATAGGTCTGCGGTTCGGCAATGGACTGCCAGCGTACATAGACCAGGCGAGGCAGGTCGGCATTCCTCACAAATCGACCTTTCCCTCCGGGATGCTCAGGCCATCCTTTTGGATCACCCTTGAAACGGGCCGGTATGCCTTTACTGAACGGCCGGGGATACATAGACGCGGGAATTCCCCTGCCCGCCCCCCGAAACACCCGCTCCTTGATATCCACGACATCCGCCGTTTCGATCCAAACATCCATGTAGTCCAGAGAAAAAAATCTGAGACTCCAATCGTCATACGGGAGTGATCGGTGGTCGGCAAAAGCGCATCCGCCCAACAGTGGGATCAGCAGCGCGAAACCTGATTTGAGTATCCATAGGCACTTACTCATTGGGGTGCACCACTCGTGCATAGTTTTCAGCGGGGCGGTCGATAAAGATGATGTCCAGGTCGCTGTTGTTCCAGCCTTTGGCAGCGTTCCAGTGGGCAGATAGATGGATGTAGCGTTCATAGAGCAACGCCTCTTCAGAGGTACTCAAGCCCGCATTGCGAGTTTCGCCCAGTGCGTAGGCCATGAGTTTTTGCGCAATGGTTCGCAGTTCCGCCGGCAACGCCAACCTAAGGTCTGCATCGTTTATAACGCGAAAAGGCACATCATTTTTTGCTGCCAGCTCACGCATGATGCGCAGATAAATCAACGCCAGATCGTTGCGCACCATGCGCCGGCTGTGGACTGCCGCGTAGACCGTTTTCGATCGGTATCGATCACCCTTGACGCTGCTGGCTGTCTCCAGCGACCAGGTTTTCACCTCCGGAGCAAGCCCGTACAGATGCAGTTGATCCCAAATTCGTCCAAGGTCGTACTGAGCCCGTCTGAAGGCGGAGGTGTCGGTAGAAGGCGTGTACAAGTCCACGTCACGGCTGCAATGCGGACGGCTGAGCAAGACCCGTTCCGTGATGTTCGGAATATAGCCGCCACCCAGGTCAGAGTGAGCACCTGGCAGCCTTATATCGGCTGCGCCGGCGCTGTTGAGCGAAAAGTTGTGGCGACGTTCGTCCTTCGCCACCAAATGCACGACCTTTTTTGCGATATCGGGCGCCAGGTACACATTGACGCCAGGGTTTATGGCGTCGTGGACGCTGAGATCACCGGCGGCAATACCCGCTACTGCGGCAGCCGTGTCGAAGATGCCGATAAAGTTGATGGACACATCCGTCTTACTGTGCCAACTAAAGCCCTCAGCGAAACCAGGAAAATCCTTCAGGGCCGAAGCCAGAACACTTTGGCCGCCCTTCATGACCTCATTCGCAAAGTGCCGTGCCGCGGCGGCTCCTCGACTGAAGCCGAAAATGTCGAACTCGATTCGCTCGATATAACGTCCCGGATTGCTTAGGCAAAATCGCTGAAGTTTGTCAGTCATTACTACGGGACTCTGCTTAACCCTCCCCAATACACCATGTTCACCCACCCCAGTCGCCTGTGAAAAAAGTGCATCCGCTTCGCCACTGCGGGTACCGATGCCATCCAGATACACCGAGATGTACCCTATGGTTTCTTCCTCAGCCAGTCGCCGCTGACTGTCATCGGTGTATAGCTCATGGAGCTTCGCCACGTTGCTCGTGTCATTGCCAAAGCTGTTATCCGGCGCACTGCCGTCACGGCCATACCCATTCTTCTCACAAAACCGCTGGATATCCTCAGCCTCTTCCACCAGATTCACATCCCGCGCATGACACCCGGCCACCATTTCACTGTTGAATCGGTTATTCCCGGTGCCATCAAAAAACACCCCGATGCGCAACGTGATGCCTTCCTGCTCGACTTCTTCCTCCTCTTCCTCCAGCTCATCCGATTCATCCGCTTTCGAGGCCAAAGGCTCAGGCGATGCAGGCGCCGGATTGGCAACGGTATTTGCGTCAGACGAGACCGGCAGTGCCTGTAGCGGCGCAACACCGGCCATTGGCGCGCCACCCTCGACGACAGGCACGCTGCTGAAAATTCCGGCGGCATTGATGACGAGGTGATGTCCCCCCGCCGTCAGCGTCAGGCTCATGCCCGCATCGATGACCACATCGGGCGCGGTGACGTGGGCCTGTTGACCGGCCTGGATCACCAGCGAGCCTGCGCAGGTGGTGCTGCTGTTGCCATCGATGGTGACCCACTCATCCGCGCCGATCACCGTGCTGCGCACGCCATGGGTGGTGTGCGACTCATCGCCCTTGATCAGGCAGTGGCTGTTATTGAGGATCAGTTGCTCGAGGTCACGTTGCGCACGCAGGTAGATTTTTTCCAGCCCGGCACGGTCTTCAATCGACAGCTCGTTGTAGCCACCGTTAGGCGGTGAACTGTGGCTGCGCAGTACCGTTCTGGTTTTGTTCTGGGGCAGTGAATGGGCAACGGGCATGACCTTGTTGGCCACGCAACCGATGATCAACGGTTGGTCAGGATCGCCTTCCTGGAAGGTCACCACCACTTCCATGCCGATGCGCGGGATCGTGACCGCGCCAAATCCGTCTCCCGCCCAGCTGGACGCCACCCGTAACCAGCAGCTGCTGTGCTCGCTGTTGTGCTCGGTCCGGTCCCAGTGAAACTCGACTTTCACGCGACCGTATTCATCGCAGTAAATCTCTTCGCCGGCCGGCCCGGTGACGCGGGCGGTCTGGCTGACCAGCGGGGGTCTTGGTACGGGCATCGGCGGCCGATAGCACACATCGCTGGGGATCGCGCTGAAACTGTTGCGGTAGCCCTGGGTAAAACCGTCGGGCGTTTTGTCGTCGCTGACAAAGGCTTCTTCCAGAGATTGGGGCTGCTTGCCGTGGTGCGTCACGCTGAGCAGCAGCCATAGATCGTTGTACGTTTTGCGCCGATGCTCGTTCAGGTCGAACAGATGACCACTGCGCAGCGTCGGTTGATTGCTTGTCCCCTCGGCCAACTCATAGTCACGGCGATGCCGCTCCAGCGCCTGGCGAACGAGCTGTTTGCCTTGCTTCTCCGTGTTCACGAGCAACAGATAGCGATAGTCCTCGAGCTCGGGGCGGAACGGCTCGGTGAAGCGATTTTCCAGCCGCCTGGTCGGGCGTTGCAGGTCGTAGTGGCGGCGCGTGACGGTGCTGGTGCGCGTTCTGAATCCTACGGCGAAACGGCTCACCACCGGATGTTCGGCGACCATGCCGGCGGCGTGTCGAAAAGGCGTGGCGCCCAGCTTCGGGAAAAACACCGGGTCTTCGGTGAACACCAGCAAATGCCCTTCAGGCGAATGCTGGTAATGCCATGCGATGCCGTCTTCGGCGCACAGGCGCTGGATGAATTCGAAGTCGCTTTCCCCGTACTGCGTGCAGTACTCGCGTTCGGCGCTGGTGCGGACATGAAAGGTAAATACATCCGTCTGCAGGCCATGCTGCTGGAGCACCTGAGTGACAATTTGCGGCACCGTCAGATGCTGAAAAATCCGTTGGTTGAAGCTGAACTGCAAATAGTGCAACGCGGGTACGAGCGCCAGGCGATAGTGGGTCAGGCGCGTGCCGGGGTCGCCTGCGACCACCTCTTCGATATGGCCATGAAGGCCTTCGCCATTCAGGCCGAATTGTAAAAACGCTGGTTGGCTGAGCAGGCTTTCCAGATCGAAATCGGGGTCTTCGCTGACCAGTTCAATGTGGATGGCATAGAGCTCACTGATGGCCTCGGTGCCTTTGAAACTCAGGACTTTGAAGTCGTGGTGAACGTTGGGGATGGTGAGTGTGAATTGGGGGGCATTGGCGGCTGCGAGCATGCGCTTATCCTTTTGCTTCTTCAGCTCATCCTTGAGCCGACAGATGAAGAGTTACGACGCTCCAGTCATGTGTAGCCTGAGCGCTTCGCAAGAGTCCGAAACGCTAGCAGCGAGGAAGGAATAATGATGTAGGAAGCGGCCCGAAGCAGCATGCGAAAGTTCTTGGATTGCTAAATGTTGCTGTAAACCGCGAAATTTGCTCCCACAGACGGTGTGTCATCCCCTGTTAATTTTGCCTGACACGCCGCCTTCGCGAGCAGGCTCGCTCCCACAGTCGTTTGGCGGTCGCCGTTATTGTGCGGTGGCCTTCAGACCCGTGAGCAACAACCGCTGAAACAGCTCCTCTTTCAGTCCTTCCGGATTCGTCAGCTGCATGCGCTGCAGATGCTGCGGATAGTGCGAGGCGTCGGGCGCATCCAGCGCAGCCTTGCCCAACTCCAGGATCTCCGTGAGTTTGAACTTGCTCTTCAGCCAGTTCAGCGCCCGCAACAGGTCCTGCTCTTCAGCCGTGAAATCGCAGCCCAGCGGATACTCCGGAAACAACCGCGGATGCCGAGTCTGAATCGCCTGCAAACGCTCCGGGGTGTTGTCGGCGAAACGCGGATCGAGGCGGAAGGTTTTTGGCAATTTGCCGGCATCCTGCGCCTGCTGGATCAGCCCGGGCTGGAACCGTGAGTCACTGATGCTCAACAAGGCCTCGATCACCGCCGCGTCGGTCTGGCCGCGCAAATCGGCAATGCCATACTCGGTGACCACGATGTCCCGCAGGTGCCGCGGGATCGTGCAATGGCCGTATTCCCAGACGATATTGGAACTGACTTCGCCGCCCGCTTCACGCCAGCTGCGCAGCAGCAGAATCGAGCGCGCACCTTCCAGTGCGTGGCCCTGGGCGACGAAGTTGTATTGCCCACCGACGCCACTGAGCACCCGCCCGTCTTCAAGCTGATCGGCCACCCCGGCGCCGAGCAGGGTCATGGTGAACACGGTGTTGATGAAGCGCGCATCGAGGCGCTGCAGGCGTTTGAGCTCCTCCTGACCGTACAACTCGTTGATATAGCTGATGCGGGTCATGTTGAATTCGAGCCGTTTACTCTGGGGTAGATCGCGCAGGCGCTCATAAAAACTGCGCGGGCCGAGGAAGAAACCACCGTGCACCGAGATGCCATCGGTTTGCGCCGATTCGTCCAGCGTGCCGGCATTGGCTTGTTGCTGTGTCGGCACGTCCGGGTAGACCTTGCGCCGCACGATGCCGGCATCGGCGAGCACCAGCAGGCCGTTGACGAACATTTCGCTGCAACCGTACAGGCCCTTGGCGAAGGGCTCCACGCCGCCCTCACGCTTGATCAGTTGCGCCCACTGGCTGAGGTTCACATCGTCCAGCAACGCCTTGTAGCCCTGGTTATCCGCCTGCCGGGCCAGCAACGCTGCGGTCAGGGCGTCACCCATGGCGCCGATGCCGATCTGCAAGGTCCCGCCATCGCGCACCAGGGTGCTGGCGTGCAGGCCGATCAAATGATCCTGAAACCCCACCGGCATGTTGGGCGTGGAGAACAGCGTGGTGCTGTCCTTCTCGTCGATCAGCAGGTCGAATGCGTCGATGCCGACCTCGGCGTCGCCGGGCATATAGGGCAAGTCGCTGTGCACCTGACCCACCAGCAACACGGTTTCCCCCGCGGCCCGGCGCTTGGCGATCATCGGCAACAGGTCGAGGGTGATGTCCGGGTTGCAGCTCAGGCTCAGGCGATCAGGGTGTTCGCCATGGCTGGCGAGCAACTGCGCCACCAGGTTCAAACCGGCGGCGTTGATATCCCGCGCGGCATGGCTGTAGTTGCTGCTCACGTAATCCTGCTGGGCCGTCTCACTGTGCAACAGGCTGCCGGGCTGCATGAAAAATTGCTGGACGCGAATGTTGGGGGGCAGGTTGTCCTTGCGCAGCCCCGCGAGAAAGTCCAGTTCCGGGTAGTCACCAAACACCCGCTCGATGAAGGGCTCAAGGAAGCGTTTCTGCAAACCGTCGCCCAGTGCAGGCCTGCCCAGGCAGAGCGCGGTGTAGATCGTCAGCTGCCGCTCGGGCAATTGCGCGACCCGTTGGTACAGCGCGTTGACGAAAGGGTTGGGTTTGCCCAGCCCCAGCGGCAGGCCCATGTGGATATGGGCCGGCAAACGTGCCAACACCTCATCGACCGCTTGCTCGATAGAACACAGCTGCACCATCTGATCCTCCCTTGGCGATTGGGCTTGGACCGAGCTTGCCGGGTCTTGGTTGCATTGAACAGCCCTGACCCGCCTGTGCGGGTACAAGCGCTCCTGCACGGGCGGTGTTGCAGCAGGCACAAAAAAGCCGCTCGAAAGCGGCTTTTTGCGCAAGAGACAGCCGTATTACAGGCCGGACATCTCTTTGATCGCGCCTTTCAGCTCGTCGTCGGAGCAGTCGGCGCAGGTGCCTTTAGGCGGCATGGCGTTGATGCCGGTAATGGCCTTGGCCAGGATGCCGTCGAGGCCGCCCTGGTGATCGGCACGCTCTTTCCAGGCGGCCTTGTCGCCGATTTTCGGCGCGCCCAGCAGGCCGGTGCCGTGGCAAGCGTTGCAGTGCTTGGCGATCACGTCTTTCGGTTCCTTGGCACCACCGCCACCCGTCGCGGCAGCGACTTCCATGCCCTTGCATTCCTGGCCTGTTACACAGACCTGGCCAACAGGCTCGATGCGCTTGGCGATGTCGTCATTGGTCGCAGCTTGAGCGCTGGCAGCCCATAGGGCCAATACGGTTGCTGGTACAGCCAGCATTTTCATAATTAGGTTCACGCGTTCACCCTCATGGTGGCTAGTCACGCCTACGGCCACGGTTCGCAGGCGGGCGCAAGTATAACGGTTAGCCCGTCGCACTGAAACAACCCCAAAGTCGAAGGGGTCTTGTTGCGCCACGGAAAAACCCATCGGGTGCCGCTGCCATGCTGGCAGGACGCCTCTTCTCTTAGAAATTCGCCGGTGTAGCTGCGCTGATTAGTCGCGCCGGTGCATCGAACGGATTACGGAAACGGTGCGGCTTGGTACTCTCAAAGTAGTAGCTATCGCCAGCTTCGAGCACAAAAGTTTCCAGGCCGACCACCAGCTCCAGCCGTCCTTCCACCAGAATGCCGGTTTCCTCGCCCTCATGGGTGAGCATCTCATCACCGGTATCGGCACCGGGTGGGTAGATTTCGTTGAGGAACGCGATGGCGCGGCTCGGGTGCGCCCGGCCGACCAGCTTCATGGTCACGGCGCCGTCGGAGATGTCGATCAGCTCGTTGGCCTTGTAGACGATCTGGGTCGGTTTTTCCTGCAGGATCTCTTCGGAAAAGAACTCGACCATGGACATGGGTATCCCGCCCAGGACCTTGCGCAGCGAACTGATCGAGGGGCTGACGCTGTTCTTCTCGATCATCGAAATGGTGCTGTTGGTGACGCCCGCGCGTTTGGCGAGTTCACGCTGCGAAAGACCTTTGAGCTTACGGATGGATTGCAGTCGTTCACCGACGTCCAAGGCTGGAGCCTCCAGGGAATCATGTTGTAGGAATATTGATCGTTATCATGGCGACAGCGTTCAGTATTTACAACACTTGGGCCCCAATCCCCTTCGGTGATACGCCTGGCATCCGGCGCTCGCTGTGCGTCAATCCCCGGAATAGAGCATCGGCACCCGGCGCAGATTGCAGAAAATCTGGTAAGGAATCGTGTCAGCCGCCGCCGCGACGTCGCTGGCCAGGATGTTTTTCCCCCACAGCTCCACGGTCGATCCCAGGCCGGCCTGCGGCACATCGGTCAAGTCGATACACAGCATGTCCATCGAGACCCGGCCGATCAGCCGGCTGCGCTGCCCGGCAACCAGCACCGGCGTGCCGGTCGGCGCCTGGCGCGGGTAGCCATCGGCGTAACCCATGGCCACCACCCCGACGCGCATCGGTTTGTCGGTGATGAATCGGGCTCCGTAGCCGATCGGCTCGCCGGCCGGCAGTTCGCGCACGCAGATCACTTTCGACTCGAGGGTCATCACCGGTTGCAGGCGCGATGCCACGGCGTTGGCTTCCTCGAACGGCGTGGCGCCGTAGAGCATGATGCCAGGACGCACCCAGTCACTGGGAATCTGCGGCCAACCGAGCACGGCCGGCGAGTTGCGCAGGCTGATCTCGGCCGCCAGGCCCTGACGCGCGGCTTCGAAAACAGCCACCTGGTCGGTGCTGGCCTGGCTGTGCAATTCATCGGCGCGGGCGAAGTGGCTCATCAGCACGATCTTCGCGACCTTGCCGCTCGCCAGCAGCCGTTGGTAACCCGCCTGATAATCCTTGGGGTGCAGACCGACCCGGTGCATGCCCGAATCGAGCTTCAACCAGACCGTAATGGGTTTGCTCAGCGCCGCTTTCTCGATGGCTTCGAGCTGCCACAGCGAATGCACCACACACCAGAAATCATGCTCGACGATCAGCGACAGCTCATCGGCTTCAAAAAAACCCTCCAGCAACAACACCGGTGCACGGATGCCCGCCGCGCGCAGCTCCAGCGCTTCTTCGATGCAGGCCACGGCAAACCCGTCCGCCTCGGCTTCCAGCGCTTGGGCGCACCGCACCGCGCCATGCCCGTAGGCATCCGCCTTGATCACAGCCAGGGCCTTGGCCCCGGTGGTTTCACGGGCGATCCGGTAGTTGTGACGCAGGGCTTGAAGGTCGATCAGGGCACGGGCTGGACGCATGGCGGCAGGCTTCTAGGCAGTCGTGGGAATAAAAACCGGCGCTGGCTGGCGGCGTTAACCGCCAACAGCACCGGGAGAGGGATCTTTGTGCGGGTTCGCAGCGTTCAGGGCAGCGCGGCGACCACGGACAGCTCGACCAGGATTTGCGGCTCGCACAGCTTCGCCTCAACGGTCGCGCGGGCCGGTGCAACACCTTTGGGCAGCCACGTGTCCCACACCGAGTTCATGCCGGCGAAGTGCGCGTCGATGTCCTTCAGGTAAATCGTCACCGAGAGCAAACGGCTTTTGTCCGTCCCGGCCAGATCGAGCATCCGCTCGATGTTGGCCAGGGTTTCGCGGGTTTGCTGCTCAATCCCGGCACTCATGTCGTCGCCGACTTGCCCTGCCAGATAAACGGTGCCGCTGTGGACAACGATCTGGCTCATGCGCTCATTGGTGAGCTGGCGCTGGATTGACATGCTTTGCGGACTCCTGGATTTTGCTGCCGTAACGGGAAATATCGAGGCCTTCGGCGCTGATCTGCGGGGTTTTCTTGGCCATCAGGTCGGCCAGCAAACGGCCGGAACCGCAGGCCATGGTCCAGCCGAGTGTGCCGTGACCGGTGTTCAGGAACAGGTTGCCGAACGGGGTCGCGCCAACGATCGGCGTGCCATCCGGGGTGGTCGGACGCAGGCCGGTCCAGAAACTGGCCTCGGCCAGATTGCCGCCCTGAGGATAAAGGTCGTTGACGATCATCTCCAGGGTTTCACGCCGACGCGGGTTAAGCGACAGGTCAAAACCGGCAATCTCCGCCATGCCGCCCACGCGGATGCGGTTGTCGAAACGGGTGATCGCGACCTTGTAGGTCTCGTCGAGAATGGTCGAGGTCGGGGCCATGGCCGGGTTGGTGATCGGCACGGTCAGCGAGTAACCCTTGAGCGGGTACACCGGCGCGCGGATGCCCAGCGGCTTGAGCAGTTGCGGCGAGTAGCTGCCCAGCGCCAGGACGTAACGGTCAGCGGTTTCCAGCTTGCCGTCGATCCACACACCGTTGATGCGATCACCGGCATAGTCGAGGCGCTGGATGTCCTGGCCGAAGCGGAACTCCACGCCCAGTTTCACCGCCATCTCGGCCAGGCGCGTGGTGAACATCTGGCAGTCGCCGGTCTGGTCGTTCGGCAGGCGCAGGGCGCCGGCGAGGATGTCGGTGACGCTGGCCAGCGCCGGTTCAACCCGGGCGATGCCTTCGCGATCGAGCAATTCGAAGGGAACGCCCGACTCTTTCAGGACGGCGATGTCTTTCGCCGCGCCATCGAGCTGGGCCTGGGTGCGGAACAATTGAGTCGTCCCGAGGCTGCGGCCTTCGTAGGCGATGCCGGTTTCGGCACGCAATTCGTCGAGGCAGTCGCGGCTGTACTCGGACAGGCGCACCATGCGCTCCTTGTTCACCGCGTAGCGGCTGGCGGTGCAGTTGCGCAGCATCTGCGCCATCCACAGGTATTGGTCGATATCGGCGGTGGCCTTGATCGCCAGCGGTGCGTGGCGCTGCAACAGCCACTTGATGGCCTTGAGCGGCACGCCCGGCGCGGCCCACGGCGAGGCATACCCCGGCGATACCTGCCCGGCGTTGGCGAAACTGGTCTCCATGGCGGCAGCCGGCTGACGGTCCACCACCACCACTTCGAACCCGGCACGCGCCAGATAGTAAGCACTGGTGGTGCCAATAACGCCGCTACCCAAGACCATAACGCGCATTTTCATATCCCTCATCGCGGCACGCCGCTGACGTTTGTTGTTCAGACCGTAGATGTGGGCAGTTTAAGAAAGATCAGCCAGTGCATTTCACTATATAAGCGCCTATATTTGGCGACAATTCTCGGCAAAAACGCTTTTTACGGAGGCGCATCCCCTATGCGTACCAACACCCAGACCAAACGCGAGCTGGACAAGATCGACCGCAACATCCTGCGGATCCTGCAGGCGGACGGGCGCATCTCCTTCACCGAGCTGGGGGAAAAGGTCGGCCTGTCGACCACGCCCTGCACCGAGCGGGTACGGCGCCTGGAACGCGAAGGGATCATCATGGGCTACAACGCCCGGCTCAATCCGCAGCACCTCAAGGGCAGCCTGCTGGTGTTCGTCGAGATCAGCCTCGACTACAAATCCGGGGATACCTTCGAAGAGTTCCGACGCGCCGTGCTGAAACTGCCCCACGTGCTGGAATGCCACCTGGTGTCAGGGGATTTCGACTACCTGGTGAAAGCACGGATTTCCGAGATGGCCTCGTACCGCAAACTGCTCGGCGACATCCTGCTCAAGCTGCCGCATGTGCGCGAGTCCAAGAGCTACATCGTGATGGAAGAGGTGAAGGAGAGCTTGAGTCTGCCGATTCCGGATTGAGGTTTGTGCGTTGCCTGTGATGGCCCCATCGCGAGCAGGCTCGCTCCCCCATTGGATGAGAGTACACCGATCAAATGTGGGAGCGAGCTTGCTCGCGAAGGCAGGCGACTCGGCTGCAGTCAGACAAGCACCTGCCGGTTCGAAGCCATGTACTCGAATACCTGCTTCTCGACCCGCGGATGAATCAGCTCCACCGGCCCTCGCCCATTCGGACATGGCAAGGTTTTGGTGGTGCCGAACAGCCGACAGATCAACGGCCGCTCGTCATACACGGTGCAGCCATTGGGGCCCAGGTGCACGCAGTTGAGTTCATCCATCGCCGCGTCCTGCTCGGCGCGCGTCTTGCGCGGCAGGCGGGCCATCTCTTCGGGCGAGGTGGTCACCGGTCCGCAACAGTCATGACAGCCGGGCACACACTCGAAAGTGGGAATCTGCTGACGCAGCGTGCGAATTTTCTGACTGTTACAACTCATCGAAGCACTGACCCCACAGCGGAATAGAGCGCGATTCTGCCGCATTGGCCACGATCCAGACAGCCATAACCGACCAATGTTGCCTGCGTCGAAAGGGCCGGCTTATGCTCCGTCAAATTTTCCAGGCACAAAAATCAGGATGACGCGCATGAATCCCCGTGCCCAGCACACAGCCTCGTACTACGCCGCCAGCAGCCTGCCGCAGCCCGATCACCCGGCGCTGGCAGGCGACGTGGTGGCCGATGTATGCGTGGTCGGCGGCGGGTTTTCCGGGCTGAACACCGCCCTCGAACTGGCCGAGCGCGGCTTCAGCGTGGTGCTGCTCGAGGCCCGCAAGGTGGGTTGGGGTGCCAGCGGGCGTAATGGCGGGCAACTGATTCGCGGCGTCGGCCATGGTCTCGACCAGTTCGCCAACGTCATCGGCACGGACGGCGTGCGTCAGATGAAACTCATGGGCCTGGAAGCGGTGGAGATCGTCCGGCAGCGCGTCGAACGGTTTCAGATCCCCTGCGACTTGACGTGGGGCTACTGCGACCTCGCCAACAAGCCCCGTGACCTGGAAGGCTTTGCCGAAGACGCCGAAGAACTGCGCGACCTCGGCTACCGCTACGAAACCCGGTTGCTGCAAGCCCATGAAATGCACACGGTGGTAGGTTCCGATCGCTATGTCGGCGGCCTGATCGACATGGGCTCCGGCCATCTGCATCCGCTGAACCTCGCACTGGGCGAAGCCGCCGCGGCGCAGCAGCTGGGTGTGAGGCTGTTCGAGCAATCGGCGGTGACCGGCATCGACTACGGCCCCGAAGTCAGGGTACGCACCGCCCAGGGCTCGGTTCGCGCCAAGACCCTGGTGCTGGGCTGCAACGCCTACCTCAACCAGCTCAACCCTGAACTCAGCGGCAAAGTCTTGCCCGCCGGCAGCTACATCATCGCCACCGAGCCCTTGAGCGAGGAGCAGGCCCACGCGCTGCTGCCGCAGAACATGGCGGTCTGCGACCAGCGAGTGGCGCTGGATTACTACCGGCTTTCGGCTGATCGGCGCTTGCTGTTCGGCGGGGCCTGCCACTATTCAGGACGCGACCCGAAGGACATCGCGGCCTACATGCGCCCGAAAATGCTCGAGGTGTTCCCACAACTGGGCACCGCGAGGATCGAATATCAATGGGGCGGGATGATCGGCATCGGCGCCAATCGCCTGCCGCAGATCGGCCGACTCGATGATCAGCCGAATGTGTATTACGCCCAGGCCTATTCCGGCCACGGCGTGAACGCCACCCACCTGGCTGGCAAGTTGCTGGCCGAGGCCATCAGCGGCCAGCACCAGGGTGGGTTTGATCTGTTTGCCAAGGTGCCACACATGACGTTTCCCGGTGGCAAGCATTTGCGCTCGCCGTTGCTGGCGCTGGGGATGCTGTGGCATCGGATGAAAGAGTGGGTCTGAACGCCTGTTTGTGCTCTTCGAACGCTATCGTCGCAATCCTGCCCGGAGCTGGCTCGTTCCCACAGAGGTCTGGTGCATACAGATCCACCGTGGGAGCGAACCTGCTCGCGATGGCCCGAAAGAACGCCACTGCTCTCAGATCCGCCAGAAAGGCTTGAGCCCCTCCTCCCGGGCCTGTTCCCGGCTCAGCCCGATATCCCTGAGCTGGTCCGGCGTCAGCTCCAGCAACGCCCTGCGCGTGTGCAGGCGATGCCAGAACAGACCCCAGAGACTCAGGCCGGACGGCGCATTGCGCTTGAGCGCCTCGCGCGCATCGTTTTTTTGCCCTGCCTCCAGTTCCTGACTGCGTAACGTCAGCCGCACATCGCTCAAGCCGTTCATTTTGAATGCTCCTGTTTACTTGGGTAGCCAGAGCTTTCATGATGCGTGGACGACGAAAAGCATTACAGATTCAATACACAGGTATTAATTCCATACAGATTTGCCGATTCCGCCACTGAATCCGCTTTTTTTACGCGATCTGTACTGGTCAACCGATTCAACTCATCGAGACTGAGCCATGACCCTTTACGTCAACCTCGCCGAATTGCTCGGCACGCGTATCGAACAGGGCTTTTATCGCCCCGGTGACCGGCTGCCGTCCGTTCGGGCCTTGAGTGTGGAGCACGGGGTCAGCCTGAGTACGGTGCAACAGGCCTATCGGATGCTGGAAGACAGCGGCCTGGCGATGCCGAAACCCAAGTCCGGCTATTTCGTTCCGGTGGGTCGCGAGCTGCCGGAGTTGCCGGCGATCGGTCGTCCGGCCCAGCGTCCGGTGGATATTTCGCAGTGGGATCAGGTGCTGGAACTGATCCGCGCCGTACCGCGCAAGGACGTGGTGCAATTGGGTCGTGGCATGCCGGACATCACCACCCCGACCATGAAACCGTTGCTGCGCAACCTGGCGCGCATCAGCCGCCGACAGGACATGCCCGGCCTGTATTACGACAACATTCACGGCACCCTTGAACTGCGCGAGCAAATCGCCCGCCTGATGCTCGATTCCGGGTGCCAGTTGACCGCCAACGATCTGGTCATTACCACCGGCTGCCATGAAGCGCTGTCCACCAGCATCCGCGCCATCTGCGAGCCGGGAGACATCGTCGCCGTCGACTCCCCGAGCTTTCACGGGGCCATGCAGACGCTCAAGGGTTTGAACATGAAGGCCCTGGAGATCCCCACCGACCCGCTCACCGGGATCAGCCTCGACGCGTTGGAACTGGCCCTGGAACAGTGGCCCATCAAGGCCATACAGTTGACGCCCAACTGCAACAACCCGCTGGGCTATATCATGCCGGAGTCGCGCAAACGTGCGCTGCTGACTTTGGCGCAACGGTTCGACGTGGCGATTCTCGAAGACGATGTGTATGGCGAACTGGCCTACAACTACCCGCGACCTCGCACCATCAAATCCTTCGACGAAGATGGCCGCGTCCTGCTGTGCAGTTCATTTTCCAAGACCCTGGCCCCGGGCCTGCGCATTGGCTGGGTCGCACCCGGCCGTTATCTGGAGCGGGTGCTGCACATGAAATACATCAGCACCGGCTCCACCGCCCCGCAACCGCAGATTGCCATTGCCGAATTCCTCAAGGCCGGGCACTTCGAACCCCATTTGCGGCGGATGCGTACGCAATACCAGCGCAATCGCGACTTGATGATCGATTGGGTCACGCGTTATTTCCCGGCCGGCACCCGGGCCAGCCGACCGCAAGGCAGTTTCATGCTCTGGGTAGAATTGCCCGATGGCTTCGACACCTTGAAACTGAACCGCGCACTGCACGACCAGGGTGTGCAGATCGCCGTGGGCAGCATCTTTTCCGCATCGGGCAAGTATCGCAATTGCCTGCGGATGAACTACGCTGCCAAACCAACACCGCAGATCGAGGAAGCGGTGCGCAAGGTGGGCGCCGCGGCCATCAAGCTGCTCGCGGAAAATGACAGTTTCATTGACTGACTTTTCAGCGTGATTCAGCGTCCATATGCCGACCCCGCCGCCATTCGGAACGATCCTACGTGAGAGCCAGACAACCCCTGCTCACTCTTCTGCTGCTCGCCTCGCTCCTGAGCGGCTGCGCAGGCATCAATGTTCAACGACAACCGACCCAGGCGTTACCCGCCAGCGGCTCGGCCTTCGGCCGTTCGATCCAGGCCCAGGCCGAGCCCCATCAGGGGCGGTCGGGGTTTCGCCTGCTGTCCAACAGCAGCGAGGCCTTCATGGCCCGGGCCGAACTGATCCGCAACGCGCAAAGCAGCCTCGACCTGCAGTACTACATCGTCCACGACGGCATCAGCACGCGAATGCTGGTGGACGAATTGCTCAAGGCAGCCGACCGCGGCGTGCGTGTCAGAATCCTCCTCGACGACACCACCAGCGACGGCCTGGACTGGATCATCGCCACACTGGCCGCACACCCGCACATCCAGATCCGCCTGTTCAATCCGCTGCACCTGGGCCGTGCGACCGGTGTCACGCGGGCCATGGGCCGGCTGTTCAACCTGTCGCAGCAGCACCGGCGCATGCACAACAAATTGTGGCTGGCGGACAACAGCGCGGCCATCGTCGGCGGCCGCAACCTGGGCGATGAATATTTCGATGCCGAACCGAACCTGAATTTCACCGACATCGACATGCTGGGCGTCGGGCCGGTCGCCGAGCAGCTTGGCCACAGTTTCGACCAGTACTGGAACAGTGCGCTGAGCAAGCCGATCGAGGAATTCCTGTCCAGCAAGCCCACGCAGAAGGACCTGCAAAACACCCGCACCCGCCTGGAAGAATCACTGGAGGAGACGCGCCGGCAGAATCACGCGCTCTATCAACAGCTGATGACCTATACCACACAGCCACGCCTGGACATCTGGCGCCGTGAGCTGATCTGGGCCTGGAACCAGGCCTTGTGGGACGCACCGAGCAAAGTCCTGTCAGACGGTGAACCCGACCCGCACTTGCTGCTGACCACGCAGTTGGCACCGGAACTCACGGGCGTCAGCAAAGAGCTGATCATGATCTCGGCGTATTTCGTGCCGGGGCAGCCGGGGCTGGTCTACCTGACAGGTCGTGCCGATGCCGGGGTCTCTGTCAGCCTGTTGACCAACTCGCTGGAAGCCACCGACGTGCCGGCGGTGCACGGCGGCTACGCGCCTTATCGCCGGGCCCTGCTGGAACATGGTGTGAAGTTGTACGAATTGCGCCGCCAACCCGGCGACAGCGGTGGCAGCGGACCGCATATTTTCTACAGCAAATCCTACCGCGGCTCCGACTCCAGCCTGCACAGCAAGGCGATGATTTTCGATCAGCAGAAGTCCTTCATCGGCTCGTTCAACTTCGATCCGCGCTCGGTGCTGTGGAACACCGAAGTCGGGGTGCTGGTCGACAGCCCCGAACTCGCGGCCCATGTGCACAAAGCGGCCCTCGAGGGCATGGCGCCGCCGCTCAGTTACCAGGTGAAACTGGAAAACGACCGGGTCGTCTGGGTCACTGAAGACGACGGCAAGCTGCACACGCTGACCCGTGAACCGGGGAGTTTCTGGCGCCGGCTCAATGCATGGATGAGCGAAGCGGTCGGGCTGGAGAAGATGCTGTAACAGGCATCCTCAAGCCCCCGCCGACAGATAAGTGGCTGGCCGTTCAGGCTCAAGCGGGCTCAGCCACCGTGCCAAACGCCCCCTGGCGCGACAACAGAATCACCAACCCCAACGCCCCGGCCGCCATGAACAACGGCAAGGCGTGGCCGCTGATCCACTGGCTGCCGGCCCCGGCGACCAGCGGCCCGATCAGGCAGCCCACACCCCACAACTGCGCAATATGCGCGTTGGCCCGCACCAGCGCATCGTCGCGATACCGTTCGCCGATCAGGATCAGCGACAAGGTGAACAACCCGCCGGCACTGGCGCCGAACAATACCCACAACGGCCAGATCAGCAATGTATCGAGCAGCAACGGGATGGCCAGGCTGGAGATCAGCAGCACCACGGCGCACCCGATGAACAAGCTGCGCCGCGACAGGCGATCCGCCAGTGCGCCAATCGGCAATTGCAGCAAGGCATCCCCGACCACCACGGTACTGACCATCGCCAGGGCGATTTCGGTGGTGAAGCCCTGGCGCAGGCAATAGACCGGCAGCAAGGTCAGGATCATCGCCTCGAACGCGGCGAACAGCGACACACCCCAGGCAATCGCCGGCAACCCCCGGCAGAACCCCCACAAGTCACCGAACGTCACGCTGCAGGCTTCGCTGCTGGGCGCGCCACTGCGACCCAGCAGCAGGAAGGGCGCCGCCATGAGCAAACCGACGCCGACCCAGAATCCGTAATCGTGCTCAGTACCCAGCACCCCCAGCAACAGCGGGCCGGCCAACTGGCTCAGTGCATAGCTGCTGCCATACAGCGCCACCAGACGCCCGCGCCATTGCTCGACCACCAATTGGTTGATCCAGCTTTCGCCGAGGATGAACACCAGGGTCAGGATCACGCCGATCATCAGGCGCAGAACCAGCCACACCGGATAACTCGGCAACAAGGCCAGCAACCCGATGGAAAACGCCCCGGCCCACAGGCACAGGCGCATCAGGTTGGCGGTGCCGAAGCGCGCTGCCAGATGACTGGAGATTTTCGCCCCCAACAGCACGCCAATCGCCGGCATCGCGGCCATGACGCCAATGGCGAACGAACCGTAGCCCCAGCCTTCCAGGCGAAACGACACCAGCGGCATGCTGACGCCCAGGGCCAGGCCAACACTCAGGACAGAGGCCAACACGGCGAAATAAGTCGCCCAACGCATGTTCCACGCTCCTGTGGATATTTATTGTTTGACGCGCCACAAAGCAAATGTGGGAGCGGGCTTGCTCGCGAATGCGGCCTGTCAGTCAACATCATCGCTGAATGACACACCGAATTCGCGAGCAAGCCCGCTCCCACAAAGGCCCGCCAGGGCCTCTTCACTGGCTTACAACTTGATCCAGGTCGCCTTCAGTTCGGTGTACTTGTCGAACGCGTGCAGCGACTTGTCGCGACCGTTGCCGGACTGCTTGAAGCCGCCGAACGGCGCGGTCATGTCGCCGCCATCGTACTGGTTGACCCATACGCTGCCGGCACGCAGTGCCCGAGCGGTCAGGTGCGCCTTCGAGATGTCCTGCGTCCACACGGCGGCCGCGAGACCGTACGGCGTGTCGTTGGCAATCGCGATGGCTTCTTCAGCGGTGTCGAACGCGATGACCGACAGGACCGGGCCAAAGATCTCTTCCTGGGCGATTTTCATCGCATTGCTGACACCGTCGAAAATCGTCGGCTCGACATAGGTACCACCGGTTTCCTGAAGCGTGCGCTTGCCGCCAGCGACCAGTTTGGCGCCGTCGGCCTGGCCGGACTCGATGTAGGACAGCACGGTATTCATCTGCTGGGTATCGACCAGCGCACCGACGTTGGTGGCCGGGTCCAGCGGGTTGCCCGGCTTCCAGGTCTTCAGCGCCTCGATCACCAGCGGCAGGAAGGTGTCCTTGATCGAACGCTCGACCAGCAGGCGCGAACCGGCAGTGCAGACCTCGCCCTGGTTGAAGGCGATCGCACCGGCCGCGGCTTCGGCGGCGGCTTGCAGGTCCGGGGCATCGGCGAACACGATGTTCGGGCTCTTGCCGCCGGCTTCGAGCCAGACGCGCTTCATGTTCGACTCGCCAGAGTAGACCAGCAGTTGCTTGGCAATCTTGGTCGAACCGGTGAACACCAGGGTGTCGACGTCGTTGTGCAGGCCCAGGGCCTTGCCGACGGTGTGACCGTAGCCTGGCAGCACGTTCAACACACCTTTCGGGATGCCTGCTTCAACGGCCAGGGCCGCGATGCGGATGGCCGTCAGTGGTGATTTTTCCGACGGTTTGAGGACCACCGAGTTACCGGTCGACAGCGCCGGGCCGAGTTTCCAGCAGGCCATCATCAGCGGGAAGTTCCAGGGCACGATGGCGCCCACCACGCCAACCGGCTCACGGGTGACCAGGCCCAACTGATCGTGCGGGGTCGCGGCGACCTCGTCGTAGATCTTGTCGATGGCTTCACCGCTCCAGCTCAAGGCTTGCGCCGCGCCAGGAACGTCGATGTACAGGGAATCACTGATCGGCTTGCCCATGTCCAGGGTTTCAAGCAGGGCCAGCTCTTCGGCATGCTGCTTGAGCAGGCCGGCGAAACGAATCATGGTGGCTTTGCGCTTGGTCGGCGCCAGACGCGACCAGACGCCGGAGTTGAACGTGGCGCGCGCGTTTTCCACGGCACGCTGGGCGTCGGCGGCGTCACAGCTGGCAATCTTGCCCAGCAGACGGCCATCGACCGGGCTGATGCACTCGAAGGTCTCGCCGGAGACCGCATCGGTGTATTCGCCATTGATGAATGCGCGGCCTTCGATCTTCAGATCGCGAGCACGCTGCTCCCAATCGGCACGAGTCAGGGTGGTCATTCGAGTGTCCTCCTCTTTTAGAATACGAGCGCTCCGCGTTTGTCGCGGACGTCCCCAGCCATTCTGCCCGGCCAACCTGCAATCGGCCCGGCGCAACCGCCACCCTAAACCAGTGACCGGGTTTGTTTCAATATATTTGACATAAGGTCGGCAAACGGCCTTGCGGTGTTCAATTTAATAAACATAGACTTTGGACCTTCCAGCCACTCGCGCCGCAATCACGGGGGATTACAACAATGAGCATCCAGAACATCGTCGACTTCAGCCAGACCAACACCGAGCCCGAGCGCTACCGGCCGGACCAGGCCAAGGTGCTCAAGGGCGACCCCGAGCAAGTGGTCTACAACCACTACAACAGCCCGTGCGGCCAGTTGAATGCGGGTGTATGGGAGGGTGCCGTGGGCCAGTGGCTGGTGAACTTCACCGAGCACGAATACTGCGAGATCGTTCAGGGTGTTTCAGTGCTGCGGGACAACGACGGCAACAGCAAGACCGTGCGTGCCGGTGATCGCTTCGTCATTCCGGCCGGGTTCAGGGGCACCTGGGAAGTATTGGAGCCGTGCCGCAAGATTTATGTGGCGTTCGAACAGAAGCCTTTTGAGACTCGCGATAAATAGTTACCGCACGCCTTCGCTAACCTTTGCCGATGCTGGCCTGGCGCCTGAAAAAGGCGCCAAACCTCATCTTACACAAGGAAGCGAATATTCATGAACACAGTCCTCACCAGCGGTTTTCTGGCAAGCCTCACCCTTGCACTGACTTTGATGCAGGCGCATGCCGAGCAACCGCAACAATGCAATGCGCAACAGGCCAGCTACCTTATCGGCCAATATCTGACACCGGCGATTGTGCAGCAGGCACGCGGGGAAGCAGGCACGACCAGGGTTGCGATCAACCCCGATACGCAAGAATTTGTACCTGATCGCCTGCGAATCGTTACTGATGCAGACATGAAAATTACTGAAATTTCGTGTGGTTAAACTTTTGCTGATTAGCTCGTGACCGGAGTAGCGATAACAAAAAAGGCCCGTATCTCGCGATACGGGCCTTTTTCGTAAGTCCGGAAAAATCAATTACTTGATTTTGCCTTCCTTGTAGATCACGTGCTTGCGAACAACCGGATCAAATTTCTTGATCTCGATTTTGTCCGGAGTAGTGCGCTTGTTCTTGTCGGTAGTGTAGAAGTGACCAGTACCGGCGCTCGAAATCAAACGAATCAATTCACGCATGATTATCTCCCTTAGATCTTGCCAGCTTTGCGGATTTCGGCCAGCACGACAGTGATGCCACGCTTGTCGATGATACGCATGCCTTTGGCAGATACGCGCAGACGCACGAAACGTTTCTCTTCTTCAACCCAGAAGCGGTGATGCTGCAGGTTCGGCAGGAAACGACGACGGGTTTTGTTGTTTGCGTGGGAAATGTTGTTCCCAGTTACCGGACCCTTACCGGTAACTTGACATACTCTAGACATGCCTCAGCCCTCTAAAACCACATGCCCAACCCGGCATGGGTTGGCCGCTTAATCTCTAGTCATTGTGGCGCCAGGCGCCGCGATTCTTTAGAGGTCTTACCGGCTACACCTACAGTGAAGGAACCGGGCCCCTAGAAAAGAGCGCTGCTTTATACCAGAAAGACTGGAGAGCAACAACATTCGCTGTGCGCTGAATCAATAAAAACCCCAATTTTCCGGCGCCGGGCGCCTTGAATAAAGGCTATCGACGCTGGCAACCGCTCGTCGCCGAGAATCGGCCGACACGCCTGTCAGGGTTTTCTACCGGTCAGCGCCGACGAAAACCAGTGCACATCGTCCTCTTAAAATGAAAAAGGGGATAGTCATTTGCAAACGAGCCCACTAGGGTAGGCCTTTTCCAGACTGCACTTGCAGATGGGCCTTCGATCTGTAAAGGAATCCGACCATGCGCCTTGCTGCCCTACCGCTGTTGCTTGCCCCGCTTCTGCTGAGTCCATTGGCCCATGCCGCCGCCCTGAGCGTGTGCACCGAGGCCAGCCCGGAAGGGTTCGACGTGGTGCAGTACAACTCGCTGACGACCACCAACGCCTCGGCCGACGTGCTGATGAACCGCCTGGTGGACTTCGACACCGCCAGCGGCAAGGTGGTCGCCGCCCTGGCGGACAGCTGGGAGGTCTCCCCCGATGGCCTGACCTACGTGTTCAAGCTCCATCCTCAGGTGAAATTCCACCGCACCGAGTATTTCAGCCCGACCCGCGAGCTGACGGCCGAGGACGTGAAATTCAGCTTCGATCGCATGCTCGACCCCGCCAACCCTTGGCACAAGGTCGCGCAGAGTGGTTTCCCGCATGCACAATCGATGCAGTTGCCCACGCTGATCAAGAAAATCGACGCGCTGGACCCACTGACCGTGCGCTTCACCCTCGACCATGCGGATTCGACGTTCCTGGCGACGCTGAGCATGGGCTTCGCCTCGATCTACTCGGCCGAATACGCCGACAAGCTGATGAAGGCCGGCACCCCGGAGAAACTCAACAGCCAGCCGATTGGCACCGGGCCGTTCGTGTTCACGCGCATCCAGAAAGACGCCTCGGTTCGCTACAAGGCCAACCCCGACTACTTTGGCGGCAAGCCGTCGGTGGACCCGCTGATCTTCGCCATCACCCCGGACGCCAACGTTCGCCTGCAGAAGTTGCGGCGCAACGAATGCCAGATCGCCCTGTCGCCCAAGCCACTGGACGTCCAGGCCGCACTGAAAGAACCGACCTTGAAAGTCGAAAAGACCGACGCCTTCATGACAGCCTTCGTCGGCATCAACAGCCAGCACCCGCCGCTGGACAAACCTGAAGTGCGCCAGGCCATCAACCTCGCGTTCGACAAGGCCAATTACCTCAAGGCCGTGTTTGAAGACACCGCCGAAGCGGCCAATGGTCCGTACCCGCCCAATACCTGGAGCTACGCGAAGAACCTGCCGGGCTACGCCCATGACGTCGAAAAGGCCAAGGCATTGATGGCCAAGGCCGGCCTCAAGGACGGTTTCCAGACCACCCTCTGGACGCGTCCGTCAGGCAGCCTGCTCAACCCCAACCCGAGCCTCGGCGCACAGCTGCTGCAATCGGATCTCGCGGAAATCGGCATTCAGGCCGAGATTCGTGTGATCGAGTGGGGCGAGCTGATTCGCCGCGCCAAGGCCGGTGAACACGACCTGCTGTTCATGGGCTGGGCCGGCGACAACGGCGACCCGGACAACTTCCTCACGCCGCAATTCTCCTGCGCTGCGGTCAAGTCCGGCACCAATTTCGCCCGCTATTGCAACCAGGACCTGGACAAGCTGATCAGCGCCGGCAAGACCACCGGCGAGCAAGGCGTGCGCACCAAACTCTATGAACAGGCCCAGGCGCAGATCCAGCAGCAGGCGCTTTGGCTGCCGCTGGCCCACCCGACCGCCTTCGCCCTGACGCGCAAGGACGTGACCGGGTATTCAGTCAGCCCGTTCGGTCGCCAGGATTACTCGAAGGTCAGCCTCAAATAACCGCACCACAAACCCTGTGGGAGCAAGCTCGCCCCACAGGGTCAACACTTCGTCCTGCCCTCTACATCCACCCATACTCCGCCATGGACAGGGGGTCGCCGTCGCCGATGATGAAGTGGTCGAGCACCCGCACGTCGATCAGGCCCAGCGCCTCTTGAAGTCGCTTGGTCAACACACGGTCTGCCTGGCTCGGGTCGGTATTGCCCGACGGGTGGTTGTGGCAGAGGATCAGCGCCGCTGCGTTGTTCGCCAACGCTCGCTTGACCACCTCTCGTGGGTGAACACTGGTGTTGTCGATGGAGCCGCGAAACAGCGTTTCGAACGTCAGCACCTGATGCTTGGAGTCCAGGAAAAGGCAGCCGAAAACCTCATGCGGCTCGTGGCGCAGCATCGATTTCAGGTATTCCCGAACCGCATGGGGGTTTTCCAGCGCCGATTTTTGACGTGCCCGTTCGGCCAGATGGCGCCGGCTCATCTCCTGAGCGGCTTGCAACTGAGCGAACTTTGCCGGACCCAGCCCCAGATGCCTGCTGAACGTTGCCAGATCGGCTTCGAGCAATGAACGCAGGTTGCCAAACTGGCTCAACAAATGCCGCGCCAAATCCACCGCGCTTTTACCCGGTACGCCGGTGCGTAAAAAAATCGCCAGCAACTCGGCGTCCGAAAGGCTCCCGGAGCCTTGCTCAAGCAATCTCTCCCGCGGCCGCTCCGCCGCCGGCCAATTGCGAATACTCATAACACCTCCCTGGTCTGTGGGCTCCGCTGTTCCGTAGCGGTCGCTGTGATATCTTAGCCCATCTTTTTTGCGGGCGATTTCACTCCTGGGGAGGGGGTATCGCCACGCAGTCATCCACGAAATGAAAGGCAGACCTATGCAGCGGCTGTATCGGAAACGCATCGTTCTGGGCGTCGGCGGCGGCATTGCTGCCTATAAAAGTGCCGACCTGGTTCGCCGCCTGATCGACCAGGGTGCCGAAGTGCGCGTGGTCATGACCCGTGGCGGCAGCGAGTTCATTACCCCGCTGACCATGCAGGCCCTGTCCGGGCACCCGGTTCACCTGGACCTGCTGGACCCTGCGGCCGAAGCGGCCATGGGCCACATCGAGCTGGCCAAGTGGGCCGATATGGTGCTGATCGCCCCCGCCACCGCCGACCTGATCGCCCGTCTGGCACAAGGCGTCGCCGACGACCTGCTGACCACGCTGGTGCTGGCCACCGATGCCGTGGTCGCCATCGCCCCGGCGATGAACCAGGCCATGTGGCGCGACCCCGCGACCCAGGCCAACCTGCAAACCCTCGAAAGCCGCGACATCAAGGCCTTCGGTCCGGCCTCCGGGAGCCAGGCCTGCGGCGACGTGGGGCTGGGGCGCATGCTCGAGGCCGTCGAGCTTGCGCAGTGCGCGGCCGACTGCTTCAAACGCCAGGCACTGACCGGCAAACACGTGCTGATCACCGCCGGTCCGACCCAGGAAAACATCGACCCGGTGCGCTACATCACCAACCACAGCTCCGGAAAAATGGGCTTTGCCCTGGCCGAAGCCGCCGTGGAAGCGGGCGCCCGCGTCACCTTGATCACCGGCCCGGTACACCTGCCGACCCCGGATCGCGTCACGCGTATCGACGTGGTCAGTGCCCGCGACATGCTCGCCGCCTGCGAAGCCGCGATCCCTTGCGACCTGTTCATCGCCTCGGCCGCAGTCGCGGACTACCGCCCGGAAGTGGTCGCCCCGCAAAAACTCAAGAAAGACCCTACGAACGGCGACGGCCTGTTGCTACAGATGGTGCGCAATCCGGACATCCTGGCCACCATCGCCACGCGCCCCGACCGTCCGTTCAGTGTCGGTTTCGCCGCCGAAACCGAACACCTGCTCGACTACGCTGCACGCAAGTTGAAAGACAAGAACCTCGATTTGATCGTCGCCAACGACGTCGCCAACCCGAGCATTGGTTTCAATAGCGAAGAAAACGCCTGCAGCGTGATCGACCGGGCGCTGCACGCCACCCTTTTCGCCCAGACCAGCAAGAGCAAAATCGCTCGCCAACTGATCACTTTTATCGCCGAACGTCTGAACCAGGTTTAATCGAATGCACGCTTTGCAAGCCAAGATCCTCGACCCACGCATCGGCAGCGAATTCCCGCTGCCCCAGTACGCCACGCCAGGCTCCGCCGGCCTCGACCTGCGCGCCATGCTGGACAAGGACACCATCATCAAGCCAGGCGAAACCCTGCTGATCCCGACCGGCCTGTCCGTCTACATCGGCGACCCGGGGTTGGCCGCGCTGATCCTGCCACGCTCCGGCATGGGTCATAAGCACGGCATCGTGCTGGGCAACCTGGTCGGCCTGATCGACTCCGATTACCAGGGCCCGTTGATGGTGTCGTGCTGGAACCGCGGCCAGAGCGATTTCAACATCGTGGTCGGCGAGCGCCTGGCCCAGTTGGTGCTGGTTCCAGTGGTGCAAGCGCACTTCGAGATGGTCGAAGAGTTCGTCGAGACCGAGCGCGGCAGCGGGGGCTTCGGTCACTCCGGTCGCCAGTGAGCGCGGATGTCGCACAGTGGGAGCCGGTCTGCTCCCACAGGTTCGAAGCTGAAAAAAGTCTACCCTGGGATCTCCAGGGTTAAGCGCTTGAAATCAGGGCATTGGCTGGCCAGATGGCGGTCGGCAGAGGTGGCATGGCCTTTTCGCACCACGAACTCTCTGCGCAAAACGCCGTCATACCCTTCAGTTTGAGCCTGCTGGCGAGTTTTTGGCGCCAGGGTCCAGCCACTTTCGAGATGGAGCATCCCTACCGATGAACACCCCCGCCCAAGTCGTCCCTACGTTCCCCGACAGCATTTTCCGCGCTTACGACATTCGTGGCACCGTGCCGGAATTCCTCAACGCTGAAACCGCGTACTGGCTCGGTCGCGCCATCGGCGCACAGAGCCTGGCCCAGGGTGAGCCGAACGTTTCGGTAGGTCGCGACGGCCGCCTGTCCGGCCCGGAGCTGGTGGCGCAACTGATCAAGGGCCTGGCCGAGGCCGGTTGCCACGTCAGCGACGTTGGCCTGGTACCCACTCCTGCGCTGTATTACGCGGCCAACGTGCTGGCCGGCAAATCCGGGGTCATGCTCACCGGTAGCCACAACCCGTCGAACTACAACGGCTTCAAGATCGTCATCGCTGGTGACACGCTGGCCAACGAACAGATCCAGGCCCTGCACGAACGCCTCAAGACCAACAATCTGACCAGCGGCAATGGCAGTGTCACGCAGGTCGAAATCCTCGACCGCTACAACACCGAAATCGTCCAGGACATCAAACTGGCCCGCCGCCTGAAAGTCGTGGTCGACTGCGGTAACGGCGCGGCCGGCGTGATCGCCCCGCAACTGATCGAAGCGCTGAACTGCGAAGTCATCCCGCTGTTCTGCGAAGTCGACGGCAACTTCCCGAACCATCACCCGGACCCGGGCAAGCCCGAGAACCTCGTGGACCTGATCGCCAAGGTCAAGGAAACCAAGGCCGACATCGGCCTGGCCTTCGACGGCGACGGCGACCGCGTCGGCGTGGTGACCAACACCGGCAGCATCGTCTATCCCGACCGCCTGTTGATGCTGTTCGCCCGCGACGTGGTGGCGCGCAACCCGGACGCGGAAATCATCTTCGACGTCAAATGCACCCGTCGACTGACGCCGCTGATCAAGGAATACGGCGGTCGGCCGCTAATGTGGAAGACAGGTCATTCGTTGATCAAAAAGAAAATGAAACAATCCGGCGCCCTGTTGGCCGGCGAAATGAGCGGACACATCTTCTTCAAGGAGCGCTGGTTCGGTTTCGACGACGGCATCTACAGCGCCGCCCGGTTGCTGGAGATCCTGAGCAAGGAGAAATCCACCGCGGAAGAGCTGTTCGCAACCTTCCCGAACGATATTTCTACGCCGGAAATCAATATCCATGTGACCGAAGAGAGCAAATTCAGCATCATTGATGCACTGCACGACGCGCAGTGGGGCACAGGCGCCGACCTGACCACCATCGACGGCGTGCGAGTCGACTATGCCAAAGGCTGGGGCCTGGTTCGCGCCTCCAACACCACGCCGGTGCTGGTGCTGCGCTTCGAGGCCGATGACGAGGCTGAATTGCAACGCATCAAGGACGTCTTCCGCGTCCAGCTGAAGCGTGTTGCACCTGATCTCCAACTACCGTTCTGATTCACCCGGAGCCCTGAATGACCCTCGAACGCGAAGCCGCCGCCAACACCGCCAAGGTCCTGTCCGAAGCGCTGCCTTACATCCGCCGCTATGTCGGCAAGACGCTGGTGATCAAATACGGCGGCAACGCGATGGAAAGCGAGGAGCTGAAAACCGGCTTCGCCCGCGACATCGTCCTGATGAAAGCCGTGGGCATCAACCCGGTGGTGGTCCACGGTGGCGGCCCGCAAATCGGTGACCTGCTCAAGCGCCTGTCGATCGAAAGCCATTTTGTCGACGGCATGCGCGTCACCGACGCGGCGACCATGGACGTGGTGGAAATGGTCCTCGGCGGCCAGGTCAACAA
This sequence comes from Pseudomonas sp. IT-P12, assembly GCF_949767465.1. Taxonomy (NCBI): domain Bacteria; kingdom Pseudomonadati; phylum Pseudomonadota; class Gammaproteobacteria; order Pseudomonadales; family Pseudomonadaceae; genus Pseudomonas; species Pseudomonas sp. IT-P12. The sequence goes on along the minus strand of NZ_CATKPY010000024.1, from coordinate 254,862 downwards.
GGACATCGTCAACCTGATCAACCGTCATGGCGGCAGCGCCATCGGCCTGACCGGTAAAGACGCCGAGCTGATTCGCGCGAAGAAACTGACCGTCACCCGCCAGACCCCGGAGATGACCCAGCCGGAAATCATCGACATCGGCCACGTCGGCGAAGTGGTCGGGATCAACACCGACCTGCTGAACCTGCTGGTCAAGGGCGATTTCATTCCGGTCATCGCGCCGATCGGCGTGGGCGCCAACGGTGAGTCGTACAACATCAACGCCGACCTGGTGGCCGGTAAAGTGGCCGAGGCCCTGAAGGCCGAGAAACTGATGCTGCTGACCAACATCGCTGGCCTGATGGACAAGGAAGGCAAGGTGCTGACCGGCCTGAGCACCCAGCAGGTCGACGCCCTGATCGCCGACGGCACCATCTATGGCGGCATGCTGCCCAAGATCCGCTGCGCGCTGGAAGCGGTCCAGGGCGGCGTGGGCAGCTCGCTGATCATCGACGGACGCGTACCCAACGCGATCCTGCTGGAAATCTTCACCGATACCGGCGTCGGCACCCTGATCAGCAATCGCAAGCGCCCTTAAACGCTGGCAGAGACAAAAAGACCCCGCTCAGCCTGGCTGAGCGGGGTCTTTTTTTGCCACCAAACCTTCCCCCGAGGGAGCGCAATATCAGACGCCGAACTGGGCGCGGTACGCTTCCACGGCCGGCAGGTGCTGCTTGAGTTGCGGATCGTCGGCCAGGAACTCCAGCACCTGGTTCAGCGAAACGATGCTGATCACCGGAATGCCGAAGTCACGCTCCACTTCCTGGATCGCCGACAACTCGCCGTTGCCGCGCTCCTGCCGGTTCAGGGCGATCAGCACGCCCTTGGCCTTCGCGCCCTCCTGGGAGGCGATGATCTGCATCACTTCGCGGATGGCGGTGCCGGCAGTGATCACGTCATCGATGATCAGCACGTCGCCGGTCAACGGGGCGCCGACCAGGCTGCCGCCTTCACCGTGGGCCTTGGCCTCCTTGCGGTTGAAGCACCATGGCACATCACGCTCGTGGTGTTCGGCCAGGGCCACTGCAGTGGCTGCAGCCAACGGAATGCCTTTGTACGCCGGGCCGAACAGCACGTCGAACGACAGGCCGCTCTCGACGATGGCCGCCGCGTAGAAACGCCCCAACTGTGCCAGGGCGGAACCGGAGTTGAACAAGCCTGCATTGAAGAAATACGGACTGGTGCGCCCGGACTTCAGGGTGAACTCACCGAAGCGCAAAACGCCGCGATCGATGGCAAAACGAATGAAATCGCGCTGATACGCCTGCATGAAAAAAACCCCAAATACCACGGATTTAGCTAAATAGGTTGACGCCGTGTATCATACACGCACGCGATTTTTGGGGCCATTTATGCGGATCATCAGTGTGAACGTCAATGGTATTCAGGCTGCAGTCGAGCGAGGTTTGCTCAGTTGGCTGCAAGCACAGAATGCCGACGTCATCTGCCTGCAGGACACCCGCGCCTCCGCCTTTGAACTGGACGATCCAGCCTTCCAACTGGATGGCTACTTCCTTTATGCCTGCGAAGCCGAAGTTCCTGCCCAGGGTGGCGTGGCTTTGTATTCGCGGTTGCAGCCGAAGGCAGTCATCAGCGGTCTCGGCTTCGAGACAGCCGACCGCTACGGGCGCTACCTGCAAGCCGATTTCGACAAGGTCAGCATCGCGACCTTGCTGCTCCCTTCGGGGCAGAACGGCGATGAAGACTTGAACCAGAAGTTCAAGCTAATGGACGACTTCGGCCGTTATCTGGATAAACAGCGGCGCAAGCGGCGCGAGTACATTTACTGTGGCTCGCTGTACGTGGCGCAACAGAAGCTGGATATCAAGAACTGGCGTGACAGCCAGCAATCCCCGGGCTTCCTGGCACCTGAACGTGCCTGGATGGACGAGATTGTCGGCAACATGGGGTATGTCGATGCCCTGCGCGAAGTCAGTCGCGAAGGCGACCAGTACAGCTGGTGGCCGGACAACGAACAGGCCGAGATGCTCAACCTTGGCTGGCGCTTCGACTACCAGATCCTGACGCCGGGCCTGCGTCGCTTCGTCAGAAGCGCGCGTCTGCCACGTCAGCCACGGTTCTCGCAGCACGCGCCACTGATCGTGGACTACGACTGGACGCTGACCATCTAAGCAGACACAAAAAAGCCGACCTCAAGTGTCGGCTTTTTTGTGCACGCTGATTTCCGATGTGGGAGCAGTGTTTACTTGATCAACCGCCAGGTGAACGGATACCGGTAAGGCAACCCCTCATTGGCCTTCACCCCGGCAATGATGGTCAGTACCAGGGCGCCAATGGCGATCAAGCCAAACAGGAAGAACCCGATGATCACCACCATCAGCAGGAAGCAGATGGCGGAAGCGATGGCGACAGTGATCTGAAAATTCAGCGCCTCCTTGCCCTGCGCATCGACGAACGGGTCCGAGTCGCGCTTCATCTGCCACAGGATCAGCGGGCCGATCAGTGTTCCGAAGGGGATCCAGATCCCCAGCAAGGCGGACAGATGACAGAACATTGCCCACTGCCGGGCCTCCTTGCTCGGGATCGGTAGCAGCTCTTGTTCATCACTCATGATGTCCTCCTTGCTGGAGCGGTATCAGTCGGCCAGTGCGGCCTTTTGCAGTTCGAAGATTTCGGTCATGCCCTTTTTCGCCAGCTCCAGCATCGCGTTCAGGTCTTCCGGCTGGAACGGAGCGCCTTCAGCGGTGCCCTGAACCTCGATGAAGCCGCCCGTGCTGGTCATCACCACGTTCAGGTCGGTCTCGGCAGCCGAGTCTTCAAGATAGTCCAGGTCGAGCACCGGCTCACCCTGGTACATACCGACGGACACGGCACCAATCATTTGCTTGAGCGGATCGCCGCCCTTCAGGCCACCGCGCTTTTTGATCACTTTCAAGGCGTCGACCAGCGCAACCATGGCGCCGGTGATGGACGCGGTGCGGGTGCCGCCATCCGCCTGGATGACATCGCAGTCGACGTACAGGGTGACATCGCCCAGCTTGGACATGTCCAGGGCAGCCCGCAGCGAACGGCCGATCAGGCGCTGGATCTCGAGGGTACGGCCACCTTGCTTGCCCCGGCTGGCCTCACGCTGGTTACGCTCGCCCGTGGCGCGCGGCAGCATGCCGTACTCGGCGGTCAACCAGCCCTGGCCCTGACCCTTGAGGAAACGCGGCACGCCGTTTTCGACGCTGACGGTGCAGATCACCTTGGTATCACCGAACTCGACCAGTACAGATCCCTCGGCGTGTTTGGTGTAGTTGCGGGTAATGCGGATCGAGCGGAGCTGATCGGCAGCGCGACCACTTGGACGTTTCATAGGGAATACCTGTACGGGGGACGGAAAACTGCCGAGCATTATAGAGCCGTGCACCGAGCCTGGGCACTTCTAAAAAATCCGTCCGACGATTGAAGGCCCGGACTTGAGCCCGCAACAGCACTTTACCGACACCCTGCAGCGGTTTGTCGCGCCCGGCGTTTGGGCGCATCCGCCCCACTGCGCTACAATCCTGCGCCTTTGCTGCCTGTCGGCTTTAATTCACAGATACCGGATTGCGCGAAACCTTTGGTAACGCAAACCCGAATTGCGAGGTACCTCCATGGTGCACAGCATGACCGCCTTCGCCCGCGTCGAAAAAGCCGGCGCCCAAGGCACCCTGAGCTGGGAGCTGCGCTCGGTCAACAGCCGCTACCTGGAACCGCACTTGCGCCTGCCCGAGACCTTTCGCGATCTTGAGGGCGCGGCCCGCGAAGCGCTGCGCCAGGCCATCTCCCGCGGCAAGCTCGAATGCACCCTGCGCTTCACCGAGGAAAATACCGACAAACCCCTGCAAGTGGATCGTGAACGCGCCGCGCAACTGGTGGCGGCCGCCGAGACCATCGCCGGCCTGATCAAGAATCCGGCAGCGCTCAATCCACTGGAAGTACTGGCGTGGCCAGGCGTGCTGGTCGGCGATGCGGCCGACCCGCAAGCCCTGAACGCCGAGGCACTGGCGCTGTTCAATGAAGGCTTGAAGGAACTCAAGGCCGGCCGCGAGCGCGAAGGCGCGGAGTTGGCGCGGCTGATCAACGAGCGCCTGACCTCCATTGAAGAAGACGTGGTGACCTTGCGCGAGCTGGTCCCGCAGATGCTCGCCACCCAGCGCCAGAAAGTCCTCGACCGCTTCGCCGACATGAAAGCCGAGATGGACCCGCAGCGCCTGGAGCAGGAAATGGTCATGCTCGCTCAGAAGAGCGACGTTGCCGAAGAACTGGATCGCCTGAGCACCCACGTCATCGAAGTTCGCCGGGTGCTCAAGTCCGGCGGCGCAGCCGGACGGCGCCTGGACTTCCTGATGCAGGAGCTCAACCGCGAAGCCAACACACTGGGCTCCAAGGCCTTCGATCCGCGCAGCACCCAGGCAGCGGTCAACCTCAAGGTGTTGATCGAACAGATGCGCGAACAAGTGCAGAATATTGAGTAAGGCAACCCCGACATGACCCACATCACCGGCACCCTGTACATCATTTCCGCCCCTTCGGGCGCGGGCAAGAGCAGCCTGGTCAAGGCCCTGACCGACGCTGACCCGGAGATCCGCGTCTCGGTCTCCCACACCACCCGCGCCATGCGCCCCGGTGAAGTGAACGGCGTGAACTACCACTTCGTCGAACGCAGCGAGTTCGTGAAGATGATCGAACACGGCGACTTCCTCGAGCGTGCCGAAGTCTTCGGCAACCTTTACGGCACGTCGCAAAGCACCCTGCAGCAGACCCTGGACGAAGGCCACGACCTGATCCTGGAAATCGACTGGCAGGGCGCCGAACAGGTGCGCAAGCTGATGCCCCAGGCCCGGTCGATCTTCATTCTGCCGCCGTCCCTGCAGGCCCTGCACCAGCGCCTGACCAACCGCGGCCAGGACAGCGACGAGATCATCGATGGCCGCATGCGCGAAGCTGTCAGCGAGATGAGCCACTATGTCGACTACGACTACCTGATCATCAACGACGATTTCGCCCACGCCTTGCGCGATTTGCAGGCGATTTTCCGCTCCAATCAGCTCAATCAGAAGCGCCAGCAACAGCGTCACGGCAAACTTTTGGCTGAATTGCTCGACTAAACAGCACTTCCCAAAACCGCTGCAAGCGCTTTACATTGGCACTTGCAGCGCTTCGAAGGGCCTGGTCAAAAAATCAGCGCTTCCCTAATCGCTGGTGATTTTTTAAACTGTTGAGTCCGCTCGCCCAACCGGGCAGCGCGCATATTGCATTCGCTCCGAGGAATACCATGGCCCGCGTAACCGTTGAAGACTGCCTAGAACACGTGGATAACCGCTTTGAGCTGGTCATGCTCTCTACCAAGCGTGCCCGTCAACTGGCCACCGGCGGCAAAGAGCCGAAGGTAGCCTGGGAAAACGACAAGCCTACCGTCGTGGCCCTGCGTGAAATTGCTGAAGGCCTGATCGACTACGCCGCTATCGCCGAAGCCGAAATCGTTGAAGATGAACCGCTTTTTGCCGCCTTCGAGGACGAGTCCAACGAGGCCGTCTAAGCCTATGCCTGGTCGACGTAGCACGGCGCGGGATCACAGCTTGCGGCAGGAGATATCATGCCCAGCATAGACGCCCTCGCCGATCGCTTATCGACCTACCTCGGCACGGACCAGGTCAATCTGGTCCGCCGAGCGTATTTCTACGCCGAACAAGCCCACGACGGCCAACGCCGCCGCAGTGGCGAGGCGTACGTCACGCACCCTCTCGCAGTGGCGAACATTCTGGCCGACATGCACATGGACCATCAGAGCCTGATGGCGGCGATGCTGCATGACGTGATCGAAGACACCGGTATTGCCAAGGAAGCGCTGCAAGCGCAGTTCGGCGAAACCGTGGCCGAACTGGTCGACGGGGTCAGCAAACTGACCCAGATGAACTTCGAGACCAAGGCCGAAGCGCAAGCTGAAAACTTCCAGAAGATGGCCATGGCCATGGCACGCGACATTCGCGTGATCCTGGTCAAGCTGGCCGACCGCCTGCACAACATGCGCACGCTGGAAGTGCTGTCCGGCGAAAAGCGCCGGCGCATCGCCAAGGAAACCCTGGAAATCTATGCCCCCATTGCCAACCGGCTGGGGATGCACGCCATCCGCATAGAATTCGAAGACCTGGGTTTCAAGGCCATGCACCCGATGCGTTCCGCGCGGATCAACCAGGCCGTCAAGCGCGCCCGGGGCAACCGCAAGGAAATCGTCAACAAGATCGAAGAATCCCTCAGCCACTGCCTGGCCATCGATGGCATCCAGGGCGAGGTCAGCGGTCGCCAGAAACACCTCTACGGCATCTACAAGAAAATGCGCGGCAAGCGCCGGGCCTTCAACGAAATCATGGACGTCTACGCGTTCCGGATCATCGTCGACAAGGTCGATACCTGCTACCGCGTGCTGGGCGCTGTTCATAATTTGTACAAACCGTTGCCGGGTCGCTTCAAGGATTACATCGCGATCCCCAAAGCCAACGGCTATCAGTCGCTGCACACCACGCTGTTCGGCATGCACGGCGTGCCGATCGAGATCCAGATCCGCACCCGTGAAATGGAAGAAATGGCCAATAACGGCATTGCCGCCCATTGGCTGTACAAATCCAGTGGCGACGAGCAGCCCAAAGGCACCCATGCCCGCGCACGCCAGTGGGTCAAGGGCGTGCTGGAAATGCAGCAGCGTGCCGGCAACTCGCTGGAGTTCATCGAGAGCGTGAAGATCGACCTGTTCCCGGACGAGGTCTACGTGTTCACGCCCAAGGGCCGGATCATGGAGCTGCCCAAAGGCTCCACGGCGGTCGACTTCGCCTACGCGGTGCACACCGACGTGGGCAACAGCTGCATTGCCTGCCGGATCAATCGTCGTCTCGCCCCGCTGTCCGAACCGCTGCAAAGCGGCTCCACGGTCGAGATCGTCAGCGCCCCGGGCGCACGACCGAACCCGGCATGGCTCAACTTCGTCGTGACCGGCAAGGCGCGGACCCACATACGCCACGCCCTGAAACTGCAGCGCCGCTCCGAGTCCATCAGCCTTGGCGAACGCCTGCTGAACAAGGTCCTCAACGGCTTCGACAGCGCCCTGGACCAGATCCCGGCCGAGCGCGTCAAGGCGATGCTCAGCGAGTACCGCCTCGAACTGATCGAAGACCTGCTCGAAGACATCGGCCTGGGCAATCGCATGGCCTATGTGGTGGCACGCCGACTGCTCGGCGAAGGCGAACAGCTGCCCAGCCCCGAAGGTCCGCTGGCGATTCGCGGCACCGAAGGCCTGGTACTCAGCTACGCCAAGTGCTGTACACCGATTCCGGGCGACCCGATTGTCGGCCACCTGTCGGCGGGCAAGGGCATGGTCGTGCACCTGGACAACTGCCGCAACATCAGCGAAATCCGCCACAACCCGGAAAAATGCATCCAGCTCTCGTGGGCCAAGGATGTCACCGGCGAATTCAATGTCGAACTGCGCGTCGAGCTGGAACATCAGCGCGGGCTGATCGCGCTGCTGGCCAGCAGCGTCAACGCGGCCGACGGCAACATCGAAAAAATCAGCATGGACGAACGCGATGGTCGCATCAGCGTGGTCCAACTGGTGGTCAGCGTGCACGACCGCGTACACCTGGCCCGCGTGATCAAGAAACTGCGCGCATTGACCGGGGTGATTCGCATCACCCGCATGCGTGCATAGCTCGCCCCATAGCCGAACCCTTACAAGGAGTCATCAATGACCAAGACCGTTATCACCAGCGACAAGGCCCCGGCCGCCATCGGCACTTACTCCCAGGCGATCAAGGCTGGCAACACCGTCTACATGTCGGGCCAGATTCCACTGGACCCGAAAACCATGGAACTGGTCGAAGGCTTCGAAGCGCAGACCGTTCAGGTGTTCGAAAACCTGAAAGCCGTGGCCGAAGCAGCAGGTGGTTCGTTCAAGGACATCGTGAAGCTGAACATCTTCCTCACCGACCTGAGCCACTTCGCCAAGGTCAACGAGATCATGGGCAAGTACTTCGACCAGCCTTACCCTGCCCGCGCAGCCATCGGCGTAGCGGCCCTGCCAAAGGGTTCGCAGGTTGAAATGGATGCCATCCTGGTCATCGAGTAATGCCTGTGGCGCAGCCCCGGGGGCTGCGCCGCTGTGAACCGTATCAAAGCGTTTTGAAAGGATTCCACCATGCGCAAAGCGCTAGCCCTCTCGCTGGTCGCCCTGATCCTGGGCGGTTGTGCCAGCAACCCTGCCGACCGTGACATCAGCGGCACCTGGATCAACCAGGTGGCGATCGATGCAGCCTCCAAAGGCGGCCCCCTGCGCGAAGCGCTCCAGGCTTATGGCCCGAACCTGGAATGGGACGTCAACACCAAAGCCGGTCAGGCTCGCTACACCAATGGTTTCGAGAATGTCGAAGGCAAGTTGCTGGGCGAAGAGTCCGGCGCCTGGAAAATCGATTTCTACGGCAGTTCCGGCAGCGAACTGAAACGTGACGGCAAGCAACTGAGCCAGGCGGCGACCGAGAACGAAGCCGCGCAGGTCTTTGACCGCGCACTGATCCCTGTGCCGGAAGGCGCACCGATCGGCGCCAGCTTCGAGCGCGCGTTGTACTCGGCCTACATGGGCGGCGACTGGAAGATCGTCAGCGGCCCGGGTGAAGGCAATTCCGTGCAATTCCAGGCCGATGGCCAGGTGACGGGCCTGCCCAATGCCGATCGCTACGCGCTGTGCCTGGCCGGTGATTGTGCATCGATGAGCGGCGGCAACGACAACATGTGGCTGCAGCTCAACGGCCAGGGCAATACCTGGATCTTTACCCGCAAGGGCAAGGAACTGGAAATCTTCCAGGCGGTGAACACCGCTCAGGCAGATGAAATGCCGCAGTTCATGCCGGGCAACCGCACATGGATGCTGGAGAAGCAGTAAGGGACGAATGAAGGTGGGAGCGAGCCTGCTCGCGATAGCGATGGGTCAGTGACATCCATGTAGCTGAAACACCGCCATCGCGAGCAGGCTCGCTCCCACTGCTGTTTCCGGGCAACCGACCGGGTCAGCAGCGACCTTCAAGAATGGCGGCATAGCCCTCGCGGAAACTCGGGTACTTCGGCGTCCAGCCCAGGGCTTTCGCCCGGGCATTGCTGCAGCGCTTGCTGCCCGTGCGCCGCACGCTCGCATCGTCCGCCCATTCGGTCACACCCAGGTAATCGCGCAACCAGGCCACCACGTCCGCCAGTGGCGCGGGCGCGTCGTCGACACCGATGTAAACGTCATCCAGCGCGACGCCACGATGGTCCGCCTCCAGCAGAAACGCCATCAGGCCGGCCGCGTCATCGACGTGGATGCGGTTGCCATACAGTGGCGGGTCGGTCACCACTCGGTAGCCGCGACGCACCTGAGTCAGCAACCATTCCCGGCCCGGGCCGTAAATACCGGTCAAGCGCACGATACTGGCCGGAAAACCGCTGTTCAGTGCCAGTTGTTCGGCTTCAAGCATGACCTGCCCGGAATAACCGGCCGCCACCGCCGACGAGGTTTCGTCGACCCATTCGCCATTCTGCTGCCCGTACACACTGCTGCTGGAAACGAAAACCAGGCGCTTGGGTGCCTGCCCGTAGTCGTTCAACCACTCCAACACATGCTGCAGGCCCTGAATGTAAGCAGCGCGGTAGCCCGCTTCATCGTGATCGGTGGCCGCCGCGCAATACACCAGGTAATCCACGGCACCGATGGGCCAGGTCGCCGGACAATCCTTGTTGAACAAATCACCGGCTACCCCTATCACGCCTTTGGGCAGGCGTGCGACGTTACGACGCAAGCCGTGAACCTCCCACCCGAAATCCAGCAGTTGCGTGGCCAGACGACTGCCGACATCACCGCAGCCGGCGATCAAAACAGAGGGCGCGGACATTAAAAAACTCCTATTTCAAAGGCACAGACTAGCGCCAGCAATGGACGAGCGGCTAGCCATGCGGGAAAAAAAGTAACTGTATTACTTCTGTTAACAAGAATTACTTGCAATAATGCCCGCCACTTTTGTTCTCGGCCTTCGAGGCCTGGAAGAACATCTACCGTTTTTTTTCCTTAGGTCCGGCCAGCATGACACGCAATCAATTCTCCGCCTCGCCAACCAAACGACCTCGCGCCTGGAGCGCATTGGCCGCCTTGCTGCTCAGCCTGATGCTGGCGCCAACCGCCGCATTCGCCGACGCCCAGGCACCCGCCACGCCAGCCGCCGCCACCGCTCCAGCCGAACACGCTGCCGATCACGCGGCACCGGCTCCGGCAGCCACCGACGCGGCCCCCGCTGCCGACGTTCCGGTCGAAGACCTGCCTGAAGTCCTCGAAGCCGACAACACCCTGGGCATGGCCCACGACCTGTCGCCATGGGGCATGTACCAGAACGCCGATATCATCGTGAAAATCGTGATGATCGGCCTGGCCATCGCCTCGATCATCACCTGGACCATCTGGATCGCCAAAGGCTTCGAGCTGATGGGCGCCAAGCGTCGTCTGCGCGCTGAAATCGTCCACCTGAAAAAGGCCACCACCCTCAAGGAGGCCGGTGCCACCGCGACCAAGCCAGGCACCCTTGCCAACCTGCTGGTGCACGACGCCCTTGAAGAAATGCACCTGTCGACCAACGCCCGCGAAAAAGAAGGCATCAAGGAACGTGTCGCCTTCCGTCTCGAGCGCCTGGTGGCAGCCGCCGGCCGCAACATGAGCAGCGGCACCGGTGTGCTTGCCACCATCGGCTCCACTGCGCCGTTCGTCGGTCTGTTCGGCACCGTGTGGGGCATCATGAACAGCTTCATCGGCATCGCCAAAACCCAGACCACCAACCTGGCCGTTGTCGCCCCCGGCATCGCCGAGGCCCTGCTGGCCACCGCGCTGGGCCTGGTTGCCGCAATTCCGGCCGTTGTGATCTACAACGTCTTCGCCCGCTCCATCGCCGGTTACAAGGCGCAGGTGTCCGACGCATCGGCTGAAGTGCTGCTGCTGGTCAGCCGCGACCTCGACCACCAGCCTGAGCGCAGCTCGCAACCGCACATGGTGAAAGTGGGGTAATCGGCCATGGGCCTGCATTTGAAAGAAGGCGCAGACGACGATCTGGCCGAGAACCACGAAATCAACGTCACACCGTTCATCGACGTCATGCTGGTGCTGTTGATCATCTTCATGGTGGCCGCGCCGTTGGCCACCGTGGACATCAAGGTTGACCTGCCTGCCTCGACCGCCAAACCGGCACCGCGGCCGGAGAAGCCGGTGTTCCTCAGCGTCAAGGCTGACCAACGCCTGTACCTGGGTGAAGACGAAGTGAAGCCCGAAGCACTGGGCGCCACGCTGGACGCCAAAACCCAGGGCAAGAAAGACACGACCATCTTCTTCCAGGCTGATAAAGGCGTGGATTACGGCGACCTCATGAGCGTGATGGACAACCTGCGCTCGGCCGGTTACCTGAAGGTCGGTCTGGTCGGTCTCGAGACGGCAGTGAAAAAATGATCACGACGCGCCAAAAGCTGACGCGTTACAGCGGTAGCCTGGCCGTGGTGCTCGGTGTCCATGCGCTGGCCATCGCGCTGGCGCTGAACTGGACATCGCGCCCACCGATCGAGCTGCCGCCGCAGGCGATGATGGTCGAGTTGGCGCCGGTTCCGGCCCCGCCACCACCGGCACCGCCCAAGGTGATAACGCCACCACAACCACCGGCCCCGGTAGAAGAACTGCCGATTCCGAAGCTGGCTGAAGCGCCGAAGGCCGAAATTGCCGTGCCGAAACCGGCCAAGCCCAAGCCCAAGCCTCAACCGCCCAAGCCGGTGGAGAAAAAGCCGGAGCCGCCCAAGGAAAAACCTTCCGAGGAAAAACCGGCCGACACGCAACCGACTCAGGCCCCCACGGAGAAATCCGCACAGCCGGCACCGGGCCCATCGCCCGCGCAAATGGCTGCCAAGGCCAGTTGGCAGGGCACCCTGCTCGCTCACCTGGCCAAGTACAAAAAGTACCCGGCCAGTGCTCAGGCACGGGGCAAGGAAGGCTTGAACCGCCTGCGCTTTGTCGTGGATGCCGAAGGCAACGTGCTGTCGTTCGAACTGGTGGGCCGCTCCGGCAACGCCGATCTGGACCGGGCGACCCTGGAAATGATCCGACGTGCGCAGCCGCTGCCCAAGCCACCGGCCGACATGCTGAACAATGGCTCCATTGAAATTGTGGCGCCGTTTGTTTACTCGCTGGAGCGCCGGCGCTAAGTCACGGCGGGGCCCTCGGTGGGAGCGAGACCGGCTTGCCGGCGAAAGCACATCTACCCTATGTTGAAGGTGATGTCCTCTTCGCGAGCAGGCTCGCTCCCACAACGTTGTGGAGCAACCAAACCAAGGCACCCAAACGGTGCCTTTATCGTATCCGCCTGAAGCAAACCTGCATTGCACGGTGTCACTCGACACTCACAGTCTGATAACGTGCGTCTATCGATTGCAGCCGGTATGCTTGGCCCGCAACTTCATGGACGCTTGCTATGACTCTTACAGAATTACGCTACATCGTTACCCTCGCCCAAGAGCAGCACTTCGGCCACGCGGCCGAGCGTTGCCACGTCAGCCAGCCGACCCTGTCGGTGGGCGTGAAAAAGCTTGAAGACGAACTCGGTGTGCTGATTTTCGAGCGCAGCAAGAGCGCCGTGCGCCTGACCCCGGTCGGCGAAGGCATCGTGGCCCAGGCGCAGAAGGTCCTGGAGCAAGCCCAGGGCATCCGTGAACTGGCCCAGGCCGGCAAGAACCAACTGACCGCCCCGCTGAAAGTCGGCGCGATCTACACCGTCGGCCCGTACCTGTTTCCCCACCTGATTCCACAACTGCACCGGGTGGCCCCGCAGATGCCGTTGTACATCGAAGAAAACTTCACCCACGTGCTGCGCGACAAACTGCGCAACGGCGAGCTCGACGCGATCATCATCGCCTTGCCGTTCAACGAAGCCGACGTACTGACCCTGCAGCTCTACGACGAGCCCTTCTACGTCTTGATGCCGGCCCAGCACCCCTGGACGCAGAAAGAAACCATCGATGCCGGCCTGCTCAATGACAAGAGCCTGCTGCTGCTCGGCGAAGGCCACTGCTTCCGCGACCAGGTGCTCGAAGCCTGCCCGACCCTGACCAAGGGCAGCGAAGGTGCCAAGCACACCACCGTGGAATCCAGCTCGCTGGAAACCATCCGCCACATGGTCGCCTCCGGCCTCGGCATCTCGGTCCTGCCGCTGTCGGCCGTGGACAGCCACCATTACGCCCCCGGCGTGATCGAAGTGCGCCCACTGACGCCGCCCGTCCCCTTCCGCACCGTGGCCATCGCCTGGCGCGCAAGCTTTCCGCGGCCCAAGGCGATTGAAATCCTCGCCGACTCCATACGCCTGTGCTCGGTGGCCAAGCCCCCGGTGCCGGTGGTTGCAGCTTAAGTCACGAGCATGACCGAGTTGTCGCAAGTGTCGGTGACGGCCCTCAAGGGCGTTGGCGAGGCCATGGCCGAGAAACTGGCCAAGGTCGGCCTGGAGAATCTCCAGGACGTGCTGTTCCACCTGCCCCTGCGTTATCAGGATCGCACCCGCGTGGTCCCGATCGGCCATTTGCGGCCCGGCCAGGACGCCGTGGTCGAAGGCACCGTCAGCGGTGCCGACGTGGTCATGGGCCGTCGCCGCAGCCTGGTGGTGCGCTTGCAGGACGGCACTGGCGGGCTCAGCCTGCGCTTTTACCACTTCAGCAATGCACAGAAGGAAGGCCTCAAGCGTGGCACGCGGATTCGCTGCTACGGCGAAGTGCGGCCCGGTGCGTCGGGGCTCGAGATCTACCACCCGGAATACCGCGCAATCACCGGCGACGAACCGCCGCCCGTGGATGAAACCCTGACGCCGGTCTACCCGCTGACCGAAGGCCTGACCCAGCAACGCCTGCGCCAACTGTGCATGCAGACCCTGACGATGCTCGGCCCGACCAGCCTTCCAGACTGGCTGCCGCTCGAACTCGCCCGCGACTACCAACTGGCGCCGCTCGCCGACGCGATCCGCTACCTGCATAACCCGCCCGCCGATGCCGATGTCGACGAACTCGCCCTCGGTCACCACTGGGCCCAGCACCGCCTGGCGTTCGAAGAACTGCTGACCCATCAACTGTCCCAGCAGCGCTTGCGCGAGAGCCTGCGCTCCCTGCGCGCCCCCGCCATGCCCAAAGCCACCCGGCTGCCGGCCCGCTACCTGGCCAACCTGGGCTTCAAGCCAACCGGCGCGCAGCAGCGTGTCGGCAACGAAATCGCCTACGACCTCAGCCAGCACGAACCGATGCTGCGACTGATCCAAGGTGACGTGGGCGCGGGTAAAACCGTGGTGGCCGCCCTCGCCGCGCTGCAAGCGCTGGAAGCGGGTTACCAGGTGGCGCTGATGGCGCCCACCGAAATCCTCGCCGAACAGCACTTCATCACCTTCAAGCGCTGGCTCGAACCGCTGGGCATCGAAGTCGCGTGGCTGGCCGGCAAGCTCAAGGGCAAGAACCGCAGCGCCGCACTGGAACAGATCGCCAGCGGCGCGCCGATGGTGGTCGGCACCCATGCGCTGTTCCAGGATGAAGTGCAGTTCAAGAACCTGGCGCTGGTGATCATCGACGAACAACACCGTTTTGGCGTGCAGCAGCGCCTGGCGCTGCGCCAGAAAGGCGTGGGCGGCCGGATGTGCCCGCACCAGTTGATCATGACCGCCACGCCGATCCCGCGCACGCTGGCCATGAGTGCCTACGCCGACCTCGACACCTCGATCCTCGACGAACTGCCGCCCGGCCGAACCCCGGTCAACACGGTGCTGGTCACCGACACCCGGCGCGTCGAAGTCATCGAACGGGTGCGCAGCGCCTGTGCCGAAGGGCGCCAGGCGTATTGGGTGTGCACGCTGATCGAAGAGTCCGAAGAACTGACCTGCCAGGCTGCAGAGACCACCTACGAAGACCTCACCGCCGCCCTCGGCGAACTGAAGGTCGGGCTGATCCACGGGCGCATGAAGCCTGCGGAAAAAGCCGCGGTCATGGCCGAGTTCAAGTCCGGCCACCTGCAACTGCTGGTGGCCACCACCGTGATTGAAGTGGGCGTGGACGTCCCGAACGCCAGCCTGATGATCATCGAAAACCCCGAGCGCCTGGGCCTGGCGCAACTGCACCAGCTGCGTGGCCGGGTCGGTCGCGGCAGTGCCGCCAGCCACTGCGTGCTGCTCTACCACCCGCCACTGTCACAGATCGGCCGGCAGCGCCTGGGCATCATGCGCGAAACCAACGACGGGTTCGTCATCGCCGAAAAAGACCTCGAACTGCGCGGCCCGGGTGAAATGCTCGGCACGCGGCAGACAGGTCTGCTTCAATTCAAGGTCGCGGACCTGATGCGCGACGCCGATTTGTTGCCGGCGGTTCGCGACGCCGCGCAAGCCCTGCTTGAACGCTGGCCCGCCCACGTCAGCCCGCTGCTCGACCGCTGGCTGCGCCACGGGCAGCAATACGGCCAAGTGTGAGCATCGTCGCAGTTTGTGGACGATGCTTTTAGACAAGCTGGTTATACTCCTGCAACTGTTTGAATACGGATACACACCATGACTGACGCTGCCCTCGTCCCCGAAACCCCGCACGCTCCGTCTGTGATTCGGCTGCTGCTGGCCAAACTGGGCATCGCCTACGAAGAAGTCCTCGAACATCACGCATTGAACACCTCGCGCAAAGTGCAGGCCGTGTTGCTCGACGACGCCGTCGGCGCACTGATGGTGCTGTTTGCGCAGAGCCAACTGCTCGACCTCAATCGCCTCACCGAACTGACCGGTCGGCGCCTGACCGCCGTGTCCACCGAACGCCTGGAAAAAATGCTCGGCAAACACAGCCTGAGCCTGCTGCCCGGCCTTCCGGCGCTGACCAGTTCGCCATGCCTGTACGAAGAAAGCCTGCTGCGCGAACCCAAGCTGCTGATCAACTCGGGCGAGGCCGGCCTGCTGCTGGAAATCTCCCGCGAAGACTTCAAGTCGATGCTGACCAAGGCCAGCGCCGCCAGCTTCGGCGAAAACCTGAGCAGCATCCGCCCCAACCTCGACCGCCCCGACGACGACCGCGAGGAAATCACCCAGGCCGTTCAAGCGTTCACCGCGCGGCGCATCCAGCAACGCCTGGAAGCCACCATCGAAATTCCGCCGCTGGCCGAGACCGCGCAGAAAATCATCAAGCTGCGCGTCGACCCCAACGCCACCATCGACGACATCACCGGCGTCGTTGAAACCGACCCGGCCCTGGCCGCGCAAGTCGTGAGCTGGGCGGCGTCGCCGTATTACGCCTCGCCGGGCAAGATTCGTTCGGTGGAAGATGCCATCGTGCGGGTGCTGGGTTTCGACCTGGTGATCAACCTGGCGCTGGGCCTGGCGCTGGGCAAGACCCTGAGCCTGCCCAAGGACCACCCGCAACACACCACGCCGTACTGGCAGCAGTCGATCTACACCGCCGCCGTCATCGAAGGCCTGACCCGCGCCATGCCCCGCGCCCAGCGCCCGGAAGCCGGCCTGACCTACCTGGCCGGCCTGCTGCACAACTTTGGCTACCTGCTGCTGGCCCACGTATTCCCGCCGCACTTCTCGCTGATCTGCCGCCACCTGGAGGTCAACCCGCACCTGTGCCACAGCTACATCGAGCAACACCTGCTGGGCATCAGCCGCGAACAGATCGGCTCATGGCTGATGCGCTACTGGGACATGCCGGACGAACTGTCCACCGCCCTGCGCTTCCAGCACGACCCGAACTACGACGGCGCCTACGCCGAGTACCCGAACCTGGTGTGCCTGGCGGTCCGCCTGCTGCGCGCACGCGGCATCGGCTCCGGCCCGGACGAAGACATCCCCGACGCCCTGCTGGAACGCGTGGGCCTGACCCGCGACAAAGCCAACGACGTGGTCAGCAAAGTGCTCGAGGCTGAAGTGCTGCTGCGCGAACTGGCGTCGCAATTCTCCCAGGCCTGAACAACCGCCTCGCCCCACAGGATTCGTTGCCTTGTGGGGCGAGACCGACTTGCCGACGATGAGTCCGCCTCCGGTTTAAACCTTTGCCACAGCCTTCGCCTTGCGCGGCTTCAAATACTTGGTCAACCCCTGAAACCAGATCACCAACGCCGGGTTGCCCTTGATCTGGATCGACTTGTCCTGAATTCCCGTCATGAACGCCAGCTGCTTGTTCTTGGCCTGCATCGTCGCGAAGCCATAGGCGGCATCCTTGAAGGCAATCGCAAACGCTGGCTCGGCGTACTCGCCTGATTGGCTGGTAATGCGCTGATCCTTCACCCGGAAATGCCGTGCGACCTTCCCGTCCTGGGTCTGTAGCTGAAACACCAACTCCTTGTCGCCCAATTGTTGCTGAAACGCAGGATTGGTCCTACTTGCCTTGGCCATCAACACACCCAGCATCCATAAAAGAAAACGAAACTTCATGCGCACGGCCTCAAAAGGAAAAATGAACGGCTGGCGCAGTGTAGCGACTTCACGCTAGAACGCCACTATCGGATAACTTTAGAAGACGATGGCTGTATTTTTGACGCTGATGACTGCCAAGTCACAAGTTAAACAAGCCTGTTTAGATGCCACTGAATATTGCCGCTTATACGCTCCGATCCACAGGAAGTTTCCTTCAACACGCGGCGCCACTCATGAACTAGGCAGTCTTCGCCTTCACGGATAGCCTGTGTTCGTCACCGCAAAAAACGGTGACACGGACGTGCAAGTCCGGCTCCAGGTGTCAGTCTCATACTTCCAGGAGCTACACCATGACAAAACCCACGCTCAATCCTCCAGAAAAAGAAGACACCTCCCCCTACGAAAGCTTCGACTCAAAGATGCTAAACGAAGCAGCCCAACGTGCCCTCGACCATCACTTCCCTCCCAACCACGCTGAAGTCAAAAAACGCAAGAGGACACTCTTCACAGTCAGCGATGATTTAAACACCGAGACTCTGCTCGCCAATGCTTCGGAGGACATGTTGGGGATCAGCACTATCGCTGCTAGGCTCGCCGACGATGTGGACGATTCCAGCCGCTCTGTTGCCCTGACGATCAGCCGCATGGCCGACGGCGTGTACTTGTTGATTGAGCGTGCGCTGGATCATCTGGATGAGCCGGAAATGGCGGCCATTTTCGCCAAGCAAGAAGGCAAGCATCCTAAGTGATGACGTGCTCAAGAACCCCGATGGGTTTATTCATCATCGGGGTTTTGCTCCAGTGCTCAGCGCATAACTGCGAAAAAAACCAACACCGTTAAGTTTCCCACCTACAAAAAACATGTAGGAATCGTCTGGTTTTACCTGCCTGACTTGAAATGCACTTCCGCTCCAGTACTGTGCGTAAACCGACTCAACGATAAGGCGGTACGAGCATAGAAACTGCCGATGCGCGTTTATGCATTGGTGTGCGCCGCAGCCGTGGTAGCGACAGGGGCATTAGTCGACGGAACCCGAGTTGGCGAATAGTTGGGCGAAACTATACGAGGCGACAAATGAGTAAATTCGAAATTCTATTCGGCTACCTCAGCGGCCTTCTTTTTTTATCTTTGACCATCTGGTTCGCCACTGCGCTTCACATGGCTTACACCAAAATCGATGTGATCCTGGAACATCTGAAAAACAGCCCAGAAATTACGTCACACAGCGGTTTGTTGGAGGATGGACTGCGTGGCCGGCTGAAGCTGATAAGCAACATTTGCGACTACGTTACATCGCCTAATAAAGGCATAAAAAACGGCACAATCAGTGCTCAAGATATAGAAAATCTGCCTAAACCGATCAAACGAAAACTTATTATTTTACGCCGCAGCCTAGTAGTGTTTGTTTTGTCACTTGCTTTGTTGTGGTGCACCGGAACGTTCTATGGGAAATAAGCGCATAAACAAGAGTTCAATAGTCGGTGAAAGAACAGAGAGGCGATTTTGAGGTAATTGAATGAACATCAGCTTCGCAGACGCGCTCTATCTCTTTTCGGGCCTGATAATTTTTGGCGGTGGGGTGATTTGTTTGGGGGTTGGCTTATACTTAGCCCTCACAAAAGGCGAAGAATTGTCGGGATACTTCAAAAACAGCTCTTCTCTGATTACTGTATCAGCGCACCCTCAATCTGGAATTGCGGGCAAGGTCCGATTGGTTTGGTCAATAGCCAGCGTATTAACGTTCCCCAATTTTTACATTAAGCACGGCATGCTGAATCCTGAAGATTTCGCTCACTTTCCCCCAACGCTCAAGCGAAAACTTGTCGTCCTTGAATGGAGCCTGTTAGGGCTGCTGCTCGGCATGACCGTGCTAAGTCTATGGGCGATGGTGGTAAGGCCCCACTAGAAAAATAGGAGTAAGGGCGGTGGTAGCGCGCGCCCGGCAGATTTGAGTGCGCTCTGATAACCCGTCGTGTTCTTACGTTTATCGCGAGCAGGCTCGTTCCCGCTGGGTACGGCCGCACCGAATACCAAACACAAAAAATGGGCACTCAACCCTGTGTGGGTGTGCCCATTCTTCATTCGCTTCCCGCTGTGCGGGCCGGGAATACTGATTACGGATTGACGCTGTCTTTCAACGATTTGCCTGGCTTGAAGGCAACGGTGTTGCTGGCCTTGATTTTGACCGGCTCGCCGGTTTGCGGGTTTTTGCCGGTGCGGGCGCCGCGGTGGCGTTGCAGGAAGGTGCCGAAGCCGACCAGCGTCACGCTGTCCTTGCGGTGCAGGGCGCCGGTGATTTCTTCGAGAACGGCGTTGAGAACGCGGTTGGCCTGTTCTTTGGTGAGATCTGCTTTCTCCGCGATGGCTGCGGCGAGTTCTGGTTTGCGCATAAGTGAAGCCCCTTTGACGGTTTTTTGTTGTTATGTCCGTGCTGCTCTCATTGGAACAGCGCCCAAAGCGCCGCAGGTGCTCTACTCTGCGGCAGACGGGAGTGAGGATGGCACGCGCCGAGAAGCCGCGCCAGCCTGCGCGCGACGTTTGTCTCGACAAAAGAGGGGTGATTGCGACAGAACGCCCGCTATTTACGCCAGCAGCGGTGGAAGTTCTTTGTTCAGCGCCAGTTTCTCCATCACGGCGGTGCCGGTCAGGGCGTAACCCAGCAGTTTGCCGGCCGCATCGCGGCACAGCACCTTGACGTCCGCGCCCTGCCCTTCGACCGTCCAGACGCCTTCCGAACCCCGTGGCGGCGGTGAAACCACCAACGGGCAGACCGGCGTTTTGACGGTGATCGGCATCGCCCCGTAGCTCACCGCCGTCGGGTTGCCGGCGAGGGTCTTGGCCAGCGCTCTCGCACAGCTCATGAGGGGCATCACGTACAACAGGTTCAGCCCGTCGACTTCAGCGCAGTCGCCCAGGGCGTAGATGTTGGCGTGGGAGGTTTTCAGGTGGCGGTCGACGACCACGCCGCGATTGACCTGCAGACCTGCGGCAGCCGCCAGGTCGATGCGCGGGCGCAGGCCGATGGCCGAGACCACGACGTCACAGGCGATGACCTGACCGTCCGACAGGTGCGCTTCCAGGCCATCCGCCACGCGCTGCAAGCGGTTGAGCACCGGCCCGAGGTGGAAGCGCGCCCCCAGGCTTTCCAGCCCGGCCTGCACCGCTGTGGCGGCAGCCGGGTGCAGCAGCATCGGCATGACCTGCTCGCACGGCGCCACCAGTTGCACTTCATACCCGCCGAGGATCAGGTCGTTGGCGAATTCACAGCCGATCAGGCCGACACCCAGCAGCAACACCCGACGCTTGCCGGCGGCAAAGGCGCGGAAGCGTGCGTAGTCTTCGAGGTCGTTGATCGGGAACACGGCGTGCGCCGCATCGCCTTCGATGGGCACGCGCACGGTTTCGGCGCCCCAGGCCAGGATCAGGTCGCGGTAGCTCACCGCCTCTTCACCGATCCACAAGCGTTTGTGGCCAGGGTCGATGCCGCTGATGCGGGTGTGGGTGCGCACTTCGGCCTTCAACTGCTCGGCCATGGCGCCCGGTTCGGCCATGGCCAGGCCGTCGGCGTCCTTGTTTTTGCCAAAGCCGGTGGACAGCATCGGCTTGGAGTAGGAACGCCCGTCGTCGGCGGTGATCAGCAGCAGCGGGGTTTCGCCATCGAGCTTGCGAAACTCGCGGGCCAGGTTATAGCCCGCCAGGCCAGTGCCCACGATCACGACAGGTGCGTTCATTCCTTGCTCCTTGAAAGGTCTCAGTTGATTTCGATCATTTCGAAATCCATCTTGCCGACGCCACAATCCGGGCACAGCCAGTCTTCCGGCACGTCCTGCCACAGGGTGCCCGGCGCAATGCCGTCATCCGGCCAGCCGTCGGCTTCGTTGTAAATGAGCCCGCAGACCACACATTGCCACTTTTTCATTCAGCTACTTCCTCAGGTTCAGGCGCATTGCCGGCGCGGACGGTCGATGGTGCAGCGTTGCCATCCGGCTCAGGGCGTTTTGTACTGATCGTGCCTCGCAGATGCAAGCCTGTTCGACGCTCCGGGCCGCCCGATCACTCAAAATGATGAGCTGCCATGGTAAGCTCGCCGCCTCATTTGCTGCCAATAATGACTCATTGTGCAACACACAACCGCCCCGCAATGGCTGCTTCAAAGCCAACTCAACCCCCTCCCCGACGCCACTACGCTGGACTGGCTCTTCGATGAAGGCTCGCTGACCCGACGGCTGATCCGCCTGTCGAACGACGGTTTCAGCGTCACGCCGCTGTTCGAAGGCTGGCAAACGCTGCGCGCCGACGAGTGCATGGCGCTGGACCTGGCCGAAGGCAGCGAGGGCTGGGTGCGCGAGGTGTATCTGCGCGGCCACGGCGAAGCCTGGGTGTTCGCCCGCAGTGTGGCGGCACGCAGCGCGTTGCAGGGCGACGGGTTGCACATGGATGAGTTGGGCAGCCGTTCGCTGGGCGAGTTGCTGTTTTGTGATCATGCGTTTGCGCGGCGCGCCATCGAGGTCTGTCACTACCCTCAGGCCTGGCTGCCGCCGGAGTCCCGGGCACCGCAGTTGTGGGGACGCCGCTCGCGCTTCGACCGTGGCGCCTTGAGCGTGCTGGTGGCCGAAATCTTCCTGCCGACCTTGTGGCTCGCCACCCGCGCCCACCCGGAGAACTGCTGATGTACCAGAGCCTGCTCAAGTCCCTGAACCGCTTGAACCCACGGGCCTGGGATTTCATTCAGCTGACGCGCATGGACAAGCCGATCGGCATCTACCTGCTGCTGTGGCCCACCTTGTGGGCGCTGTGGATTGCCGGCGAGGGTTCGCCGTCCGTGGCCAACGTGGTGATTTTCGTGCTCGGTGTGGTGCTCACCCGTGCCGGCGGTTGCGTGATCAATGACTGGGCGGATCGCAAGGTCGATGGCCATGTGAAGCGCACCGAGCAACGGCCGCTGGTCAGCGGCAAGATCACCTCGCGCGAAGCCCTGGTGTTTTTCGCGGTGCTGATGGGCATCAGTTTCCTGCTGGTGTTGTGCACCAACGCGGCGACGGTCTGGCTGTCGTTCGGCGGCCTGGCCCTGGCGTGCACGTACCCGTTCATGAAGCGCTACACCTACTACCCGCAGGTGGTCCTGGGCATGGCGTTTTCCTGGGGGATGCCGATGGCGTTCACCGCCGAGACCGGCGAGTTGCCGGCGGTGGCGTGGTTGCTGTGGATCGCCAACCTGTTGTGGACGGTGGGCTACGACACCTACTACGCCATGACCGACCGCGACGACGACTTGAAGATCGGGGTCAAATCCACGGCAATCCTGTTTGGCGAAGCGGACCGGGTGATCATCGTGACCCTGCAAGGGTTGGCGTTGGGTTGCCTGCTGCTGGCCGGTTCGAAATTCGAGCTGGGCGTGTGGTTCCACCTGGGGTTGCTGGTAGCGGCGGGCTGTTTTGCCTGGGAGTTCTGGTACACCCGGGGCAAGGACCGCATGCGTTGCTTCAAGGCGTTCCTGCATAACCACTGGGCGGGGCTGGCGATTTTCGTCGGGATCATGCTGGATTACGCGTTGCGCTAAACCAACACGATTTCTGTAGGAGCGAGCTTGCTCGCGAAGGTCGTGCAGGCGCCGCGGGCTCTCAGTTACCCCGCGTCATCGTTGACGTCCATCGCGAGCAGGCTCGCTCCCACAGGTGATAACAGTCCGGGAGCGGAACAGTTCCTACATTTTCGGACCCGTGTTGGTGATGACGTGCCAGACGTCTTTCATCTTGTCACCGGTTTTGTCGCCCGGCGCCTTGTCCTTCATGAAGTAGTACAGCGGCTTGCCGTCGTAGGCCCACTGTTTGCTGCCGTCGTCACGGGTGATGATCGTCCATTTGCCATCGGCTTTGTCACCGGCCTTGGCCTCCAGTGGCGGCCAGTTTTCAGCGCACTGTCCGGTGCACACCGACTTGCCGCCCGTGTCCTTGTCGAACGTGTACAGGGTCATTCCCTTGTGGTCGGTCATCACTCCGCCTTGCATCATCGCAGGCTCCGCCGCGAAGGCCATTGCCGGCACAGAAAGGGCAGCGGCCAGCATCAGGGCTTTAAGGGATTGCGAGTAGTGAGTCATGGAAACCTTCTTTTGTGGTTGTCAGGATTCGGACTTAGAGAATAGTTCAGGAACGCCACAATCGCCGTGCAGCTAAAATGTTGTCACACGACTGCAATAATTCCGTTATCTAATGCGGCGCAAGACAGTTAAATGACAAGAGGGTTAATGGCATGGTTGGCAGGAACATTCTGATCGTCGACGACGAAGCGCCCATCCGCGAGATGATCGCCGTTGCGTTGGAAATGGCCGGCTATGACTGCCTGGAGGCCGAGAACTCTCAGCAGGCTCACGCCATTATCGTCGACCGCAAGCCGGACCTGATCCTGCTCGACTGGATGCTGCCCGGCACCTCCGGCATCGAACTGGCCCGCCGCCTCAAACGCGATGAGCTGACCGGGGATATCCCGATCATCATGCTTACGGCCAAGGGCGAAGAGGACAACAAGATCCAGGGCCTGGAAGTCGGCGCCGACGACTACATCACCAAACCGTTTTCCCCCCGTGAGCTGGTGGCACGTCTCAAGGCCGTGCTGCGCCGTGCCGGGCCAACCGATGGCGAGGCACCGATCGAAGTCGGCGGCCTGCTGCTGGACCCGATCAGCCACCGCGTGACCATCGACGGTAAGCCGGCCGAAATGGGCCCCACCGAATACCGCTTGCTGCAATTCTTCATGACCCATCAGGAACGCGCCTACACCCGCGGCCAGTTGCTGGATCAGGTCTGGGGCGGCAATGTCTACGTTGAAGAGCGCACCGTGGACGTGCACATTCGTCGCCTGCGCAAAGCCCTCGGTGATGCTTACGAAAATCTGGTACAAACCGTGCGCGGCACCGGCTATCGGTTCTCCACCAAAGCCTGATCCGGACCTTCCCGCCCGACAAGCTGACAAGGACGCGCGTTAACGTGAACCAAAACTGGCATGGCATCCTCATTCGCCACATGCTGCTACTGGTCACCGCTTGCCTGGTGATCGGCCTGATTACCGGCTATTACGGCTGGAGCCTCGCCGCAGGCCTGGGTCTTTACCTGGCCTGGACCCTCAAGCAATTGTTGCGTCTGCACGAGTGGCTGCGCCTGCACAAACCCGATGAAGCACCGCCCGACGGCTATGGCCTGTGGGGCGAAGTGTTCGACAGCATCTATCACCTGCAGCGTCGCGACCAACGGGTACGCGGGCGCCTGCAAGCGGTGATCGACCGGGTCCAGGAGTCCACGGCCGCTCTGAAAGACGCGGTGATCATGCTCGACACCGACGGCAACCTGGAGTGGTGGAACCGCGCGGCGGAAACCCTGCTGGGCCTCAAGACGCCGCAGGACAGCGGGCAGCCGGTGACCAACCTGGTGCGTCACCCGCGCTTCAAGGAATACTTCGAGCAGGACAACTACGCCGAGCCGCTGGAAATCCCCTCACCGACCAACGACCGCGTGCGCATTCAGCTGTACATCACCCGCTACGGCAACAACGAACACCTGATGCTGGTGCGCGACGTGACGCGCATCCATCAACTGGAACAGATGCGCAAGGACTTCATCGCCAACGTGTCCCATGAACTGCGCACACCGCTGACAGTCATCTGCGGTTACCTGGAAACCCTGCTCGACAACGTCGACGAGGTGAACCCGCGCTGGAGCCGTGCCCTGCAGCAAATGCAGCAACAAGGCGGACGCATGCAGACGCTGCTCAACGACCTGTTGCTGCTGGCCAAGCTGGAAGCCACCGATTACCCGTCGGACAACCACCCCGTGGCCGTCGAGAGCTTGTTGCAGTCGATCAAGAGCGACGCCCAGCAGTTATCCGGGCAGAAAAACCAGCGCATCACCCTGGAAGCCGACCCGACGATCAACCTCAAGGGCAGCGAGGCCGAACTGCGCAGTGCGTTTTCCAACCTGGTGTTCAACGCGGTGAAGTACACCCCGGCCGAGGGCAACATCCGCATTCGCTGGTGGGGCGACGAACAAGGCGCACACCTGAGCGTGCAGGATTCGGGCATCGGCATCGACAGCAAACACCTGCCGCGCCTGACCGAACGCTTCTACCGGGTCGATTCCAGCCGCAACTCCAACACCGGCGGCACCGGGCTTGGGCTGGCCATCGTCAAGCACGTGTTGCTGCGCCACCGCGCCCGCATGGAAATCAGCAGCGTGCCGGGCCACGGCAGTACGTTCACCTGCCATTTCGCCCCGGCACAGGTCAGCAAATCCCGGGCGATCAGCATGACCGACTGATACCGGCCAGCACGCGCCACTAGGCAATCGACAAGTCAGCCGCTACATTGGCTGACTTGTGCCTGCCTTTCAGGCATGTCATTGATCCCTTTTCGAATACACGGAACCCGCAAAACTCCATCATGGACCCTTCCCCTGGCTTGACCCTCGCGACACTCTTCGCCGATTTCGGCATGATTCTTTTTGCTTTGATCCTGGTTTTGCTCAACGGCTTTTTCGTTGCGGCGGAATTCGCCATGGTCAAGTTGCGCTCGACCCGGGTCGAAGCCATCGCCGACAAGAACGGCTGGCGCGGGCACATCCTGCGCACCGTTCACAGTCAGCTCGATGCCTACCTGTCGGCGTGCCAGCTGGGTATTACCCTCGCCTCCCTGGGCCTGGGCTGGGTCGGTGAGCCGGCCTTCGCGCACATCCTCGAACCGCTGCTGGAAACCGTGGGCGTGCAGTCGCCCGAAGTGATCAAGGGGGTGTCGTTCTTCGCCGCGTTCTTCGTCATTTCCTACCTGCACATCGTGGTCGGCGAACTGGCCCCGAAATCCTGGGCCATCCGTAAACCCGAACTGCTGTCGTTGTGGACTGCCGTCCCGCTGTACCTGTTCTATTGGGCCATGTACCCGGCGATCTACCTGCTCAACGCCAGCGCCAACACCATCCTGCGGATCGCCGGCCAGGGTGAGCCCGGTCCGCATCACGAACACCATTACAGCCGTGAAGAACTGAAACTGATCCTGCACTCCAGCCGGGGCCAGGACCCGAGCGACCAAGGCATGCGCGTGCTGGCCTCGGCGGTGGAAATGGGCGAGCTGGAAGTGGTCGACTGGGCCAACTCCCGCGAAGACCTGGTGACCCTGGAGTTCAATGCGCCGCTCAAGGAAATCCTGGCGATGTTCCGTCGCCACAAGTTCAGCCGCTACCCGGTGTACGACAGCGACCGCCAGGAGTTCGTCGGCCTGCTGCACATCAAGGACCTGCTGCTGGAACTGGCGGCCCTGGACCACATTCCCGAGTCGTTCAACCTGGCTGAACTGACCCGCCCGCTGGAACGCGTGTCGCGGCACATGCCGTTGTCGCAGTTGCTGGAGCAGTTCCGCAAGGGCGGCTCGCACTTTGCCCTGGTCGAAGAAGCCGATGGCAACATCATCGGCTACCTGACCATGGAAGACGTGCTGGAAGTGCTGGTCGGCGATATCCAGGACGAACACCGCAAGGCCGAGCGCGGAATCCTCGCCTACCAGCCGGGCAAGTTGCTGGTGCGTGGCGATACCCCGCTGTTCAAGGTCGAGCGGCTGCTGGGCATCGACCTGGATCACGTCGAAGCCGAAACCCTGGCCGGTCTGGTCTACGAATCCCTGAAACGGGTGCCGGAAGAGGAAGAAGTGCTGGAAGTCGAAGGCCTGCGGATCATCATCAAGAAGATGAAGGGGCCGAAGATCATTCTGGCGAAGGTGTTGATGCTTGATTGAGGGGTTCGGATTTACCCCGCGTCGCGTTCATCGCGAGCAGGCTCGCTCCCACCAGGGATGACGTTACTCCTGCTCGCGATAAACCAGAATCCCCCTCACTGCTTGCCGAGCGCAAAGTTCGGCAGACTCCCCATCGGCTGCTTGAACTGATAGGGAATCGAGACCAACCCCAGCCCGGTATTGCGCTGCACCACGAAATGCAGGTGCGGCCCGCTGCTGTTGCCGGTGTTGCCCGACAGCGCCAACGGGCTGCCTACCGACACCCGCTGCCCTTCGCGAACGCTGACCGAGCCTTGCTTGAGGTGCAGGTACACGCCCATCGTCCCGTCATCGTGCAGCACCCGGACGAAATTGCCCGCCGGATCGCTGCCCCGCCCGGTCTGCGCATTTTCGGTTTTCACCACCACCCCGCCGCGCGCCGCGATGATTGGCGTGCCCTCGGGCATCGCGATGTCCATGGCGTAGCGGTTCCTGGGCCCGAAGTGGCTGTATTGGCCATTGGCACCCTGACTCAGGCGAAACGGCCCGCCACGCCAGGGGTATGGGTATTGATAGGCCAGGGCAGCCCCTGAGGGGTCGCCCAGGGAATATTCGAACCTGGGCACATAGGCCAGCGGCTTCTCGGCGTTCATCGCCGTGAGCAGCGCCAGGCGAATGCTGCTGCGAGCGGGCATGACCCGGCGAATCGGCCGGCTCGGCGCACCGTTGACGTTCTGCAGCCCGGCAAAGCTCAACTCGATCTCCACCGGCGCATACAGGTCATTGCGCACGTAGACGCTGTCTGCGCCCTTTTTCTTGGTGATGACCAGGTACACCTGGCGCTCGAGGTGCTCGACCATGCGATCACGAAAGGTGAACACCTGGGCACCTTTCGAGGGGCGGTCGCTATAGGAGACCACGCCGTTGGCGTCGGTGGACTTGTAGATCGTCATGGCCGACGCCTGGGCGCAAGCCATGAAAAGACCGCAGAAAAACATCAGTCGCGCGAGCATGGGCAGAATTCTGTCGAGTAGGACCTGGGAAAGAGCCTAGCAGCTGCAATGGACCCGGGTAGTCGGCAGAGGTTGCAGTGCGAGTTGCACCGCCGACGAGCGTTGAGTTATCGGATAGGCGGAGGGTGAAACGAGGCAGGGCGGGCTGCTGGAGGACCCCTTCGCAAGGCCCGACTCGCCCCCACAAGGAAACGCATTTCCCCGTGGCAGCGAGCCGGCGCGCGAAGGCGGATTGTCAGGCGACGAGGATCATGCGCCTGGGACGAAGTGCTTCTGCGCCGTCCCACGGGCGATCAGGCGGGACAGGTAATCGAGCTTCTGCGCGTCCTTGTCGACAAAGCGGAACGTCAGTTGCAGCCATTCGCTGTCGGGTTTCTGCTCGTGGGCCACGATGGCGTGCAGGTAGCCGTTCAGGCGCGCAACTTCAGCGTTGTCGCCCTGCTCCAGGTCGAGCACGGCACTGTCGAGCACTTGTGGCAGCGCTTCGGCGCGCTTGACCACCAACAGCGCCTCCTTGAGGCTCAGGGCCTTGATCACGCATTGCTGCACGCCATTGGGCAGGCGCAACTGACCCTGGCCACGCCCGCCGTTGGCGGCGCTGGCCGCTGGCGTCGGCGCTTTCACCGGCGGGCTGTTGAGCAGACCACGGGAGGGGGCAGCGGCTGCAGCGGCCGGTGCTGGCGCCGCAGAAGGCGCCGACACAGCGGCGGCCACGGCAGGTTTGCCGCCGGTCAGTGCGTTCAGCGAATCGTTGCCAAACGCCGAATTCATTTTGGTCGGTGCGCTGTTCATCAAGGTATCGAGCTTGCCGCCCTTGTTCAGCGCCTGCTTGACCTTGGTCAGCAGTTGCTCGTTGGTGAACGGCTTGCTGACGTAACCGGAAACGCCAGCCTGGATCGCCTGGACGACGTTCTCCTTGTCCCCACGGCTGGTCACCATCACGAAGGGCATGGTCTTGAGGTTGTCCTGTTCGCGGCACCAGGTCAGCAGTTCCAGGCCGGACATTTCCGGCATTTCCCAGTCGCACAGGACCAGGTCGAACGCTTCCCGCGCCAGAAAGGCCTGGGCCTTCTTGCCGTTAATGGCGTCTTCGATGCGAATGCCCGGGAAGTAGTTACGCAGGCACTTCTTCACCAGGTCACGAATGAACGACGCATCGTCCACGACCAACACACTGACCTTACTCATCCATCACCCCTTTAAAAAATCCTGGCAAGCATACCGCTTTACTGATGGCACTTCGCCATAAACCTTCAGTCACGCCGGGACTTTTCGTTCGCGGGTGCTGCTGTCGAATCCAGCCCCGTGAACAAAAACGCCCGGCCAAAAGACCGGGCGCTTTACTAGGGCAATCTTATTTATCGTCAGCTTCGCCCGGAACATTAGCGGTTTCACCACTTGTGCCTTCAACTTCTTCCTTCATGCGCTTGAGGCCCAGGTGACGCACATCGGTGCCGCGCACCAGATAAATCACCAGCTCAGAGATATTGCGCGCGTGGTCGCCAATGCGTTCCAGCGAGCGCAGGACCCAGATAATGCTCAAGACCCGCGAGATAGAGCGTGGGTCTTCCATCATGTAGGTGGCGAGCTCACGCAGGGCGGTCTTGTATTCGCGGTCGATGATCTTGTCGTATTGCGCCACCGACAACGCCAGGTCGGCATCGAAGCGGGCAAAGGCGTCCAGGGCGTCACGCACCATGTTGCGCACCTGGTCACCGATGTGGCGCACTTCGACGTAACCGCGTGGCGCTTCGCCTTCCTCGCACAGCTGGATGGCGCGGCGGGCGATCTTGGTCGATTCGTCGCCGATGCGCTCGAGGTCGATCACCGATTTCGAAATGCTGATGATCAGACGCAAGTCGGACGCCGCCGGCTGACGACGGGCCAAAATGCGCAGGCATTCTTCGTCGATGTTGCGTTCCATCTGGTTGATCTGTTCGTCGATCTCGCGCACCTGCTGGGCCAGGCCGGAATCAGCCTCGATCAGCGCGGTGACCGCGTCATTGACCTGCTTTTCCACCAGCCCGCCCATGGCCAGGAGGTGGCTGCGCACTTCCTCGAGCTCGGCGTTGAACTGCGCGGAAATGTGATGGGTAAGGCCTTCTTTACTAATCATTGTTGGCGTCCTTGGGGCGTCCGGTAAGGTGCGGTGGACCGCAGCGTCAGTTCAGTGAGCAACCACGATGTCCTAGCCGTAGCGACCGGTGATGTAGTCTTCGGTCTGTTTCTTCGCCGGATTGGTGAACAGGGTGTCGGTGTCGCCGAACTCCACCAGTTTGCCCATGTACATGAACGCCGTGTAGTCGGAAACACGAGCAGCCTGTTGCATGTTGTGGGTCACGATGACGATGGTGAACTTCGATTTCAGCTCGTAGATCAGCTCTTCGACCTTCAGTGTGGAGATCGGGTCGAGTGCCGAGCACGGTTCGTCGAGCAGCAGCACTTCCGGTTCCACGGCGATGGTGCGCGCGATCACCAGACGTTGCTGCTGACCGCCGGACAGGCCCAGTGCCGAGTCGTGCAGGCGGTCCTTGACTTCGTCCCACAGCGCCGCGCCTTTCAACGCCCACTCGACCGCTTCGTCGAGCACGCGTTTTTTGTTGATGCCCTGGATGCGCAGGCCGTAGACCACGTTTTCGTAGATGGTTTTCGGGAACGGGTTGGGCTTCTGGAACACCATGCCGACCCGGCGACGCAGCTCGGCCACGTCCTCGCCCTTGCGGTAGATGTTGGTGCCGTAGAGGCTGATCTCGCCTTCCACGCGGCAGCCGTCGACCAGGTCGTTCATGCGGTTGAAGGTGCGCAGCAGCGTGGACTTGCCGCAGCCGGACGGGCCGATGAACGCCGTCACGCGCTGTTTCGGGATGTTCATGCTGACGTCGTACAGCGCCTGCTTGTCGCCGTAGAACAGGTTCAGGCCCGGCACTTCGATGGCCACGGTTTCCTGCGCCAGGTTCAGGCTCTGTTTGTCGCGACCCAGGGCAGACATGTTGATGCCGTGGGTATGGGTTTCGTGCTGCATGGGAGGCTCCCTGTGCTGACAAATTCGGTTCGGAACACTGCTTGTCGCAATGCTCATCAATATTCCTGCGGATGCGCTCCAGTGTGGGAACGGGCCTGCCCGCCCCCGCACAGAAATCAGCTATCCAGCGCCTTGTATTTTTCGCGCAGGTGGTTACGGATCCACACTGCCGACAGGTTCAACGTCGCAATCACCAGCACCAGCAGCAGCGCGGTGGCGTACACCAGCGGCCGTGCGGCTTCGACGTTCGGGCTCTGGAAGCCGACGTCATAAATATGGAAGCCCAGGTGCATGATTTTCTGGTCAAGGTGCAGGTACGGGTAGTTGCCGTCCAGTGGCAACGACGGCGCCAGTTTCACCACGCCCACCAGCATCAGCGGCGCCACTTCGCCGGCGGCGCGGGCCACGGCGAGGATCATGCCGGTCATCATCGCCGGGCTGGCCATGGGCAGCACGATCTTCCACAAGGTTTCCGCCTTGGTCGCGCCAAGGGCCAGCGAGCCTTCCCGCACCGTACGGGGAATCCGCGCCAGGCCTTCTTCGGTAGCCACGATCACCACCGGCACCGCCAGCAACGCCAGGGTCAGGGAGGCCCACAGCAGGCCCGGCGTACCGAAGGTCGGTGCCGGCAGCGCTTCGGGGAAGAACAAGCGGTCGACCGAGCCGCCCAGCACGTAGACGAAGAAGCCCAGGCCGAACACGCCGTAGACGATCGCCGGAACGCCCGCCAGGTTGTTCACCGCGATGCGGATCACCCGGGTCAGCGTGTTCTGTTTGGCGTACTCACGCAGGTACACCGCCGCCAGCACACCGAACGGCGTCACGATCATGGCCATGATCAGGGTCATCATCACGGTGCCGAAAATCGCCGGGAAGATCCCGCCTTCGGTGTTCGCTTCCCGCGGATCGTCGCTGAGGAACTCCCAGACCTTGCTGAAGTAGAAGCCGATCTTGGTGAACGTGCCCATGGCATTCGGCTGGTAGGCATGAACCACCTTGCCCAGGCTGATTTCCAGTTCCTTGCCGTTGGCGTCACGAGCGGTCAGCGAGTCGCGATTGAACTGCGCGTGCAGATCGGTCAGACGCGCTTCGATGTCCTGGTAACGGGCATTGAGCTCGGCGCGCTCGGATTCCATGTCCGCTTGCGCAGCCGCGCTCATGTTGCCTTCCAGCTCCAGCTTGCGACCGTGCAGGCGGATGCGTTCGAGGCCGGAGTTGATCGCGCCGATGTCGGACTTCTCAAGGGTCTTGAGCTGGGCGGCGAGCTGGTTCACCCGATCGATCCGCGCTTGCAGTTCCGGCCACGCCGCTTCGCCTTCGGCGACGACCTTGCCGCCCTCTTTGACGTTGACCAGGTAACCGTAGAAATTGCCCCACTCGCGGCGCTCGATGGCCATCAACTCGGGTGGCGTGGTCTGCTGGGTCAGCCAGTCACCGACGATCCAGGTGAAGTCATTGCCGTTCAGGTCACGGTTGCCGACCTTGATCAGCTCGCGGGTCATGAACTCGGGGCCCTGATCGGGCACTGGCAGGCCGGCACTTTTCAGGCGAGCACGCGGCACTTCCTCCTTCTGTACCACCTCGCCGACGACCAGGTGATTGCCCTGGCCCGGTACGTCATAGCTGGCGTGAATCAAATCCGCCGGCCAGAAGTGACCCAGACCGCGCACGGCGATCACCGCCAACAGGCCAATAGTCATGATGACCGCGATGGACACCGCGCCACCGCTGATCCAGACGCCAGGGGCGCCGCTCTTGAACCATCCTTTCAGGGAGTTCTGTTTCACAGACTTCTACCTTTCTTAAAGCGACGAGTATTTCTTGCGCAGACGCTGACGAATCAGTTCCGCGAGGGTGTTCATGACGAAGGTGAACAACAGCAGCACCAGCGCCGAGAGGAACAGCACGCGGTAGTGGCTGCCGCCGACTTCCGACTCGGGCATTTCCACCGCGACGTTGGCGGCCAGGGTGCGCAGGCCTTCGAACAGGTTCATTTCCATGACCGGGGTGTTACCGGTGGCCATCAGCACGATCATGGTTTCACCGACCGCGCGGCCCATGCCGATCATCAGCGCCGAGAAGATGCCCGGGCTGGCAGTGAGGATCACCACGCGGGTCATGGTCTGCCACGGTGTGGCGCCCAGGGCCAGGGAGCCCAGGGTCAGGCCACGCGGCACGCTGAACACGGCGTCTTCGGCGATGGAGTAAATGTTCGGGATCACCGCAAAGCCCATGGCCAGACCGACCACCAGGGCGTTGCGCTGGTCGTAGGTGATACCTAGGTCGTGGGAAATCCACATGCGCATGTCACCGCCAAAGAACCAGTTCTCCATGAACGGGCTCATGTACAACGAGAACCAGCCCACAAACAGGATCACCGGAATCAGCAGGGCACTTTCCCAGCCGTCCGGAACTTTCAGGCGAATCGACTCAGGCAGGCGACTGAAGCTGAAACCGGCGATCAGGATGCCGATCGGCAGCAGCATCAGCAGGCTGAAAATGCCCGGCAGGTGCCCTTCCACATACGGGGCGAGGAACAGGCCGGCGAAGAAGCCGAGGATCACGGTCGGCATCGCTTCCATCAGCTCGATCACCGGTTTGACCTTGCGGCGCATGCCCGGCGCCATGAAGTACGCCGTGTAGATGGCGGCGGCAACGGCCAGGGGTGCGGCCAGCAACATGGCATAGAACGCGGCTTTCAGGGTGCCGAAGGTGAGCGGCGACAGGCTCAGTTTCGGTTCGAAATCGGTGTTGGCCGCCGTCGATTGCCAGACGTATTTAGGCTCGTCGTAGTTCTCGTACCAGACCTTGCTCCACAGCGCGCTCCAGGACACCTCCGGGTGAGGGTTGTCGAGCAGCAGCGGTTTGATCTGCCCACCCGCTTCGACGATCACGCGGTTGGCCCGGGGCGACAGGCCGAACAGGCCCTGGCCGTCCACCACCTGGTCCACCAGCAAGGTGCGGTGCGCGGTGCTGTGGAACACGCCGAGCTTGCCGGACGCATCCAGGGCGATGAAGCCCTTGCGACGCTCTTCGGCAGTGATTTCAACGATGGGCGTGCTGCCCATCTGGAAGGTGCGGATCTGCTTCAGGCGTTGCTCGCCATCCGGGTCGCGGGCCATGAACCATTGGGCCAGGCCGCCCCTGGAATCGCCGATGATCAGCGAGATACCGCCCACCAGCTGGGTGGCGGCGGTGACTTGCGCCTCGCCGTTTTCCAGCAGCTTGTAGCGGCCGTTGAGGCTGCGGTCGCGCAGGCTGAACACGTCGGCTTGGGCACGACCGTTAATCACGTACAGCCACTGCTGACGCGGGTCGACGAAGATGTGCTTCACCGGCTCGGTCATCTGCGGCAGCTCGATACGCTTCTGCTCGCTGGTGATTTCACCGGTCATCATGTTCTCTTCGCTGGTCAGCGACAGCACATTGAGTTGCGACCCGGTGGAGCCCACCAGCATCAGCGTGGTATCGGTGGCATTGAGGCTGACATGCTCCAGCGCCCCGCCCGCCTCGTTCACCGCGATCGGCGCTTCGCCGTAGGGGTACTCGATGGCCGGGTTGATGGTTTTCTTGCCATCCGGATAACTGACTTTATAGGTGTGACGGAACACCAGCGCCTGGCCATTGGACAGCCCTACCGCCACCAATGGGTGACCGGGCTGGTCTTCGCCGATGGAGGTTACGCTGGCACCGGCCGGAACCGGCAGATCGACGCGCTTGAGCTCAGCGCCACTGTCGATGTCGAAAAACAGCACCTGGCCCTTGTCGGAAACACGCATGGCCACCTGGTTCTGCTCTTCCAGGGAGATCATCAGCGGCTTGCCGGCGTCCTGCATCCAGGCGGGGGTAATCGCGTCTTTGGCCGTCAGGCTGGCCCCCTGGAACAGGGGCGCGACGACGTAGGCCAGGAAAAAGAAAATCAGGGTGATCGCCCCCAGCACGGCGAGGCCGCCAACGAGCACATACCAACGGGTGAGGCGATCCTTGAGCGCGCGAATGCGGCGCTTGCGTTGCAACTCAGGCGTATTGAAATCAATTCGCTTGGGGGGATTTGTAGTCATGTTGGAATTGGCCAGATCATTCATTCGCACACCCTAGCGATCCTGTATGACAGAAAGATGACAGTGCAGTGACGCGACGAATCCGCCGCTGGCAGGACCAGCAGTGGATTGAGAATTCGAAATGCAGGGAGGCGGCCATTGCCGCCCCCCTGAGAGTCCTTAGGGGTTCACCCTAGACTCAGTTTGTTACTGCTTTGCGACAGAGCCGCCTTCCTGCAGACCCAGGTCAGCCAGTGCTTTTGCTGCGACCTTGGCTGGCAGTGGGATGTAGCCGTCTTTCACCACCACTTCCTGGCCCTGTTTGGACAGGACCAGCTTCACGAACTCGGCTTCCAGCGGGGCCAGAGGCTTGTTCGGGGCCTTGTTGACGTAGACGTACAGGAAACGGGACAGCGGGTACTTGCCGTTCAGGGCGTTTTCTTCGGTGTCTTCGATGAACTCGGTGCCGCCTTTCTTGGCCAGGGCCACGGTTTTCACGCTGGCCGTCTTGTAACCGATGCCCGAGTAACCGATGCCGTTCAGCGAGGAGCTGATCGACTGCACGACCGAAGCCGAGCCAGGTTGTTCGTTCACGTTAGCCTTGTAGTCGCCTTTGCACAGGGCTTCTTCCTTGAAGTAGCCGTAGGTGCCGGATACCGAGTTACGACCGAACAGTTGCACCGGCTTGTTGGCCAGGTCGCCGGTCACACCCAGGTCACCCCAGGTTTTCACATCGGTTTTGGCGCCGCACAGACGGGTGGACGAGAAGATCGCATCGACCTGTTCCATGGTCAGGTGCTGGATCGGGTTGTCCTTGTGCACGAAGACAGCCAGAGCGTCCACGGCCACCGGGATAGCGGTTGGCTTGTAGCCGTACTTCTGCTCGAAGGCCGCCAGTTCGGTGTCCTTCATCTTGCGGCTCATAGGGCCCAGGTTGGAGGTGCCTTCAGTCAGCGCAGGTGGCGCGGTGGCCGAGCCGGCGGCTTGAATCTGGATGTTGACGTTCGGGTATTCTTTTTTGTAGTTCTCGGCCCACAGGGTCATAAGGTTGGCCAGGGTATCGGAGCCGACGCTGGACAGGTTGCCCGACACACCGGTGGTCTTGGTGTAGCTCGGGATAGCAGGGTCAACAGCGGCAACCGCGTTGGCAGTCGCAACGCCAGCAGCGACAAAAGTCATTGCCGCCATCAAACGCTTCAGTTTCATGCCTTACTCCTAGCAGATAGAGTGTGTTAAGTCGGGGGCCAAGTATCGGCAGGCCGTATGAACACTCTATGGCTGAAATATGACAATTGGATGAAAGGCCATCATCGCTTCATCGCCGGCACGCCGGCGATGAAGAAGACGGATCAACGCCCCTTCTTCCAGAGGTAGGCCCCCAGCACGATCCCGACCCCACACAGCACCGCCACGTAGTACGCCGGCCCCATCGGGCTTTCCTTGAGCAGCAGGCTGACCACCATCGGCGTCAGGCCACCGAAAATGGCGTAGGCGACGTTGTAGGAGAAAGACAGGCCGCTGAAACGCACCACGGGTGGGAAGGCCTTGACCATTACGTACGGCACCGCGCCGATGGTGCCGACCAGCAGGCCGGTCAGGGCATACAGCGGGAACAGCCAGTCAGGATGGTCGGCCAGGCTGTGGTAGAAGGTCCAGGAACTGACGAGCAGGGCCGCGCAGCCAAATACGAATACCCGGCCTGCGCCGAAGCGATCCGCCAATGCCCCGGCAATGATGCAACCAAAGCTCAACATCACAATGGCCACGCTATTGGACTGCAGGGCCGTGGTCGGCGAGAAGTGGTAGACCGTCTGCAACACGGTCGGCGTCATCAGGATCAGCACCACGATGCCGGCCGACAGCAGCCAGGTCAGCAACATGGAAATAACGATCGCCCCGCGGTGGTCGCGCAACACCGCACGCAGCGGCACTTCTTCGGCCAGGGCCTTGCGCTGTTGCAGTTCGGCGAACACCGGGGTTTCGTGCAACCAACGGCGCAGGTACACCGAGAACAGACCGAACACACCGCCGAGCAGGAACGGGATCCGCCAGGCGTAATCCGACACCTCCACCGGGGTGTAAAGGCTATTGATCGCCGTGGCGACCAGCGACCCCAGGAGAATGCCCGCCGTCAGACCGCTGGTCAGGGTGCCGCAGGCGTAGCCGATATGCCGCTGCGGTACGTGTTCGGAAACGAAGACCCAGGCGCCCGGCACTTCACCGCCGATCGCCGCGCCCTGGATGACCCGCATCAGCAGCAACAGGATCGGCGCCCACAGGCCGATCTGCGCGTAGGTCGGCAGCAAGCCCATGATCAGGGTCGGCACCGCCATCATGAAAATGCTCAGGGTGAACATCTTCTTGCGCCCCAGCAGGTCACCGAAGTGCGCCATCACGATGCCGCCCAGCGGCCGCGCCAGGTAGCCCGCGGCAAAGATGCCGAAGGTCTGCATCAGGCGCAGCCACTCGGGCATGTCGGCCGGGAAGAACAGCTTGCCCACCACCGTGGCGAAGAACACGAAAATGATGAAGTCGTAGAACTCCAGCGCGCCGCCCAAGGCGGACAGCGATAAAGTCTTGTAGTCGTTGCGGGTCAGCGGTCGTGCGGGTTGGGTCGGCTGCGCGATGCTCGAAGGCGCTGTGGTCATGGCAAGGCTTCTCTTTATAGACGGATCTGCAACCTCGACAACGCTGGCCGGGGCTTGGGCAGGACCGGCACGATAACAAATTGTTCGAAAAAGCACATAGAGGTGCGTATTTGACGGTCAAAATGAGAACCGGACGGTCGTCTCGGAGTCTATCGACCGATATACTCGGGGTCTTGCGACAGTTTCAAGGGTTGCTGTGCGAAAACGCCTGCCGGGATTCAGGCGGTTTCGCAGAGTTTCCCTTCAGGCGCCTTACGAAAAACGTGACGAACAGAGTATGTTCGGGGCTGAATCGTTTTTCTTCAGACGGCTATTCACCTTGAAAGACAATGAGAGTCACGGGTCAGAGGCACCCCCGGCATGATAGAGCTCGAACAAGAAGATCCAATCCCGCAGGGCGACCTGGCCTTGCAAATCACCGCGCTGCCGCGTGAAACCAACGGTTTCGGCGATATCTTCGGCGGCTGGCTGGTGGCCCAGATGGACCTGGCGGGCACCGCAATGGCCAGCAAGGTCGCCGGCGGTCGCGTCGCCACCGTCGCCATCGACCGCATGGCGTTCCTGGTTCCGGTCGCGGTGGGCGCCCAGTTGTCCTTCTACACCCAGGCGCTGGAAATCGGCCGCAGTTCGATCCAGATGATGGTCGAGGTCTGGAGCGACGATCCACTGTCCAGCGAGTGGCGTAAAGTCACGGAAGCCGTGTTCGTGTTCGTCGCCATCGACGGCAGTGGCCGCACCCGTTCGGTGCCGCCACGCGCACGTTAAACACAGCCCCTGTTTTGCGGTCCATTGCAGTCCTGTTCCCGATAGAGAGTGGCCCCATGAGCACGCCCAACGTTGAAGCCGTGAAGCTGGATGAACTGAATTGCTGGCGCATTCGTCACGGTCAGGCCGAATTGCTGGTCGCCCAGCAAGGGGCGCACATCCTCAGTTATCAACTGGCCGGGCAACCGCCGCTGATCTGGCTCAACGACGAAGCCGTGTTCAAGACCGGCAACAATATCCGTGCTGGCGTGCCGGTGTGCTGGCCGTGGTTCGGCAACCTGTTGCGCAACCCTCAGGGTGTTCAGGCCATGCGCACCAGCAGCGAGCCGCCCACGGCCCATGGTTTTGTCCGGGCAACGGACTGGGCGTTGCGGGGCATCGAAGCCGAAGGCGAAAGCCTGAAGGTGGAATTCACTCTGCCCTACCCCGAAGGCGGCTTTTCCGGTTGGCCGCATCGGGTGGACCTGACGCTGGGCATTCGTCTGGACGAGCAACTGCACATCGACCTGACCAGCCATAACCAGGGCACCGACACGGTCACCCTCAGCCAGGCACTGCACACGTATTTCGCCGTCAGCGATGTGCGCAAGGTGCATGTCGAAGGGCTGGACGGCCTGACCTACATCGAGACACTGGAAGACTGGACAACCAAGCCACAGACCGGTGACCTGCACTTTGCCGGCGAGACCGACCGGATCTACCTCGACACCCCGCCCAAGCTGGGCATCGTCGATCCTGCCTGGGAGCGGCGCATCCAGCTGACCAGCCGAGGGTCGCGCTCGGCGGTGATCTGGAATCCGTGGGTGGACCGGGCGGCCGCCTTCAGTGACATGGCGGACGATGGCTGGCAACGCATGCTGTGCATCGAGACCGCGAACGTGATGGACGATGTGGTGACACTGGCGCCAGGGGCGAGTCATACCCTGGGTGTGAGTCTCGGCAGCAAATCTCTGTAACACCATGATCCAATGTGGGAGCGGGCTTGCTCGCGAAGAGGGCGCGTCAGTTAACGTTCATGTTGCCTGACACGCCCTCTTCGCGAGCAAGCCCGCTCCCACATTATGAGTTTTGTCTGCCTGAATGGCGGGTTACAAATCCGATTCCTTCACCACCCGCACCTTCGCCGCATCCAGCGCATAGGCCGCATCGGCCAGATCATTGTTGACCGTCTCGATCTTCAACGTGCCGGTCACCCACAACGGCGTATAGATGTCGTTGAGCTTCAAACCCTGTGGATAGCGCACCAGCACCAGCTGGTTGGGCGGCGGAGGCGGCACATGGATGCAGGCGCCGGGGTATGGCACGAGGAAAAACAGCGTACTGCGCCCCTTGGCGTCGGACTCCAGCGGCACCGGGTAACCGCCGATGCGAATGCGCTTGTCGTTCATCGAAGGCACGGTTTTGGTCGAGTACATCACCGCCGGCAGGCC
Source organism: Pseudomonas sp. IT-P12 (assembly GCF_949767465.1). Lineage (NCBI taxonomy): Bacteria > Pseudomonadati > Pseudomonadota > Gammaproteobacteria > Pseudomonadales > Pseudomonadaceae > Pseudomonas > Pseudomonas sp. IT-P12. The sequence goes on along the minus strand of NZ_CATKPY010000024.1, from coordinate 214,715 downwards.
TTTGCTCTGCTTCATGCCACCCTTTTGGGTAAAGGTGCCATCGGCTTCGGGTGAGTTGTGATCGATTTCGGGCATGGCCTCGAGGGCTTTCTGGTCGGACTTGGGCATCAATTCGAGCCAGTCGGTTTCCGGCAGTTCGCCAGCGTGGGCAAGGCCCGAACCCAGTAGAACAAGAGTCAACAAAAGACGGCGCATGAAGGTGCTCGGCAAGGGGGAGGACGTTACGACGCCGAGCATTCTAGCCCTCCCCGCGCATTTGTCAGAGAGGGCTTTGTCGCTTGAATCAGTTCTTTTTGATCAGGCCGTAGATCACCAGCAGGACCACCGCGCCGATCAGCGCGCCGATGAAACCGGCCCCCTGACCTGCCTGGTAGATGCCCAGGGCCTGGCCGCCATAAGTGGCTGCCAACGAACCGCCAATACCGAGCAGGATGGTCATGATCCAGCCCATGCTGTCATCGCCCGGTTTCAGGAACCGCGCAAGCAGGCCGACGATCAAGCCGATAAAGATGGTTCCAATAATTCCCATGGCACTTCCCTCTTGTTTGGTAGATAGAAGCCTAGTCAGACTTTGGCATCCTGCCATGAGAGAACGGCGGCCCCCCAATGGTTCCGCCGCTGCCACGTGAAACCGGATTTACTCGGCGATGAGCGCTTCGACCTTGAGGATCTGCGCGGCCAGCGTTTCGCGATCGGCACAACGCAGGTTGGCGTGACCGACCTTGCGTCCGGCCTTGAACGCCTTGCCGTAGTGGTGCAGATGGCAATCGGCGATGGCCAGGACTTTCTCCGCTTCCGGCACTTTACCGATGAAGTTGAGCATCGCGCTCTCGCCGACCTTGGCCGTCGAACCCAGCGGCAGGCCGGCCACGGCCCGCAGGTGGTTCTCGAACTGGCTGCATTCGGCGCCTTCGGTGGTCCAGTGCCCGGAGTTGTGCACGCGGGGCGCGATTTCGTTGGCCTTGAGACCGCCATCGACTTCGAAGAACTCGAACGCCATCACGCCGACGTAATTCAGTTGCTTGAGCACGCGGCTGGAGTAGTCCTCGGCCAGGGCTTGCAACGGGTGATCGGTGCTGGCCACGGACAGTTTGAGGATGCCGCTGTCGTGGGTGTTGTGCACCAGCGGGTAGAACTTCGTTTCGCCATCGCGAGCACGCACGGCGATCAGCGACACCTCGCCGGTGAACGGTACGAAGCCTTCCAGCAGGCAGGCGACGCTGCCCAGCTCGGCAAACGTACCGACCACGTCTTCAGGCGTACGCAGGACTTTCTGACCCTTGCCGTCGTAACCCAGGGTGCGTGTTTTCAGCACGGCGGGCAGACCGATGGACGCGACCGCAGCGTCCAGATCGGCTTGCGACTGGATGTCGGCGAACGCCGGGGTCGGAATCCCCAAGTCCTTGAACATGCTCTTCTCGAACCAGCGATCACGGGCGATGCGCAGGGCGTCGGCGCTCGGGTAGACCGGGACGAACTGCGACAGGAACGCCACGGTTTCAGCCGGCACGCTTTCGAACTCGAAGGTCACCAGATCGACTTCATCGGCGAGCTGGCGCAGGTGATCCTGATCGCCGTAGTCGGCGCGCAGGTGTTCACCCAACGCGGCGGCACAGGCATCCGGCGCGGGGTCCAGAAAAGCGAAGTTCATACCCAGCGGAGTGCCCGCCAGCGCCAACATGCGACCCAACTGGCCGCCACCGATTACACCGATCTTCATCGTCAACAACCTCAGGCGATACGTGGGTCTGGATTGTCCAGCACGCTGTCTGTCTGTTCGGTACGGAAGGTTTTCAACACCGTGTGGAACTGCGGGTGCTTGGCGCCCAGGATGCTCGCCGACAACAGCGCGGCGTTGATCGCGCCCGCCTTGCCGATGGCCAGGGTAGCAACCGGGATACCTGCGGGCATCTGCACGATGGACAGCAACGAATCGACGCCCGAGAGCATCGACGACTGCACCGGCACGCCCAGCACCGGCAGGTGGGTCTTGGCCGCACACATGCCTGGCAGGTGGGCTGCGCCACCGGCACCGGCGATGATCACCTCGATGCCACGCGCTTCGGCCTCTTCGGCGTACTGGAACAGCAGGTCCGGGGTGCGGTGGGCGGACACCACCTTCACTTCATAGGGGATGCCGAGCTTTTCCAGCATATCGGCGGTGTGGCTAAGGGTGGACCAATCGGACTTGGAGCCCATGATCACGCCAACCAATGCACTCATCGTCGTGCCTCTTCTCTCTGGCGCCCGCAGGCGCGTCAAAAACAATAAGCCACGCAAAATGCGTGGCTTGAATTGTACGAAAAATGGCCGGAAGGACCGGCCGAAGGCCGCGCAGTATACCGCAATACGGCAGATAAACAGCCCCTGTTTCGACCATCTGTCATTTGCCGCAAAAGCACCGATTATTGACTCAAAGGTCAACAGCTGAACGGCATCAACAACATCAGCGGATCCGCCGGGTGAAACTAACTTTATCAATCAACCCTTCAACTAATACCGACCATAAAACCGCACTTCGGCAATAGCCGGAAATAGACCTGCACTCGCCAAAGTTGCGCATCAGCGTTAATTTTTTCGCGCAACAAACAACTAACTTTAACCAACTGAACATATAAACCAGAATCACCTGACCATGATTAACAAGCCCATGAATAAAAACGAAATCACTATTTTCGCCCTTATCCACAATGATGTTCCACCGGACACCAGGAAGAGTATTTACCCGGATTACTTCGCCCACCTGGTCGCCGAACTTGAAGGCTTTACCGGCAGGAAAGTCAAAATTGTCCTGGGTTCCGGAGAGCCTTACAGCAGCTTCGAGTACAGAGACACAGATACGTTGAAAGTCCTGAAAAAATGGGAGAGCCTGGGTTACACCTATTTGAAGGAAGCGGAATCGAAAGGCTTTACGACCAACAGCTTGAGTCAGGTCGTCCTGCTCACCCAATTCAATATCAATGAACATACCGGGGGCGCTGCACTTATCTACCCGCCCACCAGCACTGGAAAGTTTGCCATTTCGTCGTTAAGCCGATACTTGAACGTCGGCCATGAAGTGGGTCACTTGCTGGGAGCAAAACATGACGATGCCGAAGTCCAGTACAACGGCTGGTGGTGTGAGACGTACATGATCGCCGACCCGAACAAAATCAGGTCCACCTGTTACAAGTTCAGCCAGGCCAATCGGCAAGCGATCAAAAACTACCTGGCCACCCAGGAATGATGATGTTGCGTTATTCGCGGCAGCGTCATCACATCGGTCACTGATTGGCGCTCGCCGCCCCACCCTCAAGCTTGCGCCACAACAAACGCACGTTAGCCTTGCGCACCAGTGCGCAGCGGTACAGGCGAATCTCCAGGGGCACGTGCCACTGCGACCCGCCGCAAACCACCAGCTCGCCGCGCGCCAGTTCGGCGCGCACACTCAATTGCGGCACCCAGGCGATGCCCAGACCTTCCAGGGCCATGCTCTTGAGGCTGTCGGCCATCGCAGTTTCGTAGACGGTGGTGAACCGCAGCGCCCGCTGACGCAACAGCACATTCACCGAACGGCCGAGAAACGCACCGGCGCTGTAGGCCAGCAGCGGCACGCTGCCCTCGCCTTCCAGATCGAACAATGGCTTGCCCTCGGCATCCGCCGCGCAGACCGGCAGCATCTCGGTGTGCCCCAGATGCAGCGAAGGAAAGATTTCCGGGTCCATCTGCATCGCTGCATCCGGGTCATAGAACGCCAGCATCAGGTCGCAGCCCCCCTCACGCAACGCATGCACCGCGTCACCCACGTTGGTCGCGACCAACCGCGTCGCGATGTTCAGCCCTTCATTGCGCAATTGCGCGATCCAGCGCGGGAAAAACCCCAGCGCCAGGGAGTGCGCAGCCGCGACCTGCATCACTTCGCCCTGCCCGCCTTCCAGATGATGGAGGTGACGCAACACTTCGCCGAGTTGTTCCACCACCGTTCGCGCGGTGACCAGGAACAACTGCCCCGCCGCTGTCAGTTCGATCGGCGTACGCGAGCGGTTGACCAGTTGCAGCCCCAGCGCGGCTTCGAGGCTGCGGATTCGGCGACTGAACGCCGGCTGGGTCACGAAACGACGCTCGGCCGCCTGGGAAAAGCTGCGGGTGGCGGCCAGGGCGCTGAAATCTTCCAGCCATTTACTTTCCAGATTCATCAGGTCCTCCCGGACACGCACCAATTTGGGTCGCACGCTCGCCGCAATCACGGCGTCACACCGTCATTATGCCGAATATGCATAGGGCAGTGTTTAACAGCATTGGCTCTGCATTCTCCACAAGCCTAGCATTTGCGGTGTTCCGGCACAGACCGGGTCCATATCGAGATGATTTCCGTCATGTCCTCCGCTGCATCATTCCGCACAGAAAAAGACCTGCTTGGCGTACTCGAAGTACCGGCTCAAGCGTATTACGGCATCCAGACCCTGCGAGCGGTGAACAACTTCCGTCTCTCCGGCGTCCCGATTTCGCATTACCCGAAGCTGGTGGTCGGTCTGGCCATGGTCAAACAGGCCGCTGCTGACGCCAACCGCGAGCTGGGTCACCTCAGCGAAGCCAAGCACGCAGCCATCAGCGAAGCCTGTGCCCGTCTGATTCGCGGCGATTTCCACGAAGAATTCGTGGTGGACATGATTCAGGGCGGCGCTGGCACTTCAACCAACATGAATGCCAACGAAGTCATCGCCAACATTGCACTGGAGGCCATGGGTCACCAGAAAGGCGAATATCAATACCTGCACCCGAACAACGACGTGAACATGGCGCAGTCGACCAACGACGCCTACCCGACGGCGATCCGCCTGGGCCTGCTGCTGGGTCACGACACCCTGCTGGCCAGCCTCGACAGCCTGATCCAGGCCTTCGCCGCCAAGGGTCAGGAATTCAGCCACGTGCTGAAGATGGGCCGCACCCAACTGCAAGACGCCGTGCCGATGACGCTCGGCCAGGAATTCCGTGCGTTCGCCACCACCCTGAGCGAAGACCTGGCACGCCTCAAGACCCTGGCACCGGAGCTGCTGACCGAAGTGAACCTGGGCGGTACCGCCATCGGCACCGGCATCAACGCCGACCCGCGTTATCAGCACCTGGCCGTTCAGCGCCTGGCCACCATCAGCGGTCACCCGCTGGTGCCGGCGGCCGACCTGATCGAAGCCACGTCCGACATGGGCGCCTTCGTCCTGTTCTCCGGCATGCTCAAGCGCACTGCGGTGAAGCTGTCGAAGATCTGCAACGACCTGCGCCTGCTGTCCAGCGGCCCACGCACCGGCATCAACGAAATCAACCTGCCGGCGCGTCAGCCAGGCAGCTCGATCATGCCCGGCAAGGTCAACCCGGTGATTCCGGAAGCCGTGAACCAGGTGGCCTTCCAGGTCATTGGCAACGACCTCGCGCTGACCATGGCAGCCGAAGGCGGCCAACTGCAGTTGAACGTGATGGAGCCGCTGATCGCCTTCAAAATCCTCGACTCGATCCGCCTGCTGCAACGCGCCATGGACATGCTGCGCGAGCACTGCATCACTGGCATCACCGCCAACGAAGCACGCTGCCGCGAACTGGTCGAGCACTCGATCGGCCTGGTCACCGCGCTGAATCCGTACATCGGCTATGAAAACGCCACCCGCATCGCCCGTATCGCCCTTGAAAGCGGCCGCGGCGTGCTGGAACTGGTGCGTGAAGAAGGCTTGCTCGACGACGCGATGCTCGACGACATCCTGCGCCCGGAAAACATGATTGCTCCACGTCTGGTGCCGTTGAAGGCCTGATCAGACGCAACACATGCAGTACCGCTCACCAGGTCGAGGGACTAGACACCTCTCACCTTTTCAGGGCCTGGGGATCAGTCCCCAGGCCCTTTTTTTTAAGTGTTTTAGCAAGCCCGCTCCAACCCAAAGCAACACCGCTTAAACAACTTGCACCACAAGCGTGCAGACGGGCCCCGCACTGATCGGTATAGTGCGGCCCCTTCTTCGCGTGGACGGTCGTCGGTAGCGAGACCCCAAACCAAGCGAAACCCGAACTAACAACAAACCCGCGATTTGGATCCGGGACGAACCTTCGACTCGCCTGTTTTGCCGTGCGCAAGCGGGTGTAACACGATGTTTCTGACCGACCAGCATTTGCTCACATAAAAACAGCGAGGAATACGCCATGCTCGAAGTCATCAACGACTTCCTCTCAGGGAAAGTACTGATCGTGCTCATTGTCGGGCTCGGGAGTTACTTCACGATCCGCTCGCGTTTCGTTCAACTGCGTCACTTCTTCCACATGTTCGCGGTGTTCCGCGACAGCCTCAAAAGCAGCGCCGGCCAGCTCAGTTCGTTCCAGGCCCTGATGCTCAGCCTGGCCGGCCGAGTCGGTGCGGGCAACATCGCCGGGGTCGGCATCGCCGTGACCCTGGGTGGCCCTGGCGCAGTGTTCTGGATGTGGGTAACCGCACTGGTCGGCATGTCCAGCAGCTTTTTCGAATGCGCCCTGGGCCAGCTCTACAAGCGCTGCGACTCCGAAGGCCAGTTCCGTGGCGGCCCGTCCTACTACATCGAGCACGGCCTGCAAAAACGCTGGCTGGGCATGATCATGGCGTTCCTGTTGCTGGTGACCTTCGGGTTTGCCTTCAACGGCCTGCAATCCCACGCCGTGACCCACTCGCTGAACAACGCCTTTGGCTTCGACACCACCTGGACCGGCCTGGCGCTGGCGGTGTTGCTGGGCCTGGTGTTCATTGGCGGGATCAAGCGCATCGCCAAGGTCGCCGACCTGCTGGTGCCGGTGAAAACCCTGGTGTACATCGGCGTGACCATCTACGTGATTGTGCTGCAGTTCGACCACGTACCCGCCATGCTGATGACCATCGTCAAAAGCGCGTTCGGCCTGGATCAGGCCTTTGGCGGCCTGATCGGCAGCGCCATCGTCATGGGCGTCAAGCGCGGCGTGTTCGCCAACGAAGCCGGCCTGGGCAGTGCGCCGAACGTGGCGGCCGTGGCGTCGGTCGAGCACCCGGTGGCACAAGGCGTGGTCCAGGCGTTCAGCGTGTTCCTCGACACCTTTGTGATCTGCACCTGCACAGCGCTGCTGATCCTGCTCTCGGGCTTCTACACCCCGGGCTTCGAAGGCGACGGCATTGCCCTGACCCAGAATTCGCTTGCCGCGGTCGTCGGTGACTGGGGCCGGATGTTCATCTCGGTCGCACTGGCCTTGTTCGTGTTCACTTCGATTCTCTACAACTACTACCTGGGCGAGAGCAACCTGCGTTTCCTGATCGGTGAAAACCGCAAGGCGCTGATCGGCTACCGCGCGCTGGTACTGGCGCTGATCTTCTGGGGCGCCATCGAAAACCTCGGCACCGTGTTCGCGTTCGCCGACATCACCATGACCCTGCTGGCGTTCGTGAACCTGATTGCGCTGTTCCTGTTGTTCAAGGTCGGCATGCGCATCCTGCGCGACTACGATGACCAGCGTGCTGCCGGCATCAAGACGCCCGTGTTCGATTCGAGCAAGTTCGCGGACCTGGATCTCGACCTGAACGCATGGCCGGCGAATCCACCGGCGACCGCGCCGAAGGCCGAGCCGCAAGGCGTACCCGCAGCGCAACGCTGATCGGTTAAAGTGCAAATCCCCCGATGGGAGCGGCGGTGCGACGATTCGCGAGCAAGGCGAATCGGCGCACCGCCGCTTCCACAAAAGGACGTCATTGTTCACGGAGCAGCCCCCATGAATTCCTCGACCTACCCTGCCGCCCAACACGTCATGGTGCTCTACACCGGTGGCACCATCGGCATGCAGGCCAGCGCCAACGGTCTGGCCCCGGCATCCGGTTTCGAAGCGCGGATGCGCGAGTACCTGCACGGCCAGCCTGGCCTGGTAGTGCCGCCGTGGCGCTTTCGCGAGATGTCGCCGCTGATCGACAGCGCCAACATGTCCCCGGCGTACTGGCAACAATTGCGCGAGGCCGTGGTCGACGCGGTGGACGTGCAGGGTTGTGACAGCGTGCTGATCCTGCACGGCACCGATACCCTGGCCTACAGCGCGGCGGCCATGAGTTTTCAGTTGCTCGGCTTGCAGGCCCGCGTCTGCTTTACCGGTTCGATGCTGCCGGCCGGCGTGCGTGACAGCGATGCCTGGGAGAACCTCGGCGGCGCCCTGGTTGCCCTGGGCCAGGGCCTGGCGCCGGGCGTGCACCTGCATTTCCACGGTGAAATGCTCGACCCGACCCGTTGCGCGAAGGTGCGCAGTTTCGGTCGGCACCCGTTCAAGCGCCTGGAGCGTCAGGGCGGAGGCTCGAAGGCCGCTTCCCTGCCGGCCGCGTTGAACTACAACCAGCCCAGACAGCTGGCAAAGGTCGCGGTATTGCCACTGTTTCCCGGCATTGGCGCCGAACAGCTCGATGGCGTACTGAACAGCGGCATCCAGGCCCTGGTGTTGGAATGCTACGGCAGCGGCACGGGGCCAAGCGACAACCCGGCGTTCCTCGCCGCACTGGCGCGGGCGCGCGACAACGGTGTGGTGGTGGTCGCGGTCACGCAGTGCCATGAAGGTGGCGTGGAACTGGACGTGTACGAGGCGGGCAGTCGGTTGCGCGGTGTCGGCGTGCTGTCCGGTGGCGGCATGACCCGCGAAGCGGCGTTCGGCAAGCTGCATGGGTTGCTGGGCGCCGGGCTGGATACTGCGCACGTTCGCCAACTCGTCGAACTCGACCTGTGCGGCGAATTGAGCTGATCCCACACAAAACCCGTGGGGGCGAGCCCGCTCGCGAAAGCGTTCTGGCATTCGGCAAACGGGTGGCCTGACAGGCCGCCTTCGCGAGCAGGCTCGCCGCCACAGGATCAGCGTTGGGCACATAATTTGCTCACTTTTCCAGCAAATCCAAGGCTGGAAGCCACCATGCTCCACTCCCACCTCACCACCCTCAACGCGGTCTCCCTGGTGCTCAACGCCTTCAAGGCCGACGGCTTGTCCAGCGAGGCGCTGCTGGCCGGCAGTGGCATCAGCACCGCCGACCTGAGCCGGGCCGACACGCGCATCACCACCAACCAGGAGATGCAGGTGTGTGCCAATGCGGTGGCGCTCAAGCGCGACATTGGCCTGGAACTGGGCCGGCGGATGCACGTTTCGTCCTACGGCATGCTCGGTTATGCGCTGCTCACCAGTGCCACCTTCGGTGACGCTTTGCGCCTGGCGATGCGCTATCCGGCGCTATTGGGAACAGTTTTCGAGCTGCGCCTGGAGGAAGACGACGAGCATGTCTGGTTCGCCGCCGCCGACTACCGCGAAAGCCCGGCCATGGCCGTGTTCAATGCCGAATTCTGCCTGGTGTCGTTGAAAGTCATCTGCGACGACCTGCTCGGTCATCCGCTGCCGCTGCGGGCCGCGCGCTTCGAACATGCCGCACCCGACTATCGGGCGACCTACGCCGATCACTTCGAGTGCCCGCTGAGCTTCGGCGCCCACGACAATGCCTTCGCCTTCGACAAGCGCTGGCTTGACCAACCCTTGCCGCTGGCCGACGTCATCACCCATCAGGCCATGGCCGAACGTTGCCGCAAGCAGAACACCGAGTTCACCGGACGCCAGGCGTGGCTGGGGCGGATTCGCCAACTGCTCAGCGCGCAGCTGAATGCGGCACCCGGCCTCGATGGCCTGGCCGAACAGATGAAATGCTCCACCCGAACCTTGCGCCGGCATCTCAAGGACATGGGCTGCAGCTATCAGGAATTGCTCGACGAATTGCGTTTCGAGCAAGCCAAGCAAATGCTCTGTGAGGATCAGATGCCGATCTACCGGATCGCCGAGGCGCTGGGTTTCAGCGAGACCGCGAGTTTTCGTCACGCCTTCGTGCGCTGGAGCGGGGTGGCGCCGAGTCAGTTTCGGCCCTGAAGGATCGATTGCCTGAGATGCCGTCATCGCGAGCAGGCTCGCTCCCACAGGGGCGGCGCGGTCATTGTGGGAGCGAGCCTGCTCGCGATAGTGGCCTAAAGAACGCCGAGGGAAGGGGCGAATTGCGGTCAGACGTTTTGGCCATATCCATCCCCTTTTGGCCTTTCCTGCCGTTTTCCAAACCTGCCGGCACCGCAAGACTGTGTTCAACCGAATCAGCCTGCGGAGAACAAGAAATGCTGACGATCTATTCGGATGATCATCACCTGCACCACGGCCGTTGCGAATTGATCGACGGTCAACTCAAGCCCTGCTTCGAAATGCCCTCGCGCGCCGACCACGTTCTGCAACGGGTCAGGAACCAGAACCTTGGCGCCGTCGAAGCCCCCAAGGACTTCGGGCTCGAACCGATTGCCCGCGTCCACAGCCGCGAGTACCTCGATTTCTTCAAAGGCGCCTGGGCACGCTGGACCGAGTTCAACACCGACGGCGACTTGCTGCCCTACACCTGGCCGGCCCGCACCCTGCGCGCGATCAAGCCCAAAAGCCTGCACGGCGAGCTCGGCTACTACAGCTTTGACGGTGGCGCCCCGATCACCGCCGGCACCTGGCAAGCGGCATACAGCGCAGCACAAGTGGCGCTGACTGCACAGGCACACATCCAGGGCGGCGCTCATAGTGCCTTCGCCCTGTGCCGCCCGCCGGGACATCACGCCGCCAGCGATGTGATGGGCGGTTATTGCTACCTCAACAACGCCGCCATCGCGGCCCAGGCGTTCCTCGATCAGGGCCGCCGGAAGGTTGCGATTCTCGACGTCGACTATCACCACGGCAACGGCACGCAGTCGATTTTCTATGAGCGCAACGACGTGCTCTTCACCTCGATCCACGGCCATCCGGAAGCCGAATTTCCGTTTTTCCTGGGCTTTGACGATGAGCTGGGCGACGGCGCGGGCGAAGGCTTCAACTTCAACTATCCATTGCCCGCCGGCAGCGGCTGGGACACCTGGAGCGCCGCACTGGAACAGGCCTGCAAGGAGATCGAGCGCTACGGCGCCGACGTCATCGTGGTCTCCCTGGGGGTCGATACGTTCAAGGACGATCCGATCTCGCAATTCAAACTCGACAGCCCGGATTACCTGGCCATGGGCGCGCGCATCGCCGGCCTCGGCAAGCCCACCCTGTTCGTGATGGAAGGCGGCTATGCGGTCGAGGAAATTGGGATCAATGCCGTAAACGTGCTCGAAGGCTTCGAACGCGCTCGGGGGCAGTAACCCGCTGCACCAGCCCCCACGTTCGTACCACGCGAAAACCGAAGACCCGCCCAGCCGCGGGTCTTTTTTTGCCTGCGGTATTTATCTACCGCCAGGCAGCGGTGACGGCCCGATAACGTCTCCCGACCCAGCGCTGTGCCCTCTACAGCCGCTCGCACATTCAGGAGACCCGCATGTCCGAAACCACCTTCCAGAAAGAACTGGATTTACTGACCGAACTGGTCACCGGCCCTTCGATCAGTGAAGTCGCGGCGAATGTCCTGCGCCCTGCCCTGGCCGCGTTGTATCCGCAACTCAAGATCAACCCGACGCTCGCCACCGTGGTCACCCCGACCTGGATCATTACCGAAGACCGCGTGATCCCCGGGAAAAACCAGTTCGAGACCCTGACCAACGTGCTGGTACGCGTCGCTTATTCGCAGTCGAGCGTGAACTACATCGATGGCGAACATTTCCTGACCCTGCACCCGGGAGACGAACCGATGGTGAAACTGGCGGTGAAAATCGATGCGATCGGCCACTTGATCAATTCACTTTCACCCCTGCTCTTCAACGCCTATCAACAGCAACAGCTCGATTACTGGAACCATGAGACCGGGCCCTCGACCCCGCGCTGGCATCAGCTCTCGCGGTCCCTGCAAGACATCTGGAACCTTGATCCGGCACTGACCTGGAGTGACGACGAAAAAGCCATCGCCCAGGCGGTGTTCAGCCAGCCGGATCGCGTCACCCGACGCGCCGGGGACAAATACCGGATCAAGGCCTGTCTGATCGATGTCGACGTCGTCGAAGACGGGGTGAGCAATCACTGGCGGATGATGGACCTCGCGGTGCTCGTAGGCACACTCGGCGAGCGTACCTTTGTGCTGACGCACTCCATCATCCAGGGCTTCGAACGGTATGACTCCATTGACGTGTTGGCTGAAAAACTGCAGTGCGGAGCCGACCTGCAATGGCGCCTGTATGAACCCGACGGCCATTTTTTCCACCACCAGGCCTGTGCCCTGATTGCACTGGAGATCGAAGCCATCGGTGGCTTGAATCAGGCTCAAGGCAAGTCATCGCCCAGCCTTTCGTTCGGCAAGCCTGCCCATCCCAGAAACTTCAAGGCCTCGCACGAAGCACCGTCGTCGCATTTCAGCAAGGTCCAGACCTTGTTGCCCAACTGGCTCAAAGAAGGCTCACCGGCGGACCTCACTCGCTACAGTCGGCACTTGATGGACCTCGCCAGTCTGCGTGAACAGGACGCCGGCAAAACCTTCCTCGACGGTGTGCCATCGCTGCGCGAGTTCACCTTGCAAAGCCTGCGCAAACAGATGCTCAAGGATCACCCCACCGCCACGGCCCTGAAACTCGAGGATATCGAACTGAGCATCACCAGTCTGGTCATCTACGGGACCTTCATCGTGCCCGGACAAACCCAGACCCTCACCCTGTCGCTGGTTGACCTGGCGCTGCAAAACCTGATCGGCCTGCCGACCGGCAACCGCGCGGTACGATTGACCCATGGTGAGGCGGCGCCGGACTGGATGACCCCCGCGTACCTGGAACAACTGGTGACCCAGGTGAACATCGGCGAGACCTACCCGGCGCTGATCAAACTCAAGTTGCTCAGTGACGCGCAGGAAACCGAACGCCGGCAAAACCTGTACAGCCGTCATCTGCGCATCCAGTTGCCGCTGCAAGCGCTGCAATACAAGCTCCGTAACCAGGCGGGCATCGACGAGCGTGGCTATCAGTATGTGCTCGCGGTCATGCAGGAAAACCCGGCGAACCGCTATGTCGACGGGCTGGAGATCGTCATTCGCCCGCTGGCGTTCGTCCACGGCGAAAACACCCAAAGCACGGCGGATAAAGTGGCCAACATGTTCGTGATCGGGCCGCGACTCGCGACGAAAGGCCCCTGCCTGTTATACCGACCGCTGCTCGACCACCCGTTGCTGCAATACCCGGGGGAGGCGAATCTGCTGTATGCGATCAAGCACAGCAAGACGCTGCGCCAATCGGTCCTGGCGTGGCTGCCGGACGGCGTGCGCTTCAACTATTCCCAATACGCCTTCCCCGGCGAATTGCCGTCCGTCTGGACCATCGGCCAGTGGCTGGTGGAGCCCACGTCGCTGCAGGGCAGGATGGCCAACGTGGCGTTCAGCGCGACCGCGCTGGAAAGTGAACCCCTTGCCGCACTGTTCAAGGCGAACGCCGACGCGATGATCACCCTGGCTGAACGCCAATCGGTGTCGAACGCCGAAGCGCGCTGGGCAACGCTCAAGCAAGGCGCGTGGATGCTGTTCAACATCGCCTTGCCGTTTCTCGGGCGTACCGTGGGCACCGCCGCCTGGATCTGGCAAATCATGGATGACCTGCAGCAGGCCACCGACGCCAGGGAAAATGACGACACGGAGGGCGCCTGGTCGGCCATGACCGACTTGCTGCTGACCCTCGGCATGGTGATCGCCCATCAAGCCGCCAGCGAGAAACCCTCCGCACGAACCGCCGAAGAACACCCGGCCCTGCGCCCGGAGGCCCCGGCCTTACCCCGTCCGAAATCCAGCGTGACCCGCCTGCCCGACTGGCATTCGAGCCAGCCGCCGGCTGCGCATGAGTCCACGCTGCACAGCCTCGGCGCATTACCTGCCAAAAGCCTGGGGACATTGCTCGACGCGCTGAGCATCAGCGAGCCGGTTGGCCTGAAGGCGCCATCGCTCGACGCCGGCCCCCGGCAATACCTGCGGGGCCTCGGCAGCCAGTGGTACGCGAAAGTCGGTGAGCGCTGGTTCGAAGTCATGCTCAATGACAACGAGGATGTACAGATCGTCGACTCGCGCAAAACACCGGCGATCAAAGGGCCGCTGCTGGTGCACTCGGCCAGGGGGGAATGGTTCGTTGACCTGCGACTGCGTTTGCGCGGTGGCGGTCGCCGGCAGGCGCTCGTGCGCCAGAACCAGCAGCGCAAGGCAGAGTTGAGACAGAAGCTCGAAGCGTTCGATGGGCGAAAGCAGGCGCTGGAAGAGGAACTCGAGCGTGCAGAAAAAGCCGCCACGGACGATGACTACCAGGCCCTGATCGACACCCTGGATTCACATCTGGCGGCTTACAACACCTACATCGAACAACTCAAGGCGTTCAACGCCCTCGAGCCCATTCCGAATTATCGCCCGGTCCTGGTCAGTTGCCTGGACCTGCAGCTGGCGCTGACCCGCAAGTGGTTTGCCCGGCAGGATCGCGCATTCAGCCAGCGCATGCGCCAATCCCTTGCACTGCTGGACAACGAAACGGTCGAGAGCACCCAAACGCCGCGCCAGACGCATCAATCGACCAGCGACATGACGCAGCAATTCATCGACCGGATCGAATTCGCCCAGGCCCGGATCGATGAACTGACCCGACTGGGCAAGGACGCCAGCGAAATTGGCCGGGATTACGCGACGCACCTGCCGCGCTTCAACCTGCAGGACCTGAAGCTGTTCCAGATCAGCATTGCCCAGGAGCTTTGCCTCAACGACGGCGCGGCGGTGGACCTCGCGCCTGCCCGCCAGGCCATGGAGCAACTGGTCGATGACGCCGGTCTCACCATCCAGTCGTCTCTGGACCTTGCCGCCGACGGCGAAGCACTGGAGCTGCTGGACCGCATCGACGGTTTCAACGACCTGGTGGAGCAATTCGCCAACCTCGACCAGCGAATTGCCGACCTGGGACAGGAATTCCCGGAACAGTTGCTGAGCGCGCCACTGGCACTCATGCGCGAACGAATCAAGGCGTTCAACGAACCCGCCAAGGCGCAACTCGCCGCCTTGTTGCAGGAGCGCAGATTGCTTGAACCGACGCCCGGGCCATCCCGGCCTGCGACGCCACGCCAGCGCATCATCAAGACCCGCTTCAAAGGCACCGTGTTCGGCACCCCGCGCGCGCGAGCGGCGGGCGAGGACCTGGACCTGTTTGACGTGACGTCGCCACTGACCGGCAAGGTCATCGCGACGTTTCATGAGAAAACCCCAGGCAACTGGCTGGAACATGTAGCTCCACGCCCCGCGCCGGCGACCCGCCCGCCCCTGGAAAACAGCCTTCAGCAAGGCCAGGCGCTGCTCGACCAACTGCCGGCCTTTACCCGTCGAACCGAAAGCCACGCCAACCAGGCCGGACGCATTCCCGTGGAAATCGAGGAACTGTTCAATCAACAGGCACGGCGGATGACCGAAGCGGCCGATATCATCGAACAGGCGCTGACCGACCTGAACGCCACGGACGGCGGCCCGGTGTCGGCCGTCAATCTGGCCAGGCAGCTCAACGACGGGGCAACCGCCCTTCATGAACAGGGACGCCTTGCCCGAATCAACATGATCAAACGACAACCCCCGACCGCGGCCAGGGTGCAATGGCTGCATGCTCAGGGCCTGGTCGAAATTGTCAGGATCCCTGGCCGGCAGCGGCTCAAGGGGATTAAAAAGGACTTTCTCGAGGAGTACGAAATTCGCGTGCGAGACACCGCGACCAAGCCCGGGCCCAGCAAAGGCGCGGCCCTCTGGTACGCGCACTTTCATTATCCGAAGATCGACACCCCGGTGGACGGCTACACGGCAGCCCACCTGAAAACCGCCGTGCAACGCAAGTTGGGCGGAGGGTTTGACCTGCGAAAGGCCTCGTCGAACAACGAGATCATCGAGATCTATCGCAGCGAAATCAGCCCGCCATTGGCCCGGTCGCTGTTCCTGCCTGCGCCCAAGCCTTCCACGTCGAAAAGTTGAACGGCCCGGGCATCAGCGCCAGGCTTTTTTCAACCGCTTCACGGCAGCCCTGATGTCGGCTTCCGGCACCGCCGCGAAACCCAGGACCAGCCCGGCACGCTGGTCCAACGGCGTTTGCGAGTCCGGCAACCAGTAGCTGCTCAGCGCGTTGATCTCGACATCGACGTTGGCGGCGCTTTCGACCAACGCTTGCTCGCGGGCCTGTGAATCGACGGCAACCGTCAGGTGCAGCCCGGCCACGACACTGGACAGGCTGCCGATGCCGGGTATGTCGCCTGGCCAGTCGGCCAGTAGCGCATTGCGCCGGCTCAGGGCGGCGCGGCGCATCCGGCGGATGTGCCGCTGAAAATGCCCGGCGGCCATGAACTCGGCCATCACCGCCTGGGTACTCACTTCCGAATGCCGGACATCCACCGCGCGCCGCTGTGAAAACGCATCCACCAACCCTGGCGGCAACACCAGATACCCCAGGCGCAAGGCCGGAAAGGCAACTTTGCCGAACGTGCCGACATACAGCACCCGTCCCTGCCGATCGAGGGCCGCCAACGGTGCCAGGGGTGCGCCGGTGTAGCGATACTCGCCATCGTAGTCGTCTTCGACGATCCAGCCCTGGGTGCGCTCGGCCCAGGCCAGCAGTTCCAGGCGCCGGGCCAGGCTCATGACCACGCCCGTGGGGTACTGATGCGAAGGCGTGACATAGGCCAGGCGGCAATCGCCATACGACGCCAGTTCGTGACAATCGATGCCCTCGCCGTCCACCGCCACACCATGCAGGCGTGCGCCGGCCACAGCGAAGGCATGACCGGCTGCCCGATACCCGGGATTTTCGATCGCCACTCCGTCCCCCGGCTCCACCAGCAACTGTGCACAAAGGCTGATGCCCTGCTGTGCACCACTGGTGATCACAATTTGCTCAGCCGTGCACTGCATGCCTCGGGAACTGCGCAGGTACGCGGCGATCAACTCACGCAATCGCTCGTCGCCTGCCGGATCGCCATAACACAGCTGGCGCAGATCCGGTTTGCGCCAGAAAGCCGCATTCAGCTTGGCCCACACCTCGAACGGGAACAGATCGAAGGCCGGAACGCCCACCCGAAACGCCCGTGGCGGACCGCTTGGCGGCAGCGCCAAATGGTTCTTTTCAACCCGACCCAGCGCGCCACTGTGGATAACTTTACTGGATGAAATCACAGGCAAATCAAGCCAATTTGTGGATAAGGCTGTTGATAACCTTGTTGAAAAGCCTGTGGATACTTTTGTGGATAGTTTTTTGGCCTGAGGCAGTTGCGCCACGTAAGTGCCGTCGCCGACACGGCCCTCGATGAAGCCTTCGGCGTACAGCTGATCGTAGGCCCGCACCACGCTGTTGCGCGAAATCGCCAGCGCTGCCGCCAGATCTCGACTGGCCGGCAACCGCGTGCCGCTGGCCAATCGACCGTCGAGCACCCGCATGCGTAACGCCTGATAGAGCTGACGGCTCAGGCCGTGGCGGCGGTCGAGCTCAATGCCCGCCGGGTTGAACGATAAGGAAAGCGGCGCAGTCGTCATGCTAATGGACCTATGAAATTGGTCATTAATGGCTCTTACAACAGACCAATAGCCTGCCTAGGATGCAAGCACTCGCCAAGGAATATTTCCATGTACACGCCACGCAGTTTTGCCATCGACGACTTGCAGCAGATGCAGCAGCACATGCTCGACACGCGCCTGGCCATGGTCGTCACCCACGGCGCGCAGGGCTTGCAGGCCAGCCATCTACCGCTGTTGCTACGCCCGGACGAAGGTCCCAATGGCACCCTGTATGGCCACTTCGCCCGGACCAATCCGCAGTGGAAGGAACTGCAGGAAGGCGCCGAGGCACTGGTGATCTTTGCCGGTGCCGACGCCTATGTCAGCCCGGGGTTTTATCCCAGCAAGGCAGAACACGGCAAAGTGGTTCCGACCTGGAACTACGTTGCCGTGCACGCCTACGGCACCGCACAGGTGATCACCGACGCCGAGCCGCTGCTCGATCTGGTGAGCGCCTTGACCGATCGCCATGAAGCCGGCCGTGCTCAACCCTGGAAAGTCGCCGATGCACCGGCCGACTACATCGACGGCATGCTCAAAGCCATTGTCGGTTTCGCCTTGCCGATCCAGCGCCTGGAAGGCAAGCGCAAACTCAGCCAGAACCGCAGCAGCGCAGACATGGCCGGCGTGCGCGAAGGGCTTGCCGCCAGCCCGGACGCGCAGGACCGCGCCCTTGCCCATTTGATGCCTTGAGGAACGAACATGAGTCAGATTGAAATCCGTCAGGTCAGCGCCGACGATCACGCCTCGTGGCTGCCGCTGTGGCAAGCCTACCTGCGCTTCTACAATACCGAGCTGCCCGATGCCGTCAGCCAGAGCACCTGGCAGCGCTTCCTCGATCCAAACGAGCCGACCCACGCCGCGCTGGCCTGGGCCGATGGCAAGGCGGTGGGCATGGTGCATTTCATCTACCATCGTTCCAACTGGGCCATCGAAAACGCCTGCTACCTGCAAGACTTGCTGGTAGCGCCCGACACCCGTGGCACGGGCGTCGGGCGCAGGTTGATCGAATTCTTCTACAGCACGGCCAAGGCCGACGGTTGCAACAAAGTCCACTGGCTGACTCACGAGACCAACGCCACCGCGATCCAGCTCTACGAGCGCATCGCCGAACGCCCCGGTTTCATCCAGTTTCGCAAAGCCATTTAAGGTTCAAGGAGAACAGCATGTCGACTTCACTCGCCGACTGGAAAGGCGTCCCCGCCCCCACCGTGCAAACCCTCGAGGGGCGATTCATTCGCCTGGAAAAACTCGACCCGGCGCGGCACGGCGACGCCTTGTTCAATGCCCTGCAAGGTCCCGGCGCCGACCCGAAACTCTGGGATTATCTACCCTACGGCCCGTTCCCGGAACGCAGTGCCTTCAATGATTGGCTGAACAACCACGCCGCCAACAGCGACCCCTACTTCTTCAGCGTGATCGATCGCGTCAGCGGCGACGTGCAAGGCATCCTCAGCCTGATGTCGATCGTCCCGTCCCAGGGCCGTATAGAAATCGGCCATGTGACCTTCGGCGCACCGATGCAACGCTCACCGAAAAGCACCGAGGCGGTTTATCTGCTGGCGAAAGAGTCGTTCGCCCTGGGCTACCGGCGCCTGGAGTGGAAGTGCAACAACGGCAACGCCCGCTCCAAGTACGCGGCAGAACGCCTGGGTTTCAGTTTCGAAGGGGTGTTCCGCCAGCACATGGTGGTCAAGGGCCAGAACCGCGATACCGCGTGGTATTCGATTGTGGATTCGGAGTGGCCGGCTGTGGCCGCAGGTTTCGAGCGCTGGTTGAGCGATGAGAATCAGGCAGGATCGGGACAGGTGAAGACGCTGGTGGAGTGTCGGGAATAACTCACCGATGCGCATGTGCCGAGGGCGTACCTAATACTCCCTTGGCCTTCGCTCGATCCCAGACTTTACTGTAGGCAAAAGTCCCCACGCAACATCGGCAAAAGACCTGTCCTGCCACCCCCGCCAGTGTTTTTCCCGCACATCTTCCGACGCTACGTGCGAGCCCACCGGAACGAGCTGACATCGCTCACATCGACCCCACTTTTAGAGTTCTGGCCTCCCGTAAAAGAGGCCCGTATCGATGTCCGTTCAACCTACCTACCGACTGAAACACCTTGTGCTGTCTGTCGCTCTCGCCATTGGCTACTCGGAGTTTTCTCTGGCGCAAGAGCCGGCGGCGCGCCCAGGTGCTGGCGCGAAGCCGGCGAAAGCGCGCAAGAAGACCGTAAAGCCTGTTGCCGCCCCGAACAAGATTGTTGTGGGCGTGAAGAAGCCCGGCCCGATTACCCCTCTCGCTCCCGCCAGCCCACGTCCTGAAGTGCAGAAGGTCGAGTTCGGCGATGACTTCTATGACGCCCTGGACTTTGACGTCGCGGCTGCCAAGGCATACCCGGACAGTGAAGATCCTTTCCGCGCCTTCAAGGACGCCTGGACGACTCAACATACGCTGGTCTCAGCGCCCATCGACAGCTTGCAGCTACGGGAGGTCGACGACCTGCTGGTCGTCAACAAGGGGGCTGCCTGGAAGGGCCAACTGGACGGCGGCGCCGGGCGCAACGTTCTGCTGCTCAATGCCAGAAGCGGAGGCAGCGTCGGGGAAACCCATAATTTTGGCGAGATGCGCGTCGCCCGTGGCCACTGGACACTTGATCATTCGTTCGAAGGCAAGGCACACGTCCTGGCGGGGGCTTCCTTGTTCAACCAGGGGTCGATTCACGGCGATGCCCACGTCTACCCGCGCGCCATGTATGGTGGTCCTGGCTCTGTGCGAAACCTCTATGTGGAGGGTGCACTGCTTGTGTCGAAGAACAATGCCCCGGTCATCGCGGGCGATCTGGTGCTGGACAAGGGTGCGGTCGTGACCTATGCCGTATCACCCACCGAAGGCCCATCCGCCATTTCGGTTGCGGGCACCGCGTCTTTGGGCGACGCACAGGTACACATTGCTGCAATGCCGGGAAACTACGCGACCAGGACCGAGCATGTACTGGTAAATGCAGGAAAGATCGAAGGCGAGTTTGGCGCCGTAACCAGCAACCTCGCATTCCTGACACCGACCCTGAGCCGCAACGAAACCCAAGCCTTTGTGAGCTATGGGCGCAACAGCCGAGCCATCGAAGAGACGGTCGAATCACCCAACGAAAAAGCGCTGGCCCGCAGCGTCGACACACCTGAAGCTGCTGAAGCGAACAGCTCAGTCCGTGCGTTGCTTGGCAGCAACATGGCCGATGCTTCCGCGGCCATTGAACAACTGACGGCCAGTCAACACGCCCACCTCGCCAAAGCCACCCGGGACAGTGCCAGCCCGGTCAGCGCCAGCATGCTCTCGGCGATGCGTCAGTTGAGCGGGAGTGCAATGAACAACGCACCACAGATTGCTGCCCGCAACGATAAGAGCCGCGTGTGGATTCAGGCGCTTGGCAACAGCGGCAGGGTCGAGAGCCACTTCGACGACCCGCTCAAGCATTCCACTCAGGGTCTGGTGTTGGGCGCCGATTGGCGCCTGGCTGAGCAATGGCATGTCGGCGTGCTCGGCGGCCGCTCAGAGACAAAATTCGACGCCAGACAATTCGACGGCAGGCTTGATAGTTGGCATCTGGGTGTTTATGCCGTACGCCAGGACGGCCCCTTCGCGCTGCGCCTGGGCGCAACCCATGCCAGCCACGATGCCACCACCAAGCGCCGAATGGCGTTCAACGGCTTCAGCGACCGCCTCAAAGGTCGTCACGACGCCAGTACCCAGCACGCATTTATTGAGACAGGCCTCAATGTCGGCCGTGGCAGCTTGACCGTAGAGCCATTCGCCAACCTCGGCTATCAGCGATACGAGCGCGACAGTTACACCGAGAAAGGCGGGGACGCCGCGCTGAAAGTCCGTGGGCAAAGCCAGGATAACTTCAGCAGCACCTTCGGCCTGCGTGTTGCCAAACTGAACGTCCTGGACAACGGCATGCAGCTGACACCACGTTTGAGCGCGGGTTGGAAACACACCTATGGCGACCTCCAGAGCGACACGCAACAGCAGTTGGTCAAGGGAGGCAAGCGCTTTGAAGTCTCGGCAAACGCGGGAGATCGTAGCCTGTTGGCATTGGATGCCGGCGTCGATCTGGCGCTGTCCAGCCAACAAACCGTGGGGCTGGCGCTGACCAGCGAAACAGGCAGTGACACCCGTAACTACGGCGTCATGGGGCAATGGCAGCTGGCGTTTTGATCATTGCCTGAAAGCATGTTGCCTTCGCAAGGCCCATGACCGCATCGCGAGCCGGCTCGAGCCACAGGGGATTGAGTGGGCTGGCGCCCAAACGACAGGCAAAAAAAAGGGGAGCACCCGCTCCCCCGAGGATTAAAGCGTTGTGATCGTGGCTGTTAACTCAGCCTTCGATCTCGATCAGGATTTCGCCCGGGTTGACCCGGTCGCCCTTGGCCACGTGAATGGCCGTGACTTTGCCGGCGATGGCGGCCTGGACTTCCGTTTCCATCTTCATGGCTTCGGTGATCAGCACCGCCTGGCCAGCCTTGACGGTGTCGCCTTCCTTGACCAGCACGTCGACGATGTTGCCCGGCATGGTGGTGCTGACGTGACCCGGTGCAGTGGCTTGCTTGCGCTTGCTGCTGCCACCGCCGACGAATTCGTTCAGCGGCTCGAACACCACTTCTTCCGGCATGCCGTCGATGGACAGGTAGAAGTGACGCTTGCCTTCAGCCTTGACGCCGACACCGGTGATGTCGACGCGGTAGGTTTCGCCGTGCACATCGATGACGAACTCGGTCGGCACGCCTTCGCCACCGGCGGAGGCGACCTTGCCTGCTTCCGGAATCGGCAGCAGCACTTCCGGGGTCAGGGTGCCGGCTGCGCGCTCCTCGAGGAACTTGCGCCCGATGTCCGGGAACATGGCGAAGGTCAGCACGTCTTCTTCAGACTTGGCCAACGCGCCGATGTCTTCGCGCAGCTTGGTCATTTCCGGCTTGAGCAGGTCGGCCGGACGCACGTCGATCACCTCTTCGCTGCCGATGGCCTGGCGACGCAACTTCTCGTTCACGGTGCCCGGCGCTTTACCGTAACCACCTTGCAGGTAGAGCTTCACTTCGTTGGTGATGGTCTTGTAGCGTTCGCCGGCCAGCACGTTGAAAAACGCCTGGGTGCCGACGATCTGCGAGGTCGGGGTGACCAGCGGCGGGAAGCCGAGGTCTTCGCGAACACGCGGGATTTCCGCCAGCACTTCGCCCATGCGGTTCAGGGCGCCCTGCTCCTTGAGCTGGTTGGCCAGGTTGGAAATCATCCCGCCCGGCACCTGATTGACCTGCACGCGGGTGTCGACGGCGGTGAATTCGCTTTCGAACTGGTGGTACTTCTTGCGCACGGCGTAGAAGTACAGGCCGATTTCCTGCAGCAGCTCCAGGTTCAGGCCGGTGTCGTACTCGCTGCCTTTGAGGGCGGCGACCATCGACTCGGTGCCCGGGTGGCTGGTGCCCGAAGCGAAGCTGGAGATCGCGGTGTCGATATGGTCGGCGCCGTTTTCGATCGCCTTGAGCTGACACATCGCGGCCAGGCCGGCGGTGTCGTGCGAGTGAATGAACACGGGCAACGACTGTTCGGCTTTCAATGCCTTGACCAGTTCACCGGTGGCGTACGGCGTCAGCAGGCCAGCCATGTCCTTGATCGCCACCGAGTCGCAACCCATGGCTTCCATTTGCTTGGCCTGGGCCACGAAGGCGTCGATGGTGTGCACCGGGCTGGTGGTGTAGGCGATGGTGCCCTGGGCGTGTTTACCGGCGGCTTTCACCGCTTCGATGGCCACGCGCAGGTTACGCACGTCGTTCATCGCGTCGAAGATGCGGAACACGTCAATGCCGTTGACCGCGGCCTTGGCGACGAAAGCCTTGACCACATCATCGCTGTAGTGGCGGTAACCCAGCAGATTCTGGCCACGCAACAGCATTTGCAGGCGGGTGTTCGGCAGCGCGGCACGCAGTTGGCGCAGGCGCTCCCACGGGTCTTCCTTGAGGAAGCGCACGCAGGCGTCGAATGTCGCGCCACCCCAGCATTCCAGCGACCAGTAGCCGACTTTGTCGAGCTTGTCGCAGATCGGCAGCATGTCTTCGGTGCGCATGCGGGTCGCGAGCAGCGATTGGTGGGCGTCGCGCAGGATGGTGTCGGTTACGTGAATCTTCTTGGACATTGTTTTATTCCTCACAGGCCTGCGTGGGCGGCGATGGCGGCGGCGATGGCCAGGGCCAGCTCTTCGGGTTTGCGCTTGATCGAGTAGTTGGTCAGTTCAGGGTGGCTTTCAACGAAGCTGGTGTTGAACTGGCCGCTACGGAATTCCGGGTTGCGCAGGATTTCCTGGTAATACGCGGCGGTGGTCTTGACCCCTTGCAGGCGCATGTCGTCGAGGGCGCGCAAGCCACGGTCCATCGCCTCTTCCCAGGTCAGCGCCCAGACCACCAGTTTCAGGCACATGGAGTCGTAGAATGGCGGAATGGTGTAGCCGGTGTAGATCGCCGTGTCGGTGCGCACGCCGGGACCGCCGGGCGCGTAGTAACGAGTGATCTTGCCGAAGCTGGGCAGGAAGTTGTTTTTCGGGTCCTCGGCGTTGATCCGGAACTGCAGCGCAAAGCCGCGGTGCTGGATGTCTTCCTGCTTCACCGAAAGTGGCAGGCCGGAAGCGATGCGGATCTGCTCGCGGACGATGTCGATGCCGGTGATTTCCTCGGTGATGGTGTGTTCTACCTGCACCCGGGTGTTCATTTCCATGAAGTACACCTCGCCCTCGGCGAGCAGGAACTCCACGGTGCCGGCGTTCTCGTAGCCCACGGCCTTGGCTGCACGCACCGACAGGTCGCCGATGTAGGCGCGCTGTTCAGGGGTCAGTTGCGGGCTCGGGGCGATCTCGATGAGCTTCTGGTTGCGACGCTGGATCGAGCAGTCACGCTCGAACAGGTGCACCACGTTGCCGAAGCTGTCGCCGAGGATCTGCGCTTCGATGTGTTTCGGGTTGACGATGCATTTTTCCAGGAACACTTCCGCCGAACCGAAGGCCTTGGTGGCCTCGGAAATCACCCGGGGAAACGCCTGTTCGAGTTCTTCGCGGCTGTTGCAGCGACGGATACCGCGGCCGCCACCACCGGAGGTGGCCTTGAGCATCACCGGGTAACCGATGCGGTCGCCTTCGGTCAGCGCCTCTTCGATGCCCGAGACGTTGCCTTCGGTGCCCGGGGTGACCGGTACGCCCGCCTTGATCATGCTGCGGCGCGCTTCGGTCTTGTCGCCCATGCGGCGAATGACTTCAGCCGATGGACCGATGAATTTGATTCCGCGTTCGGCGCAGATGTCCGCCAGTTCCGCGTTTTCCGAGAGGAAACCATAGCCGGGATGCAAGGCATCGCAACCGGTTTCCACCGCCAGATTCACCAGCTTGCGCGGGTTCAGGTAACCGGCCAGTGGCTCGGCGCCAATGCTGTGGGCCTCGTCCGCACGCTTCACATGCAGGGCATGACGGTCGGCGTCGGAATAAATCGCCACCGAGCGAATGCCCATTTCGGCGCAGGCTCGTACGATTCGTACGGCAATCTCACCACGGTTGGCGATCAGGATCTTTGTTATCACTTGGAGTTTCCCTTGAGCCGCTGGTACCCACGACCTCTTAGACCAGGTCGACGCGTGACCAAATGTTTCAATTTGGTCGCAGCCCCACACTAGCCCGCACAAGGGATTAACAAAAATGATTAATAATTGGGTCAGGCATAAGTAAAGGCTTATAGTTGAAACATCAGCCAGGGGCGGGAGCAGAAAAATAATGCGTAAGTCATTGATGCGTATGACATTGCGTCAGCTGCAGATTTTCAATGAAGTCTGTGATCTGCGCTCTTACAGCCGCGCCGCCGACGAAATGTCGCTCACGCAGCCGGCCGTGAGCCTGCAGATTCGCCAGCTCGAAGAGCTGATCGGGCAGCCTTTGTTCGACTACGTCGGTAAAAAGCTCTACATGACAGAAGCCGCTGAAGCGCTTCAGCGTGCAAGCCGGGATATTTTCGGCCGCCTGGAAAACCTCGACATGCAACTGTCGGACATGCAGGGATCTTTGCAAGGTCAACTGAAACTGGCCATCGAATCCAGCGCCAAATACTTCGTGCCGCACCTGTTTGCCGCGTTCAAGCGCCAGCATCCCGAGGTCAACCTGCAACTGACGGTGGTCAACCGCGGGCAGGTCATCCGCCGCCTCTCCGACAACCGCGACGACCTGGTGATCATGTCCATGGTTCCGCAGGACATGGGGCTGGAGTTCCTGCCCTTTCTCAACAACCCGATCGTGGCCGTGGCGCCGCCGGATCATCCGCTGAGCCACATGGGCGCGTTGCGCCTGCAGGACCTTGAGCCCTACACCTTGCTGCTGCGCGAGCCAGGCTCGGGCACACGCCTGGCGTGCGAGGAGTATTTCAAGGAGAAACGCGTGCACTTCAACCAGACACAGGAAGTCTCATCGGCCGAAGCCCAGCGTGAGTGCGTGCTGGCGGGTCTGGGCGTGGCGCTGATGACGCGTCACGCCCTGAACCTGGAGTTGGCGACCGGTGGCCTGATCGAATTACCGGTCGAGGAGCTGCCGCTGTTCCGCAGCTGGTGCCTGGTGCAGGCCAAGGCCAAGCGGCTGTCGCCGGTGGCCCACGCATTCCTTGCGTTCATCCGCAGCGAACGGGTGCAGATCAGCGCCCTGGTTGAGCGTTTCGACGGGAAGCTGCGGGCGCAGCCTGCCAGTAGTTGAGCTCCAGCTCTGGAAAATCACCGATCTCGGCCATCAGCTGGCGGCGCTCGCAGCGATCTTCGATGGCGCGACGGAATTCCATGCGGCGCTGGTCTTCCTGCTGACGGCGGGTTCTGACGGCGCTGTTGCGTTCTTCGTAGGGCTGGGCCATTTCGAGTCTCCCAAGGCGAGTACGGGAGTTACAGAATGGGCGCAGGGGATGACCGTTTGGCGGCGGGCGGGTTACAGACTGATGAAAGTTATCGTGGGGAGGACGTCATCGCGAGCGGGCTCACGCCACCGTTGACCGAGACCTCCCGTGGGAACGACCACGCGCCAACGTCAGTCGTCCAGCGCTTTTACTGCCTTGGGCGACAGCCGCAAACTGCGAAGGCTGCGCTTGACGCTCTTGAGGTGGTTGACCAGGCTCGGCCCACGCGCCATGGCCACGCCCATGGCCAGCACATCGATCACCACCAGGTGGGCGATGCGCGAGGTCAGGGGCGTGTAGATTTCGGTGTCTTCGTGCACGTCGATGGCCAGGTTGACGGTCGACAGCTCGGCGAGCGGCGTCTGGCTCGGGCACAGGGTGATCAGCGAGGCGCCGCTTTCGCGCACCAGGTTCGCGGTGATCAACAGGTCCTTGGAACGCCCCGACTGGGAAATGCAGATCGCCACGTCGCTGGGCTTGAGCGTCACTGCCGACATCGCTTGCATGTGCGGGTCGGAATACGCTGCCGCCGTCAGCAGCAAACGGAAGAACTTGTGCTGGGCATCCGCTGCCACCGCACCCGATGCCCCGAAGCCGTAGAACTCGACGCGCTGGGCCTGGGACATGAGTGACACCGCCCGTTGCAACTCTACCGGATCGAGCTTCTCGCGAACCTCCATCAAGGTGTGCAGGGTGGTGTCGAAGATCTTCAGGCTGTAGTCGGCGACCGAATCGTCCTCATGGATCGCAAACTGGCCAAAACTCGCCCCCGCCGCCAGGCTCTGCGCCAGCTTCAGTTTCAGGTCCTGGAACCCGGAACAACCGATGGCACGGCAGAAACGGACGATGGTCGGTTCACTGATGCCCACGCTGTGGGCGAGGTCCGCCATGGAACTGTGCATCACCGCCGCAGGGTCAAGCAGCACGTGGTCGGCGACCTTGAGCTCCGACTTGCGTAACAGGTGACGTGACTGGGCGATGTGTTGCAGCAGATTCAAGGGCCTGGACTCTTTGTTATGGGCAGGTGCCGGAGATGTAGCAAGCTTGTAGTTATACTACATGAATCGGCTTTTTGCCCGATCAAATGCGTAACTGAATCGCTGACGACCTCTTTGTTTTGGCAAGGAATGTCCGATGTAGCGCCCATGCCGAGTTGGCGCCAAACGATCCCCCACGCCTTTTGGCAATGGCGATTCCGGCCCCTTAGCGAGCGTCTTGTGCGCGCAGCAGCGACGCCAGCCCATCCGCTTCGATCGGCCGACTGATCAGGTAACCCTGCACCTCATCGCAATGCTCGGCCCGCAAGAACTCGAGCTGTTCGGCCTTCTCCACCCCCTCGGCCACCACCTTCAACGACAAGCCATGGGCCATCGCGATGATTGCCCGGGTGATCGCCGCATCCACACTGCCCTCCCCCAGACCACGAATGAACGCCTGATCGATCTTCACGTAATCCACCGGAATGCGCTTGAGGTAACTCAGGGATGAGTAGCCGGTACCAAAATCGTCAATCGCCAGTTTCACCCCGAGGTCACGCAGTTGCTGGAAGGTGGCAATGATGTGTTCGACACTGTCGAGCAAGTGGCTTTCCGTCAGTTCCAGTTCCAGGTAGTGCGGCGCCAGCCCGGTTTCTTCCAGCACCTGACGCACCAGGCTGACCAGTTTGCCCTGACGCAATTGATGCACCGACAGATTGACCGAGACCCGAATCGCCTCCAGCCCCTGACGCTGCCACTCGCAGGCCTGCCAGCAGGCCTGGCGCAGCACGAACTCACCGATAGGACCAATCAGGCCGGTTTCCTCGGCCAGGCCGATAAAGTCACCTGGCGGGACGTTGCCCATGGTCGGGTGATCCCAGCGCACCAGCGCCTCGGCAGCGTTCAGCCGCCCTGTGGCGAGGCACAGTTTTGGCTGGTAGAAGACCTTCAGCTGTTTTTCTTCGATGGCTTTGCGCAAGCGGTTTTCCAGTTGCAGCCGCTCCAGGGTGCTGGCTTGCAGGCTGTCGGTGTAGAACTGGAAATTGTTGCCGCCCAAATGCTTGGCATGCTGCATGGCCATGTTCGACTGGCTCACCAGCGCGGAGATTTCCCGCGCGTTGTCCGGCAACATGCTGATGCCCATGGATGCACTGACCACCAGTTCATGCCCTTCGACGGTCACCGGGACCCGCAGCTTGGTCGACAGGCGCGTCGCCACCCGCGCCAGGCTCGAGAGCGTGCCGTAGGCGTCGAACAGCACGGCGAACTCATCACCGGACAGCCGTGCGATGGTGTCCGCCTCCGGCAGCGCATTCACCAGGCGCCGGGCCATTTTCTGCAGCAACTGATCGGCAATTTCATGGCCGAGGCTGTCATTGAGCAACTTGAAACGGTCAAGGTTGATGTGCAGCAGCGCCAGGCTGCGGCCGCCCTGGCGCACGCGCTGGTGGGCTTCGCGCAGGCGCTCGCGGAACAGCGAACGGTTGGCCAGCCCTGTCAGTTCGTCATAGTGCGTCAGGTAGCGCATGCGCTCTTCGGATTCGCGCCGTGCCGAAAGATCGGCGAAGAAGCCTACAATATGGCTGATGTTTCCCCGCTTATCGCGCACGGTATTCAACTGTAACCATTGCGGGTACAGCTCGCCGTTCTTACGCGTCTCCACCAGTTCGCCCTGCCAGCTGCCGTGTTGCTCCAGCGCCTGGTGAATCGCCCCATAGTGCCGGCGCGCGTCGCGACTGCACGGCAGCTCCACGACGTTGCGCCCGATCATGTCGTCGAGGTCGTAGCCCGTTAAGCGGCTGAACGCCTGGTTGACGGCGATCAGGGCGTAATTCGGATCGAAAATCATGATGCCTTCGCTGGCGGCTTCGAACACCGTCGCCGCCAGTTGCAGTTGCGCTTCCAGGCCCTTGCTGGCGGTGATGTCGCGACGAGTGCCGACCATGCGGATCACCCGGCCGCTTTCGGTGCGCTCGACCGCCCGGCCACGGTCCTCGATCCACACCCAGTGGCCATCGCCGTGGCGCACGCGGTACTCAATCTGATAATCCTCGCTTCGCCCCTTCAGGTGCTCGACCAGCGCACGTTTCAGCGCCGGCAGGTCGTCAGGATGCAGGCGCGGGGTGAGGTGATCGAGCATCGCCGTGACGAACTCCGGGTCGAGGCCGAACAGTTCCTGGAGGTGCGTGTGGTGGACTTCGTCGGTTTGCAGGTTCCAGTCCCACAACCCCAACTCACTGGCTTTCAGCGCCAGCGCCAGACGTGCTTCACTTTTACTCAACGCCTGATTGGCGGCCTCCAGCTCGAGGCTGCCCTCGGCGACGCGGGTTCGCAGCCCCGACTGGATTTCACGCAACTCATCCTCGGCACGGCGGCGCTGTTCGATTTCCCTGGCCAGCTCCTGGTTCAACTGATCGCTGCGGGTTTGCGCCGCCTGCAAATGCTCGATCAAGGCCTGATTCTGGAAACGTCGCAACAAGCCGCCATCGATCAGCCGGTTGACCTGCCAGGCGACGACACTCAAGGCGCCCAACAGGATCAGCCCGAACCAGCCCCAACCCTGCCCCTGCCCGTCGCCGCCCCAGAACAGGTAGGCAATGGCGGGCAACAGGCAAGGCAAGGTAAAAGACAGGAAGGCGGGCAGGCTGACGGCGTAGGCCACGCTGGCCGACAGGGCGGCGGCGCCGATCAGGCCGAACACCCAGGCTTGCTGGATGAAATTGTCGGCGGGCACCAGCGCAATGCCGGCGCCGGCGAGCGTCAGGCCGGTCATGGCCGAGCCAAGCAGAAACATGCGGCGCCACACGGGATGGGCCTGGCGATTGGGGATTGCCGAGTCGAAGGCGGCGACCTGGATCACCCGCAAGGCTACCAGTGACAGCAACCACACCAGCCAGACGGTGATGACGAAGTAACGCTGCGGACTCCAGAGCAGTCCCGCGCACACCAGGCCATTGATCAACATGAACAGCGTCGGCAACAGCGAACCCTGATAGAGCAGGCGCGTACGCTCGACCGCCATTTCCATGGCGTACTGTTTACGGATCACCCGCGGTTCCACAGTGGGGCCCGACAGATCGGAGCTGGGGGTCATAGGCAATGTTCTTGTTCTTATAATGATGAGCTGAGCCCGAAACGTGGACGGAGCATACACAAGCCCATGACCTTACCAAACTGCTCCAGATCATAAATTCGACAAAAGTCCTCAGCCCTTTGGCCCCCGGCAAACCCTGCAGGCGAGCCCCGCCAACGCCTGCAACGGATGACTGACCGGTCGTCCCGCGCGCATCTTTCATCGGCTAAAGCACCGCGGGGTTTGCCCGGTGTGACGCGGGCCCCTAGAATGCCCCGATGCGCGATGATCTCTCCCTTCTGCTGAACTCCCTCAACGATGCCCAACGCCAGGCCGTAGCGGCCCCCGTGGGTCGTCAGTTGGTCCTGGCCGGTGCTGGCTCCGGTAAAACCCGAGTGCTGGTGCACCGTATCGCCTGGTTGATCCAGGTCGAAAATGCCTCGCCCCATTCGATCCTGTCGGTGACTTTCACCAACAAGGCCGCTGCCGAGATGCGCCATCGCATCGAGCAGTTGATGGGTATCAACCCGGCCGGCATGTGGGTCGGCACGTTCCACGGCCTGGCCCACCGCCTGTTGCGGGCGCATTGGCAGGAAGCCGGGCTGAGCCAGACCTTCCAGATTCTCGACAGCGACGACCAGCAACGGTTGGTCAAGCGCGTTATCCGCGAGTTGGGCCTGGACGAACAACGCTGGCCGGCGCGACAGGCCCAGTGGTTCATCAACGGGCAGAAAGACGAGGGCCTGCGCCCGCAACACATCCAGGCCAGTGGCGATCTGTTCCTGGCGACCATGCGCGGCATTTATGAAGCCTACGAGGCCGCATGCCTGCGTGCCGGCGTCATCGACTTCTCCGAGCTGCTGCTGCGGGCCCTCGACCTGTGGCGCGATCACCCGGGGCTGCTGGCGCATTATCAGAAGCGCTTCCGGCACATCCTGGTGGACGAGTTCCAGGACACCAACGCCGTGCAGTACGCCTGGTTGCGCCTGCTGGCCAAGGGTGGCGACAGCCTGATGGTGGTCGGCGACGACGATCAGTCGATCTACGGCTGGCGGGGCGCGAAAATCGAGAACATCTACCAGTATTCCGACGATTTCCCGGATGCCGAAGTCATTCGCCTGGAGCAGAACTACCGCTCCACCGCCGGCATCCTGAAGGCCGCCAACGCCCTGATCGCCAACAACACCGGGCGCATGGGCAAAGAGTTGTGGACCGACGGCGGCGACGGCGAAGCCATCAACCTGTACGCGGCCTTCAACGAACATGACGAAGCACGCTACGTGGTGGAAACCATCGAAAGTGCGCTGAAAACAGGCTTGGCCCGCAGCGATATCGCTATTTTGTACCGCTCTAACGCCCAATCGCGCGTTTTGGAAGAAGCCCTGCTGCGCGAGCGCATTCCGTACCGCATCTACGGCGGCCAGCGCTTCTTCGAACGCGCGGAAATCAAGAATGCCATGGCCTACCTGCGTTTGCTGGAAGGCCGTGGCAACGATGCCGCGCTGGAACGGGTGATCAACGTACCGACTCGCGGCATCGGCGAGAAAACCGTTGAAGCGATTCGAGAGCACGCACGCCACAGCGATGTGTCGATGTGGGAAGCGATGCGCCTGCTGATCGCCAATAAAGGGCTGACTGGCCGGGCGGCGGGCGCGCTGGGCGCGTTCATGGAGCTGATCGAGAACCTCGCGGCCAAGTGCATGGACATGCCGCTGCACCTGATGACCCAGACGGTCATCGAGCAATCCGGTCTCATTGCCTACCATGAGGCGGAAAAAGGCGAGAAAGGCCAGGCCCGGGTGGAAAACCTTGAGGAACTGGTCAGCGCCGCGCGCAACTTCGAAAATACCGAAGAGGACGAAGACCTGACGCCATTGGCGGCGTTCCTGGGTCACGCGTCGCTGGAGGCCGGAGACACCCAGGCCGATGAGCACGAAGACAGCATCCAGTTGATGACCTTGCACAGCGCCAAGGGCCTGGAGTTTCCCTACGTGTTCCTGGTGGGCATGGAAGAAGGCCTGTTCCCGCACAAGATGAGCCTGGAAGAACCCGGTCGTCTTGAGGAAGAGCGGCGCCTGGCGTATGTCGGCATCACCCGCGCCATGCAGAACCTGGTGATGACCTACGCTGAAACCCGACGCCTGTACGGCAGCGAAACCTACAACAAGGTCTCGCGATTCGTACGCGAAGTACCCAAGGGGCTGATCCAGGAAGTACGCCTGTCTAACAGCGTCAGCCGCCCGTTCGGCGGGGGTCAGCAACAAAGCAGCGCCAGCCTGTTTGGCGGCAGCGAGATCCCGCAGACCGGTTTCTCCCTGGGTCAGGCCGTGCGGCACTCGGTGTTCGGCGACGGCGTGATCCTGAACTTCGAGGGTGCGGGCGCGCAGGCACGGGTCCAGGTGAACTTCAGCGAAGGCAGCAAATGGCTGATGCTGGGTTACGCGAAGCTCGAAGCGATCTGACATACCGCTTTCATGTGGGAGCGAGCCTGCTCGCGATGGAAGCGCCACGGTTCTTGTGAAAGGCCGTGGAGCAGCTTTCGCGAGCAGCCTCGCTGCCACAGGACTGCATTCCTACAGAACTTATTTACCCTTCCTACACACCAAAGTTAACAAGCTGATTGCACTGACTGAAGCTGAACCCGACCTGTCAGGCAAAAGCCCGAAACACTCTGCCGCTAGCCAGTAACACTTCAGCTGTGCAACATGGCGCGCGTGCCATCCACAAATGGGAATTCCCTTTATGAAACGTTTTCTTAGCATCGCCATGGCGTTGTGCATCGGCCTGACGATGAGCCTCGACGCCAACGCCAAGCGCTTTGGTGGCGGCAAGAGCTCCGGCGCCGCGCCGACTCACCAGACCAGCCAAATGGCTCCTTCTTCTGCTGCAGGTGGCGCTGCTGCCACTGCGGGCGCGGCCGGTGCCGCTGGCGCTGCCGCCAAGGCCGGCGGTGCCTCTCGCTGGCTCGGCCCTCTGGCCGGTATCGCTGCCGGTGGCCTGCTGGCCTCCATGTTCATGGGCGGCGGCTTCCAGGGTATGCAGATCTTCGACATCCTGATCATGGCGGTCATCGCCTTCCTGGTCTTCCGTTTCATTGCCGCCCGTCGCCGCAAGCAGCAGGAGCACCTGGCTCCAGCCGGCGCGCCGATGCAGCGTGAAGTGTTCGAGCAGAAGCCATCCATGGGTTCCATCTTCGGTGGTTCGGCCGCGCCAGTTGCCGCCCGTCCGGTGATCAATGCCCCGGCCTGGTTCAATGAGCACAACTTCATTGAAGCCGCCCGCAACCACTTCCAGTCCCTGCAACAACACTGGGACGCCAACGAAATGGACAAGATCGCCGAGTTCGTGACCCCGCAGCTGCTCGAGTTCCTCAAGCGCGAGCGTGCCGACCTGGGTGACGGCTTCCAGTCCACCTACATTGATAACCTCAATGTCCAACTGGATGGCGTCGATGATCGTGCCGACAAGACGATCGCCACCCTGACCTTCAGCGGTGTGTCGAAGACGTCGCGTTTCGACCAGGGCGAAGTCTTCAGCGAGAGCTGGAACATGGAGCGTGCCCAGGGTGAGAACCAGCCTTGGCTGGTCGCAGGGATCCGCCAGAACGGCTGAACCGACCCGCAACGAATCCAATGCGACGTTACCCTGTAAAAAACCCCGGCCCAGGCCGGGGTTTTTCTATTTCGCGATTGCATCCATAGCAAGCTACTGTATAAACCGCTCCATATAAACCGCGCCATACAAGCAAGAGGATCCCGGACGTGGAAGAAATCATCGAACAACTGCGTGAAGCCAACGAACCCGTACCCGTCCCCTTGGAGCTGCCGGACGAGGACCTGCTGGTCGAAATCGAAGAGCAACTGTTCATCGATATCCCGTTTGTCTTCAGGGAGTTTTTGCTGACCGTCAGCGATGTGGTCTACGGCAGCCTGGAGCCGGTGACCGTCACCGACCCGCAATCCCACACCTACCTGCCTGACGTGGCCGCCAATGCCTGGGATGCCGGTGTTGATCGCAGCATGATCCCGATCTGCCAGGACGGTGACGACTACTACCTGGTCGAAGAAGACGGCACCGTGGTGCTGTGGCAGGCCGACGAAGAGCTGATTGCCGAGGAAACCTGGGAATCGGTGTGGCACTGGGCGCGGGACGTCTGGCTGGAAAGCTGAGACGCCCGGCACCCGCGCGCTCAATGCCCGGATGAATCCTTGTGGTTATCCAGCGTATCGAGCAGCGCCACCTGCATCCGCGTGTGCACGCGAATGAACCAGCGCCAGAGCAGCGCCGCCACGGCGGCCGCGACCACGACAATCAGCACCAGCAGTTTGTTAGTGGGCAGGATACTGGCCGACAAGGCCGCCAGCAGCAGGAAGATCACCAGCAGCGAGAGGATCGGGATCACCTCGGAGATCACCCGACGCACTCGCTGCGTGTGTCGGCCCGCCATCTCCGGCTTCACGCCCATCTCCGCCAGCAACATCGACAGCGCCTTGAGCTTGCGATATGCGGCGATCAGGAAGGGCAGCGACAAGAGCAACGCCCCGCCCCAGATCAATGCTTTCTGCCAGCTCGGGTCACTGATCCAGTCTTGCAGGTAAGGGGACATGCGCGCAGCGAAGTAGGCACCCGAGAAGAAGATCGCAATCACCAGTGCCAGGTTGACCCCCACCTGCAACAGAATCCGCCGAATCATCGACGCCAGCAGCGCGCCCTCGCCCTGCGGCTGGATATTGCGCAACCATTCGCCATACATCCCCAAGACGCGGCCCAGGCGCTGCGGCATCACGGCGGCCAGCTTGATCGACAACGGATCGGCAGCACGAATCAGGTAAGGCGTCAGCAGCGTGGTAATCACCGACACCGCGACGGCCACCGGGTAGAGGAAGTTGCTGGTGACCTGCAACGTCATGCCCAGCGCCGCGATGATGAAAGAAAACTCGCCAATTTGCGACAGCCCCATCCCCACTCGCAGTGAGGTGCGTCCGTCATTGCCGGCGATAAAGGAACCCAGGCCGCAGGACAGCATTTTGCCGAGCACGACGGCCACGGTGATCACCGCAATCGGCCACGCGTATTGCAGCAAGATCATAGGGTCCAGCATCAGCCCGATGGCGACGAAGAAGATCGCACTGAACAGGTCGCGGACCGGCTCGATCAGCCGCTCGATCTTCAGCAACTGCCGGGACTCGGCCATGATTGCGCCAATCAGGAACGCCCCCAGGACCATGCTGTACTCAAGTTTGACCACCAGCAGGCAAAAGCCGAAGCACAGGCCCAGCACGGTAATCAGCAGCATCTCGTTGCTGTCGAACCTGGCCACGTAGGCCAGCAGTCGCGGCACCAGCAGGATGCCGATCACCAGGGCGACGATCATGAACAACGACAACTTGCCGACCGTGGAAAACACTTCGCCGGAACTGACCGTGCCGCTGACTGCAATGCTCGACAACAGGGCAATGATGCCGATGCCAAGAATGTCCTCGACGATCAGCACGCCGAAGATCAGTTGCGCAAAGCGCTCGTTCTTCATCTTCAGGTCGTTGAGTGCCTTGACGATGATGGTGGTCGAAGAAATCGCCAGGATGGCCCCGAGGAACAACGAATCCATGGTGTTCCATTCGAACCAGCTGCCGATTTCGTAGCCGATCCAGATCATCAGCACGATTTCCAGGAACGCCGCGATAAACGCTGTGGCGCCGACCGCGAACAGCTTGCGCAGGCTGAACTCCAGGCCCAGGCAGAACATCAGGAAAATCACCCCGAGTTCGGCAAGGGTCTTGATGGTTTCTTCGTCGTGGATCAGGCCGAACGGTGGCGTGTGCGGGCCGATGATGAAGCCGGCGACGATATAGCCCAGCACCACCGGTTGCTTCAGGCGATGAAACAGCACAGTCACCACACCCGCGACCAACATGATCACTGCCAGATCCTGAATAAAACTGATGGCATGCATGGCGTGGGGCTCCTTGGGTGACATTGCTCAAACGCCAGGCCCGCGAAAGGTCTGGTCGAGCGGGAAAAAAATTCGCATTTCGCGTAGGAATTGCCCTCGGACCGGGCTTTTGCAGGGTAACACCGCGACTTCCGGCAGAAAGGCGGTGCAATATATGGAAACAGATAGATTTGTCGTGACGGCAATCACCCGCCCGGCGTCCCGATAACTGTGGTTCGAAAAACCGCCCAGGCACCCGTAGAGGTGCACCCTTCCGAAACCCGCCTTGACCCGTGAGAACGCTATGGAACCCGGAAACGCCCAGCTGTCGATGACGGTATTGATGACTCCCGACATGGCCAACTTCTCAGGCAATGTCCACGGTGGCACCCTGCTCAAGTACCTCGACGAAGTGGCCTACGCCTGCGCCAGCCGATACGCCGGCCGCTACGTCGTGACCCTGTCGGTGGATCAGGTGATTTTCCGCGAGCCGGTGCATGTCGGCGAACTGGTGACCTTCCTGGCCTCGGTCAACTACACCGGCAATACCTCGATGGAGGTGGGCATCAAGGTGGTGACCGAGAACATCCGTGAGCGCTCGGTGCGCCACACCAACAGTTGCTTCTTCACCATGGTCGCGGTGGACGACAACCGCAAACCGGCGCCCGTGCCGCCGCTGCAACCACAGAACGGCGAAGACAAGCGCCGCTTCATCCAGGCCCAGCAGCGTCGCCAGATTCGTCAGGAACTGGAAAAGCGCTATCAGGAAATCAAGGGTGATGCCTGAGGCGCCTATTGCGCTTTAGATAGACATCGCCGGCTGTGCGGTGAACACCGGGTTGGTGTTCACCCAAGCCCTTGCGGGAAGCGAGCCCGCTCGCGATGGGCCCTGCCCTGTTCAAAGACTGATCGCAGTCGCCTCGAACTTCACCCGTGGGTGCGCGATGCGGTCCTGCGCGCGGACCAGCTCCAGCTCGTAACTGGCGCACGCCTGGGTCTCCAGCAACACTTCATGCACCGCCGAGGCCGCGAACTCGAACGCCGCCACCAGGCTGTCGCCCAACAACACCCGCGCCAGAAACAGACCGGAAGTCAGGTCGCCGACGCCCACCGGCTGGCGCGGAAACGCCAGCAACGGGCGGCGCAGATGCCAGCTCGCTTCGGCCGTCACCAGCAACATCTCGAATGCATCCGCCGGTTTGCCGGGGTACGCCAGGTGCTTGACCAGCACCGCCTTCGGACCGCGGGCCAGCAGCGCACGCGCCATTGCCAGGCAATCGAACAGTGACTGCGGTTTGCGCCCCGAGAAGCTGTCGAGCTCCAGTTGGTTGGGGCACATGAAGTCCGCCACGGCGGCCGCTTCTTCCAGCAGGAAATCACTGACTTCAGCCGGTACGCTGCAACCCTTTTCCGGATGGCCCATCACCGGGTCGCACAAATAAAGGGCCTTGGGGTTTATCGCCTTGATCTGCTCGACGCCCTTCAGGATCGAACGCCCCTGGGCCGCACTGCCCAAATACCCGGACAACACGGCGTCGCAATTTCCCAACTCGCCAATCGCCGCAATGCCTTCGACCAGTTCGGGAATCTGCTGCGGCGACAGCACTTCACCGGTCCACTGGCCATATTGAGTGTGGTTGGAGAACTGCACAGTGTTGAGCGGCCAGACATTCACCCCGACCCGCTGCATCGGGAAAACCGCAGCGCTGTTGCCAGCGTGGCCGAACACGACGTGGGACTGAATGGCGAGCAGATGTGGCGTACGTTTCATGCCGTGAGTTCCGTCAAACGATTGAAATTCGAGCCGCGCAGTATGCGACTAAACGCAGCCTGTACGACAGACCGGCGACGCAGTTAAGCTGACATCCTATTGTTGGAGCACCCGTTGATGCTGACCCTCGGAAATATCTTCGTGTTGATGCTGCTCGCCACGGCTGGCGCCTGGCTGTGGCACAACCATGGCTTGCGCGAGCGCGCGCTGGAGCGGGTCAAGCAGCACTGCGGCAAACTCGGGATCGAGTTGCTGGACGGCAATGTCGCGTTGAAGAAAATCACCTTCATCAAGGACGCCAACGGCCGGCGGCGCCTGGCCCGTGTGTATAACTTCGAATTCACGGTGACCGGCGAAACCCGCCATAACGGCACCATCACCCAGTTCGGCGCCCACAGTGCGCAGATCGAACTGGCGCCCTACCCGATGCCGTTCGACGAAACGCCACCGGTGGCCGATGTGACGAAGCCCCGCGCCGAAGTGATTGAGCTTAGCCAGTGGCGGCAGGAACACACGAAATGGCGTCCTTAACCGGATCGACAGTGATCCAGTGAGCGCTGCAACGAGTCTACCGGCTGCGGCCCGCTGAAAATCAGTTCGATCCGCGAATCCTGGCGCCATTCGCTGGGCTGCCAGGCCAGTGTCGCGTTATCCAGCGCATTGGCCGACAGCCAGCCCCCTTCGCTGTGGATAACCAGCTTCGCCCGCCGCCAGACAAGGCTTTCAAGCCATCGGCCAAGGCGCGCCGAATCGAACCTCTGGCCTGGGTGCCAGCGCCAACCGATGCTCCAGCCATCGTCCTGCTCCTGGCTCAGGCATATCGGCCGCGCCGGGTCAGGCCATACCGCCGGCATCTGCGCCAACCCCTTGGGCGCGATGAAGTTATCCACACCCGCCACCGCTCTCGCCTCGAGACCCGGCAGCTCGCTCAGCGGCAACCCGGCTCGCTGCGTCCAGTACAGGGGCCGTGCCGGCAGCTGAGCGGCGATGCGTTGCCGATCGCGCTCATCGAGATGCTCGGCCTTGTTCAACAGCAACAACCCGGCGTAGCTCAACGCCGCCTGCTGCGTCACAGGCAAGGGCTTGCCGGCGGCGAGCGCCTGGGCATCCAGCACCAGCACACTGGGCTGAACCGCCAGTACGCCAACCCAGGGCGCTTCACCCAATTGCTTGAGCAACTGCGCTGGATGACCGAGCCCGGAAGGCTCGATGAACAACCGGTCCGGTCGCGCCTTGCGCAGCAAGCGTCCGAGACCGATCTGGAACGGCGCACCATTTATGCAACACAAACAGCCTCCGGCGACTTCACCCAGTGCGATACCATCGACGTCACGGGTCAGCAGCGCAGCATCGATACCGATCTGCCCGAACTCGTTGATCAACACCGCCCAACGCTCGTTCGCCGGTCGCTGGGCCAGCAGGTGCTTGATCAGGCTGGTCTTGCCGGCGCCCAATGGTCCGGCGATGACGTGCGTGGGAATGTTCTGCAGCATGGTCGAGGTTTTCTGAGGAGGTGGAGGATGCGGTTGATTGGCTGGACATTGCTCCTGTCGCTCATTGGCGGCGAGGCGCTGGCCCAGGCGTGCGTGGTACACAGCACGGCTGAGCGGCTCGACGTGAAGGTCTGCCAGGAGAACCGCAGCATCCCGGAAAAACTCTTCGCCGACGGGTTCTGTCAGCCGAACCTGGCCGGGCAGAAAGTCGAGGTGCAATACGTCGACCACTGCCCTGCCGGCGCCTTTGGCGTGTGCAGCAATGCGCAAGTTGCCAATATGCCTTACCAGCAGGATATTCACTATTACGGCGTGGCCACCGACGCGGCGTATCTGAAGCCGTATTGCGAAAGCCAGAGCCAGGGGCACTGGCTCCAGCCTTGATCCGCGCTCTCATTTAGTCGAGGGTTACGCGGCCACCTCTTCATACCAGGGCCCGAACGGGTCCGGCCACAATTGCCAGCCCTCGGCGCCCAGGGCCATTTCCTCATCGGTCAGCAGACAATCGTCCAGTTCAGCGCTGAGTTGTGCAAAGTCGATGTTCTGGCCGATGAACACCAGTTCCTGCCGGCAATCACCCGTGGCGGCGGTCCAGTTCGCCATGATCGCCGCGGTGCTTTCCGCGTCCTGGGGCCATTGGTCTTTCGGCACGGACCGCCACCAGCGACCGGCAAAACCATAGCGCATCAAACCACCGGCCTGGGACCAGCTGCCGGCATCCATGGGTTTGCTGGCCAGCCAGAAAAAGCCTTTGGAGCGCAACAGCTTGCCGTTGGTCCACGGGCCATCGATGAAGTTGAAAAAACGCTGGGGATGAAAGGGTCGGCGCGCCCGGTACGCGGTGGAGGCGATGCCGAATTCCTCGGTTTCCGGCACGTGCTCGCCGCGCAACTCGCGCAACCAACCCGGTGCCTGCGCGGCTTTTTCGAAGTCGAAACGACCGGTATCGAGAATTTTCGCCAAAGGGATTTCGCCCATCACCATCGGCAGGATTTCGGCCTGCGGGTTCAGCCTTTCGAGGATCGCCATCAGCTCCTGGCGTTCGCTGCTGCTGATCAGGTCGATCTTGCTGATCAGGATCACGTCGGCAAATTCGACCTGCTCGATCAGCAACTCGGTGATCAGCCGTTCGTCCTCCTCGCCCAGGGTTTCACCACGGGACGCGAGGCTCTCCGCGGCCTGGTAATCGAGCAGGAAATTCACCCCGTCGACCACGGTGACCAGGGTGTCGAGCCGCGCGACGTCAGACAGGCTGCGGCCTTCCTCGTCACGGAAGGTGAAGGTTTCGGCCACGGGCAGCGGCTCGGCGATGCCGGTGGACTCGATCAGCAGGTAGTCGAAGCGGCCATCCCTGGCGAGTTGGCCGACCTCTTCGAGCAAGTCTTCGCGCAAGGTGCAGCAGATGCAGCCGTTGCTCATTTCCACGAGCTTTTCTTCGGCGCGGTTGAGGGTGACATTACGCTGCACTTCGCTGCCATCGATGTTGATTTCACTCATGTCATTGACGATCACCGCAACCCGCAGGTCTTCGCGGTTACGCAGTACGTAATTGAGCAGCGTGCTTTTACCGGCGCCGAGAAAGCCCGACAGGACGGTGACGGGGAGACGATGGGGCATCAGGGAATCCTCACAGGAATGCCCGGTCGCAGTGTCGGGCTTATTTTTACGTTACAGTATAACAATGCAATCAAGCCACCCCCTCTTGCCGCCGATGACAAAGGGCACGATGCTGAACCCCGTCCGATCCGTGAGAAACACTCTGCGTATGGCCCTGAAAATCGCGCTGATGATCGCTTCGCTGCTGCTCACCCTGGACGCCCGGGCACAAACCCCGGGCCTGGCCAACTGCACCCGCAGCGCCAATCTGCTGGCTTGCGTGGATGCCGACGGCAATGCCTACAGCGTCAACACCGTCGGCAACACGCTCTACCTGCGCGGCTTCGAACGCGCGGGAAAACGCTACTGGGCGCAAACCAACAGCCGCTACGGACAACTCACGTTTTTCACCGGCATCGCCTCAGACGGCGAAGCCTGGGTCGGTTACAACCGGCGGGTTGGCTGGACCACCCTCAATCGCTTTTCCAGTTCCGGCGGTAGCAGTGCCAAATTCACCTGCAGCCGTATTTCCGGTTGCTAGGCCTGCGCTTTTTTTGCGCCCGTTACCCGGCGAAGCAGCTGTCGAGCTGCGGATTATTCTGGAAAGAGCGCTGTAGCCCTTCGTTGCACACGTCACGTCGGTTCACGGTGAAAACCCTCGTGAAAAAGACGTAGTCGAATTTGATGTAATAACATAACATTCAAGTTCGATTCCCACTATGGACCTGCTGATGAATGCGCTGACTCTGCCGGATATCGCCGCGCAGGCTACACGCCAAGCCCTGCCGCTCGAATGGGTGGGCATGTGCGGCATTGCCTTGCCGATCCTGTTCGATGGCCAACGCTTGAGCGCGACAGCCGACGCCGGTGTCAGCCTGGACGATGGCGAAGCGCGTGGCATTCACATGTCGCGGCTGTACCTCGCGTTGGAATTGCTTGAGCAGGAAAACCTGACCCCACACCTGATCCGACGAGTCCTGGAGCATTTCCTCGACTCCCACCAAGGCCTGTCGACCCGTGCCTACCTGAAGATCGACACCGACCTGCTGCTGAAAAGGCCTGCCCTCATCAGCCCGCTGTCCGGTTGGAAAAGCTATCCCGTCAGCATTGAAGCGCATCTGAAAAACGCGATGTTCCACGTGGAACTAAAAATCCAGCTGCCTTATTCCTCCACCTGCCCTTGTTCAGCGGCCCTGGCTCGGCAGCTGATCCAGCAGCAATTCGTCGACGACTTCGCCAACCGTTCGTTGCAACACGCAGACGTTCTGGCCTGGCTGGGTTCAACCAAAGGCATCGTTGCAACACCTCATAGCCAGCGCAGCCATGCGCAATTGCGTCTTCGCCTGGTTGAAGGTGTCGAGGCACTGCCGTTGATCGAGGTTATCGATGAGGCAGAAGCCGCCCTCGGCACTGCCGTGCAAACGGCCGTGAAACGCGCCGATGAACAAGCC
Organism: Pseudomonas sp. IT-P12; assembly: GCF_949767465.1. Classification (NCBI taxonomy): domain Bacteria; kingdom Pseudomonadati; phylum Pseudomonadota; class Gammaproteobacteria; order Pseudomonadales; family Pseudomonadaceae; genus Pseudomonas; species Pseudomonas sp. IT-P12. Next base: position 172,001 of record NZ_CATKPY010000024.1, on the reverse strand, counting down.
TTCGCATTGGCTAACGGGCAAAACCTGATGTTCTGCGAAGACGCCGCGCGGCGTTTGCATCTGGCCATGAAACGCTCCCCGGAAATCACCGCCTTGCATGTCCGCGTGATCCACGCCGAAAGCCTTCACGCTCATGACGCCGTCGCCGAGAGCCGATGGAATTGGGAGGCCGCATGATTCGCTGCGAGGCATTACGCTGGGGAGCCGTTGGACACCCCCTCACCCCGGCCGTCAGTTTTGAACTGCCCAAAGGCAGCATGACCGCCGTAATAGGCGCCAATGGCTCAGGCAAAAGCAGCTTGCTGAAAGTCATCGCCGGCCTGCAAAAACCGCTGAGCGGCAACGTCATTCTCGCGGTTCCGCGCCAAGGCTCGCTATCGTTCCTGCCCCAGCAGCAACACCTCGACCGGCAATTCCCGATCAGCCTGCAAGCCTTGGTCGCCGCCGGTTTCTGGGGCCACAAGCAATCGGCCGAAGTCCGTCGTCAGCGCCTCGCCGCCGCCCTTGAAGACTGGTGTCTGACGGGGTTGGAACAACGCCCCTTGATGGCGCTCTCCGGCGGCGAACTGCAGCGCGCACTCCTCGCCCGCCTGAGCCTCGCCGAAGCACCGCTGCTGTTACTCGACGAACCCCACGCAGCGCTCGATGAAGAGGGGCAAGCGTTGCTGTGGAAACACCTGCATCAGTGGCACGCACAAGGGCGAACCCTGGTGGTCGTCTGTCATGACCTGGCGGCGGTACGGCACCACATGCCGCAAACTCTGTTGATCAGGAACAGTGGATGCGTACTCGGTCCGAGCACCGAGCTGATTCATCAGCAACCGCACACGCAGGTGGCCTGATGCTGACAGTCGTCCACCTGTGGCAACCCTTCCAAGAGTTCGTGTTCATGCGTCGCGCACTGCTCGGTGGACTGGTGCTGGCGTGCAGCACGGCCCCCCTCGGCGTGTTCCTGATCCTTCGGCGCATGAGCCTGATCGGTGACGCGGTCGCTCACGGCATCCTTCCCGGCGCGGCGTTGGGTTTCTGGTTCGCCGGATTGAGCCTGCCAGCGTTGACCCTGGGAGGCTTGGGCGCTGGCTTGAGCATGGCCGGGCTCGCCGCGTGGATTACCCGCCGCACCGGCCTGCGCGAAGACGCCAGTCTGGCCGCGATCTACCCGATCGCCCTCGCCAGCGGCGTGCTGATCCTCGGCATCGCCGGCAAGCGCCTGGACCTGCTGCACCTGTTGTTCGGCTCGGCACTGGCGGTCGACGGTCCAACCCTGACAGGCATGTTGTGGGTCTCGGGGCTCAGCCTGATCGCCATGGCGCTCATCTACAAACCGCTGGTGCTGGATACCCTCGACCCGCTGTTCCTGCAAACCGTCAGCCGCCTCGGCCCTCTCGCCCACGCTGTGTTCCTGACATTGGTCGTGCTGAACCTGGTGATCGGCTTCCAGGCCATCGGCGCGCTGATGGTCGTCGGCCTGATGATGCTGCCCGCTGCCGCCGCACGCTTCTGGAGCCGACGGCTGCCGGTGTTGATGGCGGTGGCCGCCCTGCTTGGCTGCGTGTCGGTGTGGCTCGGTCTGCTGCTGTCGTTCCACTACTCGCTGCCCAGCGGCCCGGCCATCGTCCTCGTGGCGGGCGGCGGGTATCTGCTGTCCGTGGTGTTCGGGCCGGTGCACGGCTTGATGCGCCGCCCGCCCCTGCTCACATCCCAATGAGGTGTTGCCCGATGCGCGCTCTACTCGTGTTGTTCAGTCTGGTGTTTTCGATGTCGCTGTCAGCGGCGGAAAAACTCAAGGTCGTCACCAGCTTCAGTATCCTCGCTGACATGACCCATCAGGTCGGCGGCGATCACATCCAGATCACCAACATGGTCGGCCCCGATGCCGATGCCCACACCTACGAACCGACACCCGACGATGCCAAGGCCCTGCTCGGCGCCAAGCTGATCATCAAGAATGGTCTCGGTTTCGAGCCGTGGCTGGATCGCCTGGTGACCAGCACCGACACCAGGGCCACGGTCATCAGTGCGAGCCACGGTGTGATTCCCCGTTCGCTGGAGGAGAACGGGGCAACCGTTCCCGACCCGCATGCCTGGCACAACCTGGCCAACGCCGAGCTGTACATCAGCAACATCACCAAGGCGCTGGTTGCCGCCGACCCGGCGCACAAAACCGATTACGAACACAACAGCCAGCTGTACCTGAAACAGATCTACACGCTGCTCGCCGAAGCCAAGACCAAGCTCGGATCACTGCCGCCAGGCAATCGCAAGATCGTCACCTCCCACGACGCCTTCGGTTATCTCGGGCAGGCCTACGGCATCGATTTCATGGCGCCGCAGGGGCTGTCCACCGAGCGCGAGCCGTCAGCGGCTGAAGTCGCTGCGCTGATCACCCAGATTCGCCAGGCCAAGGTCAAAGCGGTGTTCATGGAGAACATCAAGGACGCGCGCCTGCTCAAACAGATTGCCGATGAGAGCGACGCACACATCGGTGGCACCCTGTACTCAGACGCCCTCGCCGCGAGTGGCCCGGCCAGCACCTTCACCGGACTGTTCGAATACAACCTCAACACGCTGTACCAGGCGCTGAGCCAGCCATGATTCGTACGCCGAATCGGCGTACGTAGATAAGTCGGTTCAACCGCCGATGAGCGGGTGACCGACCAACTCGCATGGCGTGACAAATGTCTAGATGACAACTGCCCGGGTTTGGCTCTACGGTTTATGCGCGAGCACTCAAGAGCACCGACATGATCCACATCACCCTGAGCGATGGTTCATTACTTGAATACGACCAACCCGTGTCGGTGTACGAGCTCGCCGCCAGCATCAGTCCCGAGCTGGCAAAAGCCGCCGTCGCGGGCAGGGTTGACGGCGTACTGGTCGATTGTGCGTTCATGCTCCAGGCCGATTCCCGGGTCAGTATCGTCACCCCCCGCGAGCCCGATGGCCTGGAGATCCTGCGACGCTCCTGCGCACTGATGCTGTCAGTGGCCGTGAAACAGCTTTATCCAAAGGCACAGTTGCAGAGCGGATCGGTGCTGGGTGACGGCTTCTTCCATGAGTTTGAATTCGAGCGTCCTCTGAACCTCGTCGATCTGGCGGGCATCGAGGCACGCATGAAAACGCTGGCGGCGACCAACCATTCGATTCGCCGTCGAAAACCCTCATCGCCCACCGATGACCTGGAGAGACTGACGCCCTACCTGCTCGGCGACTTCGAATGCCGGTCGATCGGTCCGCACGTTCCTGCAACGAGGGTGCTGCATGCATTCGCCCTCGATCACATCAGCGGCACCGCGACTCAGCGAATCTACGGCAGTTGCTGGGCTTCACAGGAAGAACTGGACAGCTGGCGCGCCCCGCCACACGTAATGATCGTCAGCATGGACGATCGCCAGGCCGACTACGCCCAATCCGTGACTGAAACCTTGCGCCGCGGCGGCGTGCGCGCCCGTGCAGACCTGCGCAACGAGAAAATCCGCCACAAAATCCGCGAGCACAGCCAACAGGTGCCCTATCTGGTGGTGATCGGCGAAAAGGAAAAACAAGGTGGGTTTGTCACGTTGCGCAGCCGGACCGGAGAGGACTTCGGCACGATGGCGGTTGAAGCGGTGTGCGCCTGGTTGCGGTCAACCGGGGCGGTGGTGGTGTGAACAGTTTGTCGCGAGTCTGCCCGCTTCCACGTTCGTTACCTTGTGGGAGCGGGCCTGCTCGCGATGCTGTCAGGCCCTGGGCTTCACCGTTCCACAATCCTGCCCCAACCAGACTGCACGGGTATCGAGGCTGCCCTTTTGCTGGATGCCCGTGGCGTTGAACGTGCCGTTCACCTTGGTGGTGAACTCGCGATCACTCAGGAACGTCGCCACCCCTGCGCCCTGCGCCTTGGGACAACTGAATCGGAACTTCCACTGATTGCCGGTACGCTCGGTGATTTCCTGGCGGCAGCCCGACTGAGGGTCCGTCAGAGGAATGTTGTCACTCTTGACCTGTTCCGGCGTCAGGCAGGCGCGAATTCCCTTGCCGCCCATGGTGATGCCCTGCTTCTCCAGCTGCGCGCGCTGCTCGGGCGTCATCTGGCTCTGAATCTGGCCCAGAATCAATTGCAGATCCGGCAGGTTCTGGTCATCCACCTTCATGTTGCTCGAGGTCAGCTCCCACAGGCCGGGCTGCAGCATCTGCGCCTGAGCGGCCACGGGAAGTGCCAAACCAAAAGCCACGGCCAAGCCCAGCAGACGAACGTTCATCGTGTCACTCCTGATCAGTAGTGGCCGTTAGACGTCAGCCAGGGGCTTCGGTTCAGGGGCCAATTAAATAGCGACATTCTGCACGGAACATGGTCTGTTAAGCATTGAATCTTCAGGAGCAAGGCTGTCCCATGGATTACTTTGGACCGCACCTTTTCGGTTATCTGATCGCGTTGTTGCATTCCCTGGGGCTGATCGCCGCCATCCATGCCGTGTTGACCGTAAGGACCGCCCAGGGATCCATCGCCTGGGCCTTGTCGTTGCTGTTCATGCCTTACCTCACGCTGATCCCGTACCTGGTCTTTGGCCGCAGCACATTCGATGGCTACATCAAGGCGCGACGACAGGCCAACGAGGAAATGCGCAAGGCCATTTCCGAGTTGAACTGGCGTCCCTGGGTGGAAGAAGCCCTGACAGCCCGCGCCTCCAACGCCTATGCATCATTGCGGGCGATGCCCAAGCTGGGACGCATGCCATGCCTTGCCAACAATGAAGTGCGGCTGTTGATCAACGGCCCGGCCACCTTCGAAGCGATTTTCGACGCCATCAGCCAGGCCCGGGAGGCGGTGCTGATCCAGTTCTTCATCATTCACGACGACCACCTCGGTCAACGCCTGCGAACACTGTTATTGAAGAAAGCCGCCGAAGGCGTCGCGGTCTATCTGCTGTACGACCGCATCGGCAGCCATTCCCTGCCCCACAGTTACGTGCAGTCATTGCGTGATGCGGGCGTCGAAGTCAAAGCCTTCGCAACGCGCAGCGGCTGGCTTAACCGCTTCCAGGTCAACTTTCGCAACCACCGCAAGATCGTGGTGGTCGATGGCGTGCTCGGATTCGTGGGCGGGCATAACGTCGGCGACGAATACATGGGCGAGAAGCCGCCTCTGGCACCCTGGCGCGACACCCATGTCGGGGTGCGCGGGCCCGTGGTGGCCTGCATGCAGGAGTCCTTCGCCGAAGACTGGTTCTGGGCGGCGCGATCGTTGCCACCCTTGATACTGCCGGATGTGTATCCGGACGACGGCGTGCTCTGCCAATTGCTGGCCAGCGGCCCGGCGGACCCCTACGAAACCTGCTCGCTGTTCTTCGTCGAAGCCATCCATGCGGCCTCCGAGCGCGTGTGGATCACCAGCCCGTATTTCATCCCTGACGAAGCCGTGTTCTCAGCGTTACGCCTGGCGGTGCTGCGCGGTGTCGATGTGCGGATTCTGCTGCCGTCGCGCCCCGACCACCGCATCGTCTACGCCGCGTCCAGCCTGTACGCCTTCGAGGCGGTACGCGCCGGCGTGCGGGTGTTCCGCTACGAACCGGGTTTCCTGCATCAGAAGGTGGTGTTGATCGACAGCGAAATCAGCGCCATCGGCAGCGCCAATCTGGACAACCGCTCGTTCAGGCTGAATTTTGAAGTGATGCTGTTGACGGTCGACAGCGCCTTTGCCGGCGAGGTCGAACAGATGCTCAACCAGGACTTCGCCCAGGCCCATGAAGTGGCCCAGCAGGAAAGCCGGGAGACCCATCGCCTGCAACAGGTCGGCATGCGGATCGCCCGGCTTATTTCGCCGATTCTTTAAGGCGTGTAGATGTCGTCGCGGGTCCAGGGCAGTTCATGGCTGCCATCGGGGTGGGCTTTCACGGCGAGGATCTGGTGCAGGTTGATCCAGCCCCTGGCGAACGCATAGGCGCATCCCGCCAGGTACAACCGCCAGATGCGCAACGCCTGCTCGGGCACCAGCTTGCCCGCCGCTTCCAGGTTGTCTTCCAGGCGCTCGCTCCAGTGGTCAAGCGTGCGCGCGTAATGCAGGCGCAGGCTCTCGACATCCACAACCTCCAGACCCGCCTCGCTGATTTCGGCGGAAATCATCGACAGGTGGGGCAGTTCGCCGTTGGGGAACACATACTTCTCGATGAAATCACCGGCACCGCGCCCCACCGGACGGCCGTCGGTGTGCTTGGCGGTGATGCCATGGTTCATCACCAGGCCACCCTCCTTCACCGCGCCAAACAGGGTCTTGCAGTACTCGGCGAGATTCGCGTGGCCGACGTGTTCGAACATCCCGACGCTGACGACCTTGTCGAACCGACCGTCCTGGGGCAGATCACGATAGTCGAGCAGCTGCAGTTCAATCTGGTCGTCCAGGCCTTCGGCGGTCACCCGTTCACGGGCCAGCGCCAGTTGCTCCTTGCTGAGGGTGATACCGAACACTTTCGCGCCGAATTCCCGCGCCGCATAACGCGCCAGACCGCCCCACCCACAACCGACGTCCAGCAGGTATTCACCGGGTTGCAGGCGCAGCTTGCGACACAGATGCCGGAACTTGGCCTGTTGCGCTTGTTCCAGGGTTTCGCTGCCGGTTTCGAAATAGGCGCAGGAGTACGCCATGTCACTGTCGAGCCACAGCTGATAGAACGCGTTGGACAGGTCGTAGTGATAGGAAATCGCCTTGGCGTCGGTTTCCTTGTCGTGCGCGACGCGCACCGGCTGGCTGTCTTCGTCCTCGCCCAACAGCGCCTGGCTCAAGTCATCGCAGACGCGAATCACGTCGCTCATCGAGCCTTCAAGCTCGAGCTTGCCTTCGACGAACGCCGCTCCGAGCGCGTCCAGGCTAGGATGGGTGAACTGGGAAACCATTTGTGGGTCCTTGACCACAATCGTGACGCTGGGCGTCGGTCCCAGATTGAATTCATGGCCGTCCCAGAGTCGCAGGCGTAATGGGAGCTGCAGATTCTGTAAGGCCGGTGGAAGTTGCGCGAGCATGGAATATCCCCCTGGTTTCAGACGTCTGAAATGAGGTTAGACCATCCTCGAAAAATAGCAGGCTATCGATTTGATAGCCCTTTTCTATGATCGGTCCGGGCTCAACTTTCGTCGTCAACGCAAAGAAGTGATGACCGTATCCAGATGACTGCGCAAATGTCCTACAGTTCGATCAGAGCGGTACGCTGTCGGACTCCCCTGCCAACTTGATTAACGGCTCCTGAAACCGCAGCAACCGCCCGGCATTGCCCAGCACCAGCAAAGTGCTCAGGTTGTGCAACAGCGCCGCGATCATCGCCCCGGCCGCACCCAGCCAGCCGAACGCGGCGAAGGCCACAATGGCCAGCGTCCAGCCCAGGCCTATGATCACGTTGATCTGCAAGGTGCGGCGGCACTGGCGACTCAGGCGCACGCAGGTGCCGAGGCGCCGCAAGTCACTGCCAATCAGCACGATGTCCGCCGACGCCAGGGCAATGTCAGCCCCGCCTGCCCCCATGGCGACGCCGACCACACCCGCCTTGAGGGCCAGCGAATCATTGATGCCGTCGCCGACCACCATCGGCCGAAAACCGCTGTCGATTTCCTTGAGGACCCGATTGAGCTTGTCCTCGGGCAAGGCCTGGGCGTGCACATTCGGCAGACCGACATCCCGAGCCAGGGCATCCGCCACCCCCTGACGATCTCCCGTGAGCAACCATTGCCGGCCCAGCCCAAGCTCGCGCAATTCGCTCAAGGCAAACCGTGCCTCGGGTTTGACGCTGTCCGCCAGCAACAGCCAGGCGAGAAATTGCCCGTTGAGCGCGAGCCCGGCAATCGGTCCATCGTGCTGCGGAACCGCGGAAGTCGGAATACCCAACTGCGCAAACAACTCGGGTCGACCCAGTGCGGCTTTGCCCTGCCCGGTCATGGCCACCACACCGAGTCCCTGACGTTCGTGAATGTCCGAGAGCGGCAGCAAGTCATCCTGAGCGGCCAGGCCGGCGAGCGCACGACTGACCGGATGGCTGCTGGCAGAACCGAGGCTGGAAGCAAGCCTCAGCAGCTGACTCTGGTTCTGCGGCGGGCCGTCGATGGCTTGCAGGCGCAACGTGCCAAAGGTCAGGGTTCCGGTCTTGTCGATCACCAGCGAGGTCAGGTCGGCCAGTTCTTCAAGAAAAGCCGAACTGCGAATCAGCATCCCGTGACGGGCAGCCACCGCAACACCGGCAATGGCCGTGGCGGGGGCCGACAACACCAATGCGCAGGGGCAGGCGGCCACCAACACCGCGAGCATCGCCTGGGCGTCGTTGGTGATAAACCAGGTGACAGCAGCCAACAGCAAGACCAACACCCTGTAGCTGCCGGCATAGCGCTCGAGCAGTCGGGTGATGGGCGGCTTCGAACGTTCGGCGCTTTGCATCAGCGCAATGACTTTGCCGAGGGTCGACTCGCTGCCCGTGCGGGTCACTTCAATGCGCAGCAAGCCGTCGAGGTTGATGGCCCCACCGAATACGGACATGCCGACGCCCGCCTCCACCGGCACCGACTCCCCGGTGATCGATGCCGTGTCGAGGCTGGCCTGGCCCGACAGCACACGGCCATCGGCGGGCACCCGATCCCCGGCGCGAACTTCTACGCAATCACCCGGCCTGAGCGCGCCGTTGTCCACCTCGAGGATGGAGCCATCGGCCTGGACCTTGCGCGCATGGCTGCGTGTCAATCGACCCAGCGCGTGGATGGCCTCTTGGGAGCCGATCACACTGCGCTCCTCCAGCACGTGGCCGAAGATCATGATGACCGGCAGCAGGGCGGCAGTCAGCAGATCGCCGGTCGCCCAGGCGCCGAGCATGGCCAGAGCAATCAACTGGTCGGTAATCCCGTGCAGGCTTGGATAGCGCAGGCTGAACCACGCCGAGCGCATCACCGGCACCGCGACCAGTAGCGAAGCGCCCCCCAGCAACAATTGGCTGACACCCGTCTGCTGCGGTGCCCACCAGCGCCAGGCCAGACCCAGCGTCAGCAAGCCCAGGGCAAGCATGGCCAACGTCAGTTGGCGCGCGGCGCTGCGTTGTTCGGCCGACGACAACAGGCTCGGTGCAGCGGCGGTCGATGCAGTCATTGGGCAGCTCCCTGAATGATCAGGCGGGAATCGTCGTTGGGGTTGACGGTGGTGACCGAACCGGCCTGCCCCATGATTGTTGGCAGGCGCTCGCGATAAATACGCAGCAGCATCTGTGGATCGGTGCCCTGCCGTTGCGCCTTGGCCAGACTCAACACGGTGGCGGTATCCGCCGACGCTTTGGCCAGTCGTTCGCTTGCCTGGGCCTGGGCGAGCTGCACGGTCCGGTCGGCACGTTCGTTGGCCGACTGCGTGAGTTTCTCGGCGTCGGTGCGCGCGTTTGCGACCGTTTTGTCGGCTTGCTGACTGGCTGTCAGGACGGCATTGAAGGCGTTGACCGCCGGCGCCGGAAGGCTCGACTGCACATCCACTCGCACCACCTCGATCCCCAAGCCCTGCCCGGTCGCGGCCAGTTCCACGAGGCGGCGATTGATGCCCTGCACCAGATCACCCCGCAAGCGCTCACGCCGTTCAGCGGCCTGACTGACGGCGCCAACCAGCTCCGGTCGCGCCACCAGAATGGTGTCCAGATCCCGGGCGGCGCTCAGGGCGACTGCACTGCGCGTCACGAGTCGATCCAGTGCCGGCAACACATGCTCGCCCTGCAGCACGAAGGCGTAAGGCTCGATGACTTTGTAAAAAACCCGCACATCCAATTGCACGACACCCGCATCCCCGGTCAACAAGTAACCGGAACCCGCCAGCGCATCACTCAGTGGAGTGGCAAAGGAAGCCAGTCGATCGGCCTGCAACGCCGCGTCGCTTCGCAGCAGATTGTCGATCCGCCGCTCGATCACCCGGTCAGCTGCCGGCAGCAAAATCACCTGCTCGAACGGTCGTGGCCACGCCCACAGCAGGCCGGCATTCTGAATGCGGTCCAGCGCGCCAAAGTGCAACACCACGGCTCGGTTCTGCGGATCAATCTGCCGAACATTGGAAAACGCCCACGCCACGGCGGCCAGCAGCGTCACCGCAAACAGTGCAAGAAAGGCCAATTGCCCGGCCTGAATCCAGGGACTGCTCGATTCATGTGTTCCACGTGGAACGCGGCTCATGGCTTCGACCTGGGCAAGTTGTCGAGAGTCGGCGGGCCGTCAACCAAGACCCTGAATGGCGCGGCATCCGTGCGCAGGACCAGTTTTGTTCCCGGGCCGACGATGGTGCCCAAGGTGTCGAGGGAGCGCAGCAGGTTGTACAACTGGGGCGACCCCGCGTAGGCACGACCGTATATCTGCGCGGCTTCCACCCGAGACTGGGCTTCGATGCCGGCCGCTTTCACGGTGGCATCCGCCTGAACGATCCGCGCATCCCGCTCGGCGACGGAGCGAATCTGCGCGGCCTCGCGTTTGCCTATGGCCGTGCGTTCGGTGGCAATTGTTTCACGCTCGGCGCGCATGCGATCGACCGTGGCATTCAAGGTCACTGACGGCAAGGTCAACCGTTCGATGCCGACCTGCAACACCCTGACGCCATAGGTGGCCAACAGCTGCTGCTCGATCTGCTGCCGAAGCTGCGTTTCAAAGTCGCCGATGCGCACCTGACTGGCATCGGTGTTCACCAGGCTGGCCAAGTCGAAACTGCTGGCCGTGGTTTCCAGTGCAGAGCCGACAAACGTGCGAATCTGCCGCGCGGCTTCATCCGGCTGATTCTGCACAGCCCGCATGAAACGCTGAACATTGCCCGCATCGCCCTGAACCTGCCACACCACGTAGGCCTGGACGATGATGCGCAGCCCGTCCCGCGTGCCCACGTCCTGCAAGCCACTGGAGGTGGTACGCAGGCGCAGATCCACGGGAATTGTCGCTTCGAAAGGCGCCGGCCAGCGCCAGCTCAACCCCGGCGTCAGCAGCACCCGCGACGGATCGCCAAACCGGGTGATCACCGTGGCCTCGCCGGAGCGCACTTGCACCAGGCTCGCCGCCGCTACGGCAAATGCCACCAGCAGCCCCGCCCACCCCATGCGTCGCCATGGAAAAGGACCTGCCGCCTGCGCGTCGCCGTGGTGATGATGGTGGTGGTGCCCAGGGTGATGCCCGCCATGGCCGTGATCGTGGCCGTTGTGGTCTGCGTGATCGTGAGTGTGTGACTGGCTCAATTGGCAGCTCCTGACTGAGCGGTTTTGGGCGATGGCGCCGGGTCAGCCGGCAAGGTGAAGGCGCGCAGATCAATGGTCGGCGCGTTGCCGCCGCGACCGAGGTGGTGATCCAGTACCAGCAATTGAGCACCGGCCAGGCCTTGGGAAAGCTGACTGAAATACCGCTCCAGCACGAACGCCTGACCGGCGCTGGCGTAGGCTTTTTGCTCGGCCGAAAAACCCAGATCCGCCGCCTGTGCAGCCGCATTGATTTCACGCGCGTTGGCCGTTGCCTGATCGAGGGCAATGCTGGCCTGCAATTGCGCCTGGTTGCTCGCCTCGGTGGCCGCGCCGCGTTCGCGTGAAATCAGCGCCTGCGCAGCGATCTGCGCGGCTTGCACGCCGTGATAGGCATTGGCCGCACCGGCCGGGGGGTGAATGGCCTCGACCACCGTGGCGAGAATTTCCACGCCGCTGTCGAGTGCCTGCAGATCCGTTTGTACGGCCCGGCCAATGTCCTCTGCGAGCCCTACCCTGTCTTCGCCGAGCAGACCGTCGAGGGTGCGTGAGGCGAAGTCATGAACAAGCACCCGACTGGCGGTGCTGCGGATCAATGCCGGCACGTCCGTGCTGTTATAGGTGGCGGCCAATGCCGCCTGATCGGTCAAACCGATGCGGTAGACAAATCGGACGTCCATGTTGACGATCTGGAAACCTTGCTTGTCCGCCCGGCTGCTGGCAATGACCTGGGATTTGTCATTCACGTGACTGGCGTCCCACAAGCGATTGGCGATGGCGGGCGCCAGACCTTCTGCCGGTTCAGCGACCATCGGCGCCGCCCCTTCGTCGACCCGGGTGGCCAGTTCGTGAACCACACCGTTCTCGACACTCAGCACCCGGCCCAACGGCCAGGGCAAACCGATGTGCAAACCCGGACCGAACACTTCCACCGGCTTGCCGAAGCGTTCATAGATACCACGCTCCTGCAGGGCCATTTCGTGAACACCGGTCAATGTCCAGCCGACCAGGGCGACCACCGCCGACACCGGCCAAAAGGCGCGGCGCATATATGAAAACGCCCAGATTTGCCGAAGATCGATGCCGAAGCGGTAATGCAATTCGTGCTGCAACGCCAGCAGGGGTTGCGGTGGCCAACGCAACAGCTCGGCGATGAAACTTCGGGCCAGCAGCGCAGGCTCACGCTGTTCGCGGCGGGGCGTAAACCATGAAAGGACCGCCCGCAACAACAGTTCGAGTGCCACGAGCCCCGGCAGTACACCGATCAACACCGCCAGCCGGGTCGGCCACACAGCCCCCTCCCCTGCAAACAACAGACACAAGGCGCTCAGCACCAGGCCGATGATCGCCACGCGGGTCAACTGAGACAGCGCTCCGGCTTCAGGCCACTGCGTCACGGGCTCCAGGGCAAATTGCCGCTCCAGCACCAACAGGCCGAACGCCAGCAACAACGACAATGCCGCACCGATGTTCGCTGAAAAAGTCGGCACGTTCGGTTGCAGGGTCAGGTTCCAGACCTGGTTGACGCAAAACAGCGTCAGCAACGCCCAGCCGCCAAGCCACAGCGTCGGGGCGCCAAGGGCGTTCAGTACGCGCCTGCAACGTTCGCTGATCCGTTCCAACAGCTGCTCGTACCCACTATCCGGCGTTTCAGTGGCGTCGGCTTGCAGCGGTATCTCGGCCGGTTTCAGCGCCGTGGCACGCCACTGCGTCACCCACCACGCCGATTGCAGCCCAGCGATCAGTACCAGCAAACCGGCGCACTGATTGACCAGTAACGTCGACCACAGCGATTGCGGCGCAAACAGCCCGACGAACATCGCCAGCACCAGCCCCAAGGCAACCATCACGCCAAGACCCAAGCCCCACCGACGCAACCGTCGGCCGTGAACAAGCGCCTGCTGGAAGCGCGGCAGCCCGGCGACAGCGGCGCCCTCAATATCGAGATCGACTTGCATAACACCCCAATGTTTCTTTGCCCAACGCACAGCTTGTTACGATATAACAAACCGCGTGAATTTTTTGTATTAAGACCTCCTATCTACGGGTGACTGACTGTCGCGTTGCTGAAGCCTTGACCGAAAGGCGTGGAAACATTCATATTACGCTCGTAATTTTTTTCGCGAGCTACGTTTACTCAGCCGGTTTACCCAGCCCGAATTTCATTCATTTCAGGAGTCAATCCATGAGCAGCTATGACGTCGTGATTCTGGGCGGAGGCCCCGGTGGATATAACGCAGCAATCCGCGCCGGACAGTTGGGTCTCAAAGCCGCTTGCGTCGAGGGGCGCGCCACACTCGGCGGCACCTGCCTGAACGTCGGTTGCATGCCGTCAAAGGCGTTGTTGCACGCCTCGGAACTCTACGACGCGGCCATGGGCGCGGAATTCGCCAACCTGGGGATCGAGGTCAAGCCCACGCTCAATCTCGCCCAGATGATGAAACAGAAAGATGAAAGCGTGACGGGACTGACCAAGGGCATCGAGTTTCTCTTTCGCAAGAACAAGGTCGACTGGATCAGGGGCTGGGGGCATATCGACGGTCCGGGCAAGGTCACGGTGACGGACAGCGAGGGCGGCAAAACCCAGCTGAGCGCCAAGGACATCATCATCGCCACCGGTTCCGAACCCACTCCCCTGCCGGGCGTCGACATCGATAACCAGCGCATCCTCGACTCCACCGGCGCGCTGTCGCTCGCCGAAGTGCCGAAGCACCTGGTGGTGATCGGTGCCGGCGTGATCGGCCTTGAGTTGGGCTCGGTCTGGCGGCGGTTGGGCGCACAGGTCACCGTCGTCGAGTTCCTCGACCGTATCTGCCCCGGTGTGGACGCTGAAGCGGGCAAAACCCTGCAGCGCTCGCTGAGCAAGCAAGGCATCCGTTTCAAGCTGAGTTCGAAAGTCACCCGCGCCACCTCCTCGGCCGATGGCGTGCAGCTCAGCGTTGAACCGGCCGCCGGAGGAGAGGCCGAGTTGCTGGAAGCCGACTACGTGCTGGTCGCCATTGGCCGCCGCCCCTACACCCAGGGCCTGGGCCTGGAAAACGTCGGCCTCACCACCGACAAGCGCGGCATGCTTGCCAACAAGGGACATCGCACCGAAGCATCCGGGGTCTGGGTGATTGGCGATGTCACGTCAGGGCCGATGCTCGCGCACAAGGCCGAAGATGAAGCCATGGCCTGCGTCGAGCAGATCGTCGGCAAGGCCGGTGAAGTCAATTACGCGCTGATCCCCAACGTCATCTACACCCGTCCGGAGCTGGCCAGCGTGGGCAAGACCGAAGAGCAGCTCAAGGCCGAAGGGCGGGCCTACAAGGTCGGCAAATTCCCGTTCACCGCCAACAGCCGGGCGAAGATCAACCACGAGACCGAAGGCTTCGCCAAGGTCATCGCCGATGAGCGCACCGACGAAATCCTTGGCGTGCACCTGGTGGGCCCGAGCGTCAGTGAGATGATTGGCGAATACTGCGTCGCGATGGAGTTCAGCGCCTCCGCAGAGGACATCGCCCTGACCTGCCACCCACACCCGACCCGCTCCGAGGCGTTGCGCCAGGCGGCGATGGATGTGGAAGGGATGGCCACGCAGATGTAGGTCTTTGCGCAGGCAGATCGAGCGCTTTCACGAGCAGGCTCGCTCCCACACGGAATGCGTGTCCCCAGTGTGGGAGCGAGCCTGCTCGCGATAGGGCACCACCCGGTCTAAAGCGGCAAATGCTCCAACGGCAACGCCCCTGGCGCCTTCACCGTATGAATCGCAAAGTTGCTGCGAATGTCGCTGACGCCGGGCAACTTCAGCAATCGCCCGGTCAGAAAGCGGTCGTAGGCACGCAGGTCCGGCACCACGACCTGCAGCAGGAAATCCGATTCCCCCGACACCAGAAACGCCGAGATCACCTCCGGCAACGCCGTCACGGCCAATCGGAAGGCTTCGGCCTGTTCGTCATTGTGGCGCTCGACCTTGACTCCGACAAACACCGTCAGCCCCAGCCCCACCTCATCACGATCCAGGTTGGCCTGATAACCGCGTATCACACCGGCTTCCTCGAGCATCCGCACCCGGCGCAGGCACGGCGACGCGGACAGACCGATCTCGTCAGCCAATTGCACGTTGCTCAAGCGACCGTCGCGTTGCAGGGCCGCGAGAATCTTGCGGTCGTAGGCATCCAGTTTCATTTTTGGCAGATCCTGAGCGTTTGAGCGTTTTGTAGTAGCAGGTTATGCCAATCACAGAGGCTTTAGAAGCAAACTACGCAACCACCTGCCCTGTCCTTCCGCCCTAGACTGGTGTCACCGGATCGACAACGTATTGGGGGGGCAACATGGCGGGAATATGGCTGTTTTTCATGGCGCTGACGGTGGTTTACCTGCTGCCGGGGCCGGACATGATCCTCCTGCTGCAAACCGGCGCACGCCAGGGCAGAGGCCCGGCACTGGCGACCGCGGTGGGCCTGGGCATTGCCCGGGGCTGTCATGTGGCATTGGCGGCGCTGGGTCTGGCGGCGTTGTTCAAGGCAGCCCCCTGGACCTTCGATGTGGTGCGCATGGCGGGAGCGGCGTACCTGTTGTGGATCGGCATCCAGTGCCTGCGCACCACGATGCTGCCGGACTTGAACGGGGTGCCAACGTCCTGCACAGCACCACGCTGGCGCCAGGCGATCCAGCGTGGCTTGCTGACCAACCTGCTCAACCCCAAGGCGCTGCTGTTTTGCTCGGTACTGTTGCCACAGTTCATCGACCCACAGGCCGGGGCCGTGTTGACGCAGTTCGCGACCCTGGGTGTGGTGCTGGTCAGCGTCGGTTTGCTGTTCGACAGCGCCTATGCGCTGGCCGGTGCCGCACTGGGCCGCTGGCTGCAACGCAGTCCCTCGGCCCAGCGCCTGCAGCAATGGCTGTTTGGCAGCCTGCTGATCGGCTTCGCAGTGCGCCTGGCCTTCGTTCAACAGGCCTGACTACGGGCGGACCCGCCGTTTACGGCGATTGATCAGCACCAGCGCGACCGCTGTAAAGGCTACGACAGCACCGATTTCAAGCCACTTTTTGTAAGGACGCAACGTCGCCCGCACCGGGCTCAGTGCCTGGGTGACGTAGCGTTTGTCGGCGTTCTGGAAATCCGGGTAGGGGCACTGCTCGCCGAAGAACACCGCCCAATCCACATAGGGTCCCTCTTTGACATAGCGTGTGTAGAACGCGCTTTTTTCGGCCTGGCCGGGGTTCCATCCCGTCGCTGCACACAGTACGGCGGCAAAGGCCTGGCTGGTGTGGGGCAAGTGATCGGCAGCACGACTGGCTAAATCGTTGGCAACGTAACGGTAGTGGTAACGAAGATCGGGTTGCGCGGCGCTGGCCTGCTGCCGTTTGACTTCTTCGTCCGCCACCAGCGGACCGACCTTGAGCTCAACGCTTTCCAGGCTGTAATTGCCGCCAAAAGTGGCGTAGTCCGGTGCCATTTCGTAACCCAGCAGGTCCATGCCATGGAAACGCGCCATCGTCGCGGCGTTGAAATAGGCGAAGGCGCGTTTGCTGGGCCACCATTTCGATTCGGCGTCGTGGCGCAGCTCCCCGTACCACTTGGCCTTTTGCTGCAAGGTTTCGCTGTCGAAGTACGCCACCGCCTCGTCGTAACGTTCCTCGCGCAGCAGGCGGCGGCCGAGCAAGTTACGCAGCTTCGCCGCCACCGACAACGGCACATAGTTGTCGCGATCCTGCTGACTCAGTGCTGGCGGCGCAGGCACTTGCGTATCGACGTACTGCTTGAGTTCATCGACGGTTAGTACACGCTCGGCGACGGTCGCGGCGTCGAACCAGTAGATGTCCTTGCTGCGATACAGCTGATCGAACGCCTGCAGGTAATCCCCGCGTTGCAGCGCCAGGATCGCACTTTCGCCTTCGACCCGGCACTTGGGGTCAAGCGTTTCGAAAGCCCAGTCAGGCGTGCGGCGCTCCCCCCAGGACTCATCCTGCGGGAAGGCACGGGCCGCTTTGGCGTAGGCCGCAGCGGCCGCCGACCTGTCACCGTCGCGCATCGCCAGTTTGGCCCGCAACCACCACGCCAGGCCACCGTCGCCGGCGTGTTCGAGGAACGCCCTGGCGCTGGCATAGTCGCCCTGCTGGTAATTCATGGCCGCCAGCCGATCGGCGTTATCCAGACTGCCACGGGTGCTGGCTTGTAATAACTTGATCAATTTTTGCTCAGCGGGAGGCTGATCACCAAATGACCAACCCAGCCGGCTGATCAAGGACGCCGTGATCAGTTGCTGTACCGGTTTGCCTTCGAGCAACGGCGTCAGTTGCGCCTCGGGCATCGCCGTCAGGTCGGCCACCAACAGTTTCAGCGAGGTGTAGCCGACGCCTGAACCGTGACGATTCTGCGTGGCATAGAGCTCGATGGCGCTGTTCCAGTCACCGGCAATGCGCGCCACACGGGCCTCTTCGCCCAGGCTGGCGACGCCCAGTTCCAGCGGGTCGCTGAACCCGTCGATGCTCAGTTGCCGAGCCTGCTCAAAGGCCTTGCGTGCCTGCGCCAGCAGGTCGGGGCTGGCGTTTGTTTCGGTACTCTGGGCAAACAGTGCCCGGCCCAGCGAATAGGCGGCCCAGGTGCTGCGCAAGCGACGCTGCTCGGCCGGCAAGGCCAGCACTTTGCGGAAATACTCGGCGGCCAACCCGTGGTCACCGGCACTGAACGCCACGGCGCCCGCCAGATACAGTACGAGCTCACTCGGCAGGCTCGCGCCCTGGGCTTGCACCTCATGGGCATCGGTCAATCCGCGCAGGCGCTTGACCAACTCCTGCTGTGGCGCCGTCAGGTCGGCCTGTTCGGCGTAATCCCGCTGCTCGGCATACTCGGCCGCATCGCCGCTGTGGAGGGCGTCATTGACCACCTTCAGACCCGCTATCGTCTGCCCGAGACGGCTGATCTCGAAACGGAAATTGCCTTCGGGCAGTTCCGCCAGCGACTGGCTGCGGTTGTCGAGCAGGCGCAGGGGAAAGTCCGGCCCGCAGGCCAGCGCCGACCCCAGTGGCAAGCTCAGGCTCAGGCAGAGCAAATGACGGGGCCAGTTACGGGTGAACATTCGAACCTCCTTGATCAATACGGGTACAGCGCGCCCAACCGATGGCTCGCTGTCCGCCGGCCGGCAGACGCCCGTCGCGCAGGCGGGTGAAGGTAAGCAGATCCGGACGCTGTTGCAACGTGTAGCCGGCCAGGGCGTCGGCGCCCTCACACCCGTGCACCACGAGCGTCAGACGTTCGGGCCAGGCACGGTCGAGGTTGCCCTGGTTGCTGACGCTGACGTCATAGAGGCCGTCCCGGGCCGAGAGTTGCAGTGTCAGGCGACTGTCGAGGGTCTCCCCCCGGGCGACCGCGCCCAAGGTCGTCAGGCTCCAGGCCCGGCGGTCATTCGCCAACGGCAAGCGGAACCAGATCAGCCCCGCCAAGTGGGCCGGTGGGGCGTTACGCAGTTCCAGCGCCAGGGTGCGCAGTTGTTGCGGATCGGCCAGCAACTCGCGGCGCTCACCGCCTCCTTGCACCGGCACTTCGCTTTCCACCACCGGGGCGCCGTCCACGGGTGGCAACAGCGCCACGCCGTAGGCCGGCAGTGCCAGGTAAAACGGTTTCGACGTGATGCGGCTCCAGGCCCTGGCCCAGGTTTTCGCCTGGCCAGGGTCAAACAGACCCCGTCGCGGATCGCTCACCGCGTGCACCTGCAACACGCTGCTGTCGACGACGGCCAACACCGCCGACAGTTCGGGACTGTCGAGCCAGGCGGGCAGCGCGGTAATGCTCAGCTTCAGAGAACCCGGCAGGTTCCCACGCAGGTCCGTGAGAAATTTCCGATACGCCGGTAGCCGAGCGACACCGGCATCGTGATCGATTTCCACGCCGGCAAGCACCAGCCCCTGTGCTTGCCAATCGCTGAGCACCTGCTGGATCCGCGCAGTGATCTGATCCTGGTCCAGCGACGGGAGCTGGCCATCCAAGCGAATGACCGCGATCAGCGGCCGGCCGTCTCGTTTGAGCAGCGCCGCATCGATGCGCGCCCGGCTCCAACCGGCCCGGGGAAATGCCTGCAAGGCCAGAACCCGCAGGGTCGTGAAGTCTGCACGGCTTGCCTCGAGGGCGGCCGCATGGGACGGCGTCCATTGGCGTTGCCAGATGTAGAGTTGCTGGTCGAGCGCCGGCCTGTCCTGCCGCTCGCACCCGTTGAGCAGCACCAGTGCCGCCAGCATGACCGCCAGCCGGGCGAAAAAAACCATGAGGCATCCTTTGTGGCTGCTCAAGGCAGCGTCCATCAGATGCTACAGGTCAAGCACTCACGGCTGCGAGCCCTGGAACCGACTCGCAGCCTGGTTTGCAGCGCACCGGCCTCAGGCAGTTTTTTGCAGACCGACGGCCGTACGCGGCATGCCGACAAAACCGGGGAGGGCTTCGATCCGCGCCAGCCAGGCGCGCACGTTGGCGTAGTCCTCGAGCGACACGTTGCCTTCAGGCGCATGGGCGATGTAGCTGTAGGCCGCGACGTCGGCGATGGTCGGTTCGTTGCCGACCAGATAGGCCGAATCCTGCAGCGCCTGATCGATCAGCTTGAGCCAGACGTGGGCGTAGGCGATGGTCTCTTCAGCGTTGTAAGGGGCGCCAAACACCGTGATCAGCCTGGCCCGACCCGGACCAAAAGCAATCGGCCCGGCCGCCACGGACAACCAGCGCTGAACATTCGCGGCGCCGACCGGATCGGCGGGCAACCAGCGACCGTTGCCGTATTTCTGCGCCAGGTAAACCAGGATGGCGTTTGAATCGGCCAGCACCACGCCCTGGTCATCAATGGCCGGCACTTGCCCGAACGGGTTGACCGCCAGGAACTCCGGTTGCTTGTGGGCACCGTTGGCCAGGTCGACCAGGATCAGCTCGGTCGGCAGTTGCAGCAGGGACAACATCAGTTCCACACGGTGTGCGTGGCCGGAACGCGGGAAGTTGTAGAGTTTGATCGCTTGCATGGTCGACTCCGCAGTGAAGTGGCGCCGCTCAGGAGTGATCAGCACCGATGGACGCTATCTTCCACCCAGCGCCAAAACAACAGAATAACCAGCAAACGCAATCAATTATTTCAAGCTGAGCAATAAACCCTCAGCGTTGCAGGTCCGGGTGTTCACGCAGCGCTTTCACGGTGAAGTCCACGAAACTGCGAATCCGCGCCGGTGCGTTGCGCCCGCCCTGATAAACGACGTGGATCGGCAACGGCGGCAGTTCGAAGTCGGCCAGGACAATTTCCAGTGCCCCGGAGGCTACCTGGCTGGCGACCTGGTAAGACAGGACGCGGGTGAAACCCAACCCCAGGCTGGCGGCGCGAATGGCGGCCTGATTCGAGGTCACGACCAGCCGCGGTTCGGTTCGCACACTGAGCAGTTCGCCGGCCTCATGAAAGGGCCAGCTGCGCTGCTGGCCGATGGCGGACGTGCCAATGACCGGCGCACGCGCCAGGTCCTGGGGATGCACCGGCCGGCCCTGGGCCTGCAGGAATGACGGCGACGCGCAGATCACCCGGCGTACCTCGCCGACACGGATCGCATGCTGGTTGCTGTCGGGCAGCTCGCCAATGCGCACGGCCACATCAACGCCCTCCTCGACCATGCTCACCACCCGGTCGACAATCAGGCCATTGATGATCACCTCGGGAAACTGGGCCAGGTAATTCACCATCACGGGCGTGACGAACAACTCGCCAAACAACACCGGAGCCGTGATCGTCAGTTGCCCACGGGGCTGAGCATGGCTGCCCGCCGCCGAATCCTCGGCTTCCTGCACCTCGGCCAGGATTCGGCGACAGTCGTCGAGATAACGCTGGCCGGCTTCACTCAAGTGCACACTGCGGGTGGTGCGCGTCAGCAGCGAGGTGCCGATGCGTTTTTCCAGCGCCGCCACCGCGCGGGTCACGCTGGCCGCCGACATGCCCAGGCGACGCGCCGCCGCCGAGAACCCCTGCTCCTGGGCCACCACCGAAAAGACCTGCATTTCCTGGAATCGGTCCACTGGACATTCCTTGATTCAGATAAAAAAACCACCATTGTCAGCGGCGCATTGAAACACAGCGTTAACACCGCTGAGCCCGGCCGATGCGGCGCAGTGGTCAGACGACTCACGATAACCGCTCTAGGCCGCAGCTTCCACAGGGCGACATATCGCCCCAAACGCTCTTCAGCTTCGGCCGAGGCGGCCGATCCAACTAGGGTTGGGTCCCGAAAATCAAGGCTCCAGCAACAAAGCGCCTCATACACATACGGCTGGAGGGACTCATGAATAACTGGTTCGCAAATCTTAGGGTGAATGTGAAACTCGGTCTGGGCTTCGGCGTGGTGCTAGTGCTCACGGGGGTTCTGGCGCTGACCGGCTGGACCAGTTTGGGCAGCGTCATCGACCGCAGCGACAGGATGGGAGAAATTACCCAGCTCAACAACGACCTGACCGCCCTGCGCGCCGCGCGCCTGGAATACATGTTGACCAGCGGCAACGATGCCAGCGCCAGCAACGTGCAGAACAAGCTGAACACCTTCATCGAGCAGCAGAAGGCGCTGATCAAGGTCTCAACCGCGCCGGAAAACGTCAAGCTGCTGCAGGCGCAAAGTCAGGCCACGCAAGAGTTTCAGGCGTCATTGAACAAGATGCGCGACAGCTATCGCATCATTCTTGCCGCCCGGGACGCGATGACCGTTGCGGCCGATCGCGCCATTGCACTGGTCGACACCATCAACCGTGACGCACAGTCCGCCTCCGGTGACAATGCCTCGCGCCTCGAGCAGTTCAAGGCGGCCACCGGCACCAAGGACCAGTTGATGCTGATTCGCCTGAAAGTCCGCGGCTACCTGGCCAACTTCACGCCGGAAACCGAGCGCGATGCCTTGCAGCAGTTCGACACAGCCCTGGCCGACATCGGCACCCTCGCCCAGCGTTTGCCCGCCGCAGCCACTCACGCCGAGCCACTGGACAAGGCGGTACGAGCCTACCGCGACGCCTTGCGCCAACTCATCAGCGCCACCGCTCAGGTCAATGCGGCCGGTGACGCCATGAAAGCCCAGGCTGTCGACATCGAAAAAACCAGCGACCGGCTTTATCAGGTACAGATCGAGTTTCGCGACCAGGAAAGCAACGTCGCCCGCACCCAGCAGATCATCAGTGCGCTGCTGGCATTACTCTTCGGCGCCTTGGCCGCCGTGATCATCACCCGTCAAATCACTCATCCGCTGCGCGAGACCCTGGCGGTCATCGAGAAGATCGCCGCAGGCGACCTGACCCATAGCGCGGTCGTGACCCGTCGCGATGAACTGGGCGAGGTGCAACAAGGCATCCAGCGCATGGGCGCGACCCTGCGTGACTTGATCACCAACATCCGCGACGGCGTCACCCAGATCGCCAGCGCTGCCGAAGAACTGTCCGCCGTGACCGAACAAACCAGCGCCGGCGTTAACAGCCAGAAGGTGGAGACCGATCAGGTGGCCACCGCCATGCACGAAATGACCGCTACGGTGCAGGAAGTTGCGCACAATGCCGAAGAGGCGTCCCAGGCTGCCGCTTCCGCCGACGTCGATGCCCGTGAAGGTGACAAGGTGGTGGGTGAAGCCATTGCCCAGATCGAAAAACTGGCCTCGGAGGTGGTGCGCTCAACCGAAGCGATGGCGGTGCTGCAGCAGGAAAGCGACAAGATCGGCAGCGTCATGGACGTGATCAAGGCCGTGGCCGAACAGACCAACCTGCTGGCGCTCAACGCCGCCATCGAAGCCGCTCGGGCCGGTGAGGCCGGTCGCGGGTTTGCCGTGGTGGCCGACGAAGTCCGCGGGCTGGCGCAACGGACCCAGAAATCCACCGAAGAGATCGAAGGCCTGGTCGCGGCGTTGCAGAACGGCACCCAACAAGTAGCCGTCGTGATGAACAACAGCCGCTCCCTGACCGACAGCAGCGTCGACCTGACCCGCAAGGCCGGCGCTTCACTGGATAAAATCACGCGCACCGTGTCGAACATCCAGTCGATGAACCAGCAGATCGCGGCGGCGGCCGAACAGCAGAGTGCCGTGGCCGAAGAGATCAGCCGCAGCGTCATCAACGTGCGCGACATTTCCGAACAGACGGCGGCGGCCAGCGAAGAAACCGCCGCCAGCAGCGTCGAGCTCGCGCGACTGGGCAACCAGTTGCAGATGATGGTCAGCCATTTCCGCGTTTAAGCGCGCAAGCCAGCAAGAAAAAGCCCCGCGAATGCGGGGTTTTTTGTGTGTGCTCACCCTCGGCGTGATCGCCTCGCCACCGCTCAAACATATGAAAATCCATAACCCAGCTTACGAACATATGAATTTTTCCCGATGTTTGGCTGAATTAAGCTCGGTCCACGCCTCATGAAGAAGGCGGTTTTGTCGGTACGCCTGAGCCAGGCGATCCTAAAAATAATCTGTCTGCCGACCAAGGAATTCCTATGTCCCCTACGCTTGCACGCAGCCGTGCCGGTCATTGCGCACCGATCGGCGCTCCCGCTTCTGTTGGAGGTGGGCAATGACCTCCCCACTCTCCCGGCAAAACACCGACGAATCGCTGTTGCACAGTCATGGCTATGCCCAGGAACTGCATCGCGGTCTGTCACTCTGGTCTTCATTTTCCGTTGGATTCGCCACGGTTTCCCCGGTGGTGGGCATTTACTCGGTGATGTCGCTGGGTGCCATGAACGCCGGTCCGTCCTGGGTCTGGATCGTCCCGCTGTGCCTGGCGTTGCAGTTGCTGGTGGCGCTGGTCTATGCCGAGCTGGCTTCGCAGTACCCGCTCGCCGGTGGCTGCTATCAATGGGTCAAGCGGCTGGCGGGCGACCGCTGGGCCTGGTTCACCGGGTTCATGTACCTGGCCTCCGCGCTGGCTTCGTTGACCACCGTGGCCTATCTGGGCGGTTTCTGGCTGTGGCTGTTCTTCACGGGTGAGCCCCCGGCGGCGAATGCCCAGGTGTTCAGCGGCGCCGTGCTCCTGTTGCTGGGCCTGGGCGTGAACCTGTTCGGCATCAACCCGCTCAAGTACTTCGTGAATGCCGGCATCATTGCCGAAGCAATCGCCTCCATCGGCATTGGCGTGTTGTTGCTGTTGTTTTTCCGCAATCACTCGCTGTCGCTGGTGTTCGAAGGCCTTACGTCAACCGCAGGCACCGACGGCTCATACCTGCCGGGCTTCCTCACGGCCATGGCGGTCGGTGGCTGGGCATTCCTGGGTTTCGACGCCTGCTCGCAGGTTTCCGAGGAAACCGCCGACGCCCGCACCTCCACACCCCGCGCCATCCTGCGCTCGATGATCCTGGTGGGCCTCACCGTGATGCTGACCGCATTCGCCGTCACCCTGTCGTACACCGACACTGCCGGCATGGTTTCGGGCCAGGTCATCGATCCGGTCACCCCCGCCGTCGTGGACGCTTTTGGCGCATGGTCCGAGCGACCGTTCGTGGGCGTGGTGCTGGTGGCCTTCATCGCCTGCATCGTCTCGATCCAGACCTACATTGGCCGCGCCGTGTTCGGCATGGCCCGGGACTCGATGCTGCCCGCCTCGGCGCTGTTGCGTCGGGTCGACAAGCGCAAGGTGCCTTTTGCCGCGATGGTCTTCAGCACGCTGTTCGCCAGCTTCGGCCTGGCACTGGGCCTGAATGCGACGGCCGTCGGCACGCTGATCGCCTTTGGCAGTGGCGGCTTCTTCGTGGTGTTCCTGATTGTCGTCAGTTGCGCCCTGCTCGCTCGCCTGCGCGGCCAATGGAAGGTCGAGCCCGGGACGTTCACCCTCGGTCGCTGGGGCCTGCCGGTCAATCTCGCCGCGTTCTTCTGGCTGGTGTTCGAAAGCATCAACGTCGCTTGGCCACGGGAGTCGCTGGCCCCACCGGGAGCACCCTGGTTCCAGGTCTGGGCGGTCATCCTGGTGTTCTCCGTCCTCGCGCTGCTGGGCCTGATCTACATGTTCCGCGCCAAACCCTACCTGCGTCGCCCCCTGCAATTGCGTCCCGAATAACCTCATCGGATTGTCGTGTGGGGCCCATCACCGGGCCTCGCTGATCTGGAGCTCAGATGTCCTCTCTTCACTATTGGAACTACCCCACGGAGATCTTCTGTGGGCCCGGCGCGCTGGATGTGCTGGCCGAACGCTGCGCCTTGCTGGGCATGACCCATCCCTTGCTGGTCACCGATCCGGGCATGCTGGACCTGGAGCCCATGGCGCTGGTCACCGACCATCTGCGCCAGGCCGGCATCCGCTTCGCCGTGTTCAGCGATATCGCCAGCAACCCGAGCCTGGATGACGTCGCCCGGGGCGTGGCCGCATTCAAGGCGGGCCAGCACGATGCACTGATCGCCCTGGGTGGCGGCAGCGCGATGGACGCCGCCAAGGGCATCAGCCTGGCGGCCGTCGACGCCCAAGGCCTCGACCAATACCAATGGTCGAATGTCATTGCCCACTACCCGAGCCTGGGGCACTTTGCGCACCTGGACCTTCCCCGCCTGATCGCCTTGCCCACGACCGCCGGTACCGGTTCGGAGCTGGGCCGCGAGGCGGTGCTGACCCTGAGCGAACAGAACATCAAGCGCGTGATCAGCCACCCTGAACTGCTGCCGGCCAGCGTGATCCTCGACCCGATCCTGACACGCGGCCTGCCACCGGCACTGACCGCCGCCACCGGCATGGACGCGCTGACCCACCACATCGAAGCCTTTTGTTCACCGCTGTATCACCCGATGTCCTCGGGCGTCGCGGTAGAAGGCATCCGCCTGATCCAGCAGCACCTGTGCAACGCCCACCACGATGGCCAGGACATGGTCGCGCGAGAAGGCATGCTGGTGGCCTCGGCCATGGCCGCCGTGGCCTTCCAGAAAGGCCTGGGTGGCGTGCACGCACTCGCCCACCCGCTGGGCGCGCGCTATCACAAGCATCACGGGTTGCTGAATGCGATCCTGCTGCCGTATGTGCTGGTCGCCAACCGGCAGGCGATCAGTCAGGACATTGCCCGGCTGGCGCGCTACCTGGAACTGCCACAGCCTGATTTCGAGGGCTTCCTCGACTGGGTCCTGCACATGCGTCAACGCCTTGGCATTGCGCACTCGCTGGGTGAAATCGGCATCGATACAGAGGCCGCGCAATGGGTCGGGGAACAGGCACTCGCCGACATTTCCTCTTCGGACACGAACGCCTGTGTCCTCAGCGCCGCCGATTACAGCCGGATTTTTCGTAACGCCGTGCACGGCGTCCTGCATGGAGCCAGCGCATGACCGCCGCCCAGTACATCGACGGCCGCTGGCTGAGCGGCGAAAGCGCCGAGCAGATCAGCGTCTACGACCCGTCCCTCGGCGAGCCTTTCGCCGAACTCATGGCCGCCAGTGCCGCGCAAGTGGACCAGGCCATCGCTGCAGCGCGCCAGGCCCTCCCCGCGTGGCGCAACCTGAGCGCCGCCACCCGGGCCGGTTTCCTGAGAGGCTTTGCCGAGCAGATCGACCAGCGCCGTGAAAGCCTGATCGCCCTGCAGATGCAGAACAACGGCAAGCCCCGTCATGAGGCGGTCGTCGATATCGACGATGCCGTGGCCACCTTCACTTACTACGCAGGCCTGGCCGAGGGCCTGGCGGATCGTTCGAACCTTGAAGTGCCGTTATCGGTGCCCGGTTTTACCGCGCACACCCGACTGGAGCCGGTCGGCGTCGTCGGCCTGATCGTACCGTGGAATTTCCCTTTGGTGACCAGCGCCTGGAAACTCGCCCCGGCCCTCGCCGCCGGCTGTACGGTGGTGCTCAAGCCTTCGGAAATCACCCCGCTGATCGAGCAGGCCTACGGTCAGATCGCCGAGACGCTGGGCTTGCCACCGGGCGTGCTCAACATCGTCTGCGGCAAGGCCCGCACCGGTGCGGCACTGAGCAACCATGCCGGTATCGACAAGCTGTCGTTCACTGGCAGCAACGCCGTGGGCAGCGAGGTGATGCGCAGCAGCGCCGCCCATTGCCGACCGGTGACCCTGGAGTTGGGCGGCAAGTCGGCGATTGTGGTGTTCGACGATTGCGACCTCGATCAGGCGGTTGAATGGATCGTCGCCGGCATTTGCTGGAATGCCGGGCAAATGTGCTCGGCCACTTCGCGCCTGCTGGTCCAGGACAGCATCGCCGACGCCCTGCTGCAACGCTTGAAAGTCGCGTTCGAAACCCTGCGTGTCGGCAACCCCCAGGATGAAGACGTCGACATGGGGCCCCTGACCAGCCAGGCGCAGTGGTCCAAGGTGGGCGAGTACTTCGCCATCGCCCGCGCCGAGGGTTTGCAATGCCTGGCCGGTGGCGAGGCCGTGCGGGATCCGGGCTGGTTCGTCTGCCCGACCCTCTACGCGGACGTGCCCCTGACCAGTCGGCTGTGGACCGAGGAAATTTTCGGCCCGGTGCTGTGCACTCATCGTTTCAGTTCGCAGGAGCAGGCTGTGGCGTTGGCCAACGACAGCCGGTTCGGCCTCGTGGCCACGGTGATCAGTGCCGACCTGGAGCGGGCGCAACAGGTTGCCGATGCACTGGACGTCGGGCACGTGTGGATCAACTCGATCCAGGCAGTGTTCGTGGAAACGTCCTGGGGTGGCACCAAGGGCAGCGGCATCGGCCGCGAACTCGGTCCCTGGGGTCTGTCAGCCTACCAATCGGTCAAACACGTCACACGATGCCTGGGTTGAGACCCGGTTCATAACCCGTGCTCGGCCAGCAGGTCAGCGATAAAGGCACGCACCGCTTCGCTTTGCGGGTGCCCCACATGCGTGATCATGCTGTGTTGCACCTCATAGCGCAGCGTCGCGGGATGCAGGGCGCGCATGTGTCCGCTCTGCAGCCACGGCCGGGCGTAATGCGCCGGGAGATAACCCAGGTGGGTCCCGGCCAGCACGCCATGGGCCACCGCTTCCATGTGGTGCGCCGTGGCTGACGTGCGGCCAGGCGCGATCGGCAGCACCTGGTCGGCCGGCAGGAAGCCATGGCGGATCCAGTCGCTGGCCATGAGCTGTTCCAGGCTCGGCGATTCGACCTCGAAAAGCGGGTTGGCCCGTCCACAGAAAATGCCGATCTCTTCCGTGTACAACGGCTGGTAGTTCAAGGTCGGCAGAGGACGGCTGAAATAGGAAATGGCCACGTCCAGTTGGCCGTCGATCACCGCCAATTCGAGTTCGGTGGGCGAGTTCACGAAAATGTGCAGGTGCATGTCGTGTTCACGCTGGTAGAAACGCGCGATGGCTGCATCGATCCGGGCCGTCGGCAAGGTCGCGATGTTGTCCGCCAGGCCCAGGTAGAGGTCGCCCACCAGCCGTCCGGCCAGATCCTGAGCCTCATTGCGAAACACATCCAGTGCACCGAACAGGGCCGATGACGCTTTGAGAATCCTCTGGCCCTTCTCGGTCAGGCGAAAACCGCCCTTGCCCCGCTCGCAGATCCGGTAACCCAGGCGTTTTTCCAGGCCGGAAATGTGCGCGCTGATGTTCGACTGGCTCATGTTCAGTTCGGCCTGGGCAGCCGTGAACCCACCGCATTTCACCACCATGGCAAAAATACGCAGCAGCTTTAAATCCATGTCCGTAACGTTTCTGAGCACGGGGCTTCTCGCCAGAGTCAGGCCTGGATGGGGCCGCTTCCCGAGGGAGGGAAGCGACTTCAACCACTGACCTGTGGATAACTTATTCCACCGTTACCGACTTCGCCAGGTTGCGCGGCTGGTCGACGTCCGTGCCCTTGAGCACGGCGACGTAGTACGACAGCAACTGCAGCGGGATGGTGTAGAGGATCGGCGACAGGATGTCGTGGATATGCGGCATGTGCACGACGTGGGTGCCTTCGCCGTTGGTCATGCCGGCCTTCTCGTCGGCGAACACGATCAGTTGGCCGCCACGGGCGCGGACTTCCTGCAGGTTGGACTTCAGCTTTTCCAGCAGTTCGTTGTTCGGCGCGACGGTGACCACCGGCATGTCGTTATCCACAAGCGCGAGCGGGCCGTGTTTCAGTTCACCGGCCGGGTAGGCTTCGGCGTGGATGTAGGAGATTTCCTTGAGCTTGAGCGCCCCTTCCATGGCCACCGGGAATTGCGCGCCACGGCCGAGGAACAGTGTGTGGTTCTTTTCGGCGAACAGTTCGGCGATTTTCTCGACGGTGCTGTCCATGGCCAAGGCTTCACCCAGGCGGGTTGGCAGGCGACGCAGCTCTTCGACCAGTGTGGCCTCGACACCTTTTGCAAGCGTGCCACGAACCTGGCCCAGGGACAGGGTGAGCAACAGCAGACCAACCAGCTGGGTGGTGAACGCCTTGGTCGAGGCGACGCCGATTTCGCGACCAGCCTGGGTCAGCAGCGTCAGGTCGGATTCGCGCACCAGCGAGCTGATACCGACGTTGCAGATGGCCAGGCTGGCGAGGAAGCCCAGTTCCTTGGCGTTACGCAGCGCGGCCAGGGTGTCGGCGGTTTCGCCGGACTGGGAGATGGTCACGAACAGCGTGTCCGGTTGCACCACCACCTTGCGGTAGCGGAATTCGCTGGCGACTTCGACCTGGCACGGGATCCCGGCCAGCTCTTCAAGCCAGTAACGGGCAACCATGCCGGCGTGGTAGCTGGTGCCGCACGCGACGATCTGCACGTTGCGCACTTTGGCGAACAGCTCGGCAGCCTGTGGACCAAACGCCTGGACCAGCACGCCATTCGGGCTCAAGCGGCCCTCGAGGGTGCGCTGCACCACGGCCGGTTGCTCGTGGATTTCCTTGAGCATGAAATGGCGGAACTCGCCCTTGTCGGCCGCTTCGGCACCGTCGCGGTACTGCACGGTTTCGCGCTCGACGGCCTGGCCGGTAATGTCCCAGATCTGCACGCTGTCACGGCGGATGTCGGCGATATCGCCTTCTTCCAGGTACATGAAGCGGTCGGTGACCTGGCGCAGGGCCAATTGGTCGGACGCCAGGAAGTTTTCCCCCAGACCCAGACCGATCACCAACGGGCTGCCGCTACGGGCGGCGACCAGGCGATCCGGTTGAGCAGCGCTGATCACCGCCAGGCCGTAGGCACCGTGCAGCTCTTTGACGGTGGCCTTGAGGGCCACGGTCAGGTCGCCCAGGTCCTTGAGTTTGTGGTTCAGCAGGTGGGCGATCACTTCGGTGTCGGTGTCCGAAGTGAACACGTAGCCCAGGGCTTTGAGTTGTTCGCGCAGGGCTTCGTGGTTTTCGATGATGCCGTTGTGCACCACCGCCAGGTCGCCGGAAAAATGTGGGTGAGCATTACGCTCGCACGGCGCACCGTGGGTGGCCCAACGTGTATGGGCAATGCCCAGGCGCCCTACCAGCGGCTCGGCGTCGAGCGCAGCTTCCAGCTCGCTGACCTTGCCCGGGCGACGCATGCGTTCGAGCCTGGCGTCGTTGGTCAGTACCGCCACACCGGCGCTGTCGTAGCCACGGTATTCCAGGCGCTTGAGGCCTTCGAGCAGGATGGCGGTGATATTACGTTCTGCAACTGCGCCGACAATTCCACACATGCTATTTCTCCTGACTGACAGCCGCGCAAATCAAATTGATGCCGCGGGCCTGAATCTGATCCCGTGCCTCGAGCGGCAGGCGATCATCCGTAATAAGGGTATGGACGCTGCTCCAGGGCAGCTCCAGGTTGGGAATCTTGCGGCCGATCTTATCGGCCTCGACCATCACAATGACTTCGCGGGCGACATCGGCCATGACGCGGCTCAGCCCCAACAGTTCATTGAAGGTGGTGGTGCCACGCACCAGGTCGATGCCGTCGGCACCGATGAACAACTGGTCGAAATCGTAGGAGCGTAGTACCTGCTCGGCGACCTGGCCCTGAAAGGATTCGGAATGGGGATCCCAGGTGCCGCCGGTCATCAACAGCACCGGTTCGTGCTCGAGTTCGCTGAGGGCATTGGCAACGTGCAGGGAATTGGTCATCACCACCAGGCCCGGTTGCTGGCCGAGTTCGGGGATCATCGCGGCGGTGGTGCTGCCACTGTCGATGATGATCCGCGCATGCTCGCGAATCCGCGTGACCGCCGCGCGGGCGATGGCCTGTTTATAAGTGGAGACTGGCTGGCCAATGTCGGCTACCAATTCCTGGGGCATGGTGATTGCCCCGCCGTAACGACGTAGTAACAGCCCGTTGCTTTCGAGGGCGGCCAGATCCTTGCGAATCGTAACTTCCGAGGTTTCGAAACGTTTGGCCAGCGCATCCACACTGACTTCACCCTGTTCGTTGAGCAGGGCAAGGATATTGTGGCGACGTTGGGGTGTATTGCGCTTCGACATGAGCTGGTAAGTTTCGATTCGAAAGATAACGGAAGCAATCAAAACCTATTGGCGAAACTTCGTCAAGCGGGCGGTGATAAAAAGAGCTGTGGATAATTTTCGCCGCCGGCCCCAGCGCTACGGAGGTATGAGCAGTCCCTCACCTGTGGGAGTGGACTGACTCCCACAGGAATATTGATTCAACCGATCTGCAACAGGGTCAACCCCGCGAAGACGTATCCGGCGTTGTGGATAACTTAGCTCTTCTTGACCTTCTCCGGCCGTTTCCAGCCGTCGATGTTCTTCTGGCGAGCACGACCGACCGCCAACTGGGCTTTATCCACATTCTGCGTGATGGTCGATCCGGCTGCGGTGGTCGCGCCGCTGGAGATATCCACAGGCGCCACCAGCGAATTGTTGGAACCGATGAACACGTCTTCACCCATCACGGTTTTCCACTTGTTCACACCGTCATAGTTGCAGGTGATGGTACCCGCACCGATGTTGGTCCGCGCACCGATCTCGGCATCCCCCAGATAACTCAGGTGGCCAGCCTTGGCCCCTTCGCCCAGATGCGCGTTTTTCAGTTCGACAAAGTTACCCACATGCGCGCGCGCTTCCAGCACGGTACCCGGACGCAGGCGGGCGAACGGCCCGGCATCGCTGCTTTCACCGAGCACCGCGCCATCGAGGTGGCTGTTGGCCTTGATCACAACGCCCTTGCGCAGGGTACTGTCCTTGATCACGCAATTCGGGCCGATCACCACATCGTCTTCAATGACCACCTTGCCTTCGAGGATCACGTTGATGTCGATCAGCACATCGCGGCCGACGCTGACTTCACCGCGCACATCGAAGCGTGCCGGATCACGCAGGGTCACCCCTTGCGCCATCAGGCGGCGTGCGGCACGCAGCTGATAATAACGCTCGAGCTCGGCCAGCTGCTTGCGATCGTTGGCGCCCTGCACTTCCATGGCATCGTGGGGTTGCTCGGTAGCCACCACCAGCCCATCGTTGACCGCCATGGCAATCACGTCGGTCAGGTAGTACTCGCCCTGGGCATTGTTATTGGACAGACGGCTCATCCAGCCGCTCATCTGTGCGAAAGGCAGCGCCAGAATGCCGGTGTTGCCTTCGGTGATCGCACGTTCGGCTTCGTTGGCGTCTTTCTGCTCGACGATGGCCGTGACCTTGCCCGCCGCATCGCGAACGATGCGGCCGTAACCGGTCGGGTCGTCCAGTTCCACGGTCAACAAACCCAGCTGTTGCGGCGCGACTTTCTCCAACAGGCGTTGAAGGGTCTCGACTTCGATCAACGGCACATCGCCATAGAGAATCAGCACGGTGTCGGCTTCGATGTACGGCACCGCTTGAGCAACCGCGTGACCCGTACCGAGTTGTTTGTCCTGCAGAACGAAATTCAGGTCATCCGCCGCCAGGCGATCACGCACGGCATCGGCACCATGGCCGATGACCACGTGGATGCGCTGTGGATCAAGTTGCCGCGCACTGTGGATAACATGGCCAAGCATCGAATTGCCGGCAATCGGGTGCAGGACCTTTGGCAGCGCCGAGCGCATACGAGTGCCCTGGCCAGCGGCGAGGATAACGATTTCAAGAGACATGACTGGCTACCAATCCTGGGTGGTCAGCGGCTGCGACCAACGTGATGAAAATCGGAAAAGAAAAAAGGGTAGCCGAGGCTACCCTTTTTAATCAATCGCGCAACAAGTGACAGCCTGTTAGTGGCCGAACTTCTTGCGGATCTGCTGGACGGTGCGCAGCTGGGCTGCGGCCTCGGCCAGACGTGCGGAAGCAGAACCGTAATCGAATTCCGCGCCCCGCTCATGCAGGGCTCTCTCGGCAGCCTTGACGGCTTCCTGAGCGGAGGCTTCGTCCAGGTCGCCAGCACGTTGCACGGTGTCGGCAAGAACCTTGACCATGTTCGGCTGAACCTCGAGGAAACCACCGGAGATGTAATACACCTCCTCTTCCCCGCCCTGCTTGACCAGGCGGATCGGACCTGGCTTGAGATTGGTGATCAGCGGCGCGTGACCCAGGGCGATACCAAGATCACCCAGTGCACCGTGCGCAATCACCATCTCGACCAGACCGGAAAAGATTTCTCCTTCCGCGCTGACGATATCGCAATGGACTGTCATAGCCATCTGATTGCCTCAACCTAAATTAGCGCCCGTTGCCGGGCGCCGGGATTACAGTTTCTTGGCTTTCTCGATCGCTTCTTCGATGCCGCCAACCATGTAGAACGCTTGTTCTGGCAGGTGGTCGTAGTCACCGTTGAGGATGCCTTTGAAGCCAGCAATGGTGTCTTTCAGGGAAACGTATTTACCCGAGGCACCGGTGAAGACTTCAGCCACGAAGAACGGCTGCGACAAGAAACGCTGGATCTTACGAGCGCGGGATACCAACTGCTTGTCGGCTTCCGACAGCTCGTCCATACCCAGGATCGCGATGATGTCCTTCAGTTCCTTGTAGCGCTGCAGCACGTACTGAACGCCGCGAGCGGTTTCGTAGTGCTCGTTGCCGATCACGTTCGGGTCCAGCTGACGCGAAGTCGAGTCCAGTGGGTCTACCGCCGGGTAGATACCCAGGGAAGCGATGTCACGGGACAGAACGACGGTGGCGTCCAAGTGGGCGAAGGTGGTCGCTGGCGACGGGTCAGTCAAGTCGTCCGCAGGTACGTATACGGCCTGGATCGACGTAATCGAACCTTGCTTGGTCGAAGTGATGCGCTCTTGCAGCACGCCCATCTCTTCAGCCAGGGTCGGCTGGTAGCCTACTGCCGAAGGCATACGGCCCAGCAGTGCGGATACTTCAGTACCGGCCAGGGTGTAACGATAGATGTTGTCGACGAACAGCAGAACGTCGTTACCTTCGTCACGGAACTTCTCGGCCATGGTCAGGCCGGTCAGGGCTACGCGCAGACGGTTTCCCGGCGGCTCGTTCATCTGACCGTAAACCAGTGCCACTTTGTCCAGAACGTTGGAGTCCTTCATCTCGTGGTAGAAGTCGTTACCCTCACGAGTACGCTCACCCACACCGGCGAACACGGAATAACCGCTGTGCTCGATGGCGATGTTACGGATCAGTTCCATCATGTTTACGGTTTTGCCTACACCGGCACCACCGAACAGACCGACTTTACCGCCCTTGGCGAACGGGCAAACCAGGTCGATAACCTTGATGCCGGTTTCCAGCAGGTCGTTGCCGCCTGCCTGCTCTGCGAACGACGGCGCAGCGCGGTGGATACCCCAACGCTCTTCGGTGTCGATCGGACCAGCTTCGTCGATCGGGTTGCCCAGTACGTCCATGATCCGGCCCAGGGTCGCTTTACCGACCGGTACGGAGATGGCGGCGCCGGTGTTGCTGACGTCCAGACCGCGCTTTAGGCCTTCGGTGGAGCCCATCGCAATGGTACGAACCACGCCGTCGCCCAGCTGCTGCTGAACTTCCAGAGTGGTTTCGGCGCCTTGAACCTTCAAGGCGTCGTAGATGCTCGGTACGCTGTCGCGTGGGAATTCCACGTCGATAACGGCGCCGATGATTTGAACGAT
The DNA here is from genome assembly GCF_949767465.1 of Pseudomonas sp. IT-P12. Classification (NCBI taxonomy): domain Bacteria; kingdom Pseudomonadati; phylum Pseudomonadota; class Gammaproteobacteria; order Pseudomonadales; family Pseudomonadaceae; genus Pseudomonas; species Pseudomonas sp. IT-P12. The sequence goes on along the minus strand of NZ_CATKPY010000024.1, from coordinate 136,981 downwards.
ACGTCCGCTACTCATAGCTGGATCCTCTGAATATTTGAACCGTTAAACCGCGGCAGCGCCGCCGACGATTTCCGAGATCTCTTGGGTGATCGCAGCCTGACGCGCCTTGTTGTAGATCAGCTGCAAATCGCTGATCAAATCACCGGCGTTGTCGGTAGCGTTCTTCATCGCGATCATCCGCGCAGCCTGTTCAGCCGCGTTGTTCTCGACCACCGCCTGGTAGACCTGCGACTCCACGTAGCGGACCATCAAGCCGTCAAGCAGCTCTTTGGCGTCCGGTTCGTACAGATAATCCCAGTGGTGCTTGAGTTCCTGATCCGGGGTTGCCACCAGTGGAATCAATTGCTCCACGGTAGGCAGTTGCGTCATGGTGTTGACGAACTTGTTGGACACCACGGACAGGCGATCGATACGGCCGTCCAGATAAGCATCCAGCATCACCTTGACGCTGCCGATCAGGTCATTGATCGACGGCTCTTCACCCAGGTGGCTGATAGCTGCAACGACGTTACCGCCGAAGTTGCGGAAGAAAGCCGCACCCTTGCTACCAACGACACACAGGTCGATCTCGACGCCGTTTTCGCGGTTTACCGCCATGTCCTTGACCAGAGCCTTGAACAGGTTGGTGTTCAAGCCACCACACAGACCACGGTCACTGCTCACCACGACATAACCCACGCGCTTGACTTCACGGTCGATCATGAACGGGTGGCGATATTCCGGGTTAGCGTTGGCCAGATGACCAATAACCTGGCGGATACGCTCCGCATAAGGACGGCTAGCAGCCATGCGCATTTGTGCCTTGCGCATTTTGCTGACCGCCACTTTTTCCATGGCGCTGGTAATTTTTTGCGTGCTTTTGATGCTCGCAATCTTACTGCGAATCTCTTTTGCGCCTGCCATGTAACACCTATCAGGTTAGCAAGCGGGAGCCTTGCGGCTCCCGCTGCGGCTTACCAGGTTTGGGTGGCCTTGAACTTCTCGATACCGGCTTTCAGGCCGCTATCGATTTCGTCATTGAAGTCACCCTTCACGTTGATCTTCGCCATCAAGTCGGCGTGATCGCGGTTGAAGAAAGCAATCAGCGCTTGTTCGAAGCTGCCGACCTTGGTGATTTCGACGTCAGTCAGGTACCCGCGCTCAGCGGCATACAGCGACAGCGACATGTCGGCGATCGACATTGGCGCGTATTGCTTCTGCTTCATCAGCTCGGTAACGCGCTGACCATGCTCAAGTTGCTTACGGGTCGCTTCGTCCAGGTCAGAAGCGAACTGGGCGAATGCCGCCAGTTCACGGTACTGAGCCAGAGCGGTACGGATACCACCGGACAGCTTCTTGATGATCTTGGTCTGAGCGGCACCACCCACACGGGATACCGAAACACCGGCGTTCACTGCAGGGCGGATGCCCGAGTTGAACATGGCCGATTCCAGGAAGATCTGACCGTCGGTGATGGAGATCACGTTGGTCGGAACGAACGCGGAAACGTCGCCAGCCTGGGTTTCGATGATCGGCAGTGCGGTCAGGGAACCGGTTTTGCCGGTCACTGCGCCTTTGGTGAACTTCTCTACGTACTCTTCCGAAACGCGGGAAGCGCGCTCCAGCAGACGGGAGTGGAGATAGAACACGTCGCCTGGGTAGGCTTCACGGCCTGGTGGACGGCGCAGCAGCAGGGAAATCTGGCGGTAAGCCACTGCTTGCTTGGACAGATCGTCATAAACGATCAGCGCGTCTTCACCGCGGTCGCGGAAGAATTCACCCATGGTGCAACCGGAGTACGGTGCCAGGAATTGCAGCGCAGGAGATTCCGAAGCACTGGCAGCCACGATGATCGTGTTGGCCAGAGCGCCGTTTTCTTCCAGCTTGCGAACCACGTTGGCGATGGTCGATTGTTTCTGACCGATGGCTACGTAGACGCAGAAAATGCCGCTGTCTTTCTGGTTGATGATCGCGTCGATCGCCAGAGCGGTTTTACCGATCTGACGGTCACCGATGATCAGCTCACGCTGGCCACGGCCGACAGGAATCATGGCATCGACAGCCTTGTAGCCAGTCTGTACAGGCTGGTCTACCGACTTACGCCAGATCACGCCTGGAGCAACTTTCTCGACCGCGTCGGTCTCGGTGTTGTTCAGCGGACCTTTGCCGTCAACTGGGTTACCCAGTGCGTCGACTACGCGACCCAGCAGTTCCTTACCCACCGGAACTTCCAGGATGCGGCCAGTGCACTTGGCGCTCATGCCTTCGGCCAGACTGGTGTATGCGCCCAGTACAACGGCACCTACGGAGTCTTGCTCCAGGTTGAGGGCCATACCGTAGACGCCGCCCGGAAACTCGATCATCTCGCCGTACATGACGTCGGCCAGACCGTGAATCCGCACGATACCGTCAGATACGCTGACGACAGTGCCTTCGTTACGGGCTTGGGAGGTCACATCGAGCTTGTCGATGCGGCCCTTGATAATTTCACTTATTTCGGAAGGATTGAGTTGCTGCATTGCTCTGCTGCCCCTTCAAACTCAAGATTTCAATGCTTCGGCAAGTTTCGCGATTTTGCCGCGAATCGAGCCATCGATAACCAGGTCGCCGGCGCGGATGACAACACCCCCAATAAGGGCCTTGTCTTCCTCGACTTGCAGGCGCACTTCCCGGTTGAGTCGTGCACTGAGAACCTTGGCGAGTTTGTCTTGCTGTTCTTGGTTCAATGCAAAAGCACTGGTCACTTCAACGTCTACCGACTTCTCTTGTTCGGCCTTGTACAGGTCGAACAGAGCAGAAATCTCCGGCAAAAGCGGGAGACGATCGTTTTCGGCAACGACGTGAATGAAATTCTGTGCCTTCACATCGAACTTGTCGCCACACACGTCAATGAACGTGGCGGCCTTTTCTGCGCTCGTCAGTCGCGGGGCCTTGAGCACGCGCAGCATGGTGTCGTCTTTCGACACCGCTGCTGCCAGGCCGAGCATGGCTGACCAATTGGCCAGTTGCTGGTGGGCCTGAGCGTGCTCGAAGGCCGCCTTAGCGTAAGGTCGGGCCAACGTGGTCAGTTCTGCCATGATCGCCCTCGCTTAGATTTCAGCAGCCAGTTGGTTAACCAGCTCTGCGTGCGCGTTTTGATCGATTGCCTTGCCCAGGATCTTCGAAGCACCGCCAACGGCCAGGCTACCCACTTGGGCGCGCAGCGCGTCTTTGACGCTGTTCAGTTCCTGTTCGATCTCGGCCTGAGCCTGAGCCTTCACACGGTCAGCTTCGACGCGAGCCTGTTCACGGGCTTCGTCGACAATCTGGGTACCGCGTTTCTTGGCTTGCTCGATGATTTCAGCTGCCTGAGCTTTCGCTTCGCGCAGTTGCTGACCCGCTTTCTCTTGGGCCAACTCCAGGTCGCGAGCTGCTCGGCTGGCAGCGTCCAGACCATCAGCGATCTTCTTTTGACGTTCGTGCAGTGCCGCGATGACCGGAGGCCATACGAACTTCATGCAGAACAGTACAAAAATCAGGAACGCAACGGACTGGCCAATCAGGGTCGCATTAATGTTCACGCCAACACCTCGCAGTTACGTTGTCCATCACACCAAATTACCCGGAAGATCCGAGTAATTAGCCAGCGATCTGACCAACGAACGGGTTCGCAAAGGTGAAGAACAGAGCGATACCAACACCGATCATGGTTACGGCGTCGAGCAGACCGGCAACGATGAACATTTTAACTTGCAGCATTGGAACCATTTCTGGCTGACGCGCAGCGCCTTCCAGGAATTTGCCGCCAAGCAGGCCGAAACCAATTGCGGTACCCAGTGCGCCCAGGCCGATCAACAGTGCAACAGCGATAGCGGTTAGACCAACTACAGTTTCCATCTTTCCTCCCGACTTTTACGTCGTATGGTTTAGGTTTTTTTAATTTAAAGCGGTAAAACAAATCGTTTCAGTGGCCCGGGAAGGACCCCCTCCCGTTTGACCGAGAGGGACATCAGACTAGTCGAAACTGGCCTTAATGGTTTTCTTCGTGCGCCATCGACAGGTAGACGATGGTCAGCATCATGAAGATGAACGCCTGCAGGGTGATGATCAGGATGTGGAACACCGCCCACGCCCACTGCAGAACAACGCCCAGGCCACTGAGCCAGAGCAGACCGCTGCCGAACATCACAGCAATCAGAATGAAGACCAGCTCACCGGCATACATGTTGCCGAACAGACGCAGCGCCAGGGAGATCGGCTTGGCGATCAGGGTCACGAATTCCAGCAGGAAGTTCACCGGGATCAGCAGGGCCTGAACGAAGATGTTCTTGCTGCCGAACGGGTGCAGGGTCAGCTCGCCGATGAAGCCGCCGAGGCCCTTGACCTTGATGCTGTAGAAAATGATCAGTGCGAAAACCGAGAACGCCATGCCCAGGGTCGCGTTCGGGTCGGTGGTCGACACGGCGCGGAACGGAATGTGCTGGTCGCCGGAGATCAGGATGGCCAGCTGAGGAATCCAGTCGACCGGTACCAGGTCGACGGCGTTCATCAGGAACACCCAGACGAAGATGGTCAGTGCCAGCGGTGCAATCACCGGGCTACGGCCATGGAAGCTGTCTTTCACGCTGCCATCGACGAATTCGACCAACACTTCAACGAAGTTCTGCAAAGCACCAGGCTGACCGGAAGTCGCTTTCTTTGCCGCCATGCGGAAAAGAAGTACGAAGATCAGACCCAAAGCGACCGACCAGCCGAGGGTATCGACGTGGAAAGCCCAGAAGCCCATTTCCTTGGCTTCTGCTGCGGTGTGGGCAAAGCCCCAGCCGCCGGTAGGGTGCTGACCGAAGGTCAGGTTCTGCAAGTGGTGCTGGATATAGCCCGAAGCGGTTGTTTCTGCCATGGTTGCCTCAAACGCCCTAAGGTCTCGAAAGTCTTGTTCTCATCAGCAGGGGAGCGAACCAGCTGACCGACTGGGTCAGCACGAAGGCACCGAAGACTGCAATCGGCGCCAATGGCTTCACACCTGCAAACACCAGTGCAAACAGCACTGCCGTCAAAATCAGTTTCCCTGCCTCGCCGGCATAAAACGACCGGACGATGGACTGGGCTGCTCGGGCGCCGGAAAACCGAAATGCCCTGTGAGCGAAATAAACATTGGGCAGCAAGGCTATCAGGCCTCCGCACAATCCCGAGTATCCGGCAACGACTCCGCGCCATTGCCAAAGCGCCAACGCGGCGACCAGCAGGACGACAAACTGAGCCATCAACACCGGAAAAACTGCCAGTCGATGGAACGGCAAGCGGTTTGGCGTGCGGCTTTCCATCACTCTTGCTCTCCAGTGGTCGGCTGCCAGAAATCAATAACTTGGCATAATTTGTGCCGCCAAAATGCGCGCAGAGTATAGGGGCGGTTCTGCCCCTATTCAACTGTCAGGTAGTGATTTCCGACTGCACGCTACATGAGGAAATGTTTCAGCGAATGTGTGCGAGCACACCCTGAAGCTCATCGAGGGAGTTGTACCCGATCACCAGCTGTCCTTTCCCCTTCTTTCCGTGCCTGATCTGCACCGCAGAGCCTAGCCGCTCGGCCAGGCGTTGCTCGAGTCGGGCGATATCCGGGTCCGGTTTGGCCGGTTCGGCAGGCTCCTGTTTGCCACTCAGCCACTGGCGTACCAGTGCCTCAGTCTGGCGCACGGTGAGCCCTCGTGCGACAACGTGTCGCGCCCCTTCAACCTGTTGATTTTCCGGCAAGCCGAGCAAAGCACGTGCATGACCCATTTCCAGGTCGCCGTGGGACAGCATGGTTTTGATGACTTCCGGCAACGCGATCAAGCGTAGCAGATTGGCCACGGTCACGCGGGACTTGCCCACGGCTTCGGCCACCTGTTGCTGGGTCAGCTGGAATTCCTGCTGCAAACGCTGCAGGGCGACCGCTTCTTCGATCGGATTGAGGTCTTCGCGCTGGATGTTCTCGATCAGCGCCATGGCGATGGCGGTTTCATCCGGCACATCGCGCACCATGGCCGGAATGGTTTCCTGGCCAGCCTGCTGGCTGGCGCGCCAGCGGCGTTCGCCGGCGATGATTTCGAAGCGTCCGCCGCCGATGGGGCGAACCACGATCGGCTGCATCACGCCCTGGGTCTTGATCGACTGCGCCAGTTCTTCCAGCGCCTGCGGGTCCATGTCCCGGCGCGGCTGGTACTTGCCGCGCTGGATCAGGTCCAGTGGCAGATGCTGAAGCTCGCGCTCATCGGCCTTCACCGCTTGTTCTTCCAGCGAGCTGACAGTCGGACCACTGAGCAATGCATCCAGTCCACGTCCGAGACCTCGTTTCTTGACGGCCATGGGGTTTCCTTAAATTGCCTGGGCAGCGGCGGTGCGTGGATTTTTGCGTTGACGGCGAACCATCTCGCCCGCCAGCGCCAGATAGGCAATGGCGCCCCGCGATGTCTTGTCGTACGCCAGCGCCGGCATGCCATAGCTGGGTGCTTCCGCCAGGCGGATGTTGCGCGGAATGACCGTGTCGTACAGTTGATCGCCGAAGTGTTCCTTCAGCTGGGCAGATACGTCGTTCATCAGGCTCAGGCGCGGGTCATACATGGTCCGCAACAGGCCTTCGACTTTCAGGTCCGGGTTCAGCAACTCGGCGATACGCTTGATGTTATCCACAAGGTCGCTCAAGCCTTCCAGCGCAAAGTATTCGCACTGCATGGGGATGATCACCCCGTCTGCGGCAACCAGCGCGTTCAACGTGAGCATCGACAACGACGGCGGGCAGTCGATCAAAATGTAGTCGTAATTCTCCCGCACGGGCGCCAGGGCACTGCGCAGGCGGCTTTCCTTCATCTGCATTTCCAGCAGGACCACTTCCGCCGCAGTCAGATCGCGGTTGGCCGGCAACAGCTGGTAACCGCCATGTTCCGAGAAATGCATGGCCTGGGTCAGGTCGCATTCGCCGATCAGCAGGTCGTAGACCGAGTTTTCCAAGCCGTGTTTATCCACACCGCTACCCATGGTGGCGTTGCCCTGTGGATCGAGATCGATCAACAGCACCCGGCGCTTGGTGGCGACCAGGGAAGCTGCGAGGTTGATGCAGGTGGTGGTTTTACCCACACCACCTTTCTGGTTCGCTATCGCGAATACCTTAGCCATTCTTGCTTGTGTTCCCAATCATGCCGTGCGGCGCAGTATCAGCAGATGGCGTTGGCCTTGGCAACCGGGTACGGCCAGGGCGTGTTCGCTATCGAGGTGGAAGTCTGCCGGCAATGCTACCAGCTCATCGGCCGGATGAACGCCCTTCATTGCCAGCCAGCGTGTATCGGTATCGCCGAGGTGACGTGTCCAGTTGGTGAAGTTTTCCATGCTGCTGAACGCCCGGGAAATGATCCCGTTGAATGGCTGGGCAGGCTGGAAGGCTTCGACGCGACTGTGGATAACTTGCAGGTTATCCAGCTGGAGTTCGAGTTTGACCTGGGTCAGGAAGCGGGTTTTCTTGCCGTTGCTGTCCAGGCAGGTCACCTGCGACTGCGAAAACAGGATGGCCAACGGAATGCCGGGCATGCCACCACCACTGCCAACGTCCAGCCAGCGGCCGTTCTCGATGAACGACATCACGCTCAAGCTATCGAGCAAATGACGCGAAACCATTTCGTCCGGATCACGCACGGCAGTCAGGTTGTAGGCCTTGTTCCACTTGATCAACAGGGCCAGGTAACCCAGCAGTTGGGTGTGCTGGGTTTGCGTCAATGCGACACCGAGCTGGCGAGCACCTGTGGATAACTCTTCGGCGTGTTGCGAGGTGACCAACGAACTCAAGCGCTTTGCTCCAACTGACGGCCCGCGCCGCGTTTTTTCAAATGAATCATCAACAGCGAAATGGCTGCCGGGGTGACCCCCGGGATACGTGACGCCTGACCCAGGGTTTCCGGGCGGGTTGCACCCAGCTTGCTCTGGATTTCCTTGGAAAGACCGGAAATGCCGGTGTAGTCGATATCCACAGGCAATTTCGTGTCTTCACTGGCGCGCAGACGGGCGATTTCATCCTGTTGACGGTCGATGTAGCCGGCGTACTTGGTCTTGATTTCCACCTGCTCGGCGACCTGTGGATCTTCTGCGCCACCGCCCGTCACTTCGATCAGGCCAGCGTAGTCGATTTCCGGACGGCTCAAGAGGTTGAGCAGGTTGTATTCGTGGGTCAGCGGAGTGCCGAATTTTTCGGCAATGGCGTCGCCTTGTTCGGTGCCCGGGCGAACCCAGGTGCTTTTCAGCCGCTGTTCTTCCTGCTCGATGCTTTCACGTTTCTTGCAGAAAGCTGCCCAGCGCACGTCATCGACCAGGCCCAGTTCGCGACCTTTTTCGGTCAGGCGCAGGTCGGCGTTGTCTTCGCGCAGGATCAGGCGATATTCGGCACGGGACGTGAACATCCGGTACGGCTCTTGGGTCCCGAGAGTAATCAGGTCGTCAACCAGTACGCCGATGTACGCTTCATCGCGGCGCGGGCACCAGGCTTCTTTGCCCTGGGCGCGCAGTGCGGCGTTGGCTCCGGCCAGCAGACCCTGGGCGCCGGCTTCTTCATAACCGGTGGTGCCGTTGATCTGCCCGGCGAAAAACAGACCGCCGATGACTTTGGTTTCGAGGCTGTATTTCAGGTCCCGCGGATCGAAGTAGTCATATTCAATGGCGTAGCCGGGACGAACGATGTGCGCGTTTTCCATGCCGCGGATCGACTGGACGATCTGCAATTGCACGTCGAAGGGCAGCGAGGTGGATATGCCGTTCGGGTACAGCTCGTTGGTCGTCAGGCCTTCCGGTTCGATGAAGACCTGATGGCTTTCCTTGTCGGCAAAGCGGTGGATCTTGTCTTCGATCGACGGGCAGTAACGCGGGCCAATGCCTTCGATCACCCCGGAATACATCGGCGACCGATCAAGGTTGGCCGCAATGATTTCGTGGGTACGGGCATTGGTGTGGGTGATCCAGCAACTGATCTGCCGTGGATGCAGCGCCTTGGAACCCATGAACGACATGACCGGGATCGGCGTGTCGCCGGCTTGCTCGGTCATCACCGAGAAATCCACGGATCGGGCGTCGATACGCGGCGGGGTGCCGGTTTTCAACCGACCGACGCGCAGAGGCAACTCGCGCAGACGATGTGCAAGGGCGATCGACGGTGGATCGCCGGCGCGACCGCCGGAGAAATTCTGCATGCCGATGTGGATAAGTCCACCGAGGAAAGTGCCAGTGGTCAAAACCACTGAGTCCGCGAAAAAGCGCAGGCCCATCTGAGTGACAACACCGCGCACCTGATCCTGCTCGACGATCAGGTCGTCGGCCGCCTGTTGAAATATCCACAGGTTCGGCTGGTTTTCCAGAATCTCGCGAACGGCGGCCTTGTAGAGAACCCGGTCAGCCTGGGCGCGGGTTGCGCGCACGGCAGGGCCCTTACGGCTGTTCAACACGCGGAACTGAATGCCGCCTTTATCGGTAGCCAGGGCCATCGCACCGCCGAGGGCGTCGATCTCCTTGACCAGATGGCTCTTGCCAATGCCACCGATGGCGGGGTTGCAGCTCATGGCACCGAGGGTTTCCACGTTATGCGTCAGCAGCAGGGTTTTCACCCCCATGCGTGCTGAGGCCAGTGCTGCCTCGGTACCGGCATGACCGCCGCCGATGACGATCACTTCAAAACGGGAAGGGAAATCCACCACGCACCTCGTGCCTGCTTAAGTAGGTAATTCAGGAATAGTTTGGGCTCAGGTTTTTGGACCTGGTCGACAAGTATAGGGACTTCGCCTGCTCTAAAGAACCCTTTGCACAAAATTTAACCAGCTGTGGAGAAGTCGGAGTTATAGAAATTAAAAAGAGAGAAATTTATTAAATCTTTGTTTTTATGTTTATTTCTAGTGCCCGACCTTTCTGTGGATAGATCTCTACAGGCCTTTATATTCAATATGTACAGAGATTCAAAACCCTGTGCCCATGTGCCAGGGAGCCCCTTGGATAACCGGTGTAAGCCTGTGGATTAAAGTGGCTGTTATCCACAGAGGCGGTTATGTCCAGGTTTGGAGCGCTGTTATCAACCGTGCTCAGACGCGGTTATTCACAGGGCTTAATCCACAGAAAACCGCTTGATAGGGAGAAATCCCAAGGGCGCGACTGCGCATCCGGTGTGCTGTCGTGAAGGAAATCGATCAAGAAGGGGTGAGGGGAGGGTATTGTGAGGAGCTGTAACAAAAGCTAATAATAGCCATTATCATTAAGCCATCGTCCCTCCTCTTTATGTCAATGCCATCTCACACCTCAGCAGTCGAGCGGATCTACGTGCAGCACCATTCGTGGCTGTATGGATGGTTAAAGGGAAAACTGCATGACGCCTGCGATGCGGCGGACGTGGCGCACGATACATTCGTGCGCATTCTGGGGTCCCGCGATGCGAGCCAGATCCGTGAACCCAAGGACTACCTGGTCACGGTGGCAAGGGGGCTGGTGATCGACCGTTATCGTCGCCGTGCCATTGAGGTGGCTTATCTGGAAACCCTGGCGGCGCGGCCCGAAGCCACGGCAATCAGTGAAGAAGACAAAGCGCTGATCATCGAAACCCTGATCGCTGTGGATAAAGCTCTGGCAGACCTCGGCGTACGGGCTCGGCGAATCTTCATGTTGTCGCAAATCGAAGGGCTGACTTATCAACAGATTGCGGAGCAGATGCAGGTGTCTCTGACCACGGTGAAGAAGCACATGATCCGCGCCCTGACCGAATGCTCGATGATCATGGCGGCGCTCTGATGTCCGCCGCTCCGGACCGTAAGGTTTTCGAGGCTGCCGCCACTTGGTACGTGCAGTTTCAGGCCGAACCGCCAACGGCTGCCCAACGACAGGCATGGCAGTATTGGATCGACAGCAGCCCTGCCCATCTGGCGGCCTGGAACCAGATGGAACAGGTCCAACGCCATCTCGGCGGATTACCCCGGGACCTGTCTCGACGCGCTCTGTCCCCGACTCAACAACGCCGCCAGGTGCTCAAACTGCTGCTGATCGTGGCCGGGACCGGCTATCTCGGCTGGAATGTTCAGCAGCACACCTCCCTGGGCAGTGTCTGGGCGGATTACCGGACCAGGGTGGGCCAGCGCCGCAAAATCGAACTGGCGGACGGCACGCGGATTCATCTCAATACCGGCACCGCCATCGATGTGCTGTTCGATGGCGAGCAACGATTGATACGGTTGCGCGAGGGGGAAATTCTGGTTCACACCGGCAAGCTCGGTGATCTGCGTCCGTTTTTCGTCGAAACCCGGGAAGGCCGGATAAGGGCCCTGGGCACGCGTTTCTCGGTTCGCCAGTTGTCCGGATCATCCCGAATCGGCGTGCTCGAAGACCGCGTCAGCGTGCAGCCGGGCGAGCAGCCCGAACATGCACGCGTGTTGCTGGCAGGCGAAGGCGCAGATTTCGACCGTCATGACGTCGGCACTGTTCACCCCTTTCGCTCGACTGAAACGGCCTGGATCAACGGCCAATTGATTGCCCTCGATGCGCAGCTTGGGCAGGTGATCAGTGAATTGGGCCGTTATCGCCCCGGGGTCTTGCACTGTGACCCGCTTGCGGCGCGCCTGCGTGTATCGGGAACCTTCCGGCTGGATTCAACGGATGCGGTGCTGGCCAACCTTCAGGCTTCGTTGCCGATCAATGTCAGTTATTTCACCCGTTACTGGGTGTCGATCAAACGGGTCGGTTGACTTGAATCCAGCCAGGCCAAAATAAAATGCTTCGGGGGGTTATCTTTTTTCTCCCTGTAACGGCCCTACAGGTAATCGCGGTTCAACGCGGCATTTGCCACCTTCAGGGCTTTCCTACTCATGCGACTTCCCCTCTTGCGTAAGTGTTTTACCCCCCATTGCATCGCCTGCGGTTTGCTGATGAGCAGCGCCGCCACGGGTGTCCTGATCGCGCCCCAGGTCATGGCCGCCGATGTGACGCAGCGTTACGCCATTGCCGCCGGCCCGCTGGACAAAGCCCTGAGTCAGTTTGCCTCCGTGGCCAATGTGATCCTTTCGTTCTCTCCCCAACAGACCGCCAGCCTGCGAACCCAGGGATTGTCCGGCAGTTACTCGGTGGAGCAGGGTTTTGCGATCCTGTTGCAAGGTTCCGGACTGCAAGCGGTGGCCGAAGCGCCCGGCAGCTACATCCTGCAATCAGTGCCCGATGCCGGGCCGTTGGTGCTTGGCACCACCAACATCAACGCTCAGCAGCCCAATGAAATGAACCTCGATTACGCGCAGGACACCGGTTACAAGGCGAACAACAGCCGGATCGGCACCAAAACCAGCACACCGCTGTCGGAAACGCCACGCTCGATATCGGTCGTCACTGCACAGCGTATGAAGGACCAGAAATCCCAGACCCTGACCGAGGTCCTGGGCTACGTGCCCGGAATCTTCGCCCCGCCATTTGCCGCGGGTGACAGCCTGGCCGGAGACCTGTTCTTCATCCGGGGTTTCAATGCGACAGACTATGGCTATGGTCTGCTGCGCGATGGCCTGCGTGTGCAAGGCAACCGATACGACACCACCACCGAGCCCTATGGCCTGGAGCGGGTTGAGGTCTTCCGCGGCCCCTCGTCGCTGCTCTACGGCGAAAATGCGCCCGGCGGGCTGGTCAACCTGGTGAGCAAGCGTCCGACCTCCGCTCCCCAGGGTGAGGTGCAGCTTGGATATGGTTCGAACAACCGGCGCCAGCTGGGCGTCGATGTCTCCGGGCCGTTGACCGACAACGACAACGTGCTCGGCCGGATCGTGATGCTGGGGCGCAATGCAGACACCCAGACCCGGCACGTGCCGGATGACCGTCTCTACATCGCCCCTTCCCTGACGCTGAATTTCGATGATTTCAACACGCTGACCCTGCTGGCCAATTACCAGAAGGACCATACCAACATGGAGCTCGGCCTGCCGGCGGCCGGCACCCTGTTGAAGAACCCCAATGGCAAGCTGTCCAAGGACACGATGCTGGGCGACCCGGACTGGAATACCTTTGAACGGGAAACCTGGAGCGCCGGTTACGAATACAGCCATAGCTTCAACGATGACTGGCAGTACCGGCAGAACTCGCGCTACATGCAGTCACGCATTACCCGTCATGAAACCTGGCCGGGCAACCTGAACAACGCCGGTTTCGGCACTCGCCTGAACATGACCGCTTATGATCGCTTCAACAAGGCGATGGTGTATTCGCTGGATAACCAGCTGGAAGGCAAATTCCAACTGGGTGAGCTGCAGAACACCGTGTTGTTCGGTGCCAGTTTTGATCGCACGTCGTTCAATCAGGACTGGGATGCCGGACTGGTCGGTCCCATTGATATCTACAACCCGGTTTACCTGGGGGATCCCCGGACCCCGATCGCCGTACAGAACACCCTGCTGGAACAGCAGATGAAAGGTGTTTATGCACAGATCCAGAGCAAATATGACCACTGGTTGTTCCTGCTGGGCGGGCGCCAGGACTGGGTCGACAGTGATTTCCGCGACAAGGTGGCCAGCGCCGGCAACATCAGCTCTCAGGACCGGAAGTTCACCTACCAGGGCGGCGTGATGTACCAGTTCGACAATGGACTGACCCCTTACGTCAGCTACTCCACGGCCTTCGTCCCGGTCCAGCAGATCTCCAATTCCGGACGGCCGCTGGACCCGATCACCAGCAGCCAATACGAAGTGGGCCTCAAGTACGAGCCCGTCGGTTGGGACACGGCGTTCACCGCGTCCGTGTATGACCTGCGCAAGCAGGACGACACCTATTTCGACGCCACCACTTCGACCTATCGTCAGGTGGGCGAAAGCCGTTCCAAAGGGGTGGAACTTGAACTCAACAGCAACCTGACGCCGAACCTGAATCTCACGGCGGCGTACACCTACACGGATGCGCGGATTACCAAGGACGCCGCCACCTCCCTGGTGAAGGATCACCAAATGACCGGCGTCCCGCGCAACCAGGCGTCGGTCTGGGCCAAGTATCGCTTCCTCGAAAGTCGCCTGAAAGGGCTCTACGTCGGCGGTGGCGTCCGCTACTTTGACAGTGCCTTCGCGTATACCGCACCAACCTTGTACGGAAAGCTCGATGCCGGCGATGTGACGTTGGTGGATGCAGCGATCGGCTACCAGATCGATCGCCACTGGAGTGTCGACCTGAATGCGAAAAACCTGTTCGACAAGGAATACGTATCAGGGTGTAACGATGCTGGCCGGTGCTACTGGGGCGAAGAGCGTAACCTTCTGGGCACGGTGTCCTACAACTGGTAGGGCGAAAGAGCGCTGTGGATAAGTTTTCCACAGCGCTCGCCGTTATTTACCGATGCAGAAACTGGAAAAGATTCTTCCGAGCAAGTCATCGGAGCTGAAGGCACCGGTGATTTCGCCCAGCGATTGCTGAGCCTGGCGCAGGTCCTCGGCCAGCAACTCTCCCGCCCCTGCCAACGTCAGTTGGGCACGACCGTGCTCGAGCGCATCACTGGCGTGACGCAGGGCCTCGAGGTGACGCCGGCGAGCACTGAAGCTGCTCTCCGACGTCTGCTCGTAGCCCATGCAGGCCTTGAGGTGTTCGCGCAGTAACTCCAGGCCCATCCCGGCAGACTTGGCACTGAGGCTGATCGTGACGTGGCCGTCTTCACTGACATCCAGGGCGATCGCTTCCCCGGTCAAATCGGCTTTGTTGCGGATCAGCGTGACTTTCGCCGGATCCGGACGGGTTTCGAGGAACTCCGGCCACAACGCGAAAGGATCCAGCGCTTCCGGCGCCGTGGCATCCACCACCAGCAGCACGCGATCGGCTTCACCAATGGCTTTCAGCGCGCGCTCGACACCGATCTTTTCCACATGGTCATCGGTATCGCGCAGACCGGCGGTATCGACCACGTGCAGTGGCATGCCATCGATGTGGATATGTTCACGCAGCACGTCCCGGGTCGTACCGGCGATTTCGGTGACGATGGCCGCCTCGCGGCCGGCCAGCGCGTTGAGCAAGCTCGATTTGCCGGCATTCGGCCGACCGGCGATCACCACGGTCATGCCATCGCGGAGCAAGGCGCCCTGCCCGGCTTCGCGCAGGACTGTGGATAACTCGTCGCGGACCTTGTCGAGCATGCTCAACACATGGCCATCGGCCAGAAAATCGATTTCCTCTTCCGGGAAATCGATCGCCGCCTCGACGTAGATGCGCAGGCCGATCAGTTGTTCGGTGAGGTGATGCACACGTGCCGAAAAAGCCCCCTGCAGCGAACGCAGCGCGTTGCGGGCAGCCTGTGCGGAGCTGGCCTCGATCAGGTCGGCGATGGCTTCGGCCTGGGCCAGGTCGAGCTTGTCGTTGAGGAACGCACGTTCGCTGAATTCCCCCGGCCGGGCCAGGCGGCAACCCAGTTGCAGGCTGCGCTGCAGCAGCATATCCAGAACGACTGGCCCGCCGTGCCCCTGCAATTCCAGTACGTCTTCGCCGGTAAACGAGTTCGGCCCCGGGAAATACAGCGCAATGCCCTGATCCAGAACCTCGTCGTTTTCACCGAGGAACGGTCCGTAGTGAGCGAAACGCGGCTTGAGTTCGCGGCCGCTGAAAGCCTTGGCCGCCACGCTGGCCAACGGCCCGGAAAGACGCACGATGCCGACACCGCCACGACCTTGAGCGGTGGCGACGGCGGCGATGGTTTCACGAGGAACGCTCATAAACCGGTATCCAGACAAAAGTGACAGATAGCAAAACGCCCCACTAGGGGGCGTTTTGAGTGGTTATCCACAGTGTAAATCAGGCAGCCGCTTTGGTAGCCGCTTCGATTTTACGTGTGATGTACCACTGTTGGGCGATCGACAGGCAGTTGTTCACTACCCAGTACAGCACCAGACCGGCCGGGAACCACAGGAAGAAGAAGGTGAAGATGATTGGCATCATTTTCATGACCTTGGCCTGCATCGGGTCCGGAGGTGTCGGGTTCAACTGCTGCTGGATGAACATGGTTGCACCCATGATGATCGGCAGGATGAAGAACGGATCCTTGATCGACAGGTCGGTAATCCACAGCATGAACGGCGCCTGACGCATTTCAACGCTTTCCAGCAGAACCCAGTACAACGAAAGGAATACCGGCATCTGCACGAGGATTGGCAAGCAACCACCCAGCGGATTGATCTTCTCTTTCTTGTACAGCTCCATCATGGCCTGCGACATTTTCTGCCGGTCGTCGCCATGCTGCTCTTTCAGGGCAGCCAGTTTCGGCGCGACGGCACGCATGCGGGCCATGGATTTGTAGCTGGCCGCCGACAGCGGGAAGAAGATCCCCTTGATCAGCATGGTCAGGAAGATAATCGACCAGCCCCAGTTACCCACAATCGCGTGGATGTGTTGCAGCAGCCAGAAGATCGGCTGGGCGATGAACCACAGAATGCCGTAGTCGACGGTCAGTTCCAGGCCTGGGGATAACTCTTTGAGGACCGCCTGGCTTTTCGGACCGGCGTAGAGGATGGCGCTGGTTTCAGCCTTGGCACCCGGAGCAACGGTCAGCGAAGGACCGGTGTAACCGATGATGTAGTTGCCTTTGCTGTCCTTGCGGGTCTGGACGACGTTGTTTTCGCCCTTCGCCGGGATCCACGCGGTCACGAAGTAGTGTTGCAACCAGGCAACCCAACCACCGCTGACGGTTTCTTTCAGCTGAGCCTTGTCCATGTCTTTCATCGACACTTTCTTGTACGGCTCGGAACTTGTCCACAGGGCGGCGCCCAGGTAAGTCGCGGTGCCGGTGGCAGTGCTGGAAGACGGATCGGAGCTGGCGTCACGCTTCAGCTGCGCGAACATCGCACCCGACCATGGCTGGGCGCTTTCGTTGTCGATCAGATACGTGACGGTGACGTCGTACAGGCCGCGTTTCAGGGTGAAACGCTTGATGTAGTTAACGCCGTCCTTGCTGAACTTCAGGTCCACGACCAATTGGTCCTGACCGTCAGCCAGTTGATAAACCTTCTTCTCCGACGAGTAAACCGGACGACCGGCAGGATTTGCGTCCGGGCCGTTGGTGCCGATCAGGCCGCTTTGAGCCAGGTAAGTCCGCTCGTTGCCGTTATCGAACAACTGGAACGGGATGTCCGGATGGTCCTGGCGACGTGGATACAGCGGCAGCGTCAACTGGGCAACATCGCCACCCTGTGGATCGATAGCCAGATTGAGCACATCCGTTTTGATCTGGATGAGATCCTTGCTGGCAGCCACTGGTGTTTCAGCGGGTGCACTGGTATCGCTTGCGGCGCGGGGAATGTCGTCACTGACAGAAGCATTATTGCCAGTGGCCGTATCCGGGAGGCCCGGTGCGGTCGTACTGGAAGCAACATTCTGAGTCGGCAGGGCAGCCTGGCCATAGTCCTGGTTCCATTTCAGAACCAAAACGTAGGACACGATTGCCAGGGCGACGATCAGGATCGTGCGTTTGATATCCATGATTACTCGGCCATCGAAGAAGAACGGGAGGTAGGGATAGGTGGAACCGGGTCATAACCACCGGGATTCCACGGATGACAGCGACCTAAACGACGAAAGGTCAGCCAGCCACCGCGCAGAAGGCCATGATTTTCGATGGCTTCCAACGCGTAGCAGGAACAACTGGGGTAGAAACGACAGTGACTGGCCATCAGGGGACTAATGGCGTAGCGATAAAACTGGATCGGAACGAGTGCCAGTTTACGCATCGGGACTGTCTACCCCTACAGTTTCGGTGTTGACTGCTGGTACTGGCTTGCTGCGTGCCAGACGCTTCCAGAGTTTGCCGAAATGCTGAATCAATTCGGGGTTTTCTACATCACCCAAACCTTTGCGCGCGACGATAACGATGTCCCAACCGACCAGGGAATCCTGATTCAGGCGGAACGATTCGCGCATCAGACGTTTGAGGCGATTGCGCTCAACAGAGAGCTTTACGCTCTTTTTCCCGATAACCAGCCCGAGACGGGGGTGATCAAGATCGTTGTTGCGCGCAAGGAGCAGGAGATTTTTCCCCGGAACCTTGCCGGTAGGGGAGTCAAAGACTGCCTTGAAATGCCGGGGTGTAAGCAGACGCTTTTCCCGACTGAAGTCCTGACTCACCTGCAGTGCCGGATTATCAAACTGCCAGACGCGCACGACCTTTGGCGCGACGACGCGACAGGACGGCACGACCGTTCTTGGTAGCCATGCGAGCACGGAAACCGTGGGTACGAGCGCGTTTGATAGTGCTTGGTTGGAAAGTACGTTTCATGTCGTGTTACCTGGTTCGTCCACAACGGGCCGGAATGGCCCCCGTTTTAAGAGACCGGGGATTCTAGAGAAAGCAAGCCTCTAGGTCAATTTCCAACCAGCGTTTCCTTATAAATAGATCTCCAGCGATTCCGCTCGCCTTCAACCCGGCGTAAATATAAAAATAAGAAAGGAAAGTATTTAAAGCTTTTCTGTAAAGCTTATAGAAGCTTAGGCGGCATTTATCTGTGGATAACTGGCACCAGGCCTTCTATGACGTGATGTACAGAGAATGACAACTACAGTGGAAAACCGTGTTCAGCCTGTGCCGCACTGTCGGATAAGCTGTGTGTGAAAGCGGTACTTATCCACAGGCTGGTTATCCACCGGGTTTTCCCTCGAGTTGTGCAACGATCTCAAGGGCGGTTATCCACAGTGCTTATGCACAGACCGCTGGTCGTCTTTTTTGCGTATAAAGCGTTGATTCTTCGTGTCCCGTGAACAACCTTCGTGTGGATAAGTCCGCGTCTGGTCGCTACAATGGCCGCTTGTTTTTGCCTCACCGGCTTTCAACTTAGGGGATATCCGTGTCAGTGGAACTTTGGCAGCAGTGCGTGGAGCTTTTGCGCGATGAGCTGCCTGCCCAACAATTCAACACTTGGATCCGTCCACTACAGGTCGAAGCCGAAGGCGACGAGTTGCGCGTCTATGCGCCGAATCGCTTTGTTCTCGACTGGGTCAATGAAAAGTACCTGGGCCGTGTCCTCGAGCTGCTGGATGAACACGGCAATGGCATGGCGCCTGCGCTTTCCTTATTAATAGGCAGCAAACGCAGTTCGGCTCCCCGTGCGGCACCGAATGCACCGCTGGCAGCCGCCGCGTCCCAGGCGCAGGCCGCGCAAGCGCCGTCCAGTGCTACGGCCCCCGTATCTGCCCCGGCAGCTACGCCAAAGCCAGCCACCCAGAATGTGGCGCACGTCGATGAAGAACCCTCGCGGGACAGCTTCGACCCAATGGCCGGCGCAAGTTCGCAACAGGCTCCGGTCCGGTCCGAACAGAGAACCGTGCAGGTTGAAGGTGCGCTCAAGCACACCAGCTACCTGAACCGCACGTTCACCTTCGAGAACTTCGTCGAGGGCAAGTCCAACCAACTGGCACGGGCAGCCGCCTGGCAGGTGGCCGATAACCCCAAGCATGGCTACAACCCGCTCTTCCTTTATGGCGGTGTCGGCCTGGGTAAAACCCACTTGATGCACGCGGTGGGTAATCACCTCCTGAAGAAGAACCCGAATGCCAAGGTCGTTTACCTGCACTCCGAGCGTTTCGTGGCTGACATGGTCAAGGCGCTGCAACTGAACGCCATCAACGAGTTCAAGCGCTTCTACCGTTCGGTGGATGCATTGCTGATCGATGACATTCAGTTCTTCGCCCGCAAGGAACGCTCCCAGGAAGAGTTCTTTCACACCTTCAATGCCCTTCTCGAAGGCGGCCAGCAGGTCATTCTGACCAGTGACCGCTACCCGAAAGAGATCGAGGGCCTGGAAGAGCGCCTGAAATCGCGCTTCGGCTGGGGTCTGACGGTGGCCGTCGAGCCGCCGGAGCTGGAAACCCGCGTCGCGATTCTGATGAAAAAGGCCGACCAGGCCAAAGTCGATCTGCCTCACGATGCGGCATTTTTCATCGCCCAGCGTATCCGTTCCAACGTCCGCGAGCTGGAGGGTGCGCTCAAACGCGTCATTGCCCACTCGCACTTCATGGGCCGCGACATCACCATCGAGCTGATTCGCGAATCCCTGAAAGACCTGTTGGCGTTGCAAGACAAGCTGGTCTCTGTGGATAACATTCAGCGCACCGTCGCCGAGTACTACAAGATCAAGATTTCCGACCTGCTGTCCAAGCGTCGCTCACGCTCGGTCGCACGTCCGCGTCAGGTTGCCATGGCGTTGTCCAAGGAGTTGACTAACCACAGCCTGCCGGAAATCGGCGATGTGTTTGGCGGCCGCGACCACACCACGGTTTTGCACGCCTGTCGCAAGATCAACGAGCTTAAGGAATCCGACGCGGACATCCGCGAGGACTACAAGAACCTGCTGCGTACACTGACCACTTGATGAACTCCAGCGCAGCTAATTAAGGCAAGGGACTAGACCATGCATTTCACCATTCAACGCGAAGCCCTGTTGAAACCCCTGCAACTGGTCGCAGGCGTCGTCGAGCGCCGCCAGACCTTGCCGGTGCTCTCCAACGTGCTGCTGGTTGTCGAAGGCCAGCAACTGTCGCTGACCGGTACCGACCTGGAAGTCGAGCTGGTCGGTCGTGTCGAACTCGAAGAGCCTGCTGATCCAGGCTCCATCACTGTGCCGGCGCGCAAGCTGATGGACATCTGCAAGAGCTTGCCGAACGACGCGCTGATCGACATCAAGGTTGATGAGCAGAAGCTGGTGGTCAAGGCTGGCCGTAGCCGCTTCACCCTGTCGACCCTGCCGGCCAACGACTTCCCGACGGTGGAAGAAGGTCCAGGCTCGTTGACCACCAGCCTGGAGCAGAGCAAGCTGCGCCGCTTGATCGAACGCACCAGCTTCGCGATGGCTCAGCAAGATGTGCGCTACTACCTCAATGGCATGTTGCTGGAAGTGTCCACCGACGTGATCCGCGCGGTAGCCACCGACGGCCACCGTCTGGCGATGTGCTCGATGCAGGCCGATATCGGTCAGCAGGAACGCCACCAGGTGATCGTGCCGCGCAAGGGTATCCTCGAGCTGGCGCGCCTTCTTACCGAACCGGATGGCATTGTCAGCATCGTGCTGGGCCAGCACCACATTCGCGCCACCACCAGCGAGTTCACCTTTACCTCGAAACTGGTAGACGGCAAGTTCCCGGATTACGAGCGTGTACTGCCCAAGGGTGGCGACAAGCTGGTACTGGGTGACCGCCAGGCACTGCGTGAAGCGTTCAGCCGTACCGCGATTCTGTCCAACGAAAAGTATCGCGGTATCCGCCTGCAACTGGCCAACGGTCAACTGAAAATCCAGGCCAACAACCCCGAGCAGGAAGAAGCGGAAGAAGAGGTTGGCGTTGAGTACAACGGCGGTAACCTGGAGATCGGTTTCAACGTTAGCTACTTGCTCGACGTATTGGGCGTGATGACCACCGAGCAGGTCCGCCTGATCCTGTCCGACTCCAACAGCAGTGCGCTGGTGCAAGAGTCCGACAACGATGACTCGGCCTACGTCGTCATGCCGATGCGTCTGTAATCAGCAGAAACTAGATGTCCTTAAGTCGCGTCTCGGTCACCGCGGTGCGCAATCTGCACCCGGTGACCTTCTCCCCCTCCCCCCGAATCAACATTCTTTACGGCGCCAACGGCAGCGGCAAAACCAGTGTTCTGGAAGCCATTCACCTGCTGGGGCTTGCCCGTTCATTTCGCAGCACCCGTCTGTTACCAGTGATCCAGTACGAGCAGCTGGCATGCACGGTGTTTGGCCAAGTCGAATTGGCCGAGGGTGGGCAGAGTGCGCTGGGGATTTCCCGGGATCGCCAAGGCGAATTCCAGATCCGCATTGACGGGCAGAATGCCCGCAGTGCCGCTCAGCTGGCAGAGATCCTGCCATTGCAGCTGATCAACCCGGACAGCTTCCGCTTGCTGGAAGGTGCGCCGAAGATTCGTCGACAGTTTCTCGACTGGGGTGTGTTCCACGTGGAACCGCGATTCATGTCGACCTGGCAACGCTTGCAGAAGGCCCTGCGTCAGAGAAACTCTTGGCTGCGACATGGTACACTTGACGCCGTTTCGCAAGCGGTTTGGGACAGGGAACTGTGCCAGGCCAGCGCTGAAATAGATGAATACCGCCGCGCCTATATCAAAGCCTTGAAACCAGTCTTTGAACAGACCTTGAGCGAATTGGTTGAGCTTGAGGGTTTGACGCTCAGCTATTACCGAGGCTGGGACAAAGACCGCGAGCTGAGTGCAGTGCTCTCCGGGTCCCTGCAGAGGGATCAGCAAATGGGTCACACCCAGGCCGGGCCACAGCGTGCTGATTTGCGCCTCAGATTGGGCGCGAACAACGCAGCGGACATATTGTCCCGCGGTCAGCAGAAGCTGGTGGTTTGTGCATTGCGGATTGCCCAGGGGCACCTGGTCAGCCAGGCCCGACGCGGACAGTGTATTTATCTGGTGGATGACTTGCCGTCCGAGCTGGACGAGCAGCACCGTCGCGCGCTTTGCCGCTTGTTGGAAGACTTACGCTGCCAGGTGTTCATCACCTGTGTAGATCACGAATTATTGAGGGACGGCTGGCAGACGGAAACGCCGGTCGCTCTGTTCCACGTGGAACAGGGCCGTATCACCCAGACCCACGACCATCGGGAGTGAAGGCATTGAGCGAAGAAAATACGTACGACTCATCGAGCATTAAAGTGCTGAAAGGCCTGGATGCCGTGCGCAAACGTCCCGGTATGTACATTGGTGACACTGACGATGGCAGCGGTCTTCACCACATGGTGTTCGAGGTGGTCGATAACTCGATCGACGAAGCTTTGGCCGGCCACTGTGACGACATCAGCATCATCATTCACCCGGATGAATCCATCACCGTTCGCGACAATGGTCGTGGCATCCCGGTAGACGTGCACAAAGAAGAAGGCGTATCGGCAGCCGAGGTCATCATGACCGTGCTGCACGCCGGCGGTAAGTTCGACGACAACTCCTACAAGGTCTCCGGCGGTCTGCACGGCGTAGGTGTGTCGGTCGTGAACGCCTTGTCCGAAGAACTGGTCCTGACCGTTCGCCGCAGCGGCAAGATCTGGGAACAGACCTACGTTCACGGTGTGCCACAGGCACCGATGGCCATCGTTGGCGACAGCGACACCACGGGCACCCAGATCCACTTCAAGGCTTCCAGCGAAACCTTCAAGAACATTCACTTCAGCTGGGACATCCTGGCCAAGCGAATCCGTGAGCTGTCCTTCCTCAACTCCGGTGTCGGCATCGTCCTCAAGGATGAGCGCTCGGGCAAGGAAGAGCTGTTCAAATACGAGGGCGGTTTGCGTGCGTTCGTTGAATACCTGAACACCAACAAGACTGCGGTCAACCAGGTGTTCCACTTCAACATCCAGCGTGAAGACGGCATCGGCGTGGAAATCGCCCTGCAGTGGAACGACAGCTTCAACGAGAACCTGTTGTGCTTCACCAACAACATCCCGCAGCGCGATGGCGGTACTCACCTGGTGGGTTTCCGTTCTGCCCTGACGCGTAACCTCAACACCTACATCGAAGCGGAAGGTCTGGCCAAGAAACACAAGGTCGCGACCACCGGTGACGATGCCCGTGAAGGCCTGACCGCGATCATCTCGGTGAAGGTGCCGGATCCGAAGTTCAGCTCCCAGACCAAAGACAAGCTGGTGTCTTCCGAAGTGAAGACCGCGGTCGAGCAGGAAATGGGCAAGTACTTCTCCGACTTCCTGTTGGAGAACCCGAACGAAGCCAAACTGGTCGTCGGCAAAATGATCGACGCAGCACGTGCCCGTGAAGCGGCACGTAAAGCACGCGAGATGACTCGCCGCAAAGGCGCGCTGGACATCGCTGGCCTGCCGGGCAAACTGGCCGACTGCCAGGAAAAGGACCCTGCCCTTTCCGAACTGTACCTGGTGGAAGGTGACTCTGCTGGCGGTTCCGCCAAGCAGGGTCGCAACCGCAGGACTCAGGCAATCCTGCCCCTCAAGGGCAAGATCCTGAACGTAGAGAAGGCGCGTTTCGACAAGATGATCTCTTCCCAGGAAGTGGGCACCTTGATCACTGCGCTGGGCTGCGGCATCGGTCGCGAAGAGTACAACATCGACAAGTTGCGTTATCACAACATCATCATCATGACCGATGCTGACGTCGACGGTTCGCACATCCGTACCCTGCTGCTGACTTTCTTCTTCCGTCAGTTGCCGGAGCTGATCGAGCGTGGCTATATCTACATCGCCCAGCCGCCGCTGTACAAGGTCAAGAAAGGCAAGCAGGAGCAATACATCAAAGACGACGACGCCATGGAAGAATACATGACGCAGTCGGCCCTGGAAGATGCGAGCCTGCACCTGAACGAAGACGCACCGGGCATCTCCGGCGAAGCGCTGGAACGTCTGGTGAACGACTTCCGCATGGTCATGAAGACCCTCAAGCGTCTGTCGCGCCTGTACCCGCAGGAGTTGACCGAGCACTTCATCTATCTGCCGGCCGTCAGCCTGGAAAAACTCGGCGATCACGCCGCGATGCAGGAGTGGCTGGCCCAGTACGAAGCGCGTCTGCGCCTGGTCGAGAAGTCTGGCCTGGTCTACAAGGCCAGCCTGCGTGAAGACCGCGAGCGTGGCGTGTGGCTGCCGGAAGTCGAACTGACCTCCCACGGCCTGTCGAGCTACGTCACCTTCAACCGCGACTTCTTCGGCAGCAATGACTACAAGACCGTCGTTTCGCTGGGGGCGCAGTTGAGCACCCTGTTGGATGAAGGGGCCTACGTCCAGCGTGGCGAGCGCAAGAAAGCCGTCACCGAGTTCAAGGAAGCCCTTGAATGGCTGATGACTGAAAGCACCAAGCGTCACACCATCCAGCGATACAAAGGTCTGGGCGAAATGAACCCGGATCAGCTGTGGGAAACCACCATGGACCCAAGCGTTCGCCGGATGCTCAAGGTGACCATCGAAGACGCCATTGGCGCGGATCAGATCTTCAACACCCTGATGGGTGATGCGGTCGAACCTCGTCGTGACTTCATTGAAAGCAATGCCTTGGCGGTGTCCAACCTGGACTTCTGATCAGCGGATCTGCCAAACAAAAAGCCAGCGCATTGCGCTGGCTTTTTTTTTCGGTTTTTTCGGCTCTCGGTGGCGACCAAAAAGCCCCAAAAAAACATGGTGTTGTCAGGAGAATAGATGTTATATATGTAACATAGATAAAGATAATGACATCGCAATAACAATACCTCGATCGGTGGCGCTGACATGTCGACAGAAAAGAACAGCTTTCTTCAGTTGCTCGAGCAGGAGTTCTCCAACCTGACCCCGACGGGCAAACGCATTGCCAGTTACCTGCTGGGTAATCCGGACCAGCTGCCGTTCGAGTCGGCCGACAGTATCGCGCAGCAGGCATCCACCACCGGGATTTCCGTGGGGCGCTTTTTCCGGTCGCTGGGCTATCAAAACATCGATGAGGTAAAACAGAGTTTGCGCGGCGAAGCGCCGGCGTCCTGGCTGATCACGGACCGTATCGGCGCCTTTCGCACCGAGAGCACTCGCGAAGACGCCCTCGACCGCTCCATGACTCGCGAGATCGAAGCCATCCGGCACGTTTATGCCCTGGCGCGCAGCAGTGTCTTCGACGATATCGTGCAGCGCATCTACGAAGCCGACGCGGTGTTCATTCTCGGTATTCAGTCGACCCGCGGGATTCTCACCGCATTTCACAGCCACCTTGAATACATCCGGCCCAAGGTCTACTACGTCGACGGCCTGTCCGGCATCTACGCCGAAACCCTGAACTCGGGTTTTGCCAATCCCTACGCCATCATTTCGGATTTCCGCGCCTATTCCAGTGTGACCCGGACGTTTTGCGACGCCGCCATCGATAACAACCTGCCCCTGGCCCTGATCACTGACCTGCAATGCCCATGGGCCCGTGACTACTCGCTGGACCTGCTGCAACTCAAGACCGATGTCGGACAGTTCTGGGACTCCCCTGCCCCGCTGGCCTGCCTGTTGAACCTGATGGTGTCGGCGGTCGCCGAGAAGTATGGCGACCGTCTCGATGAACGCCTGACCAAAAATCGTCAACTGCAAAAGGCTTTCGGCCAGTTCGAAGGCTAGCAATCCAACTGGAGTTTTTGCGTGAACAACAGCCCCCTTGTAGAGATTGATGCCGAGCGTTATCAGGTGCAAATCGATCTGATCTACGCCAGTGCCGACAATCTGGCTGGAAAGGTGATTTACCCGAGTGCCCGTTGCCTGCTGCATCGCCAGGCGGCCGATTGCCTGGGCAAGGCCAGTGAGCTGGCGCGGCTGGCCGGCTACACGCTGCGTATCTATGACGCCTACCGCCCGCCCTTCGCCCAGTTCCTGCTGTGGGAGGCATTGCCTGACGGTAATTACGTGCGCGATCCCCATTTGGGTTCCCACCATAGCCGTGGCGTGGCCGTGGACCTGACCCTGGTGGATGGGGACGGACAGCCGCTGGACATGGGCACCGCCTTCGACGCCATGGAAGAGAAGTCCCATCAGTTCTACCCCGACCTGCCCGTCAATGTGCAGCGCAATCGCCTCCTGTTGCTGGGAATCATGCTCGCTTCCGGGTTCCGCGCAATTCCCACCGAGTGGTGGCATTACGAGCTTCCGGAAGCCGATGACTACCCCTTGCTGGAAGACAACCAGACCACCTTTTCGAACAACTGAAACTGCAACACACCCCGAGAAACCACAGAGTTTCGGGAAAACGCAGCACAGCCCACGTTCAGTCGGCTGATAACAACAACGTCAGCGTTACCTGCTTCACCTGCAACTGCCCGGTTATAGCTTTTATAAAAAACCTGACCTACTTCCATACATCGAATGATCAAGGAAACCGGCATGACCCTAATCAACACCGTGACCAGCAAAACCTTTCCACGCGCCACCCGGCTCGCGCTTGGCTTACTGTGCAGCGCGATGAGCCTGGGCGCCTGGCAAGCCGCCTCTGCGGCAACAGCTCAGGACACTCTGGTCATCGGCAAGCCCGCCGACCCGCAAACACTCGATCCGGCGGTCACCTTCGATAACAACGACTGGACCATCACCTACCCGTCCTACCAGCGACTGGTGAGCTACAAGACCGACGGTGACAAGAGCAGCACTGAAGTGACAGGCGACCTGGCGGAAAGCTGGACCGTGTCCCCGGACAACCTGGTCTGGGAATTCAAGATCAAGCCCGGCAACAAGTTCGACGACGGCACCGCCGTGGATGCCGCCGCCGTGAAGTTTTCCTTCGATCGTCTGATGACCATGAAGCAGGGGCCATCCGGTGCGTTCCCGGAGGATATGGTGGTGGCGGTGATCGACCCGCAGACCATCCGTTTCACCCTGAAAACGCCGTTCGCCCCATTCCTGTTCACCCTGGCCCATAACGGCGCCTCGATCGTTAACCCGCTGGTGGCCAACAAGGGCGCTGAAACCAACGCCTGGCTGTCCAGCCACACTGCAGGCTCCGGCCCATTCCGCCTGACCAACTGGCAAAAGGGCCAGTCCATCACCATGGAGCCGAACCCTCATTTCGCCGGTCCCAAGCCTGCGTTCAAGACCGTGATCCTCAAGACCATTGCGGAGCCATCGGTGCGTCGCCTGCAACTGGAACGCGGGGACCTCGACATCATCGAGGACATGCCCGAAGACCAATTGGGCGCACTGGCCAGCAAGCCCGGTGTCGCGGTCAGGGATTTCCCCTCGCTGCGCGTCACGTACCTGTACCTGAACAACAAGAAGGGGCCTCTGACCGACGTCAATGCCCGCCGCGCGATCACTGAGGCGGTGGACTACAACGGCATCGTCAAGGGCATTCTCAAGGACAAGGCCAAGCTGCTGAACGGGCCGATCCCGGATGGCATGTGGGCCTACGACAGTTCGCTGCCGGTGATGAAGCAGGACCTGGCCGCCGCGAAGGCCAGCCTGGCCAAGGCTCCCCAGAAGATCACCAACCTGAACTACATGTACTCGGACAAGGACGCCAACTGGGAACCGATCGGTCTGACCCTGCAGGCGGCCCTGGCTCCCCTGGGCATCAACCTCAAGCTGGAGAAGACCGCCAACGCCACCCTGCGTGAACGCGTCGGCCAGGCAGACTACGACATCGCCGTGGGCACCTGGAGCCCGGACTTCGCTGACCCGTACATGTTCATGAACTTCTGGTTCGACTCCAAGATGCAGGGCCTGCAGGGCAACCGCTCGTTCTACAGCAACCCGGAAGTCGACAAGCTGATTCGTGAAGCGGCCGCTGTCAGCGACACTGCCAAACGCGTCGAGCTGTACCAGACAGCGCAGAAAAAGGTGCTCGACGACAGCGTCTATGCCTACCTCTATCAGAAGAGCTACACCCTGCCGATGCGTGATTCGGTCAAGGGCTACGTGTTCAACCCCATGCTCGAACAAGTGTTCAACCTGGGAAGCATGAGCAAGTAAACAGGCTCCTTCGCGCCAGCCCCGGTGGCTGGCGCGGCTTCTGATTTTCGTCGCGCGTGTAACTGAGGTGCCAGATGGCCTTCCTGACAATGTTGCGCAAGCGCCTGCTCGGCTTGATCCTGGTCGTGTTCGGTGTTTCGCTGATTACCTTTTCGATTTCCCACCTGATCCCGGGCGACCCTGCGCGATTGATCGCCGGCGACCGTGCCAGCGATGCCCTGGTGGCGGGCATCCGTCATCAACTGGGATTGGACCTGCCGCTGTATCAGCAATACGGCCGTTACCTGATGGACCTGTTGCACGGGGACCTGGGAACCTCGATCCGAACCAACCGCCCCGTTCTGGAGGACTTGCAGGCGTTCTTCCCGGCGACCCTTGAACTGGCGCTGGTGGCCTTGGCGTTGGCGATTCTCGTGGGTGTGCCGCTGGGCGTGTTGTCTGCGGTCTACCACAACCGACTGATCGATCAGATCGCCCGGACCCTGGCGGTCACTGGTATTTCCACGCCGGCCTTCTGGCTCGGCCTGGGTGCAATTGTGTTGTTCTACGGCCATCTGGGCTGGTTGCCTGGCGGTGGCCGGTTGTCCGAAGGGCTCTCGCCGCCCCCGACGATCAGCGGTTTTTACCTGATCGATTCGCTCTTGGCAGGGGATGTGCGACTGTTTCTCGATGCAGCCGAACACCTGATCCTTCCAGCCGCAACGCTGGGCTTCGTGACCCTGGGGGTTGTCGCCCGGCAGATCCGCTCGGCCATGCTGGATCAACTGGGTGAAGACTACATCCGCACCGCGCGCGCCTATGGGCTGTCCCGGTGGACCGTGATCCTGCGTCATGCCCTGCCCAACGCTCTCATCCCATCGGTCACCGTTCTCGGGCTGACCCTGGGGGACTTATTGTATGGCGCGGTACTGACCGAAACCGTGTTTGCCTGGCCCGGCATGGGTGCCTATGTGGTCAAGTCGATCCAGTCGCTGGATTTCCCGGCGGTGATGGGCTTCGCCATTCTGGTGTCGTTCATCTATGTGCTGTTGAACATGGCCATCGACCTTTTGTACCGCGTGATCGACCCACGCATTGGCGAGGTGAATTGAAATGTCCGTGACTCTGACGGCAGCGCGTCGCCCGCGCAGGGCTGAAAAACTGGCCTACCTGGCCTACCAGATCCGCCGCAGCCCGCTGACCATGGCGGGCCTGTTGATCACTTCCATCGTATTGCTGTGCATGATTTTCGCACCCTGGCTGGCCAGCCATGACCCGAATGCGCTGAACCTCGGCGAGCGCCTGGCCCCACCGTCCGCCGACCATTGGTTTGGCACTGACGAAGTGGGCCGCGACCTGTTCAGCCGGGTGCTGTTCGGTAGCCAGCAATCGGTGGGCGTCGGGCTGTTCGTGGCGTTTGCCTCCTGTTTCATCGGCGGCTTGCTGGGGTGCTTTTCGGGTGTGATCGGCGGGCGCTTCGATGCATTCGTCATGCGTCTGATGGACATCATGCTGTCGGTGCCGTCGCTGGTCCTGATCATGGCATTGGCGGCTGCACTGGGCGCGAGCCTGTTCAACGCCATGCTGGCGATTACCCTGGTGCGAATTCCATCCTACGTGCGACTGGCCCGTGGCCAGGCCTTGAGCATTCGACAGATGGGATACGTCAAGGCGGCCCAGACGTTCGGCGCCGGACGCTGGCATGTGGTGCACTGGCACGTGGCGCGCAACGCCATGCCGCCGTTGCTGGTGCAATTGAGCCTGGATATCGGCAGCGCGATCCTCATGGCCTCGGCCCTGGGATTCATTGGCCTCGGTGCCCAGCAACCCACCGCCGAGTGGGGCGCGATGGTCGCCACCGGGCGCAACTATATCCTCGATAACTGGTGGTACTCGACCTTTCCCGGCCTGGCGATTCTGATTACCGCCACCGGATTCAACCTGCTGGGCGATGGTGTCCGCGACCTGCTCGACCCGCGGCAACAGGGGAAATGATCATGCAGACTTCGAGTCCAGTACTGGCCATCGACAACCTGAGCCTGGAGTTCCCGGCTTACAAGAACAACGTGAAGGCACTGAACGGCGTGACGCTGCACGTCAATCCCGGCGAAATCGTCGGCGTGGTGGGCGAGTCCGGCTCGGGCAAGTCGGTCACGGCCATGCTCAGCATGCGCCTGCTGCCCGAGCGCAGCTATCGCATTACGGCGGGCAGCCTCAGCATGCTCGGCCGCGACATGCTCACCACCCCTGAAAAGGACCTGCTACAGATTCGCGGGCGCGATGCGGCGATGATCTTCCAGGAGCCGATGACGGCCCTGAACCCGACCCGGCGCATCGGTCGGCAAATGCTCGATGTGATCATCCATCACCAGAAGATCAGTGCGGAACAGGCGCGGATCAAGGCGATTGCCCTGCTACGCGACATGCACATCGCCAGCCCCGAGCACGTGTTGGAGAGCTACCCTTTCGAACTCTCCGGAGGCATGCGCCAACGGGTGATGATTGCGCTGGCGTTCTCCTGCGAACCCCAACTGCTGATCGCCGACGAGCCGACCACCGCCCTCGACGTGACCGTGCAACGCCAGGTGCTGTTGCTGTTGCGGGAAAAGGCCCGGCAACGCGGCACGGCCATTTTGCTCATCACCCATGACATGGCACTGGTGTCGCAATTCTGTGACCGGGTGTATGTCATGTACACCGGTGCGGTGGTCGAGGAAGGTCGCACCGTCGACGTGATGAACAATCCGCAGCACCCCTATACGCGCGGGCTGCTCAGTGGTCTCCCGGAAATGGTGGAGCCAGGCCAGCCGCTGCTGACCATTCCCGGGCAAGTTCCCAACCTCGCCTCCCTACCCGAGGGCTGCACGTTTCAGGAGCGTTGCTCATATGCCATGCCCGTCTGTGCCAGGCGCCCGACCCTCAATGCCATCAACGACCAACGTAAAAGCGCTTGCTGGTTGCCCGTCAAGGAGCTTTCGTGATGAACAGTGCCGTCCTTCAACGTACTACCCCAACGGCCCCGCCGATCCTTCAACTCAACGATGTTCGTGTGCGTTTTCCCGTCAGTAACGACTGGCTGGGTCGACCGCGAGGTTATGCCCACGCCCTCAATGGCATTGATCTGCAGGTACGGGCGGGCGAAACCCTGGGGATCGTGGGTGAGTCCGGCTGTGGAAAAAGCACCTTGGCGCAGCTGTTGATGGGCTTGATTGCACCCAGCAGCGGCGCTTTGAACTGGGCCAGTCGCCGCGATGACGAGGGTCGCAGCAACGTGCAGATCGTGTTCCAGGACCCTCAGTCTTCGCTCGATCCACGCCTGCCGATCTGGCGCATCATCACCGAGCCGCTGTACGCCCGGGGGCCTGTCGATCGTGCGCAGATGCGCGAACTGGCTGCCCGGGTCGCGTCCCAGGTCGGCATTCGTCCGGAATACCTGGACCGCTTTCCCCACCAGTTTTCCGGCGGCCAGCGTCAACGGATTGCCATTGCCCGGGCCCTTTCCTCCGACCCGGACATTATCGTCCTCGACGAACCCACCTCGGCGCTGGACATCTCGGTACAGGCGCAGATCCTCAACCTGCTTGCAGAGCTGCAACGTGCCCGCAACCTGACCTACATCCTGATCTCCCACAACGTTTCCGTCGTGCGTCATATGGCCGACCGGGTGGCGGTGATGTACCTGGGGCAGATCGTTGAGCTTGGCCATGCGGCTCAGGTGCTCGATCAGCCGCGCCATCCCTATACCCGCCTGTTACTCGAAGCGGTGCCGCGACTGGGCGTCGCGTTGCATGCAGAACAGGTGGCGGCGCCCACCGAATTGCCGGGTAACCGAAATCTGCCCACGGGCTGCTTCTTTCGAGAGCGCTGCAGTCTGTGCACGGTCGGTTGTGAAAATCCCCAGGCACTGCTGGGAGACGAAACACAGCGGGCGCGGTGTCATGTACTAGGTTGATGGTTGCGGCAAGTATTCGCGCATAAAAAAACCGGCTCGATGAGCCGGTTTTTTGACCTCCGGAAAAACCTATGCACATTTTTCCGGGTTTTATGAGTTTAAGAAATATATAGCTAAATCAAATACTTAAAAGAAAAATACGGCAGGTGTTAGCAAAACGGCACACAGGTTATCCACAGATGTTCACACGGCCACCCGGTCGCTGGCCGCCGGGGCTTGTGGCGCGGGTGGAAGCGATCCCATTTCCCGTTGCATCTGCTCGTTCCAGGCCTGTACGCGATCATTGAGCTCGGCAATGGCACGCGGCCCGCTTCCCTCGGCATGCATGGGCTTGCCGATGATCACGGTAATGACCCCTTGCTTCTTCGCCCAGCCGGTCTTTGGCCAGAACTTGCCGGCGTTGTGGGCGATGGGCAGCACGGGCAGTGCCGCGTTGACCGCCAGTGCGGTACCGCCACGGGAGAATTTGCCGATGGTGCCGTAGGGAACGCGGGTTCCTTCAGGGAAGATCAGCACCCAGACACCATCCTTGAGCAGTTCATCGCCTCGTTTCGCCACCTGCTTGAGCGCCGCTTTCGGGTTGTCCCGATCGATGGCGATCGGTCGCAACATGGCCATGGCCCAGCCGAAAAAGGGTACATACAGCAGCGAGCGCTTGAGCACCTGGCTCAACGGCTCGAAGTACGCCGAGATAAAGAAGGTTTCCCAGGTGCTCTGATGATTCGACTGGATCACGCAGGGCTGGTCCGGCACGTTCTCGGCGCCTTTGACTTCGTAACGGATGCCCAGGAACACCTTGCTCAACCACAGGGCGCATCGACACCAGTACACGTTGATAAAACGATAGCGCGCCTTGAATGGCAGGAACGGCGCGATAAAAAAGCTCAGGCTGCACCAGAGCAAGGAGCTGGTGCCCAGCAGCAGGTAAAAGAGGAAGATTCTGATGGCCTGCAGTATCGACATGGCGACGTTTACCGTGCGGGCTTTGCCCGTCTATATAAAGCGCACTCCCGATCAATCCCTGGTCAGGAACTCGAAAGCACTCTAATTGTGGATAAGTTGCGCGGCAACCGCCGCAAGATCGTCAAAAATCAGGGTGCCCACCGGCAGTGCCTTGGCTGACGTCTTCTCGCCTTTTCCGGTTTTCACCAGAACTGGCTGAGAATCGACGGCTTTGGCGGCCTCCAGGTCACCGAGACTGTCGCCGACGAACCATAGATTCGCCAGCGGCACGTCGTAATGTGCGGCGATGGTTTTCAACATCCCCGGTTTCGGCTTGCGACATTCGCAGCCTTCGTTCGGCCCGTGCGGGCAATAGACGATCAGCCCGACCTCGCCGCCCTGCTCCGCCACCAGCCCGCGCAAGCGCTCGTGCATGGCGTCGAGGGTGGCGAGGTCGTAATAGCCGCGAGCGATGCCCGACTGGTTGGTAGCGACCGCTACCGTCCAGCCGGCCTTGCTCAACTGCGCGATGGCTTCGATCGAGCCGGGCAGAGGGATCCACTCTGCCACCGACTTGATGTAAGCGTCGGAGTCGTGGTTGATCACCCCGTCCCGATCGAGAATCAGCAGCTTCAACGGCAACCCCTCAACCCAGCAGCGAAATGTCGGCGACGCCGAGGAACAGCCCGCGCAGACGCGACAGCAACGCATAACGGTTGGCGCGCACATTGGCGTCATCCGCGTTGACCATAACGGCTTCGAAGAAGGCATCCACCGGTTCGCGCAACGCGGCCAGGCGCGCCAGCGATTCACTGTACTGGCGGGCAGCGGCCATCGGCTGCACGGCCTGGTCAGCCTGCTGGATCGCCGAATACAGCGAGAACTCGTTGGCGTTGTCGAAGTACTTGGCTTCCACGACGGTCGGCACGGAGCCCTCCACCTTGCTCAGCAGGTTCGACACACGCTTGTTCACCGCCGCCAGGGCTGCCGCTTCCGGCAATTTGCGGAAGGCCTGAACCGCTTGCACACGTTGGTCGAAGTCCAGCGCCGAACCCGGCTTCAGGGCGCGAACCGACAGGTAGGTCGCCACGTCGACACCTTCGTCTTCGTAGCGCGCACGCAGGCGGTCGAAGATGAACTCCAGCACCGCGTCGTTCAGGCCGGCAACCTTGACCTTGGCACCAAACGCATTGACGGCGAATGCCACCGCGTCGTTCAGGTCCAGATCCAGTTGTTTCTCGATCAGGATGCGCAGCACGCCCAGCGCGGCACGGCGCAACGCATACGGGTCCTTGCTGCCGGTGGGCAGCATGCCGATACCGAAGATGCCCACGAGGGTGTCGAGCTTGTCGGCGATGGCCACGGCCGCACCGGTCAGGGTCGTCGGCAATTCAGCGCCGGCACCGCGCGGCATGTATTGCTCGTTCAGTGCCAGGGCGACGTCTTGCGGCTCGCCATCGTTGACGGCGTAGTAGTAGCCGGCAACGCCCTGCATTTCCGGGAACTCGCCGACCATCTCGGTCGCCAGGTCGCACTTGGACAGCAGGCCGGCGCGCGCCGCCCAGGATGCATTGCCGCCAATACGCGCCGCAATGTAGGCGGCGAGTTTGGAAACGCGCTCGGCCTTGTCATAGACGCTGCCGAGTTTTTCCTGGAATACCACGTTCTGCAGGCGCTGGTTGAAGTCTTCGAGTTTCTGCTTCTTGTCCTGCTTGAAGAAGAACTCGGCGTCGGTCAGGCGTGGGCGTACCACTTTCTCGTTACCGGCGATGATCTGCTGCGGGTCCTTGCTTTCGATGTTGGCCACGGTAATGAAACGTGGCAGCAGCTTGCCGTCGGCATCCAGCAGGCAGAAGTACTTCTGGTTGTCCTGCATGGTGGTGATCAACGCTTCCTGCGGCACGTCGAGGAAGCGTTCCTCGAACGAGCACACCAGCGGCACCGGCCATTCCACCAGTGCGGTCACTTCGTCGAGCAGCGCCGGTGGCACGATGGCAGTGCCTTCCTGACGAGTGGCCAGCTCTTCGGTGCGCTTGCTGATGATCTCGCGGCGCTCGTTGGCGTCGGCCAGCACGTAGGCGGCACGCAGGTCGGCCAGGTAGCTGGACGGCGAACCGATGCGCACTTTTTCCGGGTGGTGGAAGCGGTGGCCACGGGAATCGCGACCGGCCTTCTGGGCCAGGAGGGTGCAGTCGATGACCTGGTCACCGAGCAGCATGACCAGCCACTGGGTCGGACGCACGAACTCTTCCTTGCGCGCGCCCCAGCGCATGCGCTTCGGGATCGGCAGGTCGTTCAGGGAATCCTCGACGATGGTCGGCAGCAGGCTGGCGGTCGGCTTGCCGGCGATGTTCTGGCTGTAGCGCAGTTTCGGACCGCTCTGGTCGATTTCGCTCAGATCGACCCCGCACTTCTTGGCAAAGCCGAGGGCGGCCTGGGTCGGGTTGCCGTCGGCATCGAACGCGGCCTGGCGTGGCGGGCCGTCGAGGTTGATGCTGCGATCCGGTTGCTGGGTGGCCAGCGAGGTGATCAGCACGGCCAGGCGACGTGGCGCGGCGTAGACGGTCTTGGTCTCGTAGTTCAGGCCAGCGCTTTGCAGGCCCTTGTCGATACCGGCCAGGAACGCTTCGGCCAAGGTGTTCAGGGCTTTGGGTGGCAGTTCTTCGGTGCCCAGTTCAACCAGGAAATCTTGAGCACTCATTGTGCAGCCTCCAGCTTGGCCAGTACTTCGTCACGCAGGTCCGGGGTCGCCATCGGGAAGCCCAGCTTGGCACGCGCCAGCAGGTAGGCTTGCGCAACGGAACGCGCCAGGGTGCGTACGCGCAGGATGTATTGCTGACGCGCGGTCACCGAGATCGCTCGGCGCGCATCCAGCAGGTTGAAGGTATGGGAAGCCTTCAACACCATTTCGTAGCTCGGCAATGGCAGCGGCTGGTCGAGTTCGATCAGGCGCTTGGCTTCGCTTTCGTAGAAATCGAACAGCTCGAACAGCTTTTCGACGTTGGCATGTTCGAAGTTGTAGGTGGACTGTTCCACTTCGTTCTGGTGGAACACGTCGCCGTAGGTCACCTTGCCAAACGGGCCGTCAGCCCAGACCAGGTCGTAGACCGAGTCCACGCCTTGCAGGTACATGGCCAGGCGCTCCAGGCCGTAGGTGATCTCGCCGGTCACCGGGTAGCATTCGATGCCGCCCGCTTGCTGGAAGTAAGTGAACTGCGTCACCTCCATGCCGTTGAGCCAGACTTCCCAGCCCAGGCCCCAGGCGCCCAGGGTCGGCGATTCCCAGTTGTCTTCGACGAAGCGGATGTCGTGGACCAGCGGGTCCAGGCCGACATGCTTGAGGGAGCCCAGGTACAGCTCCTGGAAATTGTCCGGGTTTGGCTTCAGAACCACCTGGAACTGGTAGTAGTGCTGCAGGCGGTTCGGGTTTTCGCCGTAGCGGCCGTCAGTCGGGCGGCGACTGGGCTGCACATAAGCGGCGTTCCAGGTTTCCGGGCCGATGGCGCGCAGAAACGTGGCGGTGTGGAAAGTCCCGGCGCCTACTTCCATATCGTAGGGCTGAAGTACCACGCAACCTTGCTCGGCCCAGTATTGCTGGAGCGCGAGGATCAAGTCTTGGAAGGTACGCACGGCTGGCGTAGGCTGGCTCACGAAATTCACCTGTTTCTTGGGCTGCGATTTAAAGAGCGGGAGTATACCCGATTCACGACTGCGCACGCCCCCTGGAGCCTTATGCCACGCTGCTTTTGGTGTTCCGAAGATCCGCTGTACATGGCTTATCACGATCAGGAGTGGGGTACGCCGCTGCGCGATGCGCAGGGTTTGTTCGAGTTGCTTTTGCTCGAAGGGTTCCAGGCCGGCCTGTCCTGGATCACCGTATTGCGCAAACGCGAGCATTATCGCCGGGTGCTGTTCGGCTTCGACGTCCAGCGCGTGGCGCAGATGAGCGACGCGGAAATCGATGAACTGATGCTCGACCCGGGCATCATCCGCAATCGCCTCAAGCTCAATGCCGCCCGGCGCAACGCCCAGGCCTGGCTGGCGCTGGAGGACCCCGTGGGGCTGCTCTGGTCTTTCGTCGGCAACGTGCCGAAGATCAACCATTTCAAGGATCGCAGCGAAGTGCCGGCCATCACGCCCGAGGCGGTGCAGATGAGCAAAGGCCTGAAGAAGGCCGGCTTCACCTTCGTCGGTCCGACCATCTGCTACGCATTGATGCAGGCGTCGGGAATGGTCATGGACCATACCCGCGATTGCGACCGCTACGCGACCTTGGCCAACGGCGGTTAGAATGGCCGCCTCGCGCACAGCACAAGATCAGGAGTGACCTGTGGATAAGTTTAAAGGCGCCTTGCTGGTAGGCGCTCTGCGGCTGTTTGCCCTGCTTCCGTGGCGGGCCGTACAGGCCGTGGGCTCGGCCATCGGCTGGGTGATGTGGAAAACCCCGAACCGCTCCCGCGACGTGGTGCGGATCAACCTGGCCAAATGTTTTCCCGACATGGACCCTGCCGAGCGTGAGCGCCTGGTCGGTCAGAGCCTCAAGGACATCGGCAAGTCATTGACCGAAAGCGCCTGCGCGTGGATCTGGCCGGCGCAGCGCTCCATCGACCTGGTGCGTGAAGTCGAAGGGCTCGACGTATTGAAAGACGCCCTCGCCTCGGGCAAGGGTGTCGTCGGCATCACCAGCCACCTGGGCAACTGGGAAGTGCTGAACCACTTCTATTGCAGCCAGTGCAAACCGATCATTTTCTATCGTCCGCCCAAGCTCAAGGCCGTGGACGAGCTGTTGCGCAAGCAGCGGGTGCAACTGGGCAACAAGGTCGCCGCGTCCACCAAGGAAGGCATCCTCAGTGTCATCAAGGAAGTGCGCAAAGGTGGTGCAGTGGGCATTCCTGCGGACCCGGAACCGGCAGAATCCGCCGGGATCTTCGTGCCGTTCTTCGCCACCCAGGCGCTGACCAGCAAGTTCGTACCGAACATGCTGGCCGGCGGCAAAGCGGTCGGGGTGTTCCTGCATGCGCTGCGCCTGCCGGACGGTTCCGGCTACAAGGTGATCCTCGAAGCCGCGCCGCCAGCGATGTACAGCACCGACACCGAAACCTCCTGCGCCGCCATGAGCCAGGTGGTCGAGCGGTACGTGCGGGCGTATCCAAGCCAATACATGTGGAGCATGAAGCGCTTCAAGAAACGCCCGCCGGGTGAAGAGCGCTGGTACTGATTCAATTGGCATGATCTGTGGATAAACTTGCATCGAGGTTTATCCACAGCTGTTGAGGAAAGGGCGCAATAGATGTCCGAACACCGCAAGTCGTTTCGCATCAAGATCAGCCATGAAAGCTTCGGCGAATGCCTCGGCCAGACGCGCAACCTGTCCACCACAGGTGTGTACGTCAAGCACCCGGCGTTATCGGCGTTGCCCAAGGGGGCGGTGGTTTACGGGCAGGTACAGGATTTGCCCACCGGTGCACCGAGGGTGAAGATGGAAGTGGTGCAAGTGGATGCCGAAGGCATCGGCCTGCGTTACCTCTGATCAGCGGCCTGACGCTCGAGCTTTTTCAGGAACACCGTCATTTCCTTCTCCGCCTGCTTGTCGCCGTGCGCACGGGCCGCTTCCAGGCCCTGCTCCCACGCCTGGCGCGCGGCCGGATAATCGGCCTGCCCGAGTCGCGCCTTGCCCAACAGCTTCCACGCCGCCGAATACTTGGGGTCGAATGCCACGCAACGCTGGAAATGTTCGGCTGCCCTGGCGTGGTCACCCAGGTCCAGGTAACCCTTGCCCAGGCCGAAGCGCAGCAGCGCGTTATCCACACCCTTGGCGAGCATTTTTTCCAGGGATTCGAGCATGTTGAGTTCCTTGGCTGAGGGTTGTCTGGCGCGTTGTCGTATCTGTGAAACCGCTTCGCGAGCAGGCTCGCTCCCACAGGGGCATGCATTCCAATGTGGGAGCGAGCCTGCTCGCGATGGGGCCGGCCGATTCAGCGAAAAATCGGATCAGAAGAAGCTCAGCCCCACATGGAACAGCTTCTCCACATCCCGAATATGCTTCTTGTCCACCAAGAACAGAATCACATGGTCGCCTGCTTCGATCACCGTGTCGTCGTGGGCAATCAGCACTTCTTCATCGCGAATGATCGCACCAATCGTCGTTCCCGGCGGCAAACCGATGTTCTCGATGGCCTTGCCAATCACTTTGCTCGACTTGGCATCGCCATGGGCAATCGCCTCGATCGCCTCCGCCGCACCGCGACGCAATGAATGCACGCTGACGATATCGCCGCGCCGCACGTGGGCGAGCAAGGTGCCGATGGTGGCCAGCTGCGGACTGATGGCGATGTCGATGTCGCCACCCTGGATCAGGTCGACGTAGGCCGGGTTGTTGATGATGGTCATGACCTTCTTCGCGCCCAGCCGTTTGGCCAGCAGCGACGACATGATATTGGCTTCGTCGTCGTTGGTCAGGGCGAGGAAGAGGTCGGCGTCGGCGATGTTCTCTTCCAGCAGCAGGTCGCGGTCCGAAGCGCTCCCCTGCAAGACCACGGTGCTGTCGAGGGTGTCCGAGAGGTGACGGCAACGCGCCGGGCTCATCTCGATGATCTTCACCTGATAACGGCTTTCGATGGCTTCGGCCAGGCGCTCGCCAATCTGCCCGCCACCGGCGATGACGATGCGTTTGTAGCTCTCGTCGAGGCGGCGCATTTCACTCATCACCGCACGAATGTTGGCCTTGGCGGCGATGAAGAAGACTTCGTCGTCGGCTTCGATCACCGTGTCGCCCTGCGGCAGAATCGGCCGGTCACGACGGAAAATCGCCGCGACACGGGTCTCGACATTCGGCATGTGTTCGCGCAATTGACGCAGTTGCTGGCCGACCAACGGCCCGCCGTAGTAGGCCTTGACCGCCACCAACTGCGCCTTGCCTTCGGCGAAGTCGATCACCTGCAGCGCGCCGGGATACTGGATCAGGCGCTTGATGTAGTTGGTGACCACCTGCTCCGGGCTGATCAGCACATCCACCGGAATCGCTTCGTTATCGAACAGCTCGGCTCGCGTGAGGTAAGACGCTTCGCGAACCCGGGCAATCTTGGTGGGGGTATGGAACAGGGTGTGAGCGACCTGGCACGCTACCATGTTGGTCTCGTCGCTGTTGGTCACCGCCACCAACATGTCGGCGTCGTCCGCGCCGGCCTGGCGCAGTACCGTCGGCAGCGAACCACGGCCCTGGATGGTGCGGATGTCCAGCCGGTCGCCGAGGTCGCGCAGGCGTTCGCCGTCGGTGTCGACCACGGTGATGTCGTTGGCCTCGCTGGCCAAGTGTTCCGCCAGCGAACCGCCGACCTGCCCCGCGCCGAGGATGATGATTTTCATCCAGTCACTCCCTTAAACCGGTTAACCGCGTGTGGCGGCGGTCTTGATCAGCTTGGCGTAGTAGAACCCGTCGTGGCCACCTTCCTGGGCCAGCAACTGGCGACCGTGAGGTTG
This sequence comes from Pseudomonas sp. IT-P12, assembly GCF_949767465.1. Taxonomy (NCBI): domain Bacteria; kingdom Pseudomonadati; phylum Pseudomonadota; class Gammaproteobacteria; order Pseudomonadales; family Pseudomonadaceae; genus Pseudomonas; species Pseudomonas sp. IT-P12. The sequence continues at coordinate 96,261 of NZ_CATKPY010000024.1, read as the reverse complement.
CTTGACGCCGGCTGTGGTGGCGAGGTCCAGTTCGCGGGCGCCCGCCGTGCGGGCGAGGAAGGCCTCGATCACCTCGGTGTTCTCGGTCGGCAGTGTGGAACAGGTGGCGTACAGCAGGATGCCGCCGACTTCCAGGGTTATCCACAGGGCATCGAGCAACTCGCCCTGGAGTTGCGCAAGCGCAGCGATGTCCTGCGCTTGGCGAGTCAGCTTGATGTCCGGGTGGCGGCGGATCACGCCGGTGGCCGAGCACGGTGCGTCGAGCAGAATGCGCTGGAACGGTTTGCCGTCCCACCAGGCTGCAGTGTCACGGCCATCGGCGGCGATCAGTTCGGCGCTCAGGCCCAGGCGTTCGAGGTTTTCCCGCACTCGCACCAGGCGCTTGGCTTCCAGGTCCACCGCCACCACACCGGCCAGCCCAGGTTCGGCTTCGAGCATGTGGCAGGTCTTGCCGCCCGGTGCGCAGCAGGCGTCGAGCACGCGCTGGCCCGGGGCGAGGTCAAGCAGGTCGGCGGCCAGTTGCGCGGCTTCGTCCTGCACGCTGATCCAGCCTTGCGCGAACCCTGGCAGGCCGCGCACGTCGGAGGCGACCTCAAGAATGATGCCGTCGCGGCTGTAGGTGCACGCCGTGGCGGCGATGCCGGCGTCAGCCAGCAACCCCAGGTAAGCCTCGCGAGTGTGATGGCGACGATTGACCCGCAGAATCATCGGCGGGTGAGCGTTGTTCGCCGCGCAAATGGCTTCCCACTGCTGTGGCCAGAACGCCTTCAGGGATTTTTGCAGCCAGCGCGGGTGCGCAGTGCGCACCACCGGGTCGTGTTCCAGTTCGGCCAGCAGCGCTTCGCTTTCACGCTGGGCACGGCGCAACACGGCGTTGAGCAACGCCTTGGCCCAGGGCTTTTTCAGCTTGTCGGCGCAACCGACGGTCTCGCCGATGGCGGCATGGGCCGGCACGCGGGTGTAGAGCAGTTGATAGAGGCCGACCAGCAACAGCGCCTCGACATCGGCATCTGCGGCCTTGAACGGTTTCTGCAACAACCTGGCCGCCAGCGCCGACAGGCGCGGTTGCCAGCGCGCGGTGCCGAACGCCAGGTCCTGGGTGAAGCCGCGATCGCGATCCTCGACCTTGTCCAGTTGTGTCGGCAGCGAACTGTTGAGTGAGGCTTTGCCGTTAAGGACGGCGGCCAGTGCCTTGGCGGCGGCCAGACGTGGATTCATCGAGCGTCCGCCGCTTGACCGAGCAGGGTGCCGACGGCAAATTTCTCACGACGGCTGTTGTACAGATCGCTGAAGTTCAGCGCCTTGCCACCGGGCAATTGCAGGCGAGTCAGGCACAGCGCTTGTTCGCCGCAGGCGACGATCAGCCCGTCCTTGCTGGCGTCGAGGATTTCCCCCGGCTGGCCCTTGCCTGGTGCGAGGCTGGCGGCCAGCACCTTCAGCGCTTCGCCGTTCAGCGTGCTGTGGGTGATTGGCCAGGGGTTGAAGGCGCGCACCAGACGTTCCAGCTCGATGGCCGGACGGTTCCAGTCGATGCGCGCTTCATCCTTGTTCAGTTTGTGCGCGTAGGTGGCGAGGTTGTCGTCCTGCACTTCGCCCTCCAGTGTGCCGGCCGCGAGACCGGGGATGGCCTGGATCACCGCCGGTGGGCCGATTTGCGCCAGACGGTCGTGCAGGCTGCCGCCGGTGTCTTCAGCGCTGATCGGGGTGGTGACCTTGAGCAGCATCGGTCCGGTGTCGAGACCCAGTTCCATGCGCATCACCGTCACGCCGCTCTCGCTGTCGCCGGCTTCGACGGCACGCTGGATCGGCGCCGCCCCGCGCCAGCGTGGCAGCAGCGACGCGTGGCTGTTGATGCAACCCAGGCGCGGAATATCCAGCACCACCTGGGGCAGGATCAGGCCGTAGGCGACCACCACCAGCAAGTCGGGTTTCAGCGCCGCCAGTTCGGCCTGGGCCTCTTCGTTGCGCAGGGTCGGCGGTTGCAGCACCGGGATGCTGTGTTGCAGTGCCAACTGCTTGACCGGGCTGGGCATCAATTTTTGCCCGCGACCCGCCGGACGGTCCGGTTGGGTGTAGACCGCGATGATCTCGTAAGGGCTGTCGAGCAGGGCCTTGAGGTGTTCGGCGGCGAATTCCGGGGTGCCGGCAAAGACGATGCGCAGTGGCTCAGTCATGGAGAGTTCTCATTTTACGAAGCAGTCATTTACAAATCAGCCGCAAAAGAAAAAGGCTTGCCGCAGCAAGCCTTTGAAAGGAGGGCATCAAGCGTTCTGGCGATGGATCTTTTCCAGTTTCTTCTTGATTCGGTCGCGTTTGAGGCTGGACAGATAGTCGACGAACAATTTGCCATTGAGGTGGTCGCATTCATGCTGGATGCACACCGCGAGCAGGCCTTCGGCGATCAGTTCGTAAGGCTGGCCGTCGCGGTCCAGGGCCTTGATTTTGACCTTTTGCGGGCGATCGACGTTTTCGTAGAAGCCCGGTACCGAGAGGCAGCCTTCCTGGTATTGCTCCATCTCGTCGGTCAGGGGCTCGAACTCGGGGTTGATGAACACCCGCGGCTCGCTGCGGTCTTCGGAGAGGTCCATGACGACGATACGTTTGTGCACGTTGACCTGGGTCGCGGCAAGGCCGATGCCCGGCGCTTCATACATTGTTTCAAACATGTCATCGACCAACTGACGCACTTCGTCGTCCACTACGGCCACGGGTTTGGCGATAGTCCGCAGGCGCGAGTCGGGGAATTCGAGGATGTCTAAAATGGCCATAAGCTCAACTGATGCACGTGTGAGGTAAAGTCGGGTCGATGGCCTGGCGGGTCTGAAGATGCCGGCTACCGTTGTAAAACGTAGCTCCCTTTTCTTAATAATGAGAAGGTCTCAATAGTGAGCCGGGAGCGGGCCACGAAGGCTCTGGCGTTTCACGCGAACGCACATAATAAAGGGATTCACCGCATGAGGAAATCACTACTCGCCCTGCTCCTTCTGGCCTCGGCCGGTTTCGCGCATGGGCAAGTGCAGCTCAGGGAAGGTTTTCCACAGCAATACACGGTCGTCACGGGTGACACACTCTGGGACATCTCCGGCAAATACCTGCGTGAGCCGTGGAAGTGGCCTGAACTCTGGCAGGTCAATCCACAGATCCAGAATCCCAACCTGATCTATCCAGGCGATGTGCTGTCGCTGGTCTACGTCGATGGCCAGCCGCGCCTGACCCTGAACCGCGGGGCCTCCCGGGGCACCATCAAGCTGTCGCCACGGGTGCGCAGCTCCCCTGTGGCCGACGCGATCCCGAGCATTCCGCTGCAGGCCATCAACAGTTTTCTGTTGAGCAACCGCATCGTCGACAAGGTCGAGGATTTCGACCAGGCGCCCTACATCGTCGCCGGTGATGCCGAGCGGGTGCTCAGCGGCACCGGCGATCGGATCTTCGCCCGCGGCCATTTTGACCAGAACCATCCGGTCTACGGCATCTTCCGCCAGGGCAAGGTCTACACCGACCCCGACAGCAAGGAGTTTCTGGGAATCAACGCCGACGACATCGGCGGTGGGGAAGTGATCGCCACCGAAGGCGATGTCGCCACCCTCGCCCTGCAACGCACCACTCAGGAAGTGCGCCTGGGCGATCGCCTGTTCAGCAGCGAGGAGCGATCGATCAATTCGACCTTCATGCCCAGTGCGCCGGCCAGCGATATCAACGGCCTGATCATCGATGTACCCCGCGGGGTCACGCAGATCGGTGCGCTGGATGTGGTCACGCTCAACAAGGGCCAGCGTGACGGCCTGGCCGAAGGCAACGTGCTGGTGGTGATGAAGACCGGCGAAACCGTGCGGGACCGGATCACCGGCCAGCCGTTGAAGATTCCCGATGAACGTGCCGGATTGCTCATGGTTTTCCGCACCTACGACAAGCTCAGCTATGGACTGGTGCTCAACGCCTCGCGCTCATTGGCGGTGATGGACAAGGTGCGCAATCCTTAGCCTGCTTCACAAGTTACCAACAGAGTTATCCACAGCTTGTTCCCGTGTGCTCGGGACTTATAACGATCAAGGATGATCCATGTCGCTGTCTGCCGTTACACCGGTTTCCCCTGCGGAACTGGAAGCCCGCCTGCGCTTGCACCGCTTGCCGGAACTGGGCCCCGCGCGTTTCAGGAAATTGCTCGAAGCCTTCGGCTCGGCCTCCAAAGCCATCGGCGCACCGGCGAGTGCCTGGCGCTCGCTGGGCCTGCCATCGGTTTGCGCAGAGGCCCGGCGCAGCAGTGAGGTGCGCGATGGCGCCAGCCATGCATTGGCCTGGCTGGAGCGTCCGGGCCAGCATTTACGGATGTGGGACCAGCCTGACTACCCCGCCTTGCTGGCGGAAATCAGCGATGCACCGCCGTTGCTGTTTGTCGCGGGTGATCCGGACATCCTGGAAAAACCGCAACTGGCAATGGTCGGCAGCCGCCGTGCATCGCGACCGGGGATGGACACCGCCGCCGCCTTTTCCCGCCGCCTGGCCAGCGCCGGTTTTGTCATCACCAGTGGACTGGCGCTGGGGATCGATGCCGCCGCGCATCAAGCCGCTCTGGACGTGGGCGGGCGAACGATCGGTGTCTTGGGCACCGGGCTCGAAAATTTTTATCCACAGCGCAACCGCCGGCTCGCGGACGCCATGGTGGCGACGGGCAGCGCAGTGATTTCCGAGTTCCCCCTGGAGGCCGGACCCAGTGCGGGCAACTTTCCCCGGCGCAACCGGATCATCAGCGGTCTGTCCCTGGGTGTGCTGGTGGTCGAAGCCAGCATCGCCAGTGGTTCGTTGATCACCGCCAGGCTGGCGGCGGAGCAAGGCCGCGAGGTCTACGCGATTCCGGGATCGATCCATCACCCGGGCGCCAAGGGCTGTCATCAGTTGATCCGGGACGGTGCGATGCTGGTGGAAACCATCGAGCATATCCTTGAAGCCTTGCGCGGTTGGCAGCGGCTGCCGCTGTCCACCGAGACGCCGTCAGCCACTCACCCGCTGCTGGCGCTGTTGCATGCAGCGCCCCACACCAGTGAAGCGTTGGCGCACAGCAGCGGTTGGGCGCTGCCCAACGTGCTGGCGGCGTTGACCGAACTGGAAATGGACGGCCGCGCGATCTGCGAAAACGGGCGCTGGTTTGCGCGGGTGAGCTAGGTTTTACAAGGAAGATCGGTAAACTGCGCAGAGCCTTTTTCCGGAGAGTTTTTCATGGTCAACAGTTGGCGTGTGCAACAAGCCGCGCAAGCCGTACGCGCAGGTGCGGTGATTGCCTACCCAACCGAAGCGGTCTGGGGTCTGGGTTGCGACCCGTGGGACGAAGAAGCGGTGGAACGTCTGCTGCTGATCAAGGGCCGTTCGGTGGACAAGGGCCTGATCCTGGTTGCGGATAACATTCGCCAGTTCGATTTTCTCTTCGAAGACTTCCCCGAGCTGTGGATGGATCGCATGGCCAGCACCTGGCCGGGGCCGAACACCTGGCTGGTTCCCCATCAGAGCCTGTTGCCCGAATGGATCACCGGGGTGCACGAAACGGTCGCGTTGCGGGTCAGCGATCATCCGCTGGTGCGGGATTTGTGTTCGCTGGTCGGGCCGCTGGTCTCGACATCCGCCAACCCGCAAGGTCGGCCGGCGGCGCGCACCCGGCTGCGTGTGGAGCAGTATTTCCGCGGGCAGATTGACGGGGTGCTGGGCGGCAACCTCGGTGGGCGCAAGAACCCGAGCGTGATTCGCGACCTGGCGACCGGCAACGTTATTCGCCCCGATTGAGACCGCGTGATCGTTCCGCCCGGGAAAGCCCGCTCCCACAGGAATTCACATTCGCCTGTGGGAGCGAGCCTGCTCGCTACGGCGTCCTCAGGGTAGTAGAACGGTCGACCCCGTCGTACGCCGCGCCGACAACTCGGCCTGCGCTTTCGCCGCTTCAGCCAATGGATATTTCTGGCTGATGTCCACCTTCAGCTTGCCGCTGATGATCATCTCGAACAACTCGTCGGCCATGCGCTGCAAGTTTTCGGCGTTGTTGGCGTAGGTCGCCAGGGTCGGCCGGGTGACATACAGCGAACCTTTCGCCGACAGGATCCCCAGGTTCACCCCGTCCACGGCACCGGAGGCATTGCCGAAGCTGACCACCAGGCCGCGAGGCGCCGTGCTGTCCAGCGACGTCAGCCAGGTGTCCTTGCCCACGCCGTCGTACACCACCGGGACCTTTTTGCCGTCAGTCAATTCCAGTACGCGTTGGGCGACGTTTTCCACGCTGTAATCGATCGTCGCCCAGGCACCGTTGGCCTTCGCCAGCGCGGCTTTCTCCGGCGAGCTGACCGTGCCGATCAGCTTCACGCCCAGGGCTCTCGCCCATTGGCAGGCCAGGGAACCGACCCCGCCGGCGGCCGCGTGAAACAAAATGGTTTCGCCACCCTTGAGTTCGTAGGTCTGGCGCAACAGGTACTGCACCGTCAGGCCCTTGAGCATGACACCGGCCGCCTGCTCGTAGCTGATCGCCTCCGGCAGGTGCACCAGATTGGCTTCCGGCAGCACATGCACATCGCTGTAGGCACCCAGCGGACCGCTTCCGTAGGCCACGCGATCACCGACCTTGAAACGGGTCACGTCGCTGCCCACCGCCTCGACCACCCCCGCACCTTCGGAACCCACGCCCGACGGCAAGGCCGGCGGCGCATAGAGGCCACTGCGGTAGTAGGTGTCGATAAAGTTCAGGCCGATGGCCTTGTTGGACACGCGCACTTGCAGCGGGCCGGGCTCGGCCGGTTGGTAATCCACATACTCAAGTACTTCGGGCCCGCCATGGGTGCGGAACTGCACACGCTTTGCCATCGGAATGCTCCTTGGGTCTGGTGACCAGGGTTGAAATGCCAAGCCCCCTATCGGACTCCTAAGCTTGATCTTCGTCAACTGCGACGCGGGCGCCGGCGATGTTATGCTACGCGCCCATTTGCGCCGGCCCCTGCTCCGATGGAGCGCCGCGTAGTTTTGCCCTGATTCAAGGTGAAGACATGACGACCCGCACCGAGGCCGTAAAAGCCTATCTGCTCGATCTGCAAGACCGCATTTGCGCTGCCCTGGAAGCCGAAGACGGCGGCACGCGGTTCGTTGAGGACGCCTGGACCCGTGCGGCCGGGGGTGGCGGTCGTACCCGGGTGATCGAGAATGGCACCGTCATCGAAAAGGGCGGCGTCAATTTCTCTCATGTCTTCGGCAGCGGCCTGCCGCCATCCGCCAGCGCCCATCGGCCTGAACTGGCCGGGCGCGGCTTCGAAGCCTTGGGCGTGTCGCTGGTGATTCACCCGCACAACCCGCAGGTGCCGACTTCCCACGCCAACGTGCGCTTTTTCATCGCTGAAAAAGAAGGCGAAGAAGCGGTCTGGTGGTTCGGCGGCGGTTTCGACCTGACCCCGTACTATGGCAATGAAGAAGACTGCGTGCACTGGCACCGGGTCGCCGAGCAGGCCTGCGCGCCGTTCGGCCCGGACGTCTATCCGCGTTACAAGGCCTGGTGCGACAGCTATTTCCACATCAAGCATCGCCACGAACCACGGGGCATTGGCGGCCTGTTCTTCGATGACTTGAACGAGTGGGACTTCGACACCTGCTTCGCGTTCATCCGCGCCATTGGGGACGCCTACATCGACGCGTACCTGCCGATCGTGCAGCGCCGCAAGCACGACGCATTCACCGCCAAGCAGCGCGAGTTCCAGGAATTCCGTCGCGGACGCTACGTCGAGTTCAACCTGGTTTACGACCGCGGCACCTTGTTCGGCCTGCAATCGGGTGGGCGTACCGAGTCGATCCTCATGTCGTTGCCGCCGCAGGTGCGCTGGGGCTATGACTGGAAAGCCGAACCCGGCAGCGAGGAAGCGCGCTTGACCGACTACTTCCTGCAGGATCGCGATTGGTTGGCCCAGGCCTGAACGAGGAGTTCTGATGGACCGTTATGTCGTATTCGGCAACCCGATTGGCCACAGCAAGTCGCCACTGATCCACCGCTTGTTCGCCGGGCAGACCGCCCAGCAACTGGACTACAGCACTTCGCTGGCGCCGCTTGATGATTTTTCCGACTTTGCCCGGGCGTTTTTCGTTGAGGGGCGCGGGGCGAATGTAACGGTGCCGTTCAAGGAGGAAGCATTTCGCCTGGCGGATAACCTGACCGCGCGTGCCCAGCGGGCCGGTGCGGTGAACACCCTGAGCAAACTTGCCGATGGCACGTTGCTGGGCGACAACACCGATGGCGCCGGGCTGGTGCGGGACCTGACGGTCAACGCCGGTGTCAGCCTCAAGGGCAAACGCATCCTGCTGCTGGGTGCCGGCGGCGCGGTGCGCGGCGCGCTTGAACCGGTGCTGGCCGAACAGCCCGCCTCGGTCATCATCGCCAACCGCACGGTGGAAAAAGCCGAATTGCTGGCGGAGCTGTTCGCCGACCTGGGCCCGGTGTCGGCCAGTGGTTTCGATTGGTTGTGCGAGCCGGTGGACCTGATCATCAATGCGACCTCGGCCAGCCTGTCAGGTGAAGTCCCACCGATTGCCGGCAGCCTGGTCGAGCCGGGCAAGACCGTCTGCTACGACATGATGTACGGCAAGGAGCCGACAGCGTTCTGTCGCTGGGCGACGGAACAGGGGGCGGCGCTGTCGATGGATGGCCTGGGCATGCTCGCCGAACAGGCGGCCGAAGCGTTCTTGCTGTGGCGCGGCGTGCGACCGGACACCGTGCCGGTGCTGGCCGAGCTGCGCCGGCAACTCGCGTTGTAACCGACCTGTGGGAGCGAGCCTGCTCGTTCCCACTGGGGTTGCGCGTCAATCAATCCTCAAACCGGATCGGGCATTTCTCCGCGCCTTCCAGCTTTCTCAACTCCTCCACCACCGGGGGTCGTGCGCCGCGCAAGGTCAGGCTGCGCTCCTGGCGCAATAGCCGTCGCGCTTCCTGATGCAGCATTTCCACCCCTGAATAGTCGATGAAGTTGATCTGCTGCGCCTCGATCACCACGCGCGCGCCGTGCATCCGTTGCAGGCGCACTTGCAGGTAATGGCTGGCGCCGAAGAAGATCGAGCCGCCGACGCGCAGAATGTCTTCGTCGCCGTCGCGCCAATGCTGCACCCGCGGTTGCGAGGTGCGCTTGAGGTAGAAGAACAGCGAGGCCAGCACCCCGGCATAGATCGCCGTTTGCAGTTCCAGCAACAGCGTGGCGACGCAGGTCAGCGCCATGACCACGAACTCGGCGCGGCTGACCCGCAGCAACGCGCGGATGCCACGGTGGTCCACCAGGCCCCAGGCGATCAGCAGAATGCTGCCGGCCATGGCCGGGATCGGAATGTGCGCAATCAGATTGGCGCCGAAGATGGCAAACAACGCCACCCACACCGCCGAAAAGATCCCTGCCAGCGGCGAGCAGGCGCCTGCTTCGAAACTCAGCCCCGAGCGAGTGAAGGAACCCGCGGACAGCGACCCGGAAAAGAACGCCCCGACGATGTTCGACAAGCCCTGGGCCCGGACTTCCTGGTTGGCGTCGAGCAACTGCTGCGAGCGCGCTGACAGGGAGCGGGCAATCGACAGGCTCGTTACCAGCCCGAGCATCCCCACCGCCACGGCGCTGGGCAACAGCCGCAGGATCATGTCCAGGTCCAGTGGCAAGGGACTCAAAGGCGGCAGCCGGCCAACGAAGGCGCTGACCAGGCCGACGTGGCCGAACATCGAGGGCCACAGCCACACCACCAGCCCGCTCAGGACCAGCGTCATCAACAACGTTGGCCAACGTGGCAGCAGCATTTTCAGGATCACGCCGACCACGACGGTGGCCAGACCCAGCACCAGCGAGGGTCGATCGACCTCGCCCAGGTGATGGAACAGCATCATGAAACTGTCCAGCGCCGTGGCCTGGTTCGGCACGTCCAGCCCCAGCAGATTGGGCATCTGGCCGATGGCGATGACCACCGCCGCACCCAGGGTGAACCCCAGCACCACCGAGTGGGAGACAAAGTTCACCAGGGCGCCGAATCGCAGCAAGCCCAGCAGCCACTGGAAAATCCCGGCCAGCAACGTCAGGAGCAGGATCAGCGTGATGTAGTCCTTGGACGCCGGTACCGCCAGAGGGCTGACACTGGCGTACAGGACAATCGAAATGGCGGCCGTCGGGCCGCAGATCAGATGCCAGGACGAACCCCAGAGGCAGGCGATCAACACCGGGATGATGGCGGCGTACAGGCCGTATTCGGGCGGGAGGCCGGCGATCAGGGCGTAGGCAATGGACTGCGGTAACGCAAGGATGGCGCCGCTGAGGCCGACGATCAGGTCACGCCCGACGCTGGCGCGGGTTTGCCGGGGCAACCAGGTGAGGAAGGGGAAGAGTGAATGGCGGCTTGGAAGGGCCATGGGTCCTCTCGGGTGGAGATTTTGCGCAAGGGTATCAGCAGAACACACTGTGGGAGCGAGCCTGCTCGCGATAGCGGCGCATCAGATGGAGTGATTCTGACTGATACACCGCTATCGCGAGCAGGCTCGCTTCCACACAATGGGTTAAAGCTTGGCTTTGACGGCCGCCAGCGCGTCCTTGCCGTCCACGGTCTTCACCCCGTCCAGCCACTTGTCCAGCACCGCCGGGTTGGCCTTGATCCAGGCCTTGGCCGCATCGGCATTGCTGAGCTTCTTGTTCACCACGTCGGCCATGATGCTGTTTTCCATGTCCTGGGTGAACGTCAGGTTGGTCAGCAACTTGCCGACATTCGGGCAGGCCTGGGCGTAACCCTTGCGTGTCAGGGTGTGCACGGTGCCGGTGTCTCCAAAGTATTTCTCGCCGCCCTTGAGGTAATGCATTTTCAGCTGCACGTTCATCGGGTGCGGGGTCCAGCCGAGGAAGGTCACGAATTTCTGCTTCTTAACGGCCCGCGACACTTCCGCCAGCATGGCCTGCTCGCTGGACTCCACCAGCTTCCACTGGCCCATGTCGAAGTCGTTCTTCTTGATCATGTCCTGCAGCGAAATGTTCGCCGGCGCGCCGGAGCCGATGCCGTAGATCTTCTTGTCGAACTTGTCGGCGAACTTGTTCAGGTCGGCAAAGTTATGCACACCCGCGTCCCAGACATAGTCCGGGACCGCGAGGGTGAATTCGGTGCCGTCGAGGTTTTTCGCCAGTTGCGTCACATCGCCGGTGGCCACGAACTTGTCGTAGAAGCCCTGCTGCGCCGGCATCCAGTTACCCAGGAACACATCGACCTGGCCGTCCTTCAACCCACCGAAGGTAATGGGCACCGCGAGGGTGTCGACCTTGGCCTTGTAGCCCATGCCGTCCAGCAGAAACCCGGTGATGGCGTTGGTCGCGGCGATGTCGCTCCAGCCAGGGTCGGCCATTTTCACCGTCTCGCAACTCTGGTCGGCATAGGCCGACGCACTGCCCAGAGCCAGCAGACCGACCGTCAGTACTGTGGATAACTTTTGCATGGACTTCCCCTTAACATTATTGGTTTTGGCAGGGTTGTGGATAACGTGCTTTGCGCTCCAGGCCGTCGAGGTCGATATGGTTGCGCATGTACTGCTGACTGGCGTCCACCAGCGGCTGGTGATCCCAGCTCTTCAGCTTGCCGATGGTCAGCGCATCGGCGACGAAACGCCGACGACGCTGGCTTGCGAGCACCTGTTGGTGGATCGCCGGGATATCCCACTTGGCCCGTGCTTCGGCGAGAAATTCCTCGAACAGCAGGCGATGTTGCGGCGACTGGCTGAGTTCTTCCAGTTCACGTGGGTCGTTGCGTACGTCGAAGAGTAGGCAAGGGTCCTGTTCGCTGTAGATAAATTTGTAGGCCCCGCGGCGAATCATCATCAGCGGGCTGACCGTGCCCTCGGCCATGTACTCGCCGAAGACTTCGTCGTGACCGCCCTGACCTTGCAGGTGCGGCACCAGCGAACGGCCGTCCAGCGGCAGGCCCGGCTCCAGCGAGCCGCCGGCCAGTTCGACGAAGGTGGGCAACAGGTCGGCGGTCGACACCGCTGCGCTGACCCGGCGGGCGCCGAACTGCCCCGGCGCACTGATCAGCATCGGCACGCGCGCGGCCATTTCGAACCAGTGCATCTTGTACCAGAGCCCGCGCTCGCCGAGCATGTCGCCATGGTCGCCGGAGAAGACGATGATGGTGTCGTCGATCAGCCCGGTTTCCTCGAGTGTTTGCAGGAGTTTGCCGACGTTACTGTCGATATAGCTGCACGCTCCGAAATAGGCGCGGCGGGCGTCACGGATCTTATCCACAGGCAATGGCTTTTCCCACAGGTCATAGACCTTGAGCAAACGCTGGGAATGCGGATCGAGACCGGTCTGCGCAGGTGTATCGGGCATCGGGATCTCGGTCTCGTCGTACAGGTTCCAGAAGGCCTTGGGAATCGTGTACGGATCGTGCGGGTGAGTCATCGATACGGTCAGGCAGAACGGCTGGTCTCCGTCTTCGCGCACGTGATCGAACAGGTACTGCTGGGCCTTGAACACCACCTCTTCATCGAAGTCCAGCTGGTTGGTGCGCACGCACGGTCCGGCCTGCAGCACCGACGACATGTTGTGGTACCAGGTCGGCCGCACGTCCGGTTCGTCCCAGTTCACTGCCCAGCCATAGTCGGCCGGATAAATATCGCTGGTCAGGCGTTCTTCGTAACCGTGCAACTGGTCCGGGCCGCAAAAGTGCATTTTGCCTGACAGTGCCGTGCGGTAGCCGAGGCGGCGCAGGTAATGGGCGTACGTCGGTACGTCGGCGGGAAAGTCGGCCGCGTTGTCGTAGGCGCCGATCTTGCTCGGCAACTGACCGCTGACCAGGGTAAAACGCGAGGGCGCGCACAGGGGGCTGTTGCAATACGCGGCGTCGAACACCACGCCTTCGGCGGCGAGGCGGCTGAGATTCGGCAGTTTGATGGGCGAAGGACCGTAGAACGGCAACATTGGCGCGGCCATTTGATCGGCCATGATGAAAAGAATGTTCTTGCGCTTCATGTGATCGCGGCATTCCATAGTGAATATTTATGCGAGAGTGCTGCGATCGAGCATGGATCCCATGCAGGTTGTGGTAAAGCCCATGCCAGACAATGACTAGGATAAGCACAGCTTATGTATGACGCCTTGGGTGATTTGTCCTTGGACCTGCTTCGGGCTTTTGAAGCAGCGGCCCGCCAGCGCAGCTTCACCGCTGCCGCAGTGGAGCTGGGCACCACGCAGCCGGCGATCAGCCAGCAGATCAAGAAACTGGAGGATCAGCTGGCCACGCGCCTGTTCGACCGCATTTATCGCGGCATCGAGCTGACCGAGGCCGGGACCATTCTTTTTCAGCAAGTTCAACTCGGTTTACAGAATATCGACGCAGGATTGAGCGCAATCAGCGCACAGCATCAGCATGAAGTGCTTCAGGTGGCGACCGATTTCGCCTTCGCCGCCTATTGGTTGATGCCGCGTCTGCACCGCTTTCATGCGGCCAATCCACAGGTTGACGTCAGCCTGGTCACCAGCGAGCGCAGCCTCAACATGCTGCGCACCGATATCGATGTCGCGGTGTTGTTCGGTGACGGCCGATTCAAACAGGGCGAGAGCCATTGGCTGTTCAGCGAGGAAGTGTTTCCGGTGTGCAGCCCACTGCTGTTGACGGAGCGGAACCTGCCCTTGCCAGCGCACGCGCTGCTGGAGTTCCCGCTGCTGCATTTGCGCGGTGAAAACAGCAGCCAATGGTTCGACTGGAGCGGCGTGTTTCGCGAACTCGGCATCAGTTCGGCGCCAGCCCCCGGACAATTGCGCTTCGACAATTACACCTTGTTGATCCAGGCGGCGATTGGCGGTCAGGGTGTGGCGATCGGCTGGCGCCACCTTGTGGATAACTTGCTGGCACAGGGTTTGTTGTGTCGGCCGATCGCCGACACCGTCATGTCGCGCCAAGGCTATTACGTGGTCCTGCCCCCGCGTAAACGTCGTGGGGCGTTGATTCAGCAGTTCGTCGACTGGCTGATGGCCGAGCAGGCCAGCAGCGCGCAATCGCTCAATGGCCTGACACTGCCGTCTATCGCGGTGTAGGGTCCGTACCGACGAAGCTCACGTGCTCGCCCACGTGCAGGTTCAACCGCAGTTCATCGGCGATCCCGGTCGCGACACGGCTCAGGCGTTCGAGCGGCTCTGCCAGTCCCGGTTCCAGGCTGCTGCTGACCTGGCTGAAATGTTCGATCGTCAGCCCGGCGACGCCCCGCGGCGAATTGACCAGCGTCCAGTGCAACGGGCTGCTTTGCAGGGCCTCGCGGATTTCTTCGGCGGCGTGGCGTTGCAGTTGATCCTCGATTTCCGGATCGTCCAGCACCTGGAAATCACCCACCAGGAACAGTCTTGCAACGCCTGCGGCCTGCAGACCGTCGATCAAGGCATCGACCGCCAGCACCTGCTCGACCGGACCCGGCACAATGGTTTTTTCCACGTACTCGCTGTTGAACGGCAACCCGGGAGCATCCAGCAGACAAATGACCGCCGAGCTGCCGGCGACGCTTTGCTTCACGCGCTCGGCGTCGAACAGATCGCCGGCCTTGGCGCGTAAGCCGGGGCGCGGGGCCAGGGCTGTCAGTTCGTCGAGAATCGCGATCACTTCATGTTGGCGCCGCAGCATTTCAGCCATCAGCGCACTGCCCAGGCTACTCATGGCACCATAAAGCACCACTTTGACCACTGGGGTTTCGGCATTTTTCATGGCTGGTCTCCACACCTTCCCACGTATATGGCGTGTGACCTGTGGGAAACGCTGAGGGTTCGACCGGGTTTTCGAGGGATTCAGATGCAGCAGATCAAGGGCTATCACGCCCATGTGTATTTCGACGCAACCCGCATCGATCAGGCGCGAGCGCTGTGCGAACAGGCCGCACGCCAGTTCCCGCTGAAGATGGGTCGCGTGCATGAACGTCCGGTCGGGCCACACCCGGATTGGAGCTGCCAATTGGCATTCGGGCCGGAACTGCTGGGCGAGGTGCTGCCGTGGCTGGCACTCAACCGCAAGGGGCTGGTGGTGTTTATGCACCCGGACACGGGTGACGACCTGCTTGACCACACCGAGCATGCAATCTGGATGGGCGCGATCCGGCCACTGGACCTGTCGGTTTTTTGATCACAGGGTTTCTTCGGCTTCGCCCGGCAGGTGCTCGTCCAGGTGCAGCCAGGGCAGGCGGCTGTCGGTCCAGATATGCCGCTCGGCCGGTGCCCGCTCCGGGTGATCGAGGGTGGCGATGGTCAGGTCGATGCTGTGCGGGCTGAGCCGGGTCACCAGTGCGAGTTGCGCGCCACAGTTCGGGCAGAAGTATCGGGCGCAACTGGGTGAGGAGTCGTACTGCGCCGGTGTGCCCTTGACCCAGGCGAAAGTCGAGGCGGGCACGGTGATCCAGGTGGTCACGATGCCACCGCTGACCCGTCGGCAAATCGAGCAGTGGCAGTGGGCGATGTCGTTCAGCGGACCGCTGAATTGGTAGCGCAGTTGTCCGCAGTGGCAGCCGCCGGTGTGGAGGTCGTTCATCCTGTGTTCTCCTGAGGTGTCTGTATCGACGCCTTCTCGGGCTTGCTCGTGAAGGCCTCAATCCGGCCTGACCGCCTTTCTTCGTCCGACGACTGGTAACCCACTGCTTTCGCCGACGAAAGCTGGCTGAAAGCTTCCCCGATTAGGATCGCCCCACTACCGGCAACAGACCGGTCGGCCACTGCCAGTGTTTTATCGCTCGCACAGCCCATTAAACAACAACAATGGTGACCCTGATGTCCTTTACTACCCGCCGCTTCGCCATCACTCCGCCCGTACGTCTCGTGCTGCCCGTTCTGCGCTGACCCTCCCCGGTTCGCCCATTCCCTAGCCGCGCCACGCCTGGAGTATTCCCATGCTGACTTTCCTTGGCTTCGCCATGGTCATCACGTTCATGTTCCTGATCATGACCAAGCGCCTGTCCGCGCTGATCGCCCTGATCATCATCCCGATCATTTTCGCCCTGTTCGGTGGTTTCGCCCCGAAAATCGGCCCGATGATGCTCGAAGGCATCACCAAGCTCGCGCCGACCGGTGTGATGCTGATGTTCGCCATTCTGTATTTCGCCCTGATGATCGACTCTGGCCTGTTCGACCCGGCCGTGCGCAAGATCCTCAAAATGGTCAAGGGCGACCCGCTGAAGGTTTCGGTCGGTACCGCCGTTCTGGCGCTTGTCGTCTCCCTCGATGGTGACGGCGCGACCACTTACATGATCTGCGTGGCGGCCATGCTGCCCCTGTACAGCCGCATCGGCATGAGCCCGCGGATCATGGCGGGCCTGATTATCCTCGCCGGTGGCGTGATGAACATGACCCCGTGGGGCGGCCCGACCGCCCGCGCGGCCAGTGCACTGCACGTCGACCCCTCGGCGATTTTCGTGCCGATGATTCCGGCGATGGTTGCCGGTGTCGTGGCAATCCTGGCCATCGCCTACTTCTACGGCAAACGTGAACGTGCGCGCCTGGGTGAACTGCACCTGGTGGGCGACGAGATCGATCACAGCGAAATCAGTGTTTCGCAGTTTCCGGATGCCCGTCGTCCGAAGCTGATCTGGTTCAACGGCGCGTTGACCCTGGCATTGATGTGCACCCTGATCGCCGGCCTGTTGCCGCTGCCTGTGCTGTTCATGGTGGCGTTCAGTATCGCGATGATCGTCAACTACCCTTGCCTGCAACAGCAGAAGGATCGTGTCGCGGCCCACGCCGGCAGCGTGCTGGCAGTAGTCGGCCTGATCTTCGCGGCGGGCATTTTCACCGGTATCCTGTCGGGCACCGGCATGGTCGATGCGATGTCCAAGAGCCTGTTGGGCGTCATCCCGGATTTTCTGGGTCCGTACATGGCGGTGATCACCGCGCTGGTGAGCATGCCGTTCACGTTCTTCATGTCGAACGACGCATTTTATTACGGTGTCTTACCAGTGCTTGCCGAAGCCGCCAGCCATTACGGTATAACTGCGGTGGAAATGGCACGTGCCTCGATCGTCGGTCAGCCCGTCCACTTGCTGAGCCCGCTGGTACCATCGACCTATCTGTTGGTGGCGCTGGCCGGTATCGACTTCGGTGACCATCAGCGCTTCACCCTCAAATGGGCAGTGCTGGTGTGCATGTGCATACTGGTTGCAGCATTGCTGATGGGAATTTTCCCGCTGTTCAGCACGCTATAAGCCCAAGACTCACCAAGACGGGTCCAGGCTTTGTTGAATGAAGCCCGGACCCGTTCTGGTTTAACACATCCTCAAAGGAATACACATGGAATGGCTGACCAACCCTGAAATCTGGGTTGCCTTCTTTACCCTGACCGCCCTGGAAATCGTCCTGGGTATCGATAACATCATCATGATTTCGATCCTGGTCAGCCGCATGCCCAAGCACATGCAGGCGCGCACCCGGATCTTCGGCCTGGCCCTGGCCATGGTCACGCGAATCCTGTTGCTGCTGTCGATCACCTGGGTCATGCGCCTCACCGCCGACCTGTTCGAAGTGTTCGGCCAGGGCATTTCCGGGCGTGACCTGATCCTGTTCTTCGGTGGTCTGTTCCTGCTGTGGAAGAGCTCGCAAGAGATGTACCACGCGCTGGAAGGTGAAGACGAGACCAACGAGGAGCCGAGTGGCAAGGGCGGGAATTTCCTCTACACCATCATCCAGATCGCGATCATCGACATCGTGTTCTCGCTGGATTCGGTGATTACTGCGGTCGGCATGGTTTCCCATGTACCGGTCATGGTCGCTGCGATCGTTGTCGCCGTGCTGGTGATGATGCTGGCGGCGGGCACCATCAGCGAATTCATCGACAAGCACCCGTCGTTGAAAATGCTCGCGCTGTCGTTCCTGCTGGTGGTCGGTACGGTATTGATCGCCGAGTCGTTCGAAGTCCATGTGCCAAAAGGCTACGTTTACTTCGCCATGGCGTTCTCGCTGGCGGTGGAAGCCTTCAACATCAAAATGCGCACCGCGATGGCGAAAAAGAAAAAGCAGCAGGACCCGGTAAAACTGCGCAAGGACATTCCAGGCCAGTAACCGTGTAAAAAACCGGTGGGAGCGAGCCTGCTCGCGATAGCGGTCTGTCAGTCAACATCACTGTTGAATCTGAGAGCCTCATCGCGAACAGGCTCGCTCCCACGGTTGTTTCTGGTGGCTGATCAGAATTGTTTTCATGACAGTTTTGTTTCAATCAATTCTTGAGCTATGCGATGCTGGCGCACAGACCGTTAGCCAACTACAGCTTAAGTACAAGACGTAGAACCTCGCGCGGCACCGTCAACTTGCTCCTTTGGGGCGCTACCACCACAGGGGGCCCGTATGCTCACCCTGCTCAATTTGCTTTCTGCCGTCGCCTTGCTGATCTGGGGCACGCACATCGTCCGAACCGGCATTCTGCGGGTCTACGGTTCCAATCTGCGCCATGTGATTGGCCGCAACATGTCCAAGCGCTGGCTGGCCTTTCTCTCCGGGATCGCGGTCACGGCCATGGTCCAGAGCAGCAACGCCACGGCGATGCTCGTCACCTCTTTCGTCGGCCAGGGCCTGATGGCACTGACGCCGGCGCTGGTGACCATGCTCGGCGCCGATGTCGGTACGGCGCTGATGGCGCGGGTGCTGACCTTCGACCTGTCCTGGCTTTCGCCGCTGCTGATCTTCCTCGGGGTGATTTTCTTCCTGTCGCGCAAGCAGACCCGCCTGGGCCAGATGGGCCGCGTGGCGATCGGCCTGGGGCTGATCATTCTGGCGCTGCAACTGATCGTGGAGGCGGCCGACCCCATCACCCACGCCAAGGGGGTGAAGGTGATCTTCGCCTCGCTGACCGGCGACATCCTGCTCGATGCTCTGATGGGCGCACTGTTCGCCATGATCTCCTATTCGAGCCTGGCGGCGGTGCTGCTGACCGCGACCCTGGCCGGGGCCAAGGTGATCAGCCTGCCGGTCGCCCTTGGCCTGGTCATCGGCGCCAATATCGGCAGCGGCGTCCTGGCGTTCCTCAGTACCAGCATGCAGAACCCCGCCGGACGTCAGGTGGCCCTGGGCAGCCTGCTGTACAAGCTGATCGGTCTGTTGCTGATCATCCCCGTGCTCGACCCATTGGTGCACTGGATCGACAGCCTGGATTACAGCCCGCAGGAAATGGTCATCGGTTTCCACCTGCTCTACAACACGGTGCGTTGTCTGATCCTGTTGCCCACGGTGTCGCCGATGGCCCGGTTCTGTGCCTGGGTGCTGCCGGAGACGCCGCAGATCAATGGCACCGCCAAACCCCGGCACCTCGATCCGACCGCGCTGGTCACGCCCAGTCTCGCGCTGGCCAATGCGTCCCGGGAAACCCTGCGCATGGGGGATCTGATCGACCACATGCTCGAGGCCATGCTCGACGTGTTGCAGGGCAAGCAAAGCGCCGTGACCCAGGAAATGCGCCGCCTGAGCGATGATGTGGAAGCGCTGTACAGCGCGATCAAACTCTATCTGGCGCAAATGCCCCGCGAGGACCTCAGCGACCAGGACAGTCGGCGCTGGGCGGAAATCATCGAGTTGGCAATCAACCTCAAACTGGCGAGCGACCTGATCGAACGCATGCTGCGCAAGGTGCAACAGCAGAAAACTTCCCAGCGCCGTTCGTTTTCCGAAGTGGGCCTGGAGGAGTTGGCAGGGCTGCACAGCCAGCTGATCGTCAACCTGCGCCTGGGATTGTCGGTGTTCCTCAGCGCCGACAAGGAAAGCGCCCGTCAGTTGTTGCGCGAGAAACGGCGCTTCCGTGCGCAGGAACGCCGCCTGGCCCACGCGCATGTCAGTCGATTGCAGCGCAAGATCGTGCAAAGTATCGAGACCAGTTCGCTGCACCTGGAAATGATCGCCGACATGAAGCGCCTGAACTCGCTGTTCTGCGGCAGTGCCTATGTGGTGCTGGAAAACTCCGAAACCGGGGCGCTCGTGGTAGACGATTTGGCTGACATCACACATTCGCCTTGAACGTCTGGCACAGTGATCAGTCAGTAGCTTGGGTTCAGCCTGATGGCCCTATCGCGAGCAGGCTCGCTCCCACATGGGTTCTGCGGTGTCCACAATACCCTGTGGGAGCGAGCCTGCTCGCGATTGGGGGCTGACTGACGAAACGGATCTCCGACTGATTTGCCTGGAAGCTCTTTATGCGTTGCCTGCTGTTCGCCTGCCTGTTGCTGGGCTCACTCCCTTCGTTTGCCCTGGACCGCTTCCAGGTCGAGGGCTATACGCTGCCCAACGGCCTGCAATTGCTGCTCAAGCCCGGCAACGAGCGCGGTCACGTGGCGATTCGGCTGGTGGTCGGCGTCGGCCTCGATGATTTCAGCTGTGCCGACAAAGAGTTGCCGCACCTGCTCGAACACCTGCTGTTCAGCGGCATCGACGCCACCGGCGAAGGTGGGCTGGAAGAACGTATGCAGGCGCTGGGCGGTGAATGGAATGCCTACACCAGCAACGCCGACACCACGTTCGTTATCGAGGCCCCGGCGAAAAACCAGCGCAAGGTCCTCGATCTGCTGCTGGCCCTGCTGACCCAGACCCGCATCGACGACAACGCGATCAGCGCC
This sequence comes from Pseudomonas sp. IT-P12, assembly GCF_949767465.1. Taxonomy (NCBI): domain Bacteria; kingdom Pseudomonadati; phylum Pseudomonadota; class Gammaproteobacteria; order Pseudomonadales; family Pseudomonadaceae; genus Pseudomonas; species Pseudomonas sp. IT-P12. The sequence continues at coordinate 75,692 of NZ_CATKPY010000024.1, read as the reverse complement.
GCCAAGAAAGTGGTCGAGCGCGAGGACGGCGGCCATTACACGCACCTGCAGCGCTGGCTGGACCGGCAGGACCTGGGCCACACGGCGAGCAATCAGCTGGCCGTGGAACTGGGCCTCAAATGCCCGGAGCGGGCCGAAGTCGATCACCTGACCCGCGAGCAACTGGAGGCGGTCCGCAAGGCCTGGTACGCGCCGAACAACATGACGCTGGTCATGGTGGGCGATCTGGAACGCCTGCTGCCGGCCTACCTGGAACGGGCCTGGGGCGCGCTCGAAGCGGTTGATCCGAGCGAACACCCGCCACTGCCGGTGATCCTGGCCAGCGCGGCACATGAACGCACGTTGAGTCGCGGTCTGGTGGGCGACTCGGCCAAATTGCACTGGCTGGTGCCGGAACCGGTGCTGGACGATGTGAACGACGCCACCTTCGACTTGCTCAAGGATTACCTCGACTGGGCGCTCTATCGCCAGTTGCGCCTGGCGCACAGCCTGTCCTACGGCCCTTCCGCCGAGCGCGAGGTGTTTGGCGGTGTGGGCTTCATGAGCCTCAATGCCGACCTGGAACGTGGCGATGTGCCCGAGGCCACGCAGGCACTGGACGCGTTGAAGGCCGGCTTGCTCAAGGATGGCCTCGATGCGGACACCTTCAACCGCCTCAAGCAGGCCGCCATCGCCCGCCAGGCCTGGGCCGTGCAAGGCAACAGCGCGCTGGCCGACTATTACTGGAGTGCACTGGGCAACTATGAAGAGGGTCGATTCGCTGACCCTGCTAGGGAGTTGCAGGGGGTGACGCTGGTGCAGGCGAACAAGGCCATGCGTGAACTGCTGATGCAACCGGGCTACCTGCGGATCGAGAAACCGTTGCTCGGTGACGATTCCTTCCTGGGAACGGTTGGCGCTGTACTGGGCCTTCTGGTGTTGACCCTGCTGGGTTGGCGCTGGCATCGAAGGACGCGCTGAACGGTCGCCGCTGCCACAGGATCGACTCGCCACACCGGCTCCCGGGCGGTAACCTGTCGGGGATTTTTCCCACGACTACTGTGAATCGCCGAATGCCTACCCTGACCTTGTTCGTACAGCGCATCCTCGAATTGATGAAGCGCTACCCAGGGGTCATTGCGCTCGGTGGTTTCATCTCCGGGGTCGCCAGTTTCATGCTGGTGGATCGCCAGCAAGGGCTGGCGACCTGGATCACCGTCATCATGGTGCTCAGCTGGATCTGGCTGATGCTGGAAAACAGCCTCACCCGGCTGTTCACCCGCGTCTTCAAGCGGGAAATCCCCCCGCCTTTACTGCGTTATGCAACGCAGATGATCCACCAGGAAAGCCTGTTCTTTGTCCTGCCGTTCTTTTTCATCACCACCACCTGGAACAGCGGCCAGTTGTTTTTCACCGGGCTGCTGGGCCTCGCCGCGCTGATTTCGATCACCGACCCGCTCTATTACAAATGGCTGGCGCCACGGCGCTGGGCGTTCCTGGCGCTGCACACGCTGACCCTGTTCGCCGCGCTGCTGACCGCCCTGCCCGTCATCCTGCACCTGACCACCTCCCAGAGCTTCAAGCTGGCCCTGGGCACGGCCGTCATCCTGTCGTTCCCGAGCCTGGCGTCGATCTTCCCGATCCGCACGGTGCGCAACGCGCTGGCGATCCTGAGCATCACCGTGGGCATTGGTGGCGTGGGCTGGGTGCTGCGCTCCTGGGTGCCGCCGGCCACGCTGTGGATGACCGACGTGGCGATCAGCACGCAGATGCAGGATCGCACGCCCGGCGACAGCCTGGACGAAGTCAGTGCCGAGCAGATCCGGGGCGGCGGACTCTATGCCTACACGGCGATCAACGCGCCGCGCGGCCTGGACGAGCGGATTTATCACGTCTGGCAATTCAACGGCAAGGAAGTCGACCGCATCGCCCTGGACATCCACGGCGGGCGCAAGGAAGGCTACCGCGCCTGGACCCACAAACAGAACTTCCCGGGCAACCCGGCAGGCAACTGGCAGGTTCGTGTGTTGACCGAGGACGGGCAGTTGATTGGTGTGTTGCGTTTCAAGATCACGGACAGCACACCGACCAAAGAAAAGTAACGTGGTTCGTGCTATTACGTAGCTCTGCGTAACAGCCGAACAAGCACGGAGCTTATGACCAGCAGCATGACACCCGGCAGTGCCCTCCTGGACACCTCGCACACCCCTGCGCAATTGCGGGTGGTGGGCGACTGGACGCTCGCCCATTACGCCGTCCTCAAGGACCTGAGCGAAAAGCTGCGCGGGCAGTACGACCACAACACCCACATCGACCTCAATAGCCTGGGTGCGCTCGACACCGCCGGCGCATCACTGCTGGTGGAACTGCTCGGTTCGGAGCGCCTTGGCCGATCCGCCGAGCACCCCGACTGCACCTTGTCTTCCGCAGACCGTGCGCTGTTGCAGACGGTGTATTGCTCGATGACCGATTTTTGCGTGCCGATCAAGGAACCGGAAATCAGTGTCGGCATTCAACTGCTGACCCGCATCGGCCGTGCGGTGGATGCGGTCTGGCAGGACACCCTGCAGCTGCTGGGCTTCGTCGGCCTGATTCTCGAAACCCTGGTGCGTGGGCTGTTTCGTCCCTGGCGCTGGCGGATCACGCCGATGGTGGCCCACATCGAACAGACCGGTCTGGATGCGGCGCCGATCGTCGCCCTGCTGACGTTCCTGGTGGGCGCGGTGGTGGCGTTCCTTGGTGCAACCGTGCTGGCCAACTTTGGCGCGACGGTCTTCACCGTGGACCTGGTGGCGTTCTCCTTCCTGCGCGAATTCGCCGTGCTGTTGACCGCGATCCTGATGGCCGGCCGTACGGCCAGTGCCTTCACCGCGCAGATCGGCTCGATGAAGGCCAACGAAGAAATCGACGCCATCCGTACCCTGGGCCTGGACCCCATGGAGTTGCTCGTGGTGCCGCGGGTGCTGGCGCTGCTGGTCTCGCTGCCGATGCTGACGTTCCTGGCGATGCTGTCGGGAATCGTCGGCGGTGGCGTGGTGTGTGCGGTGTCTCTGGACATTTCTCCGGCGATGTTCCTGTCGCTGCTGCACTCTGACATTGGTGTGCAGCACTTTCTGGTGGGGATCGTCAAAGCGCCGGTCTTCGCATTCCTCATCGCCGCGATTGGCTGCCTGGAAGGCTTCAAGGTCAGCGGCAGCGCCGAGTCTGTCGGCGCGCACACGACGTCCAGTGTGGTGCAATCGATTTTCGTGGTGATCGTGCTCGATGCCGTGGCCGCGCTGTTTTTCATGGAGATGGGCTGGTGAGTCGTCTACCCCGAGCGCCCTCCGAGGCGGTGATCGAAGTCCGTGGGCTGTGCAATCGCTTCGGCCGGCAGAGCGTGCACGAGAACCTCGACCTGGATTTGTACAAGGGTGAAATCCTCGCCGTGGTCGGTGGTTCCGGCAGCGGCAAATCGGTGTTGCTGCGCAGCATCGTCGGCTTGCGCCAGCCCAGCGAAGGCCTGGTGAAGGTGTTTGGCAAGAACCTGCCGGCCCTGTCCGAGCACGAACGTTCGCTGGTCGAGCGGCGGTTTGGCGTGCTGTTCCAGAAAGGCGCGTTGTTTTCTTCGCTGACCGTCACCGAGAACGTCGCCCTGCCCCTGATCGAGCACGCCGGCCTCAGCCGCGACGATGCCGAGCATCTGGCGGCGGTGAAACTGGCACTGGCCGGCCTGCCGCTGTCCGCTGCGGACAAGTACCCCGCTTCGCTGTCCGGCGGGATGATCAAGCGCGCGGCGCTGGCCCGGGCCCTGGCGCTGGACCCGGACATCCTGTTTCTCGACGAACCGACCGCCGGCCTCGATCCGATTGGCGCGGCGGCCTTCGATCAATTGATCCTCACCCTGCGCGATGCGCTGGGCCTGAGTGTGTTGCTGATTACCCACGACCTCGACACCCTCTACACCATCACCGACCGCGTGGCGGTGCTGGCGCAGAAGAAAGTGCTGGTGGCGGGTGCCATCGATGTCGTCTCGGAAACCGACGACGCGTGGATTCACGAATATTTCCACGGCCCCCGAGGCCGCGCAGCGTTGACCGCTGCTCAACAGTTGAAAGAGGTCTGACATGGAAACCCGAGCCCATCATGTGTTGATCGGCCTGTTCACGGTGATCGTGGTGGCAGGTGCCCTGCTCTTCGGTCTGTGGCTGGCCAAATCCAGTGTCGACACCGAGTTCAAGGACTATGAGGTGGTCTTCAACGAGGCGGTCAGCGGCCTGTCCAAGGGCAGCTCGGTGCAGTACAGCGGAATCAAGGTCGGCGACGTGGTGGCCTTGCGCCTGGACCCGAAAGACCCGCGTCGGGTGCTGGCACGGATTCGCCTGGGCGGCGATACCCCGATCAAGGAAGACACACAGGCCAAGCTGGCGCTGACCGGGGTCACCGGCACGTCGATCATCCAGCTCAGCGGCGGTACTCCGCAGAGCCCTGCGCTCAAGGGCAAGGACGGCGAGCTGCCGACCATCGTCGCCTCGCCCTCGCCCATCGCGCGCCTGCTCAATGACAGCAACGACCTGATGAGCGGCGTGAACATGCTGATGCACAACGCCAACCTGCTGTTCTCCAGTGAAAACGTCGAACGCATCGGCAAGACCCTGGAACATCTGGAACAAACCACCGGCACCATTGCCGAGCAGCGCGGCGACATCCGCCAGGCCATGCAGCAACTGGCGTCGGTCGGCAAGCAGGCCAGTGTCATGCTGGAACAGACATCGACGCTGATGCGCAATGCCAATGGCATGCTCAACACCCAGGGCAAGCAGATGTTCGGCAGCGCCGAGCAGGCCATGAAGTCGCTGGAACAGAGCAGCGCGACCATCAATAAATTGCTCAGCAGCAATCAGGATTCACTCAACAACGGCATGCAGGGCCTCAATGGCCTGGCGCCTGCGGTGCGGGAATTGCGTGACACCCTCACGTCGCTGCGGGCCATCTCCCAGCGCCTGGAAGCCAACCCGAGCGGTTACCTCCTGGGCACTGACAAGAACAAGGAGTTCACGCCATGAAGTTGAGCCACATTGCCCTCCTCGGCGCCCTGGCGTTGGCCAGCGCCTGCTCGATCCTGCCCAAGGCCGAACCGGCCGATGTGTATCGGTTGCCCTCGTCCCAGAGCAGCGCAGTCGCCGGCCACGGCACTGCGCAACCCTGGTCGCTGCGCCTGACCAAGCCGCAGGCCAGCGAGGCGTTGAACAGTCGCAACATTGCGGTGATCCCCCAGGGCGACCTGATCAGCAGCTACAAGGCATCCCGCTGGAGCGACCCGGCCCCGGAGCTGCTGCGCAATCGTCTGCTCGATGGGTTTCAGCATGACGGCCGGGTGTCGTTGTTGAGCACCGACGACAGCAACTTCCAGGCCGACCTGGAGCTGGGCGGTACACTGCAAGCCTTCCAGACCGAGTATCAGGGCACGACGGCCAGCGTGGTGGTGCGCTTGGATGCATTGCTGGTGCGCGGCTTCGACCAGCGCATCCTTGCCAGCCGCCGCTTCGAAGTGCGTCAGCCGCTGCACGACGTGAACGTGCCATCGGTGGTCACCGGGTTTGGCCAGGCGAGTGATCAACTGACAGCGCAAGTGGTGGGCTGGGCGGTGGAGCAAGGGCGCAAGGTTGCGCCAGCGCGACCGTGAAACCCTGCAGAGATCAATGTGGGAGCGGGCTTGCTCCCACAGGGATTCGGGTTAGCCGAAGAACCAGTAGCAAACCCCGATGGCGCCGAGCACCCCGGCCAGCTCCGCCAGCAACGCGCACCCCACTGCATGCCTGGCGCGCTGAATCCCCACCGCGCCGAAATACACCGCCAGCACATAGAAGGTCGTCTCGGTGCTGCCCTGAATCGTCGCTGCGACCAGCGCCGGGAAGCTGTCCACGCCTGAGGTCTTCATGGTTTCGATCAGCATGGCCCGGGCAGCGCTGCCGGAAAATGGCTTGACCATGGCCGTCGGCAGCGCGTCGACGAAACGCGTGTCCCAACCGGCCCATTCCACCAGGTGGCGAATGCCGTCGAGGCCGAAGTCCAGCGCCCCGGAAGCACGCAGTACGCCTACCGCACATAGCATCGCCACCAGATAGGGCAGCAGGTTCTTCGCCACGTCGAAGCCTTCTTTCGCGCCTTCGACGAACGCTTCGTAGACCTTGACCTTGCGCAGTGCACCGATGAGCAGAAACAGCATGATCAGCCCGAACAACGTGAGGTTGCCAAGGATCGACGACAGGCCCGCCAGCGCGGCGGCCGACATCGTTCCCAGCAGCGCCATGAAGCCGCCCAGCATGAGCGCGCCGGGAATCAGGTAGGCCAGCACCACCGGATCCCACACCCGCAGGCGTTGCATGAAGGCCACGGCCAGGAAGCCGACGATGGTCGAGCAACTGGTGGCCAGCAGGATCGGCAGGAACACCAGCGTCGGGTCAGGCGCCCCTTGTTGCGCGCGGTACATGAAGATGGTGACCGGCAGCAGGGTCAGGGAAGAGGCGTTGAGCACCAGAAACAGAATCTGCGCGTTGCTGGCGATGGTGGCGCTGGGATTGAGCTCCTGCAGCGCCTTCATGGCCTTGAGGCCAATCGGCGTGGCGGCGTTGTCCAGACCCAGGCCGTTGGCGGCGAAGTTCAGGGTGATCAGGCCAATCGCCGGGTGGCCGGGCGGCACTTCCGGCATCAAACGCAGGAACAAGGGGCCCAGCGCCTTGGCCAGCCATTCGACGATCCCGGCTTTCTCGGCGATCCGCAGGAAGCCCAGCCAGAGGGTGAGGGTGCCGAACAACAACACCATGACCTCGACCGACAACTTGGCCATGGCGAAAATGCTCTCCACCATCGCCGCAAAGATCCCGGCGTTGCCACCGATCAGCCACTGCGCCAGCGCCGACACGGCCGCCACGATGAAGAAGCCAAGCCACAGGCCATTAAGCATCAGTCAATCCCCCCAAAGATGCGCGAATGATAGCGGGGTGGCCAGAAACGACAAACCCCGGATTGCTCCGGGGTTTGTCAGCGCGATGTACACCGATCATTGTGGCAACGAGCCAGCCCGCGAGGAGCGCATTCGATTGATGCGCCGCTGTCGCGAACAGGCTCGTATGGATCAATTGCCGGCGGTTTCGCCCATTGGCAATTTTTCCTTGCTGCGCCAGTGCGGCAGGGAGTTCCAGTAGCGCTGGCCCTTGGCGTCGTCGTACATGCCTTCCCAGCGCGCGATGACCAGCACGGCCAGGGCGTTGCCGATCACGTTCAGGGCGGTACGCGCCATGTCCATGATGCGGTCGACACCGGCGATGAACGCCAGGCCTTCGAGCGGGATGCCGACGCTGCCCAGGGTCGCCAGCAGCACCACGAAGGACACACCCGGAACGCCGGCGATGCCTTTGGAGGTGACCATCAGCGTCAGCACCAGCAGCAGTTGCTGGCTGATCGACAGGTCGATGCCGTAGAGCTGGGCAATGAAGATGGCAGCGATGCTCTGGTACAGGGTCGAACCGTCGAGGTTGAACGAGTAACCGGTCGGCACCACGAAGCTGCAGATGGCTTTCGGCGCACCGTAGGCTTCCATCTTCTCGATCACGCGCGGCAGCACGGTTTCAGAGGAGGCGGTGGAGTAGGCCAGCACCAGCTCATCCTTGAAGATGCGCATCAGCTTGATCACCGAGAAGCCGAACAGGCGAGCGATCAGGCCCAGGACCACGAAGGCGAAGAAGATGATCGCGACGTAAACCAGGATCACCAGCTTCGCCAGCGGCAGCAGCGAAGCGAAACCGAAGTTGGCCACGGTGACCGCGATCAGTGCGAAAACCCCGATCGGGGCGTAGTTCATGATCATGTGGGTGACCTTGAACATGCTTTCCGACACGCCCTGGAACATCGTGACCAGCGGATCGCGCAGTTCCGGCTTGAGGCTCGACAAGCCGAGACCGAACAGCACCGAGAAGAAAATGATCGGCAGCATCTCGCCGCGGGCCATGGCCGCGAAGATGTTGGACGGGATCAGGTTGAGGATGGTTTCGATGAACGCATGTTCATGCTGCACTTCGGCGGCGGTCGCCTGGTACTTGGAAATGTCCACCGTGCCCAGGGTGCTCATGTCGATACCGGCGCCCGGGTGGAACAGGTTGGCCAGCAGCAGGCCGACCACGATGGCGATGGTGGTGACGATCTCGAAGTAGACGATGGTTTTCAGGCCGATGCTGCCGAGTTTCTTCGCATCGCCGACACCGGCGATCCCGACGATCAGCGAGGAAATGACGATCGGGATCACGATCATCTTGATCAGACGGATAAAGATATCGCCCGCCGGTTGCAGGACGTTGCTGATCCACCAGGCCTTTTCGGCACTGAAATGGTTGAGCAGCGCACCGATTGCAATCCCCAACACCAGACCGATGAGGATCTGCCAGGCGAGGCTGAGCTTTGCCTTCTTCATATCTTTACCCTTACTTCAGTTTGACTCGGGCTGATGCGCAAACTGGACCGCTCGTGGCGAAAAAGTCGTGTGCATCCGCCCCCGTATAAGGTGCCCCGGAGCGTTTTTATGGCTCTCTGGCAGCTGAAAAAAGGCGCAACTATTCCGATGCGGGGATGCGGCGTCTAATGCCGTAAACGACTACCCCATGCCGAATCGGCATGAGGTTTATGTGCCAAAAGCGACGTCGCAAATGGTTCGAAGGTGACATTTCGGTTAATGAAGTGCCGTGAACCGGTCATCTCCGACGAGATTGGATGTTTTTTGATCAGTTGGGTAAAGGGTTTTTCGAGGAATAATCCGACAGCGAGTCGCGACAAAACGCCGCAAAACAAGGTGTGTTTTTCTCGATGTACGGTCACGCGTCAGAGGCTGGAAAACCAGTTTCCGACAGAGGATTGGAACGGAGAGGGTAATGCAGCTAAATCGAACGGGTTGCCTTGCTGGCAGGCGAGTGACCCTTCAAGCTCTTCGCAAGCCCGTCGTGCCATGAGCGGACGACGAACTTGCGTAGCAGCTTTTTCCTGACCCGGCCCTTGCGCAGGCACTCCCTGTACCCGTAGGTCACTCCGCCCCTGAAACAGGCAGAACGTCCCGGCCCCCTGGTCATGCGTCGGCCTTCCTCAGGCGGCGCAGCAGAGAGAAGCAATGCTGCTTCTTTCATGTGACAAATTCAGTACCAGTTCGGGTCTTTCTTCAGTTGCTCCATCAACAGGTCCTGCATGCCCTGGTCAGGTTTGCCGAGGAAGCGGTAATCGGCATGTCGCGTCGGGGACTTGTCGGCCGGCAGTCCTGCAGGCACCTGGACCAGCATGGCATAGGCGTCCTTTTTGTCGAAGCTGACGGCCACGATCAGGCGATTGCTCTGGCAAGTGCTGCTGGATTCGCAGAGCGGACCCACCAGGTATTTATCGCCGTCCTCTTCCACTGCATTCATTTGCTCGGCGTTACCGGACAGGTTCATCACCCATTCCGGCAGGCGTTCTTCCTTTTCCACCACGCTTTGCCAAGTGTCGTGAAACTGCGGGTCCGCGCTCAGCAACTCGTTGACCCGCGTCTGGCCATCATTGGCTGCCATCGCGAAGGCGCTGCCGCCCAGAAGCAGGGCGGCTGCCAGCGTTTTGAGTGAAACGTTCATCGTCAACCCCGGCCACGACGGCCAAAGAAGAACGAAGCAATGAACATCACCAGGAACACGACAAACAGAATCTTGGCGATACCCGTGGCGGTGCCCGCGATACCACCGAAGCCCAGTACTGCAGCGATGATGGCAATGATCAGGAATGTGATTGCCCAGCTCAACATGGTGATTCTCCTTACGCTTCTATTTAAAGGTACTGCGGTGATGCAGTTTTCGGCGCAGAGGTGCGCCAAGTTCGTTTGTCAGAACACCCAGCGCTCCTGCGGTGGCATCTCATCCAGAGGCTGAGCCTGATCGACGTCCATCATGCGCATGGGAGCGCTGTCGGCAGGGGTGCTGTGCACGGCGCTGAAGTGGGTCTGGACCGGATACTGAAACGACACGCGTGGCGCTTCTGGCTGCTGGCTCTGCGTCCAGCGCTGGAACTGCTGGCCGCCGATCAGGGTGATCAGCAGCGCCAGGACCGCGAACAGGCCCTGCTGGATATGCAGTGGCGAGATACGCAATTGGGCGGCACGTTGGCGATTCATCCTGAAGCTCCTCCCACACGGTGGTGATTGTTATTTGGGGGGCGTTCGGTTTGCCCCGGATACAACGACTATTGCAGTCGGCATGCCACTTTTTTTGAATGAAAAAATTCAATTAAATCAATGAGTTAAAAATGATAAAAACCGAGGGTCGGACGCATCCTGCACGATGACCTATTGAGGGTCGTGCGAAATGCACGATAATTTCGTAGGAGCTTTCTCGTTTTTTTTGAATTGCGCAGAGGACGCCGATGTCTGAAAGGAAGGCGGATCAGCCTGAAATTCAGCTAGACGATAAAAAAACAACAGAATCAGGCGATTAGCCTTGGCGTGAGTAGATAGTTACTCCGTTGTGGCCGGAATCGGCCAGAATCAACCATGCAACTTGCCCGATTTTTCTGGGACTAACCAAGATCATTCTTTAAGGAGCGTAGGAAAATGGAATCTGCCACCGAGCATCAGGGCCGCATTCTGCTGGTGGACGACGAGTCCGCCATCCTGCGAACGTTCCGGTATTGCCTCGAAGACGAGGGCTACAGCGTCGCCACTGCCAATAGCGCGGCGCAGGCTGACGCGTTGCTGCAACGCCAGGTATTTGACCTGTGTTTCCTCGACCTGCGCCTCGGTGAGGACAACGGCCTCGATGTGCTGGCGCAAATGCGCATCCAGGCCCCGTGGATGCGGGTGGTGATCGTCACGGCGCACTCGGCCGTGGACACCGCAGTCGACGCGATTCAGGCGGGCGCTGCGGACTACCTGGTCAAACCGTGCAGCCCCGATCAGCTGCGCCTGGCGACCGCCAAGCAACTGGAAGTGCGGCAGCTGTCGGCGCGCCTCGAAGCGCTGGAGGGTGAAGTCCGCAAACCCAAGGATGGCCTGGATTCCCACAGCCCGGCCATGAAAGTGGTGCTCGAGACGGCCCGCCAGGTGGCCAGCACCGATGCCAACATTCTGATTCTTGGCGAGTCCGGCACCGGCAAGGGTGAACTGTCCCAGGCCATTCACGGGTGGAGCAAACGGGCGAAGAAATCCTGCGTCACCATCAACTGTCCGTCACTGACGGCCGAATTGATGGAAAGCGAACTCTTCGGACACAGCCGTGGCGCCTTTACCGGTGCCAGCGAAAGCACCCTGGGGCGTGTCAATCAGGCCGACGGCGGGACGCTGTTTCTTGATGAGATCGGCGATTTTCCCCTGACGTTGCAACCCAAGTTGCTGCGTTTTATCCAGGACAAGGAATATGAGCGGGTCGGTGATCCGGTCACGCGTCGCGCCGATGTGCGCATTCTGGCGGCCACCAACCTCAACCTTGAGGACATGGTGCGTGATGGGCGTTTCCGTGAGGACTTGCTGTATCGCCTGAACGTCATCACCTTGCACCTGCCTCCGTTGCGTGAGCGCCGGGAGGACATTCTGAACCTGGCAGATCGTTTCCTGGCGCGCTTCGTCAAGGAGTATGCGCGTCCGGCACGAGGTTTCAGTGACGAGGCCCGTGAAGCGTTGCTGAGCTATCGCTGGCCGGGGAACATCCGGGAGCTGCGTAACGTGGTGGAGCGGGCGAGCATCATCTGCCCGCAGGAGCGTGTCGAGATCAGTCACCTGGGCATGGCCGAGACCCCGGTCAACAACGCGCCGCGCATTGGCGCTGCACTGAGCCTGGATGAACTGGAGAAGGCCCACATCGGCGCTGTGCTCGCCACCGCCGGTACCTTGGACCAGGCCGCCAGGACGCTGGGAATCGATGCATCGACGCTGTACCGCAAGCGCAAGCAGTACAACCTGTGAGTAAGTGTCGATGAAACTGGCGATGAAGTTGCGTACTCGGCTGTTCCTGAGTATTTCCGCACTGATCACCGTCGCGCTGCTGGGTCTGTTGCTCGGGCTGGTCAGCGTGATGCAGATGGCTGGAACCCAGGAAGCGTTGGTGCGGGACAACTTTGTCACCCTGGACCTGGGCCTGAAATTGCGTCAGACCCTGGGCGACCAGCTGATTCTACTGATGGGCGACAAGCCCGACCCCGTGGCATTCGAAGCGTCCAAGCAGCGCTATTTTCAACTGCTGGAGGAGGGCATCGCCCATGATCAGGGTGGAGGGCGCCAGTATGGTTTCCAGCAGGCCAAGAACGATTACCTGGATTTTCTCCAGGCCTTGGGTCGGTCGAGCGATCCATCCCATGTATTGAGTGGCAACGAAGACCTCACCGGAAAATTCAACGTGCTGCGCAACGGGCTGATCACCGAGCACAAGCACGCGCTGGAGAACATCAATGACATGCAGCGCCATGCCCGGGAGCGGGCGCTGTTGATTGCCGGGCTGATCGGTCTGGTGGGCCTGGCGGTGTTGATCATCGGCTTCGTCACCGCGCAGGCCATCGCCCGGCGTTTCGGTGCGCCCATCGAAGCCCTGGCCAAGGCCGCCGACAATATTGGCCAAGGCAACTTCGAGGTGACGCTGCCCGTGACCTCGGCGGTCGAGATCAATCTACTGACCAAGCGCTTCGGCCTCATGGCCGAGGCACTGCGTCAGCACCAGGCTACCAATGTCGACGAGCTGCTTGCCGGTCAGCAACGGTTGCAGGCGGTGCTCGACAGTATCGACGACGGCCTGTTGATGATCGATCGCGATGGCCATCTCGAACACCTCAACCCCGTGGCACAGCGTCAGTTGGGTTGGGATCTCGAGTGCCTGGGCAAAGGTCTCGGCGCGGCGCTCGGCCGCCCGGAGCTGGACCAGCAACTGCAACTGGTGCTGCGCGGCGGCATGCTGGAGCGGGTGCCTGAGGATTTGAGTATCGAGGTCGATGGCGAGTCGCGTGTGCTGACGTACAGCCTGACGCCGGTCAGTCATACCCAGGGGCATATCCTGGGCGCTGTGATGGTGCTGCATGACGTCACGGAGCAGCGCGCCTTCGAGCGGGTGCGCAGCGAATTTGTCTTGCGGGCATCCCATGAATTGCGCACGCCGGTGACCGGGATGCACATGGCGTTCGGGCTGTTTCGCGAACGTGCACATTTCCCTGCGGACTCGCGGGAAGCGGATCTGCTGGACACCGTAAACGAAGAAATGCAGCGTCTGATGCAGCTGATCAACGATCTGTTGAATTTCTCCCGTTATCAGAACGGCCTGCAGAAACTCACGTTGGCACCGTGTTCCATCGAGGACCTTCTGGAGCAGGCCCGCTCGCGGTTTGCCGACGCGGCGCAAGCGAAGGGTATCGACCTGCAGGTGGAACTGCAGGGGCCGTTGCCCTGGTTGCAGGCCGACCAGTCGCAGCTGGACCGGGTGTTGGACAACCTGATCGACAACGCCTTGCGCCACACCGGGGTCGACGGCCAGATCCGCCTGCAGGCTCGACGGCATGCCGAGCGAGTGATCATCAGCGTCGAAGACAATGGCGAAGGCATCGCCTATGGCCAGCAGGGGCGGATTTTCGAGCCGTTCGTGCAGGTCGGGCGCAAGAAAGGGGGCGCAGGGCTTGGCCTGGCGCTGTGCAAGGAGATCGTGCAGTTGCACGGTGGGCGGATGGGGGTTTATTCGCGGCCGGGGCAGGGCACACAGTTCTATATGGCGCTGACGGTATGAGGCGCTTCAGGCTTCGTCGTCGATGCGCCGGGCGGCCAATCGTCGACCGCGGGTAATCAATTCGATGAACTGGACGGCGCTCAGTGCATGGGCGAACAACCAGCCCTGACCGAACTTCACCCCTTCACTGCTCAGGAAAGCGGCCTGGGCTTCATGTTCGATGCCCTCGGCAATCACCTTGAGCTGCAGAGCCTGGGCCATGTGGATGATGTGTGGCGCCACGCCGCTGCTGGCCGCGTCATGCCCCAGCGCATCGATGAACGCCTTGTCGATTTTCAGGCAGTCCACCGGCAGGGTCTGCAGGTACGCAAGGCTGCAATAACCGGTGCCAAAGTCGTCGATCAGCACCTGGTGCCCGACATCGCGCAACGCCTGGAGATTGCCCCGGGCCACCTCCACATCGATCAGGCCGCGCTCGGTGACTTCAAAGGCGATCTGCCTGGCTGCCACGCGGTGCAGGGTCAACAGCCGCGCCATGACCTGGCCGATGCGCGGCACCATCACATCGCAGGCCGCCAGATTGACCGAGATATACAGCTGCGGATTGGCCCGCAGCAAATGGCCCAGTTGCTCAAGCAGGCGTTGCAGGACGAAATCGGTCATCTGGCGGATCTGCCCGGTGTTCTCGGCCATGGGAATGAACAGGTCGGGGCTGGTCAGGGTGCCGTCGGGCCGGCGCCAGCGCAGCAACGCTTCGGCGCCGACGCAGTGGCGGTTGTCGAGGTTGAAGATGGGTTGATACAACACCTGCAACTCCCCGCGTCGTATGGCGCCGGCGAGCTCGGCATCCAGCGACTGGCGCTGGCGCACCAGCAGAAACACCATGAACCCCACAAACAGCCCGGCTATCAGGCTGGCCGGCCCCAGCCACCACCACGCGGTGGGTACATGCCGGCCGGTGCGCGGGGTGATCAGCACCCATTGGTATTCGGGGCTGTCGGTGGGCATGCGATAAATGAGACGGGTCTGGGTCACTTGCAGGGCATCGCGACTGTCCGGTGGCCAGGCTTCGGTGGGAGGCCAGGCCTGCGCCGTGCCCAGGACCGGAATGGCTCGCTTGCCGTGATCCAGCACCACCAGAAGGCTGCTGCCCGGCGACAGGTCGACCATGTCGGTCAGGTGCCCGCGGGACGTTGCGACGCGAAAGTTGCCACGCCCGAGCATCAGCGCCGCGCGGTTTTCATCGGGTTCGGTGGAGGTGTTCAGCCAATAGCTGTAGGCCGGGTCCTTGATGTCCGGGGGACGCACCATCGACGGGCCTTCCTGGCGCGGACGGTTGGAGCAGAGCCGCGAACCGTCCATGAACGCAGCTTCGTAGACGAAACGGTAGTTGAACGTGACCTGTTGCAGGGTAGCGATCATTTCGTCGCTGCACATGCGCAGCGGCTGGGCTTCAAGGTCATCCAGGCTTTCGCGCAATTGCCCGAACAGTTGCTCCAGGCGCGCCAGAAAGCGCTCGCCCTGCGCGTTCATTTCAAGGCTTTCGTTCTGCTCGATCTGATTCAGCGCCACGAACATGCTGCCCGTCATCAGTAATATTGTGCTCAGGACAGCAGCCAGCGTCGCCAATAACCAGGGGCGATAAAACCAGCTACGTAGCGTCTCTCGAACAGCAGGCATATTGGTATATCCGAAGAATTACCAATGAGTTATAGCTGCTGATTGAGAAAAAGCGCTGACCGTCGGGCGGGCGTCATTATTTTGTCTGATTCAGCACCTGGAGAAGCGCCGCCGTTTGCGCGTCGGGCAGGCCGTCGAAGCGTGACGGACGGAAATGCATCTGGAAGGCAGCGATCACATGATGGGTCGCGACATCCAGCTCGCCGGTTTGTGGCGTGGCATAGCCCAGGCGAGCCAACTGACCCTGGAACCAACTGATGCTCGGCAGTTGTGCGTCGAATTGCGCTTGCTGGCGCGCCACCGCCTGCTCGTTCGGCCAGACGCCCAGACCTTCGGCCGCCAGGCGTTTCCAGGGAAACAGGGGGCCGGGGTCGAGTTTGCGCAATGGCGCGATGTCGCTATGGCCAATGATGCTGCGTGGGTTGATGGCGTAACGTTGGCTGATGTCCTTGAGCAGAACGATCAGCGACTGCACCTGGGCTTCGCTGTAGGGATACCAGAGGCGCTTGCCATCCGGCATCTCCTTGAATCCGGGGTTGACGATCTCGATGCCGATGGAGCTGGAGTTGAGCCACGTGCGGCCCTGCCACTCGCTTTCGCCCGCATGCCATGCCCGCAGGCTTTCATCCATCAACTTGTAGATGGTTGCGTCCTTGTCGTCGCCGATCAGGTAATGGCTGCTGACTTCGCCGTGGGTCAGCAGTTGAAGTGAACGTTCCAGGGACGCAGAGGTGTAATGCACCACCACGAACTGAATGCGGCTGTCGTGATTGGCGGAAGGGTGGCTGGTGTCGAACCGGGGGCCACTGGTGCACCCGGCCAACAGGATCAACGACACGATGAGAGCAAGAAATTTCATGGCAAGAGGCAACGCGCAAGACAGTAATGCAACAGTGTAACGTACTGTCTTGCGCCGTGACCGCCAACCGGGCCCATTTCAACAAAATGGGACAAATGGCCTGTCAGCCCAGTTCGATCCGGTTGCGGCCCGCGTGTTTGGCCCGGTAGAGCGCCTGATCGGCTCTTTTAAGCACCAGATCGCTATGTTCGCCGGGTCTGAATGCGGTCATGCCCATGGAAACGGTGATGGTGACCGGCTCACCCTTGAAGTGAAACGGGCAGGCCTCGATCGATGCGCGCAGTTTCTCCAGCAGCTTTGCGCCAACGGCTGGAACCGTACCGGGCATCAGCATGACGAATTCCTCACCCCCGAACCTGGCAATGAAGTCCGTGCCGCGCAGGCGTTTGCGCAATACGCTGGCGATGATTTTCAGCACCTTGTCCCCCGCCAGGTGACCATATTCATCGTTGATGCGCTTGAAATGATCCAGGTCGAGTATCGCCAGCAACAAGGTGTTGCCATGTTGCTGCCACTGGCTGATTTCATGATCCAGCCGTTCGCTCCAGGCAGCCCGG
Source organism: Pseudomonas sp. IT-P12 (assembly GCF_949767465.1). Lineage (NCBI taxonomy): Bacteria > Pseudomonadati > Pseudomonadota > Gammaproteobacteria > Pseudomonadales > Pseudomonadaceae > Pseudomonas > Pseudomonas sp. IT-P12. Next base: position 58,938 of record NZ_CATKPY010000024.1, on the reverse strand, counting down.
TTGGGCAGGGTGGTCAGCGGGTCGATCAAGGCTTTCTGGCGCTGCTCCTCAAGGTGCTCGCGGTAGCCCAGGGCCTCCTGCTCCATATGCGCCACGCGTTCGGCCAGGCCTTTGAGGCGAGCCGCCACTTCCTGCTCGCGTTCGTCGCGCTGCTTGCGGTGCTGGTCCATGGTTCCCAGCAAGCCTTCGAGATGATTCTCCAGCACGTGCTTGAGATCTTCGAGGTCTGCCGCGTCCTGCACACTGGTCTGCAGGCCGTCGACCTGCTCGCGGATCTGTGTGTCCATTTCGCGCGCCGCAGACTGGTTGTCGGCGTGGCCATCACTGGCAGCCTTGAGGTTGCTCTGGAATGACTCCAGGCGCTCATTGAGCTGTTGCAGATAGACTTCGAACTCATGCTGGCCGCTGTCGTTGATCGCCAGCATCAGCGTTGCAAGATCGTCGAGGATCGGCAGCAATTCGTACCAATTCAGACCGTTTTGCAGGCGATCTCGCATGGCTTCGGCTTGCGGGCGATGACGCTCGGGCAAAGACAGATCGTCCAGTAGACCCAGCAGGGTGTCCTCGATGTGCCTGGCGACGGAACTGTAGGACGGTTCCGGCGAGTCAGGCAGCGCGTAGAGAATATCCTGCTCGGGTTGCTCCGGATCGATAGCGGCCAATGCCTGGGCCATGGCCGGGGGCAGGGGCAGGCGGTCGAGAAAGACCTCCGGGGTCAGTTCGTCCGGGTTGTCCTGCCGTGGCGCCTGGGTAGCCGGCGCGACGGCCAACGGTTCCGGGGGCTGCGCTTGCGCTTGCGGTTGTAGAGCCTGCGGGGCCTCGGGAACTGGCGCAGCAGCAGGCGCAGGCTCATGAACCGGCGGAACATAGGCCACGACCGTCTCGGATGCCGGCATTGCAGGCACTTCCTCGACTGCCTGTGGGGCCGTCTCTCCAGGTTGTTCGAGTGGCGACGCCACGGGAGGCGGTTCAGCCTCCTGTAGGGCTTCGACAGGCGCCTGTGAACGCGCGGCAGCTGGGGTGTCAGTCGCCTCTTCAATGTTCTCGTCAGGCTGCGCGGTCTGAACGGGTGCCGCCGAAACCGCCGGCGCGGTCTGCTGGGGGGCTTCCTCGCTCTCCCGGTGGCCGAACAGACGCTGCAACAAGCCTGGCCGGCCCGGTTCCACAGGCTGCTCCAGCTGGCTCAAGGCCTTGCCCTGCAGCCCGCTCAGTTCGCTGAGCAGCAGCGGGATCTCGCGTGCCTGGCTGACGCGTGCGTCAAGGTGTTTGGCGAAGTTCTTCAGCGGTCGGCTGACGTCCCGTGGCAACGGCAAGGTTTGCAGCTGGGTCACCAGCGCGTTCAGCGCGGCGCTGGTCTGGTTGACCCGGGTTTCGCGACGCTGCTCGGAGTCGAGCACGGCTTTTTCCAGTCGAGGCAGCAACGCCGCCAGGCCCGCATCCATTTCATTGCTGCGGATGACGTCGCGCATTTCCTTCATGCACTGGTCGACGGCGCGGTCAGTGCCCTCGGCCGCCAGGGTGCTGCGCACCAGTCCCCGCCGCAGGAGATCGAGGCGGGCGTCCCAGCGGCGCTCGAGCTTTTCCTGTTGTTCGATGCTCTTGAGGTATTTCTCTTTCCAGCGCTGTGTTTCGTCGCTCATTCATCGGTTCCGCGAAGGGCAGGACTCAACGCGGGCAATGCATCGGCCGTGAGCGAACCCGGCAGACGAATCTCTACCGCGACCGGCAGGTGATCGGAAATGGGATGAGCCAGCACTTCGACTTTTTCAAGGGTCAGGGTCGGGCTCAGCAGAATATGGTCCAGGCAGCGCTGCGGGCGCCAGCTGGGAAAGGTCGCTTCCAGTTGCGGCGCCAGCAGGCCAAGGTCACGCAACGGGGAGTTTTGCAGCAGGTCACTGGCGTGGGTATTCATGTCACCCATCAGCACCTGATGCTTGTAGTCGCCAATCAACTCGCGGATGTAGGCCAGTTGCAGGCTGCGGGTGCGGGCGCCGAGCGCCAGGTGCATCATCACCACCACCAGGGCCTCCGGACCTTCGCCGAAGCGCACCAGAATGGCTCCGCGACCCTTGGGGCCGGGAAGTGGGTGGTCTTCGATGGCCCACGGCCGCAGGCGGCTGAGCACGCCATTGCTGTGCTGGGCGAAACGCCCCAGGTTGCGATTGAGTTGCTGATACCAGTAGGGGAAGGCCCCGAGCTGGGCCAGGTGCTCCACTTGATTGACGTAGCCGGACCTCAGGCTGCCGCCATCGGCTTCCTGCAGGGCGACCAGGTCGAAGTCGCCGAGCAGATTTCCGATTTTCTGCAGGTTGTCGGCGCGCCCGGTGTGCGGCAACAGATGTTGCCAGCCTCGGGTCAGGTAATGCCGATAGCGCTCAGTGCTGATGCCCACCTGGATGTTGAAGCTGAGCAGGCGCAGACGGCTGTCCGGGGGCAGGCCCGTCGATTCCAGGTGATGATCGTTGATCTGCGGATCGTGCAGGCCAACGACGCGTTCAGTACCCCAGCGGCGCATGGCAGTCGCCGCGCTTAGTTGGAGGCAGCCTTGTTAGCCGCTCGCTCTTTGTCGACCAGTTGGTCGGCCAGCTTCAGGGCGTTTTCGGCGCCGCCGGCAGAGCCGATGTCAAAGCGATACTTGCCGTTGACGATCATGGTTGGAACGCCGGTGATTTCATATTTTTTGGCCAGTTCACGGGCCTGGACGATCTTGCCCTTGATGGCGAAGGAGTCGAAGGTCGCCAGGAACTTGTCCTTGTCGACGCCCTGGGTGGCCAGGAAGTCGGCCATTTCGTTCTTGTCGACGAGCTTCTTGTGCTCTTTCTGGATCGCATTGAACACCGCAGCGTGGACCTTGTGCTCGACGCCCATGGCTTCCAGGGTCAGGAACATCTGGCCGTGTGCATCCCATGGGCCGCCGAACATGGCCGGGATACGCACGAAGTTGACGTCGGAAGGCAGTTTTTCGACCCAGGGATTGATCACCGGCTCAAAGGCGTAGCAATGCGGGCAGCCGTACCAGAACAGCTCCACCACTTCGATTTTGCCAGGCACGGCAACCGCCACCGGGTTGGCCAGTTCGACGTAGGGGGCGGTAGGTGTTTCGGCGGCTTGTGCAGTCATGCCGAACAGGCTGGCAGCGACGAATGCGGCGCTGATGATCAGATTACGCATGCTTTACTCCTGGACAAATGGGGTCGCCTCGCGCGACCTGTTTTCAGACAGGTCATGGCGGGCTTGAGTTCTGTAGTGTAACGGCAGCGGCCACAAAAAAGGGCGGCCTGAGCCACCCTTTTTATACTTGCCGCGACAGATTAATGGAGCGTTAACGTGACAGGAGGTGTATCGCCTGTGCGCCGCCCGATCCGCCGCTCTTAGTGCAGGCCTTGAATGTAGCTGGACACCGCAGCGATGTCTTCGTCGCTCATGCGCTTGGCGATGCTTTGCATGGGTTTGGCGTCGCCGTCGTTGGTGCGACCACCTTCTTCCTTGCGGAAATCGGTCAGCTGCTTGGTCACGTACTGAGCGTGCTGGCCGCCCAGGTGCGGGAAGCCGGCCGCCGCGTTGCCCGCGCCGTTGGGGGCGTGGCAGCCCGTGCAGGCTGGCAGGCCCTTGGCCAGGTCGCCACCGCGGAACAGTGCTTCACCGCGAGCCACGATCTTCGGATCGGCGGCGCCAACGCTGCCTTTCTGGCTGGCGAAGTAGGCGGCGATATCGGCCAGGTCCTGATCGCTCAGGTTGGTCAGCAGCCCGGTCATTTCCAGTACCGTGCGTTTGCCGGACTTGATGTCGTGCAGCTGCTTGTTCAGATAACGTTCGCCCTGACCTGCCAGTTTCGGAAAGTTAGGCGCCATGCTATTGCCATCCGGGCCATGACAGGCGCCACATACGGCGGCTTTCGCCTGACCCGCTGTTGCGTCACCTGCAGCATGGGCTATGCCGGAGATCCCCACGGTCAACAGCAGACTCACGATCAATTTGTTCATCAGCTAATCCAACTACGGCTAAGGGTTAAAGAGTTATGGACCGGGATCACTCGCTCATCCACTGGATGACGGTTCGGTAATCCTCGGCACTGCAGTCCATGCACAAACCACGCGGCGGCATCGCCTTGAAACCCTGGGTCACGTGTTGCACCAGCGTCTCCATACCTTTCGCCAACCTCGGCGTCCAAGCCTCCCGATCGCCTTTTCGGGGCGCCAAGGGAAGTTGGCCGGAATGACAGGCACCACAAACACGGTTGTACACAGCTTCCGGATCCTGTGTAGCCTGAGCGCTGTAAAGCGGAATCAAGACACCGGCAGCTAGCAGCCATTTCGTCATAAAACGACCTTTTCAGGGTTGAGAGCGTTCTGCGTTCTAATGCGCAATCAAGGTCAATCGCTCTCGTGAACTTCATCCTACGCTGGGACAAAGCGCACACAAAATCTGCGGCATTATATACTGGCGCTACTGAAACGGAAACGACACCGCTTGCCGCGTCCATTCCCGGCGCCGCCCACATCGGAAATCCCATGCAACTCAAGAACCCCATCCTCGGCCTGTGCCAACAGTCCACCTTCATGCTAAGCGCTGCCAAAGTCGACCAATGTCCCGACGACGAAGGCTTTGAAGTGGCCTTCGCCGGGCGTTCCAATGCCGGTAAATCCAGCGCGTTGAACACCCTGACGCATGCCAGCCTGGCGCGGACTTCGAAGACCCCGGGTCGCACGCAACTCCTCAACTTTTTCAAGCTAGACGATGATCGTCGTCTGGTCGACTTGCCCGGCTATGGATATGCAAAAGTGCCCATCCCGCTGAAGCAGCACTGGCAGCGCCACCTGGAAGCGTATCTGGGTGGGCGCGAAAGTTTGAAAGGTCTGATTCTGATGATGGACATCCGTCATCCAATGACCGACTTCGACCTGCTCATGCTCGACTGGGCCGTGGCCAGCGGCATGCCGATGCACATTCTGCTGACCAAGGCGGACAAGCTGACCTACGGCGCGGCGAAAAACGTGTTGCTCAAGGTCCAGTCCGAGATTCGCAAAGGCTGGGGCGAGGCGATCACCATCCAGCTGTTTTCGGCGCCCAAGCGCATGGGGCTGGAAGAGGCCTACACTGTACTGGCCGGCTGGCTGGAGCTGGCGGACAAGGGTACGGAACTCGCCGAGCAGTAAATCGCAGGCAAAAAAAACCCCGGACTTCTTATGGGGAGGGGGAAGTTCCGGGGTTCAAGTTCCGGACCGCTAGGGCGGGGTCCAGATATCTGCCAACACTTAACACAACATAGGAGCAATGAACGGCTTCACCAGCCATTCAGTTACTCTGAGTCGTGTTTCACGGGTTTAGTTCCGGGCGTTCAAAAACCATTTGAAATAAGCCGGTTCGATTTCCGAAATAAGTGGTTTCTCGAACGGCCGCGACACTATGCCGCGGCAGAAGAGCTTCCTTGCGGAGTGGGCCGGCTCGCGAAGATGTGTCGGTCGACATGACCGTCACTGACGCACCTTCGCGAGCGATCCCGCTCCTGCACCAGGCTCAGTGGGCCTCATCCCAGTTATTGCCCACGCCAACCTCCACCAGCAGCGGCACATCCAGCTTCGCGGCGTTGCTCATGTGCTGGCGGATTTCCTCGCGCACCTGATCGACCAGGTCCTCGCGTACCTCCAGCACCAGTTCATCGTGCACCTGCAGGATGACCTTGGCGTCCAGGCCCGAGTTCGTCAGCCAGTTATCCACAGCCACCATGGCTTTCTTGATGATGTCCGCCGCGGTGCCTTGCATCGGGGCGTTGATCGCGGTGCGTTCGGCGCCTTTGCGCAGGGCCGGGTTTTTCGCATTGATGTCCGGCAGGTACAGGCGCCGGCCGAAGATGGTTTCGACGAAGCCTTGTTCGGCCGCCTGGGCACGGGTGCGCTCCATGTACTCGAGCACGCCCGGGTAACGCGCAAAATAGCGGTCGATATAAGCCTGGGACTGCTTGCGGTCGACGCCAATCTGCTTGGCCAGGCCAAACGCACTCATGCCGTAGATCAAGCCAAAGTTGATCGCCTTGGCGCTGCGCCGCTGATCGGTGGTGACCTGTGCCAGGTCGACGCCGAACACTTCGGCGGCGGTGGCCTTGTGCACGTCCAGGTCATTGCGGAAGGCGTGCAACAAACCTTCGTCCCTGGCCAGGTGCGCCATGATCCGCAGTTCGATTTGCGAGTAGTCCGCCGCCAGCAGTTTGTAGCCTTTGGGAGCAACGAACGCCTGACGAATCCGACGGCCTTCGGCCGTGCGGATCGGAATGTTCTGCAGGTTGGGATCACTGGACGACAAGCGCCCGGTCGCCGCGACGGCCTGGTGGTAGGAGGTGTGGATCCGCCCGGTGCGCGGGTTGATCTGTTCCGGCAGGCGATCGGTGTAGGTGCTTTTCAGTTTGCTCATCGAGCGGTATTGCATCAGCACCTTGGGCAGCGGGTAATCCTGCTCGGCGAGTTCCGCCAGCACCGCTTCGGCCGTCGAGGCCTGGCCCTTGGCGGTTTTGCTGAGGATCGGCAGACCCAGCTTTTCGTACAGGATGACGCCCAGTTGCTTCGGCGAGCCGAGGTTGAACTCCTCGCCGGCGATGGCGAACGCTTCACGCTCCAGCGCGACCATTTTCTCGCCCAGCTCGACGCTCTGGATCCCCAGCAGGTTGGCATCGACCAGCGCGCCCTGGCGTTCGATCCGCGCGAGCACCGGCACCAGCGGCATTTCGATGTCGCTCAGCACTTTGCCCAGGCTTGGAATGGCGTTGAGCTTTTCCTGCAGGGTCTGATGCAAGCGCAACGTGATGTCAGCGTCTTCGGCGGCGTAGGGCCCGGCCAGTTCCAGGGCGATCTGGTCGAAGGTCAGCTGTTTGGCGCCCTTGCCGGCGATGTCCTGGAAGCCGATGGTGGTGTGGTTCAGGTACTTCAGCGCCAGGCTGTCCATGTCGTGACGGGTGGCAGTGGAGTCCAGCACATAGGACTCGAGCATGGTGTCGAAGGCGATGCCCTGCACATGGATGCCGTCGTTCTGGTCGCCGCCGATGGCGCAGTTGGCCAGGATGTTCATGTCGTACTTCGCGTGCTGGCCGACCTTGAGTTTGTTCGGGTCTTCCAGGATCGGTTTCAGTGCGCGCAGCACGGTGTCACGATCCAGCTGATCCGGCACGCCCATGTAGGAATGGGTCAGCGGGATGTAGGCCGCTTCGTTGGCCTTGACCGCGAACGAGAGGCCGACCAGTTGTGCCTGCTGCGCATCCAGGCCGGTGGTTTCGGTATCGAAGGCAAACAGGCTGGCGTCGTTGAGCTTCTTCAGCCACAGGTCGAAATCGGCCTGGGTCAGGATCGTGGTGTATTGGCGTTCGGTCTCGCCGGCCGCTTCTTCGACCACGGGCACGGACACTTCCTGGCCGGAGCGCTTGGCATCGCGCTGGTTCTCTTCGAACCAGCTCTTGAACTCCAGCAAGGTATAGAGCTCGGCGAGTGCGTCGTGATCAGGCGGTCCCATCTGCAGATCGTCGAGGCCGATGTCCAGCGGCACGTCGATCTTGATCGTCGCCAGTTGATAGGAGAGAAACGCCATCTCCTTGTGCTCTTCGAGCTTGGCCGGCAGCGTTTTCGCACCACGGATCGGCAGGGTCGGGACGATGTCCAACTGCGCGTACAGCTCGGTCAGACCGCCGTTCACCCCCACCAGCAGGCCGGAAGCGGTCTTCGGACCGATGCCCGGAACGCCCGGGATGTTGTCGGAAGAGTCGCCCATCAGCGCCAGGTAATCGATTATCTGCTCGGGAGCGACGCCGAATTTCTCCTTCACGCCTTCCACGTCCAGTGCGCTACCGGTCATGGTGTTGACCAAGGTAATGTGGCCGTCGACCAATTGCGCCATGTCCTTGTCGCCGGTGGAGATGATCACCGGGCGGTCGGCCGCCGCGCTGCTGCGGGCCAGGGTGCCGATCACGTCATCGGCCTCGACGCCGTCGACGCACAGCAATGGAAAACCCAGCGCCTTGACGCTGTCGTGCAGCGGCTGGATCTGTACCCGCATGTCGTCGGGCATGCTGGGGCGGTTGGCCTTGTACTCGGCGTACATTTCATCGCGAAATGTCCCGCCCTTGGCGTCGAACACCACGGCGAAGGGGCTGTCCGGGTACTGCTTGCGCAGACTCTTGAGCATGTTCAACACGCCTTTGACCGCTCCGGTCGGCAGGCCTTTGGAGGTGGTCAGCGGTGGCAGGGCGTGGAAGGCCCGGTACAGATAAGAAGAACCGTCCACCAGGACGAGGGGGGCTTGGCTCATGAGCAGGATCAACCTTTTCGGCGGGTCCGGCGCTAGAATAGCGGGACCGTTGACGACAAAGGGACAAGGTTATCATGCGTACACTAAATCGCCTGTTGCTGGCTGGCTTGTTTGCAATTGCACCGCTGGCCGTGATGGCCGCGGATGATGCGCCATCGCCGGAACCGGATGTGACCATCCGTACCGAAGGCGATAACACGATCAAGGAATACCGCCAGAATGGTTTCCTGTACGCCATCCAGGTGACGCCGAGGGGCGGCAAGCCGTACTTTCTGGTGCGCGCCGATGGATCGGACGGTAACTTCATCCGCTCGGATCAGCCGGATATGCTGATTCCGGCGTGGAAGATTTTCGAATGGAAGTAATTTCTTAATTTCAATTGGCGCCCGCTCCCTGGCGGCGCCCGTACTGGCAGTTAAAACATGTCTGTGTTCACCCCGCTGGCTCGGCCCGAGCTGGAAACCTTTCTCGCCCCTTACGGGCTCGGCCGCCTGCTCGATTTCCAGGGGATTGCCGCCGGTAGCGAAAACACCAACTTCTTCATCAGCCTGGAACAGGGCGAATTCGTCCTGACCCTGGTCGAGCGGGGGCCGGTGCAGGAGATGCCGTTCTTCATCGAGCTGCTGGATGTGCTGCATGAGGCCAACCTGCCGGTGCCTTACGCGTTGCGCACCACCGACGGCGTCGCCTTGCGCGAACTGGCCGGCAAGCCTGCGCTGCTGCAACCGCGCCTGGCCGGCAAGCACATCAAGCAGGCCAACGCCCAGCATTGCGCCCAGGTGGGCGAGTTGCTCGGCCATCTGCACCTGGCGACGCAGGCCAACATGATCAAGCGCAAGACCGATCGAGGCCTGGACTGGATGCTGGAAGAGGGCGCGCAGTTTCTTTCGCACCTCGATGCCGGGCAGAAAGACCTGCTGGAGCGGGCGCTGGATGAAATCACCCGGCAGAAAGAGAAAATCCTGGCGCTGCCACGCGCCAACATCCACGCCGACCTGTTCCGTGACAACGCGATGTTCGAAGGCACGCACCTGACCGGTTTGATCGACTTCTACAACGCGTGCTCGGGGCCGATGCTCTATGACGTGGCGATTGCGCTGAACGACTGGTGTTCGGATGACGCCGGCCTGATCGATGGGCCACGGGCCCGTGCGTTGCTCGGCGCGTATGCAGCGCTGCGGCCGTTCACCGCTGCCGAAGCCGAGCTGTGGCCGACCATGCTGCGCGTGGCGTGCGTGCGGTTCTGGTTATCGCGCTTGATTGCGGCGCAGTCATTCGCCGGGCAGGACGTGCTGATTCACGATCCGATGGAATTCCAGTTGCGATTGGCGCAGCGGCAGAAGGTCAGTACGCCACTGCCTTTTGCCCTCTAAAAGCATCGCGAGCAGGCTCGCTCCCACATTGGATCTTTAGTGCGAATGAAATCCCCTGTGGGAGCGAGCCTGCTCGCGATAAGGTCACCTCAATTTTTGATCAAAGCGACTCCAGGCACCCCGCCAGGTCATTCCCCAATTTCTCCAGCACCTGCTCATAGCCTTGGGCCGTGGCCGGGGTGTAGCCGCCCAGCGCATCCAGCTCCGCCAGCTTCACCGGTAACCCGGCCACCAGGGTCTCCGCCAGGCGCGGGCGCAACGGTGGCTCGCTGAACACGCAGGTCTTGCCGACTTCCTGCAGGCGAGTGCGCATGGCTGCGACGTGCTGGGCACCGGGCTGCACTTCAGCGGCGACACTGAAAACGCCGGTGTGCTTCAGGCCGTAGGCGTCTTCGAAGTAGTCGAACGCTTCATGAAAAACGAAATACGGTTTGCCGGCGATGCCCGCCAGGCGCGCCTTCAGGCGCAGGTCCAGCGCATCCAGACGCTCATCGAACGCCTTGAGATTGCTCTGGTAGCGCGGCGCATTGTCCGGATCGGCTGCACTCAAGTCAGCGGCCATTTTTGTCGCAATCACCCGGGCATTCACAGGCGATAACCACAGGTGGGCATCCAGGCTGCCCGGGCGGTGGTCGTGGTCATGCTCGTCGGCTTCTTCGGCGTGGGAGTGGCTGTCCTCGGCAAAACGGCGCAGTTTCAGCCCCGGCAGATCCTGCACGGCGACGCTCGGCAACGTACGCCCCTTCAACACGCGAGGCAGGAAACCTTCCATGTCCGGACCGATCCAGTAAACCAGGTCCACGGATTGCACCTTCCGTACGTCGGATGGGCGCAGTGCGTAATTATGCGGTGAAGCGCCGGGCGGCAGCAGCACCTCGGGGATCGCCACGCCGTCCTGCACCGCAGCGGCAATCAGCTGCAGCGGCTTGATGCTGGTGAGGACTTTGACGTCGGCCTGGGCCGAGCCGATGAGCAGGAAACTTGCGACGAATGCGACAAAGATGGAAAAAAGTCGGGACACGATGACCACTCAAGGAGGTAAGAACGGGTAACATAATAACGTCTCTCACAAAACTCGTCGCCGCTCATGCCTATCACACCGATTGCCAGCCGTCCCCACGACCACTCTCATTGCGTTCACAGCGCCCTGTCTGAGGCCGATGCCCTGTGTGCGCGTCAAGGCTTGCGCCTGACTGCGCTGCGCCGACGAGTGCTGGAACTGGTATGGCAAAGCCACAAGCCATTGGGTGCCTACGACATCCTGGCGGTGCTCAGTGACCAGGACGGCCGCCGCGCCGCGCCCCCGACCGTGTATCGCGCGCTGGATTTCCTGCTGGAAAACGGCCTGGTGCACCGCATCTCATCGCTTAACGCTTTCGTCGGCTGCAATCACCCGGAGCATGCGCACCAGGGGCAATTCCTCATTTGCCGCCAATGCCATGCCGCCATTGAGCTTGAACAGAAATCCATCAGCGACGCGATCGTCGGCAGCGCCAGGGATGTCGGTTTCGTCGTCGAAGGCCAGACGGTTGAAGTCGTCGGCCTGTGCTCGGGTTGCCAGGGGGCTTGATGAGCAACGCGCTGATCCGCCTCGAGCAGGTGGCCGTCACCTTCGCCGGGCAAAAGGTGCTGGATAACATCGAACTGAGCGTCGAGCCGGGGCAGATCGTGACCCTGATCGGCCCCAACGGTGCGGGCAAGACCACGCTGGTGCGGGCCGTGCTCGGCTTGTTGAAGCCCGACACCGGCAGCGTCTGGCGCAAGCCGAAGCTGCGGGTCGGGTACATGCCGCAAAAGCTGCATGTCGACCCCACTCTGCCATTATCGGTGCTGCGTTTTTTGCGCCTGGTGCCCGGAGTGGATCGCCCTCGCGCCTTGGCGGCACTCAAGGAAGTCGGCGCCGAGCAGGTGATCGACAGCCCGGTGCAAAGCGTTTCCGGCGGCGAAATGCAGCGGGTGCTGCTGGCCCGGGCGCTGCTGCGCGAACCCGAATTGCTGGTGCTCGACGAGCCGGTACAGGGCGTCGACGTCGCGGGCCAGGCTGAGCTGTACAGCCTGATTACCCGTCTGCGCGACCGCCACGGCTGCGGCGTGTTGATGGTGTCCCATGATTTGCACCTGGTCATGAGCACCACTGATCAGGTGGTGTGCCTCAACCGTCACGTCTGCTGTTCCGGGCACCCCGAGCAGGTCAGTGGCGATCCGGCGTTCGTCGAGCTGTTCGGCAAGAACGCCCCGAGCCTGGCGATTTACCACCACCATCACGACCACGCCCACGACTTGCATGGCTCGGTCGTCACCGCGTCCTCGACGGTCCAACCCCACGTTCACGGAGATGGCTGCAAGCATGGCTGATTTTCTGCTCTATGCCCTGCTTGCAGGTCTGGCTCTGGCGCTGGTGGCAGGGCCGTTGGGCTCTTTCGTGGTCTGGCGGCGCATGGCTTATTTCGGCGATACCCTGTCCCACGCAGCGTTGCTCGGCGTGGCGCTGGGCTTCCTGCTGGATATCAGCCCGACGGTGGCGGTGACCGTCGGCTGCCTGCTGTTGGCGGTGTTGCTGGTGACGCTGCAACAGCGCCAGCCATTGGCGTCGGACACACTGTTGGGAATTCTCGCACCGAGCACGCTCTCACTCGGCCTGGTCGTACTAAGCTTCATGCACGAAGTGCGGATCGACCTGATGGCGTATCTGTTCGGCGACCTGCTGGCGATCAGTCCCACCGACCTGGCGTGGATTCTCGGCGGCAGTGCAGCGGTGCTGGTGTTGCTGGTGACGCTGTGGCGGCCCTTGCTGGCGATCACGGTGCATGAAGAACTGGCGCGCGTGGAAGGTTTGCCGGTGCCGGCGCTGCGCATGACCCTGATGTTGCTGATCGCCGTGGTGATTGCCGTGGCGATGAAAATCGTCGGTGTGTTGCTGATTACGTCACTGCTGATCATTCCCGCGGCTGCGGCACAACGTCACGCCCGGTCACCGGAGCAGATGGCGCTGGGTGCGAGCCTGCTGGGCATGCTCGCGGTGTGTGGCGGGCTGGCGTTGTCCTGGTTCAAGGACACCCCGGCGGGCCCGTCAATCGTGGTGACGGCCGCCGCACTGTTTCTGCTGAGTTTTGTCCTGCCCCGTCGAGGGGTGTAGACTTGCTCGTTTTTTGCGCAAATAGAGAGTCGCAGGAATGAAGCCGTTCGCCTCCCGTTATCTGCTCCTTGTCGCGTTTTCGCTGCTACTGGGTGCATGCCAAAGCACGCCGCCGGCGGCCACAGAGGCCACTGATGCACGAGCTGCGGCCATCGCACAGCTTGAGCAAAGCCTTGCCAGCAGCGAACTGGCCACCGCCGAAGGCCAGTTGGCAGCCTTGCAGGCCGAATCACCCAACGATCAATCCCTTGAGCAGTACCAGCGGCAATTGGCCGAAGCCTACTTGCGCCGTAGCCAGATCGTGCTGCAGAAAGGCGATGTGAATGCCGCCGCCACCGCCCTGAGCCGCGCACGGGTGCTGATGCCCAAGGCACCGGCGTTGACCGGCGGGGTCAACAACGCCATAGTCAATGCGCGCAAGGCCGAGCTGGATAAAGCCGAAGCGGCGCTCAAGGCCGCTGAAGCCAAGCCGGCGGCGAAAGTGATCGACCCGACGGCCGAAAGTACCACTGTCGCGCTGAACCTGACCGATATGAGCAAACTGCGCCGGCAACTGGACGCCATCGCCGCCGATACGGTGAATTATCAATGTGATGTGAGCATTCAGGTGCCACGCACCGACGACTATCCGTGGCTGGCAACCTTGTTGACCAAGCGGGTGAACAAACTGAATGCGAATTTTGACCTGAACCTGCACAAGCAGATTCTGCGCAGTGTTCCGGCGCAGATCGTTCTGAGTCCGCGTAAGCCTTAACAGCAATCGCGAGCAGGCTCGCTCCCACAGGGATCATTGGTGTTCACACAATGTGTGTTTCAACCAAGACTTGTGGGAGCGAGCCTGCTCGCGATAGCGGCCTGACCAGCTAGATTTGTCTCAAGCCGGAACCGCCTTGGCCTTCGGCTCCCGCGCCCACACCCGATGCTGCCCGATGGCGTCGAAGAACGCCTTGTGCAGCTTGGCATCCGCCCCCACGATCAACCCCGCATCCACCTCCAGCTTCAACACATCCAGCAACTGTTTTGCCTCGCCGTGCAGGGCAATCGCTTTCAGGTGTTTGTACGCCTCAAGCACGTAGTGCAACGCCACACCATCGCCGCTCAACGCTTTGATCGACTCCGCGCCACCGGGCACGAACACCGCATCGAACGCGATCGATGGCATCCCTTCCATGGAAGCGTCCACCGGCAAGGCCTTGCCATTCGCCGTCTTGACCGGCGCAGACGTCGGGCCGAGCAGTTTGGCATGCGCGCCTTCGGCTTCCAGTGCCTTCTTCATCGCATCGATCGCTGCGCCATCGACCCCATCGGCCGCCAGGATCGCGACTTTTCGGGTTTTGATATCGCCCGGCAACAGATTGGCCTGGCTCAGGGCCGGTGAGCGTTCCAGGGACGTCTTCGGTACCTCCACCGTCCCGGTTTTCGGTGCCGGCAAACCGAGGTTCTGCGCGACACGTCCGGCCAGCTCCAGGTCGATGTTGGCGAGGATCTCGTTCACTTCCCGCGCCCGGATGAACTCGCGCTCGACCTTGCCCAGCTCAAAGCTGTAAGCGGCAATGATGTGCTCTTTTTCATGGGGGCTCATGCTGTTGAAGAACAACCGCGCCTGGGAGAAGTGATCGCCAAACGACTCGCTGCGCTGACGGATCTTGGCCGCGTCGATGCGCTCAGGGTAGGACTCGAATCCACCGTCCTGGGCGGCAGGCGGGGTTTCTTTCGGCCAGCCGCCGTCGATGGAGTTCGGCTCATAGGACGCGCGACCTTTATCGATGGTGGTGCGGTGCAGTGCGTCACGTTGGCCATTGTGGAACGGTGCCACCGGACGGTTGATCGGAATTTCGTGAAAGTTCGGCCCACCGAGTCGGCTGATTTGCGTATCGGTGTAGGAAAACAGTCGGCCTTGCAGCAACGGGTCATTGGAGAAATCGATTCCGGGAACGATGTGTCCCGGACAGAACGCGACCTGCTCGACTTCGGCGAAGAAGTTGTCCGGGTTGCGGTTGAGCACCATTTTGCCCAGCGGCGTGATCGGAACGGTTTCCTCTGGAATGAGTTTGGTCGGGTCGAGAATGTCGAAATCGAAGGCGTGTTCGTTTTCTTCCTCGATCACTTGTACGCCCAGTTCCCATTCGGGGTAGTCGCCCATTTCGATGGCTTCCCACAGATCGCGCCGATGGTAGTCGGTGTCCTTGCCGGCGAGTTTCTGTGCTTCATCCCATACCAGCGAGCAGGTGCCAGCCGTCGGGCGCCAATGGAACTTGACGAACCTGGATTTGCCCTCGGCATTGATCAGCCGGAAGGTGTGCACGCCAAAGCCCTGCATGCTGCGCAGGCTTTTCGGGATCGCCCGGTCGGACATGGCCCAGATCACCATGTGCGCCGACTCCGGTACCAGCGACACGAAATCCCAGAAGGTGTCATGGGCCGAGCCGCCCGTGGGGATCTCGTTGTGTGGCTCGGGTTTTACCGCGTGGACGAAGTCGGGGAACTTGATCGCGTCCTGGATGAAGAACACCGGCATGTTGTTGCCCACCAGGTCGAAGTTGCCTTCGTCGGTGAAGAACTTCACGGCGAAACCACGTACGTCGCGCACGGTGTCGCCCGACCCGCGAGGGCCTTGCACCGTGGAAAATCGTACGAAGACCGGGGTTTTCTTGCCTGGGTCCTGCAGGAAACCTGCCTTGGTCAACACCGAATGGTTTTCGTAGGACTGGAAAAAACCATGGGCGCCGGTTCCGCGGGCGTGGACAATGCGCTCCGGGATGCGCTCATGGTCAAAGTGCGTGATTTTCTCACGCATGATGAAGTCTTCCAGTAACGACGGCCCGCGGGCGCCGACCTTCAGCGTGTTCTGGTTGTCCGACACCTTGACGCCCTGGTTGGTGCGCAGGGCCTGATCGGTGGCGTCGGAACGGAATGTTTCCAGGCTGTCGAGCTTGGTATTGGTGTTACCTCGGTCCAGGGTGTCGGTCCCGGCCAATGCGCTCTTCGTGGCGCCAGGCTTCTTGATACTCATCAGTCGTAAACTCCTCGTCGGACGTGGGAAAATGCGTCCAGGCACGGCACCTGGCGATCGTCGAGTTGCCTAATGAGTGACTGATGAGGGCTTCCAACCGTTCCTTTTTTATGACTTTCGGTCGCGTTATTGCCAAATCGAAGGTTGATTGCCGAATAAATGCTAATAACCTCTATACGGACAGGCTAAAATGCGCGCCCGGCTAACCGCTGATCTTTTTCCAACGCGCCCCACAAGGTTCGCTACGTGATCGAGTTTCAAAACGTCCATAAAACCTACCGCGTCGCCGGTAAGGATATCCCCGCCCTGCACCCGACCAGTCTGACGATTGAGAACGGTCAGGTCTTCGGCCTGATCGGTCATTCCGGTGCGGGAAAAAGTACCCTGCTGCGTCTGATCAATCGCCTGGAGAACACCACTGGCGGCAAGATCATCGTCGACGGCGAAGAAGTGACGGCGCTCGACGCCAATGGCTTGCGCCGCTTTCGCCAACAGGTCGGGATGATTTTCCAGCACTTCAACCTGCTGGCTTCCAAGACCGTGGCCGACAACGTCGCGCTGCCGCTGACCCTGGCCGGCGAGCTGTCGCGTGGCGAGATCGACCTGCGTGTCGCCGAACTGCTGGCGCGGGTGGGGTTGTCCGACCACGCGAAAAAGTACCCGGCGCAGTTGTCCGGTGGCCAGAAGCAGCGCGTCGGCATTGCCCGCGCCCTGGCGACCAAGCCGAAAATTCTGCTGTGCGATGAGGCGACCAGCGCCCTGGACCCGCAAACCACGGCGTCGGTCCTGCAGTTGCTGGCCGAGATCAACCGTGAGCTGAAGCTGACCATCGTCCTGATTACCCACGAGATGGATGTGATCCGTCGGGTCTGCGACCAGGTGGCGGTGATGGATGCGGGTGTGATCGTCGAGCAAGGCTCCGTGGCCGAGGTGTTCCTGCATCCCAAGCACCCGACCACCAAGCGCTTCGTCCAGGAAAGCGAACAGATCGACGAAAGCGAGCAACGCGATGACTTCGCCCATGTGCCGGGCCGCATCGTGCGCCTGACCTTCCAGGGCGACGCCACCTACGCGCCGTTGCTGGGCACCGTCGCTCGCGACACAGGCGTGGACTACAGCATCCTGGCCGGTCGTATCGACCGCATCAAAGACATCCCCTACGGGCAACTGACCCTGGCGGTCACCGGTGGCGACATGGAGGCGGCGTTTGCCCGTTTCACCGCCGCTGACGTCCACATGGAGGTGCTGCGCTGATGGAAGCCCTGACAAGTTTCTTCGTTAATATCGACTGGTTCGAAATCTGGCTGGCTACCGGCGATACCCTGCTGATGCTCGGCGGTTCGCTGCTGTTCACCGTGCTCCTGGGCCTGCCGTTGGGCGTGTTGCTGTTCCTCTGCAGCCCGCGCCAGTTGCTCGAGGCCAAGGGCATCTACGCGATGTTGTCGTTGATGGTGAACATCCTGCGTTCGCTGCCTTTCATCATTCTGCTGATCGTGATGATTCCGTTCACCGTGCTGATCACCGGCACCTCGTTGGGCGTCGCCGGTGCGATTCCGCCATTGGTGGTGGGGGCCACGCCGTTCTTTGCGCGGCTGGTGGAAACCGCCCTGCGCGAAGTGGATCGCGGCATCATCGAAGCGACCCAGTCCATGGGCGCGACCACTCGCCAGATCATCACCAATGCCTTGCTGCCAGAAGCCCGTCCGGGCATCTTTGCGGCGATTACGGTGACAGCGATTACACTGGTGTCCTACACGGCCATGGCCGGTGTGGTGGGCGCAGGGGGGCTCGGCGACCTGGCGATCCGTTTCGGTTACCAGCGATTCCAGACCGACGTGATGGTGGTCACCGTGGTGTTGCTGCTGGTACTGGTTCAAGTGTTGCAAACGGTTGGCGACAAGCTGGTCGTGCATTTTTCCCGCAAGTAAGCGGGTACTGACAAGGAATTAGCTGAATGAAAAAACTACTCGTCGCGTTCGCTGCCGTTGCAGCCTTTTCCGCCCACGCCGACACCCTGACCGTGGCGGCCACTCCGGTGCCGCACGCAGAAATCCTCGAATTCGTGAAGCCAGTGCTGGCCAAGGAAGGCGTGGACCTGAAGGTCAAGGTCTTCACCGACTACATTCAGCCGAACGTGCAAGTGGCCGAGAAGCGCCTGGACGCCAACTTCTTCCAGCACCAGCCGTACCTCGATGAGTTCAACAAGGCCAAGGGCACGGACCTGGTGTCGGTTGCCGGCGTGCACCTGGAACCCCTGGGTGCCTACTCCAGCAAGTACAAGAAGCTGGAGGAGCTGCCGGGCGGCGCCAACGTGGTGATTCCGAACGACGCCACCAACGGCGGTCGTGCACTGTTGCTGCTGGCCAAGGCGGGCCTGATCAAGCTGAAGGATTCGAACAACATCCTCTCGACGGTCAAGGACATCACCGAGAACACTCGGGACCTGAAATTCCGCGAACTGGAAGCCGCGACCATCCCTCGCGTGCTGACCCAGGTCGACCTCGCTCTGATCAACACCAACTACGCGCTGGAAGCCAAGCTCGATCCGTCCAAAGACGCGCTGGTCATCGAAGGCAGCGACTCGCCTTACGTGAACATCCTGGTGGCCCGTCCGGACGACAAGGACAGCGAAGACATGAAGAAACTGGTTGCCGCGCTGCACAGCCCGGAAGTGAAGGCCTTCATCATCGAGAAGTACAAAGGCGCGGTAGTGCCGGCGTTCTGATTGCGAATGCAATGAAAAAGGGAGGCCAATGGGCCTCCCTTTTTTGTGCCTGAAACTATTTCCGCTTGAGCATGACCGGCAACTGCGCCACCAGCTTCACGTTGTTCAACGGTGCGCGGATGAACCCGCGTTGTTTGCCATCCGGTCCGATCACCGCCAGATTGCCGCTGTGATCCACCGTGTAGTTGGGCTTGCTGGTGTCGGCCGGAATGAACGGGATGCTCACGGCATTGGCCAGTTTCTGGAGGTCGTCCACCGAGGCCGGGGTCAGGCCCCGGAACTGTGGGTCGAAGTAGCCCAGGTACTGTTTGAGTTGCTTGGGCGTGTCGCGGTTCGGATCGACGCTCACCAGGATGATCTGCAGGTTATCCACAGCCTCTTTCGGCAGTTCGCTCTTGATCTGGCGCAATTGGGCGAGGGTGGTCGGGCAGATGTCCGGGCAGAAGGTGTAACCCAGGAACAGCAGCGACCACTTGCCTTCGAGCTCGTTGACCGCCACCGGTTGACCGTCCTGGTCGGTCATCGTCACGTTTGGCAGCGTACGGCTCTGCGGCAACAGAATGATCCCGGCGTCGATCAATACGGTGGGATCACCCTGGCCCTTGCCGGACAGCACTTTGTTGATGGTGAGGCCCAGAACCAGCGCGATCAGGGCGACGAGGATGAAGACGGTTTTCTGAGTTCGAGTCATAGGTTCAACAATAAGTAGTGGTCCACGAGCAACGCGATGAACAGCAGGAACAAGTAGTAGATAGAGTACTTGAAGGTATTGATCGCCGCGTGCGGTCGAGTGCCACGGTACAGCACGACGGCCCATTGCAGAAACCTCGCGCCCAGGCCCAGCGCACAAATCAGGTAGAGCAGACCGCTCATGTGGATCACGTAGGGCATCAGGCTGACCGCCAGCAACGCGAAGGTGTAGAGCAGGATATGAATCTTGGTGTAGTGCTCGCCGTGGGTGACCGGCAACATCGGGATGTCGGCCTTGGCGTATTCTTCCTTGCGGTGAATGGCCAGCGCCCAGAAGTGCGGCGGGGTCCAGGCGAAGATGATCAGCACCAGCAGCAGCGGTTCGGCACTGATGTGACCAGTGGCGGCGGTCCAGCCCAGCAGCGGCGGGGCGGCACCGGCCAGGCCGCCGATGACGATGTTCTGCGGTGTCGCGCGCTTGAGAAAGCCGGTGTAGATCACGGCGTAGCCGAGCAGGGAGGCGAGGGTCAGCCAGGCGGTGAGCGGGTTGGTAAAGGCCAGTAGCAGCGCCTGGCCCAGCAGCGCCAGCACCAGTGCGAAGGTCAGCGCTGCGGTCGGTGAAACCCGGCCTTCGGCCAGGGGGCGTTTGTGGGTGCGGGCCATCACCGCGTCGATCCGCCGGTCCACCACATGGTTGACCGCCGCCGCCCCGCCGGCGCACAGGGCGATCCCCAGGTTGCCAAACACCAGCACCGTCCATGGCACCCCGGCGCGGGTCGCGAGAAACATGCCGACCAGCGATGTGATGAGCATCAGCACCACCACTTTAGGCTTGGTCAGCTCCAGATAATCACGCCAGATCGCCTGGCTGTGCCGTGTACCGGTCAGAGTCGCCATGGCATCTCTCCTTTTATTGTGATGGGCCCGGCCGACTGTTTGCGCGGGCTGAACCGCCAGCGCCCGAGCGACGGCTGCTTGACCCGAACCAGGCTGGTTCGTGCGTGATAGTTGACCAGCACCAGGGTCAGCAACAGCGCTGCGCCGCCGGCGTTGTGGGCGACGGCCACCGGCAATGGCAGGTGAAACAGCACGTTACTGATGCCGAGGGTGATTTGTGCGGCCAGCGCGATCAGCACCAGAGCGGCCAGTCGCGTCATGCCGACGGCTTTCAATTGCCACGCCAGACCCAGCAATACCAGGGTGACCAGCAAGGCGCCGATGCGGTGAGTCAGGTGAATCGCGGTGCGGGCCTCGCTGTCCAGTTGCCCGCCGAGGTAATTGGGGCCGATGTGCTGGGTCAGGTGAAAGCCATTGGCGAAGTCCGCCGGCGGCAACCATTGACCGTGGCAGGTCGGGAAGTCGATGCAGGCCACGGCGGCATAGTTGGAACTGACCCAACCCCCGAGGGCGATTTGCAGGATCACCAGCAATAACCCGGCGGTCGCCCAATACTGCAGGCGCCGGGGCACGGTCAGCGCCGGCAGCACGCCGGACAGGCGCAAGGTCAGCAGGAACAACAGGCTCAATGTCGCGAATCCCCCGAGCAAATGCCCGGTGACCACTTGCGGCCACAGCTTGAGTGTCACCGTCCACATGCCGAAGGCCGCCTGGGCGATGACCACCGCCAGCAGAAACAGCGGCAGCTTCACCGGTTGCCCCGGGTGACGTCGATGCACCCAGGCTCGCCCGGCCAGTACCGAGATCAGCAAGCCCAGCGTGCCGGCGAAGTAGCGGTGGACCATCTCGTTCCAGCCCTTGTGCGCTTCGACGGGCGAGTCGGGAAAATGCAGCTCGGCATGGGCCAGCTGAGCCTCGCTTTTCGGCACGCTGATGAAGCCGTAGCAGCCGGGCCAGTCCGGGCAGCCGAGACCGGCGTGCGTCAGGCGGGTATAGGCGCCGAGCAGCACGACGATCAACGCCAGCAGGGTGGCAAACAGCGCGAGGCGAAATCCAGGTTTGGCCATGACGATGCCCTTTATCCGATGTTCGACAGTTTCAGCAGGTGCCGCAGGTCATTGAGCAGGTCCTTGCCCTTCACCGCCGGGTCGTAGCGCAGCACCAGATTGCCGTGGGGGTCGATGATCCACAGCTGCGGCAGCGTCGACTCGCCGGTCGTCTTGCTGAACGGGGTCAGGTCCATGGAGTAGCGTTGCAGTTGCGGGTACTCGCGGGTCAGCTTGGCGTCGTAGTCGCTGGCCAACGGTTGCGCGGTGGCCAATGCATGGCTGGCGCGCGAGGCATCGCGGCCGAGACCGATCTGCACCTGCCGAGCCAGGTACACCAGTTGCTGGCAGTCCACGGAGCACGCCTTCGGTGCGGTCACCAGGAGCTGCCAGCGATCCTCCTGCGCCTGGACGCCGAGGTCGGCACGCGTCTGGCCGTTGCCAATCAATTCACCGTGGTAGCTGCGGCCCTCGGGCACCCAGAACTGCAATTTGTACATGCCGGTGGCAAGGATCATCGGGCCGATCACCCCCAGCAGGATCAGCAGCAACTGCACGCGCCCCTTGCGCCGGTTTACCGGGGCTTTCGCCTCAGACATGCTGGGTGGATTCATGGCCGCTCCCATGGTGTTTCTCCTTTGCGTTGTGCCAGCCGAGGTAAATGAAGAGGCCGAGCAGGGCGATCGCCATGGCGAACCATTGCACGGCGTAGGCGATGTGTTTTTCCGGGCCCAGGGCGACCACCGGCCAATCGGCCCGGTACGAGGCAGGGCCGCTTTCTTCGCGTAATTCGTAGGCAAAGCCTTCACGATCCAGCGTGGTCCACAGCTTCGCCGGGTCGACGACGGTCACCAGTTCGGGCCAGGTTGTGGCGCTCGGATCGGCCTGTAACTGAAAGGTCGCGCCGGGCGGAACGTAGACCCAGGCATCGAGACTCAGCACCTGGGTCGGCGTGGTGAATTGTGGCGGCGTGCGCCGGTCGGGCCAGGGCAGCCAGCCGCGATTGACCAACAGCCACAGTCCGGTGGTCTGATCCTGAAACGGTTGCAGCAACTCCACGCCGACCTTGCCATCGCGCTGGCGGTTATCCAGCAGCAGGCTGTGGGCGGCATCGAACTGGCCATGCAGGCGCACGCGGCGAAAGGCCGGGTCTTGAGTGTGCTGCAGCTCGGTGCTGGCCATCGGCTCGGCGGCCCGCCGCTCAGCGTAGGTGCTGAGCAGCGCCGTTTTTTCCGCGCCCCGGCCCAGTTGCCAGAAACCCAGCGACACCAACAGGGGCAGCAGGAGCGCAACCACCAATGTCGGCACGACACCCGGTTGGAAGCGTTTCATGGCGCCGCCAGAAGTTCGCTGGTCGCGATAGCTATACTCAACTGCATCGCCTTCCCCCGGAGATTCCCCATGCTCAAGGCAGCTATCGTCCTGATGCTGATTGCCACGGTTGTCAGCCTGTTCAGCGGCCTGTTTTTTCTGGTCAAGGACGACAGCAGCTCGAACCGCCTCGTCATCGCCTTGAGTGTTCGTGTGGCCCTGGCCGCCATTACCGTCGGCTTGATCGCCTGGGGTTTTTTCAGCGGCCAGTTGGTGTCGCACGTGTCCTGGTAAGGCGGTTCACAACACGTAGACGAAAACGAACAAGCCAATCCACACCACGTCCACGAAGTGCCAATACCAGCTGGCCGCCTCGAAACCGAACTGATGGTCGTTGTCGAAATGCCCGCGCATGATCCGCATCAGCATCACAAACAGAATGATGGTGCCGATGGTCACGTGTGCGCCGTGGAAACCGGTGAGCATGAAGAACGTCGCACCGTAGATGCCCGAGCCCAGGGTCAGGCCCAGTTCGTGGTAGGCGTGCAGGTATTCTTCCGCCTGGAAGCCAAGGAACGCACAGCCCAGCAGCACGGTGATCGCCAGCCACAGTTTCAGCGCGCCGCGATGGCCCTTTTTCAGCGCGTGGTGGGCGATGGTCACGGTGACGCTGGAGCTGACCAGCAGCACCGTGTTGAGCAGCGGCAGACCCCACGGGCTGATGACGTCCTTGGGCGGCGGGAAGAGTTTGGAGTCGGGGTTGTTCAGCAATGGCCAGGTGAACTCGAAGCCGGGCCACAACATATGGGCAAGGCCCTTGCTGCCTTCACCGCCCAGGGCGGGACCTGACACATGGCGCACGTAGAACAGCGCACCGAAGAACGCGATGAAGAACATCACTTCGGAGAAAATGAACCAGCTCATTCCCCAGCGGAACGAACGATCCATCTGCGCACTGTACAGCCCGGCGCGACCCTCCTTGACCACTGTTCCGAACCAGCCGAACAGCATGTAGGCCAGCAACAGGCCGCCGACGAAAAAGATCAGCGGGCCGTGGGATTCCGGGCGCGCGGCTTTCAGATCGTTGAACCAGGTCGCCAGGCCATACACGGTGACGAACATGCCGACCGTGGCAATGATCGGCCACTTGCTCTGGGCCGGTACGTAATAGTGCTCATGAGTTGCCATTTATTGTTCTCCTTATCGGGCACGCTCAACCGCCAGTATTTGCAGCCACCGGTGGATGTCGGGCGGTGATATCGAACAGCGTGTAGGACAGCGTCAGGTGCTTCACATCCTTGGGCATGTCACGGTCAACGATGAAACGTACCGGCATCTCGATCCGTTGACCGGGCTGCAGCACTTGCTGGGTAAAGCAGAAACATTCGGTCTTGTGGAAGTACGCCGCCGCGGCGCTGGGGGCAATGCTTGGCACGGCCTGGGCACTCATCGGGCGGTCGGTGGGGTTGTGCGCGATAAAGACCATCTCGTTCACCGCCCCGGGGTTGGTCGTCAGCTCATCCTTCGTGGGAAAGAAATCCCAGGGCATGTCTGCTGAGTTGGTCGACAGAAACTGCACGCGCACCTGCCGCGAGGCGTCGACGATCTGCTCACCCTCATATTGCCCGGCGGTCTTGCCATTGATGCCGAACACCTTGCACATCACGTCGTAGATCGGCACCAGGGCAAACCCGAACACAAACATCGCCACCACCACCAGCAACAGGCGCGTGACCAGCTTTTTCATCGAAATCGAGTCAGCCATGGTCCTTTCCTGTGCGAGCGAGCCTGCTCGCGATGGACGTGAACGAAAACGCGCCCGGCCTGGATGAATGCACCGCGGCGGCATTCATCGCGAGCAGGCTCGATCCCACGAAAGACAGCGTGTTCATTTCACTTCCGGTGGCGTGGTGAAGGTGTGATACGGCGCCGGAGACGGGATGTTCCACTCCAGGCCTTCTGCGCCATCCCAGGGTTTGGCCGGTGCTGGCGGGCCGCCGCGAATGGTCTTGATCACGATGAACAGGAAGAACAGCTGCGTGGTGCCGAACAGGAATGCACCGATCGACGACACCATGTTGAAGTCGGCGAATTGCAGGTTGTAGTCCGGAATCCGCCGTGGCATGCCGGCGAGGCCCACGAAGTGCATCGGGAAGAACGCCATGTTCATGCCGATGAACGAGAGCCAGAAGTGCAGCTTGCCGAGGGTTTCGTCGTACATGTGACCGGTCCACTTCGGTAGCCAGTAGTAGGCGGAAGCGAAGATCCCGAAGATCGCTCCCGGCACCAGCACATAGTGGAAGTGCGCGACCACGAAGTAGGTGTCCTGGTATTGGAAGTCGGCGGGTGCGATCGCCAGCATCAGCCCGGAGAAGCCGCCGATGGAGAACAGGATCACGAACGCCACCGCGAACAGCATCGGTGTCTCGAAGGTCAGCGAGCCCTGCCACATGGTGCTGGCCCAATTGAACACCTTCACCCCGGTCGGCACGGCGATCAGCAATGTGGCGTACATGAAGAACAGTTCGCCCACCAGCGGAATGCCCACCACGAACATGTGGTGCGCCCAGACGATGAACGACAGGAACGCGATGCTCGCCGTTGCATAGACCATCGAGGTGTAGCCGAACAGCGGCTTGCGCGAAAAGGTCGGAATGATCGAGCTGACGGCACCGAAGGCCGGCAGAATCATGATGTACACCTCGGGGTGCCCGAAGAACCAGAACACATGCTGGAACAGCACCGGATCACCGCCACCGGCGGCACTGAAGAAACTGGTGCCGAAGTGGATGTCCATCAGCATCATCGTGACGCACCCGGCCAGTACCGGCATCACGGCAATCAGCAGGAACGCGGTGATCAGCCAGGTCCAGACGAACAGTGGCATTTTCATCAGGGTCATGCCGGGGGCGCGCAGGTTGAGGATGGTGGCGATCACGTTGATCGCGCCCATGATCGAGCTGATCCCCATCAGGTGGATGGCGAAGATGAAGAAGGTCACGCTTTCGGGTGCGTAGGTCGTCGACAGCGGTGCGTAGAAGGTCCAGCCGAAGTTCGGCCCGCCACCGGGCATGAACAGCGTCGAGACCAACATCAGGAACGCCGCGGGCAGCAGCCAGAAACTGAAGTTGTTCATCCGCGGCAGGGCCATGTCCGGCGCGCCGATCATCAGCGGCACCATCCAGTTGGCGAGGCCGACAAAGGCCGGCATCACCGCGCCGAAGACCATCACCAGGCCGTGCATGGTGGTCATCTGGTTGAAGAATTCCGGCTGGACGATCTGCAGTCCCGGCTGGAACAGTTCGGCGCGAATCACCATGGCGAACGAACCGCCGAGCAGGAACATGGAAAAGGCGAACCACAGGTACAGGGTGCCGATGTCCTTGTGGTTGGTGGTCAGTACCCAGCGCATCAGGCCTTTGGCGGGACCGTGGGCGTGGTCGGCATGACCATGGTCATCGATGACGGCGCTCATGGCTTGTCTCCTGCAAACGGTTGGGCTGGGCGGGCCGGGGCGCGTCGCCCCGACCGGTTGCTTACATGCGCAATAGACCGGGTCATTTGCTTTCCGCCTGTTTCAGCTCCAGTACTTCTTTGGGAGTGACCATGTCGCCCTTGTTGTTGCCCCAGGCGTTACGTTCGTAGGTCACGACCGCCGCGATATCGACTTCCGACAGCTGCTTGCCGAACGCCGCCATCGCGGTGCCGGGCTTGCCGTGGTAGACGATGCTCAGGTGGGCGTCTTTCGGCCCGGTAGCGATTTTCGAGCCCTTGAGTGCCGGGAACATCGGCGGCAGGCCCTGGCCTTCGGCCTGGTGACAGGCCACGCAGGTGGTGTGGTAAACCTTGTCGCCGCG
Source organism: Pseudomonas sp. IT-P12 (assembly GCF_949767465.1). Lineage (NCBI taxonomy): Bacteria > Pseudomonadati > Pseudomonadota > Gammaproteobacteria > Pseudomonadales > Pseudomonadaceae > Pseudomonas > Pseudomonas sp. IT-P12. Next base: position 32,601 of record NZ_CATKPY010000024.1, on the reverse strand, counting down.
CTCCTTGAGCTCGTCGAGTGTCCATTCCTTGCTGGTCAGCTCCTTGAGTTGCGCCGCTTCGGCCTTGCGCTCGCCCAGCCATTTTTCGTAATCGGCCTTTTCCTTGACCTCGACCACGATCGGCATGAAGCCATGGTCCTTGCCGCACAGTTCGGCGCACTGCCCACGGTAGATGCCCGGCTTGTCGATGCGGGTCCAGGCTTCGTTGACGAAGCCCGGGATGGCATCGCGCTTGACGGCGAAGGCGGGCACCCACCAGGAGTGGATGACGTCGGCGGAGGTCACGAGGAAGCGCACCTTGGCGCCAATCGGCAGCACCAGCGGCTTGTCGACTTCCAGCAGGTAATGTTCGCCCTTGGCTTGCCTGTTGTGGATCTGCTCGGCGGGCGTGGCCAGGTTGCTGAAGAACTCGACGTCCTGGCCCAGGTATTTGTAGTGCCACTTCCATTGATAGCCGGTGACCTGGATATCGATATCCGGCTCACTGGCGTCGTACATCTTGATCAGGGTCGCCGTCGCGGGAACGGCCATTGCCACCAGGATCAGGAAGGGCACGATGGTCCAGAGGATTTCGACGGTGGTGCTTTCATGAAATTTTGCGGCCACCTGCCCGGTCGAGCGGCGGTGCAGGATCATCGACCAGAACATGGCGCCGAAGACGATGATGCCGATCACTACACAGATCCAGAAAATGGTCATGTGCAGGTCAAACACTGCGTGACTGATTTCAGTCGCTCCCGGCGCCATATTCACAGTCCAGGCGGCGTGCGCCGGGCTGAAAATCGACCACAACAGGAGGCCCATCCAGACATGTGGATGTCGCATCATTGCGGGTTCCCCTTATCGTTCTTGTTATCCCGCCGGCTTTCACCTGCGGCAAGGGAGCGGCTGCATCAGACTACGAACTTGAATCGCCGGGCCTTGCTGCGTGTGCAGTCGGGCGTCATCAGCTAACTCCATTCCAACCCGAGTATAGACAGCGACTGCCACCTCGCAACGTGAGGGCGTAAATGATCTGAAACAGCCGGGACTTGCGTTCAAGGTCCCGAATGGAGAAGGATGCGGACGAGTGGTGGCAAATGGTTATAACTTTGCCGTCTCAACGATGAAACAATTATGACAAATGCGTCTTAAACGTTTTGGTGAGCCAGCTAAGTTATGTCTTCCCTATTTCATTGCCTTTGTTTCCTGGAGTTTTCATGAACACCGCCGCATTACGCGAGCAGATCCAAAAAGCCCAACAACACGAAGCCGCTACAGGCCTGCTGACCCGTCAGCTTGAAAGCAAACTGCCGCAACTGCATCCGACGATCCAATTGCCGGAGGTCGATGCCCATGGCGTGCTGACGCGTTTTGTCGCCGCCTATATCGACGAGGTGCCCGATCTGCTGGACGCAGCCAATGAAGTCGCCAGGGAGGCGGGTATCGAGTCGCAGATCAAGCCGGTGCTGAAAATTGCCGAACAGTACTTCCTTCAGCCGCCGCAGATCATGGCGGGGCACGTCGGCCTGGACAGCCTGCTGGATGAAGCCTATCTGGCGCACCGGTTTGTCGAGGAGGTCAACGATCTGTACATCAAGCATTTTGGCCAGCCACTGATCCCCCTGGACATGACTGTCGCCAACCTGATTGCCCATCAATTGATCGGTGAGGCCTTCGCCAACCAGCTGGATGAAGTGGTGCACCACGCCGTGGACAACATGCTCGACGACGACAGCTTCGCCCTGGAGTCGGTGGAAGCCTACCGTGAAAAACTCAGCAGCCCGGATACAGGGGCTGCCTGGAAGCGCTGGCCGTGCATGTCCCGGCGCCTGGGCGTGGGCCTGGAACTGGATCAAACCGTGGCGTAATTCCCTCCACGAACCTGTGGGAGCGAGCCTGCTCGCGAAGGCGGTGTGTCGACCAACATCAATGTTGAATGACTGTCCGCCTTCGCAAGCAGACTCGCTCCCACAGTGCTGTCTAGGCGGCGGAACCGATGCCGGTGTTGGTTCTCAACCGTCCTTCAAGCCTGCGCTTCAACCCCCGCGACTCGATCAACAACCTCGACCCCTTGGCCGCGTTGGCTCGCCCCCATTCCTCAAGCAGTTCCAGGCACGCGTGATCGATGTAGCTCAGGTTATTGAGCGGCACATGCACGGTCGAGCCCGCCGGAATGGTCCCCAGTACCTGCGTCAGCGCGGGCACCTTGAGGAAGGTCGCCGCGCCGATCAGGCGCAGTTCCATTTCACTTTCACCGGGCAGGTCGATCAGGCTGATCTTCAACCGCGAAGCCTTCAGCGCCAGTTTCACCAGGGTCAGGCCAAAGCCGATCAGTACGCCGGTCAGCAAGTCGGTGAAGATGATTGCCAGTGCGGTAGCGGCATAGGTGAACATCGGCATCCGACCATAACGGCCCAGGCCACGGAATACCTTGAGGTCCACCAGCTTGAAACCGGTGTACACCAGCACGCCTGCCAGGCTCGCCACCGGAATGCTCTGCAACAGGCTCGACAGCAGCAACACGAACGCCAGCAGCCACAAGCCGTGGAAGATCGTCGACAGGCGCGTTGACGCACCGGCCTGAACGTTGGCCGAACTGCGTACGATCACGCCGGTCATCGGCAGCGCGCCGAGCAGGCCGCAGAGCATATTGCCCACACCCTGGGCCGAGAGTTCCCGGTCGAAGTCCGAGCGCTGGCCGCTGTGCATGCGGTCCACCGCAGCCGCCGACAGCAGGGTTTCGGCGCTGGCGATGAAGGCGACGGCGAGGGCCGCGATCAACAGTGTCGGGTCGGCGAGGTTGAGCAAGTCCGCCGGTTTCAGCCAGTCGATGGCCTGCGCAAGGTTGGCCGGGACCTCCACCCGCTTGACCGGCAGGGCGAGTATCAGGCTGACGGTCGTGGCCAACCCGACGCCGAGCAAGGCGCCGGGAATGAAGCGCAGGGCATGCGGGCGCCATTTCTCCCACAGCCACATCACCGCGATCGTCGACAGCCCGAGCAGGCCGGCCTGCCAGCCCACGGACGGCAGCGCCTGAACCAGCGCCGCCGGGAACGCCGCCAGGTTATCCAGCCCTGAAGCCTTGGGCGCCGCGTCGAGCATCACATGCACCTGCGACAGCACAATCAGCACGCCAATCCCGGCGAGCATGCCGTACACCACGGCTGGCGCCGTGACCCGGAACCAGCAGCCCAGCTTCAGGCGCCCGGCAACCAGTTGCAGAAAGCCCGCCAGTAACAGGATCGGACCGAGCATGGCGATGCCGTGCTGGCGTACCAGTTCGAACACCAGAACCGCCAGGCCCGCGGCCGGGCCACTCACTTGCAGGGGCGAGCCGGCGAGCCAACCCACGACCAGCCCGCCAATGATGCCGGTGATCAGGCCTTTGGCCGGTGGCAGCCCCGAGGCGATGGCGATGCCCATGCACAGGGGCAGGGCCACAAGGAACACAACCACGGACGCCAACAGCTCCCGTGGCAGAACAGCTTTGAGTTGCGCTGCACGCATGGTGGTTCTCCCGAAGTTTTCTTCAGGCGTGACGAGGCCGGACCGCTGAAACAGCGGCCGGCGTCAAGCCACACAGATTTTTAGGAGGGTTTAGAAGCGCGCTTTGGGCGTCGCCACCGGAATCGGTCGACTGCCGTCGAGCGGCAGGAAACGGCTCTGGTCCGCGTCGTAAGCTTTGATCTTGCTGGTTTCGATGTCGTAGACCCAGCCATGGATGAACAGCTGACCATTCGCCATGCGCGAGGCTACCGAAGGATGGGTGCGCAAGTGTTGCAATTGAGCGATGACATTTTCCTCGGTGAGGACATGCATGGTCTCGCTTTCGTCGGTGCAGTTGCAGTTGTCGTGCACCATGGTTTTCGCGACTTCGGCGTGTTGCAGCCAGGCTTTGACCGTGGGCATTTTTTCCAGGCTGGCAGGATTGAGCACCGCACGCATGGCACCGCAATCGGAGTGGCCGCAGATGATGATGTGTTGCACGCCCAGTGCCAGCACCGCGTATTCGATGGCAGTGGAAACGCCGCCATTCATTTGCCCGTAAGGCGGAACGACGTTGCCGACGTTACGGGTGACGAACAGATCGCCCGGCGAGCTGTGGGTGATGAGCTCGGGAACGATGCGCGAGTCGGCGCAGGTAATGAACATCGCCCGTGGCTTTTGCGCCGTGGCGAGTTTCTTGAACAGTTCTTCCTGCTGTGGAAAAACCTCGTGATGAAAATGCAAAAAACCGTCAACGATATGTTGAAGCGCTGCATCGGCGGTCTCCGCCTCTTGTGGGGCTGAAGCCGACGCAGCCAACGGCTGTTTATCCTTGTCACTCATGAAGTCTTCCTCATTGGCGGATTCAGGGAATTTTCCCGTTTTGTCCGGTGTGAAGCCAGTGGCTGTTAAAAAAACGTCCGGGCTAGAGATCTCGACCCGTCAGTCACTCGATGAACAAGGTAGCCGGCGAAACTTAACTCAAACTGAATCAACCGCTCTGGACCGTATGTTACAGGGCACATAAAACGTGACCGGCCTGGTCCGTCACGGGGTCGCACTCATAAACCATAGGTCAATTGTCCTCAAATCAGCGTCATCTGGCGACCCGGCGGACAAAAGGCAGCGCAATCCAGGTTGAAGCCCTCTCGGCGGTTGAGCCCCAGGCGCTTGATGGTTTTGGCAAATCGTTGCGCCAGCAGGTCGGCAAACGGACCTTCGCCACGCATCCGGCTACCAAACCGCCTGTCGTAGAGTTCACCGCCACGGCTCTGGCGGATCAGGCTCAGCACGTGGGCTGCCCGCTGGGGATAGTGGGCCGCCAACCATTCCTCGAACAGCGGCGCCACCTCCAGAGGCAGGCGCAACATCATGTACGCCGCACTTTGCGCCCCCGCGGCGTGTGCTTCGCTCAACAGGCTTTCGAGCTCGCAGTCATTGATCATCGGAATCATCGGTGAACACAGCACACCCACCGGGATCCCGGCCTCGCGCATGACGCGAATCGCCCGCAGACGGGCCTTGGGGGCGGCGGCGCGGGGTTCGAGGATGCGTTTGAGTTCATCGTCCAGGGTGGTGAGGCTGATCATCACCGCCACCAGCCTTTGAGCGGCGAGTTCGGCGAGCAGGTCCAGGTCACGCAGGATCAGCGAGCCCTTGGTGATGATCGTCACCGGGTGGCGATAACGCAGCAGCACTTCCAGGGTTTGCCGGGTGATTCGGTGTTCACGCTCGATCGGTTGGTAAGGATCGGTGTTGGACCCCAGGTTGATCGGCGCGCATTCATAGCCGCGTTTGCCCAGTTGCTGTTCAAGCACGTCGGCGGCGTTGGTCTTGGCGATCAAGCGGGTTTCGAAATCCAGCCCCGGCGACATGTCCCAATAGGCGTGGCTGGGGCGCGCGTAACAGTAAATGCAGCCGTGCTCGCAGCCACGATAAGGATTGATCGAGCGATCAAAGGGCAGGTCTGGCGAGCTGTTGCGAGTGATGATGGTTTTAGCCGTTTCGATGCGCACTTCGGTGCCTTGGGTCACCGGGACTTCCTGGTACCAGCCATCGTCCTGCGCCACCGAGCGGTTGGGTGCAAAACGGTTATGCGGATTGGTGGCGGTACCGCGACCGCGCGGTGGCAAAGGCGTGTTCATCGGCGGGTTTCCTGTGCTGTATGTGCATACAGTATCCGAGGCAGTCCGTGCCGACCAGTGCCGTTGGGCGCACAAGCGCGTTTCAGTGTTTCCTGTGCATCCTTAGTTGATAAGAAATGCATATTGCAATTCCGGGAAACATAAAGCGAATGGCAGGAAAGTTAACCTGATAAGTACTATTCGGCTCGCACGAAGTTTCGTGTTCTTACTTACTAAAAGGATTTGGTCAATGTCGTTCTTGAATCAGCGCGGTATATTTTTACAACTGCTCGCCCCCACGCGCGTCAACCCTCTGGAAGCACAGGTCGCGATGCAGCTTTCTCGCAAGGAATCCATCTGGGACCCGGTAACGGAAGGGGTTACAGAGACCCTGGTCGACTCCGTGCATATGATGGCGATCTCCGACGATGGCGGCCGCTCCTTCAATATCAAGACGTTGAAGAGTGATGTCGACGGTGACGGCGATATCGATCATGACGATAAACAGAAGTTGTTGGCGCTGGCGGCAGCTTATTCGGCTATCGTCAGCCCGTAACGAGGTGGTGAAGGGGCCTGCATGAAGTTGATGCAGGCCTGTTTTTAATCAGGGCTGAATAGTTATCCAGACGCTATCGTGTTCACGATCCTTTGACAAAGGGCTCACGGTCCTTTGACCGTTCCTGCCCCAATCTGGCGTCGTCACCTTTCCTTTCCACTGTACGGTCGCCGAGCATGTCTTTACGCCTCATCCCAGCGCTGTGCCTGTCGCTGGTCGCCTTGTTCAACCTGACGTTCGCCCACGCTGACGACACCGCCCTGTCCCGCCCTGCGGATTGGGCTCAATCGGTCGAGGTCCAGTACAACCTTTTCCAGATGTCCCCGACCCTCTACCGCAGCGCGCTACCCGACGCCGGTGCCGTCGCGTTGCTGGAAAAACTCAGGGTTGCGACCGTGATCAACTTCCTGCCGGAGTCCGATTCAAACTGGCTGGCCAACCCCTCGATCGAACAGGTCCAACTGCCTTATCGCACCAATCACGTGGATGATGCGCAAGTCCTCAAGGCCCTGCGCGCCATTCAGGCTGCCGAGGCCAAGGGCCCTGTGCTGATGCATTGCAAACATGGTTCGGACCGTACCGGGCTGATCGCCGCCATGTACCGGGTGGTGGTGCAGGGTTGGAGCAAGGAAGATGCCCTGGGCGAGATGACTCAAGGGGGATTTGGTGACAACAGCCACTTCAAGGATGGCATCCGCTACATGATGCAGGCGGATGTGGACAAGTTGCGCACGGCGCTGGCCAACGGCGAGTGCAGCACGAGCCCGTTCGCCGCGTGCTCGATGAAGAACTGGTTCCAGTCCGCCCACGTCGAATAAGCAAGGCCTCCCACGGCATTGCGCGGTGGGAGGCGATGACAGCGGTCAGTGCTGTTCGTCAGGCTTTTTCTTCAGCTTCGGGTTAGGGAAAAACTGCACGGCCTGAACCTTGGCGTCCGCAACCTTCAGCGCCGAAACGTTGACCCGCGTACCCAGTTCCTTGGGCACCGACAGCCCCTGTTCATTCAAGGTGTCGGAATAGCCGCACGCCACGCATTCACGATGCGGGGTGTTGTCTTCGCTCCACATCATCAGTTTGTCCGGCTCGCTGCACGCCGGGCAGACCGCCCCGGCGATGAAGCGTTTTTTCGTTTTCACAGGCACCTCACTCATGCTGCTGCGTCCTCACTCAGGCCGCTGTGGCGCAAGAGTGCGTCAATCGACGGTGCACGGCCACGGAAGTCGACGAACAGCACCATCGGTTCCTGCGACCCGCCGCGTGCCAGGATCGCTTCGCGGAACGCGCGACCGGTCTCGGCGTTGAGCACACCGTCTTCCTCGAACCTGGAGAACGCGTCGGCCGACAGGACTTCGGCCCACTTGTAGCTGTAGTAGCCCGCAGCGTAACCGCCGGCAAAAATGTGGGCGAAACTGTTGGGGAAGCGGTTGTAGGCCGGTGGTCGCATGACGGAAACCTCGTCACGCACGCCTTCGAGCACTTGCAGCACGCTGCGGCCGTCGCCGTGGGTGGCATGCAGTTCGAAGTCGAACAGCGAGAATTCCAACTGGCGAACCATCATCAGGCCGGACTGGAAGTTCTTCGCCGCGAGCATCTTGCCGAGCAGGTCCTGCGGCAGCGGTTCGCCCGTTTCGTAGTGGCCGGAAATCAGCGCCAGGCCTTCCGGCTCCCAACACCAGTTTTCCATGAACTGGCTTGGCAGTTCGACCGCATCCCACGCCACGCCGTTGATGCCGGACACGCCCGCGTGTTCGACGCGGGTCAGCAGGTGATGCAAGCCGTGGCCGAATTCGTGGAACAGGGTGGTGACTTCATCATGGGTCAGCAGCGCCGGTTTACCGCTGTCGGCCGGAGTGAAGTTGCACACCAGGTTGGCCACCGGGCTCTGCAGCACGCCGCCGGCTGTGCGGCGACGGTCGCGGGCGCCGTCCATCCACGCACCGCCGCGCTTGTTGGCGCGGGCGTAGAGGTCGAAGAAGAAGCGGCCGACATGCTGGCCGTTCTCCTTGATTTCAAACAGGCGAACATCCGGGTGCCAGGTGTCGAAACCGGTCTGCTCGGCGATCTCGATGCCGTACAGGCGCTGGACGATGGCGAACAGGCCGCTGAGTACCTTGTCGATCGGGAAATAGGCGCGCAGGGCTTCCTGGGCGACGCTGTAACGTTGTTCGCGGAGCTTTTCGCCGTAAAAACCGCTGTCCCAGCTTTGCAGGTCCGGGCAGCCCTGTTCGGCAGCGTAGGCCTTGAGCTGTTGCAGATCCTGCGCCGCGAACGGTTTGCTGCGCTTGGCCAGGTCGCGCAGAAAGCTCAGGACCTGATCGCTGGATTCGGCCATCTTGGTGGCCAGGCTCAGCTCGGAGAAACTGGCGAAGCCCAGGAGCCTGGCCAGTTCCTGGCGCAGGTCGAGGATTTCTTCCATGACCGGGCCGTTGTCGTTCTGGCCGGCATTCGGGCCCTGGTCCGACGCGCGCGTGCAGTAGGCGGCATAGACTTCTTCGCGCAGGGCGCGGTCGTTGGCGTAGGTCATCACCGCGTAGTAGCTGGGGAACTCCAGGGTGATCAGGAAACCGTCCAGTCCCTTGGCCTGCGCTGCTGCAGTCATTTGTGCCTTGGCCGAGTCGGTCAGGCCGGCGAGGGCGGCCTCGTCGGTCACGTGTTTGGTCCAGGCTTGAGTCGCGTCAAGCAACTGGTTGGAGAAGCGGCTGCCCAGTTCCGAGAGCTTGCTCTGGACTTCTGCATAACGCTTCTGCTCGGCTTCCGGCAGGTCGATACCCGACAGGCGGAAGTCACGCAGGGAATGTTCAAGGATGGTTTTTTGTGCCACGTCGAAACCGGCAGCTTCCGGGCTGTTGGCCAGGGCCTGGAAGGCTTCGAACAGCGCGCGGTTCTGGCCCAGTTCGGTGGAGTAGGCGCTCAGTGCCGGCAGGCAGGACTCGTAGGCTTCGCGCAGCTCGGCGCTGTTGCACACGGCGTTGAGGTGGCTGACCGGGCTCCACGCGGCACCCAGGCGATCGTTGAGTTCGTCCATCGCCAGCACCAGGCCGGCCCAGGTCGGGTGTTTGGCCTGGGTTTTGAGAATCTCGATAATCGCGGCGCGGTTGTCTGCCAGAATCTGTTCAATGGCCGGTTGCACGTGTTCGGCACGGATCGCCGAGAACGGCGGCAGGTCGTAGGACTGCAAAAGAGGGTTGTTCACGCTCACGGTTGGCACCTTGGCTGGAAGAAACATGCAGCCATCTTAATTACAATCGGCGTTCACCGCAGCTATCGGCAACAGAGAGAAACCCTATCGTGAACCTTCGCAAGTACCAGAACCACACGCCATTGCTCGGCAAAGGCGCTTTTGTCGACCGCTCGGCGGTGGTGATCGGCGATGTCGAAATCGGCGACGACAGCTCTGTGTGGCCGCTGACGGTGATTCGCGGCGACATGCACCGCATCCGCATCGGAGCGCGCACCAGCGTGCAGGACGGCTGCGTGTTGCACATCACCCACGCCGGCCCGTTCAACCCCGATGGTTTTCCATTGCTGATCGGCGACGATGTCACCATCGCCCATAAAGTCATGCTGCATGGCTGCACCGTGGGGAGCCGGGTGTTGATCGGCATGGGCAGCATTGTCATGGACGGTGCCGTGGTCGCCGACGATGTGATCATCGGCGCCGGCAGTCTCGTACCCCCGGGCAAGCGCCTGGACAGTGGGTTCCTGTATGTGGGCAGCCCGGTGAAACAGGTCCGGCCGTTGACGGAAAAGGAACAGGCGTTCTTCACCTACAGTGCGGCGAACTACGTGAAACTCAAGGATCTGCATCTGGCCGAAGGCTACGACCAGGTCTGAGCGCGACACTCTAATTCAGGATTCAACATGCATTACCAAACCGTTTTGTTCGACCTCGATGGCACCCTGACCGATCCCCGCGAAGGCATCACCCGCTCGATCCAGTTCGCCCTGGGCAAACTGGGCATCGACGAACCCGACCTGAGCAAGCTGGAGCACTTCATCGGTCCGCCGTTGTTGCAGGCGTTCATGCAGTTCTACGACTTCGACGAGCCGAAGGCCTGGGAAGCGGTGAATTTCTATCGCGAACGCTTCAAGGTCACCGGCCTTTACGAGAACCGCGTGTTCGAGGGCGTCACGCCGTTGCTGGAAACCCTGGGTGGGCAAGGGCGACAGTTGTACATCGCGACGTCCAAACCGTGGGTTTTCGCCCGGGAAATTGCCCGGCATTTCGATTTCGCCAGGCACTTCAAAGTGATCTACGGCAGCGAACTGGACGGCACGCGAACCAACAAGGTCGAGCTCATTGCCCACCTGATGGCCGAAGAAGGGTTGGACCCGGACAATACCCTGATGATCGGCGACCGCAAGCACGACCTGATTGGCGCGCGCAGCAACGGCTTGGATGCGGCTGCGGTGGGCTATGGGTTTGGCAGCCGCGAGGAGCTGAGCGCGGAAGCGCCGGCCTACCATTTCGAAACGCTGGACGATTTGCACCAGGCTTTTTTGCGGCGCTAGCCGAAGCGCCTTCGCGGGCCAGCCTGCTCCACGCAGTAGTCAAGCACCGGGGCCGGGCTTGCCCGCGAAGAGACGCGGATCAGCCCGCGCCATTGCCGGGCCCTGCCAACCCTTTCAAAGCCGCCTTTCGCTCCGGAGCCGGCAACGCGCCGAGTTTTTCCACCGCCGCATAAAACGCCGGCCAGTCGCCTCGTTCCTGCTTGAACAGCGCCGCAAACGCCGGCACCCATTGGTCGTACAAACCAAACGGCAACAGCCGGGCGTTGTTCATCGGCGCGTTTATCCACGCGTCATAGCGTTTATCCCCAGCCCACTGGCTGTCTCGCAGCGTGCGGTACCGGCTGCGTAGCCTTTCGAATTCCTGCGCCTTGCGCTGGCGCATCTGCTCGGTCGACAACGGCGTGGCATAGAGCTGCTCAAGTCGCGAGCGGGTATCCAGCACCAGCTGGATAAACTGGTCCCGCTGCTGCGCCGGGTTGCCGTTGTCCGGCGCCAGGCCGCGCCAGGCACGCCATTGCCGAGTGCCTTCCCGCTCGACAAACGTAGCGAAGGACTCGTTGAACTCGGTGTCGTCCTTCACATAGACACGCTGGTGAGCCAGCTCGTGGAAAATCAGGGTCGCCAGCCGTTCATCGCCCCAACCCATCATCGAACTGATAATCGGATCGTTGAACCAACCGAGCGTCGAATAGGCCTCGACGCCGCCGATCGACACGTCCATACCTTCCTCTCGCAGCAACGCCGCCTGGCCCCGGGCGGCGCTCTGGGTGTAATAACCGCGATAAGCCACACACCCTGCGACTGGAAAACAGTGGTTTTGCGGCGACAGGGAAAACTCCGGGGTGGCGAATACATTCCAGACGACGAACGGTCGGCCGATGTCGGCGTACAACCGATAACTCTGGTTATCCGGCAGATGCAGCTGCTGGCTGGCGAAGGTCCGGGCCTTTTGTGACTGCGCCAGATGCGCGCGCAGTTCAGGGTCGCGGGATGGGTCGGCAAGCACCTTGGAAACCGGTTCCCGGGCCCGCAGCAGCTGCAACTGACCATTGGCCAATTGGCCGTAGTAGCTGACGCTGGCGCACCCGCTGAGCAATAAAAGCAACGCACCCGGAAACAAAACGCGCAAAACGCGATCAAGTAACCCATGGCTTGGAAGCGGCCTGATCACAATAAAATCTTCCCTGGAAAGTCTGCCCGCAAGACTATCCCGCCTGACTGGAGCTCCGCTATGCGCAAGATGATGCTGACGGGTAGCCTGTTGATGCTGACAGGTTGTGCAGGATTCGGCATACCTCACCACGACCCCTCTCAAGCGTGGATCGATCTCGATTCGCCGCAGCAGGACACCGCGCTGCAAGCGTTGGAGGTCGATGACAAGGCGTCCACGGACAAACGCTATTTCGAGGTCCAGCCCGGCAGTCACGAGCTCACGGTGCGCTATCAATTCGCGGTCGAGCCGGGCAACATCGGGCCGGACGCCGAGCCGTTGTGGCGCGATTGCCAGTTGAATGTGAAATTCAATGGCTTCAACGCCGGTGAGAAGTATCAGTTGCAGGCGGGGAACATCGGCTTTCGGCCGTGGGCCAAGCTTTATGATCAACAGCGAAAAGTGATCGGCCAGGGCACGCCGGCGGGCTGCCAACGAACCTGATCGGCGCTATGCTGAATGTCCAATCCTCGGGGCATTCATCATGCGCAGGTTGTTGCTTTTGCTCGCGGCTGGCGCCTTCGCCGGTTGCCAGAGTCCGTTACCGGCGGTCGATCCACAGATGGCCTGGGTCGACTTCGCGACGCCCACCCCTGGGGGCAAGTTGCTGATGGCCGAGCGCCTGGACAACCAGCGCCTGCGCGACGGGCGTTTTTTCCAGGTTAGCCCGGGCAGTCATGAGCTGAGGGTGCGTTTCGACTTTGAGGTATTTGGCGGTGGCGGCAGCTTGATGACCGGCCCGGTGGAGCGATTGTGCTACCTGACGATCCGGTTCGACCATTTCGAAGCCGGCCAGCGTTACCGGCTTGAAGCCCGCTCCCTGGCGTTCACCCCCAGCGCGCGGCTTTACAACGACAAGCGCGAGATCGTGGCCGAAGACCGGGAAGTCAATTGCATCATCTGAGGCCTGTCAGCGGTCGTTCTTCTGGTAAATGATGGCTTTGGTGCCGTTATCGCAGGTGCCGACAACCATGGCAATGTCATGCTTTTCGGCCTCTTGCTTCGAGACGATTTCCAGGGTGTAGGAGGGCACGGCATTCACCTGGATCTTCACCTCGATTTCGTTCTTCAGTTCTTCGCAATCCTTGGGCGCCGCCAGTGCCGAAGTCGCCAGTGCAGTGCAGATAAACGCCAGGGCAAAACGTTTCATCGATGAAGCTCCTTTGAAGCAGCATGTTGCTGTCATTTATTCGACCATCATCGCGCCAGTCAGGTTTTGTTTCAGCGCAAAAAAATCGCAGCCTGTCGAAGGCTGCGATCACTGACTCCATCATTGCCGATCTAGCTGATCAGTGTGGCGTCCAGACTGATCTTGGCATTCAGCACTTTGGATACCGGGCAGCCTTCTTTGGCCTTGGTGCTCAATTCCTCGAACTGCGCCTGGGTTGCTCCAGGGATTTTCGCCTTCAGGATCAATTTCACGGCGGTAATGGCGAAGCCGCCGTCCACCTGGTCCAGCACGACCTCGGCGTTGGTGTCGATGCTGTCAGCCTTGAGACCGGCATCGCCGAGAATCATCGAAAAAGCCATGGAAAAGCAGCCCGCGTGGGCCGCGCCGATCAGCTCTTCCGGGTTGGTACCTTTTCCACCTTCGAAACGGGCTTTGAAGCCGTAGGGCGCTTCCCTGAGAACGCCGGTTTCCGTGGAAATCGAACCGATGCCGGTTTTCAGATCACCTTCCCAATGGGCTGATGCTTTCTTGGTAATAGCCATGTCTGCCTCCTCAGAGTCCGGCGCGAGGTGTCGCGCCTTCGTGGTTTTGCTTGCCAAGGTTCTGAGGATAGACGGTGATGCAAAGTTCACCCGATATTAATTCCTACTATTTGAGTCGGAAATTTCGTCGTCACTCTTGAAACTCGGGTATATGCCCTCATTGCATGAAACACGCTTATGAATTCGGCAGGTTTCCGTTCGTCAAAAACCTGCGCCCCCTTGGAGAAGCAGGCTTATGAAACGACTGTCCGACATCAAGTTTTCGACCCTGGATCTGGTGCCCGTGCGCGAAAACGGCAGCGCGGCCCAATCGCTGCGCAACTCCCTGGACCTGGCGCAGCATGCCGAAAAATTCGGCTACACCCGATTCTGGGTCGCCGAGCACCACAACATGGACGGTATCGCCAGCTCGGCGACCTCGGTGTTGCTGGGCTACCTGGCCGGCGGTACATCGACCATTCGGGTGGGTTCTGGCGGCGTGATGCTGCCCAATCACGCGCCATTGGTGATCGCCGAACAGTTCGGTACCCTCGAGAGCCTCTACCCGGGCCGCATCGATCTGGGCCTGGGGCGCGCACCCGGTTCCGATCAGATGACCGCCCGCGCCCTGCGCCGCGAGCGCTCGGGCAGCGCCGATGATTTTCCGCAAGATGTCGCCGAACTGGTGCGCTACCTCGGCCCGCGCACCCCGGATCAACGCGTCATCGCGATGCCTGGCACCGGCACCCAGGTTCCGGTCTGGTTGCTGGGTTCGAGTCTGTTCAGCGCACAACTGGCGGGGGAGCGCGGTTTGCCCTACGCCTTCGCATCCCATTTCGCCCCGCGATTCATGCATGAGGCGATTCGCGTCTATCGCAACCACTTCAAGCCTTCGGCGGTACTGGATAAACCTTACGTGATGTTGGGCGTTCCGCTGGTGGCGGCTGACACCGATGAACAAGCCGAATACCTGGCGACGTCGGTCTATCAGCGCATTCTCGCGTTGATGCGTGGTCAGAGCCTGGTGCAGCGTCCACCGGTGAAAACCATGGACGGGCTGTGGCTGCCCCATGAGAAAGAGGCGGTCGGTGATTTCCTCGGACTGGCGATGGTTGGCAGCCCGCAGAAGATTCGCGCCAAACTGGAAGTCCTGATCGAACAGACCCAGGCCGATGAGCTGATTTTCACTTGCGACCTGTATGAACACGCCGATCGGGTGCATTCCTACGAGTTGCTGGCGCAGGTCATGAAGGGTTAATCACCCCTGTGGGAGCGAGCCTGCTCGCGATAGCGCCGTGTCAGCCAACCTATGCTTTGACTGATTCGACGTCATAGCGAGCAGGCTCGCTCCCACATGGAGTGTGCGGCTTTGAAGCAATCATCCGCGCTTGTAGACAATTTCCTTGGTGCCGCTCTCACAGGTCCCGACGACTTTTCCGTCGGACGCAGTGCCTTTATCGACAATTTCCAGTGAGTAGTTCGACGCGCCTTTGGCATCGATCTTGGCGGCAATTTCCGCTTTCAGCTCTTCGCATGGTTTGCCGTCAGCCCACGCGGCGCCTGCAAGGCTCAACAATCCTACTGCCAACATAAACTTCTTCATCGGTCGCACTCCCTGGTCGGATCAAAGGGAGCATCCAGCCATCGGCCGGATGCACACATATAGCGCTTTGCCATTCCCTATGGCACTCGGCCAGCGCGCAAGTTCAGAAGACTCGCAAAAACTCAGCTGCTGGCAATCCGGAATCCCACTTTGAGCGTCACCTGGAAGTGTGCGGCCTTGCCGTCCTTGATGTGACCTCGAGTCTCGGTCACCTCAAACCACTCCAGGTGCTTGATGCTTTTGTTGGCCTCAGCCAGCGCATTGTTGATGGCATCCTCGATGCTGCTGGTGGATGAGCCGACAAGCTCGACTTTCTTGTAGGTGTGATGGTCTGTCATGGGCGTTCTCCTTGGGTGTGAAATACAGACTAGCAGTGATTTTCGTATTACTTCTGGCGGCCATTCCCACGAAGAAGTTCAGATTTACTGCACTTTCTCGAACCTGCGAAGTCCCAACCAACACACGCCACTCATCACCAATGCAGGAGAGCCACCATGGCCAACACCTCTTTACGTAAAGCCTCGTTGCAAAGCATGGAAGCCGAGATCGAGAGTCTGCTGAAGTCTCTGGAGAACCTCAAAGATGACGCCTCGGACGAGTCGCGTAAAACGCTCAAGGCCTTGAAAGCCAATGCCGAAAGCGCGCTGAAGCATTCGCGTCACCTGCTCAGCGATGCCTATGAAGAAGTCAAAGTCAAAACCCGCGAAACCGGGATCGCCACTCGGGATTATGCCCAGGAGCACCCTTGGACCACCGCCGGTGTGGCGGTCGGGGCATTGGGCCTGCTGGCGGCTTACCTGCTGTGCAAGCGCGACTAATCCGTCTGGCGCAGCTCGGTTTTCAGCCACTGCGCCAGTTGCCTGGCGCGCCCGTCCGCGGCGCGCTTGGGTAGCCACAACGCCAGTTGCGCCGGGGTTTCGCTGAATCCCCACGGCGCAACCAGGCGACCGGCCTTCAAGTCCTCGATCACCAGCGGCTGCGGGGCAATCGCCACGCCAAGCCCGGCCACGGCGGCCTCCAGCAAGTAGTACAAATGCTCGAAACCCTGTCCGTACTTCAGCGCATTCGCGTCGAGGCCGTTTTGTTGCGCCCAACTGGGCCAGGCTTGCGGGCGCGAGGTGGTGTGCAGCAGCGGCTCGTTCAGCAGGGCATTGGCTGGTGCCGTTTCCAGGCGTTCATACCCGCCAAACCGTGGGCTCATGACCGGACCGATGCGTTCGCTGGCGAGCTCATAGACCTGCATGTCGGCGGGCCAGGGCGGCTCGGCGAACACCAGCAGGGCGTCCAGACCGGGGCGACGGGGGTCCAGATCACCTTCGCCGGCGGACAAGTGCAGGCGCAAGTCCGGCAGGTCGGCATTCAACCGCCCCAGGCGTGGAATGAACCAGCGCGCCAGCAAGCTGCCCGAGCATCCGAGCACGAACGGCGCATCGGCAGTGCTTTGGGTCAGCTCGGCACAGACCGTGCGCAGGCGTTCGAAGGCTTCGCCGCTGGCGTCCCGCAGCCGAACCCCGGCATCTGTGAGTTTAAGGCCGCGGCCATCCTTGATGAACAGGCTCACGCCAAGGTGCTCCTCAAGAACTTTCAACTGTCGGCTGACCGCTCCGTGGGTCACGTGCAACTGTTCGGCGGCCTGACTGACGCTGTTCAGGCGGGCAGTGGCTTCGAAGGCACGAAGGGCGTTGAGCGGGGGAAGGTCGTGGCTCATGGGATCTGTGAGTTTTCCTGACAGGTTACGGCGATCTTATCGGTTTTCAGCCGGGGGCGTCAGGGGTAGAGTGAAGCCACTTTCTGCAAAAGCACCACCTCACGCATTCAACCGGAGCGACCCATGACCCAGACTAATCTGCGCAACGGCCCCGACATCAACGGCCTGTTTGGCGCTTTCGGTGGCCGCTACGTCGCCGAAACCCTGATGCCGTTGATCCTCGATCTGGCCCGTGAATATGAAGCGGCCAAGGAAGATCCGGCGTTCAACAAGGAATTGGCCTACTTCCAGCGCGATTATGTCGGACGCCCGAGCCCGCTGTATTTCGCCGAACGCCTGACTGAGGCCTGCGGCGGCGCAAAGATTTACCTCAAGCGTGAGGAGCTGAACCACACCGGCGCGCACAAGATCAACAACTGCATCGGCCAGATCCTGCTGGCGCGACGCATGGGCAAGAAACGCATCATCGCCGAGACCGGTGCCGGCATGCACGGTGTCGCGACCGCCACCGTGGCTGCGCGATTCGGTCTCGAGTGCGTGATTTACATGGGCACCACCGACATCGAGCGCCAGCAGGCCAACGTGTTCCGCATGAAACTGCTGGGCGCTACCGTCATCCCCGTGGTCGCCGGCACCGGCACCTTGAAAGACGCGATGAACGAAGCCTTGCGTGACTGGGTGACCAATGTCGACAGCACGTTCTACCTGATCGGCACGGTCGCAGGACCGCACCCTTACCCGGCGATGGTCCGTGACTTTCAGGCCGTCATCGGCAAGGAAACCCGCGACCAGTTGCAAGCCCAGGAAGGCCGCCTTCCGGACAGCCTGGTGGCGTGCATCGGCGGCGGTTCCAACGCCATGGGTCTGTTCCATCCGTTCCTCGACGACAAAAGCGTCGAGATCATTGGTGTCGAAGCGGCCGGTCACGGTATCGAAACCGGCAAGCACGCGGCCAGCCTGAACGGCGGCGTTCCGGGTGTGCTGCACGGCAACCGCACCTTCCTGCTGCAGGACGATGACGGCCAGATCATTGACGCCCACTCGATTTCCGCCGGCCTCGACTATCCGGGCATCGGTCCGGAGCACGCCTGGTTGCACGACATTGGCCGCGTTCAATACACCTCGGTGACCGACGACGAAGCCCTCGATGCGTTTCACAAATGCTGCCGCCTGGAAGGGATTATTCCTGCACTGGAAAGCGCCCATGCCCTGGCTGAAGTGTTCAAGCGCGCACCGACCCTGCCCAAAGATCACCTGATGGTGGTGAACCTGTCCGGCCGTGGCGACAAAGACATGCAAACCGTGATGCACCACATGGAACAATCCCAGCAGGAGAACCACTGATGAGCCGCCTGCAAACGCGTTTTGCCGAACTCAAGCAACAGAACCGCGCCGCCCTGGTGACCTTCGTCACCGCAGGTGATCCGAGCTACGACACCTCGTTGGCGATCCTCAAAGGCTTGCCGGCGGCAGGCGCCGACGTGATCGAGCTGGGCATGCCGTTCACTGATCCGATGGCCGATGGCCCGGCCATCCAGTTGGCGAATATTCGTGCGCTGGGCGCCAAGCAGAACCTGGTGAAAACCCTGCAAATGGTTCGTGAATTCCGCCAGGGCAACAGCGAAACGCCGCTGGTGCTGATGGGCTACTTCAACCCGATCCACATGTACGGCGTACCGCGTTTCATTGCCGATGCGAAAGAGGCTGGCGTGGATGGCCTGATCGTGGTCGACCTGCCGCCCGAGCATAACGGCGAGCTGTGCGACCCGGCTCAGGCTGCGGGCCTGGACTTCATCCGTCTGACCACGCCAACCACTGACGATGCGCGCCTGCCGACCGTGCTGAACGGCAGCTCCGGCTTCGTCTACTACGTGTCTGTCGCCGGGGTGACCGGTGCTGGCGCGGCGACGCTGGAGCACGTCGAAGAAGCGGTAGCGCGCCTGCGTCGCCACACCGATCTGCCGATCAGCATCGGCTTCGGTATCCGTACACCGGAGCAGGCGGCGTCCATCGCACGTCTGGCCGACGGTGTGGTGGTGGGGTCGGCGCTGATCGATCATATCGCCAATGCGACCACCCCGGATCAGGCCATCGACGGTGTGCTCAGCCTGTGCGCAGCGCTGGCCGATGGCGTACGTAAGGCCCGGGTCAGCTGAAGGTAAAGTTCCTGATACAGAGGAATTAGAGCCTCGCAGCGCAGACTAAACAGCAAGATCGAGGGCTTCAGGACTACGTTCTGAAGCCCTTTTTGCTGTATGCGCAGTGAGGAAAGACCTGATGAAAATGCCGAAACGTCTGATAGCCAGCCTTGGCGTACTGCTGCTTGGCGCCGCGCCGTGGCTGCACGCCAACGCCGACCCGCGCGACGATCATGACCGTGGTGGTCAGCAACAAGGCCATTACGACAATCGCGGCGATGACCATCGCGGTCCGCAGGACAATCATCGTGGCGGCCCGCCGCCCCGCGATTTCGGCCCGGTGCGCCAGACGATCCGCGATAACCATGGCTATTTCGTGCGCGGCGCGCCGCCGCCTCCTGGCCTTCACCTGGAGCGTGGTCGGCCGCTGCCGCCTGGTTACTACGGCGAACGCCTGGACAATCGTGCACTGAGTCGGCTGCCGTATTACAGCGGGTACGAGTGGCGCCGTGCTGGCAGCGACATTGTGCTGATCGCGGTGGGCAGCGGCATCGTCTATGAAATTCTCGATGGGGTGCTGTGAGTTAAACGGACCGGCAGGCCCAAGGCTTCGCGGTGTTCAGCCGCGAAGCCTTTTTCATGGCAATTCCAATCCGCCCGAGGCTTTGTGCAGCTTGCGCAAATGCTCGCCCACCTGCTTCAGGTTGGCTTCGTTGGCAGCCATCTCGGCGGCACGGCCGGGTTCGAGCAACGCCCTGACTTCCTTGTCCAGGTCACCGGTCAGCAGTTGCAGCTGTTTCTGCCGCAGGCTGCTTTCCGACTCCAGGCGCTGCCATTCGTTGGGTTGTGGCAGCCCATAGCCGCCGGTGCCCAGCAGCTCGGCCGGACGGCTGAGGAAGCCGCTGTTGGCGAGAATCTGCTGCAAGGTTGCGTTGGCCTTGTCCATGCCGCCGTTTTTCAATTCCCGAGCGCCGAGGTAGCGTTGTTTCACTTCGTCCTGGGCCAGTACCAGTTGCTGGCGGAAGGCGGCCTGTTCCAGCAACAGCAGGGCCGCGCTGGTGCGCAGGTCGGCTTGTTCGATCCACGGGCGGCGCTCTTCAGCCTTCAGGGACAGCCAGTCCTCGACCTTGTCCTGTTTGATCGGCAGGTGCTTTTTCAGCACCTCGAACATGGCCTGATAGCGGTCGCGGAATGAGTCGAAGCGGTAGCCCAGGCGCAGGGCTTCGCGGGGATCGTCGAGCACGCTGGTGTCGGCCAGCCCGCGACCCTTGAGCACTTCCAGCAAACCGTTGGGCATGATGTTGTCGAGCCCGACCAGCTTGGCGTTGTTGCTGCCGCTGCGCAGCAACTTCAGGCCTTCCACTGCACAGTTGTTGGACAGGAAGAAATAGTTGCCGTCGTAGCTCCAGTGCATTTCCGCAGCGTGCTCCACCACGCCTTCGATCTCCTCGCGCGACAGGTTCAGCGGCACCGAGGCGAGGCTGCGCAGTTCGGTCTTGGTGTATTCGTCGATCACCTGGGCCAGCGGCAGGACGAACAGGCGCGACGGGTATTTGCCGACCAGGCCGTCCCAGCTCGAGAGCTGCACATCACCGACGAAGGCGCGGTAGGACAGCACCAGGTGCTGGTCCAGATCCAGTCGGCAGTCCGGGCCGCGTGGCCGGCCAGGAGCGCAGATCACCAGGCGCAACATGCTGTGGCCCCAACGGCTGACCCAGTTCTGGTTGGCTTCGGCCAGCAGGTAGTCGACGGCATACACCCGCTCCGGATCGACCTGGCCCAAGGGCTGCTTGGCGAAGTCATTGCCGGCATTGAGGAAGGCGAAGGATTGGCTGCAGGCGTTCTTGGCGGCCGGCGCCCAGCCGAAATGCTCCTTGTAGTAGCGGTACAGCGAAGGACGGCGACAGGCATAGCTCGGGTCGAGCAGGAAATACTCCATGTTGACCGCAACGAACTCTTTCGGGCTGCTCGTCTCGTAGATGTCCGGGCTGCGGGCGACCTGGCGGTTGTGCTGTTCGCGCTCGCCGCGACGGCCCACGTATTGCTGCCAGCCGGCGAGGTCGAGCAGGCGCGGGTCGTCGCTGAGGGTAAAGCGCCGGTCGGACTGACCCCGGCATTCATCCGGAATGCCGATCAACCCGGAGCTGTTGCTACGTCGGGTACAGCGCTGGATCAGCGTGCGTTCGGAGGCGGACCATAAACGCGAGCGGTCATAAATGTGGGTGAGTTCGTGCAGCACCGTGGCCAGCATCTCGCGGCGCACGGTGCCGTGGGGACGGTAGGTTTTCTTGCTGGCGGCGCTGCCATCGGTGAGGCTGGCGAGCAGATTGCGATTGAGGTCCAGCTCGGACACCAGCGATGCCTGGCCGTAGGCGTTGCCCGGCATGTCATCGGTCCAGCCAACGTCGATGCGCCGGTCGAGTTGCTCGATGAAACGCGGCGGCAACGCCTGCATCGCTTCATCGAGCAGTGCCTGGCTGGCCTGTTGTTGGGCGGGGCTCAGGCCTTCGGTCTTGAGCCGCAATTGCAGGCCGGCCTGGGCCGTATTGCCAAGCAGCAACAAGACCCCGGCCAGCAGCCAGGTACCGAACCGCCTCACAGTGCGAGGATGGCTTCGGCAAGTGCCTGGTCACTGGCGTCCCGGGCTTCCGGTACGCGGGTGCGCAATACATTGATGGCCGCTTCCAGGTGCGCGCCGCGGATTTCACCTTCGCTGGCGACGAAGCTCGCCGCATCGTCATGGGCTTCACGAACGATTTTCGAATCGCGAATGGACGTGGTGGTATCGGACGTGAAATCAAGGGAGCGCCGGGTGGCGTTGATCAGGATGTTACTGGTGGCAACCAGGGTGTGCGCCTGGGTGACGTCAGCCAATAACAGCAGGCCGAGGGTGGCGATAATCAGCGGGCTACGCATGGAACGACTCCGGAAGAACAAGGATATCTATTGGACGAGAATAGCCTGTGCCAGTTCAAGGTCGCTTGCATGAAGTTTTGGCTGGGTCCGGTGCAGATAATTCAGGGCGGACTCCAGCTGTGCTCCGCGCAATTGGCCGTCACTGGCAATGAATGACGCGGCGTCATCCCGGGCAGCCAGCAGCTTACGGTCGAAGGGGGCGGAGGTCACCATGCTTGTGGCGTAACCCGAAGCGACGACACCTTGAGTGGTCAGGTCAAAGGCCTGGACCGAACCCACCCAACAGGCGAAAAAAAACGGTGTGAACAGCAGGTATTTAGGAAAGCTCATGGGACTCGACAGTTGAAAGTGAGTCCCAAGGCTAGCGTAACGCCCGGCCTAGAGCCAGTGCCGGGGCGAGGGACAGCTTGTGAGTGTCCCGTGTCGGCGGCGATTCAGATCGTCAGGATCGCTTGAGCCAGCTGCGCGTCGGTCGCGTTGAGGCCCGGTGCGTAATGGCGAATGTGGTCGAGTGCGCTTTCCAGCTTCACGCCCCGGATGGCGCCTTCGCTGGCGACAAAACTGGCGGCATCGTCACGGGCGGCGCGGACGATCTTGTCATCGCGAAAGGACGAGGTGACATCGGAAGTCGCGTCGGAGGTGGCCTTGAGGGCTCCGACGACGGCGTCGGTGGTCACGATGAAGCTGGTGGCGTGGGAATTGGCAGCCACGGCAAGCAGGGCTGCGGCACTGAGCAGGCGTAGACGGGACATGGTGTAACTCCTATGGGTGAACGGATTGAGAGGTGGCGCAGTATCTGTTGAGTCAGACGCCTGTCACGCAATCATCGCCACGTTCTGACGTGATATTAGGCCTGCCAGTGCCGGTTCGCACAGTACCGTCTGTGTCAGCGCGCGTCAGCGCCAGAACGGTTTATCCAATTCCTCGAGGCGATCCGAATGGCTGATGCCCATATCGGAGAGCTGTCGGTCGTCGAGCTGGGCCAGCAAGCGGCGGGTTCTCGCCCTCTCGAAGCCGTCCGCGAGCCCCCTGAGCAGTCTTCGGAAACAGGTGAGTCGAACATTCCGACAGGGTGTGTCGGCAGTAACATCCAGTAAGTTGCTCATGGGCAGTCCCTTTTTACGGTGAATCGGGACCCTATGGTGCGTCCGGGGGATGCCCTGGGACAGACACACGTACATTGAATTGTACTGGTTCAGTTTTTATAAAATTCAAACTGTACCTGTTGTGCGCTTGCCCTTTTGTTTTCAGGTTTCAACGCTCGGAAACGACAAGACCCGTCGTGGTTTCCCACGACGGGTCTTGTTTGTTCAATTCGGGTGCTGGCGGGTGATCCTGCGGATCAGAGCCAGCGACGCTAAATTAGCGCCAGAACGGCTTGGCCAGTTCTTCGTAGCGTTGTGCTTCGCTGATCCCGGCATCGGCCAGCAGACGCGAATCCAGGCGAGCCAGTTGATGGCGGCTGGAGATGCGGCGCTGCCACAGCATCAGGTTGGCGATAACGCGAAGAGGCAGGGAAGCCTGGGTTTTTGCAGCAGTATCTTCGAAGAACAGCTCGGAACTGAGTGTACGTTCCATGGTAGACATCCTTCCGCTTGTGGCGGGATTAGGTAGTGGTTTAACTGATGCCAATGATCCTCTCGTTTGGCCAGTCTCTCTAGATACAGTTCACCTGTATTGTGAGAGACCAGTTAACTGTTTAAGGGTGGTGTACTGGTCTAAATTGAGGCAACTGTACCTATGCGCACTTGATTGGTGCGTTTTTGGTCATTTTGGCAGTTGTGGTAAGCAAATGCGGTAGGAAAACACCGGTACAGCAGTACAGTTTTTTTCAGGTTGGGGCGTGGCAATAGGCAGCTGACGAAACTGTGTTTGCGTCAGCTGCTATCTGTACCCATCACTGGGCGAGCATTCGTCCGGTTTCTTCCAGGTTGATGTGCCAGCTAAGGGCATCGCGCAGGATATGCGGGGTGTGGCCGCCCAGGGCGCACGCGGCGGTGAAGTAGTCGTTCAGCGCCTGGCGGTAATCCGGGTGCACACAGTTGTCGATGACCGCGCGAGCCCGTTCCCGTGGCGCCAGACCACGCAAGTCCGCCAGGCCGATCTCGGTCACCAGGATGTCGACATCGTGTTCGGTGTGATCGACATGGCTGACCATCGGTACCACGCTGGAGATCGCGCCACCCTTGGCGATGGATTTGGTCACGAAGATCGCCAGGTGCGCGTTGCGCGCGAAATCACCCGAACCGCCAATGCCGTTCATCATCCGCGTCCCGCAGACGTGAGTGGAGTTGACGTTGCCGTACAGGTCGAACTCCAGCGCGGTGTTGATGCCGATGATGCCGAGCCGGCGCACCACTTCCGGGTGGTTGGAGATTTCTTGCGGGCGCAGGACCAGTTTGTCCTTGTAGCGCTCCAGGTTGCCGAACACATCGCTGTTGCGACGGCTCGACAGGGTGATCGAACTGCCTGAGGCAAAACTCAGCTTGCCGGCGTCGATCAGGTCGAAGGTCGAGTCCTGCAATACTTCGGAGTACATGGTCAGGTCTTCGAACGGCGAGTCGATCAGGCCGCACATGACCGCGTTGGCGATGTTGCCGATGCCCGCCTGCAACGGGCCGAGCTTGTTGCTCATGCGTCCGGCGGCGACTTCCTGCTTCAGGAAGCCGATCAGGTGGTCGGCAATCGCCTGGGTATCGGCGTCGGGTGGCGTGACCGTCGACGGCGAATCCGCCTGATGGGTGATGACAATGGCGACGATCTTTTCCGGCGGAATCGGGATGGCGGTGCTGCCAATGCGATCATCGACCTTCACCAGCGGGATCGGTGTGCGAGTCGGGCGGTAGGTCGGGATGTAGATGTCGTGCAAACCTTCGAGGTTCGGGTTATGCGCCATGTTGATCTCAACGATCACGTGTTTGGCGAAAATCGCGAAGCTGGCCGAGTTACCCACGGAAGTGGTGGGCACGATGTGGCCCTGCTCGGTGATCGCGACGGCCTCGATCACCGCGATGTCCGGCAGCTTCAACTGCTGATTGCGCAATTGCTCGACGGTTTCCGATAGGTGTTGATCGATGAACATCACTTCGCCAGCGTTGATCGCCTTGCGCAGCGTGCTATCCACCTGAAACGGCATGCGTCGCGAAAGAACGCCGGCTTCGGTGAGTTGTTTATCGAGGTCGTTGCCCAGGCTCGCGCCGGTCATCAGGGTGATTTTCAGAGGAGAGACTTTGGCGCGCTCGGCCAGTGCATGAGGCACGGCTTTGGCTTCGCCGGCTCGAGTGAAACCACTCATGCCGACGGTCATGCCGTCCTCAATCAGAGCGGCAGCGTCATCTGCGCTCATTACCTTTTCCAACAACGAAGGCAAGCGAATACGTTCACGGTACATGGATTGTTATCTCGGGCAACGGAAGCAAGGTGTGCAGTCTAGTGATTTGAAAAAAAATCCTCGCGCTACCATGGTCGAATGCATACCCCTGATTTAGAGCCTTTTGTCGGGTTTCGACGGGTAATAAAAAACCCCAGCCTACTAAAGGCTGAGGTTTTGGGTATTGCGTTGGAGCAAGTTTTAGTCCACGGCTTTGACCATGTCCTCGATGACTTTCTTGGCGTCGCCGAACACCATCATGGTTTTGTCGAGGTAGAACAGTTCGTTGTCCAGGCCGGCATAGCCGCTGGCCATCGACCGTTTGTTGACGATGATGGTCTTGGCCTTGAACGCTTCGAGAATCGGCATGCCGGCAATCGGCGATTTCGGATCGTTCTTCGCGGCGGGGTTGACCACGTCGTTGGCGCCGAGTACCAGTACCACGTCGGCCTGGCCGAACTCGGAGTTGATGTCTTCCATCTCGAACACCTGGTCGTAAGGCACTTCAGCCTCGGCGAGCAATACGTTCATGTGGCCGGGCATCCGGCCGGCGACCGGGTGGATCGCATACTTCACGGTGACGCCGTGATGGGTCAGCTTCTCGGTCAGCTCTTTCAGCGCGTGTTGTGCCCGAGCCACCGCCAGGCCGTAGCCTGGAACGATGATCACGGTGTCGGCGTTGGTCAGCAGGAAAGTCGCGTCGTCAGCCGAACCGGATTTGACCGGACGCTCTTCCTTGGCGCCGGCAGGGCCTGCGTCGGCTGTATTGCCGAAGCCACCGAGCAGCACATTGAAGAAGGAGCGGTTCATCGCCTTGCACATGATGTACGAGAGGATCGCACCGCTCGAGCCCACCAGCGACCCGGCGATGATCAGCATCGAGTTGTTCAGCGAGAAGCCGATACCCGCCGCCGCCCAGCCGGAGTAGCTGTTGAGCATCGAAACCACCACTGGCATGTCGGCGCCGCCAATCGGGATGATGATCAGCACGCCCATGACGAAGGCCAGGATCAGCATCAACGCGAAGGCCGCGAGGTTGCCGGTCAGCATGAAGGTGACGCCCAGTGCCAGCGTGGCCAGGCCCAGCAGCAGGTTCAGCTTGTGCTGGCCGCTGAACTGTACGGGTGCACCCTGGAACAGGCGGAACTTGTACTTGCCCGAGAGTTTGCCGAAGGCGATCACCGAACCGGAGAAGGTGATTGCGCCGATGGCCGCGCCGAGGAACAGCTCCAGGCGGTTACCTGCCGGAATCGAATCGCCCAACTGTTTGACGATGCCCAGCGATTGCGGCTCGACGACCGCAGCGATGGCAATGAACACCGCCGCCAGGCCGATCATGCTGTGCATGAAGGCGACCAGTTCAGGCATCTTGGTCATTTCAACGCGCTTGGCCATGATCGAGCCAGCGGTGCCGCCGATCAGCAGGCCGACGATGACATAGCCGATGCCTGCGGTGGCGAGCTCAGCACCGAGCTTATAGATGAGGCCTACGGTGGTGAGGATCGCCAAGGCCATGCCGAGCATGCCGAACAGGTTGCCGCGCCGCGACGTGGTCGGGTGCGACAGGCCCTTCAGGGCCTGGATGAAGCAGATGGACGCGATCAGGTAGAGCGTCGTTACCAGGTTCATGCTCATTACTTCGGCGCCTCTTCTTTTGTGGCTTTCGGGGCTTTTTTCTTGAACATCTCAAGCATTCTGCGGGTGACCAGGAAGCCACCGAATACGTTCACCGCTGCCAGGGCCACTGCCAGGGTACCCATTGTTTTGCCCAGTGGCGTCACGGTCAGCGCCGCGGCGAGCATGGCGCCAACGATCACGATCGCCGAAATTGCGTTGGTCACCGCCATCAAGGGCGTGTGCAGTGCAGGCGTAACGTTCCAGACCACGTGATAACCGACATAGATCGCCAGCACGAAGATGATCAGGTTGTAGATACCGGGGGAGATAAGCTCTTCCATCGTCTGAATCCCTGCTTAGGCGTTTTTGCGGATGACTTGGCCGTCGCGGCACATCAGGCACGCGGCGACGATGTCGTCTTCGAGGTTGATCTCGAACTGACCTTCCTTGTTGAAGACCAGTTTGAGGAAGTCCAGCAGGTTGCGGGCGTACAGGGCCGAAGCGTCTGCCGCGACTTCACCGGCCAGGTTGGTCGGGCCGCAAATGGTCACGCCATGCGCCACCACGACCTGATCGGCCACGGTCAGCGGGCAATTGCCACCCTGGGCGGCGGCGAGGTCGATGACCACGGAGCCGGGCTTCATTTGCGCCACAGTTTCCGCGCTCAACAGCGTCGGTGCCTTGCGGCCCGGAATCAGTGCGGTGGTGATGACGATGTCAGCCTGTTTGGCGCGTTCATGCACGGCCAGGGCCTGGCGCTGCATCCAGCTCGCCGGCATCGGACGCGCATAGCCCCCGACACCGACGGCGCATTCACGCTCTTCATCGGTTTCGTAAGGCACGTCGACAAATTTGGCGCCGAGGGACTCGATCTGTTCCTTGACGGCCGGGCGCACGTCAGACGCTTCGATCACCGCGCCCAGGCGTTTCGCCGTCGCGATGGCCTGCAGGCCCGCAACGCCGGCACCGAGAATCAGTACACGCGCCGCTTTCACGGTGCCTGCGGCTGTCATCAGCATGGGCATGAAGCGTGGGTAATGGTGAGCGGCCAGGAGTACGGCTTTATAACCCGCGATGTTGGCCTGGGAGGACAACACATCCAGGCTCTGGGCACGGGAGGTCCGTGGCGCGGCTTCCAATGCGAATGCGGTAATACCGCACTCTGCCAGCTTGGCGATGGTTTCATTGTTGAACGGGTTGAGCATGCCCACCACAACCGTGCCGCTCTTGATCAGGGCGAGTTCGCTGTCATTGGGGGCGACCACCTTGAGAATCAGCTCGGCACCCAACGCATCACTGGCACTGCCAATGGTTGCGCCTGCTGCTTCATAGGCACTGTCGATAACGCTGGCTTTTACGCCGGCGCCGCTTTGAACCGTGACCTTGTGGCCCTGGCTGATCAGCTTCTTGATGGTTTCCGGGGTTGCAGCAACCCGTGTTTCACCCGTCTGGGTTTCGAGAGGAACACCAATGTGCACGTCAAATCTCCTGCGTGATCTTATTGAATTAACCCAGGCACTTCGGATGGTGCGGCTGGGGCGGCCGATCAGCACGATCCCGCCAATTCAAGGCGGGGCGCGGCATTTTGCAGGCGAACAATGTGCCCTTCAAGGGATTATGACGGGTGACGGAAAATTAACTACAAGTCACCCTGTGACCGAATGTCGCAACGGAACGGGTCAATCCCTTGTGGGCCTTGCCTCGTATGGATTCTGGCGCAATTTCAGGAATTTACTCATTGGTCAGGTGAATGAGCGAACATGGATGTCGGATAGCGGCTCAAAGCCACGTGTCATGGCGCTTGTGGGACGTTTGTACTGATTCCGATACAGTCTGCGGATATGCGACAAATAGTTATATCTGTAGGGCTTTGATTTTTCTGACTACGAAGTCAATTTAGTCTGAGTGCCTTTATTCTTCGAGGCTGTAGCTCTGTGCCTGGCTCACCAGCCAGTCGCGAAATGCCTTCAGGGACGCCGATTCGACCTTTCGATCAGGAATCATCAGGTAGTAAGCCTTGATACTCGTCAGGGATTGCGTGTTGGCGATTACCAGGCGTTTCTCCGCCAGTTCGCGCTGAATCAGAAACGGCGGGATCAAGGCAATCCCCATGTCGTGCATGGCGGCCTGGGCCAGCATGGAGAATAGCTCGTAGCGGGGACCTGTCATGTCGCGCGGGACGTTCAGGTTTTGCGAGTTGAACCATTGGCGCCAGGCATAGGGCCGAGTGGTCTGCTGCAGCAGTGGCAGTTCGGCGATTTCGGCAAGGGTCAGGCTGGTCTTCCGGCCCATCAGGTTGGGGCTGCACACCGGCATGGGGTTTTCACCCATCAATCTGTGGGATTCGGTGCCCGACCAGTCCGCATCGCCGAAGTAGATCGCCGCATCGAATTCGGTATCCGCGAACAGGAAGGGGCGGGTTCGGTTAGTGAGGTTGACCGTCACTTCAGGATGCCTTTGCTGGAAGTCCTTGAGTCGGGGCAGCAGCCACTGGGTGCCGAAAGTTGGTACGACTGCCAGTTCGATCACGTTGGTGCCTTGCTGGCCCATCACCGACAGCGTGTCGCGCTCGACTGCGTCCAGTTGGGTAGCCACCCTGCGGCTGTAGGACAGCCCGGCCTCCGTCAGCTTTACCCCACGCCGGGAGCGTCGAAACAGCTCCACGCCAAGGAACTCCTCAAGGCTGGCGATTTGTCGGCAAATGGCGCCCTGGGTAAGTGAAAGCTCCTGCGCCGCTTTGGTAAAGCTCTCGTGGCGCGCAGCGGCTTCGAAGCTGATCAGGGCCGCTGTGCTGGGGATTTTTCTGCGCATGTACATCTACCTCACTAATTCATCACAAAATGAGCGGTATGCGATGTTTCGGAGTGAGAAATTAGCACAACAGCATGCAAAATCCTCGTTTGCGACAGCGCCGAAGCAGGCCTAGGATCAGTCCACGTTATTTGACCCGATTCGAGAGGACATACTCATGGGCGGTAAAGTCAGCTTCAACTGGATTGATCCCCTGCTGCTGGATCAACAGCTCACCGAAGAAGAGCGCATGATTCGCGACACCGCCGAGCAGTTCGCTCAGCAAAAACTCGCACCGCGTGTTCTTGAAGCTTTCCGCCATGAAAAGACCGACCCGGCGATCTTCCGCGAGATGGGCGAAGTGGGCCTGCTGGGCGCAACCATTCCTGAGCAGTATGGCGGTAGCGGTCTGAATTACGTCAGCTACGGTCTGATCGCCCGTGAAGTCGAGCGCGTCGACTCGGGTTATCGCTCGATGATGAGCGTGCAGTCTTCGTTGGTGATGGTGCCGATCAACGAGTTCGGCACTGAAGCCCAGAAGCAGAAGTACCTGCCAAAGCTGGCGACGGGCGAGTGGATCGGGTGTTTCGGTCTGACCGAGCCTAACCATGGTTCCGACCCGGGTGCGATGATTACCCGTGCGCGCAAGGTGGACGGCGGCTACAGCCTGACGGGCAGCAAGATGTGGATCACCAATAGCCCGATCGCCGACGTGTTCGTGGTCTGGGCCAAGGATGATGCCGGCGACATCCGTGGCTTCGTCCTTGAGAAGGGTTGGAAGGGCCTGAGTGCTCCGGCGATTCACGGCAAGGTGGGGCTGCGTGCGTCCATCACCGGCGAAATCGTCATGGACAACGTATTCGTGCCAGAAGAGAACATCTTTCCTGATGTCCGTGGCTTGAAAGGCCCCTTCACTTGCCTCAACTCCGCACGCTACGGCATCTCCTGGGGGGCGCTGGGGGCTGCCGAGTTCTGTTGGCATACCGCTCGCCAGTACACGCTGGACCGCCAGCAGTTCGGTCGGCCATTGGCCGCTACTCAGCTGATCCAGAAGAAACTGGCCGATATGCAGACCGAAATCACCATGGCACTCCAGGGCTGTCTGCGTCTGGGGCGCATGAAGGATGAAGGGACGGCGGCGGTGGAAATCACTTCGATGATGAAGCGCAATTCCTGCGGCAAGTCACTGGACATTGCCCGCATGGCGCGTGACATGTTGGGTGGCAACGGCATCTCCGACGAATTCGGTGTGGCCCGGCACCTGGTCAATCTGGAAGTGGTGAATACCTATGAAGGTACGCACGACGTCCACGCACTGATCCTCGGTCGCGCGCAAACCGGCCTTCAGGCGTTCTATTGACAGGAGAACACCATGGGCGCGCTTTCGCATCTGCGGGTACTGGATTTATCGCGAGTGCTGGCCGGACCCTGGTCCGGGCAGATATTGGCGGACCTTGGCGCCGAAGTGATCAAGGTCGAGCGCCCGGGCAGCGGTGATGACACGCGCGCCTGGGGGCCTCCTTTCCTCAAGGATGCGTACGGTGAGAACACCAGCGAGGCCGCCTATTACCTGTCGGCCAATCGCAACAAGCAATCGGTGACCATCGACTTCACGCGTCCGGAAGGTCAGGCGCTGGTGCGCGAGCTGGCTTGCAGGTCAGACATCCTGATCGAGAATTTCAAGGTGGGTGGGCTGGCGGCTTATGGGCTGGACTATGCGTCGCTCAAGGCGATCAACCCGAAGCTGATCTATTGCTCGATCACCGGGTTTGGCCAGACCGGTCCTTATGCCAAGCGCGCCGGTTACGACTTCATGATCCAGGGGCTGGGCGGCCTGATGAGCCTTACAGGGCAACCTGAAGGTGCGGAGGGTGCAGGGCCGGTGAAAGTTGGCGTGGCGCTCACGGATATCCTGACCGGACTGTACTCGACCGTGGCGATTCTTGCGGCGCTTGCGCATCGGGATCAGGGTGGTGGCGGTCAGCACATCGATATGGCGTTGCTGGATGTTCAGGTGGCTTGCCTGGCAAACCAGGCAATGAATTATCTGGCGACGGGCAATGCACCCAAGCGTCTGGGGAATGCGCACCCGAATATTGTGCCCTACCAGGATTTTCCTACAGCGGATGGCGATTTCATCCTGACCGTGGGTAACGACGGGCAATTCCGAAAATTTGCAGAAGTGGCCGGGCAGCCGCAATGGGCCGATGACCCGCGTTTTGCCACCAATACGCAGCGAGTGGCGAACCGCACGGTACTGATTCCCTTGATTCGCCAGGCTACGGTCTTCAAGACCACGGCTGAGTGGGTGGCGCAACTGGAGCGGGCGGGTGTGCCGTGTGGGCCGATCAACGACCTGGCTCAGGTCTTTGCCGATCCCCAGGTGAAGGCGCGTGGGCTGGCGATCGAGTTGCCTCATGCGTTGGCCGGAAAGGTGCCGCAAGTGGCGAGCCCGATTCGCCTGTCCGAAACGCCCGTGGAATATCGTCACGCGCCTCCGTTGCTGGGTGAGCACACGCTCGAGGTGTTGCAGCGGGTATTGGGGCTGGACGTGCAAGCGGTTGCAGCCTTCAAGGAGGCCGGGGTTCTTTAAGTGTGCCCTCTATATAGGAAGTGGCCTTTCTATATAGAAGAGCAGGTTGTTTTCAGCCTTTCTGCAAGTTATTGATAGAAATGTAAAAAAACATGTTGACGGCAGATTCTGGACGTCTATAATTCGCCCCACTTCCGGCGCAGTCGAAACGGAAAACTTCTTGGTAAACAAAGAGTTACGCGGTTTTCGGCAGCGAGTTGCTTCAGGTCATCGAAGCCTGGAAGGAGTCGGTCAGGCAGTGTGCAGTCGCTTGATGGACGGTTCGATCTTCTCGGTCGAAAGCGGTGAAAAAGAGGTGTTGACAG
>NZ_CATKPY010000023.1:0-598869 GCF_949767465.1 Pseudomonas sp. IT-P12 | reverse complement strand
CGAATTATAGACGTCCAGAATCTGCCGTCAACACCTATTTTCATATTTCTGTCACATGAGTCAAAAAAGCCCAGAAAGACGAAGGCCGAGCCCCAGGGGGCTCGGCCTTCTTCCCTTCCGCTTACAAGCTTGGGAAAGCGAATTGCGACGCTTCATGGCTCGCACGTTGCGGCCAGCGCTGGGTGATGGCCTTGCGACGGGTGTAGAAACGCACACCGTCCGGACCATAGGCATGCAGATCGCCGAACAGCGAACGCTTCCAGCCACCAAAGCTGTGGTAGGCCACCGGTACCGGCAATGGAACGTTGACGCCGACCATACCGACTTCGATCTCATCGCAGAACAACCGCGCGGCTTCCCCGTCGCGGGTAAAGATGCAAGTGCCGTTGCCATACTCGTGATCGTTGATCAGTTGCATCGCTTCTTCCAGGCTGTTGACCCGAACGACGCACAGCACCGGCCCGAAGATCTCTTCCTTATAGATGCGCATCTCTGGCGTGACGTTATCGAACAGGCAGCCACCCAGGAAGAAACCCTCCTCATGCCCGGCAACGCTCAGGCCACGGCCGTCCACCACCAGCTTCGCGCCGGCCGCGACGCCGTCTTCCACATAGCCGCTGACCTTGTCGCGGGCCTGGCCGGTCACCAGTGGTCCCATGTCCAGGCCGCAGGAAGTGCCGGCGCCGATTTTCAGGGCCTTGATCTGTGGCACCAACTTGGCCACCAGCGCATCCGCCACCTGGTCGCCCACACACACGGCCACCGAGATCGCCATGCAACGCTCGCCGCAAGAACCGTACGCCGCGCCCATCAGTGCGTTGACGGCGTTATCCAGATCCGCATCCGGCATCAGCACCGCATGGTTCTTCGCTCCGCCCAACGCCTGGACACGTTTGCCGCGCTTGGTGCCTTCGGCATAAATGTACTCGGCAATCGGGGTCGAACCGACAAAGCTCAGCGCCTTGACTTCCGGTGCTTCGATCAGCGCATCCACAGCCGCCTTGTCGCCATGCACCACGTTCAGTACGCCTTTGGGCAGACCCGCTTCCAGCAACAACTGGGCGATCAGCAGCGTCGAGCTCGGATCACGCTCGGAGGGTTTGAGGATGAAGCAGTTGCCGCAGACGATTGCCAGCGGGTACATCCACAACGGGACCATCGCCGGGAAGTTGAACGGCGTAATACCGGCCACCACGCCCAACGGTTGGAAATCCGACCAGGCATCGATATTCGGGCCGACGTTACGGCTGTATTCGCCCTTGAGAATTTCCGGCGCCGCGCAGGCGAACTCGACGTTCTCGATACCGCGCTTCAGTTCACCTGCCGCGTCTTCCAGGGTCTTGCCGTGTTCTTCGCTGATCAGTTGGGCGATACGCGCTTCATTCTGTTCCAGCAGTTGCTTGAAGCGGAACATCACCTGCGCACGCTTGGCCGCCGGCGTGTTACGCCAAGCCGGGAACGCTGCCTTGGCCGAATCGATGGCTTTCTGAATGGTTTCGCGGCTGGCCAATGGCAGCTTGTGGATCGCCTGACCGGTGGACGGGTTGTACACGTCGGTCGCGCGACCGTCTTCGGTGACCAGTTCGCCATTGATCAAATGCGGAATAACGCTCATGCGGGGCTCCTGAAAAGTTGTCCACAGGCGCCCCGTCGAAGGACGCCTCTATATAGAAGGGAAAATCAGTCGATTTTGTTCAGCACTTCACCGACCGCGTCGAACAGGCGATCGAGGTCTTGTGGCTTGCTGTTGAAGGTTGGGCCGAACTGCAGGGTGTCGCCGCCGAAGCGCACGTAGAACCCGGCTTTCCACAGCGCCATGCCCGCTTCGAATGGGCGCACGATGGCGTCGCCATCACGCGGTGCAATCTGGATAGCGCCGGCCAGGCCAAAGTTGCGAATGTCGATGATGTTCTTCGCGCCCTTCACGCCGTGCAGCGCCTTTTCGAAATGCGGCGCGACGTCGGCCACGCTCTGCACCAGGTTTTCCTTTTGCAGCAGGTCGAGGGCTGCCAGGCCAGCGGCACACGCCACCGGATGCGCCGAGTAGGTGTAGCCGTGCGGGAACTCCACCGCATATTCCGGCGTCGCCTGATTCATGAAGGTCTGGTAGATCTCGGAGCTGGCAATCACCGCGCCCATCGGAATCGCGCCATTGGTGACTTGCTTGGCGATGCACATCAGGTCTGGGGTCACACCAAAGGTGGTGGCGCCGAACATGGTGCCGGTACGGCCGAAGCCGGTGATCACTTCGTCGAACACCAGCAGGATGTTGTGTTGATCGCAGATTTCGCGCAAACGCTTGAGGTAGCCTTCAGGCGGAACCAGCACGCCAGCGGAACCGGCCATTGGCTCGACGAAGACTGCGGCGATGTTCGACGCGTCATGCAATTCGATCAGTTTGAGCAACTCATCCGCCAGGGCGATACCGCCCTCTTTCGGCATGCCACGGGAATAGGCATTGCTCGCCAGCAAGGTGTGCGGCAGGTGATCGACATCCATCATCGCCTGACCGAAGAGCTTGCGGTTGCCGTTCACCCCACCCAGGCTGGTGCCGGCGATGTTCACACCGTGATAGCCACGGGCACGACCGATCATTTTGGTCTTGGTCGACTGGCCTTTCAGGCGCCAGTAGGCACGGACCATTTTCACTGCGGTATCGGCGCACTCGGAACCCGAGTCAGTGAAGAACACGTGATTGAGGTTGCCCGGGGTCAGGTCGGTGATTTTCTCGGCCAACTGGAACGACAGCGGATGACCGTACTGGAAGCCCGGCGAGTAATCGAGGGTACCCAATTGCTTGGCCACCGCCTCCTGGATTTCCTTGCGGGTGTGCCCGGCACCGCAGGTCCACAGACCGGACAACGAGTCGTAAACCTGGCGCCCCTTGTCGTCCGTCAGCCAGCTGCCTTCGGCCGCCACGATCAGCCGCGGGTCGCGCTGGAAATTACGGTTGGCGGTGTAGGGCATCCAGTGAGCATCGAGCTTGAGCTGGCTGGCCAGGGAAGTCGGTGCGTTTTCGGGCAAGTTCATGGGCAAAACCTCGCAGGGCGATAAGCGGCGTGGAGATGAAAGCGTTCTTGCAGCTAACTTGCCACGGGGATAAAGTCGATGAAATCCAACTTTTATAATGTTCAGTCAGCCATCCACTAAACTTTGAGCAGTCAGCGTATGAGCAGTCGTCGCCCCGATCCGTTAGCACAAGTCAGCGACTTTGATATCCGTCTGCTGCGGATTTTTCGCAGCGTGGTGGAATGCGGCGGTTTTTCCGCGGCGGAATCGGTGCTGGGCATCGGACGCTCGGCAATCAGCCAGCAAATGAGCGATCTGGAACAGCGCCTCGGCCTGCGCCTGTGCCAGCGCGGTCGAGCCGGATTCTCCCTGACCGAGGAAGGTCGCGAGGTCTACCAGTCAGCCTTGCAGCTATTGAGTGCCCTGGAGAGTTTTCGCACCGAGGTCAACGGCCTGCATCAGCACCTGCGCGGCGAATTGATCATTGGCCTGACCGACAACCTCGTGACCCTTCCCCACATGCGCATCACCCATGCCTTGGCGCAATTGAAGGAACGCGGGCCGGACGTGCAGATCCAGATTCGCATGATCGCGCCCAACGAAGTCGAACAAGGTGTGCTCGACGGGCGCCTGCATGTCGGCGTGGTGCCCCAGGCCAGCGCGCTGTCGGGGCTTGAGTATCAACCGCTCTACAGTGAACGTTCGCTGCTGTATTGCGCGGTGGGTCATCCGTTGTTCTACGTCGATGATCGACAACTGGACGATGAACGCCTGAACAGCCAGGACGCTATCGCCCCGACGTTCCGTTTGCCGGCGGACATTCAAGCGCATTACCAGGCCCTCAACTGCACCGCCAGCGCTTCCGACCGCGAAGGCATGGCCTTTCTGATCCTGACCGGGCGCTACATCGGCTACCTTCCGGATCACTACGCCAGTCTCTGGGTTCAACAAGGTCGCTTGCGTGCACTGAAACCCAAGGCGCGCTTCTACGACCTGAGCCTGGCGTCCGTCACCCGCAAGGGCCGCCGTGCACATCTGGTGCTGGAGAGCTTTTTGGAAAGCCTGGCCGCGACGCGCTAGCTTGGCGAGGTTTTATTGCCTCGGGACTTGTCGTAGCCCCTGCGGGTGCGCTATCAACACAATGCTTGCACCCACCCCTCTGTCTGGAAGTGCCTATGACCTTTGAAGTTCCCGCTCACGGCGGCAAACCTGCCAGCCGCATTCGTCAGAAGAACGAAGAGACCATCATCAAAGCCGCCGAAGACGAGTTCGCCCGCCACGGGTTCAAGGGCACGAGCATGAACACCATCGCCCTGAACGCCGGTTTGCCCAAGGCCAACCTGCATTACTACTTCACCAACAAGCTGGGGTTGTATGTGGCGGTGCTGAGCAACATCCTGCAGCTGTGGGACAGCACCTTCAACAGCCTCACCGCCGAGGACGATCCGGCCGAAGCGCTGACCCGCTACATCCGCGCCAAAATGGAATTCTCCCGCCGCCAGCCACAAGCCTCGCGCATCTTCGCCATGGAAGTCATCAGCGGCGGCGAATGCTTGACCGAATATTTCAACCAGGATTACCGCGACTGGTTCCAGGGCCGGGCGGCAGTGTTCCAGGCGTGGATCGATGCCGGCAAGATGGACCCGGTCGACCCGGTCAACCTGATCTTCCTGTTGTGGGGCAGCACCCAGCATTATGCGGATTTCGCCACGCAGATCTGTCGGGTCAGTGGTCGCGCCAAGTTGACCAAACAGGACATGGAAGAAGCTGGGGACAACCTGATCCGCATCATTCTCAAGGGCTGCGGCCTGACTCCGACCATTTAAGACACTTATGCCCTTTACTCTCAGCGACTTTTGCGAATACCGCGAAGAGATTCGCAAAAGCCGCTTCATTACCCTCGCCGCCCCGGTGGGCAGCCCCGCCGAAGCTCAGGCGTTCATCGACCAGCACAGTGACCTGAATGCCACGCACAACTGCTGGGCCTGGAAGCTGGGCGATCAATATCGCAGCACCGATGACGGTGAACCGGGCGGTACCGCCGGTCGACCGATTCTGGCGGCGATCGAGGCACAGGATTGCGACCAGGTCGTGGTGCTGGTGATCCGCTGGTACGGCGGCATTCAGCTCGGCACCGGCGGCCTCGCCCGGGCTTACGGGGGCGGTGCCAACAAATGCCTGCAAGCGGCACCGAAGATCGAGTTGATCAGCCGCGTCCCCGTGAGTTGCGCCTGCGGATTCGCAGAGTTGACGCTGGTGAAACTTCGGGTAGCGGATCTGGGCGGCCTGGTGACGGGGGAAACCTTCACCGCCAATGGGGTCGAGTTACAACTGGCGATAGGCGAAGCGCAGATCGAGACATTGCAAAAACAGCTCGCGGACCTGAGTCGCGGGCGCATCCTGTTGCATCGCTGACGCCCCGTGAATGACCTGGAACATTGCCCACATCTACTGTGCACCTGGCTGTGGATAACCTGAGCACATACCGCTGTAACCCTTCTGTCATGCGGCTTTGCGGGCATTGTTCATTTTTCGTTCAATCTTCCTCCCATGGGCTGAAAATGGCCTTGAAACAATCAGTTAGGGCGTTTTATCACCTTTAGAAGAAAGCAGATCGGTACTTATGCCCGCGTTTCAAGCTTGCGCACAAATACTGTGGAGCAACCTGTGGATAACCCGTTCATGGCTGGCGCAGTTCTTTACCCGGCATGGGTTGCACGGCGTTGATCGTTTTTTGATCAGGCTTTACAGGTGGCTGCCAGAACGCACTACGAGCAGGCACGCTCCCACGGGAGGGGCTTCAGCGCTCGGAGCGGCAACACTTGAGCCACGCCCCAGGCCAATTCGAACACCAGGATAACCACCAGCAGCGAACTGGCCCCGTGCAGCAAGGCATACAATTGCCAGGACGCGAACAGAAACCGGCCGACCGCGTCATATCGCCCAAACACCACCTGCGGATCACGAATCCGCAGCACCGCCCACACGCACACGATCGACCCCAGCAGATTGGCCATCAGCATGTGCAGCGGCGCGAACACTGGCAATTCGCCGGGCAACGCATAGGCCTGGCTCACATTCGACAAAATGCCCTGTAAGGCGGCAAAGCTCCACGGCGTGACAAACGCTGCCGTCACGATCAAGTCATACCAGGCGCTTGCGCGCACCAGGCGGCGATACTGCGTTGAAGTCCACATCCTTATTACTCCATCGATTCAAGGAGCATCCAGGCTAAAGCCTGGAGTATGCTCCAGGGTCAAGCCCCCTTTCGAGAGGTCAGGATGCGCATCGGTGAATTAGCCCAGGCCAGCGCGGTCAGCCGTGACACGCTGCGCTTCTACGAGCAACGCGGTTTGATCGTCGCGCAACGCAGCGCCAACGGCTATCGCGATTACCCGGCGGAAATGCTCCAACTGGTGCTGTACATCAAGACCGCTCAGCGCCTGGGGTTTACCCTTGGCGAGATCGGCCAGAGCGTCGCCGCGTTGTGGCAGTCGCCCGACCCGGACAGTGCCGTCACGCAGTTGCTGCAAGACAAACTGAAACTGATTGAAAACCGAATGGACGAACTCGGCGCCTTGCGCAGCGAGTTGCAACGTCGGCTCGGCCAGCGTTGTCCATTGAATCCATGAACGTCACTTTTCAAGGAACCCTGTATGTCCAAGGTTAAAACCGCACTCATCATCGGCGCCTCTCGCGGCCTCGGCCTGGGCCTGGTGAAAACCCTGCTGGCCGATGGTTGGCAAGTCACCGCCACCGTGCGTAACCCGCAGAAAGCCGATGCCTTGCAGGCGTTGGGCAAGGTACGGATTGAAAAACTCGACATGGATGATCAACAGGCGGTCATCGCCTTGAGCCAACAACTCAAGGGCGACGTGTTTGACCTGCTGTTCGTCAATGCCGGGGTCAAGGGGCCTGACGTGCAGACGCCGGGCGGCGCGACGCTGGCAGAGGTGGGCCAGTTGTTTTTCACCAACGCCGTGGCGCCAATCAACCTGGCGCAGCGCTTCGTCGGGCAGATACGCCCCGAGACCGGTGTCCTGGCCTTCATGAGCTCGGGCCTCGGCAGCGTGACCATGCCCGATGCGCCGGAACTGGCGCTGTACAAGGCGAGCAAGGCGGCCCTGAACTCCATGACCAACAGCTTCGTCACGCAACTGGGCGAGCAGAAACTCACGGTGCTGTCATTGCACCCGGGTTGGGTGAAAACCGACATGGGCGGTGAAGGCGCCGATCTGGATGTTGAAACCAGCACCCGTGGGCTGGTGGATCAAGTGAACGCCTACACCGGCAAGGGCGGGCATCACTTCGTGAACTACAAGGGTGAGGTCATTCCCTGGTAACTCCACCATTTTTCTGTGGGAGCGGGCTTGCTCGCGAAAGCGAAGTGTCATTCAACATTTATGGCGACTGATACTCCGCTTTCGCGAGCAAGCCCGCTCCCACGAGATCAATTGCACAGATAGTCATGTGTCGCCAGGTCGCAACGGGCTTGCCCACTCAGGGGTTTTGTTCGACACTGCGCACCTCGCCCCCGCGGCGTCCCTGGATCAGCAGACAGGGTAATCACTGAGCTGGCTAACCTGAACCCACTTTCAGAGGAGCCGGCCAACATGCCTGCGACCCGTACCTGGTTAAAAAATCCCCTCGCGATCTTCACTGCCAATGGCCTGGATGCCCGTGGCGGGCTGGTCGTGCAAGACGGTGTCATCGTCGAAATGCTCGCCAGCGGCCAGTCACCCTCCGCGCCCTGCGAACAGGTATTCGATGCCCGCGAACATGTGATCCTCCCCGGCTTGATCAACACCCATCACCACTTCTATCAAACCCTGACCCGCGCCTGGGCGCCGGTGGTCAATCAGCCGCTGTTCCCGTGGCTGAAAACCCTGTACCCGGTGTGGGCGCGGCTCACCCCTGAAAAACTCGCCCTCGCCAGCAAAGTCGCGCTGACCGAACTGCTGTTGTCCGGTTGCACCACTGCCGCCGATCACCACTACCTGTTTCCGCAAGGCCTGGAAAATGCAATCGACGTGCAGGTCGAGAGCGTCCGCGAACTGGGCATGCGCGCCATGCTGACGCGCGGTTCCATGAGCCTGGGGGAAAAGGACGGCGGCCTGCCGCCACAGCAGACCGTGCAGGAAGGCGAGGTGATTCTCGACGACAGTCGACGGCTGATCGCCGAGTACCATGAACGCGGCGACGGGGCGCAAATCCAGATTGCTCTGGCGCCCTGCTCGCCGTTCTCGGTGACGCCGCAAATCATGTCCGCCAGTGCCGAACTGGCGAACAGCCTCGACGTGCGTCTGCACACTCACCTGGCGGAAACCCTCGACGAAGAAGACTTCTGCCTGCAGCGCTTCGGCCTGCGCACTGTGGATTACCTGGACAGCGTCGGCTGGCTCGGACCGCGTACCTGGCTGGCCCATGGCATCCATTTCAATCCGGACGAAATCGCCCGCCTCGGCGCGGCCGGCACCGGCATCTGTCATTGCCCGAGCTCGAACATGCGCCTGGCGTCCGGGATCTGCCCGACGCTGGAGCTGACAGCCGCAGGCGCGCCGCTGGGGCTGGGGGTGGACGGTTCGGCGTCCAACGATGCATCGAACATGATGCTGGAAGCCCGCCAGGCGCTCTACATTCAGCGCCTGCGTTATGGCGCGCAAAAAATCACGCCCGAGTTGGTGCTGGGGTGGGCGACCAAAGGTTCGGCCAGCCTGCTGGGGCGTAATGACATTGGTGAGCTCGCGGTGGGCAAGCAGGCGGACCTGGCGCTGTTCAAGCTCGATGAGCTGCGGTTCTCCGGCAGCCATGACCCGCTGTCGGCGTTGCTGCTGTGCGGCGCCGATCGCGCGGACCGGGTGATGATTGGCGGGAAGTGGCGGGTGATCGACGGCCAGGTCGAGGGGCTGGACCTGAAAGGATTGATCGCCGATCACCGTCAGGCAGCGCGGCAATTGATTGCAGGCTCCTGATACCCCCCACAAGCGGTGGGAGCAAGCCTGATTTTTCGCGAGCAGGCTTGCTCCCAGTTCGGTTGCTGAGGGTCACAGGCCGATGATCGACAACATGATGAACGTGGCGAACAGGACGAAATGGGTCATGCCTTCGATGGCATTGGTTTCGCCATCGTTGAGGTTGATTGCACTGACGATCAGGGTCAGGAAAATCATCACGGTCTGCACCGGGGTCATCGCCATCTGGAACGGCTGGCCGGTATAGAGCGCCATCGCTTCCATCACCGGCACCGTCAGGATCACCGTCGACAACGAAGCCCCCATGGCGATGTTGACCACCGACTGCATGCGGTTGGCCAGCGCCGCGCGCAACGCGGTCAGAATCTCTGGCGCAGCGGAAATCGCCGCCACCAGAATCGCAGTGATGACCGGCGGCGCGCCCGTGCCCTCCAGGCCCAGGTCGAGGGTTTTGGACATGACCTCGGCCAATGCCCCGATCACCACTACGCCAAACACCAACGTGCCGATACTCAACCCGAGATTGATCGGCTCCGGCGTTTCTTCGGGCACTTGCCTGCGGCGTTTTTCCGGATAGCTGTAGCTGAAAAAATAGCTGTGCGGCCCGACCTGCATGCGCAGGAACAAGGTGTAGAGCACGACCATCGCACCGATGGTGAACGCCGAATAGATTTTCCACTTCGCCTCGGGGATGAACTCCGGCACCACCATGGACACCCCCATGGCGGTGAGGATCATCACGCTGTAGCTGCGCGCCGAGTCATCGTTGTAGGACTGCTCACCATGCTTGATTCCGCCCATCAACGCGGCGAGGCCGAGGATGCCGTTGATGTCGAGCATCACGGCGGAGTAAATGGTGTCGCGCACCAATGTCGGTGACGCTTCGTTGCTCATCATGATCGCCAGAATCACCACTTCGACCAACACCGCCGCCAGCGTCAGGATCATCGTGCCGTAGGGATCGCCGACTTTTTCCGCGAGCAATTCGGCGTGATGGGCAACGCGCATGGAGGCGGCGACGATGAATGCAATCAGGATGAGGCCGGCCAGCAGCGCGATCGCCTGACCGCTGTGCAGCATCCAGTGCTCCAGTGGATAGGCGACGAATGCAGCGACCAGGGCCAATAGCAGGAATCGTTCTTGCTTGAGAAATGTGAGCATGCCGGGCCTTTGTGCCAAGTGGAGCGAAATCGCTGCGATGAGCTACTGACTGCGCCGTCGCGCTAACGTTTCGTTACACCTTAGCCCACGAATGCCTGTGCATTTTCGTGCGGCCCCGATGGCATGAATGAACCGCCCGGTCAGGTTTTATCAATTATTACCGCCAGCATCTGTAGAATGCCGCCATTGCACCTGATGAGATTTCAACTATGTACGATTGGCTCAACGCCCTGCCCAAGGCAGAACTGCACCTGCACCTCGAGGGTTCGCTGGAGCCCGAGCTGCTGTTCGCCCTGGCCGAACGCAACAGGATTGCCCTGCCGTGGAGCGATGTCGAAACCCTGCGCAAGGCCTACGCCTTCAATAACCTGCAGGAGTTTCTCGACCTGTACTACCAGGGCGCCGACGTCCTGCGCACCTCGCAGGACTTCTACGACCTGACCTGGGCTTACCTGCTGCGGTGCAAGGCGCAGAACGTGGTTCACACCGAACCGTTCTTCGACCCGCAGACCCACACCGACCGTGGCATTCCCTTTGAAGTGGTGCTCAACGGCATCGCCGCCGCGCTGAAGGATGGCGAGCAACAACTGGGCATCACCAGTGGTTTGATCCTGAGTTTCCTGCGCCATCTGAGTGAAGACGAAGCCCAGAAAACCCTGGATCAGGCGCTGCCGTTCCGCGATGCGTTTGTCGCCGTCGGCCTCGACAGCTCGGAAATGGGCCACCCACCGAGCAAGTTCCAGCGCGTGTTCGACCGTGCCCGCCACGAAGGTTTCCTGACCGTCGCCCATGCCGGTGAAGAAGGCCCGCCGGAGTACATCTGGGAAGCCATCGACCTGCTGAAAATCCAGCGTATCGACCATGGCGTGCGCGCCATCGAAGACGAGCGCCTGATGCAGCGGATCATCGACGAGCAAATCCCGTTGACCGTGTGCCCACTGTCCAACACCAAGCTTTGCGTGTTCGATCACATGTCCCAGCACAACATCCTCGACATGCTCGAGCGTGGCGTGAAGGTCACCGTGAACTCGGATGACCCGGCGTACTTCGGCGGTTACGTGACCGAGAACTTCCACGCGCTGTATACCGATCTGGGCATGACCCAGGACCAGGCCAAACGCCTGGCGCAAAACAGCTTGGACGCCCGTTTGGTCAAACCCTAAGCCGGTGTGGGAGCGAGCGAGTCGAGTCTTCGCCGCCGCTCCCGCCTTGCGCCTACAACGCCATTTCCAGTTCGGTTTCCTTGGCGAAGCGGTGGATTTCGCGCTGCCCTGCCGAGGTGATGTGCAAGGCGCGGGAATCGTTTGGCAGGCTCAGCCACCCGGACTGCATGAACAGTTGCAACAGCGCCGCCCCCAGAGAACCGCCCATGTGCGGACGCCTTTCGCTCCAGTCGGGACAGGCACAGGCCGCCTTGCTGGTGCTGTACGCCAATGCCTGGACGAACACCCCGCGATTCGCCAGTTGCGTCGCGCCCTTGTGGGTGATCGACACCCGATGATCGAACTGCTCGATCCAGCCTGCGTCCAGCAGGCGCTGGTAGAGATCGGCGGCCAGCGTGCCGCCCAGATGATCGTCACAGAGCCGGGCGCGCAACAATGACGAAGGCGCCGCCTGGCGTATCGGGATAGGGGTCGTGTTGCGCTTG
Organism: Pseudomonas sp. IT-P12; assembly: GCF_949767465.1. Lineage (NCBI taxonomy): Bacteria > Pseudomonadati > Pseudomonadota > Gammaproteobacteria > Pseudomonadales > Pseudomonadaceae > Pseudomonas > Pseudomonas sp. IT-P12. Next base: position 587,079 of record NZ_CATKPY010000023.1, on the reverse strand, counting down.
AACACGTCGGGAATGTCCCGAGGGGTACTGGCAATCGTTGCACTGGCCAGCGCTTCGATCGCAGCGCCGATTTCGGGCGCGGCCAGGCGGAAGAACCGCTTGCGGCCACGGGTTTCGACTTTCAACAGACCTCCGGCGGACAAACGGCCCAGGTGCGCACTGGCCGAGGACGGCGACAGGCGGGCCAGCAATGCCAGCTCTTCGGTCTGTCGCGCCGCGCCGTCCATCAAGGCCCACATCATTGCGCTGCGCTTTGGGTCAGACAGCAACGTGGCAATCTGGCTGATGCAAGGTGCATGTTCCATGTATTCACTCCCTGTTGAATCGTTTCGTCTACTGCTCAGAGATATCTTGACCAGTAATGTGTCGTCGGCCAAGACGTGGAAACCGCCATAAACCGGGCAGAGCCATCCACTCACCCAAGCCACGGCTTCGCAGACCTTGCAAAGACCGGTGATTGACCGCAGAGCCGGGCGGCTCGGACGCGGACTCGCCATGGCAAGCTCGACGCTGCGCACATGAGGCGGCGCTAGTATAAGCGCGTTGATCGCCGGTTCCTGCCCCCCGGAAACCATTGGTGGTGATTGATCCTGAGAGAAATTTCGCTATTTTCTCGCGACTAATGATCAGCCCCCGCCAACCCGGGAAATTGACCGCCCAGACGAGTACATCGGCTGGCAAGCATTTCCCGCAGAAGGTTCACCGGCTTACTCAATTGTGCGCGATGGGCGCACAGCAGATTCAGCGGTGCACGCTCACAGAGCAGCTCCGGCATCAGCACTTTCAAGCGACCGGCCAGCACATCGGCGGCCACGTCGAGCCAGGACTTGTAGGCGATCCCCGCGCCCGACAGCGCCCACAAGCGCACCACATCGGCATCGTCGCTGAAGCGGTCACCGCTGACCGTCAGGCTGACTTCACGCTTGCCGTCGTGGAAACTCCAGTGGTCATGAACCCGACTGCCGAGCATGTACAGCAGGCAATTGTGCTGCGCCAGTTGCTCGAGTTGGCGCGGCTCGCCATGCCGGGCCAGGTAACTCGGCGCGGCACACAACACACGTCGGTTCTGCGGGGCGATGGGCAACGCCACCAGGCTCGAATCTTCCGGCTCGCCGTAACGCAGGGCAATGTCCACAGGTTGGCGAAACAGGTCGGCGATACGATCGCCCAACAGCAAACGCACGGTCAGTTTCGGGTGCTCGCGCTGAAACTCGTCCAGCCAGGGCAGCAGCAGGTTGCGCCCGAAATCCGACGGTGCCGACAACTGCAGCACCCCGCTGACCTGATCCTGGCCACGGGCCAACAAGCGGCGGCCTTCGTCCAGGTTGCCCAGCGCGGCCCGGGCATACTCGAGGAACCCTTCGCCCTCGGCGGTCAGGCGCAGGCTGCGTGTGGATCGAGCCAGCAACCGGGCGCCAAGTTGCTGCTCGATGCGCTTCAATGCGGCGCTGGCCACCGCCGCCGACATGTCCATGCCCCGGGCGGCCGCCGACAGGCTACCCAGGTCCGCCGCCCGGACAAACAGCTGCAGGTCATCGAAACGCAACATGGCTCAAGCCCCAATTATCAAAAATATATTGAAAGAGACTGCTCTTTTAGCGGGTTTTATCTTGCAGAGAAATAGCCAATCATCGACCCCATCGCAATCAACCTGCTCACGGAGCCGAACATGTCGCAGCCTTTCACCGCCATTGCCACGCTGATTGCCAAAGCTGGCCAGCAGGACGCACTTGAGCAGCACTTGCGTGCCCTGCTGGAACCGACCCGCGCCGAAGCCGGCTGTGGTCAATACGATTTGCACCAGGACCTGGCCAACCCGCTGGCTTTCTACATGATTGAACAATGGAGCAGCGACGAAGCGCTGCAGGCCCATGATGCCAGCGCCCACATCCAGCATTTTCGCGCCTCGGCCGGCGAGCTGATCGAACACTTCGACCTCAAGCGCCTGCGCGCCCTGGTTTGACCCCTTTTTACTACTGCTCAGGAATCCCTCATGAAAGCCATCGCCTACTACGCCTCGTTGCCGATCAGCGACGAAAAATCCCTGCAGGACATCCAATTGCCAGAACCGGTCGCCGGCCCGCGCGATTTGCTGGTCGAAGTCAAAGCCATCTCGGTCAATCCCGTGGACACCAAGGTCCGCCAGAACGTCCAGCCTGAAGGTGGTGCGCCCAAAGTGCTGGGCTGGGACGTCGCCGGTGTGGTCAAGGCGGTCGGCAGCGAAGTGACGTTGTTCAAGGCCGGCGACAAGGTGTTCTACGCCGGCTCGATCGCCCGTGCTGGCGGCAACAGCGAATTGCACGTGGTGGACGAGCGCATCGTCGGCCACATGCCAAAGACCCTGGGTTTCGCCGAAGCCGCCGCCCTGCCGCTGACCGCCATCACTGCCTGGGAATTGCTCTTCGAACGCCTGCAAGTGCGCGAAGGCAAAACCGATGAAGGCCAGAGCCTGCTGATCGTTGGCGCGGCCGGCGGGGTGGGTTCGATCCTGACGCAGTTGGCCAGCCAACTGACCGGCCTTACGGTGATCGGCACCGCTTCGCGACCGCAAACCCAGAGCTGGGTCCGTGAACTGGGTGCCGACCTGGTGATCGATCACAGCCAGCCGTTGAGCGAAGCCCTGAAAAACGCAGGCGTTGCGAATGTCACCCACGTCGCCAGCCTGACCCAGACCGATCATCACCTGGACCAGTTGGTCGAAGCCCTGGCGCCGCAAGGCCAGCTCGCGCTGATCGATGACCCGAAGGCCCTGGACGTGACCAAGCTCAAGCGCAAGAGCCTGTCGCTGCACTGGGAGTTCATGTACACCCGCTCGCTGTTCGAAACCCCGGACATGATCGAGCAACACAAACTGCTCAACCGGGTCGCCGGGCTGATCGACGCCGGGACCTTGAAAACCACGGTCGGCGAGCACTTCGGGAGCATCAATGCGGCCAACCTGCGACGCGCCCACGCGCTGCTTGAAAGCGGAACATCCAAGGGCAAGATCGTGCTCGAAGGCTTCTGAAACAGGTTGAAACACGCGTCGCCCGCCAGGGCGACGCCGTCAGTCCGAAGGTTGATCGTTGTCATGGTTTTGATTGCACGGGGGTCTACAATCGTGACCTCTGCGATGCAATCTTTTAACCGAGGAGGTCAGCAATGAAGATCCTGATAAAAGAATTGGCACATTCCCAGTGGCAGGTCCGCCTGGATCAACACGCTGTGACATTCCGCACCGAAGCCGAAGCCCGCGCCTTTACCCGCACCCTCGAAGCGCGCCTGCAAGCCCCTCACCCGATCCCCGTCTACCAGCACCGAGCGGCTGGCTGAGGCCTCCTCAGACCTGGGCTTGCGCCAATGCCCGGGCATTTTGCAGACGTCGGGTGAGCATCGCCGCACTCACCACCAGAATCGCGCACAGGCTGATGACCATGGCCATCGGCATCGCGCTGCCGTCATACAAGACACCCACCAGCGACGCGGCCCCGGCGGCGACGCTGAATTGCAGGCAACCGAGCATCGCCGACGCACTGCCGGCGCGCGCACCCTGCCCGGTCATGGCACACGCCGAAGCATTGGGCAGAATGCAACCGAGGCTGGAGATGCAGATGAACAGCGGCACCAACAGCGGCCACAATTGCTCGGTGTGCAGGGAGCTGACAGCCAACAGCGTCAGGGCCGCCGCCAGGTAAATCCAAACGGTGCGCACCAGCAGATACGCCGGCCCGCGCTTGGCCAGCAGGCGTGCGTTGACCTGCGCCACCAGAATGAAGCCTGCCGCGTTGGTACCGAACAACCAGCCGAAGTGCTCGGCCGGAACCCCGTAGAGCTTGATGAAAACGAACGGCGAACCGGCGATGTAGGCAAACATCCCGGCGATGGCGATGCCACCGGTCAGGGCGTGGCCCAGGTAAACCGGATCCTTCAGCAGGCGACCGTACTGGCGCAGCGCCCCTGACAGCGGTTGACGCGGCAGGTGCGCGGGCATGCTTTCCGGCAACCCCAGCGCCACAGCCAGCCCCGCCATCGCACTGAAACCGGTCAAGGCGAGGAAAATCGATTGCCAGCCCGTGGTGTTGACCAGCAATCCGCCGAGCATCGGCGCGAGAATCGGCGCCAGGCCCATGACCAGCATCAGTTGGGAAAAGACCTTGGCCGAGCCCACGGCATCACACTTGTCGCTGACCACCGCCCGGGAGATCACCATGCCGGCGCAGCCACCCAATGCCTGGACAAAGCGCGCGCCCATCAGCCACTCCAGGTTCGGCGCATAGGCACACGCCAGGGACGCGACGGTGAACAGGCCGACGCCCGTCAGCAATGGCACGCGCCGGCCGAAACGATCCGCCACCGGGCCGTACGCCAGCTGGCCGATGGACAGGCCGAGGAAATACGCGGCCAGCGTCAGTTGAACGTGCTGTTCATCGGTGCCGAACGCCAGGGCCATCGCCGGGAAGGCCGGCAGGTAGAAATCGATCGCAAGCGGCCCAAAAGCGCTCAGGGCGCCGAGTATCAAAATGGTACGGAGGTTCATCAGGCATCCAGTGGGACTGAGGTCAGCAAGCCCGACAGTCTAGCCGTGCCTGGCCGCCTTGAACATTCCGATAGCTCGCTAACTATTAAAAACCTGCTGAATGGAAGCAAAACACTGTGGGAGCAAGCTTGCTCGCGATTGCGCGGGCGTCAGTCAATATCAATGCCCTTGACCGGGCCTGGCTCCCACAGGGAAGTGTTCAGGCAACTTTCACTTCATAGCCTTCTTCACTGATCGCTGCGATCACTTGATCGACGGTCAGTGCGCTTTCGACGCCCACTTCCTTTGCCGCCAGGTCGACACGCACGCTGGCCGCGGGATCCTTCGCCTGCAGCGCCTGGGTAATGGCCTTGACGCAATGGCCGCAAGACATGCCTTGAACGTTGAACACTTGCATGCAATGACTCCTTTTGATGAGGTTGCGCACAGTCTCGACCTTTCCACCATGGCAAGGTCAAGTTCTGAGATTCGCTGCCGGGCTGGCAATCGGCGCCGCGCTCGGCCAAGCTGCGAGCATCAATGACTCGAACTCAGGAGATTCAGCCATGCGCTGGTCAGCTTTCAGCCTGTTTGGCTTGCTCAGCCTTTCCGCCGCCGTGCCCTCGGCCCATGCTGCCGGTGAGGATTACGGCGTCCTGATCATTTCCCGCGAGCGCCTGGAAGTGTCGACCAGTTGCGAAATCGGCGTGTACCTGCAGGATCAACTGTCGGCGCGGCTGTTCCAGGAACAGAGCACCTCGTTCAACCTGCCGCCGGGCGATGTCTCGCTGCGTCTCAAACTGCTGCCCGGCCAGGCGCCGGGTTGCAACCCCGGAATGCTCGCGCCGGGCTCGCAGGTCATCACGCTCAAGGCCGGTGATGTGTTGAAGTACCGGATCGCCATGACCCAGGAAGGCATGTACCTGAAGCAGGCAGCCCTGGATTACTGACGTCGCATTTGATCTGGAACATGGCGCTTGACCTTGCCCGCATGGCAAGGTTGATCCTGTAGGCATCTTCTACAGGGAGCGCGACCGATGTCCGAATCCATCACTTTCGATCTGCCGATTGCCGGCATGACCTGCGCCAGCTGCGCCGGGCGTGTCGAGCGTGCCTTGAGCAAAGTCATTGGCGCCACGGCGGTCAGTGTCAACCTGGCCACCGAGCAGGCTCGGGTGCAGGCGCCGGGCGACAGCCTGCCGGCGCTGGTGGAGGCAGTGGCACAAGCGGGCTACAGCGTGCCGCAGCACAACCTGGAACTGAGCATCGACGGCATGACCTGCGCCTCCTGCGTCGGTCGAGTCGAACGGGCGTTGGGCAAGGTGCCGGGTGTCAGGCGCGTCAGCGTCAACCTGGCCAACGAACGCGCCCACCTCGAATTGCTTGGGCAGGTCGCCCCCCAAACCCTGATCGATGCGGTGTCCCGGGCGGGTTACAGCGCCAGCGTCTGGCAGCCCGAACAACCGCAGACCGATACGCAACAGCAGCACCTGCACCGTGAGCGCTGGGCGTTGATCCTGGCGATCGCGCTCGCCCTGCCGCTGGTGTTGCCGATGCTGCTGCAACCGTTCGGTGTGCACTGGATGCTCCCGGCGTGGGTGCAGTTCGCGTTGGCCACCCCGGTGCAATTCATCTTCGGCGCGCGCTTCTATGTGGCCGCCTGGAAAGCGCTGCGTGCCGGTGCCGGCAACATGGACTTGCTGGTCGCCCTCGGCACCAGCGCCGGCTACGGCCTGAGCCTCTATGAGTGGGCCACCGCCGCCGGACGCATGCCGCACCTGTATTTCGAAGCGTCCGCAGTGGTGATCGCTCTGGTGCTGCTGGGCAAATACCTGGAAAGCCGCGCCAAGCGCCAGACCGCCAGTGCCATCCGCGCCCTCGAAGCGCTGCGCCCGGAGCGTGCTGTGCAGGTGATCGACGGCCATGAACAGGACGTCGCCATCAGCGCCTTGCGCCTCGATGACCTGGTGCTGGTCAAACCCGGTGAGCGCTTTCCGGTGGACGGTGAAGTGATCGAGGGCCAGAGCCACGCCGATGAAGCACTGATCAGCGGTGAGAGCCTGCCCGTACCGAAACAGCCCGGCGATAAGGTGACCGGTGGTGCCATCAATGGCGAAGGCCGATTGCTGGTACGTACCCTGGCCCTCGGGGCGGAAACCGTACTGGCGCGCATCATCCGGCTGGTGGAGGACGCTCAGGCGGCGAAAGCGCCGATCCAGAAACTGGTGGATAAAGTCAGCCAGGTGTTTGTGCCTGCGGTCCTGCTGCTCGCATTGGCAACCCTGGTGGGCTGGTGGCTGTACGGCGCGCCGCTGGAAACCGCGTTGATCAACGCTGTCGCGGTGCTGGTGATCGCCTGTCCGTGCGCCCTCGGCCTGGCCACGCCGACCGCGATCATGGCCGGCACCGGGGTGGCCGCGCGCCACGGGATTCTGATCAAGGATGCCGAAGCCCTGGAACGCGCCCATGAAGTCAGCGCGGTGGTGTTCGACAAAACCGGCACACTGACGTCCGGCGCTCCGCGCATCGCTCACATGACCGCCGTTGACGCAGACGAAGCCGCCCTGCTGCAAATGGCGGGCGCCCTGCAACGCGGCAGCGAACACCCGCTGGCCAAAGCGGTACTGGACGCCTGTGCCGAACGCGGCTTGACCGTGGCGGACGTCAGCGACAGCCAATCGCTGACCGGACGCGGCATCGCCGGCACCCTCCAGGGCCGTCGGCTCGCGCTGGGCAATCGGCGCCTGCTGGAAGACAGTGGCTTGAATGCCGGTCCGTTGGCAGATTCCGCCAGTGCCTGGGAAAACCAAGGCCGCACCCTGTCCTGGCTCATCGCGCAATCGCCACAACCGCAAGTGCTGGGCCTGTTCGCGTTCGGCGACACCCTCAAGCCCGGCGCACTGCAGGCGGTGCAACAACTCAGCCGGCGCCAGATCAGCAGCCACTTGCTGACCGGTGACAACCGCGGCAGCGCCAGAGTGGTCGCCGAAGCGCTCGGCATCGAGGATGTCCACGCCGAGGTGCTGCCAGCCGACAAAGCCGCCACCGTCGCGGCCCTGAAAAAAACCGGGGTGGTGGCGATGGTCGGCGATGGCATCAACGACGCCCCGGCCCTGGCCGCCGCCGACATCGGCATTGCCATGGGCGGCGGCACCGACGTCGCCATGCACGCGGCCGGGATCACCCTGATGCGCGGCGATCCGCGCCTGGTGCCGGCGGCGCTGGAAATCAGCCGCAAGACGTATGCGAAGATCCGGCAGAACCTGTTCTGGGCCTTCGTCTATAACCTGATCGGCATCCCGCTGGCCGCGTTCGGCTTCCTCAACCCGGTGCTGGCTGGCGCGGCAATGGCGTTATCGAGCGTCAGCGTGGTGAGCAATGCGCTACTGTTGAAAACCTGGAAACCCAAGGACCTGGAGGATGACCGATGAACATCGGCCAAGCAGCCCGTCAAAGTGGCCTGAGCGCGAAGATGATCCGTTATTACGAGTCCATCGGTTTGCTCAAGGCGGCCCATCGCACCGACAGCGGCTATCGGCTGTACGGCGATGACGACTTGCACACGCTGGCGTTCATCAAGCGTTCGCGGGATCTGGGGTTTTCCCTGGAAGAGGTCGGCAAACTGCTGGCCCTGTGGCAAGACCGCCAGCGTGCCAGTGCGGACGTGAAGGCGCTGGCCCGTCAGCACATCGACGAGCTGGAGCAGAAAATCCGCGAGCTGGGCCAGTTGCGCGACACCCTGCAGGACCTGGTGGAGCATTGTCAGGGCGATCACCGGCCGGACTGCCCAATCCTGAAGAATCTGGCGTCGGGGTGTTGTGATTCATCGGTGCCAGCCTGAAACAGACGTGCTGGCTGTCAGGCGGTGTTCGCGGCCGGCCCGCTCCCAGATTGGAAGGCGCTCGACAGCGGGACGGGCGCGCTCCGGGCGGCGGTTGCCCCTTCAGAACCCACCCACCATAAAAAAACCGGCCGAAGCCGGTTTTTTTCTGTCTCAACCGATCACTGCATCCACGGAGGCGGCGGCTCTTCGGTTTTGTTCGGCGGCGCATCGTCTGCGGCAAGGGCCGCCTGCCGGCGCTCTTCATCACGGCGCGCCGCTTCGATTTCGCGCATCACCCCGCCGACATCGGCCAGTTCTTCCGTATCGGCGAACTCGCCGGTCAGGACACTGCCCGGATGCAGGGTGCCGGCCTCATACAAGGCCCACATTTCCTTGGCGTACCGGGTGCTTTTCAGCTCCGGGGCAAACCGCCCGAAGTAGGACGCCATGTTGCCCACGTCCCGCTCCAGCATGCTGAACGCATGGTTGTTACCCGCCGCGTCGACCGCTTGCGGCAGGTCGATGATGACCGGGCCGGTCGGCGTCAACAGCACATTGAACTCGGACAGGTCACCGTGCACCAGACCGGTACACAGCATCAGCACGATCTGCGAAATCAGGAACGCGTGATACTCGCGCGCCTGGTCCGGCTCCAGCACCACGTCGTTCAGGCGTGGCGCGGCATCGCCGTACTCGTCGGCCACCAACTCCATCAGCAGCACGCCTTCGAGGAAGTCATACGGCTTGGGCACCCGCACACCGGCATTGGCCAGGCGGAACAATGCCGCCACTTCAGCGTTCTGCCAGGCGTCTTCGGCCTCCTTGCGACCGAACTTGGAGCCCTTGGCCATGGCCCGGGCCTGCCGACTGTTGCGCACCTTGCGGCCTTCCTGATACTCGGCCGCCTGACGAAAACTGCGTTTGTTCGCCTCCTTGTAGACCTTCGCGCAACGCAGCTGATTGCCGCAGCGCACCACATACACCGCTGCTTCTTTACCACTCATGAGTGGGCGCAGCACCTCGTCGACCAGACCGTCCTCGATCAGGGGTTCAATGCGTTTTGGAGTCTTCATCAGCTTTTATTGTGGGTCCTTTATTACCAAACACGCGAAAGTCATTCGTTATACGGCAATCCTTTCCCGGGCGGGAGGGGTTGCCGACCTATGAACGCTGCAGATGCACACAATGTGCCGAAAAACCTGACAAATTCCGCCGATGTCCATCAACCGCCAAGGATCATAGCCGAGCACGCAGCACTTGTTGGAGAAGGGATGCTCCGGTAATGGCGACATGATCTGACGTACCAGACGGCTCCTTTCGTAGGATTTTTTCTGAGAACCCTCAATTTCCCGCTCGGGCAGCCGAAGTCATCAGTAACAAAGTGAATTGTCCGACACTCGTTTCGATAGAAAACGACGGCGTCCCAGGATCGGGATCAACAACACCGTTTATGGCTGCCAATAATTCCGCGAGTCCTCTGCACTACGTGGGTTACAAGAAAATATGGAGCGCGGATGAACATCAAACAGAAGTTGACGTGGGCGTTTGCAATCATCGCCTGCTTGCCCGTGGTACTGGTCGCCACCCTGGTGGTGCTGAACCTGCGCAGCGATGCCAAGGACGACTTCGTCGACGGCAGCGGCCGCGAGATTCGTCAGGTCAGCAACGCCATGCAGCTGTTTTTCGACGGCATCAGCCAGAACGTCGAGTACCTGGCCAACCAGCCATTGGTCAAGACGGCCGACGCCAGCGTGAAGAGCCGTGTCAGCGCTGACGCCGCGCAGATCCCCGATACCGAGATCGACACCAAACTGTTTGATTTGTTCGCGGCCCTGGCCGCCAGCCATCCGGCTTACTCGTACGTGTCTTACGGCTTGGCCAGCGGTGGTTATGCGTTCTGGCCGGGCGACGCCAAAATGTCCAACTACGATCCGCGCATTCGTCCCTGGTACAAAACGGCGATGGCCAACCCGGGCAAGACCGTGCGGACCGAAGCCTACTACTGGGCCGGCGATGACGCGGTGCTGGTCAGTACCGTGCGCGCCGTGGCCAACCAGCTGGGGGCCCAGGGCGGCGTGGTCAACATCGACGTCTCGCTCAAGCAGCTCACCGAGATCGTCAAGCAGATCAAACTGGGCGAATCGGGTTACCTGATGCTGCTGGAAAACACCGGTACCGTGCTGGTGGACCCGAAGCAGCCGGAGCATAACTTCAAAGCCCTGGGCAGCCTCGGTGACGGTTACGCACAACTGGCCAAGGCAGGCAAAGGCCTGGTGGAAGTCGAACTCAACGGCGAGCGCTACATGGCCAACGTCTGGCCGTCGGAACAATTGGGCTGGACCTTCATCGGCTTGATCAAGCAAAGCGAAGTGATGAGCTCGGCCACCCAACTGACCTGGTTGATCGCCATCATCGCCGCCGTGCTGGCCGTGTTCTTCGCCATCGTCGGCGCCAGTTTCGCCAGCCTCATCGTACGTCCGATCCGCGGCGTGGCCAGCGGCCTGGAAGGCATCGCCCAGGGTGAAGGCGACCTGACCCAGAGCCTGCAAATCCGTGGTCGCGATGAAACCGCGCAACTGGCCAACTGGTTCAACCAGTTCCTGGCGGCGATTCGCAACCTGATTCAGAGCATCGGCGGCGCCGCGAGCAAAATCCTCGACACCTCCAAGAGCTCGACCCAGGTCTCCCACGACATGGCCGAGGCGGCCGGTCGTCAACGTGAAGCCGTGGACATGGTGTCCACCGCGTTCCACGAAATGGTCGCCACCGCCAACGAGGTCGCGCGCTCCTGCAGCCAGGCCGCCGAGTCGGCCGACAGCGGCCAGCGCCAGGCCCGTGAAGGCCAGCAGCAGATCGATGCCGCGGTGAACAGCGTTGATCGCCTGAGCCAGGAAATCGAACAGTCGGCGCAGTCGATGCAACAACTGGAGCGCGACAGCAATGACATCCAGTCGATTCTCGGGACGATCCGTTCGATCGCCGAACAGACCAACCTGCTGGCGCTGAACGCCGCCATCGAAGCCGCCCGGGCGGGCGAGCAAGGTCGCGGTTTCGCGGTGGTGGCCGATGAAGTACGGGCGCTGGCCAAACGCACGGCCGACTCCACGGCGGAAATCGACGGCCTGCTCGGCAACCTCGCCAAACGCACCAGCGAGGTGACCCAGCAGATGCACGCGAGCCTGGAAGTGTCGCAGCAGTCGGTGACCCGCATCGGCGAGGCGCGCAGCAGCTTCGGGCAAATTCGCGAATCGGTGGACGTGATCCGCGACATGAACACCCAGATCGCCACGGCAGCGGAAGAGCAGCACCAGGTGGCCGAGGACATCAACCGGCACATCAGCCAGATTCACGGCGATGCGCAGTTGGTGGCGGAACTGGCGAACTCGGCGCGGCTGGATTCCCAGAGTTTGGCAGGGTTGTCGAGTGAACTGGACGGGTTGGTTCGACGCTTCAAGACCTGACATCCTCCCTGTGGGAGCGGGCTTGCCCGCGATTGCGGTGTGCCAGTCGATACGTGTGACAACTGACACTCTGCCTTCGCGGGCAAGCCCGCTCCCACAGGAGACAGCGCCGATCCTACTGGCGGAACAACTCCCCCGGCGTAAAGCCGAACAACCCCTTGAACGCCGCTATGAACGCTGACGTCGAGTCATAGCCACAGGCCAACGCGGTATCGGTCACGCTGCCGCCCTCCTCCAGCAGGCTCAACGACGACAGCAATCGCATGCGCTGGCGCCAGCCCCGGAAACTCAAGCCGGTTTCACGCTGGAACAGGCGCATCAGCGTCTTCTGCGACGTCCCCAGGCGCTGCGCCCACTCCTGCAAGGTCACGTCGTGCTCCGGGGTTTCGATCAACTCGTTGCACAGCGCCAACAACCGCTCATGACGGGGCAACGGCAGCGAGAAGCCGACTTCCGGCAGGCTCGCCAGTTGATCCAGCAACACGCTGACCAGCCGCGCCTGCGGGCTGTCGCCTGGTGGATACTCCACCGGCAGTTGGCAAAAACTCTTGATCAGCTCCCGCGCCAGCGGCGTCACCTCCAGCACCCGACACCGGTCCTCGGCCCAGCGGCAGTCTTCGCGGCGCACATACAGGCTGCGCATCTCGGCGCGCATCGAGGTCACCACCTGATGTTCGACCCCCGCCGGAATCCAGATCCCCCACTGCGGCGGCGCAAAGTAACTGCCCTCGGCGGTGTGCACGCCGAGAACGCCGCTGATCGCGTAGGAGAACTGCACCCAGTCGTGGCGATGGGCGGGGGTCCAAGAGCCAGCGTTGAGGCTTTCTACCCGGGCATAGAGCGGGCGTGGCAAGGCGCCAAGCACTGGAATGGCGCGCTCCAGGGAAAGCTGTCCGTTAGTCGCCATTCGGGGGCCTTGTGTTGCCAGGTGGATGATGCGTGGGACGGTAGGGCAAGTGCCCTTTCCAATCAACACCAACGATCACTGTGGGAGCGGGCTTGCCCGCTCCCACAGGGTCAGGGGTCGGCCGAAAGCATTGGTCAGCGTTCGAGGATGGCTGTCACTCCCTGCCCACCCGCCGCACAAATCGAAATCAATCCTCGCCCCTTCCCGGCCACATCGAGCAACTTCGCCAGGTTCGCGACGATGCGCCCGCCGGTGGCCGCGAACGGATGCCCCGCCGCCAGCGAGCTGCCCTTGACGTTGAGCCGGCCGCGGTCGAGGGTGCCCAGCGGTGCGTCGAGGCCCAGGCGGGTTTGGCAGTACTGCGGGTCTTCCCAGGCTTTCAAGGTGCAGAGCACCTGCGCGGCGAAGGCTTCGTGGATTTCGTAATAGTCGAAGTCCTGCAGGGTCAGGCCGTTGCGCGCCAACAAGCGGGGCACCGCGTAGACCGGCGCCATCAGCAGGCCTTCGGCCCCCTTGACGAAATCCACGGCGGCGGCCTCACCGTCACGCAAATAGGCCAGGACCGGCAAACCACGTTCCTTGGCCCACGCCTCACTGCCCAGCAGCACCAGCGATGCGCCGTCGGTGAGTGGCGTCGAGTTGCCGGCGGTCAGCGTGCCCTTGGCGCTTTTCTCGAAGGCGGGTTTGAGCGAGGCCAGTTTTTCCAGGGTCAGGTCCGGGCGCAGGTTGTTGTCGCGGGTCAGGCCGAGAAACGGTGTCATCAGGTCGTTGTGCCAGCCCTCGGCATATGCCGCCGCCATCTTCTGATGACTCTCCAGCGCCAGTTGATCCTGCTCGGCGCGCGCAATGTTCCAGGTCTGCGCCATCAACTCGCAGTGATCGCCCATTGACAGCCCGGTGCGCGGCTCGCCGTTACGCGGAAACTCCGGGATCAGATGACCGGGGCGCAGTTGCAGGAAGGTCTTCAGTTTGTCGCCCGTGGTCTTGGCCCGATTGGCTTGCAGCAGGATCCTGCGCAATCCTTCGTTGATGCCGATGGGCGCGTCGGACGTGGTGTCGACCCCGCCGGCAATGCCGCACTCGATCTGACCCAGGGCGATCTTGTTGGCCACCAGCAAGGCCGCTTCCAGGCCGGTGCCACACGCCTGCTGAATGTCATAGGCCGGGGTGGTCGGTGACAGTCGCGAGCCAAGCACGCATTCGCGGGTCAGGTTGAAGTCCCGGGAATGCTTGAGCACCGCACCGGCCGCCACTTCGCCCATGCGCAGGCCATGCAGGTTGAAACGCTCGATCAGGCCTTCAAGCGCTGCGGTGAGCATGGCCTGGTTACTCGCGGTGGCGTAAGGCCCATTGGAGCGGGCGAATGGAATTCGGTTACCGCCAATGATCGCGACGCGGCGCAACTGAGTCATGAAAAGCTCCTTCTGAATCGAAAAATGTGCGTTCCCCCGCTGGGAGCGAGCCTGCCCGCGATGGCGGCTGATCAGGCGACAGGCATGTTGGCTGACAGGGCCCCATCGCGAGCAGGCCCGTTCCCACAGGGCGGTTTCGTCCGCCTGAAAGCACAAGCGTAGGCTTTATCTCGGGAATCGAACGACCGATTGCCATTCGTGGTCCACACTTTGAACCCCAGCTACCGGAGCGCGTTCCATGTCTGACCGCTATATCGACTTCGCCAATTCGTCCATCGGCCATCGACTGGTCGGGGCCCTGGGTCTGCCGTCACCCGTGCGGCTGGAGCGCTGGCAAGCCGGCCGGTTGCGGCCGGTCGAGGGGGCGCTGCTGATCGGCGGCGGGCCGCTGGCGGAGAAAGTCAGCGCTTTCGCCAACCGTCTGACCGATGCGATCTACAGCTACGGAACGGAGCCTTCGATGGCCACCCCGTGGATTCCCGGCCACGGCCCCAAACTCAAGGCGGTGGTGTTCGACGCCAGCGACCTGGTGCACACCGATGCGCTGAAGCAGTTGCGCGAGTTCTTTCAGCCGTTGATGAAAAACCTCGATCACAGCGCGCACCTGGTGATTCTCGGGCGCGCCCCGCAGGACTTGAGTGATCCCTTCGCCGCCAGCGCGCAACGTGCCATCGAAGGCTTCAGCCGTTCGCTGGCCAAGGAACTGCGCAGCGGCGGCACCCTGCAGCTGATTCATGTCGGCGCAGGCGCCGAGGACCAACTGGAAGGGCCTTTGCGATTTTTCCTCTCGCCCAAAAGCGCCTTCGTGTCCGGACAGGTGATCCGCCTGGACGCCTGCGACACGCCAGTGACGGACTGGACGCGGCCATTGGCGGGCCGCAAGGCACTGGTCACCGGCGCGGCGCGGGGTATTGGTGCGGCCATCGCCGAAACCCTGGCCCGTGACGGCGCCCAGGTCATTGTGCTCGATGTGCCAGCGGCCAAAACCGATCTCGAAGCGCTGGCCGCACGCCTCGGCGGGCGCGGCATTACCCTGGACATCTGCGCCGAGGACGCCGCTGCGCAGTTGATCGAACACCTGCCTGACGGGATCGATATCGTGGTGCACAACGCCGGCATCACCCGGGACAAAACCCTGGCCAACATGACCCCGGAATTCTGGGACGCAGTGCTTGCGGTCAATCTCAACGCGCCACAAGTGCTGACCCGGGCCCTGCTCGACAGCGGCACCTTGCGCGACAACGGCCGGGTGATTCTGCTGGCGTCGATCAGTGGCATCGCCGGCAATCGCGGCCAGACCAACTACGCGGCGAGCAAGGCCGGATTGATCGGCCTGGCCGAAGCCTGGGCGCCGCAGCTCAATGAGCGTGGGATCAGCATCAATGCGGTGGCCCCCGGCTTCATCGAGACACAGATGACCGCGCACATTCCGTTCGGCTTGCGTGAGGCGGGTCGGCGCATGAGTTCGTTGGGCCAGGGTGGCTTGCCACAGGACGTGGCCGAAGCGGTGGCCTGGCTGGCGCAACCGGGTACCGGCGCATTCACCGGTCAGGCGCTGCGGGTCTGCGGCCAAAGCGTTCTGGGGGCCTGACGATATGATCACCGACTGGCACACCCTCGACCGCGAACCTGGCTTGCCAGGGTTGTATGCGCGGGCCGCAACACGACGCAAGATCACGGGCAGCACATTACCCGACACCGGTTTACGCTGCTGGGTCGATGTCGATGCCAAACGCCTGGCCGCCTACCGTTCCGTTTGCGGCTTCGCCGACAATGGACTGCTGCCGCCCACCTATCCACACATCCTGGCGTTTGCATTGCAGATGCAATTGCTCACGGCCAAGGCCTTTCCGTTTCCGCTGCTGGGACTGATTCACCTGAGCAACCGGATAAGCGTATTGCGCCCCCTGGGAGGGGTGAACCGCGTGAGGATCGGCGTACGAGTGGAGAACCTGCAACCCCACGCCAAGGGCGCGACGTTCGATCTGCTGACGACGCTGGACGATCAGTTGGGACCTCTGTGGGAAGCGCAGAGCCGGATGCTCTGTCGCGGGGTGAAGCTCGAGGGTGAGCCGGTCGAGGAAGAATGGACGACCTCACAGGCGCAAAGCGAAGTGACTCGCTGGAAAGCCCCCACGGACATCGGTCGGCAATACGCCAAAGTGTCCGGCGACTACAACCCGATTCACCTCAGCGCCGCGAGCGCGAAGTTGTTCGGTTTCCCCACGGCCATCGCCCACGGGTTGTGGATCAAGGCTCGCACCCTTGCGGCGCTGGCCGAGCATTTGCCGACGGCAAATATCGAGATCGCGGTGCAGTTTCGTAAACCGGTGAGGCTGCCCAGCGAGGTCATCCTGCTCGCCAGTGCAGCCGGGTCCAGCGGCGATTTTCAGCTTATGGGTGCCGGCGATCTTGAGCACATGGTGGGGCATTGGCGACCGATCGCCTGACGTTTCAGGCCCCCGGTCCTTGATCGTTTCCACGCTCCGAGTGGGAACGATCAGCCCCGGCACCCTCTTCCTACGCCATTATCCAAGGTGTTAATACCAATTGGAGAATGGCGTCCCAGAGCGCTTGCGCCTTTTATGTAAACAACGGACGAAGGCAGCATCGCCGGCAGTCACGGCGAGCTATCGAAACCACGGCGTTGTTACAGGTGCAAGGAATCTCTCCATGAAAAATCCAGCGTGGTGTAAATCGGCAACGGCTCTGGCACTGATCCTGTCACTGGGCCTGGGCGGTTGCAGCAGTGGCGGTGGCGGTCATCACAGCAGTTCCGGCAGCAGCTCACCTGACAGCTCGGCCGGCGCGGGCGGCGGTGGCAGCGATGGCTCGGGCGGCGGTTCGGGTGGCGGCGGTGGAACTGGCGGCGGTGGCACGACCCCACCGACGGCGACGCCACTGGTGACCACCACGCTGGTTCAGGATGTCGGCACCACCGTCAGCGGCCTCGGCGATGGCGTGGGCCAGATCGGCGATTCCCTGGGCTCGATTCCAGTGGCCGGCGGCGTGGTGCAAAGCGTGGCCAACACCGCGGGCAATGTGGTGACCACCCTGGGTGACGGCCTGGCCAACGGTGTCGGCAAGCTCGGCACAGATCCGAACGGCCTCGGCGTCACCGCCTCGGCGGTGGGCGGCGTGGTACAGGATGTCGGCAATGGCGTTTCCGACGTCAGTGGCAAACTCGACACGGCCACCAACCGCATCCCGGTGGTCGGTGGCGTCGTGACTCGCGTCGCGCCGGTGCTCGATGGCGTCGGCCAGAAAGTCACGATGCTCGGCGACACCCTGAGCACAGCCACCACCACGGGTCCCCTGGGTTCAGTCACCCAGGAAACCGGCGATGCACTGGTACCGGTGATTGCCATGGTGGAAAACACCACCGATAAGGTCGGCGACGCCACCGGGCTGGGCGAGCCGCTCAAGGGTGTGATCAAGAAAGTGGGGGATACCGTCGATGGCGTGGGTGACAAGGTCACCGATGCCGGCAAGGGCAATCCTGTGACCAACACCCTGGGTAACGCGCTGAGCAATACTGGCACGGCAGTTGGCAAGGCCGGCGGCCTGGTCGCCAATGGCAGCGGTTCAGGCGCGGGCGGCAATGGCTTGCTGGAAACCGTGGGCGGCGCCGTGGTCAATATTGGCCAAGGCCTCAACGGCGGCAATACCGTGATCAACGCAGCGGGCGGTAACGCGGTTGCGGGCGGCAACCTCGTTGCCAGTGTCGGCGGCGCACTGGGCGGTTCCGGTGTTGCCAACCTCGGGCCGACGGCACCGCTGGCCAGCGTCGGCAGCAACCTCGGCACAGCGCTGAGCCCGGTGGTGGGCGCCGTTGGCGGCGTGACTCAGAATGTCGGCGCCGCCACCGGCCTCGGCAGTCCGGTCGCCAGCCTGACCGGCCAGGCCGGTGGTGCAGTCGCCAACCTTGGCGGTGCGATTGCCGCCGGCAATGCCAACCCGGTCAGCACCTCGCTGGGCAACACCGTGACCTCGTTGGGCAACACCGTCACTGCTGCGGGCGGGTTGGTCAACGGCGGCACGGGCGGCGGCGGTCTGCTCGGAGGGCTGGGCAATAAACGCTAGTTGGCATCCGGTTGCTCAACGATAGCGCCCATCCTGATTGACGGCGCAAGACTCATCACCGGTCTTGCGCCGTCATTCCCGGACATGAACCCCGCAGCGAATAGAACAGGGAATGTCTTATGCGCGTCATGGCGTCATTGCTACTGCTCACCGTCAGCTCCTGCACCCTCGCAGACTCGCTTCCCAGTTTTCTCAACAGCAACGACACGATTCGCAACCTCCCCGTCCCCAACCTGCCCGCCGACGCCTACCGCCCGACCGCCGCGCCCCTGCAGGTGCCGGAACCCGGTGCAGCGCAGGCCCAACCCTTGCTGATGGGCACCCGGCTCACCCTCCGGACCGTGCAGATCGAGGGCGGCACGATCTACCCGCTCAGCGAACTGGCGGCGCTTTATCAGCCGTTGCTAGGCCGCGAAAGCAGCGTCGCCGAGCTGATCGAGGCGACCCGCAACATCACCCGCCGTTATCAACAGGACGGCTACCTGCTGTCCTATGCCTTCCTGCCCCAACAACCCTTCGACAATGGCGTGGCACGGGTGGTGCTGGTGGAGGGCTATATCAAGGATTACCAGTTGCAGGGCGACGTCGGACGGGTCAAGGGGCTGCTGGACAAACTGGTGGCCAGACTCCAGGCGGAACGGCCGCTGACGCGCAAGACCTTCGAGCGCTACACCACGCTGATGAGCCGCATTCCCGGGGTGACACTGCAGGCCCAGGTACCGCCGCCGGGCACCACCGACGGTGCGGCGTACCTCGCCGTGCAGGCCAGCCGCAAGTCCTTCACCAGCAGCCTGAACGCCACCGAGGACAACCGCAACGGCACCCAGGCGCTGCTCGGCGTCAGCAGCAACTCCCACACGGCCATGGGCGAACAGCTGAGCCTCAGCGGGCTTTTTCCACCGGGCGATGACGCCGAGCATTACTATCGCCTCGACTACAACCAGTTCCTCAATGCCGAAGGCACGCAACTGGCGTTGTCTGCTTCGCGATATCGCGCAGACCCCGGCACCCGGGTGCCGTTGGACAACGGGCTGGAACTCAAGCCGCACCGGGAAAACGACCGTTACTCACTCGGCTTCAGCCATCCGCTGATTGCCGGCCCCAACGAGATACTCAGCGCCGGCGCGCGGCTGTATGCGGTCAACGACAGGACCCGCTACCAGGTGGTCGGCCTGCCGCTGAGCCTGGAGCAACGCAGCGACATTCGCGCTGTCGCCGTGGAAAGCGACTGGCGCAAGGCCGATCAGACCCGCTTGCGGATTCTCAGCGGCGGCCTGTATCAGGGCATCAACGGCATGGGCGCGCGCACCAACGACACCGCCCTGGACCTGGACTTCTTCCGTGTGCGCCTGTCGGGGGTGCAAAGCGACAAGTTTTTCGACAACTGGCAGGGTGTGGTGTCCGCCGCCTTGTACTGGAGCGACGATAGCTTGCCCGAGAGCGAGCGCGCCGTGTTCGGCGGGCAGAACTTCGGTCGTGGCTACCCCGACGACCAGGCATCCGGCGACAAGGGTTGGGGGGTGGCCTACGAGTTGAACTACAGTTTCAACCGCGACGCGAACTGGCTGAGGATTGTGCAGCCGTACATGGTGCTGGACCGCGCCAGGACCTGGTTCAACCAATTGCCGGTCAAGGGCAACGACCTCTCATCGGCGGCGCTGGGTGTGCGCTTTGGCGATGCCAAGTACTACAACATTGCGCTCGAGGCAGCCAAACCGATGTCGGAAAAAGCCCTGGATACGTTCAATCGCAAACCGAGGTACAGCATCAGTTTCAGTTATCAGCTGTGACGGGCCTTGTTCCTGAAGGGGCGAGCCTGCTCGCTTCCACAGGGACAAGGGTTGGATCAGTGCGTAGTGTCCCGCTGGCGCGTACCCGAACGGCTCGGCGACAGCGCCAGAGCCAGTTGCGTCCGGTTGTGCATGTGCGTCAGCCGCAACACTTGCGACACATACAACTTCACGGTGTTCTCGGTAATGCCCAGTTCACAGGCGATCTGATAGTTGGTCTGCCCTTTGCCGACCAGCCGCGCCACATCCAGCTGCCTGGGTGATAACTGATTGAAGATGGCCGGGATCTCACCCTCGTCCGTGTCACCGGCATCCCCCTGGACCTCCTCCGGCAACTGTGGGCTGTGGCGGATCTTGTCCAGGTCCTGATACAAGTCATCGATCGAGGCGGACAGGTATTGCAGCTTCTGGCTCAACTGCCCCAACTGCACATTTTTTTGTCGCTCCTGCAGGACCCTTTCCTGACGCTGAATACCTTCGAGCATTTCGGCCAGGTTGACCGGTTTCTGGTAGTAATCGGCAATCCCGGCCCGCAAGGCCTTGATCAGATCCTGCTTCTCCGCGTGACCGGTGAGCATGATGGCCTCGAAAACCCGGTGTTTGCCGGATAACCGTTGCAGCTCTTGCACCAGCTCAATCCCGTCCAGCCCCGGCATGTACAAATCACAGAGCACCAGGCCGACGTCCACGTCCTCGCTGAAACGTTCGACCGCTTCCTGGCTCGACTCACAAGGCACACAGCGATAACCACTGCCCTCCAGAAATTCGCAGACCATCTCAACAATCAACGGCTGATCATCGACGACGAGGACTTTTACCGGTGACACCGACTTGTTCAATTGCAGCTCCTTTCCGGGTCAAAGCCTGACCTTTTCTGTACTACCCGTCACTGGTTGTACAACTACTGTCTTGAAAGTAGACGCACTTGCCGACTCTGTCATACACCGCCTGGCGATTGGATCCACATCAAGAAGCCGGAACAGAGCGACTGCACAAAGCGCACTGATCGCCGCTTGTTTGACACTTTCAGCCCGACAAATCGAGTACACCTTTAAGTCTTTGACTTGCATATAGACAGACTTTTGGCGCGAGTGATGGCCAGTGCACACTAGCCGAACCTGACATCAAGTCAGCGTCACGATCAGGCCTGCACCGTCCGTCGCAGAGTCAAGGCTGTCATTAATTTCACAACTTCGAGGCAGGCCAAAACGCCGGGGGCGAGTCCCCTCGCGATAACGGCGCATCATGTAACTGATGGATCGCTATCGCGAGCGGGCTCGCTCCCAGCGTTTTTCAGGGCCGGGGTCAGCGCGGCGGGTAGTTGGCGAGGATTTTCCTGACGGTATCCTGGATCGCCGTGCTGCGATCCGAAGGGTTCGGTGTCCTGCTGAGGATCTGTTCGTCACTGCCGCGCCACACCAGTTTGCCGTCCTTGCCGTCGAGCAGATCGACCTGGATGGTCGCCACCTTGTAGGAAATGTTGCGGGTCTCGTTGTACATCGGACCGCCCCAGTAGCCATTCCATGGATTGCCCCAGGCGCCGCCGTAGTTGGTGGTGACCTGTTGCTGGCGGTCCTCGACGATCAGATAGGTCTGCACCCACACATCACCCTTGCTGCCTGCCGCCGCCGGGCGCAAGCCGCGCTGGTCCAGTTGCTCGGTGACCGCCTGGCGGATGCGTTGTTCGGTCAGGTCGCTCTTGATCCGCGGGTCATCGGGACGATATTGCAGGACGGGGTCTTTCCAGCTCCAGCTGCGATAGGCGGCAAAATCGCGGCTGGCATCGAAGTCATGATTGACCTGGTTGGCGGCACAGGCACTCAGGAGTACGGCCATGACCAGTAGAACGAGACGGCGGAACATGATGATTCTCCGGTTGAAGACATGAACCTGCGCAATGCTTCTTATTGCAGAAGCTAACTGGGAGGATACGCCGACATGGCTTTTTCCACAGCCTCCCGAATGGCATCGGCTTGCGCGCTCTGGCTACTCTTGCTGCTGGTTTCGGCACTGGCGCTCCACACCGGCTGACCGTTTTGCGCATCGAACAGGTTCACCTGCACCACCACGACCTGTTCCGAGTAAGTCCGCACGATCGGTACCGTGTTGTACAGGCCATAACCGCTGCCGTAACGGTTGTAGCCACCATACCCGCCGCCGTAATAACCATAGTCGTCCCGATACTGGCGCAGGCGGGTTTCCAGGTGCAGATTGGCACTGACGAACAGGTCCGCCGGGCGATTGTCATGCAGCGGCCGCAGACCACGCTGATCCAGGGCATTGCTCACGGCCTCGGCGACCTGTGCCGAGTCGGCCCACGCCGTGCCCGGTGGCAGCGTGCCATTGAGCCAGGCCCAGCTGCGATAACGGCCGTAGTCTCGAGGCGCGGCCGGGTAGGCGCTGCGGTCGAACGTCGTGGCCGCTTGTGGCGGCGCCGGCGGCAAGGGCTTCGAACTCGCCACATACGGATTGCTGCCCTGGCAGGCGGCCAGGCCCAGGCAGATCAACAGTAACCCTGAACGACTTTTCATTTCGCACTCCGATCAGATCGGCCGACACATCCAGTGCAGGTAACGCCCAAGCCCGGCAAAGCTCGGGTGACGTCGATGGGCCAGTTCCATTTCCAGCAAGTCGACCAATTCGGCACGGGCCTGGAACTCCACGGGCATGTAGTCGTGGAA
The DNA here is from genome assembly GCF_949767465.1 of Pseudomonas sp. IT-P12. Taxonomy (NCBI): domain Bacteria; kingdom Pseudomonadati; phylum Pseudomonadota; class Gammaproteobacteria; order Pseudomonadales; family Pseudomonadaceae; genus Pseudomonas; species Pseudomonas sp. IT-P12. The sequence continues at coordinate 564,427 of NZ_CATKPY010000023.1, read as the reverse complement.
AACCCTGACCCCGCTCTGTGTTTCGACCTGCCACAGGCCTTCAAGTTGCGCCGCCAGTTCACGCGGATCAAGGGGTTGTTGCGGGGTCAGGCTCTGCTTTTCGCCGGCCATGTCGTTCTTGCGCATTTTGCGGAAGTGGCCCTTGAGCAGGTTGCGGTAGATCAGCGCATCACGATTGTAAAAGGCCAGGGACAGCCAGCCGCCCTGTCGCGTCAACTGATGCAGCACCGGCAAAATCGCATGGGGTTCGGCCAGCCACTCCAGCACGGCGTGGCACAGCACCAGGTCGTAGGGTTCGGTGAGCTGGCCGAGCAGATCCTGCCAGGGCGCCTGAATGAATGTCGCGGCCTGCCCGGCCTCGGCGAATCGCTGGCGAGCGCCTTCGAGCATCGGTTCGGCAGGTTCGGCCAGCGTGACCTCATGACCACGCTGGGCCAGCCACAATGACATGTGGCCCAGGCCCGCGCCGATGTCGAGCACCCGCAACGGTCGATCCGGCAAGGCCTCGGCCAGGTCGGCCTGCAACACCGCCAGGCGGATCGCCCCCTTGGCCCCGCCGTAGATTTTCTCGGCGAAGCGGGTCGCCAGTTGATCGAAATGACGGTCGCTCATCAGCTGAACCTCCGCTCACTGTCGGCAAGCTTGCTGCGCACCACTTCGTTCATGTCCAACCCCAGCTCGCTGCACAGCAGCAGGAGATACAACACAATGTCGCCAACTTCCTGCCCGGCGTGGGCCAGTTGATCCGCCGGCAGCTGGCGCGACTGGTCTTCGCTCAGCCACTGGAAGATCTCCACCAGTTCGGACATTTCCACGCTCGCGGCCATGGCCAGGTTCTTCGGGCTGTGAAATTGCCGCCAGTCATTGCGGTCACGGATGGCATGCAGGCGTTCGGTCAGTTCAACAAGGTTCATCGGGCTCTCCTGAAGGCGTATAGCTTCGGGGGGATAACCCCCTGAAGGCAAGTTTCTTGCGCCATACTCAATCGATCCGGCTACGGAACTCGCCGCGCCCATCCGTGGCCCAAGGCTCAACCACTGACATCAGGACGTTAATGACATGCAGGTAGAAAGCTTTTTCGAATCGCTCGGCCAGGTACTCGGTTCGGTCATCCGCTTTATCGTTGACGGTTTGAGCGGCCTGTTCAATCTGCTGAGCAACGCAGGAAGCAATTTCGTCGAAGGGTTGTCCCGCACGCTGGGCATGGACACGTCGATCGTCAGCATCATTGCCTTGATTGTCGGCCTCATGCTGTTGTGGTCAGCGATCCGGGCGTTCATGAATGCATCGATCATCATGGGCATCATCTGGCTGCTGCTGGGGCTGTGGTTGCTGAGCTGGATCATTCACTGACACCGCCCCCTTGCAACGGATCGGCGCGGACACCGGATGAATCGCTACAATGCCGGCTCTGCAAGGAGCCTGCATGTCCAACCTGATCGCCGACTGGCGCGACCGCCCCACCCATCGCCGGGTCTGGGCGCTCGCCGCCCCCATGATTCTCTCGAACATTTCCGTGCCGCTGGTGGCCCTGGTCGACAGCACGGTCATCGGCCACTTGCCCCACGCCCATCAGTTGGGCGCTGTCGCGGTCGGGGCCAGCCTTTACAGTTTTCTGGCCTGGGCCATGAGCTTCCTGCGCATGGGCTCCACCGGTTTTGCCGCCCAGGCCGCCGGCCGAGCCGATGGTACGGCGCTGCGCCAGATCCTGTTACAGGGGCTGTTGCTGGCCATGGCGCTGGCCGTCGTATTGGGTGCGCTGGGCATTCCGCTGAGCAGTATCGCCCTGCACTTCATGCAGCCCTCGGCGGAACTGGGCCAGATGACCCGCGAGTTTTTCCACACGCGTCTGTTCGGTCTGCCGGCCGCGCTGGCCAGCTACGCGTTGGTCGGCTGGTTCCTCGGCACCCAGAACGCCCGGGCGCCGCTGGCGATCCTGCTGAGCACCAACCTGGTGAACATTGCCCTGAACCTGTGGTTTGTCCTCGGACTGGACTGGGGCGTGGCCGGTTCGGCCCGGGCCTCGGTGATCGCCGAATGGACCGGCGCCCTGATCGGCCTGCTGTTGACGCGCAAAGCCCTGCGCGCCTACCCCGGCCAGATCGCCTGGGCCGCCCTGACGCTGTGGGGGAGTTGGCGCCCGCTGCTGGCCGTCAACCGCGACATCTTCATCCGCAGCCTGTTGCTGCAACTGGTGTTCATGCTGATCACCGTACAAGGCACGCGGCTGGGTGACGCCACTGTTGCCGCCAACGCCCTGTTGCTCAACGGCTTGCTGCTGACCGCCCATGCGCTCGATGGCCTGGCCCACGCCGTTGAAGCGCTGTGCGGGCATGCGATCGGCGCGCGCGATCGTGACGCCCTGCGCCGCTCACTGGTCGTGGCCTGCGGCTGGTCGCTGCTGGCCAGTTTGGGATTTGCCACGCTGTTCCTGTTCGCCGGGCACCTGTTCATCGAGATGCAGACCGACATCCAGAGCGTGCGCGACACCGCCTTCATCTACTTGCCCTACCTGGCTGCCCTGCCGTTGATCGCGGTCTGGAGCTACGTGCTCGACGGCCTGTTCATCGGTGCCACCCGAGCCCGGGAAATGCGCAACGGCATGCTGTTGGCGGTGTTGCTGATCCTGCCGTTTGCCTGGGCCCTGCAAGGCCTGGGCAACCATGGCCTGTGGATCGCGTTCCTGCTGTTCATGGTGCTGCGCAGCCTGACCCTCGGCGCCATCGCCTGGTCGTTGCGCAAGCACGATCGCTGGTTCGCCGGGCGAAGTCATTGAGCCCGGTCGTCCTGCCAGCGCTGGCTCAGGCTGTCCAGGCGCTCCTGTTGCGTCAGCCCCTCCAGCGGCAATACCAGCGGGGCTGTCGGGTGCTGCAGGCGCAGCCATAACCAGCCATCGAGCACCGGCCGATCGCTAAACCCCAGCGCCAGCCCTTCCTGCAGGTATGCCCACAGACGCTGGTAGTCGGTCCCGGTGGATTGGCTCCAGCGCCAGGCATGCTGCTCCAGCAGGCAGACCTGCAGCTTCTCCCGCTGACGCAGGCTGAGGCTTTCTTCGACGGCCAAAGGACGCACGGCCAGCGCCGGGTTGAGCAACTGCTGCCACCCCTGGCTGCCAAACGCCCGGTCGGCCCAGGTCCCGCCGAACCAATGCAACTGGCTGATCGGGCCCAGCCAGCGACTCAGCTCCCGGGCATCGCAGGCATCAAAAAAATAGCTGGCCGTGTTCGGGTTGTAGTAACTCAGCAGGGCTCGGTGGTGCAGCCCCAGCGTGACGGTGAGCATGCGCCGCAAATGCTCGAGCAATCGAGTGGGTGGTGCCTCGCTGACGATGAGCAGGCCACGGCAGACCTGCGCCTGGCCGTAGCACGCCTGCGCCAGCGCCGGGCACTGGCGCAGATCGATCAGCGCCGGGCCGTGCTCACGCAACGTGTGCCATTGCGTGCCCTCGAACAACCAGAGCCAGCGGTCCAGGGGTAACGCCTTTTGTAACAGCGCCCGCGCCTGGGGGACACTCGGTACATCCAGCAACAGCCATTGCGCAGTCGCACCGATCATGCCACACCGCTCTGGCCAGACCGGGTCAGCGCCCGACAGGTGCACAACACCTCGCAGCAATGGCTGAAACTGCCGCCACCGGGCATCAGGCACAACACCACCAAGGGCTCGCCCGAGCGCAGCTGTTCCAGCATGCCTTCACCGGCCGACCCCGCCAATGACACCGGCATCACCCCAAGCTCTTCAACCGCCGCCGGCGTGGGCAGAAAACCGCAGATCATCGGCTGGTCCGGATCGCCCTCGATGAAGCTCACCACCACTTCGGTGCCCTCACTGAAGGCATTCGAGCCTTGCAGTTCGCCGGCCAGCGGCAACCAGCAATGGCTGGGGCTGGCACCTTCGCCCTGATAGAGCCAGTCGAACTGGACGGCGACCGGTCGGGACGGATCCGGCCGAAGCTCCTCGACTTCCACCACCCAGGCCCGTTGCAGACTGTGCATTCGCGGTTTCACGGGAGCTCGTGGCGAGTCGAAGGGGGCCGGCCAGGGCACGGCACGAATCTGGTTAGTGTAGGGTTCGACGGGATCCTGGCGGCCCTGGTGTTCGACGTGGGTCAGCAGCCAACGCCGGTTCCACTCGGCGACCGGATGACCGGTCAACGCCATCGAATACCCGCTGCGCAACGCCGACAGATCGCTGCAACCTTCAGCACCGGGTGCCTGGCACTGACCCGCCTGAAGTTGAAACTGGCGCACGCCCGGACGCTCGCCATCGACCCGAAACGGGGCACGCGCGCCTGCACGGAAATGCCCGTGACCATCACCAAACACCAGGCAGTGTCCACGCTCCTGATGCTCGAAGTGGTAATGCAGTGATGCCTGGGCGCAGAGGCGATGAAGAAACTGCAAATCCGACTCTCGATATTGGGTACAGAAATCCAGCGGCGGGTAATCGCCTTCCAACTCGAAGCGCCGGTCCCTGCCGACGATGCCATGCTCTCTGAGCACCTGATCGAGGATCTCTGGCACCGACAGCGCATTGAAAATCCGCTGGCTCAAGCGCTGGTCAAGACACGCCAGCTTCGGCCCCAGTCGCACCTGGCAGAGCCGGGCGCTGATGCCATGGTCACGCTGGACCAGTTCGTGCAATTGGCCTTGTATCGCTCGGTTCTGGGGTCCGATATGCAACGCGGCCGGTCGATACAGCAAACTGGCGAGGTCAAGCGCCGGGTCTTCGATCAGCAGATCCACGTCGAACGCAAAGGGCTCGCTGATCGCTTCTCTACCGGTAAAGGCCAGGACTTCAAAAGGCTCAGGCAGACCGGCTATATCCAGACGAAATGAGGGCTCGTTGACTGGATCGAACATCGGCGATTCTCTACAGGAGGGGCGGCCGGGGATTCTCGCCGAGAGACATGGCCGAGTAGAGTGCTGAAGTACAACTTAGGAAATGGCCTACGCGAAAAGAAGACCATATGACTTTGATGGCCGGAAGTCGGAGTAACTTCCCGGAAAAATGGAGAAACGCCGCACCCAGGCCATCTGAAATTCCCGCAGCAAGCGGTACATTTTCAGACAGCCTGGCGTGGACTGACGTCAGGACGACAGGTAAGACGAACGGGTCAGGCCCAGACGCAAGGCGTCAAGGAACTGGGTACGCTCGGCGGCCGAGATACGGGCGCTGGCGCACTTGTCGCGGTAATGAGTCATCAACTCTTCCGGCGACAAGTGCACGTAACGCAGCATGTCTTCGATGGTGTCGTGGGTTTCGATACCCGCGTGGTACACACTGCCATCGGCATTCTGGTAGATGTTCACCGAGTCGGTGTCACCGAACAGGTTGTGCATGTCGCCGAGAATTTCCTGATAGGCCCCGACCAGGAAGATGCCCAGCAGGTAGTCTTCACCGTCCTTCAGTGCGTGCACCGGCAGGCTGGTTTCGATGCTCTGCTCGTCGACGTACTGCTTGATCTTGCCGTCCGAGTCACAGGTCAGGTCCTGCAGCACGGCACGACGCAGCGGCTCCTCGTCGAGACGGTGCAGCGGCAGGATCGGCAACACCTGGCCGATGGCCCAGGTGTCCGGCAGGCTCTGGAACACCGAGAAGTTGCAGATGTACTTGTCGGCCAGCTTGTCATTGAGTTCGTCGAGCACCTGACGGTGGGAACGCTGGCGCGCCTTCAGCGAGTTGTGCAGGCGACGGCACACCGCGAAGTAGCATTGTTCGGCCAGGGCTTTTTCCGCCAGGGTCAGTTTGCCGTCGGCATACTGGGCGGCCACGTCGCTCATGTAGTGCGTGGCACGCCAGTAGGTTTCGGTGACCATTTCGATATCGGTCGGGCCGAGCAGGTCGACCAGCCACTGCACGGTTTCCGGCAGTGCTTCCTTGTTCTCGATCTGCGGCACGTCGTCGTTGTGTTTCTCGACGTCGGTGACCTGCACCACCAGCATGGCGTGGTGCGCGGTCAGGGAACGACCGCTCTCGGAGAAAATGTTCGGATGCGGCAGGCTCTGCGCGTCGCAGAATTCCTTGAGCATGCCGACCACCACACCGGCGTAATCGTCCATGTCGTAGTTGATCGAGCTGGCGTTGCGCGAGTGTGTGCCGTCGTAGTCCACGCCCAAACCGCCGCCGACGTCGATGTGATCCACCGGCAGGCCGAGGTTGCGCAGCTCACCGTAGTAACGGATCGCTTCCTTGAAACCGTGCTGGTAGTCCGCCAGGTTGGCGATCTGCGAACCCATGTGGAAATGCAGCAGGCGAATGCCCTGGTCCAGGCCGGCCGCGCGGAAACGCTCGACCACCGACAGCAACTGCGCCGCCGACAGACCGAACTTGGATTTCTCGCCACCGGTGTCCGCCCACTTCGACGAAGCCAGGGACGACAGGCGCACACGCAGGCCGACCTGTGGCTTGACCTTCAGCGACGCGGCTTCCTCGATCACCAGCCCCACTTCGGATTCTTTCTCGATCACGATGAATACGTTGTGCCCAAGCTTCTGGCCCATCAGCGCCAGACGAATGAACTCGCGATCCTTGTAACCGTTGCAGACGATGGTGCCGCCCTTCGGTGCCAGGGCCAGCACGGCCAGCAGTTCCGGCTTGGAGCCCGCCTCGAGACCGATCGACACGTTCTGCGTGGCGATGATGTTCTCGATCACCGCTTCCTGCTGGTTGACCTTGATCGGATACAGCGCGGTGTACTTGCTCTGGTATTCCAGGCGCGCGATGTTGGCGTCGAACGCGCCGGTCAACTGACGCACGCGGTCTTGCAGGATATCCGGGAAACGCACCAGCAACGGCAAGGACAGGCCGCTCTGGCGCAGCTGGTCGACTTGCTCGAACAGGTCGATAGGCGAACTGTCGGGGCCGTTCGGACGAACCTCGACGCGACCGGCGTCATTGATCGCGAAATACCCGGCCCCCCAATGGCGAATCCCGTAAACACTGCGGCTGTCCGCAACTGTCCATTGGCTGCCATCGTCTTTGCGTGTGCGTCGTACGGACATTGAAGTCCCCTATAAAGAAGTCATAGAGCGTCGCCTGGATTCAGGCCGGCGCAGTCTAAAGGATGAAAATGACGGTTCGTCAACGAAGGGGTAGACCCCGTCGACCGCAACGAGTTTAGAAGCCGGTCAGGAACAGGCTCTGTGAAAACCATGGTGACGACGCCAGACCAGAGGATCTCGGGACTGGATCAAGCCACAGGTGGTCTTCACAGAGGCTGCTAGCCGCCAGACTTCTTCGCCTTGAAACCGAGCTTGATCAGTTCGCCCAACAACAGCTCGACATGATCCCCCTGGATTTCAATGACACCGTCCTTCAACGCCCCACCGGTGCCACAGCGTTTCTTCAACGTGGTGGCCAGCTCCTTGAGCGCGTCTTCGGCCAGCGGCACGCCGGTGATGGTGGTCACCGTCTTGCCGCCACGGCCCTTGCTTTCGCGACGCACGCGAGCGATGCCGTCGCCGGCCGGGATAACGGTCTGTTTGCAGATGCAGGCGTCCACCGGTTGACTGCATTCCGGGCAATGACGACCTGCGTCGGTGGAGAATACCAGGCCACCTAGGGCGGCGAAGGATGCGGCTTTTTTGGCCACCGGCAATCCTCTATGGGAGGACAAAGACTGGTCGCAGCCCTGGACAAGGCTATCGACCGCGAAGCCCCACTCAGGCAGGGGCAGCGCTACTGAAACGGCTGGACTGCTGCAGGAACGAGCTGGCTCGCGCCTGCAAAACAGAAACAGCAAAAACCCACGCCGTCACAGTTTGAAAAGGTCGCGCAGTGTAACGGCAAAAACGCCGATTGCTAAGAGCCAATCGGCGCCAATTTATGCCTCTTTTGCGACGTCGTCCCGATGAGCCCGCAGATAGCGCTTCAAGGCTGCCAAAGAGTCCGGGCAGTAAGGCTTTTGCTGGATTTCCAGCATGACCTGATCAATCGGGATAAAGCGGGCTTCCAGCACTTCCTCGGGTTGCAGGACCAAGGGTCCGTCCCACACCGCGGAAAAGGCCGAACACCAGAGCCGGTTACCCGTGTCTTCAAAGAAGAAGTGATCGTGGGCCGTCAGCGCCACCCCGCTCACCCCCAACTCTTCTTCCAGCTCCCGGGCGGCCGATTCGGCGTAGGTTTCGCTGGCGAGCACCATGCCCCCCGCCGCCACGTCCCAGTAACCCGGATAGATCGCCTTGCTCAAGGTGCGCCGATGCACACAGAGGTCCCCGGCGGAGTTGAACAGCATGATGTAGGTGCCGCGCCCGATCAGACCGCGCTCGCGCAGGTCGGAGCGGACCAGGGCGCCGAGCAGGTTGTCCTGCTCGTCGACCCAGGCGATCTGTTCGGCATCGGAAGCCGCGCGATGGGCGGCCTCCCTCGCGTTATCGACCATGACTCAGCCCTGATTGAGCAGTTGACGCAAATCGATCACCGCCGCGTTGGCCCGGGAAATGTAGTTGGCCATGACCAGCGAATGGTTGGCCAGCACGCCAAAGCCACTGCCGTTGAGGATCATCGGGCTCCACACCGGCTCCTGCGAAGCTTCCAGCTCACGAATGATCTGGCGCACGCTGACCGTTGCGTTCTTTTTCGCCAGCACATCGGCGAAATCGACCTCGATGGCCCGCAACAGATGGGACAGCGCCCACGCCTGGCCGCGCGCCTCGTAGAACACGTTGTCGATCTGCATCCACGGGGTTTCGACGATTTCTTCGTCGACCTGCGGCACCTCGCCCGGCGCGACCACTTCAGTCTTCAGCGCGGTATTCAACTTGACCCGCCCGACGCTGGCCGACAGGCGTTGCGACAGCGAACCCAGGCGCGTGCCGACATCGCCCAGCCAGTTGTTCAGGTTGTCGGCACGCGCGTAGAACAGCGCGTTTTTCTGCTGCGGATCGGACAGGCGCGCCTGATAGCGACTCAGGGAAGCGATGCCTTCCTGGTACTCGGATTCACTGGAGGGCAACACCCAGCTTCTGTTGTCGAAATTGAAACGCGGCTCGGCCTTGGCCAGATCGGCGTCCTCGGCGGACTGCGATTGCGAACGGGCAAAATCCTTGCGCAGGGCACGCGTCAGGTCGCGGACCTGGACCAGCACGCCGTACTCCCAGCTCGGCGTGTTATCCATCCACAGGCCTGGCGGGAAGCGGTCGTTGGAAATATAGCCACCCGGTTTGGTCAGCAGGGTATCGGCGACCGTCTTGAGAGTTTCCACCGTGGTGTAGCCGATGACCATCTGCTTGCCTTCTCTCTCGGCGGCCAGCTGGGCGTTCTGTTGAACCGGGAACAGCGCCGGCTCCTGGCTCCAGTACCAGCCCAGCGCAATGGTCACAAGCAGGTAGAGACCGATCAACGTGGCCAGCGCCCGGCTGAACAACAGGCCACCGACGTAACTGCGGGTGGCCGACTTCGGTTCAGCAGGTCGTTCAGGCGCGCTGCCCGCGCGGTTCTTCCAGTCCAGCATGGCGATATCCTTTCAATCACTTGAGTTCATCGTTTCGACCACAACCATACAACAACGTGCCTTGGCCCGGCACCCGTCGTCGGGTGATCGGAAAAAAACAGTGCCGCGTCATCCCGAGAACTCTAGCTGGCCTGGCTGGATCAGGCGTTGCTGATCGCAGGGTTGATCCTTGGAGCACTGGCTCATGACCGTCACGGCATCTAAGGGTTTCCCTGAACCCTGCCAGCGCCAAAAAGCGTTTGAATCAGCCCGATGAAAAATCAGAATTTCCGGACAGCCAACGCATGTCGACGCGGCAGAGGTTTCGCACACAGCGGCCGGAAAGTTCCTGAACCCCCTGTTTTTCGGGAGCCTGGGGGAAACGAGCAGGCAGTAACAGACCGCCAAGTCAGAAACTGAATGCATTCACGTTGCAGATTATTGACGTACGACACTCATCCCACCGAAAAGAGGTGCTAGCATAGAGCCACCAGTCGACCTCAGCATGCACCCTACCTAGTAGTCAGGATATGACCGAGCCAGAAGACCCAAGCCGCGATCGCCTCAAGCACCACTTTGCCCAGCGGGTGATTCACCAGGCACGTCAAATTCTTGAGATCTGGCAGCGCCTGCAACGCACTGAGTGGTCGCTCGCCGATCTGACGGAGCTAAGCGAGGCCAATCTGCGCCTGCTGCGTTTCGCCGAGCGTTTCGAACAGCCGGAACACACCCAGCTGGCACGCCATATCGGCCAGTCGCTCGAAGCGGTCGACGCCAATCGCGGTCGCTTGAGCAGCGGGCTGATCACCGACCTCAACCGCCTGATGCAGCGCCTGTCGCGCACCGGCCTGCGCCATGGCGATCAACTCGAACAAACGTTCCTGCCACCACTGCGCAAGCCGATCTACGTGATGCTGCAGGATCACGACCGTGCCGAGCGCCTGGCCAAGCAGCTCGAGTTCTTCGGGCTCAGCGCCCAATCCCTCGACAGCGTGGCGGCTTTCCGCTCGTCGATGGTCGAGCGCCTGCCCGCCGCGATTGTCATGGATGTGGACTTCAGCGGTCCGGGCATTGGCCTGAAACTGGCCGCCGAAGCCCAGGTCGGCCTGGACGAACCGTTGCCGCTGCTGTTCTTCAGCCTGCACGAAACCGACACCCCGACTCGCCTCGCTGCGGTGCGGGCCGGTGGCCAGGAGTTCCTGACCGGCACCCTCGAAGCCTCGAGTCTGCTGGAGAAAATCGAAGTCCTGACCTGCGTCGCGCAGTACGAACCTTATAAAGTGCTGATCATCGACGACTCCCGCGCCCAGGCTTTGCATACCGAGCGCCTGCTCAACAGCGCCGGGATCGTCACGCGCACCCTGATCGATCCGATCCAGGCCATGGCCGAACTGGCGGACTTCCAGCCCGACCTGATCATCCTCGACATGTACATGCCGACCTGCACCGGCACGGAACTGGCCAAAGTGATTCGGCACAACGACCGCTATGTCAGCGTGCCGATCATTTACCTGTCCGCCGAGGACGACCTGGACAAGCAGCTCGACGCCATGAGCGAGGGCGGCGATGACTTCCTGACCAAACCGATCAAGCCCCGGCACCTGATCACCACCGTGCGCAACCGCGCGGCGCGGGCGCGCAACCTCAAGGCACGGATGGTGCGCGACAGCCTCACCGGGCTGTACAACCACACGCACATTCTGCAATTGCTCGAAGACTGCAGCTTCCGCTCGCGCCGCGAGAGCAAGCCGCTGAGTTTTGCGATGCTCGACATCGATCATTTCAAACGGGTCAACGACAGCCACGGCCACCCCATGGGTGATCGCGTGATCAAGAGCCTGGCACTGTTTCTCAAGCAACGCCTGCGCAAGACCGACTTCATCGGGCGCTACGGCGGCGAGGAGTTCGCCATCGTCATGCCCGACACCGATATCGAGGCGGCACACCAGGTGCTCGACGAAATCCGCCAGCGGTTTGCGGAAATTCACTACCCGGCCCAGCCCCAGGACCTGTGGTGCACCTTCAGCGCCGGGGTGGTCGAACTCTGTGAGGACTCTGACAGCCTGATGATGGCCAGTCAGGCGGACGAGGCGCTGTATCGCGCCAAGCACGCCGGACGCAACCGTGTGCATGCCGCCCGGACATCAAAGCAAAATGCCACTTTTTCATCGGATTCGACTCCATCGGTCATAACCGTGTAACACAATCGCAATAACTTCACGGGCTTACCATTCTGCCGTTGGTAGTCCGCGATGCGCCTCAAGCTGCTGACCAATTTCAATACCCTTCTTTTAGTCGCCGTGTGCGTGGCCCTTGGCGCGACGCTGTGGTGGTCGCAAAGAGCCCTGGAACGTCCGTATCTGTTGATGGAGCGCTACCTGGGGTTGTCCCAGCAGTTCCAGAATCAAGTGGCGCGCAACGTCGAGGACTACCTCGCCAGCGGTGATGCCCTGCGCCTGAGCGCTGCCAGTCAGGCCATCGAAACGCTGCAAAAGGAATTGGGGGAATTGCCGTCGACACTGGCCGACACCCTGCGCCCCAGCCTGACGAACCTGGATGAATTCAGCAAAACCGACCTGTTGGCCGCCGGCAAACTCGCGGGCGACCCGCAGGCCCTGTTGCTGCAAGCCGAACGCGAACTCGGCGCCAGCCTCGACCAGCTCAGCCAGTACGCCAGCGGCAACGCACCCTATCTGACACCTTTGCTGGCCGCGTCCCAGCACCTGGGCAAACTGTCACTGGCCCGGGACAAACTGGTCAGCAGCGGTCGCAGCGAACTGGCGGCGGACGTTGAACGTGAAGTCACCAACATTCGCGCTCAAGCCGAATTGCTCAACGCCCTGCCGCTGCTCGGCGTCGCCACCACCACCGAATCGGTATCCGACGATTTCGCCGCCATGATGGGGCTGGAGAACAGCGAAAAAACCGCAGCCGAGGATGCCGGTGTCGGGCTCAAGCGCGAACTCAACAGCCTGCTGACCCGCTATCCCGCCGAACTTGAGCGCACCCGCGAGCAAATCCGCAAACGTGCCGACCTCAGCACCGCGACGCACCTGAAAATCACCGAAGTGCAACAGGCCATCGCCGGCCTGGAACCGGTGGTTCGCGCTCAACACGGGCAAATCCAGGGTGAAGTGCGCCTGATGCAAGGGGTGATGATCGGCCTGATCCTGCTGATCGCCTTGCTCATCGACACTCTGCAACGCCGCCTCGCCCGGACCCTGACCAACCTCGCACCGGCCCTGTCGACCTGGGCCGAGGGCGACTTCAGCCGGGACATCGAACTGGGCAAGACCAACCGCGAGTTGCATGACATCCAGGCCTCGCTCAACCGGTTGCGCGCCTACCTGGCCGATCTGGTGGGGACCATCCGCCTCAACGCCGAACAGGTCGCCGGCAGTAGCCGCACGCTCGCCGAACTGAGCAACGACCTGCACAACGGCGCCGAACACCAGGCCGGCGACACCGCGCTGATTCGCGACTCACTGGGCGAACTGGAGGCGACCATTCAACAGGTCGCCGGCGATGCCAGCCAGGCCGCCGACGCCAGCCGTCATGCCGGGCTGGCGGTGGAGCACGGCCAGGAAGTCATCGGCCTGAGCCTCACCGGCCTGCATGCGTTGGTGGAGGAAGTGCAAGGCAATGCGCAGATGATCGAACACCTGGCCGAGGAGTCCGCCACCATTGGCGGGGTCCTGACAGTGATCCGCTCGATTGCCGACCAGACCAACCTGCTGGCCCTGAACGCCGCCATCGAAGCAGCCCGCGCCGGGGAAATGGGCCGAGGGTTTGCGGTCGTTGCCGAAGAAGTCCGCTCATTGGCGCAACGCACTGCAGGCGCCACGGCAGAAATCCAGACCTTGATCGCCGGGCTGCAAACGGCGGCGCGAGAATCGGTGGAAGGCATGCGCGCCCAGGTCGAGCACGCCGAAGCCACTGCCAATCAGGCCCAGGCCGCCGACGGCGCGCTGGACAAGATCGTCGGGGCGATCCAGACCATTGCCGACACAGCGATCCGGATTGCCGACGTCACCGCACAACAGAGCGGCGCGGTCAGCGAAATCCGAGATCACAGCGAGAGGATTCACCAGTTGGGCGGGGATAACCTGTTGCGCATTGGCCAGGGCCGTGAGCAAGGCGAGCACTTGCTGGTGCTCGGTGAACGGCTGGATACCGCCGTCCAGGCCTTCCGCGTCTGATAAAACTCCTTCACGAGCAAGCCCGCACACCCTGTGCTCGCATTCCCATGGCAGCACAGGGTTGAATGTCGGCGCAGGCTTGCTCGAAGGCGCCGGAACATTGGTCGCAGCACGACGCCCGGCACGCCCTGCCACGGTCCGCTATCATGCCCGCAATTCCGATACGCGAGATCGTCATGCGCCGCCTGCTCTGCCTGCTGTTCATAGTGTTCGCCCTGCCGGCCGGCGCCGGCGGCCTGCTGGAGAGCCGACCCAGCGCCACGTTAGGCTCGATCAACAACAGCGCCGACTTCCTGCCGGTGCGCGAAGCCTTTCAGCTGAGCCTGGTGCAGAGCACGCCGCAATCGATCAAGCTGCGATTCGTCGCCAGCGAGGGTTACTACCTCTACCGCCAGCGGTTTCAGTTTCGCGCCGAACCGTCCGACGTTGCCCTCGGCGCGGTGCAACTGCCCAAGGGTGAACAAAAGCACGACGAGTACTTTGGCGATGTCGAGGTTTACCACGGCATCCTCGATGTCGAACTGCCGCGCACCGAGCAACGGGCTTTCACGCTGCTCGTCACTTATCAGGGCTGCGCTGACAAAGGCCTGTGCTATCCGCCCGAGACCGAACGCCTGAAGATCGACGGCACGGACGCCGGCAAGCACTGGAGCTGGCGCGAACTGGCGCTGTTTTTCCTGGCAGGCCTGGGCCTGACGTTCACCCCCTGCGTGCTGCCAATGTTGCCGATCCTTTCCGGGGTGGTGTTGCGCGGCCAGGTCGGCGGATGGCGCGGCTTCAACCTGTCCCTCGCCTACGTGCTGCCGATGGCCGCGTGTTTTGCCCTGCTCGGCGCCCTGATGGGGTTGTTCGGGGCCCAGTTGAATCTCCAGGCGCGCCTGCAGTCGGCCTGGGTGCTGGTGCCATTCGCGATGTTTTTCGCACTGTTTGCCCTGGCGATGTTCGGCGTCTTCGAACTCAAGCTGCCACACGCGATCAGCAGCCGGCTGGACCGCATCGCCGGTCGCACCGAGGGCGGTTCGTTGTGGGGCGCGGCGGTGCTGGGGGTGGTGTCCAGTCTGCTGGTTTCGCCCTGCGTCTCGGCACCGCTGGCCGGCGCGTTGCTGTACATCAGCGCCAGCGGCGACGCCCTGGGCGGAGGCTTGAAATTGTTCATGCTCGGACTCGGCATGGGCGCGCCACTGTTGCTGGTCGCCACCGGGGGCGCTGCCTGGCTGCCGAAGAGCGGCCCCTGGCTGGTCTATGTGAAAAACGCGATCGGGGTGTTGCTGCTGGGACTGGCAATCGGTTTGCTCAGCCGGGTCTTGCCGGGGCAGATCACCCTGCTGCTGATCGGCCTGCTGGCCGGTGGCGTCGGGCTGTTCCTCGGCGCCCTGGAGTTTGTCTATAAACCGCCACGCAAGCGCCTTGGCCAGTTGCTCGGCCTGTTCCTGCTGTTTTATGCACTGGCCTGCTGGTACGGCGCGTTCAGTGGCCAGACCGACCCGTTCAACCCGATCGGCCAGCCGCGCATCGTCACAGGCACCCAGCAATCGCTGCAAGGCACCGACGACTGGCAAACCGTGACCACTGCGGCGGAACTGGACCGCGCCCTCGCAGATGCAAGATCGTCCGGCACGCCACTGCTGCTCGACTGGTACGCCGACTGGTGCATCAGTTGCAAAGTCATTGAGCGCGAGGTCCTCAGCGACGCCAACGTCGTCGAACGCCTGAAGGGCTATCGCCTGGTGCGCTTTGACATCACCGCCAGCAACGCCGAACAGCGCGTCCTGCTCGACCGCTATCAGCTGTTCGGTCCTCCGGCGCTGATGTTCTTCGGCGAGGATGGCGTCGAACGTACCGATGCGCGGGTGATCGGCGAAATCAATGCAAGGGACTTCGCCGATCGGGTCGCGCAGGCGCGGCGCGAAAGCAAATGACCGGAATTCATCAGCCAGTCACATATTTCGCGCAAACATCGGCCATCGTGCTGGCTATTGCATAGAACTGGACAGTCACAAAGGCTTTGCGGCATAGTCGCCGGGTTCTGACAATTGCATTCGGATAACAAGGAACAGCAGATGGCAACCCTATTGGTCCTGCACGGCCCCAACCTGAACCTGCTCGGCACCCGGGAACCGGGCACCTATGGTGCCACGACACTGGCGCAGATCAACCAGGACCTGGAGCAACGAGCCCGTGCCGCCGGCCATCACCTGCTGCATCTGCAAAGCAACGCCGAGTACGAATTGATCGACCGTATCCACGCGGCCCGCAGCGAAGGCGTGGACTTCATTCTGATCAACCCAGCAGCTTTTACGCACACAAGTGTCGCATTACGTGACGCGCTGCTGGCGGTGAGCATCCCATTCATCGAAGTGCATTTGTCCAACGTGCACAAACGCGAACCTTTCCGCCATCACTCTTACTTCTCCGACGTAGCGGTGGGAGTGATCTGCGGCCTTGGCGCCAGCGGTTACCGACTGGCCCTGGAGGCCGCTCTAGAGCAGCTTGAAAGCCAGGCAAAAGCTTGAACAACAAGCGTTAAACGCCCCTGACCGACCCTTGGGAGTTGATGATTCATGGATATCCGTAAAGTTAAGAAACTGATCGAATTGCTGGAAGAGTCCGGCATCGACGAGCTCGAGATCAAGGAAGGCGAAGAGTCCGTACGCATCAGCCGTAACAGCAAGACTCCAGCCCAGCAGTACTACGCTCCGGCGCCAATGCCTGCTCCGGTTGCCGCGCCTGCCGCTGCTCCGGCTGCCGCTGCCGCCCCGGCTGCTCCCGCCGCGCCAGCACTGAACGGCACCGTTGCCCGTTCGCCGATGGTCGGCACCTTCTATCGCAAGTCTTCGCCAACTTCGCCAGCGTTCGTCGAAGTGGGCCAGACCGTGAAGAAAGGCGACACCCTGTGCATCGTCGAAGCCATGAAGATGATGAACCACATCGAAGCCGAAACCAGCGGTGTGATCGAGTCCATCCTCGTCGAAGACGGCCAGCCGGTTGAGTACGACCAACCGCTGTTCACCATCGTTTGAACCGCGGAGAAACTTTGATGACTGCGAAGTTGGAAAAAGTTCTGATCGCCAACCGCGGTGAGATCGCACTGCGGATTCTGCGTGCCTGCAAAGAGATGGGCATCAAGACCGTCGCCGTTTACTCCAAGGCCGACAAAGAGCTGATGCACCTGGGTCTGGCAGACGAATCCGTCTGCATCGGCCCGGCTTCTGCCGCCCACTCTTACCTGCACATTCCGGCAATCATCGCCGCAGCCGAAGTGACCGGCGCTACCGCCATTCACCCAGGCTACGGTTTCCTTGCGGAAAACGCTGATTTCGCTGAGCAGGTCGAGAACTCCGGCTTCGCCTTCATTGGTCCGAAAGCCGAAACCATTCGCCTGATGGGCGACAAGGTATCGGCCAAGCACGCCATGATTGCTGCCGGCGTTCCAACCGTTCCGGGTTCCGACGGCCCACTGCCTGAAGACGAAGAAACCGCCCTGCGCATTGGTCGCGAAGTCGGTTACCCGGTGATCATCAAAGCCGCTGGCGGTGGTGGTGGTCGCGGCATGCGTGTGGTGCACAAGGAAGAAGACCTGATCTCCTCGGCGAAGCTGACCCGCTCCGAAGCGGGCGCAGCGTTCGGCAACCCGATGGTCTATCTGGAAAAATTCCTGACCAATCCGCGCCACGTGGAAGTTCAGGTATTGTCCGATGGCCAGGGCAACGCCGTGCACCTGGGCGACCGGGACTGCTCGCTGCAGCGCCGTCACCAGAAAGTTCTCGAAGAAGCGCCGGCACCGGGCATCGACGAGAAGGCTCGCCAGGAAGTCTTCGCCCGCTGCGTCAAGGCGTGCATCGACATCGGTTACCGTGGCGCCGGCACTTTCGAGTTCCTGTACGAGAACGGTCGCTTCTACTTTATCGAGATGAACACTCGTGTCCAGGTAGAGCACCCGGTTTCGGAAATGGTCACCGGCATCGACATCGTCAAGGAGATGCTCAGCATCGCCGCCGGCAACAAGCTGTCGTTCACCCAGGATGACGTGGTCATCCGCGGTCACGCGCTGGAATGCCGGATCAACGCCGAAGACCCGAAAACCTTCATGCCGAGCCCGGGCACGGTCAAGCATTTCCACGCACCAGGCGGCAACGGCGTTCGCGTCGACTCGCACCTGTACAGCGGTTATGCGGTTCCGCCGAACTACGACTCGTTGATCGGCAAGCTGATCACCTACGGCGCAACCCGCGACGAAGCCATGGCGCGCATGCGCAATGCGCTGGACGAAATCGTGGTCGACGGGATCAAGACCAACATCCCGCTGCACCGTGATCTGGTCCGTGATGAAGGCTTCTGCAAGGGTGGGATCAACATCCACTACCTGGAACACAAGCTGGCTGGTGAAAAGCACTAAGCTTTCAACCCGCAATGACAAAGCCGCCTTCGGGCGGCTTTGTTGTTCCTGGCTCGCCCTGGCGGGTCCGGCGTGTTCAAGGATCACTCCCACAAACGCCCCGCGCTCGCGTAAACTTGCGCGCTTCTCGCAGACCGCTAGGCTGCAATCAATATTTTTCAAAGGTGCCCGCCATGCCTTGGCTGCAAGTCCGTCTCGCCATCAGCCCAGAACAAGCCGAAACCTACGAAGACGCTTTCCTCGAAGTCGGCGCCGTCTCGGTGACCTTCATGGACGCCGAAGATCAACCGATCTTCGAGCCGGAACTCAATACCACGCCGCTGTGGTCGCACACGCATTTGCTGGCCCTGTTCGAGGGCGGCACCGAAGCGGCCGCCGTCCTGGCCCACCTCGAGCTGCTGACGGGCAGCCCGCTGCCCGAACATCACAGCGAAGTCATCGAGGACCAGGACTGGGAGCGCAGCTGGATGGATGGTTTCCAGCCCATGCGTTTCGGGCAGCGCCTGTGGATCGTGCCGAGCTGGCACGCCGCCCCCGAACCCGAGGCGGTGAACCTGTTGCTCGATCCGGGCCTCGCCTTCGGCACCGGGACCCACCCGACCACCGCGCTGTGCCTGGAATGGCTGGACGGCCAGGACCTGAAAGGCTGCAACGTGCTGGACTTCGGCTGCGGCTCGGGAATCCTGGCCATCGCCGCCCTGCTGCTGGGTGCGAAGGAAGCCGTCGGCACCGACATCGACGTGCAGGCGCTGGAAGCCTCCCGCGACAACGCCGGTCGCAACAACATTGCCGAGGCCCTGTTCCCGCTGTACCTGCCGCAAGACCTGCCGCCGGTTCAGGCCGACGTGCTGGTGGCCAACATTCTTGCCGGGCCGCTGGTATCTCTGGCGCCGCAATTGTCCAGCCTGGTCAAGCCGGGCGGTCGCCTGGCGCTTTCGGGGATTCTCGCCGAGCAGGGCGAAGAAGTGGCTGGCGCCTATGCGCAGGACTTCGACCTCGACCCGATCGCCAATCGTGACGGCTGGGTGCGCATCACTGGCCGTCGGCGCTAGAATGGACGCCTGCATAATCCGGATCGCCGCATGACCGACAGCTTCGTCACTCAGTGCCCGCATTGCCAAACCAGCTTCCGCGTCAGCCATGCTCAATTGAGCGTGGCCCGGGGAGTGGTTCGTTGCGGCTCGTGTCTGCAGGTGTTCAACG
Source organism: Pseudomonas sp. IT-P12 (assembly GCF_949767465.1). Lineage (NCBI taxonomy): Bacteria > Pseudomonadati > Pseudomonadota > Gammaproteobacteria > Pseudomonadales > Pseudomonadaceae > Pseudomonas > Pseudomonas sp. IT-P12. Next base: position 545,196 of record NZ_CATKPY010000023.1, on the reverse strand, counting down.
CCGCCAAGCAGCTGCTGGAGCAGGCCGGCAAGGAGGCGGTGACACCCGTGGCCCCGCCACTGGCCGAGACGACGGCGCCCGAGCCGCGAGCCATCAGTCAAAAGCAGTGGAGCGCCGCTGAACTCGACCTGGACGCCCTGGACCTGGACGAAGAACTCGCCCGGCTCGAACAACGGGAAATCCAGCCGACGACCGAGTTCGGCCGCCACCGCGAAGACAACCTGAGCGCCCGCCGCGACAGCACCGAAGCGGACGACGCTCCCTGGTCCGACAGCCTGTTCAGCGACTCGCCGGCCGAACGCGCTGAAGCCGCTGAAGCCGCAGACGCCATTGAGGCGACGATCACGCCAGAACCGGACATCGAGCCAGGCAAACCCTCGCGCACCGAACCCTCGCTATCTCTGGAACCTGAGGAGCTCGACGAGGAACCGCAACCCGCGCAACTGCGCCTGGACGACCCGCTCGACGCTCCGCTGCATCACGAACGCCTGTCGGCGGCCGACGCCGATGACGAACTCGACGCCAACCTGCCGTCCATCGAACCCCTGCGCAAGCGGCGCGAGCCGGCGATGCGTGCCGAGGTCCTGCAAGACCTGACCGACGACCCGCTTCAGCTCGACTGGCAGCAACGTCGCTCGCCCTGGGGCCGACGCTTTCTCTGGCTGTTGCTGATCCTGCTCGGTGCCGGCGCCCTTGTCGGCCAGTACATCGCCTACCACTTCGATGAGCTGGCTCGCCAGGATCAGTACCGCCCCTGGTTCCAGCAGTTCTGTCCGCAAATCGGTTGCACGGTGCCGTCCAAAGTCGACATCGCGAAAATCAAGAGCAGCAACCTGGTGGTACGCAGCCACCCTGAATTCAATGGCGCCCTGGTGGTCGACGCGATCATCTACAACCGCGCCCCGTTCTCCCAGCCCTTCCCGCTGCTGGAGCTGCGCTTTGCCGACCTCAACGGTCACCTGATCGCCAGTCGTCGCTTCAAACCCGGCGAGTACCTCAACGGCGACCTCGAAGGCATGACAGAAATGCCTCCGCAGACACCGATCCACATCGCCCTGGACATTCTCGACCCAGGCGCAAAAGCCGTGAACTACAGCCTGAGCTTCCATTCGCCCGAGTGAAACGCTTCAGCGATCGGGGTTTGACGGCACATTTCTGACAGACACCGCTCATACCAAACTGCTGGCGATAACAGAATAACTGTTCAGATTTTGTTCAATTCAGCCTTTATCCGGTCATCGAGAGCGGGTATCATGCCAACCCTTTTTCGAACTCTCATGATCCGGCCCCACAACAGGGAAGTCCTATGTCGGCGGTACGCATCGGTCCATACACACTGCAAAACGGCTTGATTCTCGCCCCGATGGCGGGCGTCACCGACCAACCCTTTCGTCAGCTGTGCAAGCGACTGGGCGCAGGACTAGTAGTCTCGGAAATGGTCACCAGCGACATGAGTTTGTGGAACACCCGCAAATCGCGCATGCGCATGATCCACGAAGGCGATCCCGAGCCCCGCTCGGTGCAGATCGCCGGTGGCGATGCACAGATGCTGGCGGAGGCGGCCCGGGCCAACGTCGAGCTGGGCGCGCAGATTGTTGATATCAACATGGGTTGTCCGGCGAAGAAGGTCTGTAACAAGGCGGCCGGTTCCGCGCTGTTGAAGGATGAGGCATTGGTGACCGAGATCCTGCAGGCCGTAGTGGCCGCAGTCGATGTGCCGGTCACGCTGAAGATTCGTACCGGCTGGGACCGGGACAACAAGAACGGTGTGACGGTGGCGAAGATTGCCGAGCAGGCAGGCATCAAGGCGTTGGCGGTCCATGGCCGCACCCGTGCTGACCTGTACACCGGTGAAGCCGAGTACGACACCATCGCCGCGATCAAGCAGGCGGTGTCGATGCCCGTCTTCGCCAACGGCGACATCGATTCGCCGGAAAAGGCCCGGTATGTGCTCAACGCAACCGGTGCCGATGGATTGCTGGTAGGACGGGCTGCCCAGGGGCGGCCATGGATTTTTCGTGAGATCGACCATTACCTGCGTACCGGCGAGAAGCTCCCGGCGCTGGAACTGGTCGAAGTGGAACGCATTCTGCTAGAGCATCTGGCTGCACTGCACGTCTTCTATGGAGACGTCATGGGCGTGCGGATCGCCCGCAAGCATGTGGGCTGGTATCTCGCAACCTTGCCGGGCGCCAGGGAGTTTCGCGCCCACTTCAATCGTTTGGAAGATACGGAAGCACAATGCGCCAACGTTCGGAGCTTCTTTGCCGAACGTTATAAGAGCCTGACAGGGGACGGAGAGTGGGTGGCCGCATGACGATGATGACAGAGACTTTAGTGAGTGGAACAACGCCCGTGAGCGACAACGTGAATTTGAAACAGCACCTCAATACGCCCAGCGAAGAAGGTCAGACCCTTCGCGGCAATGTCGAGAAGGCGCTGCACAATTATTTCGCCCACCTTGAGGGCGCTGCCGTCACGGATGTGTACAACCTGGTGCTTTCCGAAGTCGAGGCGCCCCTGCTCGAGTGCGTGATGAACTACGTCAAGGGCAACCAGACCAAGGCCAGCGAGCTGCTCGGACTCAACCGGGGCACCCTGCGCAAGAAACTCAAGCAGTACGATTTGCTGTAAGCATTCAATCAAACCAGAAAGGCGCCCGCGTAAAAACGGTCGCCTTTTTTGCTGACTCCTTTGCTTTTGATGGAAATTGAAATGACCGACCAGACTACCCGCCTGCCGATCCGCCGCGCCTTGATCAGCGTCTCCGACAAGACCGGGATCCTCGAATTCGCCAAAGAGCTTGAAGCCCTGGGCGTCGAGATCCTCTCCACCGGCGGAACGTTCAAGCTGCTGCGCGACAACGGCGTTGCCGCAGTGGAAGTCGCGGATTACACCGGTTTCGCAGAGATGATGGACGGTCGGGTAAAAACCCTGCACCCGAAAATCCACGGCGGGATCCTCGGTCGTCGCGGTATCGACGACGCCATCATGAACGAGCACGGCATCAAGCCGATCGATCTGGTGGCGGTCAACCTGTACCCGTTCGAAGCCACCATCAGCAAGCCGGGCTGCGACCTGCCGACCGCCATCGAGAACATCGACATCGGCGGCCCGACCATGGTCCGTTCCGCCGCCAAGAACCACAAGGACGTGGCCATCGTAGTCAACGCCAGCGACTACGCCAACGTCCTGGAAAACCTCAAGGCCGGCGGCCTGACCTACGCCCAGCGTTTCGACCTGATGCTCAAGGCGTTCGAACACACCGCCGCCTACGACGGCATGATCGCCAACTACATGGGTACCGTGAACCAGGCCGCCGAGACCCTCTCCACCGAAGGTCGCAGCGAGTTCCCGCGCACCTTCAACAGCCAGTTCGTCAAGGCCCAGGAAATGCGCTACGGCGAGAACCCGCACCAGAGCGCGGCGTTCTACGTGGAAGCCAACCCGGCTGAAGTCGGCATCGCCACCGCCACCCAGCTGCAGGGCAAGGAGCTGTCGTACAACAACGTGGCCGACACTGACGCCGCGCTGGAATGCGTGAAGAGCTTCGTCAAGCCAGCCTGCGTGATCGTCAAGCATGCCAACCCGTGCGGCGTCGCGGTGAGCCCGGATGCCGAAGGCGGTATCCGCAAGGCCTACGACCTGGCCTACGCCACCGACACCGAATCGGCGTTCGGCGGCATCATCGCCTTCAACCGCGAGCTGGACGCTGAAACCGCCAAGGCCATCGTCGAGCGTCAGTTCGTCGAAGTGATCATCGCCCCAAGCGTCAGCGAAGAAGCCCGCGCCATCGTCGCCGCCAAAGCCAACGTACGCCTGCTGGCCTGCGGCGAATGGTCGGCGGATCGCGCCGCGGCCTGGGACTACAAGCGTGTCAACGGCGGTCTGCTGGTGCAGAGCCGCGATATCGGCATGATCAGCGCCGATGACCTGAAAGTGGTGACCAAGCGCGCACCGACCGAACAGGAAATCAACGACCTGATCTTCGCCTGGAAAGTGGCCAAGTACGTCAAGTCCAACGCCATCGTCTACGCCAAGAACCGTCAGACCATCGGTGTCGGCGCAGGTCAGATGAGCCGCGTGAATTCGGCACGCATCGCCGCGATCAAGGCCGAGCACGCCGGTTTGCAGGTTGCGGGCTCGGTCATGGCTTCCGATGCCTTCTTCCCGTTCCGCGACGGCCTGGACAATGCCGCCAAGGTCGGGATTACAGCGGTGATCCAGCCGGGTGGTTCGATGCGTGATGCGGAAGTGATTGCGGCCGCCGACGAGGCTGGCATCGCCATGGTGTTCACCGGCATGCGCCACTTCCGCCACTAATCGAACAACGGCCGCACTGAAACCGGCACCTGATGCGTTGGAGCCGACCTCGAAGATGCTCATTGCCTAGAGGCAACTCCGCTCATCGAGGCCGACTCCGCCTTGCATCTACCGGCTTCATCGCGACCTCCTACAACGTGAAGCGTTGTGGGGTCCAAAACAGAATCAGCGTCATCCGAGGTTTTTGAAATGAATGTTTTGATCATTGGCAGCGGTGGCCGTGAACACGCCCTGGCCTGGAAAGTGGCTCAGGATCCGCGCGTGCAGAAGGTTTTCGTGGCCCCGGGCAATGCCGGTACCGCCATCGAAGCCAAGTGCGAAAACGTCGCCATCGACGTGCTGGCCCTGGAACAACTGGCCGATTTCGCCGAGAAAAATGTTTCCCTGACCATCGTCGGTCCGGAAGTGCCGCTGGTCGCCGGCGTCGTCGACCTGTTCCGTTCCCGTGGCCTGGATTGCTTCGGCCCGACGGCCGGTGCCGCGCAACTGGAAGGTTCGAAAGCGTTCACCAAGGATTTCCTGGCACGCCACAAGATCCCGACCGCTGACTACCAGAATTTCACCGAGATCGAGCCGGCCCTGGCTTACCTGCGTGAAAAGGGTGCTCCGATCGTGATCAAGGCCGATGGCCTGGCCGCCGGTAAAGGCGTGATCGTGGCCATGACCCTGGCCGAAGCCGAGGACGCCGTGCGCGACATGCTCGCCGGCAATGCGTTCGGCGACGCCGGTTCGCGTGTGGTCATCGAGGAGTTCCTGGACGGCGAAGAAGCCAGCTTCATCGTCATGGTCGACGGCAAGAACGTGCTGCCGATGGCCACCAGCCAGGACCACAAACGCGTCGGCGACGGCGACACCGGCCCGAACACCGGCGGCATGGGCGCTTACTCCCCGGCGCCCGTGGTCACCAGCGAAGTGCACCAGCGCGTCATGGACCTGGTGATCTGGCCGACCGTGCGCGGCATGGCCGACGAAGGCAATGTCTACACCGGTTTCCTGTACGCCGGCCTGATGATCGACAAGGCTGGTAACCCAAAAGTTATCGAATTCAACTGCCGTTTCGGCGACCCTGAGACTCAGCCGGTCATGCTGCGCCTGCAATCGAGCCTGGTGTTGCTGGTCGAAGCGGCATTGGCTCAAGCCCTGGACAAAGTCGAAGCGCAATGGGATCCACGTCCGAGCGTCGGCATCGTGCTGGCGGCAGGCGGCTATCCTGGCGACTACGCTAAAGGCGCAGCCATCAAGGGCCTGGACGCCGCTGCGGGCCTGGAGGGTAAAGTCTTCCACGCCGGCACCGCGCTGAAGGACGGTCAAGTGGTAACCGCCGGTGGCCGGGTACTGTGCGCAACCGCCATGGGCGCCAGCGTCGATGCCGCTCAGCAACAGGCGTACAAGCTGGCAGCGAAGATTGACTGGGAAGGCTGTTTCTATCGCAAGGACATTGGCTACCGCGCCATTGCCCGCGAGCGTGGCGAAAATCAGGAATAAGCGTTTCATTCGGTCGGGCAAGGGTTTCAGGCCCTTGCCGGACTATTCCGGCGCCGCGCATAGTTATACTCTGGCATCAACCTACGAAGGGATTTCGCCGTGCGCTGGCTCAGGATTGCCATAGGTTTCACCGTCACGCTGATGACGCTGCTCTTCATGCTGTCGGCCCAGGCCGCGCAGGGCAGTGGGTGGGCGGTATTGTTCGACGAGCAGGGCGACCTGCAACTGAGCGACATCCGTTCCGCTCGCTATATCAATCAATTCAGCCCCACCGAACTCGAACGCCTCACCGCAGCCGAACCCGGCGGCGCGCTCTGGCTGCGCTTCAGGCTGGCCCCCGGCAAACACGAACAGTTGCTGCGGGTGTTTGCCCCCGACCTGTCACGCCTCAACCTGTATGTGCTCGACGGCGACAAGCTGATCGATCAGCTGAACAGCGGTTCCGAACAGCCTCAGGCCGAACGGCCGTTGCCCAACAGCGACTTCATGTTGCCGTTGCCGCAAAGTGACAAACCCCTCGATGTTTACCTGCGACTGGCGTCCGAACACCAGATGCGGCCCTACATCACCCTGCAATCGGCGATCATGACCGCGGCGAATCAGAACCAGACGTTGATTTACGGCCTGCTGTTCGGCTGCATCGGCATGCTGATCCTGCACAACCTGATCCGCTACGCCTATACCCGCTCGCGCAGCAGCCTGTGGCTGGCCGGCTGTGAAGCGTTGCTGATGCTCAGCGTGGCATTGCTGCTCAACCTCGCCGGACCCTGGCTGCCGGACTGGCACGGCCTGCAGACACCGGGCGCTTACCTCGCCCTGCTGCTGACCGCGCCCTGCGGTCTGATGTTCGCTTACCGTTTCTTCGCCCCGCTCGGCCCCCATCCGCTGAACAAGCTGCTGCTGGGCGACATTCTGTTCATCTGTTTCTGCGGCCTGCTGCTGTTGTTCGTCAATACGCTGCCCCTGAACATCATCACCTACGCCATGGTCGCCCTCGCCGGCCTGACGATGCTGTTCGTCAGCGCCTGGCACTGGCAAAAAGGCTATCGCCCGGCGCGGCTGTTCGTGGCCGCCATGGTCGTGTTCAACCTCGGCACGCTGATCATTCTTCCGGCCCTGATGGGGCTGACGCTGATTGAACCGCAAGGCCTGATCACCGCCCTGCTGGCGTTCATCTGCCTCAGCGGCCTGCTGATGAGCATCGCGCTGAGCGAGCGTCAGCGCAGCATCACCGAAGACCGTTTCAGCATCAGCCGCGATCTCGCCGCCAGCAATGCCGAAATCAATGCCAAGGCTGAATTCCTGGCGAAAATCAGCCACGAAATCCGCACCCCGATGAATGGCGTGCTGGGCATGACCGAGCTGTTGCTGGGCACCCCGCTGTCGGTCAAGCAGCGCGACTACGTGCAAACCATCCACAGTGCCGGCAACGAACTGCTGACATTGATCAACGAGATCCTCGACATCTCCAAGCTCGAATCCGGGCAGATCGAGCTGGACGACGTGCAGTTCGACCTCAATGCGCTGATCGAGGATTGCCTGAGCATCTTCCGCGCCAAGGCCGAACAGCAGAACGTCGAACTGATCAGCTTCATCCAGCCGCAAGTGCCGCGGGTCATCAGCGGCGACCCGACACGCCTGCGCCAGACCCTGCTGAGCCTGCTGGAAAACGCCCTGAAGAAAACCGACGAAGGCGAGATCCTGATCGTCGTCGCTCTCGACGAACGCAGCGCCCGTCCACGCCTGCGCATTGCCGTGCAGGACAGCGGCGAACCGATGGACGCCGAAGAGCGCGACGCGTTGATGCACGCCGAGCTGCACAGCAAGAACTTCCTGTCCGCCACCCGCCTGGGCGGCAACCTCGGACTGGTGATTGCCCGCCAGCTGATTCGCCTGATGCAAGGGGAATTCGGTATCAAGAGTGGCGCCAACCAGGGCAGCACCCTGTGGCTGACCCTGCCCCTGGACCCTGACCGGCTCGAACACCCGACCTCCGACCTCGACGGCCCGTTGCAGGGGGCACGGGTGCTGGTGGTGGATGACAACGACACCTGTCGCAAGGTGCTGGTGCAGCAGTGCAGTGCCTGGGGCCTGAACGTCAGTGCGGTGCCATCCGGCAAGGAAGCCTTGGCGCTGCTGCGCACCAAGGCGCACCTGCGCGACTACTTCGATGTGGTGCTGCTGGACCAGAACATGCCCGGCATGACCGGCATGCAACTGGCGGCCAAGATCAAGGAAGACCCGAGCCTCAACCACGACATCCTGCTGGTCATGCTCACCGGCATCAGCAATGCGCCGAGCAAGATCATCGCGCGCAACTCCGGGATCAAGCGCATCCTCGCCAAACCCGTGGCCGGCTATACCCTCAAGACCACCCTGGCCGATGAACTGAACCAGCGCAACAAGGGGCTCGCCGTTTCGCCGCAAACACCCAGCGGCCCGACCGTGCCGGTCAAGGTCCCCAGTGATTTCCGCATTCTGGTTGCCGAAGACAACAGCATTTCGACCAAGGTCATCCGTGGCATGCTGGGCAAGCTCAACCTGCAACCGGACACCGCGAGCAATGGCGAGGAAGCCTTGCAGGCGATGAAGGCGCAGCGCTACGATCTGGTGTTGATGGATTGCGAGATGCCGATCCTCGACGGATTCTCCGCCACCCAGCAACTGCGCGCATGGGAAGTCAGCAACCAACGGGTTCGTACCCCGGTCGTCGCGTTGACCGCGCACATCCTCGCCGAACACAAGGAGCGTGCGCGCCAGGCTGGCATGGACGGGCACATGGCCAAGCCGGTGGAGCTGTCACAACTGCGCGAGCTGATCGAGCATTGGGTCGCCCAGCGCGAACAGCAGAACCGCGCGGCCGCGCAAACGTCCTGAGCCGACAGAGTCGGCGACGCCTGATAGACTCCCCCCGACTTCCCTCGCCAGTGAGCCTGCCCCATGCTCCACGTGTTGTTCAGCGTTTACCTGAAGATGCTGGTGCTCTATAGCCCGTTCTTTGTGTTGTCCTGCTTCATCAGCCTGACCCGCGGTTATTCGCGCAAGGAACAGCACCGGCTCGCCTGGAAAGTGGCGATCGCCACGCTGGTCTCCAGTGTCCTGCTGTATTTGTTCGGTCGCGTCATTTTCAGCGTGTTCGGCATCACCGTGGACGCTTTCCGTATCGGTGCGGGCAGCGTGCTGTTCATCTCGGCGTTGGGCATGGCCCAAGGCAAGTCGGCGGTACAGACCGATAACGTGCAGCAGGACGTCACCATCGTCCCCCTGACCATCCCCCTGACCGTCGGCCCCGGTACCATCGGTGCGTTGCTGGTGATGGGCGTCAGCCAACCGCACTGGGACGACAAACTCACCGCCATCCTCAGCATCGCCCTGGCCAGCTTCACCGTCGGCGTGGTGCTGTATCTGTCGAATCGCATCGAGCGCCTTCTCGGTGATCAGGGCTTGCAGATTGTCAGCCGGCTGATGGGGCTGTTCGTCTGTGCCCTGGCGGCGCAGATCATTTTCACCGGGGTCCGAGGTTACCTGGTGCCTTGATCTGCCCAGGTGTGACAGCCGTAAAAAAGGCCTTGTTCCCGGGAACAAGGCCTTTTTCGTTTTCAGTCACTGCACCTTCAGAGCTTGAGTTCGTGCACCAGGCTTTTGGCGGAGTACGACTCTATTTTTTCATGCACTCGCTCACGGTAGCGCTGGAACACCTCCGGGTCGAAGGCAAAGACACCACCACCCGGGACAATCTGCAGATCCTCGTGAAACTCGCTCCAGAGAAAAAACGCCTGCTCCGTCACCCGGGTGCTGTATTGCACGCTCAACAGGCACACCACCGTTTCACCCGACGCCAGGCGCTCGCACGGCGAACATTTGAGAATGCCCTGCCCCCCTCGCGCCACATTGCCCTGGAAAAATTCCCAGGCAAAACGGTCCAGCGTCAGGGTTTTGTAGGTATCACGAAGAAGTTGCCCCAGACTGGGGTAGCCCATGCGACCGATCACCGTATGACTCATCGCCAACAGTTCCTGAATATTCGCCACCCGGACCGGCTCGGAAGCAACGAAAGCCTTCAGCTTGAAACCGGCTTTTATCAGGCGTCCCTGATAATAATCGAACCAGACCTTTTTCGAGACTCGCCCCGGGTATTTGTCATTGGCGGCCAACTCGGCATATAACAGGCAGTCCTGTATGTCCTGGCGATCTTGCGAACTTACTTGCGGGGTAAAGGACGACAAACAACCGCCCACTACCACTGCATCAGCAATCGTTGACATTTGAATACCTCAGCACCGATTGTAGTCGTCAGCCCACCAACTTCGCGAACAGGTCAGCACCGAACTGATCGACATAGGCTTCGATCTCATTGCGCTTACGTTCGTATGCACGCCGATTGAAGTGTCGAAGACCAGCGGCCTGAAAGATACGAACCCCTGCCGTATTGAAAGTGAAAAACAGGAAGTTGCCACGGTAGTTCTTGCTGTAGACGTCCAGCCCGCCCATGACCATCGCCATGCCGCCCCCTGGAGCGACGATGCAGGGCACCGCCTTGAAGCTGACAAGCTGGCTGTTCTTGCTGCCCGAATCGATGATCGTGAGGGCTTTCGCGTCGCCCTTGAGCTGTTCAAAACCACTGAGCACCAGATTCAATACATTGCCGGAGCCCGCACTGATCACGGTCTTCAATACCTGAAGCAGCGCTTCGTTCATGGTCAGCGTCAGCTCTTTGGATTCATACTGCTTGCGGGTGAAGCTCTCCATGGGCCAGCCCGCAGCGGCCAGGCATTCGTTGTATTTTTCGTAGCGCTTTTCCTGGGAAGTGTCGGCAGGCATGCGGCTGACCACGGCTTCGGCGAATGCCTGGCTGTCGAGGGCACACTGGCGGTCCTCGGCGCTGAGGCGTTGTTCGAAGACAACCAGGGATGGGCCGACAACCGAAGCATCGGGCGACGGATCGTCGCGCCCGGCAGCGTCCTTCATCGTCCCGGTGGAGCGCCTGACCCGACGCGGCGAAGCCACCTTGGCCAGTTCCGCTTCAATACTTTCAAAGAAGGCATCTTGCGCCGCCGTGCTGAAAGTAGGTTCTACGGCATTATTATCCAATGCGTTATTCATGTTTTAGTCCTTCGGCTAATTGATAACCGCTCCATGCGGCAACCGCAAACTAAAACAGGCATAACAAACATTCAACTCAATAATAAAGTGCAACTTATACCATTAATTACCGACACACTAACGCCGCTCTAACTTTACTGAAAGAAGGATACTTTCAAACATTAAAGCGGCTCCGAGGGAGCCGTTTTAATCAACTGCCGGGCTTGGCGCCGTACCAGCGCGGGGTATACACCCAGACACCGCCGTCCGGACGAGGAAAAGTGCAGGTCGTCGAAGAACCGACCAGCACCATGGTGCGCATGTCCACCTGATCAGGCGTCAGTTGCCCGAGCGTCGTCACGCGCAAGGTCTGGCCGGGGCGACCGATGTCGCGGCCCAGGACCACCGGGGTCTGGGGCAGACGATGTTGCGCAACGATCTCCAGCGCACGCCCCAGCTGCCAGGGGCGCGAGCGGGAGATCGGGTTGTAGAACGCCAGCGCCAGGTCCGCCTGCGCTGCCAGGTCCAGGCGCTTCTCGATGATGGCCCAGGGTTTGAGGTTGTCCGACAGCGACATGACGCAGAAGTCATGCCCCAGCGGTGCCCCGGCCTGCGCGGCCGTTGCCAGGGAGGCGGACACCCCCGGCAGCATTTCCAGTTCAACGTTGTGCCATGCAGGGTCGGTGGACTCATGCAACGCCTCGAGCACCGCCGCCGCCATGGCGAACACGCCCGGATCGCCCGAAGACACCACCACCACCGAGCGCCCCTGCGCCGCCAGTTCGAAGGCATGACGGGCACGCTGCATCTCTTCGCGGTTGTCGGTGCAATGCAGCACTTGATCGGCGCGGAACGGGCCGGCCATGCGCACGTAGGTTTCATAGCCCAGCACATCGTTGGCCCGGGCCAGCTCCGCCTTGACCGCCGGGACCATCAACTCCGCCGCGCCAGGCCCCAGGCCGATCACCGCCAGGCGCCCGCGCGGACGGCCGATCGACAGCGGCTGCAGCGGATGTTCGGCCACGGCGATGGCGATGGCGTCATCGCCGAAGATCGACACCGGCTGATCGACGGCGTTGCGCGCCCGTTCCCTGAGCGCTGCGGTGCCGCTGGCAAAGCGCAGCGGCACCCCCAGTTCCAGTGCGGCTTCGCGCAACGACGGGTCGGCCATGTCACGATCGGCCGCCAACAGCAACGCCACCGATTGCACAGCGATGTTCGCCTGGTGCAGCGCCTCGCGAATCGCCTGCGGCAGGTCGGCCACCCCGGCACTGACCGCCACCAGTACGTTGCGCGGGTAGATCAGTAATTCGTTGGCCGTGGGCGTGCGCTCGGCATGCCCGACATACACCGCCAGCCGCGCCTCGGGGTCCTGCGGTAACTGCGCGTCGGCCAACCATGGGGCCGAGCCTTCGATGCGCACCGTTTCACCGGCGAGTAGATCGGAGACGAAACGCTTGCCCAACGCCAGATCACCGAGCGCGAAGCCAGTGGGCGGGTTGAGCAGGCAGGTGCCGAAACGCAATTCGCCACTGGTGGTGATCGCGGCCGGCACCTGCAACGCAGCGCCTATCTCCCGCGCCAGGACGTTCACCCCACCCAGCCCCCCCAGCAACGGCACCACCGCGCTGCCGTCTTCGGCAACGGCCAGCACCGGCGGCTCGGCACCTTTCTCCAGCAGCAAGGGTGCGAGGGTGCGGATCACGATGCCGGCCGCGCACAGGGCGATGATCGGCGTGTCCTGTTGATAGAGTTCGCGCAGGGTCGCGCCGAATTCGCGATAGACACGATCCGCACCCTCGACCCGTTCGGCCAGACCATGGACCAGGGCGCCGGGGTACAGCTGTTGGATTCTGCGCGCGGTGGCGAGGCTGCCATTGCCAAGAATGACAATCGCCGGAACTGGACGCGTCATCAGCCTTGCCACCTTTCACCCGGAACGATGATCAGCGAGAAGTAGGGCGAGGACATCGGCTCGACCTCCGCCAGCGGCACGATCTTCTGGTTGGCCATGGTCGCGCGTTCGACGTACAGCGCACGCCCCGCCAGCCCGAGTTCCTCCAGTACCTGACGCACCTTGGGCAGGTTGCGCCCCAGTTTCATGATCACCGCCGCGTCGGCATCGGCCAGGCGTCGCTTGAGGTCCTCGTGCGGCAAAACACCGGACAGCACCGACAGGCTCTGGTTGCGATACACCAATGGCGCACCGAGCACCGACGCACCGCCGAGCATCGAGCAGACACCCGGCACCACTTCGGCTTCATAACGTTCGGCCAGACGATCGTGCAGGTACATGTAGGAACCGTAGAAGAACGGATCGCCCTCGCAGATCACCGCCACGTCCCGGCCGGCGTCCAGGTGCGCGGCGAGCTCTTCGCCGGCCGCATCGTAGAAATCGCTGATGACCTGTTCATACGACAGCGGTGCCGGCAAGGCTTCGGTTGTCACCGGGTACACCAGTGGCAGCAACGTCTGCGCCGTTTGCAGGTGCGCCTCGATGATGCCGAACGCGTTGCCCTTCTTGCCCTTGGCGACGAAGTACGCCACCACCGGCGATTCGCGCAGCAGTCGCAGCGCCTTGACGGTAATCAGTTCCGGATCACCCGGGCCGACGCCCAGGCCGATCAAGCGTCCAGGTTGCTGCATCATTCGATCTCCGTGGCGAGGGCATTGACCGCAGCGGCGGCCATGGCGCTACCGCCCAGCCGGCCCTGCATGATCACGAACGGCACGCCACGGCTGTCCGCCGCCAGCGCTGCCTTGGATTCGGCGGCGCCGACGAAGCCCACCGGGAAGCCCAGGATCAGCGCCGGTTTCGGGGCGCCGGCGTCGAGCATTTCCAGCAAATAGAACAAGGCGGTCGGTGCGTTGCCGATCACCACGACGCTGCCTTCCAGGTGCGGGCGCCACAATTCCAGGGCTACGGCCGAGCGGGTGTTGCCCAGCTCACGGGCCATTTGCGGCACGCTGTCGTCGCGCAGGGTGCAGATCACCTGATTGTTGGCCGGCAGACGCGCGCGGGTGATGCCCTCGGACACCATACGCGCATCGCACAGGATCGGCGCACCGGCCGCCAGCGCATCGCGCCCGGCCTGGCCGGCGCCCGGGGAGAACTGCAAGCCGTCGATGGCATCGACCATGCCGCAGGCGTGAATCACGCGGACCGCGAGCTTTTCCAGATCGGCAGGAATGCGCGCGAGGTTGGCCTCGGCGCGAATGATCGCGAAGGAGTTGCGATAGATCTCCTGACCGTCGCGAATATAATCAAGCATCAAGCGGGCTCCGTGAGCGGGCGGCGAGCAAGGCGTCGACCGCTTCAATAGTAAGGTTGCGTGCGTGCGGGGCGCCGAAACCCGGCTGCCCCGCTTCGCGAAAATAGAGGTCATAGTGACCGGGGGTAACGGCCAGCAGGGTCACCGGGGCGATATGCGCGGCGGCGCAGGAGCGCGGGCAACCGCTCAGGTGCACCTGCAACGCATCACCGTGACGCTGCAACAGCGCCGCCAGTTGCCGGGCATCGCCCTTGGTGTCGGCCAGGCCCCGGCCACAGCCCGTGGATCCAGTGCAGGCGATCAACTGCGACAAGGCCTGATCGGCGTCGCACAACAGCCCCAACTGCTGCAGGCGGCGCAGGACTTCATCGGCGTGCTCGCGGGGTACATTGGGCAACAGCAGGCTTTGCCAGGGCGTGAATCGCAGCGTTGCATCACCGTATTCGCACGCCAGTTGCGCGGCACCGCGCAGCATCGCGCCATCGAGTCGGCCCAGGGGCGGCACGCCACCGACATAGACGTGTTGCGCCTGCGACTGCGCGTGCGCCCCCATGTGCAGGCCCGTCTCATGGACCGGGCGCTGCCAGCCCGTGACCGGCTGAAGGGGCACGCGCTCGGCCAGTCGCGCCACGAACGTGGTAACCGGCATGTCGGCCAGCACATGACGCATGCGCGTCTGCTCGGGGCGCGCCAGTTCAAGGAACAACTCCAGCACCGCGACCACCAGGTCATGGCCAGCGTCCAGCGCCACCGACCCGGCCGGCACGTCCGTGGGACAACCCGCCAGGCCGAACGCAAGTCGGCACTCGCCCGCTTGCCCGTAGGCCGAGAGCCACAGGTCGTTGGGGTGCTCGAGCATTGCCAGCGCCTCACCGCCATCCAGCTGCAGGGCGAACTTGGGGCTGAGATCGTGAAAGGGCTCATGGCGCTGCACGGTGGCCAGGATCTGCTCGGCCAGGGCGCGGGTATCGAACAGCATGTGCCGGTCTATGCCGGCACTCGGACTGAGCATCAGGTTGCGCACGTCATCGCCGGCCGCGTGGTGCGGGCCGAGACCCGCCGCCAGCAGGCGCTCGATCAACGCCGCCTGTTCCGCGCCTATCCCGCGTATCTGCAGGTTGGCGCGGTTGGTCGCTTCAATCGCACCGCTGGCGAAGTCCTCTGCTGCACGGGCCACCGCATCGGCCTGGGCGCTGCTGATCGAGCCGCCGGTCAACTTGATGCGGCAGATACCGCCGTCCAGCGCCGGGACGATGCGTAACAGTCCCGGACAGGCCGAGGGGCGTACTGCGGTGGACATCGGACGTTCGTTCAAGGGCATGACCCGTACAGGTGGCGAGGCGCTTCGCGGGCAAAGCGGGCGGTATTATGCCTGCTTTGCAACCGGGTATGAAAAGCCTGTCGGACGACCAGAGCACTCGAGGAACAGAAAGCGCTGCAGCGCGGTATCATTGCGCCCGGCACGAACCCGCTCGCCCTTCATGAGTGGGCGGCTTTTTCAAGGAGCAGGCATGACGCCCTGGCTGACGGTTATCGGCATCGGTGAAGACGGTTTCAAAGGCCTGGGCAAGAACGCCCGGCACGCGCTGTTGCGCGCCTCGCGAATCTTCGGCGGCCAGCGACACCTGGACCTGTTGCCGCCCTGCATCCGGGGCCGGCGCGACACCTGGCCCAGCCCGTTTTCCATCGACCCGGTGCTGGCCCTGCGCGGCGAGCCGGTGTGCGTGCTGGCCAGCGGCGACCCGATGTTTTTCGGCGTCGGTGCCAGCCTCGTCCGGCAGTTGCCCAGCGATGAAATACTGATCCTGCCCGCGCCCTCGTCCTGCTCGCTGGCCGCCGCACGCATGGGCTGGCCGTTGCAGGAGGTGGTCACGCTGTCGGTCGTTGCACGCCCGATCGCGGCGCTCCATGCACAACTGTTCAGCGGTGTTCGCCTGTTGGTGCTCAGTAACGATGGCCACAGCCCGGCGGCGATTGCCGCGCTGTTGCGCGAGCGTGGGTTCGGCCCCAGCCGCCTGACGGTGCTGGAACACCTGGGCGGTGCCGCCGAGCGGCGCATTGATGGCCTCGCGCAGGCCTGGAGCGATCCTTCGATTGCCGACCTGAACCTGGTCGCCATCGAATGCATCGCCGAAACCGCTGCGCCGCGTCTATCGCGCCTGGCCGGCCTGCCGGACTCGGCGTTCGAACACGACGGCCAGTTGACCAAACGCGATGTCCGCGCCATCACCCTCGCCCGCCTGGCTCCGGTGCCCGGTGAGCTGCTGTGGGACGTCGGCGCGGGCAGCGGCTCGATCGGTATCGAGTGGATGCGCGCTCATCCCAGCTGCCGTGCGCTGGCCATCGAGGCCGATGAGGGACGCCAGGCGCTGATCGAACATAACCGCGACGCGCTGGGTGTACCCGGCCTGCAGTTGGTTCGCGGCAAGGCACCGCACGCCCTTGCCGGCCTTGAACCCCCGGATGCGATTTTCATCGGTGGCGGCGTCACCCGCGAAGGTGTGCTCGACACCTGCTGGGCGCAGCTGAAACCCGGCGGCCGACTGGTCGCCAACGCCGTGACACTGCAAAGTGAAATGACCCTGATGGCCTGGCGCGAGCAACACGGTGGCGAGCTGACGCGCATTCACATCGCCCAGGCGCAACCGCTCGGCGGCTTCGACACTTGGCGCCAGGCCTTGCCGATAACCCTGCTGGATGTGGTCAAACCTCTCGATGCGTGACGAAACCGCCGAACAGCCCAGGCCCCTGCGCAGCGGCCTGACCACTGGCAGCTGCGCCACCGCCACCAGCCTCGCCGCAGCGCGATTGCTGCTTGGCGGCGCCGGCGCGGACGCCGTGGACATCGTCCTGCCCAAGGGCAAGCGCGTACAGATGCGCCTGGAATTCTGCCGCCTGCTGGATGAGGGCGCCGAGGCCGGCACCCTCAAGGATGCCGGCGATGACCCGGACGTCACCCATGGCGCACTGCTGTTCTCCCAGGTGCGATTGCGCGCCGAACCGGGCATCCGCTTCTGCGCCGGGCGCGGTGTGGGCACCGTCACCCGACCGGGCCTGGTGCTGGCGGTCGGCGAACCGGCGATCAATCCGGTGCCGCGCAAAATGATCACCGAGCACCTGATGGGGCTGGCACAGGAGCTGGGATACCCGGGCGGTTTCGAGGTCACGGTCAACGTCGAAGGCGGCGAGGCGCTGGCGCTCAAAACCATGAATCCGAGACTGGGGATTCTCGGTGGCTTGTCGATCCTGGGCACCAGCGGCATCGTCCGGCCGTTCTCCTGCTCGGCGTACATCGCCTCGATCCAGCAAGGGATCGACGTAGCGAAGACCAACGGTTACCGACACATTGCCGCGTGCACCGGCAACGCCAGCGAAGACACCATGCGCCGGGTGTACAGCCTGCCGGAAATTGCCCTGATCGAAATGGGCGACTTCGTCGGTGCCGTGCTCAAGCACCTGCGCAAAGTCCCCGTGGATAAACTCAGCCTTTGCGGCGGGTTCGGCAAGATCAGCAAACTGGCGGCCGGGCACATGGATTTGCACAGCCGGCATTCGAGCATCGACTTGCCGCAGTTGGCCGAATGGGCGGCAACGCTCGGCGCCGACGCGGCGTTGCAGCAGGGGATCCGCGAGGCCAACACCAGCCAGCAAGCCCTGGCGATGGCCAGCGCCGCGGGTATCGCGCTCGGTGATGCAGTGTGTCAGCACGCCCTGGCATTCGCCCGCAGCGTGGTGCCGGCGCAGGTTCAGGTGGAAGTGTTTGCCATCGACCGCCAGGGCGCGATCGTCGGCCAGGCGGGGACTGTTCGATGAAGCGCATTCTGCTGCTGGGCGGCGTCACCGAGGCATTGGCCATCGCCCGCACGCTGGGGCCGGAACACATCTACAGCCTGGCCGGCATCGGTCGCGTGCCCGATGACCTGAGTTGCCAGGTGCGTGTCGGCGGCTATGGCGGTGCCGAGGGGCTGGCGCAATACATTCGTGACGAAGGCATCGACCTGCTGCTGGACGCAACGCATCCCTATGCCGCGCAGATCAGCCAGAACGCCGCGAGTGCCGCCCGGTTGAGCGGCATTCCCTGCTGGGCGCTCAGGCGTCCGGCCTGGCAACCGCAGGCAGGGGATGACTGGCGCGACGTCAGCGACTGGGCGGAGTTGATCCAGGCCCTTGAACCATTCCGGCGACCGCTGTTCACCCTCGGCCGCGAGCCCCTGCAACACCTGGATGAAATTCCGTCGGAGCAATTCTGGACCCTGCGCGCCCTGGACGTTTACCCCGGCAATTCGCGCTGCGAAGTGATCGGGGCCCGGGGGCCGTTCCTGATCGACGACGAGCGTGCGCTGTTCGAGCGTCGCCAGATCGACGTGCTCGTCAGCAAAAACAGCGGCAGCACCGCCACCGAACCAAAACTGGAAGTGGCACGCGAGCGCGGGGTGCCGGTGCTGGTGTTGAAGCGGCCGGTGTTGGCGGCGGTGGATCGGGAGTTTTCGACGCTGGAGGAAACACTTGGCGCATTGGCGGCCACCTTTCTGTAAGGCAAGATCACTGGCTTGCGTGAACAGTAACCTATTTGTTACCTTCAAGGCCGTCCGTGATCACACTCGAAGAATACCTGCGGGAAAACGACACAAGCCCGTTTGGACAATGGTTTTCCAGCCTAGATGCGCAAGCAGCATGCAAGGTATCGGTTGCCCTGTTGCGGCTGGAGTCAGGCAACACATCCAACATCAAGTGGTTCGACGGTCTCGGCGAGTACCGGATAGATTGGGGCCCCGGTTATCGAATCTATCTGGTTCAAGAAGGAAAACGTCTGATCATCCTCTTCGGCGGAGGAAACAAGTCCACCCAAAGAACCGACATCAAACAAGCGAAGTCTCTCATAGCCGAGTTTCGCATTCGCAAAAGAGCTGAGCAGAATCGTAGGTAAGGTCATGGCACTCACTCGCAGTTACAAACACACCATTTCCGAGCGCGCCCAGCGCGACCCCGAGTTCGCACAGGCATTATTGGATGAGGCTGCTACGCTGTTTCTTAACGGCGAGCCTGAAATGGCCAGGATCATCCTGCGGGACCTCGTCAACGCCACCGTTGGATTCGAAGAACTGGCAAAGGAGACGGCCAAACCAAGCAAAAGCCTTCATCGGATGCTGTCCGCCAAGGGCAATCCAAGCATGGATAACCTGGCAGCCATTTTCGCCGTGATTCGGGCTACGCTTGGCGTCGATATGCAAGTACATGCAGTACGCGCGAGCTGAACGCTAGAGCAGTAACCGCTCGAACTGCGACACCAAACCGCACGCCGTCTTTTTACTTATCGGCACTGATCAGGCTAAATAGCCGCGCCTGATTGACCACCCAACCGGATTCGTCCCATGTCCCGACAACGGCTCGCAATTGCCTGGATAGCCTGCTTCGCAGTGCTGTTCAACCTGCTCGCCATGCCGATGACCGGAGCGATGGCGCAGGCGGCGCAAGCCCCCGCCGAGCAAGTGATGTGGGGCAGTTTCTGTTCGTCCGGCGGCACCCGCATGGTGGCGATCTCCCTGGGCGACCTGGAGCAGAAAGCGCCGCAGAGCGACGAACATTCCAACATGCAGCATTGCTGGTGCTGCTCCGGTTCCGCGCCGCTGGTGGCATTGCCGGGGCACGCACCGCACTTGTATTTCGCCCGTTTCGAAAGCCATCGAAGCCAGCCTGCCACCTCTCTCGACAACCCCACCCCGCGCCAGCAATGGCCGAACCTCAATCCCCGCGCTTCCCCTCTGGTGTGATTGCTTCTCGCACGTTGACCTGCGTTTTGAATCGTCCGGAGCACTGCCATGTTGAACAAACTCATCGTCCTGGCCGCATTGCTGCTGCCTGCCTGTTTTGCCAATGCCCATGAATACAAAGTGGGCGAACTGGAAATCGCTCACCCCTGGTCGCAGGAACTGCCACCCAACGCGCCGACCGTCGCGACCTACTTCGTGATTCACAACACCGGCAAAGCGGCCGATACCCTGCTCGGCGTCGATTCACCGATTGCCGGCATCGCCGAGCTGCACGAACACGTGATGCAGAACGACCTGATGAAAATGCAGCAAGTGCCCCGGGTCGAGATTCCCGCCGGCGGCACCGTCACCTTCGCGCCGATGGCGTATCACGTCATGTTGCTGGAACTGAAGGACCGCAGCCTGCTGAGCGACGGCAAGCGTTTCCCGCTGACGATGCATTTCGAGAAATCCGGTGACGTAACCGTCGAAGTCGCGGTGCAGAAAACCGCCCCCGACGGCACCCAGACCCACGTCCACAAACCCTGATCGCCAGAGCTGACATCGCCCATGCGCCCGCTTAGCGCCAGGTCATCCGCCTCCCGTCGTCAGTCCCGGGGACTGACTCGTGGCAGCTGGATAAGCCTGTTCGCCATGTTGATGATCTTTATCGGCCCGCTGATTTCCCAGTCGATGCCGATGGATCAACGCGCCGCTGCAATGACCATGAACATGAGCATGTCGATGGACATGAGCATGGACATGGCGGCGATGGACCACGGCGAGCATGACGCCGCACCCGCCGCCGAGCACTGCCCACCCGAGGCGAGCCATCATGCGATCTGGGAAAAGTGCGGCTATTGCAGCCTGCTGTTCAATTGCCCGGCGCTGACGGGTGGCCAGTCCTTCATCGCATTCGCTACACCCTTCACCAACACCTTCAGCATTCCCGCCGAACGACTGGGCCACGCCCGGTCCACCTTCTTCCCCGGTGCCCGCACCCGAGCGCCCCCCATCGTCGCGTAAACACCCCCCAGCTATCACACGGTCCGAAGACAGCCAGAGTCCCCTGAGGGAGCGAGCCGGCTTGCGACAAGGGCGGTTCAGTCGACATCGAGGTCGCCTGACGCCGCGCTGCCGCGAGCACGCCCACAGGAAACGCGCAGGTTGCCGTCCGTATCGTTTACGACTGTTCGATGGAAATTGTCATGTCCAGGTTTTCTGCTGACCCACGCTTGAGCCCTGCCCAAGCGACTTTCGCCCTGAACGCCGTGCGCGTACGTTTCAGGCACGCCACTGCCTTCCTGTGCGGCGCACTGCTGACCCCTCTGGTGGTGGCGGACGAACACGCCGACCACCGTGAAGAACTGAGCCCCACGGTAATCACCGCCGTCGCCCCGAGTTCACCACTGACCGTCGTCACCAATCCCAAGGACCCACGCCAACCGGTGCCCGCCAGCGACGGTGGTGATTACCTGAAGACCATTCCCGGCTTCGCCCTGGTCCGCAACGGCGGCACCAATGGCGACCCGGTGTTGCGCGGAATGTTCGGCTCACGGCTGAACATCCTCACCAATGGCGGCGTGATGCTAGGCGCCTGCCCCGGCCGCATGGACGCCCCGACCTCGTACATTTCCCCGGAAACCTACGACAGACTGACCGTGATCAAAGGCCCACAGACCGTGCTCTGGGGGCCGGGCTCGTCGGCTGGCACCATCCTGTTCGACCGTGAGCCGGAAAGCTTCGGCGAACTCGGCACGCGGGTGAACGCCAGCGTACTGGCCGGTTCCAACGGCCGCTTCGACAAAACCGTGGACGCCGCCGCAGGCGGTCCCCTGGGCTACATGCGGGTGATCGGCAACACCGCCCAGGCCGATGACTATCGCGACGGCAACAATGACACCGTGGCGTCACGCTACGACAAGTGGAACGGCGATGTCGCCGTCGGCTGGACACCGGATGCCGACACGCTGCTGGAACTCACTGCCGGCAAGGGCGATGGCGAAGCACGTTACGCCGGACGGGGCATGGACGGCGCGCAGTTCAAACGCGAAAGCCTGGGGCTGCGTTTTGAAAAATCCAACATCGGCGAAGTGCTGGACAAGATCGAGGCACAGGTCTACTACAACTACGCTGACCACGTGATGGACAACTACAGCCTGCGCACCCCCTCCGGCACCGGGATGATGGCCGGGCCGATGGCCTCCAACGTCGATCGCCGCACCCTCGGCGCACGGATCAAGGCCACCTGGCGCTGGGCCGATGTGCAATTGATCAGCGGCCTCGACGCGCAGACCAACGAGCATCGCCAACGCAGCAGCATGGGCGTCGACACCTACAAGGAGCTGCCGTACAGCAAGGACGCCGACTTCCACAACTACGGCGTGTTCAGCGAACTGACCTGGTACGCCGCCGACCGCAATCGCCTGATCGGCGGCGCCCGACTCGATCGCGCATCCGCCAGGGATTTCCGCCAGACCACTGGCTCCGGGATGATGACCCGGCCCAACCCGACGGCCGACGACACCCGCGCCGATACCCTGCCCAGCGGTTTCGTACGCTACGAACACGACCTGGCCGACAGCCCGACCACGCTGTACGCAGGCCTGGGCCATACCCAGCGCTTCCCCGACTACTGGGAGTTGTTCTCGCCCAACGTTGGCCCGGCCGGTTCGGTGAATGCCTTCGATGCGATCAAGCCGGAGAAAACCACTCAGCTCGACTTCGGCCTGCAGTACAAGACCGATGACCTCGAAGCCTGGGCCTCGGGTTATGTCGGGCAGATCCGTGACTACATCCTGTTCGACTACACGCCCGGCATGATGGGCATGACCTCGCAAGCCGAGAACATCGACGCGCGGATCATGGGTGGCGAACTCGGCGCGGCCTACAAGCTCACCTCGAACTGGAAGGCCGACGCCACCCTGGCCTATGCCTGGGGCAAGAACAGCAGCGACGGCAAGGCACTGCCGCAAATGCCACCGCTGGATGCTCGGTTCGGTCTGACCTACAGCGAAGACAACTGGAGCGCCGGCGCCCTGTGGCGAGTGGTCGCGGCGCAAAACCGCATCGACCAGAACAAGGGCAACGTGGTGGGCAAGGACTTCACCAAGACCCCGGGGTTCGGCGTGTTTTCGCTTAATGGCGCCTACCGGATCAACAAGCACTGGAAGGTCAGCAGCGGCGTCGACAACCTGTTCGGCAAGGCGTACGCCGAGCATTTGAACCTGGCCGGCAACGCCGGTTTCGGTTACCCGGCCAATGACCCGCAGGCCATCAAGGAACCGGGGCGCACGCTCTGGACCAAGGTGGACATGAGTTTCTGAACACCACCCCACAGGAGCGAGCCCGCTCGCTCCTGTGGGGTCCGGGAATGAACAACTAAAACAGCCTCACGCCAAGCGGAGCACAACCGATGAAACAGCCCAAAGTGAATTTCTACAACCTGGCCTGGCGCTGGCATTTCTATGCCGGTCTGTTCGTCGCGCCATTCATGGTGATGCTGGCCCTGACCGGCACCGTCTACCTGTTCAAGCCGCAGCTCGATCCGTTGATGTACGGCCACCTGATGAACGTCCCGGCCGGGCATCACAGCGTGCCGGCCGACGAGCTGCTCGAGCGGGTGAAAACCGCTTACCCGCAAGCCGCCATCAAGCAATACCTGCCCCCCGTGAGTGCCGGGCGAAGCGCGCAGTTCGTCGTGCTCGATGGCGATACGGAGCTGAACGTGTTTGTCGATCCGTACCACGGCGACATCCTCGGCGAGCAAGACGCCAAGAAGAACCTGCAAGCCGTGGCGCGGGCGATTCATGGTGAATTGATGATCGGCACGGTGGGTGACCGACTGATCGAAATGGCCGCCGGCTGGGGCGTGGTGCTGGTGGTGTCCGGGGTGTTCCTGTGGTGGCCGCGAGGCCAGGCGGCCGGGATCCTGTGGCCGCGCCTGAGCAGTCGCGGCCGCGTGCTGTGGCGCGACCTGCATGCCGTCACCGGTTTCTGGGGCGCCACGCTGCTGCTGGTGATGCTGCTGAGCGGCATGACCTGGACCGGCTTCTGGGGCAAGCAATACGCCGCCGTGTGGAATGTGTTTCCCGATGCCATGTGGAACGACATGCCCAAGTCGGACGTGGAGGCACGCAGCCTCAACACCGCCACCCGCCAGACCGTGCCGTGGGCCATGGAAAACACGCCGATGCCGATGTCCGGCGACCATGCCGAACACATGGCCCACGGTGCGGCGCACGATGGCCCCGCCGCGCCAACCGTCAGCTTGCAGGCGGTGCAGGAGATTGCCGAACAACGCCAGGTCGAACCGGGCTACAGCATCACCTTCCCGACCACCGCGACCGGCGTCTTCACCATCGCCGTGTTCGCCGACGACCCGCGCAACGACGCCACCCTGCACGTCGATCAATACAGCGGCAAAGTCCTGGCCGATGTGCGCTGGGAGCAATACGGCACCGTCGCCCGCGCGACGGAGCTGGGCGTGATGCTGCACGAAGGCAAGATGTTCGGCACGCTGAACCAGATCATCGTGTTGCTGATCTGCCTGATGATCCTGCTCAGCGCCGTCAGCGGCGTGGTGATCTGGTGGAAGCGCCGGCCACAGGGCAAGTTCGGCGTTCCACCGCTGCGCCACGACCTGCCGACCTGGAAAACCGGCGTGGCGATCATGCTGGTGCTGGCCGTGGCGTTCCCGCTGGTGGGCGCTTCGCTGGTGGTGGTCTGGGTGCTGGATCGACTGCTGCTGACGCGTTTCAATCGGCAGGCGGAACCGGACTCGGCGGCGTGAACGCTGCTGCGGGGTAGCGGGCACCCCGCGTCAGCGATGAGCCCGGAGGCACACGAGGGATCAGCTCGGTCGACGGCTCATCTCCAGTAACAAACGGGTCGTAAGCGGGCCGCGAGGGTGCCAGAACCGGTCAGGTTCCAGGATCTCCAGTCGGCCCGTGAGGATCAGGGTGCCGAGCACGTGCGAGAGCCTGGACCGCGTGACGCCGTGTGCCTCATCGGACCAGGCGTCGAGCAGCACCTGGGACTCGCTGTCTTGGTAACCGGGGCGAAAGGCGAGCAACGCGCCGTTTCGTGGCGTCAGGTAATAACGGCCGTCGGCGACGCCATGGCCCCTGAGCAACGCGATGCAAGCCCGGATCTCATCCTGAGCGACGAAATTGCGATAGAGCGTTTCCTCAAACCGACTGCTGAACCGCTGCTCCCGGTCATCGACCTTGTAGAGTTGCTGCACACCCATCACCTCATAACCGGCCGGATACCGCTTGGACGCCCCGCGAGCCATGGCCCCGACAAACAGGCGGCGAAAGGCCGGCGTAGCGTCACGCAGCCCGGGGGGCACGGTCGGCCCGGCATCCTCCAGCGGTTCGGTGGCGACGACGTTCGATTGAGCGTCCCGTAGAATCGCCGCCAATCGCGCTTCGCCACGGGTGTTGCGCAGCCGCCGCCACATCCATCGCGCCGCGTCGTCCGGGTGGGCACACAACGGGCCGAGCGCCAGGCGTTCATCGTCGGCGGTAACCCGGGCCTCGACCTTGCCTGGCGACCACGTGGGCCCGACACGCCCGGTCATCGCCCAAGTGGCACTGCGCACCAGCACCTCGAGCCGACCGCCGCGCGCAACCTTGCGGATGTAGTCGGCAGGGTTGCCATCGCCCTGCAACGACTGCACATAAGCCGTCAGCTTCGCATGGCTTTGCAGATCGTTGTCCCACGCCACGGCGTCGTACCTGAGCAGCGCGCCATCGGCGCAGGACAGGTACAACGGGTGAAACCGGGTCAACGTCCCCGCCGTGAACACCTGCACGGCCGACAGCGCCGCCGCGAGCACCGAAGGCGCAATGAAACTGCGAAACACCTCGGAGCGCGGCAGCTCTTCCGGCTGCCGGGCCGGCGCGCACAGATACAGGCCCTGCACCGAATACCCGGTGGGCAGTTGCCCCCGCAGAAACACCCGTTCATGGGGAAATTTCAGGTCGTGCGCCGCGACCGGCAGGCTGGTGACCGAATGAGCCAGGCGCGATGAGGTGAGCACCAGGCCAAAGCTCCAGCCGTCGCGTTTGCCGGCCTGCTCATGGGCATGCCGCACGGCGTCGTCGCTGTGGCAGAACGCCGGGCTCAACGCCCGATCAAGCGCGGCGAAGCGCACCGATTCGGCAGCCACAAAGCCCTGTTTCTGCGGCAGCCAGCCCCCGACCAAGCGGCCTGCCGGGCCCCACAGATGGCTGCTCTGCACCACCTGCAACGCGCCGACCTTGAGCACTTGATTGACCAGTTGGGTGGGCGTGCCCGCCCCGCTGCGAATCCGCCGTTCGATCAGGTTGCTCCAGGGGTCGTGGGGGCTGTCGGTGGAGGGCGCGAGCTGGCTTTCCAGCAGCGCCAAGTCCGCCGTCAACTGGCTACGCGATGACGCACTCAACAGATCACGGGCATCGTCGTGCAAGGTGAAGCCGAGTATCGAGCCCTGCGCGCCGAGCAGGTATTCGTGAGTCCAGAGGTGGTCCGAGGCCAGTGCAGTCGCCAGCACTGTGGTGGAAAAGAAATCGCGATAGACCTCCCGTTCCTGGCCCGACACCAGGAACGGCAACTCGCTGGCCACCCGCGTGCGATAACGGGCGACGATTGTGCAGCCGGGGGCCAGCAGATCCTGTGCGACGTCCTCGTCCGGCAGGATCTGCTTCGGGTCGAAGTCTTCCGTGTCCACGTGCAACGGCTCGGTGGCGACGAACAGACCATCGCCTCGCCTGAGTACCAGGCCGCCGTAAAGCTGATCCCGATCCGCGCCCAGCAAGCGCGCCACATGTCGCACCGCGTCGACCTGGTGGGTATATGCCGGGCTCAGGGCTCGGCGGACGAATGCGGCATACGGTGTCCAGTCGGCCGTCAGCCTGGTCGGGCTCGCCTCACCCCAGCATTCACTGCCCGCCACCACGTTGATCCAGCCGTGAGTAATGGCCTGGGTGACAAAGTCCCTTGCCGGCAACTGCCCGCTGCTCAGTTGCCCATGCACGTCCTCGGCCACGCCCGAGGGCTGGATCCGCGCATCGAACAATGTCGTCGAGTTCGGCGAGGTGTATTTGAGCAGCGCCCGGTCCAGGGTCGACAGGTACACCGGCAAGCCCATGGCACTGCCTTGCGGGCGCAAGCGACGGGCCATGAAAAAACCTTCGTATAAATCCCTGGACGAGATGAAGTGTCGGCCCAGCCAGCGATCAGCCGACCCGAGGTTGTCCGGCATCCACTGCCGGGCATAAAACAGGCCGCACACCTGGAATGACGCGGGGTACACAAACCCGCCGGCGCCATCAGCCTTGAACAGGCTGGCCAGGGAAAACAGGGGCTGCTCATCGCTGGCGGGCACGGTTTCACTGACGACGTATTCATCCTTGCTCGAGTGCTTGAGGACAACGCCAAAACAGGTCTGGTCCGGACCGCTACGCCGGACACGCCGATGGGCGTCGCGAGCCGCCGCGTCCGCATCGGCGAACACTGCGCCAAAGGCGGCTTGATCAGGCGTTTGAAAACCCCGGGGGGCGGGAAAGGCGCTCCAATGCCGCGCGATCATGCCCCTCGCGCCCCACAACTCGCTGGCCACCACCACCCGCAAACTGCCAGCATGGGCCAACTGTTTGACGATGTCCTCGGGCTGCAGGGCGCCGCTCGCCAGATCCTCGGCCATCCGGCTGCCTTTGGCGTTTGGGGCCACCTGCGCGACCAGGTCCTTTTCAGCTGCCGAGCCACTGAGCTCATAGGCAATCAGCGCCTCTTCGGCGCAAGACAGATAGGCCACCTGCAGGTGTTGTCGGTTCTGCAGAATGGCGTGCAGGTCGCCATCGGAAAACAGCTGTGCGTCGAGACTCGCCTGCTCGCGCGTCCATCCGTGGCGCTTCATGCGCTGCGGGTCGTACTGCGACAATGCCAGGCGCGAAGCATAGACACCGCGCAACACATGCTGCTCCGGCAGGATCGGCTTGCCGGACGCATCGGCGGGATAGACATGGCCAGGGGCAAAGCGCCCTGACTTGCCGACGACCCAGGGTTCGGTGACCACAAAGCGCCCATCCTGGCGCTCCATGACATAGCCGCAGAATTCGTAGTCGCGCTGCTGGCCAATCTGCTCGTGGGCATGGCGCACCGCATCGTCCGCCGTGAGAAATGCCGGGCTCAGGCGCTGCTGTGGATATCGGGCAAAAGGAAACCAGGACAGGCCCACCGCGCCTTCCACATCCCACAGCCTGCCCGCCTGAACCACCGACAAGGCACCGACCGCCGCCACCCGCCAGACAAACGCCTCGGGGCTCAGCGTGCCTTTCTCCAGTTCGCCCTGCTCACCGTTATCCGTCACCCGTCCACGGGGATCGACTGCGTACAGGCGGTTTTCCTGGGTCGACCCGGAAAACTCGTAACGCAACAGCGCACCGTCCCGGGTGCTGAGGTAGAGGGCCAACCCCGCAGTCTTGTGCACGCGGGCGATGCCGACCGTCGCGGCAAAATCCGTGGCCGAAATGAAACTCTCGTACAGCCACTTCTGCCTGGGTATCAGGCGGCTGTCCGGCAAGGACAGGTAACAGATACCCTGGATCTCATAGCCCCGAGGCAGCACCGGCCGGCCCTGATCATTCACCGCGAACGCCTGCAAGGCCGAGAACAGTGAGGTGTTGCCGGGTTCGATCTCGCTGGGTTCGCTGACCACATAGTCGTGCGTCTGCAGGTTTTTCAGAATGAACGCGAGCTGCCGCGCCGCCGGTTTCATCCGCATCAGATCGTGCGCCCACTGCGCCCCCACGGCGGCCCCGGGAAACACCCAACTGAGCGCGGGGCTCACGGGAACGTCGGAAACGAACGGTTGATAGGCCACCCAGTTGCCGGGCACCTTGCCCTGCGAGCCTTTCCACACCGCGCTGGTGTTGAGCACGGCCAACTCACCCAGCGCGACGAGTTTCTTCACCAGCGTTTCCGCCGTGGCATCAAACCCGTCGAGTTGTTCGTCCATCACGCCGGTCTTGACGGCGCCGTCGAGCAATACGCTGAAGTTGCGTTCCTGCTGGGAACCGGCTCTCACGTACTTGACCAGGGATCCATCGGCACCGGAGTTGTAGAGCGTGGTGATATTCTCCCGACCAGACAGGATGACCTCCAGATGCTGGAGGTTGGGCAGGCTGGTGTGCAGCGCAATCCGTTCATTCGACCACTCGGGCTGCTGGACCTTGAGCCGCGCCCGCACATCCTCGCTGGCGTTGTACACCGCCGCATAGCGATAGCCCGGAAGCTCGACTTTGCGCTTGGACACGCCCCCTGCGAACGGCAGGCTCCCATCCTTTTTCCAGCGCTTGCCGTCGACCGGTGCGGTGGCGAAGAACTTGCCGTCGTCGCGCTCCAGCACGTAGCCCAATTGATCGATGTCGCGGCGGGCACTCATCTGGTAGTGCGCATGACGAGCGGCATCGTCGGCCGTGAGAAACGCCGGGCTCAGCGATTGGCGGATACGCTCGAAGGGTTGCCAGTCCTGCCCGACCGGTCCGGCCCTGTCCCAGATGTCGCCGGCCTGCAGCACCCTCAGTTGACCGGCGGCGGCCACCTGCAACACAAACTGGAAAGGCGTCAGGCTGCCTGTCTTCAAGGCTTTCTGCAGGATTTCCCCGTTGCCCGCCATCAACACGGTTTCGGCATCGGAGCCCGAGCAGGTGTAGCTCAGCAAGGCCTTGCTCTCGGTGCGCCGGTAGAGCGTCAGCCCCCGTTGCCGCGCTTGCAGGTAAACGTCCTTGCGCGACTGGGCGATCAGCGCTGCAAGCTCGGCGGGGGAAAAGAAGTTCTTGTACAGCCAGTCCTGTTGCACCGGGACCTGCGCCGGTTTCGTCGGGGCCACCGCATAGAAACCCTCGAGGCGGAAACCCGAGGGCAGGCGCGGCCCGCCCGAGTCGCGACGGGGAAACGCCTGCAGCACCGAGGCAATCGACAGGCGTTCTTTCCAGGGGAATGTGGCGACGTATTCCTCGGTGCCCAGCGCCTTGAGCACCACCCCCATGAACGCGATCCCTGAGGTCGCGCTGTCGGCGTTCATGACCTTGTCGAGCACCGCGCCCGGCTGATCGAGTACCGGCGTGCAGAACGGTTGCTCGGTAGGGACCGGCGAGTTGTGCACCGGTTCAAAAACCGCCCAATCGTCGTCGAAGACACCCCTGCGGTCGCCCCACAGCTTGTTGGGAATGACCACACTCAGCGAACCGACCCGGCTCAATTCGTCGACGATCGCTTCCACACGCTCATAGATTCCCGACGGGCGCCCCTTGCTGATTTCTTCCCCGAGCTGCTCCTCCTCCGCCGATCCGCTGGGCACATATTTGAACAGGCAGTCCTCGCTTCCGGACAGGTAGAACGCCTTGGCAAAGGCGCGGTGACGGATCATGAACACCTTGTCGGTGTCGGTGAAAAAATTCATCGCCAGATCGCGTTGTGCATCCGAGAGGTCCGGACGCATCTTTCTCATCTGATCGGGGACCGCCGGATGAGAGTGGTAAAGACCATGGCAGCGGTACCCCGCCGGATGGATGAAATGGCCCTCCGCGTCCATCGCCAGCAGCTTGTTGAAGTCCGCGTACATGTCATCGGCCGGCGTCGGCGCTGTCGCGAAAAAACGCCCGCCCTCTCCCAGCAGGATCAGCCCCGCGTACTCCCGTTTCCGTTTATTGCCAATCGCCTCATGGGCAAAGCGCGCCGCATCGTCGGCGCTGATCATGGGCGGGCTGAGCGCCGGCAGCACGATGTTCGCAGGGGCGTTGCGCCGGGCGCGGTTGATTGAGTTGTCCATAACGTAGGTGTCCGTGAAGGTGAAAAATCCGCTTGGCGTTCCCGCACAAGCCCAGGGGGAAATCGCCCAACCCATGATCGGCCTTTGCCCTCCACGCCAGCGGTACATATGTATTCACGCCAAAAAATCCAGGCAGGCACCACATGGGCGCACGCCGTGCACTGCGGGGCGAATTCGGCGCCAGCGTGGTGCATGCGCCCGGGTTCTGCCCGGCCGGCAACCGCTCAAGCACAGTCGAAACAGCCTTGGGCACAGCCCTTGCTAAAGACCCTTCAGTAGTCCGCATCTGCCACCAGAAAAACTCACAAGTTCATGGAGATCGCACAATGAAGCGTCGCAGTTTGATCAAGGCTTTCACCCTCTCGGCCAGCATCGCCGCGATGGGCATGACGTGGACGGTCCAGGCCGCCGAGACCATCAAGGTCGGGATTCTGCATTCGTTGTCCGGGACCATGGCGATCTCCGAGACCTCGCTCAAGGACATGGCGCTGATGACCATCGACGAGATCAACGCCAAGGGCGGCGTCAACGGCAAGATGCTCGAACCGGTGGTGGTCGACCCGGCCTCGAACTGGCCGCTGTTCGCGGAAAAGGGACGGCAGCTGCTGACCCAGGACAAGGTCGCGGTGGTGTTCGGTTGCTGGACCTCGGTGTCGCGCAAGTCGGTATTGCCGGTGTTCGAAGAGCTCAACGGCCTGCTGTTCTACCCGGTGCAATATGAAGGCGAAGAGCTGTCGCCCAACGTGTTCTACACCGGCGCCGCGCCGAACCAGCAAGCGATCCCGGCGGTTGAATACCTGATGAGCGAAGAAGGCGGCGGCGCCAAGCGCTACTTCCTGCTCGGCACCGACTACGTCTACCCGCGCACCACCAACAAGATCCTGCGTTCGTTCCTGCACTCCAAGGGCGTGGCCGACAAGGACATCGAAGAGGTCTACACCCCGTTCGGCCACAGCGACTATCAAACCATCGTCGCCAACATCAAGAAGTTCTCGGCGGGCGGCAAGACAGCGGTCATCTCCACGGTCAATGGCGACTCCAACGTGCCGTTCTACAAGGAACTGGCCAACCAGGGCCTGAAAGCCACCGACGTGCCGGTCGTGGCGTTCTCGGTCGGCGAAGAAGAACTGCGCGGCATCGACACCAAGCCGCTGGTGGGCAACCTCGCGGCGTGGAACTACTTCGAGTCTGTGGAGAACCCGGTGAACAAGAAGTTCGTCGATGACTGGAAGGCCTACGCGAAAAAACACAACCTGCCGGGTGCCGACAAAGCGGTGACCAACGACCCGATGGAGGCCACCTACGTCGGCATCCACATGTGGGCGCAGGCCGCTGAAAAAGCCAAGTCCACCGACGTCGACAAAGTCCGCGAAGCGCTGGCCGGCCAGACCTTCGCCGCGCCGTCCGGCTACACCCTGACCATGGACAAGACCAACCACCACCTGCACAAGCCGGTGATGATCGGCGAGATTCAGGCCGACGGTCAGTTCAACGTGGTCTGGCAGACCGAAGGCCCGATCCGCGCCCAACCGTGGAGCCCGTTCATTCCGGGTAACGACAAGAAGCCGGAGTATGCGGTGAAGAGCAACTGAGTCGACGTCGGATCTGATCCGTTTCTCAGATCCGGCAAAATTCCCTGTGGGAGCGGGCTTGCTCGCGAAGGCGGTGTAACAGACACCATCGATGGCGACTGGTCCACCGCCTTCGCGAGCAAGCCCACTCCCACATTTAGTCCGCGTCAAGGCGACTTCCTATGCCCACTGCCCTTTACCGCTTGATCCTCGCCATCGTCTTGTTGCTGCCGATGGTCAGTCACGCCGGCGATGCCGAAGACTTCGTTGCTGCCAATCCCGTGCAACAAGCCAAACTCCTCGAAGCCTGGGCTGCGCAGCCCGATCCGGTCCGCATCGAATTGATCAATGCCCTGCAGCAAGGCGAGTTGACCGTCGATGGCCAACCCAAAACCCTGCGCCTGAACAACCGCCTGCGGGGTCTGATCGACACCGCCCTGGCCAGCCACCAATTGCTCGCCGCCGACGGCAAAATCCGCCTGGCCGCCGCGCAGCAACTGCAGAAAAGCGCCAAGCCGGCGCAGTTGAAATTCCTCGAGCAACAACTGGCGGGCGAACAGGACGAGCGCGTGCACGCCGCGCTGAGCCTGGCGCTGGCCAACCTGCAATTGGTCGACGCCGATCCGGCCGTGCGCCTTGCCGCCGTGCGTTTGCTTGGCGAAACCGGTGACCCGCTGGCACGCACGCGCCTCGAAAGCCTGCTCGACCCCGGCGTCGAAACCGACGCCGCCGTGCGCACCGCTGCCGAAACCAGCCTGGCGCAAGTCAAACGCAAACTGCTGATCGGCGAGATGCTCGGCCAGGCGTTCAGCGGCATGTCCCTCGGTTCGATCCTGCTGCTCGCCGCACTCGGCCTGGCAATCACCTTTGGCCTGCTCGGCGTGATCAACATGGCCCACGGCGAGATGCTGATGCTCGGCGCCTACTCGACCTATGTGGTGCAACTGCTGTTCCAACGCTTCGCGCCGCAGGCCATCGAGTTCTATCCCTTGATCGCCCTGCCGGTGGCCTTCATCGTCACCGCCGCCATCGGCATGGCGCTGGAGCGCACGGTGATTCGCCACCTCTACGGTCGCCCGCTGGAAACGCTGCTGGCCACCTGGGGCATCAGCCTCATGCTGATCCAGTTGGTGCGATTGCTGTTCGGTGCGCAGAACGTTGAAGTGGCCAACCCCGAGTGGCTGTCCGGCGGGATTCAGGTGCTGCCCAACCTGGTGCTGCCGTACAACCGCATCGTGATCATCGCGTTCGCCCTGTTCGTGGTGGTGCTGACCTGGCTGCTGCTGAACAAGACACGCCTGGGCCTCAACGTGCGCGCCGTGACCCAGAACCGCAACATGGCCGCCTGCTGCGGTGTGCCCACCGGGCGCGTCGACATGCTCGCCTTCGGCCTCGGTTCGGGCATCGCCGGCCTCGGCGGCGTGGCGCTGAGCCAGATCGGCAACGTCGGTCCGGACCTCGGCCAGAGCTACATCATCGACTCGTTCCTGGTGGTGGTGCTCGGCGGTGTCGGGCAGTTGGCCGGCAGTGTCCTGGCGGCGTTCGGCCTGGGCATCGCCAACAAGATTCTCGAACCGCAGATCGGTGCCGTGCTCGGCAAGATCCTCATCCTCGCGCTGATCATTCTGTTCATCCAGAAACGTCCGCAAGGTCTCTTCGCACTGAAAGGACGGGTGATCGACTGATGAATCAACCTCTCTTGGTTACGGCCACCCGCAAAGCCGGCCCCACCGTCACGATAGTCATCGGGACCCTCATCCTCGCCCTGCTGCTGGCGCTGCCGTTGCTGTCGCTGTTGCCGGCAGACAGCACGCTGCACGTCTCGGCCTACACGCTGACACTGGTGGGCAAGATTCTGTGCTACGCCATCGTGGCCCTGGCGCTGGACCTGGTGTGGGGTTATGCCGGCCTGTTGTCCCTCGGCCACGGTCTGTTCTTCGCCCTGGGCGGGTATGCGATGGGCATGTACCTCATGCGCCAGGCGGCAGGCGATGGCTTGCCGGCGTTCATGACGTTCCTGTCGTGGACCGAGCTGCCCTGGTACTGGACCGGCACCAGCAGCTTCCTCTGGGCGATGTGCCTGGTGGTGCTGGCGCCGGGTTTGCTGGCCCTGGTGTTCGGTTTTTTCGCCTTCCGTTCGCGGATCAAGGGCGTGTACTTCTCGATCATGACCCAGGCCCTGACCTTCGCCGGCATGCTGCTGTTCTTCCGCAACGAGACCGGCTTAGGCGGCAACAACGGCTTCACCAATTTCCGCAGCATTCTCGGCTTTGGCATTACCGAACCGGGGACGCGCGCGGTGCTGTTCTTCGCCACGGTGCTGTTGCTGGTGGCGAGTCTTTACATCGGCTGGCGCCTGGCGCAAAGCAAGTTCGGCCGGGTCCTGACCGCCCTGCGCGACGCGGAAAACCGCCTGATGTTCTGCGGCTACGACCCCCGTGGGTTCAAGCTGTTCGTCTGGGTGTTGAGTGCGGTGCTCTGCGGTCTGGCCGGTGCGCTGTATGTGCCGCAGGTCGGCATCATCAACCCGAGCGAGATGTCGCCCACCAACTCCATCGAAGCGGCCGTCTGGGTCGCACTCGGCGGGCGCGGCACACTGATCGGGCCGTTGCTCGGCGCCGGCGTGGTCAACGGCATGAAGAGCTGGTTCACCGTGGCGTTTCCCGAGTACTGGCTGTTTTTCCTCGGCGCGCTGTTCATTGTCGTGACCCTTTACCTGCCCAAAGGCGTGATCGGTCTGCTGAAAAAGAGAGGTGAACAATGAGAGTCACTGCCACCGCTGAATTCATGCTCGAGCCGGCCTTTTATCCGCCGCATCCGAACAAGGATGCCGGCAGCAGCCGCGATGCCATCGGCCTCGGCCAGCGCGTCGGCCCAGGCCTGGACACGCGCCACGGCACGGTCCTGACCCTGGAGGACATCAGTGTCAGCTTCGATGGTTTCAAGGCCCTGAACGACCTGACCCTGTACATCGGTGTCGGCGAGCTGCGCTGCATCATCGGCCCCAACGGCGCGGGCAAGACCACACTGATGGACGTCATCACCGGCAAGACCCGGCCGAGCCATGGCAAAGCCTGGTTCGGCGAAACCCTGGACCTGACCAAGATGAGCGAAGTGCAGATCGCCCAGGCCGGCATCGGCCGCAAGTTCCAGAAGCCGACCGTGTTCGAAGCCTTGAGCGTGTTCGAAAACCTGGAGCTGGCGCAGAACACCGACAAATCGGTCTGGGCCAGCCTGCGCGCGCGCCTGAGCGGCGAGCAGAAGGACCGCATCGGCGAAGTGCTGGAGACCATTCGCCTGACCGCGTCGGTCAATCGACCGGCCGGTTTGCTGTCCCATGGGCAGAAGCAGTTCCTGGAAATCGGCATGTTGCTGATGCAGGACCCGCAACTGCTGCTGCTCGACGAGCCGGTGGCCGGCATGACCGACGCCGAGACCGAGTTCACCGCCGAACTGTTCAAGCGCCTGGCGGGCAAGCATTCGCTGATGGTGGTGGAACACGACATGGGCTTCGTCGGCGCCATCGCCGACCACGTCACCGTGTTGCACCAGGGCAGCGTACTGGCCGAGGGCTCGCTGGAGCAGGTGCAGGAAAATGAGCGGGTGATCGAGGTTTATCTCGGTCGCTGAGGTGTGCGAACACTGATTCGACGGTGGGAGCGGGCTTGCTCGCGAAAGCAATTTTTTGATCAACATCGTTGTTGCCTGACAGACCGCTTTCGCGAGCAAGCCCGCTCCCACAGGGAATTGAGGAGAGTTTGAAATGCTGCAAGTCGACAAACTGCACCAGTACTACGGCGGTAGCCACATCCTGCGCGGCCTGACGTTCGACGTGAAAGTCGGCGAAGTCACCTGCCTGCTCGGACGCAACGGCGTGGGCAAGACCACGTTGCTCAAGTGCCTGATGGGCCTGCTGCCGGCCAAGGAAGGCGCGGTCAACTGGGAGGGCCAGCCGATCACCACGCTCAAGCCGCACCAACGGGTGCACGCCGGGATCGCCTACGTGCCCCAGGGCCGTGAAATCTTTGGCCGGCTGACCGTCGAAGAAAACCTGCTGATGGGCCTGTCGCGATTTCCCGGCCGTGAAGCGAAGGAAGTCCCGGCGTTCATCTACGAGCTGTTCCCCGTGCTGCTGCAAATGAAGCACCGACGCGGCGGCGACTTGTCCGGCGGCCAACAGCAACAGCTGGCCATCGGCCGTGCCCTGGCCAGCCGGCCCCGCCTGCTGATCCTCGACGAACCCACCGAAGGCATCCAGCCGTCCGTGATCAAGGAGATCGGCGCCGTGATCAAGAAACTCGCAGCGCGCGGCGACATGGCGATCCTGTTGGTGGAACAGTTCTACGATTTCGCCGCCGAACTGGCCGACCACTACCTGGTGATGTCCCGTGGCGAGATCGTGCAACAAGGCCGCGGCGAACACATGGAAGCCGAAGGGGTGCGCGGGCTGGTCACGATCTGAGCGTTATACGCGCACCAATTTATTGCGCACTACACCCCATGGCGCCCGCTATTGGTGCGAAGCCATGATCAATCGCCGCGCCTGCCTGCAATGGCCGGCGGCACAGCCTTTGCAATCCTTCCCGTACTTCCCCGACAAGCACTGACTATGACCCTCCCCGCGACTGGCGCCTCGTTCACCCCCAGCTGGCATGCCGAGCTGGACCTGGGCTATGCCCGATTCGGTGACAGCACGCGCCCGATCCAGCGTCGGCATAAAGGTCCGTTGCGGGTGCAGAAGCATCTGTATGCCGAAGGGCCCGAAGTGTGTCAGCACATCATCGTCCATCCGCCGGGCGGGATTGCCGGCGGTGATCGCCTGGACATCTGCGCCAGCGTCGGCCGCGACGCCTGGGCACAGATCACCAGTCCCGGCGCGGCCAAGTGGTATCGCGCATCCGCACCCGCCTATCAACAACTGGAGGTGCGTGTCGCTGCCGGCGCTACCCTGGAGTGGCTGCCTCAGGAAACCATCATCTTCAGCGCGGCGCAGGCTGAACTGAGCACCGCCATCGACCTGGAAGGCGACGCCCGGTTGTTCTACTGGGATGTGGTCGCGCTCGGACGCCCGGCCAGCGGCGAGCGCTTCGACCTCGGGCATTTTCAGGCGCGGCTGGACATCCGCCGCGACGGACGCCTGCTCTGGCATGAACGTCAGCGCATCACCGGCGGCGACGGTTTGCTCGACTCCCCCATCGGCCTGGACGGGCAACCGGTGTTCGCGACGTTGCTGGTGACGGGTGAAATCGACAACGACTTGCTGGAGCGCTGCCGCGCGCTGCCCCATGATGTGCGCGGTGACCTGAGCCAGTTGCCGGGGTTGCTGGTGGCCCGGTGCCTGGCCGCTGAGGCGTTGCTGGCGCGGGGGTGGTTGATCGAGCTGTGGAAACTGCTACGCCCGGCCCTGCTTGGCCGCGAAGCAGTCTCCCCACGAATATGGAGCACCTGAATGCAATCCAGACTGTGGGAGCGGGCTTGCTCGCGAAGGCGCACTGACATTCAACGCTTATGCTGCCTGATACACCGCATTCGCGAGCAAGCCCGCTCCCACAGCGTGATCTGACCTTTTCAATCTGCCCTGATGGACTCCAAATGGACCTGACCCCACGCGAAAAAGACAAGCTGCTGATCTTCACCGCCGGCCTGGTGGCCGAGCGACGTTTGGCGCGCGGCGTGAAACTCAATTACCCGGAAGCGATGGCCTACATTTCCGCCGCGCTGCTCGAGGGCGCCCGTGACGGTCAGACCGTCGCCGAACTGATGCACTTCGGCACCACCCTGCTCAGCCGCGAACAAGTGATGGAAGGCATCCCGGAAATGATTCCGGAGATTCAGGTCGAAGCCACCTTCCCCGACGGCACCAAACTGGTCACCGTCCACCAACCGATCGTCTGAGGCCGCGCCATGACCTATTCCATCCGCGATGCGGTGCACGCCGACCTGCCAGCGGTCCGCGACATCTACAACGACGCCGTGCTCAACACCACGGCGATCTGGAACGAACAGGCGGTCGACCTGGGCAACCGCCAGGCCTGGTTCAGCGCCCGGCAATCCCAGGGCTATCCGATCCTGGTGATCGTCGACGGCGATAACAGCGTCCTGGGCTACGCTTCGTTTGGTGACTGGCGCCCGTTCGACGGTTTCCGCCACACCGTGGAGCACTCGGTCT
The DNA here is from genome assembly GCF_949767465.1 of Pseudomonas sp. IT-P12. Classification (NCBI taxonomy): domain Bacteria; kingdom Pseudomonadati; phylum Pseudomonadota; class Gammaproteobacteria; order Pseudomonadales; family Pseudomonadaceae; genus Pseudomonas; species Pseudomonas sp. IT-P12. The sequence continues at coordinate 506,725 of NZ_CATKPY010000023.1, read as the reverse complement.
ACGTGCGCAGCGACCAGCGAGGCAATGGCCTGGGCCCGCAGCTGATGGACGTATTGATCGAGCGCGCCAGGGCCTGCGACAAGCACGTGATGGTGGCGGCCATCGAAAGCGGCAACGCCGCTTCCATCCGCCTGCATGAACGCGCGGGCTTCGTGACCACCGGGCAAATGCCGCAAGTGGGCACCAAGTTCGGTCGCTGGCTGGACCTGACCTTCATGCAATTGACCCTCAATCCTGGCGCCGAACCTCCCGCCGCCAGCAAGGAGTAACGCTCGATGAACGCCGCTCAACTGCGCCGCGTCAATATTGAAAGCTTTGCGCACTATCGCCAGGGATTGATCGACCTGCTGCTGGACGCCGTCGGTTATGGCGCCAGCGTCGGTTTCATGGCTGACCTGGATGCCGCCCAGGCACGCGCCTATTTCGATGAGGTGCAGGTGCAGTTGGGCAAGGGCAATGTGCTGCTGTGGGTCGTGGTCAAGGACGAACAGGTGCAGGCCAGTGTGCAACTGACCCTGTGCCAGAAGGCCAACGGCCTGAACCGCGCCGAAGTGCAGAAACTGCTGGTGCGCGAACATGCGCGCCGCCGTGGCCTGGGCCAGCAGTTGATGAGCGCCCTGGAACAGGCGGCGCTGCAGCACAAGCGCGGCCTGCTCTACCTCGACACCGAAGCCGGTTCGCCCGCCGAGGATTTCTACAAGGCCCTGGGTTACACCCGCGTCGGGGAAATTCCCGATTACGCCTGCGACCCCAGCGGTCGCTACAAGCCAACCGCCCTCTACTACAAGATTCTTCAGGGAGCCCACTGATGATTCCCGGTGAACTGCAGGTCCAGCCTGGCGACATCGAACTCAATGCCGGTCGCCGCACCCTCAGCCTGAAAGTGGCCAACAGCGGCGACCGGCCGATCCAGGTCGGCTCGCATTACCATTTTTTCGAAACCAACGACGCCCTCACGTTCGACCGCGCCGCCAGTCGCGGCATGCGCCTGAACATCCCGGCCGGCACGGCCGTGCGCTTCGAACCGGGGCAGAGCCGCGAGGTCGAGCTGGTCGACCTGGCCGGGCATCGGCGGGTGTTCGGCTTTGCCGGGCGGGTCATGGGTGATCTGTAGGTTTTTTGCTGTCTGTACCGGCCTCTTCGCGGGCAAGCCCGCTCCCACAGGTTTGCGGTGATCCCTGCAGGCGCCGGCTTGCCGGCGATAGCGAGCTACGCGAGCGGTTTCAAATTCAATTGAATCTCAAGGCATGCCCATGAAAATCTCAAGACAAGCCTACGCCGACATGTTCGGCCCCACCGTGGGTGACAAGGTCCGTCTGGCCGATACCGAGCTGTGGATCGAAGTCGAGAAGGATTTCACCACCTACGGCGAAGAAGTGAAGTTCGGTGGCGGCAAGGTCATTCGCGACGGTCAGGGCCAGAGCCAGTTGCTCGCCGCCGAAGTGGTCGACACGGTGATCACCAATGCCCTGATCGTCGATCACTGGGGCATCGTCAAGGCCGACGTCGGTCTCAAGGACGGGCGCATCGCCGGCATCGGCAAGGCGGGCAACCCGGACGTGCAACCGGATGTGACCATTGCCATCGGCGCCGGCACCGAAGTCATCGCCGGCGAGGGCATGATCCTCACCGCAGGCGGCATCGACACCCATATCCACTTCATCTGCCCGCAGCAGATCGAAGAGGCGCTGATGAGCGGTGTCACCACCATGATCGGTGGCGGCACCGGCCCGGCCACCGGCACCAATGCCACCACCTGCACGTCCGGGCCGTGGCATCTGGCGCGGATGCTCCAGGCGGCGGACGCCTTCGCGATGAACATCGGCCTGACCGGCAAAGGCAACGCCAGCCTGCCGGAGCCGTTGATCGAACAGGTCAAGGCCGGTGCCATCGGCCTCAAGCTGCACGAAGACTGGGGCACCACCCCCGCGAGCATCGACAACTGCCTGAGCGTGGCGGATCAGTACGACGTGCAGGTCGCCATCCACACCGACACCCTCAACGAATCCGGTTTCGTCGAAACCACCCTCGCCGCCTTCAAGGGCCGCACCATCCACACCTATCACACCGAAGGCGCGGGCGGTGGTCATGCACCGGACATCATCAAGGCCTGCGGCTTCCCGAACGTGCTGCCCAGCTCGACCAACCCGACTCGCCCGTTCACCCGCAACACCATCGATGAGCACCTGGACATGCTGATGGTCTGCCACCACCTGGACCCGAGCATTGCCGAAGACGTGGCCTTCGCCGAAAGCCGCATCCGCCGCGAGACGATTGCCGCCGAGGACATCCTCCACGACCTCGGCGCGTTCTCGATGATCAGCTCCGACAGCCAGGCCATGGGCCGGGTCGGCGAAGTGATCACGCGCACCTGGCAGACCGCCGACAAAATGAAAAAACAGCGCGGGCCACTGCCCGGCGACGGCGCTGGCAACGACAACTTCCGCGCCAAACGCTACATCGCCAAATACACCATCAACCCGGCGATCACCCATGGCATCAGCCATGAGGTGGGCTCGGTGGAAGTGGGCAAATGGGCCGACCTGGTGCTGTGGCGCCCGGCGTTTTTCGGGGTCAAGCCGACGCTGATCCTCAAGGGTGGCGCCATTGCGGCGAGCCTGATGGGCGATGCCAACGCCTCGATTCCGACACCGCAGCCGGTGCACTACCGACCGATGTTCGCCAGTTTCGGCGGTTCGTTGCACGCCACCAGCCTGACCTTCATCAGCCAGGCGGCGCAGGCGGCCGGCCTGCCCGAAGCCCTGGGCCTGAAAAAGACAATCGCCGTGGTCAAGGGCTGCCGCGAGGTGCAGAAAACCGACCTGATCCACAACGATTACCTGCCGGACATCGACGTCGACCCGCAGACCTACCAGGTCAAGGCCGACGGGGAATTGCTGTGGTGCGAACCGGCTGAAACCCTGCCGATGGCACAGCGTTACTTCCTGTTCTGAGCGATTCCCTGTCGCAGCTGCCGAGCCTGCGAGGCTACGTCCGGCTCGGCAGCGGTCTTCGAATCAGCGCCGAGGCCGCCCCATCAGGTTCCGCGAGGTGCCGGGTTGCGGCTCCGCGGAAACAGCGGGTGCGGCTTCGCCGGTGACTCGTCGGGACAACTCGATCAGCTTTTGATTGCGCTCGATGCTGAGTTCGATGTTGAGCGTTTCCACCGCGGCTTTGTAGGCGTCACTCCCCACCGTTTCATGAGCATGGTCATCCTCGAAACGGCTTTGTTTGTCCGCCGCGCTCTGGTCAAGCACGCTGAACTCTTCAGGGTATTTTTCCCGCAGGAATTGCACCCAGAAATCACGGCCAATCAGGTTTTCATAAAAGGCCTCGGTTTTTTCCAGGGCCTCGATGGTGGCGCGTGCGGTGCTGAGGATCGTTCCGCTGATAGGCCTGCCGTATTGCATGTTCCTGGGTTGCCCGGGCAACTCCAGCCCGTCGCTCCAGCCCTGGGTCAGGCCAATCCTGTATTCCAGGCGTGCTTCCGCCTGATCGGTGTATCCCCTCGCCTTCTTGGCCAGGTCCTCGACTTTGTTCAGGCGGAACAGCTGTCGGCCCAGGCGCAGCAACGCGCGGCCTCTCTGCTCCAGCTGACCCGGCGCAATATCCTGCAAGACGTTGCGTTCGAAGACCTTCACCTCAAGTTCACTGAAGGTCAGAATCCGCCCGTCCACGCACGTCCCGTGGGTGCTGGACATGCCGAACAATATTTCCCTGAGCTCGCTATCCTCACCCGCCGCACTGGCCACCACCCACATCCGTCGTGTCAGGTCGGCGCGGGCCAGGCGGAACTCCGGGGTGAGTTGCAACAGGGCCAGCAGGTGAAAAAACGCCCCGTTATCCGGCTCGGCCGCCAGCCGGTTCCACAGCGCTCGGCGCTCGGCCACCACCATCGGATCCTGCATTTCCAGCCAAGGCTTGAGCTGTTCAGGCTCGGCCTCCACGTGCGTGATCACCTCATCCGGCAAGACCGGGTGCACCTCATCCTCACCGTCGCTGCCCAGATCGTCGATCAGCTCATCAAGCAAGTCAGGTGTATAACCCAACCATGCGTTGGGCGTGACGCTGCGCCCGTAGTCCCTGATCTGCTCCAGCTGGTGACGCGAAAAGCTATTGTCGGACACGTCCGTATGCGCCATCAGCACGTCGTGGTGCCCGTCGAGTGCTTCCTCCGGAATCGTCGCCATGCGGTTGCCGCTGAGGTTCAGCACGCGGAGATGATCGGCCTGCAGCACGCCTTCGGGCCAGTCCGTGATCCGGTTGTTGCGCAAATCCAGTTCTTCCAGTCGCGGCAGTGATTCGACACTGAAAGACTGTAGGTTGTTGTAGCTCAGGTCGAGCATGCGCAATTGTTCAAGGGAACCCAGCGCCGAATAGATATTCTCGGGTGCCAGCAGACCGGTACTCGACAGATCCAGCCGTTCCAGCGCGCTCATCGACTCAAGTGCCCGGGGCAAGACGTGCAACGGCTGGCCACCCAGCGCCAGGCTGTGCACGTTGGGAAATGCGTTCAGGAAGCCATTGGAACCCTGCCCGGTCAGACGCACACCGGTCAGGTTCAAATCGCCCACATGGGGGAAATCCAGCGCCAGTTCAGGCAGATCGCCCAACTGCAGGCCGTTGAAGTCAAGGCGATGGTCGGCCACACCGTTCCAGCCAATCAAACTTTCCTGCCAACACTCGATGATGCGCAGTGCGGCCAACCGGCGAGAGTGCGCCGACACGTCCCAGCCCGTCCCTCGGGTTCCACGGGTAAACAGCCAACCGTTCAAGCGACGGGTCAAGTCTTCCAGGGTCCGGTGCCAACCGTCGATGCGCTCGCTGATTTGCGCGCTGCCCAGGCCTTCCTTGCGCAGCTTCTCAATGGCATGCAAGGGTTCGTCGTCCACCATCCAGCGGACGGCTTTCAAACGCTGGGCAAGCCAGGCCGTACCTTCGCCGGCCGGCACTTGCGCGGGTAACGGCCACAGATTCCCGGCAATCGAGGCCCCCGTCTCGGTCGGTGGAAAGTCCTGAGGCACCGGCTCACGGTCGAAGCGTTCGAGGGCGCCGGGCGGCAAGCCTTTGCTCAGTTCGACCCGGGCCCGCGCGGCACTCAGCGCCTGCAAGGCCTGTGGCGTCAACGGCGCGCCACTCAGGTGGGTGCCGATCACCAGGTCGTCGCGGGCCAGGGCGGCTTCCGGCAGCGTGGTAATCGCGGTGCCCCCCAGGTCCAGCCAAGTCAGTTCAGCCAGGCTCTCGGCGCCCGTCGGCCACGCCTGCAGATTGGTCCCGTTCAGGTTCAAGGCCTTGAGCTCGCTCATGGCGCTGACATCCAGGCCCACTGACGAGGTGCCGGCATCGGCGAAGCGGCTGCCACTCAGGTCGAGGTTTTGCACCCGATTGAAACCGCTGACAAAACGACGGGTCTCCTCAAGAGAAGTAGCGCCCCCGCGCAGGATCAGGGTCTCTACATGCTCAAAGTCCCGGGCGGCCAGTTCCGGAAGTTGGTTGATCGACATCAGGTTCAGTTTTAGACGCGTCGAGTAGTCCGTTGAGCCGTAGCGGCGCAGCAGTCCACTGTGCCAGCTACTTCTCAGGGCAGCCCCAATGTCCCAACTTTTTTCCACCGAAAGCACATACAACTTGGATAGCCATACATGGAGGCGGCGATAGAACACATCGTACTGGTCGCCCAAGGCTTCGATGGCGTTGAACCTGGCTTCGGCGCCCTCCCAGCGCTGGAGAAACGACTGAAACAAAAAGCCGGAACGCTCCCCCCCCGGTCCCGGAGCGTTGGACGTCTCGCCAGCCCCGCCAAACTGCCGCAGCTGTCCTCTGCAGTGATCCGCGACCATTTCTTCCAGGTCGATCAAGTGCACAGGCTGGCTTCTCACATAGTCATAAGCCACCTTGAACGTTTCGCGCGTGAGCCAGGACCAGTCCAGAGAGAGTCCGGACAATAACCGATCATGCCCGCCCTCGAACAATCTGCCGGGCAACTGGTAGACGAAGCTGCCACGCATGTTCAGACGCTCCAGGTGAGGCAACTCGAGCACACCCGCCGGCCAGGCCTGTGCGGTGGCACTCGTGATGGTCAGGCTGCGCAGGTTGCTCAGGCGGCTCACATCAAAGTCTTCGGCCCTCTGCAGTACCCCTCGCAGTTCCAATTTTTCGAGCCTGACCAGGTTTTCGAGCCTGGCGATTTCCGCCGCACTGTAGGGGAAGTTCGAGGCCAGGCTCAGATCGGTGAGTTGCTCCATGCCGTCCAGCGCCCGAGGAACCGTGCGCAACCGCATACTGCCGGTGATCGACAATTTTTCGAGCTGCTGAAAAGAGCCCAACAGCCCTTCGATGGTCGCGCTGGTCATGCCCACGCCGCCAACCGACAATTCCCTGATATGGGAAAAATCCGCCGACAGCGGCGGCAACGAATCGTGGCAGGACAGTTCGAGCCGCGCATACCTCGGGTTTCCCCCGGCTTTGGGCGAGTTTTTCCAGGCTGACTTGATCGCATCCGCCGCCGGGCCTTTGCCATCCAGCATGGCGCGCAGCGCGCTGTCCCCGCCCACCCATTGATCAAGGGTCGCCTCCAGCGCCTGCCACTCGCGCAGACGGTTGCTCAGCAGGTGGAAAATCTGCTGGTTGGACTGGCCAAGCCCCCACTGTTCGAGGAGAAACTTGAGGGCCTCGACATCGGACAGGTCCGGGTAAACGTCCTGCACTCGACTGGTCAGCTCGCCGGTCGCATCAGCACCCCGTCCGCTGGATAGGTAGCCCCACTGCTTCTGTGCAATACGCCGGGGTGGCCTGGCTGCGGTTTTATCGCGCAGCCATTGCGCCGACTCGGTGGGATGCGCGGTGGCATAGTCGATAACCGCGCGCCGCAAATCAGCGCTTTGGCCCACGCTGGGGATTCCCAACGACTGACGTGCGTCGTCGGGCAAGGCATGCAGGATGGAGGCGAAAAAGTTATCGCCCGTTCGCGGCAGGCTGTTGAGGGTTTCGCCCCGCTCGTTGAATGCCTGGTAAAACGGCCCTTTTTTCACCACGAACTTACGGTTGCCGCTGTTTTCGTTGCCAATGCCATCGAGCAGTTCCCCTTCAATCCCGCCCTCGCGAATTTCCAGGCGTACATCACCCTTCCAGCCCGGCAATTTTTCCAGGATATGCAGCGCCAGGCGCTTGCTGTCCGCCCACACCAGGTTTTCCATGTGCAAGCCGGCGAAGGCCTCCGTCAAGCGGCCTTGTTGCACGTACCAGCGGGCCTGTTCCAGCAAGCGCAACGACAAGCGGGCGGTGCTCTCGAACCGTGTCAGTTCCTCGACCGTGGCGTCGCCCAGCACGCTGATTGCCGCCGATTCGCTGAGTCCGGGGCACAGCCGTTGCAGCTTGGCGACCCGGGGGTCCACCGGGCCCAAACCCTTGTAGAGACTTTCGAACATGGCCGGCTGACGGGTTCGGGCGAAATCGGCGATCTGCTTGCGCAACTCCTGAGGCCGTAATGCTCTCACTCGCGCCGGTTCGCCACCGAGCAGACGGGTGATTTCCGACTCATCGAGCCCCGCCAGAATGAGCGCGGGCAGGTTGCCGCTCAGGACATCGGCCCGGGTAATGCGGATGGCTGGCTTCAGTTTGACGCCGGGATACAGCCGCTCGGAACCGTATTTGAGCGATTTCCCCGACAGTTCCGGCCCTTCGAACACTTTCAGCACCCGCCCGACCGGCCAGCGTGGCAACTCGGTGACCAGGGGCAGGGTGAACAAGTAGCGATCATCGATGGCTTGACCGGTCTCGATCTGTTCGATGACTTGCGCCACGCCATGGTCAGCTTCGAACAAACGCAGAGCATCGGTCAGCTCCGGCGGTGGTGGCGCGTTGTCCAGGTGCATTTTGCGCAAGGCGCTGTCGCTGACACCACTGACGTCGGCGATCTGCAGCAGTCGCTGGTCAGAGAAAGTGTCGGTCACCGGTCCAATGCGCCGCAGCAGCGTCAGGCGGTCCCAAGTCTGCGGGCGCTCCAGGGTATGCCGCCAGGCGCCGGTGCCGTTGTGGGCGAGCGGTGGCTGGTAGGCTTGGGGGTCGCTGGGGTGCTTGATGCGCCAGCGTTTCAGTTGCGGGTCGTAGGTTTTTTGATAAAACCGATTGTCGATCCGGACATGGGTCTTACCGTCGAACTCGAATTGCCCCAGGTCAGTGGCCGGCACGTCGCGGTCCACGGAAACGGCGCGTTCATAGCCCTTCAAATCGGCCTTCCACAAGCGGGTGTCGCCATTGGGCAGCGTGACCGGGTCGAGTTGCTCGATCACCGGTTCGGCCTTGACCGCAGTCAGCTTGGCCAAGCCTTTGCCGACACCGGCCGCCACGGCGAAAAACGCCAGGTTCTCCGCCACGTCGATCAGGTGCGCCTTGGCCGCCTTGCGATCGCCCTCGCTCCATTCAATCGAGGCTTCGAACGTTTCGGACATCAGCTGGCCGGCGATCGCCACCAACATGACCTCGCCCAACACCGGAACGAACATGCTCACCGTGGTCAGGACCAGCATGCCGATGTTCAACAGAAAGGCGAACTTCTCGGAACGGACCCGGGCATCGACATCCGCCGTGGGTACTGCGTGGCTGCGCGCGTCGGCCAGGACTTTGTCGCGATGCTGCTCGTAGAGATAACCCCACAGATCGATGTTTTCGACCCACAGCCCCTGGCCGGTTCGGACCTGAACCCGGGGGGCGAGAAAAGGGTCGTCATTCGGCTCCTGATTGATCGTGGTGGGCGGCAATTTCTTGAAGCCGGCAAAGGGATTGATCCCCTGCAACAGCGTGTTGAGGATCGACGCATAGGGGCTGAGCTTCTGCCCCAGCGGTCTGTCGGACGCATTCTGGGTGAACTCGTTGAAGTAACGCGCAAGATCGCCGTACGCCACGAACTGGCTGAAAAACCGTTGATACTCGGTCGGGCTGCCGTCCCTGGGTTGCGCCGCATCGCGGGCGGTGAAACGGCGCTTGAACATCGCCGTCAGTTCCTCATAGAGGTAGCGCTTGAGGGGTTGCTCCGGATCGTTAGGGATATACACGATCATTTCGCCACCGTAGCGGTACTTTTCACAAATGTAGAACACCACGCAGCCGGTCATGGTGAGGTTCATCAGGCACAGGTCGCGGAACCACACCTGCTTTTTGCCCATCCAGGGATACACTTCGCCGTCGATCACCGACACAATCATGGTGTAGTCCGCCGGCGTGATGTCCTTTTTCAGCAGCGCCAGGTCAGCCGCAGCGCGCAACGCGGCTTTCTGGGATTCGATGAAGGGTTGGCGGAGCGCCTTTTGCGCTTCCGCGTCGGCGGTTTTGAAGAATGCCTTGAGGTACACCTGATATTTCGCGCCGATATCCAGCGAGCGGCACAGCCCGGTGAATTGCGTCACGGTCAGGGTGGTGCTGACGGGGCTGAACGTGCCCGGCGTAGGGTTCTCCACCAGGAAACCCGAAGACTCGTGAAACGCTCCGCCCTCGGTTTCCGACGCTTCGAAGTTATGCAGGGCGGCCTGCAGCAGCGGCAGCCTCAACACCTCGAAGGATCCGATATCGACGCCAAGGACGCCCCATTCCAGCGGCTGCCTGAGGCAGATCAGGGTCTTGTCGACGTCCAGTGCCACGCTGAACCGGTCCTTCAAGGCCTTGACCAGCAGACGTCTGGCAAACGTGTCGACGTCCTGGAAAGCCGACATGGCCTTGTCGAGGCGGGTCTGCGCAGCGAAGCTGGCGGTGGCGCGATAGCCCAGGGCGTCGCGTTGTGCGCGGGTCGTGTCCTTGAGCCAGTCCGGCGTGGGCGTGGCGCTGTTCTTCAGGGCCGCGCGACGTTCCGGGGTGGCGTTGACCAGCCAGTCGGGAATGGCTTTTTCGAGGAACAGGCCGTGGATGCTCGCGGTAGCGGCCGGGGTTGATGCAGTGGGGTCAGACATGGCGTCTCTCCTGTGAAGTGGAGCGCTAGGACACCATCTCGGGCAACTGCATTTGCGGTACATAGTTGTATTGGGGTGGGCGGGCGATGGTGCAAATGCACCTGTTTGTCGCCTCGATAAAAGCGCATTGTCGCGCCGCCGCGCCTGAGGTTTTTTTCCTGCGTAAAGGCGCTACTATGCGAAACATCCCGTTTTCAAATACCCAGGAACCCGGCCATGCGCCTCTCGCAATTCATAAGGCAACAGGTTGACCTTATCGTCGATGAATGGGAGCAATTCGCTAGCACGATCACGCCGGCGGCCGAGAACATGGACCGCGCAGCCCTGCGTGATCACTCCAAAGAGATTCTGTTGGCCGCCGCGCGGGACATGGACACCGCGCAGAGCGCCAGCGAGCAACGGGCCAAATCCATGGGCGAAGGCCCGGAAAAAACCCCGAGCCTGGATCAGGCCGGCGCCAGCCACGGTGAGCTGCGACACACCGTAGGCTTCGACCTGGTGCAGATGACCAGCGAATTCCGCCATTTGCGCGCCGTTGTCATTCGCCGGTGGGTCGAGAGCCTGCAATCGCCGGACATCACCTACTTCCAGGACATGATCCGCTTCAACGAAGCCATCGACGAGGCACTGGCCGAATCCACGGCGGCCTATGCCGAACGGGTCAACCGCTCGCGGGACATCTTCCTGGCGATCCTTGGCCACGATCTGCGCGCGCCGCTGCAAGCCGTGAGCATGTCCACCGACTTGCTGCTGCGCAAGGCCAGCCTCGAAGGCGAGGCGCTGAAATGCGCAACCCACATCCAGCGCGGTGCTCGGCACATGGCGGTGATGGTCAGCGATTTACTGGAGCTGGTGCGCAGTCGACTGGGCAAGAGCCTGCCCATCGAGCCGGCGCCCATGGACCTTGCCGACGCGGCACATGCGGCCATCGCCGAAGCCTGCGCCGGTCATCCCGAGTGCGACCCGACGCTGAGCGTGCACGGCGACACCCACGGCATCTGGGACGCCGGACGCCTCGATCAACTGCTGCGCAACCTGATCGGCAATGCCTTGCAGCACGGTTTGAACAAGCGAGACGTGACCGTGACGCTGACCGGCGAACCCGACACGGTACGCCTCACCGTGCACAACCATGGCACACCGATTCCCGAATTCGCCATCGGCACGATCTTCGATCCGTTGGTGCGCAGCGTTGACGAAGCACTCGGCCAGCCGACCACCAGCCTTGGGCTGGGCCTGTTCATCGTCAAGGAAGTGGTCAACGCCCATGCCGGGACCATCGAGGTCAGCTCCAGCGAGGCGGACGGCACGTTGTTTACGGTCGTTTTGCCCAGGAACGTTTGAGGCGGGAGAGCGCATTATCGTTTTTTCGCGAGCAAGCCAGCTCCTGCAGTGGGTCGGGATCGATCCCCGTGCGTCGCATGACTATCAGTTCTGCTAGTACCCGAAAACCGGCATCGGCGTCAGACTGGGCGCATTGATAAAAGTCGACCCTTTCATCAAGGATGACCCGGACATGCCCCGCACCTTTCTGCTGGCTGCCGACACCGGCAATTCAATCATCGCTGAACTGAGCGGGGACGAGCGCAATCCAATCGCCTATTCCGCTTACGGCCACCAATGCGCACGATCAGCGATGACTTCACACCTGGGTTTCAACGGCGAACTGAGCGAGAGGCAGATCGGCTGGTATTTGTTGGGCAACGGCTACCGCGCTTACAGCCCGGTGCTGATGCGCTTTCACAGCCCTGACACGTTGAGCCCGTTTGGGAAGGGGGGCTTGAATGCGTATATGTATTGCGGGGGGGATCCGCTGAATTTTTCGGATCCGAGTGGCCATATGAAACGCATATTGAATATTTTTAAAGGTCCAAAAAATGGTGTAAGCGGTGCACCCAGCACCTCCAGCTTGTTCCCCCTCATCGACAATGCGCAGCAACTGGCTTCCAGCACGCCACAAATCACTGAAAAAACGATACCGGCACTCACTCGAAAGACTCGGGGAGGAACGCACGTAACGACTGAAACCCATATTAGTACCGTTGTGGAAACTCCATACTCCAGACGTACCGTGAGCGACCTTCATTTCACCGATTACGGGCCTTCGCGTGAAACACCTCCGCTGAGACCGATGAAACAAATGCCGCCTCCCCCGCGCTTCAATGATAGTGGAGGACAGACGCTAAATGAGAAGGGTGATGTGTTATGGGAGTCAAAACCGTTTGAATTTCTTCCCGGCCCCCCTCCTCTTCCTGTGGTCAGAGAACATCCTCACGGCCATTCGCTCCATTACTCGCTTAAAATCATCAATGCCGATAAGAGCGAGCTCAAAAGTGTCGCGAAAAAGGGTTTGTCCCAAGTCCAGGGCAATATAAGAAACTAAGGCGGACGGAGGTAGGCGAAGTCTTAGGTATCGACGTGTCGTAACGCCTACTCCACCACCAGCCGCCCCAGGCGCTGCTTGAGCATCTTGTTCTCGGCCCGCAGTTGCTGGACCTCTTCCAAGAGGTCCAGCGCCAGGGCGACGCCTTCCCATTCCAGTTCCAGGTCGTGCCGCAGCTTGGCGGCACGCTTGGCCAGGGTCAGCTCGTAATCGGTGAAACGCCAGTCCTTGGGCTGCCGGCCTTGAGGTTCGAGGATGCCGTGTTCGACGATTTCGATCACGTAGACGTCCGACAGATCGGTCGCCTCACAGAATTCTGCCATGTCCAGTTGAACGATCAGGGGGCTGCTCATTGTGGGCTACTCCGTCTCGGGTATCAGAAGTTCTCTCTGGGGTCGAACGCGGCTTTTTTCGCCAGTTCCTGCCACAGTGCCTTGACCTCATCGCTGGAGGCTTTGGGCATCACGGCCTTGAGTTGCACGAACAGGTAGCCGCGTTGCCCGGCCTTGTTCAACAGGCCGTGGCCCTTGGCGCGCATGCGTTGGCCATTCTGGCTGCCGGCGGGCACCTTGAGGTTGATCTTGCCGGTCAAAGTCGGCACGGCCACTTCGGTGCCCAGCGCCAGTTCCCACGGTGCCAGCGGCAAGGTGATGATCAGGTTTTCGCCTTCGACGTCGAACTTGGGGTGCGGCGCGAAGCGAATGATCAGGAACAGGTCGCCATTGGCCCCGCCGCCGATGCCCGGCGCGCCCTGCCCCTTGAGGCGGATGCGTTCGCCGTCGGTGACACCGGCCGGAATCTTCACGTTCAGGCTCTTGCTGGTATTGCTGACGTGCTGGCCCGCCGCGTTGTACTGCGGCACCTGGAAGGTCACCTTCTTCGACTCGTTGGACAGGGTTTCCTCAAGGAAAATCGCCAGTTCCATTTCCACGTCCTGCCCTCGGCGCCCAGCGCTACGACCCGATTGTCCACCGCCAAAACCAGGCCCACGGTTGCCGAAGATCGAACTGAAGAAGTCCGAAAAGTCGCCCGAGCCCTGGCCACCACCGAAACCGGCGCCGCCACGTCCCTGCCAACCCGGCGGGCCCTGGAACGGCTGGCCGTGCTGGCCGTATTTGCGCAAGTCGTCATACTCGGCGCGCTTGTCAGCGCTTTTCAGCGCTTCATAGGCTTCCGAGGCGTCCTTGAACTTGGCCTCGGCATCTTTTTCCTTGCTGACGTCGGGGTGGTATTTGCGCGCGAGCTTGCGATAAGCGGCCTTGATCGTCTTATCGTCCGCGGTCGGTTCCACACCGAGAATCTTGTAATAGTCTTTGAAGTCCATCTAAGGATCACCATCCGTTATCGATATCGCGCCGTCACCGGCAGTCTGCGCGTATTTGCAGGCGCCGGGTTGACCGATCTCAAGTTTGTGACCGGGTAGCGCATCAGAAGTTTATCGGCAGCGGTGGGCGGTTCTTGCGACCGTCCGATGGCTGCCAGGGTCAATGCAGACAAGTTGGGGGCATCCAGGCTGCTTATCAAGGCGCTATTGCCCGAGATTTAGCGGATAGTCGGCCTTCGAATCTGCGCCGCTCTGACATACACTGCGCGGCCGTTTTTTAACCGGAACCTGAAAGTCATGAAAAACGCATCTCCAGCCCGTGCCTGTGGTATCGACTTCGGCACGTCCAACTCCACCGTCGGCTGGCTGCGCCCCGGCATGGAAACGCTGATCGCGCTGGAGGACGACAAGATCACCCTGCCGTCGGTGGTGTTCTTCAACATGGAAGAGCGCCGCCCGGTGTACGGCCGACTGGCACTTCACGAGTACCTGGAAGGCTACGAAGGCCGTCTGATGCGCTCGCTCAAGAGCCTTCTGGGTTCCAAGCTGATCAAGCACGACACCAGCGTGCTGGGCACGGCGATGCCCTTCAAGGACCTGCTCGGGCTGTTCATCGGCCAGTTGAAGAAGCGCGCCGAGACGACCGCCGGTCGCGAATTCGATGAGGTGGTACTCGGGCGTCCGGTGTTTTTTGTCGATGACGATGAAATGGCCGACCAGGAAGCGGAAAACACCCTGGTGGACGTCGCCCGTGCCATCGGTTTCAAGGACGTGTCCTTCCAGTACGAACCGATTGCGGCGGCGTTCGACTACGAGTCGACCATCGAGAACGAAGAGCTGGTGCTGATCGTCGACATCGGCGGCGGTACATCGGACTTCTCCCTGGTGCGCCTGTCGCCGGAGCGCCGTGGCCACGACAACCGCCAGGACGACATCCTCGCCACCGGTGGCGTGCACATCGGCGGGACCGACTTCGACAAGCAACTGAGCCTGCAAGGCCTGATGCCGCTGTTCGGCTACGGCAGCCGCATGAAGAGCGGTGCCTACATGCCCACCAGCCACCACATGAACCTGGCGACCTGGCACACCATCAACTCGGTGTACTCGCAGAAGTCGCAGCTGGCGCTGGGCAGCATGCGCTACGACATCGAGGACACGGGCGGCATCGACCGGCTGTTCAAGCTGATCGAGCAACGCGCCGGGCACTGGCTGGCGATGGAAGTGGAAGAAACCAAGATCCACCTGACCCACGCCGACAGCCGCCACGTACCGCTGGACCGCATCGAGCCGGGCCTGAGCGTGGAACTGAGCCGCGCGCTGTTCGAGTCGGCCATCGACAACCTGCTGGAGCGTGTGCGCAACAGCGCGACCCAACTGCTGACCGACGCCAACGTCCGGGTCGATCAAGTGGACACGGTGTTCTTCACCGGCGGTTCGAGCGGGATTCCGGCGCTGCGCAACAGTGTGTCGGCCATGTTGCCGAATGCACGGCATGTGGAAGGGAACATCTTTGGCAGCATCGGCAGCGGTCTGGCGATTGAGGCGGCGAAGCGTTACGGTCCGATGGAGTGATTTGAGGCCGAGTCGCGCCTGTCGCGAGCAGGCTCGCCCCCACTGGGAAATGCATTCCATTGTGGGAGCGGGCTTGCTCCGGGCGGCGTTCCGACGAAGGCGTCAGACCCGGCAATAAAACGGCCGGATCAAACCATTCCCACCTGCTTCAACTCGCTCTTCAGGTACGCATAGTAAATCGGCCCTGCCACCACCCCCGGCAGGCCGAAGGCGGCCTCGAACACCAGCATCGCCAGCAGCAACTCCCACGACTTGGCACTGATCTGTCCGCCGACGATGCGCGCGTTGAGGAAGTACTCGAGCTTGTGGATGACAATCAGGTAACCCAGCGCCGCCACCGCGACCCAGATCGACAGGGACAGGCCGACGATGGTGATCAAAGTGTTGGACATCAGGTTGCCGATCACCGGCAACAGGCCTAGCAGGAAAGTCAGGACGATCAGGGTTTTGGTCAGGGGCAGCTTGATGCCGAACATCGGCAGCACCACCGCCAGGAAAATCCCGGTGAAGAAGGTGTTGAGCAGGGAAATCTTGATCTGCGCGAACACGATGTTGCGAAACGCCTGGACCAGCAGGTGCAGGCGATCGAACAGCGCGGCGGCCAACGGTTTGCGCTTGGTCAGGTCGGGGATGCGCTGCAAGGCGATGATCGCCCCCAGCACCATGCCGATCAGCAGCGTCACGAACATGTGCGCGGCGTCCTTGCCAACCAGTTGCAGGTCGCTGAGGTGCTTGCTCAGCCATTCGCCGATCGCCACGCGAAATTCCGCGGCACTGGCCGGCAGGTAGGCATCGACGAACGGCGGCAACTGCCCGCGCGCGCGGTCGACCACGTGCATGAATTTATCGAGGGACGCGCCAGGGTTTTCCGCCTCGTGCAGCAGGAAGCTGATGGCGCCGGCAAAGATCAGCGCCAGCACACTCACCACCAGGGTTCCCAGCAACGCCACGGCCAGCCAGCGCGCGCGCCGGCCTTCGATCAGGCGCTGCAATTGCGGGGTCAGCATGTTGACCAGCTCGAACACCAACAGCCCGGCCAGCAGGCTGGGCAGCAAGCGCAACGGGATCACCAGGAGCAACCCACCGAAGATGATGACCCAACTGATGACCAGCAGGACTTGGCGTTGAGAAAACGTTGGCATACAGCCTCAAACGAACGGCGTAAAAGGATTGGCAGTCTGCCAGCGTTCGGGTGTCAGCACTAGGGATTGTCCCGGGGGCGAGGTGAAATTCAGACGGCCCTGCCGGCCCCATCGGCGGGCGGCGTTCCGAGGATGGGGCCGGACGGCCGGCAAAAAATCCCGGACCCGGTTATTTCTTCAGGCAGCTGCTCATGAACGCCTTGCGCTCATCGCCCTTGAGGGCCTTGGTCGCGGCATCGGCGTTACAGGTTTTCATTTTCTCCTGCTGCGGGGTCAGGGCCTTGGCGTCGTTGGCCGCCGGTGCAGCCTTGAGGCAGGTGCTCATGAAGGCTTTGCGCTCGTCGCCTTTGAGGCTCTTGGCGGTAGCGTCGGCATTGCAGGTGGTCATTTTGTTCTGCTGTGCCGTGGCGGCAAAGCCCTGGGAGCAGAGCAGCAGCCCGATCATCAACAAAGGGACACGCAACATCTTCATGGAGTTTTCTCCTTGTCGCCGCACCGAGGGGCACGGCCTCGTCCTGAAGTGTAGACAAGGCCTGTTACACATTCCTGCGACCCCGGCGCATGTCGGAGGCAAGGCCATGGGCGTGGGCATTGCCGCCAGACCGTGGATAATGGCCGTCCATTAACGTTCTGGTTGTCCTGATGCAATACGCTTACCCCCTGCTGGCCATTTTCATTTGGGCCGGCAACACCGTAATCACCAAAATGTCGGCCGGGGCGATCTTCCCCGCCGAGATCGGTTTCTACCGCTGGCTGCTGGCCGGGATGCTGTTCACGCCTTTCATGCTCAAACCGGTCATTGCCCATTGGTCGGCGATTGCTCCGAACCTGGGCAAGGTATTCATCCTCGGTGTGCTGGGGATGGCGATTTATCAAAGCCTGGCGTATTTCGCCGCGAGCATGACCACGGCCACCAACATGGGGATCATTCTGTCGCTGATGCCGTTGATGTCGCTGGCCATGGCCATTGCCTGCCTGGGCCAGCGCCTGACGGCAGGTGCGCTGGCCGGCGCGGTGCTGTCGCTCATCGGCGTGTTGGTGGTGGTGTCGTCCGGCAGCCTCGCGGTATTGATGGAACACGGGGTGAACCTCGGCGATGGGCTGATGCTGATCGCCACGCTGGCCTACGCGCTCTACAGCACACTGCTGAAAAAATGGCAGCTGCGCCTGCCGCCACTGGTGTTGTTGTACCTGCAAGTGCTGGTGGCGGTGGTGGTGCTGTTCCCGCTGTTCGCCGCGTCGCCGAAGATCGGCCCGACGCCACAGAACATTCCACTGGTGCTGTATGCCTGCCTGCTGGCTTCGATGGTTGCGCCACTGGCGTGGATGCAGGCGGTGGTGCGCCTGGGCCCGAGCCGGACCACGCTGTTTTTCAACCTGCTGCCACTGATGACCGCGCTGATCGCCGCCGTGGTGTTGCGTGAACAGTTGGCGATGTATCACCTGGTGGGAGGGGCTTTGACGCTGGGCGGAGTGATTGTTTCGGAGCGGTGGACGACGGTGTTGGGGCGCAAGGCCTAGAGCGAACTCACTGACGCTTTCGCGAGCAGGCTCGCTCCCACAATGGTCCTGTATAAGCCGATCCAATGTGGGAGCGAGCCTGCTCGCGATTGGGAGCGACGCGGTCTACAAGCCAGCCGCCTTGAGCCGGGCCGCATGCTCGACAAACAGGCGAATCGGCTCGGCCCCCTTGCCCACCAGCCCCAGCGACTGGTTGACGATGTCGAAATGATCCAGCGGATATGCATCGCCAATCACCGTGCCCAGGTGCGAGCTGTAACGCCCGACCATGCCGTCGCACTGCCCGGCTTCGCGCACGAAGGTGGTGGCAAACAGTCGGCAGCTGCGGTTCGTGCCGTCGAACAGGTTGCGTCCGCGGTCGGTCTTGCCCGGCTGCAGGGTGCCTGACCACGAGTAGTAGCGCACGCCGTTGACCTCTTCCGGCCCGTGTCCGCCCCAAGTGTCGGGCAGCCCCTGTGGATAACGCTGGTTGAACAGCGCCACGCCCGCCGTGGTCAGGGACTCGTGGGACGCGTGGATGTCCACCGGCAACTTCGGGCCGCGATAGCCGGTGTCGAGCAATCCCATGACCGCACCGATCAGGCGCAGGAAGAAAGCCAGCAGCCGGCCTTTGGCGCTGTCCGCCGGATAATGGGTGTGCAGGTAGTCCGCCAGCTCCGAGCCATGGTTGGGCCCGGCCACCGAGGTCACGGAGGCCACGCGATCCGGGCGCTTCGCCGCCGCGTACCGGGCGGTCAACGAGCCCTGGCTATGGCCGATCAGGTTGACCTTGTCGGCGCCGGTCTCCCGCAGTATCTCGTCGATTCGCGTCAGCAATTGTTCACCGCGCACCTCGGTGGAGTTGAGGGGCGATACCTGCACCGCGATCACCGTCGCCCCACCCTGGCGCAACGCCTCCACAATTCCGTACCAGTAGGGATAGAGCACCAGCCGGATAAACCCGAGCATCCCCGGGACCAGGACCAACGGATAACGCGTGGCCGAACCTTGCGACATGAGTGGACATCCTTGTGAGCGGTGAGGTGACACCCGGTTGGATGCAAGACATCCGCCAAGCATCGCCAGGAAAAGTGACAACTCGACGAGCAGTCTATGACATGCCGCGATTCCAGCTCGGCCCGTCACGCTTTTCAATGGGCAAATTGCATCAAACTTTTCGCCACCCACGGGACTCACAGCCTAAGTAGCGATCACTTCCACAGAGGGTGACGCCCCATTGGATTAGCCTCCAGGAGAACGAAATGAGTGACATGCATTTGTCTGATGTAACGACGCTTCGCGCCCGAGCCCGGCAGAACGTCGAGAATGGCGCGGTGACCGAAAGCTACAGCGCCGACCGCGAGCAAGTGCTGCGCTTGCTCAACGAATCGCTGGCCACGGAGCTGGTCTGCGTGCTGCGCTACAAGCGCCACTATTTCATGGCCAACGGACTGAAGGCCCATGTCGCCGCCGACGAATTCCTCGAGCACGCCAACCAGGAGGCCGCGCACGCCGACCGGCTGGCCGAACGCATCGTGCAACTGGGCGGCGAGCCCGAATTCAACCCTGACCTGCTGTCGAAAAACTCCCACGCGCAGTACGTGGCCGGCAATTCACTCAAGGAAATGGTCTACGAAGACCTGGTTGCCGAGCGCATCGCCATCGACAGCTACCGCGAGATCATTCAGTACATAGGCGAAAAGGACCCGACGACCCGGCGGATCTTCGAAGACATCCTGGCTCAGGAGGAAGAGCATGCGGATGATATGGCGGACATCCTGAACGATTTGTAACACCTGACCGGCCCTGCCGCGAGCAGGCCCCTCCCACAGACATAGGAGCGGGCTTGCTCGGGGCTGCATTCCGACGGAAGGACCCTTGCAGTCACCCCGTCACTTTGTGGGCTTGACCGTCACCGGCGCCTTCCCCGCCTTCATCTGTTGCAACAACGGCGCACACTGATTGGGCTCCCCGCCACTGGGCGCCACCAGCGCCAGCAGCCCCGCCGCCGGCGCGGCGATCACGCCCAACGCCACCATCCCCGCACCGCGCAGCATCAGCGGCACCGCCTTCACGCCGGCGTCGGGCTTGATGAACTTGCCCCGCACATACAATGGCGAGCGCAGCGAAATCAGGCGCCAGCCTTTGGATTCCGGGGTCACGGTCAGGTCCAGTTGCTCGGTCGTCATGTTCGCCGTGCCATCGATGTAGATGATCGCGTTCTCGGTGTCGAAGACGAACAACCGTGTACTCGCCAGGCCGCTCTTGATGTCGAAGTCGGCGGCCGCGCAGTTGATCTTCACTTCCTTGTCGCCAAAGATCTTGCCGACCACGTAGTTGCCGACATTGAGCCCGGCCAGTTCCATCAGTTCGCGACTGATGGCGCCGTCGTTGATCAGCATTTTCAGATTGCCATTGGCCGTACCGAGCAAGGTCGCCACCGAGTTGCCGCGACCGCTGATGTCGGCATCGCCGTTGAGTTCGCCGAAACTGGTCTTCATCGGTTCGAAGGTCGGGAACAGTTGCTTGAGCTTGAAGCCGCGGGCGGTGAGTCTGGCGTTGCCTTCCAGCGGCTCGGTGCGCCCGTTGAGGCGAATCTGCGCGTCCAGCTTGCCGCCGGCGACGCCGAAGCGCAGCGGCTCGAGGCTGAGCGCGCCGTCGGTCAGCACCAGGTGGGTGTAAAGGTCGTTGAACGGCAGTTTTTCGCTGTGGACGATGCGCTTGCCGGTGAATTCGACATCCGCGTCCATATCGCGCCAGCGCTCGGTCTTGAACTCCTCGACCGGCAACACCTTGTCCGCCGGTTGTTTGCTTTCACCGCCACGGACCTTTTGCTTGGCGTTGGAGTCGGCGCCGATCAGCGGCGCCAGGTCGGCAAACAGCAGTTGGTTGGAGACCAGCGAACCGCTGAGTTTCGGTCGGGGCTGGCTGGCGACATAAGCCAGGTCGCCATGAATGTCGCTCGCGCCGATCTTGCCGTTGAACCCTTCATAGCGGAACACTGCGCCGCCCGCTTCGTGCAGCTTGGCGATCAGATGACCGTCGGTGGCGTAGGGCGGGGTGTCCGGCAGGGTCACGCCGGTCAGCGGGTAGAGGTTGCCGAGGCTGGTGCCGGCCAGTTTCAGGCGCAAGTCCAGGGCACCGAGGTTGAGCGGATCGGTCAGCGTACCGGCGAGCTCGACACGGGTTTCGGCAATCGCCACCTGGGCCTGGAGCGGGAAAGGTCGGGTGGCATCCTGCAAGGCCAAAAGACCGCCGATCTTGCCCTCGCCGGCGAGTTTCTGGCCGTGATACTGGCCCTTGACCTTGAGGGCAAACGCATAGTCCTGAGGCGCGCTGCCCTTGTCCTGCGCGGTCTTCGCCGCTTTGTCGCCGACGATCTCGCTGAACGGGATCGGCTTGCCCAAGGGATCGATCAGCAGGTCGAGCTGGGTTTTCAGGGTCTGGTCATCAAGGGTGACATGGCCCTTGTCGAACCCGATAGAACCAATGTCCACCACCCAGCTTGAAGGTTCGGCATTCGGATCCTTGGGGTCGAACTGGAACGTCCAGTTCGCCCGCCCATCGGCCAGACGCTGCAGCTGTGCGTTGGGTTCGGTGAGGTCAATGCGCGGGATCGTCACCCGTTGCGCGAGCAGGGCCAGCGGCGAGAGGCGCAGCTCAACGCGTTTGAGCGTGGCCATTTGCGGTTGTTTCGACCAGTCCGGGTTGCCCAGGCTCAGGTCTTCGGCCACCACGTGCGGCCATGGTACCCATGCCCGCCAGCCGCCTTCGTCAGGCTCACGCCGCCAGATCACCGCGAGGTTGCCATTGATGGCAAACGGTCGGTGCAGTTCTTCGGAGACTTTGCTGTTGAGGGTCGGTTTGATCCGGTTCCAATCGAAGAACGCGATGATCAGCACCAGTATCGCCAGCACAACCACCAGGCTGGCAAAGGTCCAGGCGAGGATTTTCGGGGTGCGCGTCATTGCACAAAGCTCCTGAATACGACTGAGCGCCCTGACTGCGACGCACGTGTGAAACGTTAGGCCAGATTGGCCTGCCATGAAGTGTACGACTGGAAAACCGCCCGCAGGTTTAACCGAAATGCGGCTTAACGTTCAAATAATCGGCCCGACTCACCCTGCGCTCGTCACCCGGTGTTACCGCCCCCGCACTTTTGTGCGGCACATGTGAGTTGAAAATACCCACATCGGTGCGAAAACGCCGGCCGGAAAGGCCCGGTTTAGAGCCTTCGCGGTGAACAATCAATTCCGTTGATTATTACCATTGCGTTTATGAACTTTTATATCGACTTATCGAGAGTAGCATTGCCCTCGTACCCAATTTATTGCCTTGCCACGGAGCACCCCGATCATGAAACGCCAATTACTGCTTAGCCTTACCCTCTCAATGCTGGCCAGCACCGCTTTCGCCCTGCCAGCCGCCGAACAGGCCACCCCACAAGTCAAAGCCAGCCAATCGGCGTTCGGCCAGACCGTGGCGGCTGATGGTTCCGACCGCACCCCACAAGGCCAGACCCTGGCTGAAGGTGGCAACGATCGCCTGAAAGAAAAAGGCCTGATCACTCAAGACGGTTCGGATCGCACTCCACAGGGCCAGACCCTGGCTGCTGACGGTTCCGACCGCACCCCACAAGGCCAGACCTTGGCTGCTGACGGTTCCGACCGCACTCCACAAGGTCAGACCCTGGCTGCTGACGGTTCCGACCGCACCCCACAAGGTCAGACCCTGGCTGCTGACGGTTCCGATCGCACCCCACAAGGTCAGACCCTGGCTGCTGACGGTTTCGATCGCACTCCACAAGGCCAGACCCTGGCTGCTGACGGTTCCGACCGCACTCCACAAGGTCAAATCCTTGCCGAAGGTGGTGGTGACCGTGTGATCGAACGCAACAGCCGCTTGAGTTAAGGCCATGTCCGCCCTGAAAAAAAGCCCAATCCCCGGATTGGGCTTTTGATTTTCCAGAATCCCCCTTCCCCGCCTGATCGTTCGACGCCGGCAAAGCCGATTTGCTAGAGTGCTTCGCTGTCCTGTCCAGAAAACACCCCTTGCGATGCTGCCCCGCGCCGAACAGAAACAACAAACCCGCAACGCCCTGATGGACGCCGCCCGTCATTTGATGGAGTGCGGCCGTGGATTCGGCAGCCTGAGCCTGCGTGAAGTGGCGAAGACCGCCGGGATTGTCCCCACCGGTTTCTATCGACACTTCGCCGACATGGATGAACTGGGCCTGGTCCTGGTCAGTGAAGTCGGCCAGACCTTTCGCGAAACCATTCGCCTGGTGCGCCACAACGAATTCGTGATGGGCGGCATCATCGACGCCTCGGTGCGGATCTTTCTCGACGTGGTGTCGGCCAACCGTTCGCAGTTCCTGTTTCTCGCCCGCGAGCAGTACGGCGGTTCGCTGCCGGTGCGCCAGGCCATCGGCCGGCTGCGCGAAGACATCAGCTCCGACCTGACGGCCGACCTGGCGCTGATGCCCAAGTTGCAGCACCTGGACATCGCCGGCCTGCACGTCATGGCAGACCTGATCGTCAAAAGCGTGTTTGCCACCCTGCCCGACATCATCGACCCGCCGGTCGAGGCGCTGCCCGAGCACCTCACGCCCCAGGCCAAGATGACCCAGCAACTGCGCTTTATCTTCATTGGCCTCAAGCACTGGCAAGGGCTGGGCAGCACCGAATAAACCTGCTGCGCTGCCCTTTGGAGATCGGAGAACGATCATTGGAAGACCTCAACTCCCTCTACTACTTCACCCAAGTGGTCGAGCACGGTGGCTTCGCCCCGGCCGGCCGGGCGCTGGACATGCCCAAATCCAAGCTCAGCCGGCGCATCGCCGACCTCGAGGAGCGCCTGGGTGTACGCCTGTTGCACCGCACCAGCCGCCACTGCTCGCTGACCGAGGTTGGCCAGGCCTATTACCAGCGTTGCCTGGCCATGCGCGTGGAAGCCGAGGGTGCCGCCGAGATCATCGAGCGCAACCGCAGCGAACCCCGCGGCCTGGTGCGCATCAGTTGCCCGACCACCCTGCTGAACTTCTGGGTCGGGCCGATGCTGTCGCGCTTCATGCTCAAGTACCCCCAGGTGGAACTGTTCATCGAGAGCACCAACCGTCGCGTCGACCTGTTGCATGAAGGCATCGACGTCGCCCTGCGCGTGCGCTTTCCGCCCCTGGAAAACACCGACATGGTGATGAAGGTGCTGGGCAACAGCACCCAGTGCCTGGTCGGCCACCCCAGGTACCTCGAACAACTGCCGCCGGGCTTCGATCCGCAGGTGCTCAGCCAACTGCCGAGCGTGCACTGGGGCAGTGTCCAGCGCGAATACCAATGGGAGCTGATTCAGGGCGAGGACATGAACCACAGCATTGTCATCCCCCACACGCCGCGCATGGTCACCGACGACCTGTTTGCCCTGCGCCACTTCGTGGTGGCCGGCGTGGGGATCGCCCACCTGCCACGGGTGGCAGTACGCGAAGACCTGGCTGAAGGCCGACTGGTAGAGCTGTTGCCGGGCTGGCATCCGCGTTGCGGCATTGTTCATGCGATCTTCCCGTCGCGGCGCGGACTGCTGCCGTCGGTGCGCTCGCTGATCGACCACCTGGCCGAGGAGTTCAGCGTCAGCGACATGGCGTGAAACCGGGCCCGGCCGCCCTCGGCGCGGCGTCCGGGTCCGATCCAGCACATTCGTACAATCCCTGTCCCAGACGCTCCTCTACAGTGCCGGATCATCTACCCCGGAGCGCCCATGACTGCCTTGATACGTGGGCCATCCCGCGCCCTGCTCGCCACTGTCGCGATCATGACTCCAGCCCTGAGCCACGCCGATGACGAGGCGGGCTGGTCGCTGCTCAGCCGCAACTACTTTCTGCACAGCGATTTCCGTTCGCCTTCGGCCAGCGGTCAGAATTACCGCCAGGAATGGGCCCAGGGCTTCATCGGCGACATCCGCTCCGGTTTCACCGAAGGCACGCTAGGCTTGGGCGTCGATGCCCATGGCTTTGTGGGGCTCAAGCTCGACGGCGGTCGCGGCCACGCCGGCACCGGCCTGCTGCCGCGCGACAGCGACGGGCGCGCCGCGTCGGATTACTCCAGCGCCGGCGCGGCGCTGAAGTTGCGCATGGGTCACACCGTGCTGCGCTATGGCGAGATGACCGTCGAAACCCCGGTGTTCGACACCGCCGACAAACGCCTGCGTCCGGAATACGCCACCGGTTGGCTGCTGGAAAACACCGATTTGCCCGACTGGCGCCTGCAGGCGGGGCGTTTCACCGCCTTCAGCAACCAGGACAGCAGCTCGAGCGCCGAGGACTTCGACGGCTACGGCGCCAACACCGACGGTCACGCCATCAGCCTGGCAGGCGCCACCTACGCCCCCGACGGCCCGTTCGGCGGCGCACTGTTCGCCTCGCAGCTGCAGGACACCTGGCGCCAGGCCTATCTGAACCTGAACGCCAGGCAGGGTGACTGGCACCTGGACGGCAACCTCTATCAGACCCGCGACACCGGCAACGCCAGTGCCGGCGCCATCGACACCCTGGCCTACAGCGTGGCAGCCAAATACGCCTTCGGCGCCCAGGCCGTGACCCTGGCCTATCAGAAAATCGAGGGCGACACCCCGTTCGACTTCGTCGGCGGCGACTCCATCTACCTCGCCAACTCGATCAAGTACGCCGACTTCAACGGCCCGGGCGAACGCTCCTGGCAACTGCGCTACGACCTCGACATGGCCACGTTCAATGTCCCGGGCCTGAAGCTGATGGCGCGCTACGTCAGCGGCAGCGGTATCGATGGCACCCACGCCCCCCAGGGCGGCGCCTACAATCCATTCGACCCGGACGACGACCGCTACACACCCCAGCAAGGCAAGGGAGGCCGGCACTGGGAACGCGACGTCGACCTGAAGTACACCGTGCAGTCCGGCAGCGCCAAGGGTCTCAACCTGTCGCTGTCGCATGTCAGCCACCGCGCCAACAGCGCCCAGGCCGGCGACGACATCGACCGCCTCTACGTGATCATCGAATACCCCTTCAAAGGCACCTTCTGATATGAGCACTGCAACCTCAGGCGCCTGGAGCCCCTTGCGCAACACCACGTTCCGCATGCTGTGGATCGCCACCATCGCCTCCAACATCGGCACCTGGATGCATGAAGTGGGGGCCGGCTGGCTGATGACCACGCTGTCGGCCAGCCCGCTGCATGTGGCCCTGATCCAGGTCGCCGGCTCGCTGCCGATGTTCTTCCTCGCCCTGCCCGCCGGCGCGGCGGCGGACATCGTCGACAAGCGCCGCTACCTGTTGCTGGTGCAGTTGTGGATGTCGGCGGTCGCGCTGACCCTGGCCCTGCTGACCCTGTTCGGCATGATGAACGTCACGCTGCTGCTGGTTCTGACCCTGGCCCTGGGCATCGGCACCGCGCTGATGATGCCGGCCTGGAGTGCACTGACGCCGGAACTGGTCGGCAAGGACGAACTGTCCAACGCCGTGGCCATCTCCAGCGTCGGCATCAACGTATCGCGCGCGGTCGGCCCCGCGCTGGCCGGCGTGCTGGTGAGCCTGGTCGGGCCCTGGCTGACGTTCGCCCTCAACGCCGTGTCGTTCGCCGGGGTGATCGTGGTCCTGTTGCTGTGGAAGCGTCAGGTGCAGGAACCCTTGCTGCCGGCAGAGCGCTTTGTCGGCGCCATCCGCACCGGGCTGCGCTTCGCCCGCAGCTCGAAACCCTTGCAGGCGGTGCTGATCCGCGCCCTGGCCTTTTTCTTTTGCGCCAGCGCCGGCATGTCGCTGCTGCCGCTGATCGTGCGCGGAGAAATGCACGGCAGCGCCGCCGACTTCGGCCTGTTGCTGGCGGCGATCGGCATCGGCGCGGTCGGTGGCGCCACCTTGTTGCCGCGCCTGCGCGAGCGGATCAGCCGTGATCGCCTGGTGGCGGCGGCCAGCCTGGTGTATGCGTTGTTTCTGCTGGCCCTGGCGTTGACGCGTAACTTCTATGCCTTGTTGCCGGCGATGTTGCTCAGCGGGGCAGCCTGGATTGCCGTGCTGTCCAACCTGCAGGTTGCGGCGCAAACCTCGGTGCCGGCCTGGGTCAGGGCCCGAGCGCTGTCGGTGTACATCCTGGTGTTTTTCGGCGCCATGGCCGCGGGCAGCTTGCTCTGGGGCAGCCTGGCCAGCCACGCCTCGATCACCCTGAGCCTGTTGCTGGCCGCCGGTGGCCTGGCCCTCGGCACGCTGGTGACCATCAGGGTGGCATTGCCCAGCACCGAGGTCGAGGAGCTGACGCCGTCGCTACACTGGCCGACACCCTTGCTCAGCGAGGACCTGAATCGGGACGGCGGGCCAGTGATGGTCACGGTCGAGTACCACGTCGAACCGGCCAAGGTCGACGCGTTCCAGAAGGCCGCGCGGGAACTGGAGGCCATGCGCAAACGCAATGGCGCGCTGTCATGGGGGTTGATGCGCGACAGCGCCGAACCCGAATCATGGGTGGAGTTTTTCTTCGAGGAATCGTGGCTGGAGCATTTGCGCCATCACGGCCGGGTGACCCGTGGCGAGCTGAAGATCGAAGCGCGGGTGCGGCAGTTGCAGACCGACGGGGTGCCGATCCGGATTCGCCACTTGCTGGCGGGGGCGGAAGCTAAACCACAACAGCTGTAGTGGCTGTTGCGGCCTCATCGCGAGCAGGCTCGCTCCCACATGGAAACTGCTGTGCTGTAGCAACGGGTATCCATATGGAGATCACTCTTCTGTGGGAGCGAGCCTGCTCGCGATGGGCCCGCCTGAACAACACAAAAAAAGGGGGGTCGTCACCGGCCCCCATTCACTTCAAAACGCAAAACACGAACAGCCCAACGCCCCCCAGAAACCCTGGTAGTCGTTGACCGGCACACTCGAATGCCGGGCCCGTTCGTGGCTGTGCGCATGCACCCCGCAAGGCCCGACGCACTGGTGCACCGCAGCCGCCAGCGAGGGTGCTCCCGCGCGCCAGTGCCCTGGCACCTTGGCCACCGGCGACCACTCGGGCAGCACCGGCACCTGGGCCGGACCGAGCTTGTCGAATTCGCCGGCACCGTACACCACCTTGCCATCGACGACGGTCAACACCGACTCGATGCTCTTGATTGCTTCTTCGTCGACACTGAAGTAGTCCAGCGACAAGGCCGCCAGGTCCGCCAACTGGCCGACCTTGATCTGCCCCTTTTTACCCTGCTCGCTGGAGAACCAGGCGCTGCCGTGGGTAAACAGTTGCAATGCGGTGTCGCGGCTCAGGCCTTCCGGGTACAGCGCCATGCCGCCAACGGTCTTGCCACTGACCAGCCAGTACAGCGACGTCCACGGGTTGTAGCTGGAAACACGGGTGGCGTCGGTGCCGGCGCCCACCGGGATGCCCTCGGCGAGCATGCGCTGGATGGGCGGCGTCTTCTCGGCCGCCTTGGCGCCGTAGCGATCGACAAAGTACTCACCCTGGAACGCCATGCGGTCCTGGATCGCGATCCCGCCGCCCAGCGCGCGCACCCGCTCGATGTTCTTCGAACTGATGGTTTCGGCGTGATCGAAGAACCACGGCAGGCCATTGAACGGAATGTCGCGGTTGACCTTCTCGAACACGTCGAGCATGCGCGAGATCGATTCATCGTAGGTGGCGTGCAGACGGAACGGCCAGCGCTGCTCGACCAGGTGGCGCACCACCGGCTCCAGTTCCTGTTCCATGGTTTGCGGCAGGTCGGGACGCGGCTCCAGGAAGTCTTCGAAGTCCGCTGCGGAGAACACCAGCATTTCGCCCGCGCCGTTGTGGCGCAGGAAGTCGCTGCCGTCGCCGGGCTTGACCTTGGAGGTCCAGTTCTTGAAGTCGGCGAGCTCTTCCTTGGGCTTCTGGGTGAACAGGTTGTAGGCGATGCGGACGCTCAACTGACCCCGGTCGGCCAGCTCCTGGATGACCTGATAGTCGTCCGGGTAATTCTGGTAACCACCACCGGCATCGATGGCGCTGGTCAGGCCGAGGCGGTTGAGTTCGCGCATGAATTGGCGGGTCGAGTTGACCTGGTACTCCAGTGGCAGCTTCGGTCCCTTGGCCAGGGTGGCGTAGAGGATCATTGCATTGGGACGCGCGATCAACAGGCCGGTCGGTTCGCCGAACTTGTTGCGCTGGATCTCGCCACCGGGCGGGTTAGGCGTGTCCTTGGTGTAGCCCACGGCCTTGAGCGCAGCGCGATTGAGCAGGGCGCGATCGTACAGGTGCAGCAGGAACACCGGGGTATCGGGCGCCGCCTGGTTGATCTCCTCCAGGGTCGGCATGCGTTTTTCGGCGAACTGGAATTCGTTCCAGCCGCCCACCACGCGCACCCACTGCGGCGTCGGTGTGCGGGCGGCCTGATCCTTGAGCAGGCGCAAGGCGTCGGCGACCGAGGGCACGCCTTCCCAACGCAGCTCCAGGTTGTAGTTGAGGCCGCCTCGAATCAGGTGCAGGTGGGAGTCGTTCAACCCCGGGATGACCGTACGGCCCTTGAGGTCGATGATGTGCGTGGCCGAGCTTTTGTGAGCCATGGCCTCGCCATCCGTCCCCACGGCAATGAAGCGGCCGTCCTTGATGGCGACCGCTGTCGCCAGTGGATTCTCACGGTCGACCGTGTGCAGTTTGCCGTTGAACAGGATCAGGTCGGCGGTCATTGAGCCTCCCTGGCTGGATGCGTAGGCGGAACCTGAAAATGGCAAGGCGGACCAGAGCGCACCGGCAGCACCGAGAATAGTGCTGTTGGCCAGGAACTGGCGGCGGCTCTTGTCGTTGGAGTCTTGAGTCATGATGGTCTCCATCTGGATGCGGCAGCGGTGGGCACGACTGCGTAGCATGCCGGGCAATGCCCGGCAGGAATTGGATGGATGTGCGGTGAACAAGCGTGCCGCCCCGGACAACGATAGTCGGTGTCCGGGGCGGCAGCGGATTACTTGGCGGTGTTGAAGGCGTTGTAGCTGGTCATCAGGTTGCGGTAGTCCGGGATGTGGTTAGAGCACAGCGCAGCCAGACCTTCGATATCGTTGCGCCAGTCGCGGTGCAGCTCGCAGGCCACGCCGAACCAGGTCATCAGTTGTGCACCGGCCTGGCTCATGCGGTCATGGGCAGCGTCACGGGTCATCTGGTTGAAGGTACCGGAGGCGTCGGTGACCACGAACACGTCGAACTCTTCTTCCAGTGCCGCCAGGGCCGGGAACGCTACGCAGACTTCGGTCACGACACCGGCGATGATCAGCTGTTTCTTGCCGGTGGCTTTCACAGCCTTGACGAAGTCTTCGTTGTCCCAGGCGTTGATCTGGCCAGGGCGGGCGATGTAAGGGGCATCCGGGAACAGCGCTTTCAATTCAGGAACCAGCGGACCGTTGGGGCCTTGCTCGAAGCTGGTGGTGAGGATGGTCGGCAGGTTGAAGAACTTGGCCAGGTCAGCCAGGGCCAGAACGTTGTTCTTGAACGCGTCCGGCTCGATGTCGCGGACCAGGGACAGCAGGCCAGCCTGGTGATCGACCAGCAGCACGGCAGCGTCGTCTTTGTTCAGGCGGTTGTATTTGAATTGAGTCATGGCTGTTGCTCCTAAGGGTTTTGATTTTCAGTAGTGGGTGTGTTTCGCGTTGATGGGAGAAGATTAAAACCATCACGTTTTACCCGCTAGATAGTGAAAATCGGCCTTAGCGTTCTATTTTGTGAACGATAGAAGGGCGAGCCTGTTTACGCCACAAATCAGTGCTCCCTGCTTGCGGCGCGCCCCATAACGATGCAAAACCTTCGATACATAGAAACAATCCTACGCCTCCGACAGCTATTTCCTACACCTCTCACGATTGGCAAGGCCCTTGCTCTAACCTCGGTACTGTCTATTGCCGGAAGCTTTGCGATGCTGGTGATTCATCGAAGAATCGATCCTCAACCCGTCTGGGCCGCCGAGCTGCTCCTGACCTTCGAAGCGCGGAGCAAAAGCCGCCTGCGCTGTTTCAGTGCCGAGGGTGAAGACGTCGGGTTGTTTCTGGAACGCGGCCAGCCGCCGCTGTACGACGGCGAGTGCCTTGAAGCGCAGGACGGTCGCATCGTCCGCGTCTGCGCCCGTCCCGAGCAGTTGCTGCACGTCACCTGTGCCAATGCGTTCGAGCTGACCCGCGCGGCCTATCATCTGGGCAATCGCCACGTGGCCCTGCAAGTGGGCGATGGCTGGCTGCGTCTGCTCGATGACTACGTGCTCAAGGCGATGCTTGAACAACTGGGCGCCCGGGTCGAGCCGGTCGAAGCCCCGTTCCAGCCCGAACACGGCGCCTACGGTGGCGGTCATCACCACTCACGGCATGGCGACGAGGATTTCAACTACCCGCCGAAACTGCACCAATTCGGCGTGCGCTCATGAACCCGGCCTGGGCGCTGCTGCGCCTGGCCAGTCCGCAATTGCCGATTGGCGGCTACAGCTATTCCCAGGGCCTGGAAATGGCCGTGGACAACGGCCGGGTGCACGACACCGCCAGCGCGCGACGCTGGATCAGCGATCAACTGTTGCTGAACCTGGCCCGTTTCGAAGCGCCCCTGCTGCTGGCCCATTGCGTGGCCGCCGCTGAAGAGGACTGGGACCGATTGCAGCAGCGCTGCGAAGAACATCGCGCCAGCCGGGAAACCCGCGAGCTGCATCAGGAGAGCCGGCAAATGGGTTATTCGTTGCAGCAACTGCTCAACGGCCTGCCGGAACTGGACGCGCCGGCCTGCGCCTTTCTCGAGCGCCAACCCGAACCGCACCTCGCCCTGGGCTGGGCGCTGGCCGCACGCGCCTGGCACATCAGCGCGCAGGACGCCTTGGCCGCCTGGCTCTGGAGCTGGCTGGAAAACCAGTTGGCGGTACTGATGAAAACCCTGCCGCTGGGCCAACAAGCCGCACAGCGCCTGACCAGCGAACTGTTGCCGTTGCTGCAGCAAGCCCAGCAGGACGCCAGCCGCCTCAACCCCGAACACCTCGGCAGTGCCGCTTTCGGTCTGTCCCTGTCCTGCATGGCCCATGAGCGCCAGTACAGCCGCCTGTTCCGTTCCTAGGGCCTGTCATTTTGGAGAATCACATGAACACACAACCTCTGCGCGTCGGCATCGGCGGCCCGGTCGGTTCCGGCAAGACCGCGTTGACCCTGGCCCTGTGCCTGGCGCTGCGTGATCGCTACAACCTGGCGGTCGTGACCAACGACATCTATACCCGCGAAGACGCCGACTTCCTGGTGCGCAATCAGGCCCTCGCGCCGGAGCGGATCATCGGCGTGGAAACCGGCGGCTGCCCGCACACGGCGATCCGCGAGGACGCCTCGATCAACCTCGAAGCCGTCGACCAGTTGAACCGGCGCTTCCCGGGGCTGGACCTGATTCTGGTGGAGTCCGGAGGCGACAACCTGTCCGCGACGTTCAGCCCGGAGTTGTCCGACCTGACGATCTACGTGATCGACGTCTCGGCCGGCGACAAGCTGCCGCGCAAGGGCGGGCCGGGCATCTGCAAATCCGACCTGCTGGTGATCAACAAGGTCGACCTCGCGCCGTTGGTGGGGGCGTCGCTGGAGATGATGGACAGCGACACCCAGCGCATGCGCAACGGCAAGCCGTTTGTCTTCAGCAACCAGAAAACCGGCGTGGGGCTTGAAGACATCATCGCCTTCATCGAACGCCAGGGCCTGCTGAACGCCGCCTGATCACCTTCACCGATCTCAACAAGGAAGCTTACCCATGACACTCAAACGCATTCTCGGCGCCCTGGTCCTGCTGCTGGCCCCGGCCATCGCCTTCGCCCACCCCGGCCACGGCGACAACGGTTTGATCGCCGGCATCAGCCATCCGATTGGCGGCCTCGACCACTTGCTGGCGATGCTGGCGGTCGGGCTGTGGGCGGCACAGCAGCAAGGCGCCGCACGCTGGGCCCTGCCGTGCACGTTTGTCGGCACCCTGCTGCTCGGCGGCCTGCTGGGTTTTGAAGGCCTGCAACTGCCGGCGCTGGAAGGCGGGATCGCGGCCTCGGTGCTGGCGCTCGGTTTGGCCGTGGCGTTGGCGGTCCGCCCGCCGTTGAGTCTGGCGGTGGTCGCGACGGCGTTGTTTGCGCTGTTCCACGGTGTGGCGCATGGCCTGGAACTGCCGGACATGACCAGTCCATGGGCGTACGCCGCAGGTTTTGTCGCCGCTACAGCGGCGCTGCATGCCGCGGGGTACGGCGTGGTCCGCGTGTTGCCGCAAGCGGCGGCGCCGCTGGTGCGGGTTGCGGGGGCGGTGTCGGCGGTAACGGGTGGGTGGTTGCTGGCGAGTTGATCCTTCGCTGCTGCTGATGGCCTCATCGCTGGCAAGCCAGCTCCCACAGGGTTTGCGGTGAACCTGTGGGAGCTGGCTTGCCAGCGATAGCGGCCTGACAGACACCAAAGGATTTTCGGCTGAACCTGTGGGAGCTGGCTTGCCAGCGATGGCGGCCTGACAGACACCACATCCCTAAGGCCTGCTAACATGTCGCGCAATCAACCCTGCCGTGACGACGCCAGCCAATGCCGCCTGTTTCCCGCTCCGCTTCCCAGCCTGAACTGACCGCCCTGTTTGCCACGGTGCAAGCGCATTTCCAGAACGTGATCGTGCCCCTCTGGCTCGGGCCTGGCTGGAACGCCGACATGGCGCTGCCCTACGAGGCACTGGACGCCGCGCACCAGCCATTGCCAACGCAACGCTACCGGGCCATGGCCTGCGCGCGCCAGCTGTACCTGTTTTCCAGCCTGATCGGCCAGGTGCCCAGCGCCCAGGCGCGGGCCAGCGCCCTGTTCCGCTCATTGCAGCAACACTTCCATGACGCCGAACACGGCGGCTGGTTCTACAGCATCGATCCACAAGGCGCGCCCCTGGATCAGCGCAAGGACCTCTACACCCACGCCTTCATCATCTTTGCCTGCGCCCATTACTGGGACAAGGTCCGCGAACCGCTGGTGGAGTCGGTGCTCAATGCTGCTCTGCAAGTGGTTGCCCAACGTTTCGCCACGGGCGACGGCCTGTACGAAGCCAGCCTGGAACGCGACTGGTCGTCGCTGGACAGCGGCCCCCTGCAAAACCCGTTGATGCACCTGGCAGAAGCCTTTCTCGCCACCCTGTCGGTGCGCGAAGACCCCGCCGTACAGACCGCACTCATCGAGCTGTGCAGCGCCATGCAACAACGCTTTATCGACCTCGAACACGGGGTGCTGATGGAGAAACCGCTGGGGGCTGTGGATAACTGGTTCGAACCGGGGCACCAGTTCGAATGGTATTTCCTGCTGCAATCTTCGCCGCTGTTGCGCGACACGGTGCTGCACGCGTCCCTGAAGCGCGCCTTTACCTTTACCGAGCGATTGGGCGTCGACCAACAGACCGGAGCGGTCAAGGCAACGCTGGTTCTGCAGGCGGACGGCCAGCCCCGCGACGCGACACAGCGCATCTGGGCCCAGGCGGAATACCTGCGCGCGCTGACGCTGCGACCGGACAGCGAAGCCCACGTACTGCGGCAATTGCAGACCCTGCAACGGCGCTTTCTGCACGCGGGCGGCTGGCACGAATGTCGCGCGGTCAACGGTGAGGTCAGCCGTCGCGACATGCCGTCGACCACGCCCTACCACCTGGCGACCTGCTATCGCGGACTGCTCGATTATCTGCAGTGACGGGTAGGCTCGCTCTCACAGGGCATGCACAGTCCCAGTGGGAGCGAGCCTGCTCGCGAATGGCCCTTACGCGGCCTTACGCCTCGCCACGCGTGCGATCAATCGCAAAACCCGCCCAGGTCTGGCTCACCGGCATCAACTCCAGGCTGTTAATGTTGATGTGGGCCGGGGCGTTGAGCACCCAGAAAATCGTGTCGGCAATGTCCTGCGGCTGGATCGGTTCGGCACCGGCGTAGGTCGCGTTGTAACGCTCCTGGTCCCCGGCAAAACGTACCAGCGAGAACTCGCTCTCGCACAGGCCAGGCTCGATGTTGCTGACGCGCACGCCCGTGCCTTGCAGGTCGCAGCGCAGGTTCAGCGAGAACTGCTGGACGAAGGCCTTGGTCCCGCCGTAGACATGGCTGCCCGGGTACGGGTAGTTACCGGCGACCGAGCCCAGGTTGACGATACCCGCACCGCGACCATGGGCAATCAGGCGCGGCAGCAGCAGGCGAGTGCTGTACATCAGGCCCTTGATGTTGGTGTCGACCATGGTGTCCCAATCATCGAGGTTGCACTTCGGTGCCGGGTCCACCCCCAATGCCAGGCCGGCGTTATTGATCAGCCCGCGCAGCTTGGCAAAGGATGGCGGCAGGCTGGCAATCGCCGCCTCCATGGCCTTGCGATCACGCACGTCGAGCACCAGGCCATGGACCTCAGTCTGCTTCGACAATTCGGCGCACAGGGCATTCAGGCGCTCTTCACGACGGCCGGTCAGCACCAGTTTCCAACCCGCCTCGGCGAATCGACGGGCACAGGCTTCACCAAAACCGGACGTCGCGCCGGTAATAAACAGGGTGTTGGACATCGTGTTCTCCTTGCTTGGGCTGACTGACAGCCCTGGAATGGAAATTCAGCTGGCAGCATGCCCGCCTTGACTCGCACCGGCAACCGGGTTCGCTGTACAAAAAACAACCACATCGCTGGGCGCCTTATCCGCCGTGGCCTGTAGCCATGTACCCGCACGTTATCCACAGGCGGCTCCACAGTTTCCGGGGGCAAGTGAATACGCTGCACGCCGCTGTGCACAAGGCCTGGCGGGCAGAATGCAAAGTTTTTTGCTTGACCCTGGATCGCTCACTGTGCACCCCATGCCCCATTGCCGAAGCGGACCGCCCCATCACCGATGGCGCCAAGCCAGTAACGACGGCCCTCGGCTGAGTCTTTCCAGAGTTTAACCACAGAGTTATCCACAGGCTGAGCCCGGCCGTTTCACCTCGCTGGCGGGCCCAATAAAAAGGTTGACATTACCAGCATTCGGACGGGCAAAAGCAGCTGATCAAAAAACAACCGCATCGCTGCAAGCCACGTTTTCAAAGGCTTTCAGCCAGCTACTCCCACGTTATTCACAGCCGGCTCCACAGCAAACGGGGACAAGTCAAAAGCGTGCCGAAACAACTATTTACAGCGGCTTTATGTCGCGCTTTCGGAGCTTGGAAAATTTGTTTTCCACAATGGGCCAATGTCCTGTGGGCGCGGGTTTGCTCCCACAGGAATCGAGGGTGGACCCGCGATAAAAAAGCCCCGACGATCACTCGCCGGGGCTGTGGGTATCAGCGAGGCTCAATGCCCGCCGAGGTAGGCGTTGCGCACATCCTCGTTGACCAGCAGCTCCTTGCCGGTGCCGCTCATGCGGATCTCGCCGTTGACCATCACATAGGCCCGGTCAGACAGCCGCAGCGCGTGGTTGGCGTTCTGCTCGACCAGGAAGATGGTCATGCCGGTCTTGGCCAGTTCCCGCAGGGTCGCGAAGATCTGCTTCACCACGATGGGTGCCAGGCCCAGGCTCGGCTCATCGAGCAACAGCAGCTTCGGGCGGCTCATGAGTGCGCGGGCGATGGCGAGCATTTGCTGCTCGCCACCGGACATGGTCATGGCCCGCTGAGTCCGCCGCTCCTTGAGGCGCGGAAACAGCTCGAACATGCGCTGCATGTCCTCGGTGGCATACTTGTCACCGATCGGGATGGTGCCCATCAGCAGGTTTTCTTCGACTGTCATGTCGGGGAACACCCGCCGGCCTTCCGGCGACTGGGCGATACCGTTGGACGCGATGTAGTGCGACGACTTGTGGGTGATGTCCACGCCCTGGTAGAGGATCTGCCCGTCCGCCGCCCGTGGCTGGCCGAAGATCGACATCAGCAGGGTCGACTTGCCGGCCCCGTTGGAGCCGATCAGGCTGACGGTTTCACCTTCGTCGATGTGCAACGAGACTTTTTTCAGCGCCTGGATCGGGCCGTAGAACACGTCCAGGTTCTTCAGTTCGAGGATGGGAGCCTTGGTCATACGAGCTCCTCTTCATCGGCGCCCAGGTAGGCGGCAATCACTTTCGGATCGTTGCGAATGTCATCGGGGCCGCCCTCGGCGATCACGACGCCGTGGTCCAGCACCACGATGTGGTCGGAAATGCTCATCACCATGCCCATATCGTGTTCAATCAGCACCACGGTCAGATCGTGCTCGTCGCGCAGCAGCCGGATCATCGCGCTCAGCGCTTCGGTTTCCTGAGGGTTGAGGCCGGCGGCCGGTTCGTCCAGGCAGATGATCTGCGGCCGTGTGCACATGGCACGGGCAATTTCCAGACGGCGTTGCTGACCATAGGACAGCTCACCGGCCAGACGGTTGGCGCAGTCCACCAGGTCCACCACCTCCAGCCAGTAGAAGGCGTGGTCCAGCGCATCGCTTTCGGCCTTGCGGTAGCCCTTGGTGTTGAGGATGCCGGCGAGCATATTGCGGTTGACCCACATGTGCTGGGCCACCAGCAGGTTTTCCAGCACCGACATTTCCTTGAACAGGCGAATGTTCTGGAAAGTTCGCGCCAGCCCGGCACGGTTCACCAGGTGGGTGCCGCCGAACATCTTGTAGTACAGGCGGCTGATGAAGGATTTCGGCGAAACGAAATCCACCGGTTTGAAAGATTCACCCAGCAACTGGATGACGTTGGTGTTTTCGCCGCGAACGTTGAGTTCGATCTTGCCGCCCGAAGCCTTGTAGAAACCGGTCAGGCAGTTGAACACCGTGGTCTTGCCGGCACCGTTGGGGCCGATCAGGGCGAAGATCGAGTTGCGGTG
Source organism: Pseudomonas sp. IT-P12 (assembly GCF_949767465.1). Classification (NCBI taxonomy): domain Bacteria; kingdom Pseudomonadati; phylum Pseudomonadota; class Gammaproteobacteria; order Pseudomonadales; family Pseudomonadaceae; genus Pseudomonas; species Pseudomonas sp. IT-P12. The sequence goes on along the minus strand of NZ_CATKPY010000023.1, from coordinate 469,102 downwards.
CACCTTCAGGCTGACATCGTTCAGGGCCTTGATGCCACCGAAGTGCATCATCAGTTTTTCTACGTTGAGTACGACGTCCTTCATGGCGCCACTCCTTTACGCGGGGTCACACCGGTGCGGCTGATCCTGATCAGCCCACGCGGTCGCCAGATCATCATCACCACCATCAGGACGCCAAACAGCAGCACACGGTATTCGGCAAAGCCGCGCAGCAGTTCCGGGGCCACGGTGAGCACGAATGCGGCGATGACGACGCCGATGGTCGAGCCCATGCCGCCCAGTACCACGATGGCGAGGATCAGCGCCGATTCGAAGAAAGTGAACGAGGTCGGGTTGACGAACCCTTGGTACGTGGCGAAGAACACCCCGGCCAGACCGGCAGTGGAGGCACCGATGGTGAACGCCGAAAGCTTGACCAGCACATGGTTCAGGCCCATGGAGCGGCAGGCGATCTCGTCTTCACGCAGGGCTTCCCAGGCGCGGCCGACCGGCATCTTGACCAGCCGATGCTTGATGTACAGCACGGCCAGTACCACCAGGAACAGCACCGCGTAGATGAAGTAGTACTTCACGTCCGGGTTGTAGGCGATGCCGAAAAACTCGTGGAATGGCACCCCGCCATCCTTGGCCCGCTTGCCGAACTCGAGACCGAAGAAGGTCGGCAGCGGCGCCGGCATGCCGTTCGGGCCACCGGTGAGCGATAGCCAGTTGTTGAGCACCAGCCGGATGATTTCGCCGAAGCCCAGGGTCACGATCGCCAGGTAGTCACCGTGCAGACGCAATACCGGGAAACCCAGAATACAACCGGCCATGGCCGCAGCGATGGCCGCGAGCGGCAGCACCGTCCAGAAGCCCAGTCCCAGGTACTGGTAACCGAGCGCCAGGCCATAGGCGCCAATGGCGTAGAACGCCACGTAACCCAGGTCGAGCAGGCCGGCGAGGCCGACCACGATGTTCAGGCCCAGGCCCAGCAGCACGTAGATCAGCCCGAGAATGACCACACCCAGCAGATAGGAGTTGGAGAAAAACGGAAAGACCACGGCGATCACGATCATCAGCGGGATGATCCAGCGCAGGCGCGATTTGTAATCCGGTGGCAGTACGTGCACGCCTGAACCGGAGCTCTCGAATCCCTCGAGGATCTTCAGGCCCCGGGGGGTCTGCAGAAAGGTGCTGAGGGCGAAGCGCCCGAGCATGACGATGCCAATGAGCCACGCCAGGCGCGTGGTCTCCATGTTGAAGCCGTAGCCGTCCAGAACGACGCCGACAATCGGTCCGAAGACGATCAGGGCGATGAGGCCGGAAAGAATCGCATCAACCAGGCTTTTTTTCAGATCTATGGTTTTTTTGGTGGTTGAAGACATCGCTTACACCTTCGACACAAGAGGACGGCCGAGCAGGCCTTGAGGCCGAAAGACCAGAACGAGAACCAGCAACGAGAAGCTGAAGACGTCTTTGTAGTCCGAGTTGACCAACCCCGAGAACATCGACTCGGAAATGCCCAGGATAATCCCGCCCAGCATGGCGCCCGGCAGCGAACCGATGCCGCCCAGCACTGCAGCGGTGAAGGCCTTGATCCCGATGATGAAACCGGCATAGAAGTCGAAAGTGCCGTAGTTCATGGTGATCAGCACACCCGCCAGCGCCGCCATGGCTGCACCGATGATGAACACGTAGGAAATCACCCGGTCGGTGTTGATCCCCAGGATCGAGGCCATCTTGCGGTCCTGCTGGGTCGCACGGCACATGCGGCCGAGCTTGGTGTACTTGATGATGTAGGTGAGTACGCCCATGCCGACGAAAGCCGCCACCAGAATGAAGATCTTGGTGTAGGTGAGCTGGACGAAGCCGCTGCCCACATCGATGCGCATGGCACCGGTGAGCAAGGTCGGAACACCCTGCTGGCGCGCGCCCTGGGCAATCTGTGCGTAGTTTTGCAGGATCAGCGAGATCCCGATGGCACTGATCAGCGGAGCCAGTCGGGTGGAGTTGCGCAGGGGTTTGTAGGCGATCCGTTCGATCACCCAGCCATACACGCCGGTGACGACAATGGTGAACACCAGTGTGCCGAGCATCAGCAGAGGGAAGGATTCAATACCGAAGTAAGCCAGCAGTGCCAGACTGATTGCCGCGAGGTAAGCGGAAATCATGTAAACCTCGCCGTGGGCGAAGTTGATCATGCCAATGATGCCATAGACCATTGTGTAGCCGATGGCGATCAGGCCATAGACCGACCCGAGGGTCAGGCCGTTGACCAGTTGCTGCAGGAAAATACCATCCATAACGCAATCTCACGCATTTGAGAGACTGCACAGAAGCCGCCTGCGACGGACCGGGGTTCAGCCGCCGGCGCAATTCGGTTGTGTGCAGCTCTACGAGAAAAGACCAGTACTGCACGGACATGGCTGTTGAAAGCCCGGCGCACCAGGCGCCGGGCGGTTCAGCAGGTCATATCACTTCTGCTTGTCCAGCTGATGGTATTTGCCGTTCGCGTCCCACTCGTAAACCACGTAGTCGGAGACTTTCAGGTCACCTTTGCTGTCCCAGGCCTTTTCACCCATGACGGTCTTGACCGGGTTGGCCTTCAGCCAGGCGGCGGCTTTCTCGCCATCGTTGGATTTGGCGCCGTTGAAGGCAGCCGCCAGGGTCTGAACCGACGCGTAGGCATACAGGGTGTAGCCTTCAGGCTCGGTGCCGGCCTTGCGGAAGGCGTCTACCACGGCCTTGCTGTCTGGCAGCAGGCGCGGGTCGGCGCCGAAGGTCATCAGCACGCCATTGGTGTATTGCGGGCCGCCAGCGGTGGTCACCAGCTCGTCGGTCACGATGCCGTCGTCGGACATGAATTTCACGTCCTTGAGGCCTTGCTCACGCAGTTGACGGACCAGTGGACCCGCCTCCGGGTGCAGGCCGCCGAAATAGACCACGTCGGCCTTGGCCGCACGGATCTTGGTGACCACGGCACTGAAGTCTTTCTCGCCACGGGTCAGGCCTTCGTACAGCACCGGCTTCACGCCGCGTTTTTCCAGCTGGGCCTTGGTGGCGTCCGCCAGGCCTTGGCCGTAGGTGTCCTTGTCGTGCAGCACGACAACGTTCTTGCCCTTGAGCATGTCGACGATGTAGTCACCGGCCACGATGCCCTGCTGGTCGTCACGCCCGCACATGCGGAACATGGCGCTCAGGCCGCGCTCGGTGACCTGCGGGTTGGTGGAACCGGGAGTGATGGCGATGATGCCCGCTTCGTCGTAGATCTCGGAGGCCGGGATGGTCGACGAGGAACAGAAGTGGCCGACCACGCCTGCCACTTTCTGGTTGGTCAGGTCCTTGGCGACCGTCACAGCCTGCTTCGGTTCGCAGGCGTCATCGCCCTTGACCAGTACGATTTTTTCCCCGTTCACGCCGCCTGCTGCGTTGACCGCATCGGCCGCTGCCTGTGCACCCTTCATGTATTGTTCGCCAAATGCCGCGTTGGCGCCCGTCATTGGACCCGCTACGCCGATCTTGATGTCGGCCTGAGCAAACGCAGAAACACCCAATGCAGTAGCCACTGCGAGGGCCAGAAAGCCTTTCTTGTAAAACGTCTGGGACATGAGGTGGTGCTCCAAGGTTTTTTTTGATTTGGCACTGCGACTTCACTGAATGCTCAGAGCAAGGGCCGTGCCATCGGTTTTTTATTCTGAAAAAAGTCGCTGCTTTATTGTTTTTACGACCGTTTCGTTCCCATTTTCATTGGGCGTGCAACCGTCTAAACCGCGGAAGGTGAAACCGTTTATTTCTATAGGCGCAACCCGCCCGCGCCATCATTGCAACCGCGACCCCAAACGGCGTGCAACCCGCCTGTAACAATGCACGTAACCGAAGTGCACACTGCTGGTGCGGGGACTGCTACAACCCGCACCATTACAGGCTAGTCGCTACACCGAAAAGCGCCGGGAATTTCAGCATTCAGATCACGATGCGCAGGCACTGGCCCGCGTGATACAGCGAAAAGCCGGCCTCATACAGACAGCTGCGCAAACCCACCGCGGCCACCGGCTGCATGGGCGCGAAAGGAATCGGCAACGCCTGAGGATTTCCGTTACACAAGTAGTCGGCGAAGGCCTTGCCGACCACCGTGCCCGTGGTCACACCGCGCCCGTTGTAACCGGTGACGGCCACCAGCCCAGGCGCCGGCTCGAACAGGCGCATCAGGTGATCGGGAGTAAAGGCGATGCGACCGGTCCAGGTGCATTCCCACTCCACCGGTTTGAGGTAGGGGAAGTAGTGCTGCTGGACCCGATCGGCCCAGGCCTTGAGGAACCAGGTCGGTTTCTGATTGCCATTGCCCAGGCTGCCCAGCAACAACCGGCCGTCCTTGTCCCGACGAATGCTGCTGAGCACCTGACGGGTGTCCCAGGAGCCCTGGCCACCCGGCAGAATGCGCTGGGCGGCCTCGTCAGTGAGCGGCACGGAGGCCACCTGATAGTAATAACCGGGGAAAAAATTGCGCCGCAACTGCGTCCAGTCGCCTTCGGTGTAGGCGTTGGACGCGATGACCACCTGCTCGGCAAGCACCGAACCCTGCGCCGTCTGCACCGACCAGCGTTGGCCCTGACGTTCCAGGTGCGTGACGGGTGAATGATCGAACAACTGACCGCCAAGGCCCACGGCCGCCTTGGCCAGACCGGTGGTGTAGGCCATCGGATTGATCGTGCCAGCACGCCGGTCAAGCAGCGCGGCGGCGATCTTTTTCGTCCCAGTGGCTTGCTCGCACGCCTGGCCGGTCAACAGTTCGACCGGGGCGCCGCGACGTTTCCACTGTTGCTCCCGACTGCGCAGATCCGCTTCGCCACGGGCGTTGTGCGCCATGTGCAGCGTACCTTCACGGCGTAACTGGCAATCGATGTTGTATTTGTCCACCAGGCTGAACACCAGCGCGGGTGCCGCGCCCAGCATGCGATTGAGCTGACTGCCGACCGCTTCGCCAAAACCGGCTTCGATCTCGTCCGGAGGAATCCACATGCCGGCGTTCACCAGCCCGACATTGCGCCCCGAACCACCATGGCCTGCCCGATGAGCTTCCAGCACACAGACCGTCTTGCCTTGCTCCAGCAGATGCACCGCCGCCGACAGGCCGGTGAAGCCGGCACCGATGACGCACACATCAACCGTTACCTCGCCCTTGAGCGCCGCCTGGTCAGGCCTTTGCGGCGTCAGTTTTTCCCACAGGCATTCTTCGCGTAAAGGCATTGCCAGACTCCAACAGAAACCCAACAAAAACATAGATCAAATGTGGGAGCGGGCTTGCTCGCGATGGCGGTAATTCAGTCGCCATTTATGGTGACTGACCCTACCTCATCGCGGGCAAGCCCGCTCCCACAGGGTTATCCGCTCGACCAGGGATCAGTCGAACGTGATGCCCTGCGCCAACGGCAATTCCAGCGAGTAGTTCACGGTGTTGGTCTGACGGCGCATGTAGGCGCGCCAGGCGTCGGAGCCGGATTCGCGACCACCGCCGGTTTCTTTCTCGCCACCAAACGCACCGCCGATTTCCGCGCCGCTCGGGCCGATGTTGACGTTGGCGATGCCGCAGTCGCTGCCCACCGCCGACATGAATTTCTCGGCTTCACGCACGTCGGTGGTGAAGATGCACGAGGACAGGCCTTGTGGCACGGCGTTGTTCAGGTGCAGGGCTTCGTCGAAGTCGTTGTAGCCGATCACGTACAGGATTGGCGCGAAGGTCTCGTGGCGGACCACATCGCTCTGTTCCGGCATTTCAACGATCGCCGGCGAAACGTAGTAAGCGTTCGGGTACTGGTCTTCGAGCTGGCGCTTGCCGCCGAAAACGCGGCCGCCTTCGCTCAACGCCTGTTCCAGCGCGTCCTGCATGTTGTCGAAGCTGTGCTTGTCGATCAGCGGACCGATCAGGTTGCCTTCCAGTGGATTGCCGATGCGCACTTTGGCATAGGCGGCTTTCAGACGGGTGACGATTTCTTCCTTCACCGATTCGTGGGCGATCAGGCGACGCAGGGTGGTGCAACGCTGGCCGGCAGTGCCGACGGCGCTGAACAGAATCGCGCGAACGGCCATGTCCAGGTCGGCGCTCGGGCCGAGGATCATGGCGTTGTTGCCGCCCAGTTCCAGGATGCTGCGGGCAAAGCGTGCGGCGATCTTCGGCGCCACTTCACGCCCCATGCGGGTGCTGCCGGTGGCGCTGACCAGCGCCACGCGTGGATCGTCGACCAGGGCTTCGCCGGCGTCGCGGCCACCGATGATGACCTGGCTGAGGTGTGGCGGAGCGTCGCTGAAGTTCTTCAGCACGCGCTCGAACAGTGCCTGGCAGGCCAGGGCGGTCAGCGGGGTTTTCTCCGACGGCTTCCAGATCACCGGGTTGCCGCAGACCAGCGCCAGCGTGGTGTTCCAGGCCCAGACCGCCACCGGGAAGTTGAATGCGCTGATTACGCCGACGACGCCCAGCGGGTGCCAGGTTTCGCGCATGTGGTGGCCAGGACGCTCGGAAGCGATGGTCAGACCGTACAACTGGCGGGACAGGCCGACGGCGAAATCGCAGATGTCGATCATTTCCTGAACTTCGCCCAGGCCTTCCTGAGTGATCTTGCCGGCTTCCCACGACACCAGCTCGCCCAGGTCGGCCTTGTACTCGCGCAGGACCTCGCCAAATTGCCGCACCAGCTCGCCACGGCGTGGGGCCGGAACCTTGCGCCACAGTTCGAACGCATGATCTGCACGACTGATGTGCTGCTCGACCTCAGCGGCGCCCTCCCAGTTCACGGCGCCGATCCGGCTGCCATCGATCGGCGAATGCACCGGCACTTTGCCGTTCTGGTACAGGGCCGGGTTTACACCAAGACGATCAAGCAATGCGGCAACCATGGGTCACTCCTCAAGCAAAAAACAGGAAACGTGCAGCCGGAATTTCTCGACTGATCAGGCCTGTAGTTTTAGCTCGCCGAAGGTTACCCAACAAACGACCTTTAAGAGAGATATCATTCCGTTTATTCATGCTGCGAATTGCTGGTCAGAAAGAATCCGGAAACAGGACACGCCATGCTGAATAAACGCTACCTGCCGTCGATCACCGCCCTCCAGTGTTTCGAGGCTGTGACCCGGCATTTGAGCTTCACACGGGCCGCCGAAGAGCTGAACCTGACCCAGAGCGCGGTCAGCAAACAGGTCGCGCAACTGGAAGAGTTGTTGCAACACCTGCTGTTCCGCCGGGTACGCCGGCGTCTGCAAATGACCCCGGCCGGTGATCTGTACCTGGTAGAGGTCCGAAAAATCCTCACCCAGGTCGAAATGTCGACGCATTACCTGCGTTCCTACGGCGGCGAAACCGAGGTCCTGCGCGTCTCGACTCCACCGACCTTCGGCGCTCGCTGGCTGGTGCCCCGCCTGAAAGGCTGGCGCCTGCGGCACCCGTCGATCCACCTGGACCTGTGCAGCGAACAGGAAGCCGATGACCTGCTGCAAGGCCGCAGCGACCTGGCGTTCTATTTCGGCCAGGGCTCACGGCCGCGCAGCGAATGCCTGAAACTGTTCGGCGAAGAGCTGGTGCCCGTGTGCTCGCCGGCCAGTCTGCCGGCCAAACCCTTCACCGACCCCACCCAGCTCACGGAACTGGTCCTGCTGCAAAACGCCTCCCGGCCCCAGGCGTGGCACGACTGGTTCGACAGCCAGGGCTACCACACCGAACACAGCTACCACGGCCCGCGCTTCGAAACCTTCTACATGTGCATCCGCGCCGCCCAGGTCGGCTGCGGCGTGGCACTGTTGCCACGGTTCCTGGTGGAAGAGGAATTGGCCGACGGCAAACTGGTCATTCCCTGGCAGCATGCGATGCCCAGTTCCGACGCCTATTACCTGGCGTACCCGGAGCATTCGGCGGAAGTGCCCAAGGTGCGGGATTTCGTGCAGTGGATGCTGGAGCAGATCGATAGCCCCATAACTTGAGGCTTGCTCAATCCCTGTGGGAGCGGGCTTGCTCGCGAAAGCGATATGTCATCCAACATTGATGTCCACTGACATACCGCTTTCGCGAGCAAGCCCGCTCCCACAAGGATCGCAGCCACCTGAGAAAATGCTGGTAATTCCCAGCACCGATATGCGCCACTGTCGCTATTCAAAGTGGAGAACCCCGTTATGAGCGAGAGCGTATTTGCCGATCGCATCGTGCAGAACCTGCTCGACACCGACTTCTACAAACTGACGATGATGCAGGCGGTGCTGCACAACTACCCGAACGTGGAAGTCGAATGGGAGTTTCGTTGCCGCAACAGTGAAGACCTGCGCCCTTACCTGGCGGAAATCCGCTTCCAGATCGAACGCCTGGCCGAGTTGAGCCTGAGTGCCGACCAGTTGGGGTTCATGGAACGCATCAGTTTCATGAAGCCGGATTTCCTGCGCTTTCTCGGGCTGTTCCGCTTCAACCTGCGCTACGTCCACACCGGGATCGAAAACGACGAGCTGTTTATCCGGCTGCGCGGCCCGTGGTTGCACGTGATTCTGTTTGAAGTGCCGCTGCTGTCCATCGTCAGCGAAGTGCGCAACCGCTATCGCTACCGCGATGTCGTGCTGGAACAGGCCCGCGAGCAGCTTTATCGCAAGTTTGACTGGCTGGAGGCCAACGCCGGCAGCGATGAACTGTCCGAGCTGCAGGTCGCCGACTTCGGCACCCGCCGGCGCTTTTCATACCGGGTGCAGGAAGAAGTGGTGAACGTGCTCAAGCACGATTTCCCCGGGCGGTTCGTCGGCACCAGCAACGTGCATCTGTCCCGGGAACTGGACATGAAGCCACTGGGCACCATGGCTCACGAATGGATCATGGCGCACCAGCAACTCGGCCCACGACTGATCGACAGCCAGAGCGCCGCCCTCGATTGCTGGGTTCGCGAGTACCGCGGCCTGCTGGGCATCGCCCTGACCGATTGCATCACCATGGATGCCTTCCTCAACGACTTCGACCTGTACTTCGCCAAACTCTTCGACGGTCTGCGCCATGACTCCGGGGACCCGGTGATCTGGGCGGAGAAGGCGATCGCCCACTATCAAAAGCTCGGCATCGACCCGATGAGCAAGACCCTGACGTTCTCCGACAGCCTGACACTGCCCAAGTCGCTCGAAATATTTCGTGCCCTGCGCGGTCGGATCAATGTCAGCTTCGGCATCGGCACCCACCTGACGTGCGATATCCCGGGTGTTGAACCGATGAGCATCGTGCTTAAAATGGCCGCCTGCAATGGCCAACCGGTGGCGAAGATCTCCGACGAGCCCGGCAAGACCCACTGCAAAGACCCGAATTTCGTCGCCTATTTGCGACACGTGTTCAAAGTCCCTGCCGCCCTTTCCAGCACACCAAGCAAGGAGTGAATTCATGCAAGCCGTACAGCGTGAGATTGCTGAGCAGCTCAAGGTTCAACCGCCATTTGCCGACCAGGCCGCCCTTGAGGCGGAGGTCGCCCGGCGCATCGGTTTCATTCAGGATTGCCTGGTCAACTCCGGGCTCAAGACCCTGGTGCTCGGCATCAGCGGCGGTGTCGATTCCCTGACCGCCGGCCTGCTGGCCCAGCGCGCCATGCGTGAACTGCGCGCCAGCACCGGGGATGAGCGCTACCGGTTCATCGCCGTGCGCCTGCCGTACGAAACCCAGTTCGATGAGCACGACGCCCAGGCATCGGTGGATTTCATCGCCCCGGACGAGCGTCACACCGTGAACATCGGCCCGGCTGTCAAATCCCTGGCCAGTGAAGTGGCAGCCTTCGAAGGCAAGGCGGCGGTCTCGGTGGATTTCGTCCTGGGCAATACCAAGGCGCGGATGCGCATGGTCGCCCAATACACCATCGCCGGCGCGGCCCACGGCCTGGTGATCGGCACCGACCACGCCGCCGAGGCCGTCATGGGGTTCTTCACCAAGTTCGGTGACGGCGCCTGCGACCTCGCACCGTTGAGCGGCCTGGTGAAAAACCAGGTCCGGGCCATCGCCCGTCGCTTCGGCGCGCCGGAGTCGCTGGTGGAAAAAATCCCCACGGCGGACCTTGAAGACCTGGCGCCGGGCAAGCCGGACGAGGCCTCCCACGGCGTGACCTACGCCGAGATCGATGCGTTCCTGCATGGTGAGCCGGTGCGTGAAGAGGCGTTCAGGATCATCTGCGACACCTACCGCAAGACCCATCACAAGCGCGTGATGCCGTTCGCGCCGTGATTGTTGGCGCCTGAGCTGACGCCATCGCGAGCAGGCTCGCTCCCACAGGGGCCTGTGTTGCTCACTTATTGATGAAGTAAGGTCAGGCAAAACCGAGAACGATGTAAGGCGTTTCTGAAAGCAATGGATACCCATTGAGGCGGCGCAGGCGGCGATGCACATTCGGGCACCGCCCCTCGCCGGAACGCCCCCATGAGATCTCGATTATTTGCCATTCGCAAAGCAGCCCTTGTGTTGCTGATAATCGTCAGCCAGCAGCAGGCCTTCGCCCAACCACAGTCAGCCGGATCGCAAGACAGGCTACTGCCGGACTTTTTTTCATTGAAGGGCGCGACGAGCTGCGCCTGGCAAGCGGAGGAAACTCCGGAGGCGTCGCAAATGCTGCATTGCAGACCCTCGGGCGCACGGAGCGACGGCACGCAACCGGTCGACACCCGTCAGAAGCATTTTCTGGATGAGGAAGAGCAGCGATTGAGAACCCGTTCGATCGGGTTCTCAATCGACCTGCAAGACCCCCTTTCAATAGAGGCCTTGAACTAGACGCCCAGCGGCCCGGGCGTCGATTACTTCAGGGTCACCGTGCCTTTCATCATCGAGATGTGGCCCGGGAACGAGCAGAAGAAGCCGTATTTCTCGGCCGCGTCCAGTTTCGATACGTCGAAGGTCACCGAGTCGGTTTCCTTGGCGCCGATGAGCTTGGTGTGGGCGATGATGCGGGTGTCGCCGTCTTTCAGGTAGTTCTTGTCAATCCCGGCGGCCAGGCCATCGGTGGCGATCGGCTGCATGTCCGCTTCCTTGCTCAGCACCCAGTTATGGCCCATCACGTTTTTCGGCAGGCTGCCGGAGTGGGTCAGCTCAACGGTGAAGGTCTTGCAGCTTTTGTCGATCTCAATGGCCTTGGTGCTGAAGGACATTTGGTCAGTGGAGTCGATGGTGGTCTTGCACTCGGCAGCCATCAATTGGCTGCTGGCCAGCGTCAACAGGGATACCGCAACAAGTTTGGCAAACATGGTGAATCTCCAAGGCATGGTTAACGACATTTCGAATGGACAGAAGACTGCCTGAAAATCCGGCAAGTTCCTATGACCTGGGTCATAAACTGTATACAACTTTAGCGCTATGACCCCCATCGAAACAATCTACCAGTCAGACGTCCGAGGCAGTCCTATCATTAGGCCATTACCCTTCATCAGGAATGCCTGTCATGTTCATCAACAGCTTTTTGTGCAGCTTGCTCGCCGCCTATGCCTGCGGCGCCAGTGGTACCTGTGAAACGTCCCGGCGCGACGTTTAGACCTTGGAGCGTCGCGTCGCTGCCTTTACCCTGTGGTCACCCTGATCCTGGAGCAAGGCATGTCATTAGCATCCGTTTGTGTATTTTGTGGTGCCAGCACCGGCTCCCATCCGGCCTATCGTGAGGCCGCCGTGGCCCTCGGGCGCGCCTTGGCGCAGCGCCAGTTGACCCTGGTGTACGGCGGTGGCGCCGTGGGCCTGATGGGCATCGTGGCCGACGCCGCACTGGCGGCCGGCGGTGAAGTGATCGGAATCATTCCCCAAAGCCTGAAAGACAAGGAAATCGGCCACAGCGGCCTGACTCGCCTGGAAGTGGTCGATGGCATGCACGCGCGCAAGGCCCGGATGGCCGAGCTCAGCGACGCGTTCATCGCCCTGCCCGGCGGCCTGGGCACCCTGGAAGAACTGTTCGAAGTCTGGACCTGGGGCCAGCTCGGTTACCACGGCAAACCTCTGGGGTTGCTGGAAGTGAATGGTTTCTACAGCAAATTGACCGGTTTCCTTGATCACATCGTCGGCGAAGGCTTCGTTCGCGGAGCACACCGTGACATGCTGCAAGTCAGCGAATCGCCGCAAACGCTGCTCGACGCCCTGAACGCCTGGCAGCCGACAGTGACGCCAAAGTGGACCGAGCAAACGCCCGACTAACCCTTCGGTGCCGATACCGGGCAGAATATGCGCCGTTCACCTCACCTTCGACCCCAAAGGATCGCCCATGGCCAAACCTAATTATTCCTTCGCCAAACGTCAGAGAGACCTGGCCAAGGAGCAGAAGAAAGAGGAAAAACTTCAGCGCAAGAAAGCGATGGCTGAAGAAGAAGCCGCCGCACTGAACCCGGAAACAGACGGTGACGCGGCTGCAGAAAGTGAAGTTGATACCCAAAAGGCCCCGGCGCCCGACGCCTGAGCCTGCAGCAGCTCTGAACGTTGCAGGAGCGAGCACGTTCGCAAAGTATGTGAAGGCGTCCGGGCATCTGATTCCCCGCGTCATCTTCACGTCCATCGCGAGCAAGCTCGCTCCCACGCAGGGGGAAAGGGCTGCTGTCAGTCCAATGGCATCACGGTGACGCGAACCTCCGGGTCGTGATTGCCGCCCCCCAGAATCACCCCTCGCAACGGCGACACATCGGAAAAGTCCCGGCCCCAGGCCAGGGTGATGTGTTCCAGCGCCGGCTGCACATTGTTGGTCGGGTCGAAATCCACCCACCCCAGCACCGGGCAATACACCGAAACCCAGGCATGCGAGGCATCGGCGCCGATCAGGCGCGGCTGCCCCGGCGGTGGCTGGGTCAACAGGTAGCCGCTGACGTACCTCGCCGCCAGCCCCCGTGAGCGTACGCACGCGAGCATCAGGTGGGCGAAGTCCTGGCACACCCCGCGCCGGCGCTCCAGCACTTCCACCAGGGGCGTCGCCACCTGGGTGGCTTCGGCATCGAAGGTGAACTCGCCGAAAATCTTCTCCATCAGCGCCTGGACACCCAGCAACAGCGGTCGACCAGCCGGGAAACAGCTTTGCGAGAAGTCGACGAAATTGCGTTTTAGGTGCACATAGGGCGACTGGAATCGATATCGACACGCATCCAGTCGCTCTGCAGTCAGTGGCTGGCCGCTATAGGTCAGCGCATCGCGGGTGTCCTCCCAGGCCGGGGACCGGGTGAAATCCAGCACAGGCCTGGCCAGCACCTCAACGGTGAGCCGGGCATTGACCTGCAATTCATCATGGGGCCGCTCGAACGCCAGGCGCGCGAGCGGATTGCCGAACACGTCCAGCTCGTCCCGGCGCGAAGTCGGCTCGGGGCTGATCTGCAGTTGCTGCTCGGTGCAGCGCTGCCACGCACACGGTCGCGGCCACAGATGCGCCAACTGCTGGGCGAGGGACACCGGGCTGTCATAGTGATAATGAGTGTCGTGGAAAATCTGGTAACGGGCGCTCATCAGACGGACACCGTGCGTTGGCTCACATCGTCGACGTGGGCGAAGTGGCGCAGCGCCAGGCGATCCGACACCAGTCCGCTGGCGTCTGCGATCTCTTGCAACAGGTCAGCCAGACCGTCGACTGCGGCCCGCACACTGGTTTCGCCGAACAGCGGATTCTCCAGGCAACCCAGGTCGAAACGCGCCAGGCGTTCCACCAACAGCGGCAGGACCGCTTCGCGCGGCGCGGCGAAATCGTCGTTCAGGCGTTTGAGGCTGCGGGTCACCAGCTTCAGCTGGAACAGCACCGCGTGCGGGTTCTGTTCGTCGAGCAGCAACAGGTCGAGTACCGGGATCAATTGCGCCACCGCCAGGTAGCGCGAGCGGTAGGTGATGCTGCTGTTTCCCAACTCCAGCAACCACTCAAGCCCTGCCTGATCGAACCCCCCACTGCCGCGCAGGAACGCCGCCAGACTGGCGCTGAGAAACTGCAGGCGCTCGATGCGCCTTCCGATCATCAAAAATCGCCAGCCTTCGTCGCGCGTCATGTCGTCGAGGGCGAAACCGGACAACGCCGCCAACGACATCACCAGGCGGTTGAGAAAATCCAGCAACTCGCCGAAGTCCGGCTCTGCGGTTTCCAGCTCCATCGCTTCACGCTGCAACTCCACCAGCGCCTGCCAGTTTTCCCGGGAAAGCTTGCCACGCACCTGCGACGCCGCCCACTGCAGACGCTGCAGATTGGCGCGCAGGCTGAATGGCCAGTCATCGCCGAGCAACGCCGCCAGCAACCGCTCCGGCAAGGTGCCTTCATCGGGCAGCAGCATCAATCGCTCGCCCAGATCGACCGCCGCCAGCAGAGCTTGCGGGTCATCACCGTCGACGTAGCGCGCCAGCATGATCCGCAACAGCCGGGCGCTGTCATCGCAGCGCTCGCAGTAACGACCGAACCAGAAAAGGTTCTCCACGACCCGCGACGGCAAATACGGATCGCGTCGCACCAGGTCGTGCACGCCGATGCTGCGCTGGGCTTTCCACTGCTCGCCGCTGGGCGGCCGGTCGCCCAGCACCCAGGTGTCCTTGCTCGCGCCGCCGCGTTGCATCGAGACCACTTCGGCATCCGCTTCGGCGGCTACGCGGGTCAAGCCACCGGGCAGTACCCGATAACCGTTACCGCTGGCCACCGCATAAACGCGCATGCCGATGGCCCGGGGCTGCAACTGGCCATTCTCGGCCTGCCACACCGGCGCCTGGGACAATTGCGCCAGCTCTTGCGCCACGTAGGCGTAAGGTCGCGCCTGCATGCGTTCGGCGAGCGCCCGGCGCTGCTCTTCGCTCAAATCGCGTCCCAGCACCGGGGCGAAGCTCTGGGAAGGAAACGCCGGCCTTATCAGCAATTGCGGCAGTTTTTCCAGCGCCTGGGCCAACACCGGCGCTTCGCCGCACCACCAGGTGGCGATGGAGGGCAGGACCAGTTCTTCGCCAAACAGGAACTGATTGATTCGGGGCAGAAAGCCCAGCAGCCCCGGCGACTCCAGCACACCGCTGCCCAGCGCGTTGGCCACCAGCACACGGCCCTGCCGCACGGCTTCGAGCAGGCCCGGCACGCCAAGGGCCGAATCGGTGCGCAGCTCCAGCGGGTCACAGAAGTCGTCGTCGAGCCGGCGCATGATGGCGTGAACCCGGCGCAGGCCGCTCAGGGTTTTCAGGTAGACGGTGGCATCGCGCACCGTGAGGTCGCCACCCTCCACCAGGGGGTAACCCAGCTGCCGCGCCAGATACAGGTGCTCGAAATAGCTTTCGTTGAAACGCCCCGGCGTCAGCAACACCACCAAGGGTGCCTCGTCGCTGCTGGGCGCCTGACGGGCCAGGGTTTCCTGAAGCGTGCGAAAGAATCCGGCCAGGTGCTGCACCTTCAGATCGCGGTACAGCTCCGGGAAGGCCCGGGACACGATCGTGCGATTTTCCAGGGCGTATCCGGCACCGGACGGCGCCTGGGTGCGATCCGCCGTCACCCACCAGCGACCGTCCGGCGTTCGCGCCAGGTCCACGGCGTACAGGTGCAAAAAGGCCCCGTCCGGTGGCGTGATGCCCTGACAGGGCCAGAGGAAATTGTTATGGCCGAAGACCAGTTCGGCAGGCAGCAGGCCCTCGGCGATCAAACGTTGCGGGCCGTACAGGTCGGCCAGCACGGCGTTCAACAGACGCGCCCGCTGGGCAATGCCCGCCGACAATTGTTCCCACTCGTCGGCAGCGATCACATGCGGCAACAGGTCCAGCTCCCAGGGCCGATCCGCTCCCTTGGGGTCGGCGTAGACGTTGTAGGTCACGCCGTTTTCCTGGATCTGTCGTGTCAGCAAGGCCTGGCGCTGCACCAGCTGCGCGGGCGTGCTGCGTTGCAACTGATCGAGCAGTCGACGCCAGTGCGCACGGACGCCGCCGCTCGCGTCGAGCAGTTCGTGGTAGGAACCCGCCGTGAGCGGGTAGCGGTCTAGCAGGTCAGGCATGGAAAGCTCGGCAGACAGCGGGGAACGGTCAGACTAACGCAGGCGTGTGACGCCCGGATAGACGAAAAATCCGAGCGTCGCGTACGGTTCAGAAACGTCGTAAATCGAGTGTCATCGGCAGCTCGTCGTTAATGTCCAGCGTCGGTATGGGCAGTTTTCCAGGCCGGTGTCCAATGCGGAAAAACCGCGCCATCCGCCGACTCTCGGCTTCGTTGGCGTTCACCGGCAGGGTCTCGTAGTTGCGCCCTCCCGGATGGGCAACGTGATACTGACAGCCACCCAGTGAGCGCTGCATCCAGGTATCGAGCAGGTCGAACACCAGCGGCGCATGGACCGGGATCGTCGGTTGCAGGCAATTGGCCGGCTGCCAGGCCCGGAACCGCACGCCCGCCACGAATTCGCCGGTTCGCCCGGTGGGCTGCAAGGGCACCGGCACGCCGTTGCACGTCAGCAGGTAGCGTTGCGGGGGCAGACCGCTGAGCTTGACCTGCAGGCGCTCCAGCGACGAATCCACATAACGCACCGTACCGCCAGCGGCGCCCTCCTCGCCCAGCACATGCCAGGGCTCCAGCGCCTGCCGCAGTTCCAGTTCGATGCCGCTCACAGCGTAGTCGCCGACCTTGGGAAAGCGGAACTCCAGATGCGCGGCAAACCACTCGGCCCGCAGCGGATAACCTGCCGCATTGAGGTCGACGATCACGTCGGCGAAATCCTGCTCGATGAAGTGCGGCAACAGGAACCGATCATGCAGCTCGGTGCCCCAGCGCGCCAGTTTCGGCGGCGCATACGGCTCGCGCCAGAACCGCGCGACCAAAGCCCGCAACAGCAATTGCTGGACCAGGCTCATGCGCGCATGGGGCGGCATCTCGAACGCGCGCAATTCCAGCAGGCCCAGGCGCCCGGTCGCGCCATCCGGGGAATACAGTTTGTCGATACAGAACTCGGCCCGGTGGGTATTGCCGGTCACGTCGATCAGCAGATTGCGCAACAGCCGGTCGACCCGCCACGGCGGGCATTCTTCGCCGCGAGCGGGCATCTGTGCAAAGGCGATTTCCAGCTCGTACAGCGCATCGTTGCGCGCTTCATCGACGCGTGGCGCCTGAGAGGTCGGGCCGATGAACAAGCCGGAAAACAGGTAGGAAAGCGATGGGTGGTTGTGCCAGTAACTGATCAGGCTACGCAGCAGGTCAGGGCGGCGCAGAAATGGTGAGTCAGCCGGAGTCGCTCCGCCCAGTACGAAATGGTTACCGCCACCGGTGCCAGTGTGCCGCCCATCGATCATGAATTTTTCGGTAGTCAGCCGTGTCTGCCGCGCCTGCTCATAGAGAAACTCGGTGCGCTCGACCAGTTCGTCCCAGGTGGCGGAGGGCTGCACGTTGACTTCGATCACCCCAGGGTCGGGGGTGATGCGAAAGTTGCCCAGGCGCGGATCGCCTGGCGGCTCATAACCCTCCAGCAACACCGGACAATGCAGCTCCTGCGCCGTGGCCTCGATGGCGGCGACCAGTTGCAGATAATCCTCGACCCGCTCCAGTGGCGGCATGAACAGGTACAACCGCCCCTCTCGCGCCTCGGCACAGAGCGCGGTGCGTGTCAGCCAGTCCGCGGACTCATCGACCTGCGGCGCCCGGTCCTGCTCGACAGCCGCCATACTCTGGCGTTGCAGTTGCTCGGTGTCCGGCAGCAACGGGAAATCCTGATTTGGGTCCTGTGGATGAATGAACGGATACTCGGCCGCCTTCACCCAGGGTTGCGAACCGAGCGGCAGGCGATAGCCCAGCGGCGAGTCTCCCGGCACCAGCCGGCAATGCTCGTCGCGCAGGTACCAGCGCCCGCTCTGCCACTGATCACCTTTGGCGGTGCGCGCCAGAGGCAGCACCTGGCCGATCACCTTGTCCAGGCCCTGGCTGAATACTTTACGCAGGCGCGCTCGCTCCAGCGGATCGTCCAGTCGCGAATCTTCGGCGCTGACGTTTTGCGGTAAAGCGCCCTCGCGCCACAGGTAATAGAAATTGTCCTCGTAGGCTGGGAACACAAAACGTGCCGGAATTTTCAGACGTTCCGCCACGCTCGCTAGGAAACGCCCCGCCAGTTCGCCATCGGCGCCATAGTCCTGCTGCTCATCGGCGATCAGCGCGCTGTTGTGCCAGATCGGCACCCCGTCGCGCCGCCAGTACGCATTCAGCGACCAGCGCGGCAGCTGCTCGCCGGGGTACCACTTGCCCTGGCCGAAATGCACCAGTCCGTTGGGCGCATAGCGCTTGCGCAGGCGCTGGAACAGTTCGGCAGACAGGCGTCGCTTGTCCGGCCCGAGCGCGGCGGTGTTCCATTCGGCACCGTCCGGGTCGTCGATGGACACGAACGTCGGCTCGCCGCCCATGGTCAGGCGCACGTCGCCTTCCAGCAGGTCGGCGTCGATCTGCCGGCCCAGCGCCTGGATCGCCAGCCACTGTTCATCGGTGTAGGGCTTGGTGACGCGCGGCGCTTCCCAGATCCGCTCCACGGACATTTCATGGGTGAACTCGCACTCACACGGCTCCACCAGGCCACTAATCGGTGCCGCAGAGCCCGGATCGGGGCTGCAAGCCAACGGGATGTGCCCTTCACCGGCAAACAGCCCGGAGGTCGCGTCCAGGCCGATCCAGCCGGCACCGGGCAAGTAGACTTCGCACCAGGCATGCAGGTCGGTGAAATCCACGTCGGTGCCCGACGGACCGTCCAGGCTTTTGACGTCGGCCGTCAGTTGAATCAGGTAGCCGGAGACAAAACGGGCCGCCAGCCCCAGGTTGCGCAACAGTTGCACCAGCAGCCACGCCGAGTCGCGACAGGAACCGCTCGCGTGTTCGAGGGTGTATTCGGGCGTCTGCACGCCCGGCTCCATGCGGATCAGGTAGCCAATGTCCTCGCTCAGGCGCTGATTGAGCGCGACGAGGAAATCCACGCTCGGCAGCGGTGTACGGTCGATGCCGTCCAGATAGGCTTTGAACTTCGGTGTCAGGGGCAGCGTTTCCAGGTACGGCGCCAGCTCCTTGCGTTCGTCTGCGGCGTAGGCAAACGGGATCTTTTCCGCGTAGGGCTCGAGAAAAAAGTCGAACGGGTTGAACACCGCCATTTCCGCCAGCAGGTCGACCTCGATCCGCAGTTCGGTGGTTTTCTCGGGAAACACCAGACGGGCGAGGTAATTGCCCTGGGGATCCTGCTGCCAGTTGATGAAGTGCTGCTCGGGAGAGACTTTCAACGCATAGGACAAAATCCGCGTACGACTGTGGGCAGCCGGACGCAGGCGAACGATCTGCGGGCCGAGTTCGACGGCGCGGTCGTAGCGGTAATGCGTGACGTGGTGCAATGCGACATGAATCGACACGGCGTGCCTCCTGCGAGCCTTGAGCATATTCGAAAGCGCGCAAGACTTATGCCACCCGAGGGCATTGGCGCTTTCTCCCTTTACTGGAGGCAGTACAGCACCAAAATCGGGCGATGCGGGAAATCATCGGGAATCGGTTGCACGTATTTGTGGCGGGCCGTTGCAAACTTGTTGGCGGGAACGGCCTCAGCGCGAGCAGGCTCGCTCCCACAAAAGGCCTGCATTTCAGGGTGCGAGCTAGCCAGCTAGCGATGAGGCCGACAGGCCCAAGCCAGTATCAGCGCCCGCCACAACGCAAAACGCCAACCCGAAGGTTGGCGTTCCGTTCATTTCATCAAGGCCTCAGCGCGGCACGACCGGCTTGCGCGTCGGCTTCTGGCCCTTGCCGCCCTTGGCCGCTTCCTTGCGCTCCTTGGCCGCCTGCTGGTTGCGTGCAAACGCTGCGGCCTTGGCCTGCTCACGCTTGTCCCACGGATTGCCGCCATCACTGGCGCGAGGTGGCAGACCGTTGTGCTGGGTCAGGATCTTGGTGGTCTTCTCACCGGCCACTTTGTGGCTGCCAGCCGGTGTCGAGTTTTTCCGACGGGCGCTCTGGTAGCTGTCGGTCGACGGCTGGTGCAGCGGGATCAACTGGTGCTTGCCCGGTCCGATCAGGTCGCCGCGGCCCATGCGCAGCAGCGCTTCGCGCAGCATCGGCCAACCCTTGGGGTCGTGATAGCGCAAGAACGCCTTGTGCAGGCGACGCTGCTCCTCACTCTTGACGATGGTCACCGCCTCGCTCTTGTACGTCACCTTGCGCAGCGGGTTCTTGCCCGAATGGTACATCGCGGTGGCGCTGGCCATCGGCGACGGGTAGAACGCCTGCACCTGGTCGGCACGGAAACCGTTGCCCTTGAGCCACAGGGCCAGGTTCATCATGTCTTCGTCCGTGGTGCCCGGGTGCGCGGCAATGAAGTAAGGAATCAGGTACTGCTCTTTCCCCGCTTCCTTGGAGTACTTCTCGAACATGCGCTTGAACCGGTCATAGCTGCCGATGCCCGGTTTCATCATCTGGTTGAGCGGCCCTTCCTCGGTGTGTTCCGGGGCGATCTTCAGGTAACCACCGACGTGATGGGTCACCAGCTCCTTGACGTACTCCGGCGACTCGACCGCGAGGTCGTAGCGCAGGCCGGAAGCGATCAGGATCTTCTTCACGCCCGGCAAGGCACGGGCACTGCGGTAGAGCTGGATCAGCGACGAGTGGTCGGTGTTCAGGTTCGGGCAGATGCCGGGGAACACGCACGACGGCTTGCGGCACGCGGATTCGATTTCCGGGCTCTTGCAGGCGATGCGGTACATGTTCGCGGTCGGGCCGCCAAGGTCGGAAATGACCCCGGTGAAACCCGGCACCTTGTCGCGGATCTCTTCGATCTCGCGAATGATCGATTCTTCGGAGCGGTTCTGGATGATCCGCCCTTCGTGCTCGGTGATCGAGCAGAAGGTGCAGCCGCCGAAGCAGCCACGCATGATGTTCACCGAGAAGCGGATCATCTCGTAGGCCGGGATCTTCTCCTTGCCGTACGCCGGGTGCGGAATGCGCGCATAGGGCATGCCGAACACGTAGTCCATTTCTTCAGTGGTCATCGGAATCGGTGGCGGGTTGAACCAGACATCGACCTCGCCATGCTTCTGCACCAGCGCACGAGCGTTACCCGGGTTGGTTTCCAGGTGAAGCACGCGGTTGGCGTGGGCATACAGCACCGCATCGTTACGCACTTTCTCCACCGACGGCAGACGAATCACGGTCTTGTCGCGGGTCATCTTCGGACTGGCCAGGATCTGCACGACCTTG
Organism: Pseudomonas sp. IT-P12; assembly: GCF_949767465.1. Taxonomy (NCBI): domain Bacteria; kingdom Pseudomonadati; phylum Pseudomonadota; class Gammaproteobacteria; order Pseudomonadales; family Pseudomonadaceae; genus Pseudomonas; species Pseudomonas sp. IT-P12. Next base: position 447,998 of record NZ_CATKPY010000023.1, on the reverse strand, counting down.
GCTTCCTGTGGATCCTCAACCTGACCTTTCTCTTGTTCGATGGCGCAGGCCTGGGTGTCCTGGGTATTCACGTACGGGTTGATGATCTTGTCGATCTTGCCCGGACGGTCGATGCGCGTGGAGTCGACTTCGTACCAGTCCTTGGGCGTATCGCGACGGATGAACGCCGTGCCGCGCACGTCGGTGATGTCTTCGATCTTGTGGCCATAGGACAGGCGCTGGGCCACTTCGACAATCGCCCGCTCGGCGTTGCCGTACAGCAGGATATCGGCGCAGGCGTCGATCAGGATCGAGTTGCGCACCCGGTCCTGCCAGTAGTCGTAGTGGGCGATGCGGCGCAGGGAGGCCTCGATGCCACCGAGCACGATCGGCACGTGGTTGTAGGCTTCCTTGCAACGCTGGCTGTACACCAGGCTCGCGCGGTCGGGCCGTTTGCCCGCCAGGCCGCCGGCCGTGTAGGCGTCGTCGGAGCGAATTTTCTTGTCGGCGGTGTAGCGGTTGATCATCGAGTCCATGTTGCCGGCCGCGACGCCGAAAAACAGGTTCGGCTCGCCGAGCTTCATGAAGTCGTCTTTGGACTGCCAGTTCGGCTGGGCAATGATCCCGACGCGGAAGCCCTGGGCCTCCAGCAGCCGGCCGATGATCGCCATGCCGAACGACGGATGGTCAACGTAGGCATCGCCGGTCACGATGATGATGTCGCAGGAATCCCAGCCAAGCTGATCCATCTCCTCCCTGCTCATTGGCAGGAATGGCGCTGGACCGAAACATTCGGCCCAGTACTTGGGATAGTCAAATAACGGCTTGGCTGTTTGCATGACGATGACCGGTTTGGCTTACGTGGAATTTCGCGGGCGCGGAATATAGCACAAATTTTGACCAATTCCGACGGCTGTGGTCGGAAATTCCGCACATCCATGTGGGAGCGGGCTTGCTCGCGAAGGGGGTGCGTCAGTCGACATTGATGTTGTCTGGCACAGCACCTTCGCGAGCAAGCCCGCTCCCACGGGTTATTCGTCGTCGTCGAAGTTATAGCTACCCGGCGCCAGATTCTCGAAGCGTGTGTATTTGCCGATGAACGCCAGCCGGATAAAACCGATCGGACCGTTCCGCTGCTTGCCGATGATGATCTCGGCAATGCCCTTGTGCTCGGTTTCCGGGTGATACACCTCGTCGCGGTACACGAACATGATCACGTCGGCGTCCTGCTCGATCGCTCCGGATTCCCGCAAGTCGGAGTTCACCGGGCGCTTGTTCGGTCGTTGTTCGAGGGAGCGGTTGAGCTGGGACAGGGCGACCACCGGGCAGTTGAATTCCTTGGCCAGGGCCTTCAGGGATCGGGAGATCTCGGAAATCTCGTTGGTCCGGTTGTCACCGCTGGAGCCCGGAATCTGCATCAGTTGCAGGTAGTCGATCATGATCAGGCCGACATCGCCATGCTCGCGGACCAGCCGCCGGGTGCGGGCGCGCATTTCCGACGGGCTGATGCCGGCGGTATCGTCGATGAACAGCTTGCGATCATTGAGCAGGTTGACCGCCGAGGTCAGGCGCGGCCAGTCATCGTCATCCAGTTGACCCGAACGAACCTTGGTCTGGTCGATACGTCCCAGGGACGACAACATACGCATGATCAGCGATTCGCCTGGCATCTCCAGCGAGTAAACCAGCACGGCCTTCTCGCTGCGCAGCACGGCGTTTTCCACCAGGTTCATCGCGAAGGTGGTTTTACCCATGGACGGACGGCCGGCGACGATGATCAGGTCGGCCGGCTGCAGGCCGCTGGTCTTGTCGTCGAGGTCGGTGTAGCCCGTGGACAGTCCGGTGATGCCTTCGCCCGTGTTGAACAGGGTGTCGATGCGGTCGATCGCCTTGGTCAGCAAATCGTTGACGCCCACCGGACCGCCGGTCTTGGGTCGCGCCTCGGCGATCTGGAAGATCTGCCGTTCGGCTTCATCGAGAATCTCTTCGGCGGTGCGACCTTCCGGGTTGAAGGCGCTGTCGGCGATTTCGGTGCTGATGCCGATCAGCTGACGCAAGGTCGCGCGCTGGCGAACGATCTGCGCATAAGCCTTGATGTTGGCGACGGACGGCGTGTTCTTCGCCAATTCACCCAGGTATCCGAGGCCGCCGACCTGGGACGTCTGACCTTCCTTGTCCAGTTGCTCGGCAAGGGTCACGACGTCGATTGGCGAGTTCTGGTCGGCCAGCTTGGCAATCGCGCGGAAAATCAGGCGGTGGTCATGTCGATAGAAATCACCGTCGGAGACTTGATCGAGCACGCGCTCCCAGGCGTTGTTGTCCAGCATCAGACCACCGAGTACAGCCTGTTCGGCTTCGATGGAATGCGGCGGCACCTTCAGCGCGGCGGTTTGCAGATCGTATTGCTCGGGAGCGGAGATTTCGTTCATGGTCACTTGGTTTTGTCGGAAAAGCAGGATTGAAAACGGGAGTTCCCAGAAAGACAAAGGGCACGACCTGTAAACAGGATCGTGCCCGATGTTAACCGTCTGACGGACAAGCCGCCAGCCGATCAGGTGTTGCTTAAGCGGCTACCACGACAACGCGTACGGTCGCTTCGACTTCGGCGTGCAGGTGCACGGCTACGTCGTATTCGCCAACCTGGCGAATGGTGCCGTTCGGCAGACGAACTTCGCTTTTTGCCACTTCAACGCCAGAGGCGGTCAGTGCATCAGCGATGTCGTGGGTGCCGATCGAACCGAACAGCTTGCCTTCGTCACCGGCAGTGGCAGTGATGGTCACTTCCAGCTCAGCCAGGTGAGCAGCACGGCTTTCAGCCGATGCCTTACGGTCTGCAGCAGCTTTTTCCAGCTCAGCGCGACGCTCTTCGAACGCAGCCAGGTTGGCAGCGGTCGCAGCGGTGGCTTTGCCAAAAGGCAGCAGGTAGTTACGACCGTAGCCGGCCTTAACCTTTACTTTGTCGCCCAGGTTGCCCAGGTTGGCGATTTTTTCCAGCAGGATCAGTTCCATTTGGTATTAACCTCTTAACTTTTAACCTTCACCGTTCGCGTTATCGGCGTCTTTCGGCGCCAGACGACCGCGAAAATCAATCAGGCTGTCGACGATGGCCAGGACCACCAGCAACGGATAGATCAGCTGCATGAACAGCAACAACGTGACGTACAACCCCACCAGCCAGAACCTGGCAAGTCGCTTTTGCGCCACCAGCCCGTGAATCAGGGCCAGCCCGGCGAACACCAGCGGTACACTGCACAACGGCGTCAACATGGCCATCTGCGGACCGATGTTCGGCCCCAGAAGCATGCACGCCAGCAGTAACATCGCCAGCCCCAGCGGGAACCGGATGGTGCGAAACTCGCGACCAAAACCACCCGGGTTGTACAACAACGCCTGCCAGTAGCGCCCGACAAGCAGGCTCAGCACACTGACGATCTGCAACAAGGCCGCAATCAGGCCGGTCAGGACCGGTGCAATCAGGGACGCAAAATGCGCTTGCTCATCCACCGACAACTTCTGGTAGACATCACCGAGTAGCGACGGCATGACCTTTATCAAGGCCTGCGCCAGCATCTCGATTTGGGGAGCAAAAACTGTCCCCAGCACCACTGCAAACACCACCCCCATCGCTATGCTGACCAGCAGCACGCGGACCCAGGATTCGCTTGCGCGCAAAACCAACGCAAGGCTCGAAGACCCCAGCAGCACCAGAAGTGCCCGTGGGTCGTCGGAATAAAGCCACCAGACCAACGCCGGCAGCAGTCCCAGAGCCAGAACGCCCAGGGCGTCCTGCAATCCGCGCCGCAGGAGCACGAGGCATCCGGCGGCAGCACCCAACCAATACAACAACGGCAATGCAGCACATCCAGCCACTACGAGAGTGGCCTGCACACGGCCGCGCATGATGAACTCAGCTAAGGCACGCATGCTTTCAATCCTTTGCTACGTGTCGACTGCCCGGTCTCAGCGGCCGTGGCTGTCGGTGTAGGCCAGCAGGGCCAGGAAGCGGGCGCGCTTGATAGCGGTGGCCAGCTGACGCTGATAACGAGCTTTGGTACCGGTGATGCGGCTTGGAACGATTTTGCCGGTCTCGGATACGTAGGCTTTCAGAGTGTTGAGATCTTTGTAATCGATCTCCTTCACGTCTTCAGCGGTGAAGCGGCAGAATTTACGACGACGGAAGAAACGTGCCATGTAATAGGCTCCTCAAAAGGTCCGTGGATTACTCGTCAGCGTTATCGCTGTTGTCGCTGTCATCACCGTCAACGCCTTCGGCGTCGGAGTGCTCAGGACGGTCGCGACGCTCACGGCGCTCACTGCGGTTTTCTTCAGCCTTGAGCATCTCGGACTGGCCGGTAACGGCTTCGTCGCGACGGATGACCAGGTTACGGATCACTGCATCGTTGTAACGGAAGTTGTCTTCCAGCTCGGCCAGGGCCTTGCCAGTGCACTCAACGTTCAGCATCACGTAGTGAGCCTTGTGAACATTGTTGATTGCGTAGGCCAGTTGACGACGGCCCCAATCTTCCAGACGGTGGATTTTGCCGCCGTCTTCTTCGATCAGCTTGGTGTAACGCTCAACCATGCCGCCGACTTGCTCGCTTTGATCCGGGTGGACCAAAAAGATGATTTCGTAATGACGCATGAATGCTCCTTACGGGTTGTAGCCTGCCGCTCAAAAGCGATCAGACAAGGAGTGAATGACACTTATGGACTTGCTTGCGGGAGACACATGCGTGCCTGCCGTCACAGCAAGGGGCGCAATTGTAGAGAAGGGACTGAAGAGGTGCAAGGCAATTGGTGATTATTTGAACAATTGCCTCATCACAAAATAACTGTGGGAGCGGGCTTGCTCGCGAATGCGATATGCCAGTCGACGTGACTCTTGACTGACACACCACTTTTCGCGAGCAAGCCCGCTCCCACATTTGGATCGCGTAGGATCAGGCTTTTTTGCCTGCCGCCTTCACGCTACGCTGGCGCTGCGCCTCGAACAGGCAGACGCCGGTCGCCACGGAAACGTTGAGGCTGCTGACGCTGCCGCTCATCGGCAAGTGCACCAGGTAATCGCACAGGTCACGGGTCAAGCGGCGCATGCCGCTGCCTTCCGCCCCCATGATCAGGATGGTCGGGCCGGTCATGTCCTGCTGGTACAGACTCTGTTCCGCCTCACCGGCCGTGCCCACGACCCACAAGCCGCGCTGCTTGAGCTTTTCCAGGCTGCGAGCCAGGTTGGTCACGGCGACCAATGGAATCACTTCCGCCGCGCCGCAGGCGACCTTGCGCACTGTCGGGGTCAGCGTGGCCGACTTGTCCTTCGGCACGATCACCGCCAGCGCACCGGCCGCATCGGCCGAACGCAGGCAAGCGCCAAGGTTGTGCGGGTCGGTCACGCCATCGAGCACCAGCAGCAATGGCGCGCCCTCGGTGCGATCGAGCAGTTCGTCGAGCATCGCTTCACCCCAGACCTGGCTCGGGCTCACCTCGGCCACCACGCCCTGGTGCACGCCTTCGACCCAGGCATCCAGCTCACGTCGCTCGGCATTGCCGACCGGCACACGGTTTTCACCCGCGAGCGCGATCAGGTTTTGCAACCGCGGCTCACTGCGGCCTTCCGCCAGCCAGATCTGCTTGACGCGCTTGGGGTGGTGACGCAGCAAGGCTTCTACGGCATGTACGCCGTAGATTTTTTCCAACTGACTCATGACTTGGCCTTCGGTTTACGCGCCCCGGTGCTTTTGGCAGCTGGAGCGGAACCCGCTTTGGGCGGGCCTTTACGGTGTTTGCTGGGCTTGCCGGCAGGCGCCTTGTCAGGCGCGGAACGCCCGGCCTTGCCACCGGCAGGCGCTTTACCACCGCTTTTCGCCTCGCTCAGCAGCGCCTTCTTCAGCTCCCGGCTTTTGCGCACTTCGGCGTTTTTCGCCGCGGCATCGCTTGAGCGGTAGGCTTCGACAGGCTTTTCCTTGGCGGTACGGCGACCGGTTTTCGCCGCAGCCGGCTCAGCCGTTTTGGCCGAAGATGGCACCGGCGCGGTGGTTTCAGCTCCGCGCTTCTTGCGACCGATCGGCGCGCTGATGGTCTTTTCAGCCATCTCGAAGTCGATCTTGCGCTCGTCCAGGTCGACGCGCATCACACGCACTTCAACGGTATCGCCGAGGCGGAAACTGCGCCCGGTACGCTCACCGGCGAGGCGGTGGTGCACAGGGTCGAAGTGGTAGTAATCGCCAGGCAGCGCCGTGACGTGGACCAGGCCTTCGACGTAGATATCGGTCAGCTCGACGAACAGTCCGAAACCGGTCACGGCGGTGATCACGCCCGGGAACGACTCGCCCACGCGGTCTTTCATGAACTCGCACTTGAGCCAGTTCACCACGTCGCGGGTCGCTTCGTCGGCGCGCCGCTCGCTCATCGAGCACTGCTCGCCAAGCTGCTCCAGCGCCGCCTCGTCGTACGGATAGATGCGCGCCTTCGGAATGGTCATCGCACCGGCACGGCGCACGTGCGGGGTGTTCATCTTCGAGTGGATCACACTGCGGATCGCCCGGTGCGTGAGCAGGTCCGGGTAGCGGCGGATCGGCGAAGTGAAGTGGGTGTAAGCCTCGTAGTTCAGGCCGAAGTGGCCCTGGTTGTCGGAGGTGTACACCGCCTGGCTCAACGAGCGCAGCATGACCGTCTGGATCAGATGGAAATCCGGACGATCCTTGATGCTCGCCAGCAGCGCCTGGTAATCCTTGGGCGACGGGCCATCCTTGCCTTTGTGCAGGGACAGACCCAGCTCACCGAGGAAGGCGCGCAGTTTTTCCAGGCGCTCCGGCGGCGGGCCGTCGTGAACGCGGTACAACGCCGGAATTTCGTGTTTTTTCAGGAATTCGGCGGTGGCCACGTTGGCCGCCAGCATGCATTCCTCGATCAGCTTGTGTGCATCGTTGCGCACGGTCGGGCGGATTTCGGCGATCTTGCGCTCGGAACCGAAGATGATCCGGGTTTCCTGCGTTTCGAAATCGATCGCGCCGCGCACATGACGGGCAGCCAGCAGCACCTTGTACAGCGCATACAGTTGCTTGAGGTGCGGGACGACGTCGGTGTATTCGCCACGCAGCTTGCGCGCTTCGGTGGCTTTCGGCGTCTCGAGCATCGCACTGACCTTGTTGTAGGTCAGGCGTGCGTGGGAGTGAATGACCGCTTCGTAGAAGCAGTAGTCGGTCATTTCGCCGGATTTGGAGATGGTCATCTCGCAGACCATGGCCAGGCGATCGACCAGCGGGTTCAGCGAGCACAGGCCGTTGGACAGTTGCTCGGGCAGCATCGGGATCACGCGCTCGGGGAAGTACACCGAGTTGCCGCGAACCTGGGCTTCGGCGTCCAGCGCCGAACCGAGCTTCACATAACTGGAGACGTCGGCAATCGCCACGTACAGCTTCCAACCGCCGGAGAACAGGCGCAGCTTGCCAGGACGGGCTTCGCAGTAGACCGCATCGTCGAAGTCACGGGCGTCTTCGCCGTCGATGGTGACGAACGGCAGATGGCGCAGGTCAATGCGCTTCTCCTTGTCCTTCTCCTCGACTTCCGGCTTGAGCTTGGCGGCTTCCTTGAGTACCGCATCGGGCCAGACGTGGGGAATATCGTAGGTGCGCAGGGCGACATCGATTTCCATGCCCGGCGCCATGTAGTTGCCCACGACTTCAATCACGTCGCCTTGCGGCTGGAAGCGCGGCGTCGGCCAGTGAGTGATCTTCACTTCGACGAACTGGCCAATATCGGCGTTGGCATTGCGACCCGGAGTCACCAGCACTTCCTGCTGGATTTTCGGATTGTCCGCCACCACGAAGCCGATACCGCCCTCTTCGAAGTAACGGCCCACGATGGTTTCGTGAGCGCGGGACACCACCTCGACGATCATGCCTTCGCGACGACCGCGGCGATCCAGGCCGGACACTCGGGCCAGGGCGCGGTCGCCATCGAACACCAGGCGCATTTGCGCCGGGCTCATGAACAGATCGTCACTGCCGTCGTCCGGGACCAGGAAGCCGAAGCCATCACGGTGGCCGCTGATGCGACCCAGGATCAGGTCGAGCTTGTCCACCGGCGCATAGGTGCCACGACGGGTATAAATGAGTTGGGCATCGCGCTCCATGGCGCGAAGGCGGCGACGCAGGGCCTCGATCTGATCTTCGGTGGTCAGACCGAACTCTTCGACCAACTGCTCGCGGTTAGCAGGCGAACCCCGATCAGCAAGGTGCTGAAGGATCAGTTCGCGGCTGGGAATAGGGTTTTCATATTTTTCCGCTTCACGAGCGGCCTCGGGATCGAGGGACTGCCAATCGGCCATTAGAGAGTTTTCACCTTGTCTATATGCGGGTTAGTTTGGCATAGGCGCAATGAAACGGGAAATTTCGGGCTGCGACAGCCCTTCTAAAGCCCTTTATCGACGCCACAAAGCCGATTTGAATGCCGCCGGTAACATTTTTCAGGTTTTTTTGAGGCCAGGGGTTTACAGTTAAAAAGACGCTCCGTATAGTGCGCGCCATCGACGACGCACTAGCGCTGCCGATGCTGCCCAGATGGTGAAATTGGTAGACACGCCAGCTTCAGGTGCTGGTGACCTTACGGTCGTGGAAGTTCGAGTCTTCTTCTGGGCACCAATTTCGAGCTTGAGATTAGATGAATTTCAGGACTCACACAAAAACCCGCGAAAGCGGGTTTTTGCATTCTAAGCATTTGATTTATTAAAACCAAATCAGGGGTTTACAGATCAAAATGCGCTACGTATAGTGCGCCACATCAACAGCGGCAACGCTGAAGATGAATGCCCAGATGGTGAAATTGGTAGACACGCCAGCTTCAGGTGCTGGTGACCTTACGGTCGTGGAAGTTCGAGTCTTCTTCTGGGCACCAATTTCAGATTCAGGATCACGATCCTGAATCTCACAAAAACCCGCGAAAGCGGGTTTTTGCATTTCTGGCCCCCGAAACACCTCCGCCCCACTGCGGGAGCGAGCCTGCTTCGCGATGCCCCCCCCATAAAACGCAGGCATCGGAACAACCCGCGCCATGGTTGACGACCCTGGCGAGCAATCGCGCGTCGACCCGCCGCTCCAACCGGCAAGCATCACGCCCTACCAAAAGCGTCTCCAGCCCGCAAGGCGCACTTGAGAAACAATATCGTTTATCATTGTTGCAAGTTTTTGCAATGCGACAGTGAGGAACCCTGCGAATGATGTTTCGAAATACCCTGCGCCGCGGCCTGACCATCACCCTGTTCAGCCTGGCACTCGCCACTCACCTCACCCAGGCTGCCGACCCCGTTTCCCTGACACTCTATAACGGCCAACACAAGGAAGTCGGCGACGCCGTCGCCAAGGCCTTCGAGGCCAAGACCGGCATCCACGTCAACGTGCGCAAAGGCAGTAGCAACCAGCTCGCCAGCCAGGTCGTCGAAGAAGGCGATCGTTCGCCTGCCGACGTGATCTACACCGAAGAGTCGCCACCGCTGAACAAACTCGGCGAACAAGGCCTGCTGGCCCAGACCGATGCCACCACCCTCGCCGTCCTGCCCAAGGACTACGTTGCCCAGAACGGCACCTGGATCGGCGTCACCGCTCGGGTACGCGTCGTGGCCTTCAACCCCAAACTGATCGACGAAAAAGACCTGCCCAAGTCAGTCATGGAGTTTTCCGACCCGAAATGGCAAGGCAAGGTCGGTTTCGTGCCCACCAGCGGTGCGTTCCAGGAACAGGCGGTCGCCATCATCAAGGTGCACGGCATGGACGCAGCCGAGGAATGGCTGACCGGCCTGCGTGCCTTCGGCAAGACCTACAGCAACAACATGGTCGCACTCAAGGCCGTGGAAAACGGCGAAGTCGCCACCGTGCTGGTGAACAACTATTACTGGTTCGCCTTGCAGCGCGAAAAAGGACAGCTCGACTCGAAACTGCACTACTTCACCGGCGGCGACGTCGGCGGGCTGATCACCGTATCCAGCGCTGCAGTATTGAAATCCACCAAACACCCAAAGGAAGCCCAGCAATTGCTCGCCTACATGGCCAGTGAAGAAGGCCAGCGCGTGATCACCCAGACCACTGCCGAGTACCCGCTGCACAAGGGCATGGAATCGGACCGTGGCCTCAAGCCTTTCAGTGAACTGCAAGCGCCCAACGTCACCCCTGCGGACCTCGGCAATGCTGAAGAAGCCCTGGACCTGGAACGCGACGTTGGCCTGAACTGATGAGCGCATCGTTATCCGCCCCCGCCGCGCGCGGGGGTTACGTGCCACGGCGCAAGCGGCCGTCGATCTGGCTGCTGCTGCCGGTGTTATTGCTGGTGGTGCTCAGCCTGTTGCCACTGGCGTATGTCGGCCTGAAAACCTGGCAGGCCGGCTGGGCCGAGGCGCTGCATTTGCTGTGGCGCCCCTACGTATTCGGCCTGCTGCGCAACACCTTGGCGCTGATGGTTGGCGTGACGGTTGCCTGCGGTGTCATCGGCCTGTCACTGGCCTGGCTGCTGGAGCGCAGCAATTTACCGGGGCGACGCCTGTGGGGCGTGATCCTGTGCCTGCCATTCGCAGTGCCAGCGTTTGTCAGCAGCTTCACCTGGGTTTCGCTGAGCGCTCACTTCGAAGGCCTGGGCGGAGCCATCCTGGTGATGACGCTGTCCAAGTACCCACTGATCTTTCTGCCGGTCGCGGCAACGCTGCGCAATCTCGATCCCTCCCTGGAAGAGTCGGCGCGCACGCTTGGGCAGAATCGCTGGGGCGTGTTCTTCAAAGTCACCTTGCCGCTGCTGTGGCCGTCACTACTGGCGGGCTCGCTGCTGATTGCGCTGCACATGCTGGTGGAGTTCGGCGCGCTGTCGATCATCGGCCTGCAGACCTTCACCACTGCGATCTACCAGCAATTCGAACTGGAATTCAGCAACGCCAACGCCGCGATGCTGTCGGCGGTGCTGCTGGCGCTGTGCCTGATGCTGCTGTGGCTCGAGCTGCGGGTGCGCGGCAAAGGGCGTCATGTGCGCACCGGCCAGGGCGCAGCGCGGCGCGCGGAGCAGGTTCGCCTGGGCCCCTGGGCGTTCGCGGGACAGCTTTACTGCCTGGCACTGGCAATCATCGGCAGCGGCATTCCGCTGGGAATGCTGGCGTACTGGCTGATGGTAGGCTCTTCGGCGGCGTTTCCGGTGACCGCGATCAGCGAGGCGCTCCTGTCCTCCCTCGCACTGTCCCTGGGTGGCGCCGCACTGTGCCTGGTGCTGGCCGTCCCGGTGGGATTGCTGGTGGTGCGCTACAAAGGCCCACTGGCCATCTGGGCGGAGCGCCTGCCGTATCTGCTGCACGCGCTGCCAGGCCTGGTGATCGCCCTGACACTGGTGTATTTCGCCCTGCATTATGTGCCGGCGCTGTACCAGACCTCGGCATTGCTGTTGATTGCCTATGCGCTGCTGTTTCTACCACTGGCGCAGGCGCCGATCCGCACCGCCCTGAACAAGGCCGCCCCGCAACTGGAAGAAGCCGCTCGCACGCTGGGCGCATCGTCTTTCAGCGCGTTTTGCCGGGTGACCTTGCCAATCATTTTTCCGGCACTGGGAGCGGCGTTTGCGCTGGTGTTCCTGGATGCGATGAAGGAGCTGACGGCCACGCTGCTGCTGAGCCCAACCGGGCTCAACACGCTGGCCACAGAGGTGTGGGCGCATACCGCGAACGTGGAGTTCGCGGCGGCGGCGCCTTATGCGGCGCTGTTGATCGTGGTATCGGGGCTGCCGGTGTACCTGCTGACCACGCGGATGTACCTGGGTCGCTGACAACGCCTTTGTCCGAGCGCCGCCTGGAACCGGCTGACCCCACACAGGATTGCATTCCAGAAGTGGGAGCCAGCCGCCTCGCGAATAGGCAGCTCAGGCGCCGAGATCTCAGGCCCTGAACTGCCCCAGGCTGGCCTTGAGCTGCGCAGCCAGCCCATCCAGCACCTTGCCGCTTTCAGTGGTCTCCACCACCGCCTGTGCGGCTTTTTCCGCCTGGGCGTGAATGGTTTCTACCCGCCCGCGCACCGCTTGGGCACCCTTCGCCTGATGAGCCGCCGCTTGGGTCGCCAGGCCGATAGCCGCATGCACTTGCTCGACCGACGCCTGTACCGATTGCTGCAGGCGTGCACTGTCGCGCAGCACCAGCAGACCTTCGCTGGCCTGGCGCCCGGCCTGGCCAATCGCGGCCACGGCCTCACGCGCGCCCTGCTGCAGGGCAACGATGTGTGCCTGAATGTCGCCGGTGGAGCTCTGGGTCTTGCTCGCCAGCGCCCGCACCTCATCCGCCACCACGGCAAAGCCACGACCGGTCTCACCGGCGCGCGCCGCCTCGATGGCAGCGTTGAGCGCCAGCAGGTTGGTCTGTTCGGCAATCCCGTGAATCACGGTCAGCACCACTTCGATCTGTTCACTCTGCTGCGCCAGTCGCTCGATGACCTTCGCCCCGGTATCGACCTGCTCGGCCAACGCTTCGATCAGGCTGCCGACCTTCGCCGAAGTCCGGGTGTTTTCATCGGTGGCCGAGCGAATGTCCACCACCTGCTGCAAGGCCGCCTGCATGGCATGGCTTTCGGACTGCGCCTCATCGGCCATCTGCGACAACGCGCGCAGGCTCTCGGCCACCTCGTCACGCTGCATGCCGGCCGCCGCATCGGCACCGGCGTTGCGCAAGGTCATGGCGCCAATTTCGACACCGGTTCGCTGAGCGACATCCCCGGCCTCGCGCACGATGGGCTGCAATTTATCCACAAAGCGATTGACCGCCGACGCCATGTCGCCGATCTCGTCCTTGCTGTTGATCTGCACGCGCTTGGTCAGGTCACCCTCGCCCGCCGCCAGATCGTCCATCGCGATAATCAACATTTTCAGGCGCTTGACCACACGACGCCCCAACACCACGGCCAACAGCAGCAACACGCCGCAACCCACCAGCGCCAGGCCCATGCCGATGCGCCAGCGCAGGGTGGCCGCCGCTTCCTGCACGGTGTCGGTGGTGTTGGCTTTCATGTAGGCGGCGGTGGACTGGGCCGAGGCCAGGCGTGCACGCATGGCCGTGGCACTGTCGGCCGCCGCGCCCTTCAGGCTGTCGCCCACCAGTTGATCGCTGTTGGCGATCAACGACTCGAAGCGTTTATCCAGGGCTGCCAGATCGGTCTCCACGGATGCGGTGGAGACGCCCATCAGGACCTTGCCGATTTCCACGCCATTGGGGTTGATCGAGGCTTCCACGTAGTAGACCGACGGATCGTTCTTCGCCGCGTCCAGCACCTTGTCCAACGCACGTTCGCCCTGGCCTTTTTCCAGAAGCGCCTTGTTGATCGGGTTTTCGCGGTTGAGGTAGCGCGTCAGGTGCTGCCCGGTGGCATCGTCATAGACGACGAACAGCACGTTGGGATTGCGCTGGGCCCGACGGGCGAACTCGGACAGGGTCGGCACGTCGTTGTCCCACATCGCACGCGGTGCAACCGAGGCGAGAAGCTGCGCCATATCACCGGCGGAGTCCTTCAGGTCCTTTTCCAGGGTGGCCCGCAGTTGCGCCTGCTCTTCCTCCAGCCGCGAAGACAACCCGGCAGTCAGGCGCTGACGCGTACTGGCGGAAAGGCTGTCCAGACTCGACGTGACTTCGCGCCCCGCCTGCTCGAGCTCGGTGGACAATTTTTGACTGTCGGCGCCCAGGCGCACACCCAAATCGGCTTCCAGTGCAGTGACGGTGCTGCGCGTCAGGGCAACCGCGACCAGCACTTGCACCAAAAGGGCGATACCGAGGGTAACGAACACAGGCCGCAACAGACGGCTTTGTAACAAGGAGAGAACGGCCGACACAGGTAATACCTCTGCTTTTGACGCCATTAAATTGATGGCACGCTACAGCCATGCTTTTTTATGAAAACCGCAGCAAAGGTCATGCCGTCCGGCAGGCAGATACGAAAAAGGGCCCAATAAAGGGCCCTTTTTCTTTTACATCAACGACTTATCAGGCGAACGGGTGACGCAGAACGATGGTCTCGTTGCGATCCGGGCCCGTCGAAATAATGTCGATCGGCGCGCCGACCAGCTCTTCGATGCGCTTGATGTAGTTGCGAGCCGCTTGCGGCAGCTCTTCCAGGGTCTTGGCACCGAGGGTCGACTCGCTCCAGCCTGGCATCTGCTCGTACACCGGCTCCAGGCCAATGTAGCTGTCGGCATCGGTCGGTGCGTCGATTACCGCACCTTCCTGGTTCTTGTAGCCGACACAAATGTTGATGGTTTCCAGGCCGTCCAGTACGTCCAGCTTGGTCAGGCACAGACCCGAGATACTGTTGACGTCGATGGCGCGACGCAGGATGACGGCATCGAACCAGCCGCAACGACGGGCACGACCGGTGGTAGCACCGAATTCGTGGCCACGCTTGGCCAGGAACGCACCCACGTCATCGAACAGCTCGGTCGGGAATGGGCCGGAACCAACGCGAGTGGTGTAGGCCTTGGTGATCCCCAGGATGTAGTCGAGGAACATCGGGCCAACGCCGGAACCGGTGGCAATGCCGCCGGCCGTGGTGTTGGAGCTGGTGACGTACGGATAGGTGCCGTGGTCGATGTCGAGCAGGGAACCCTGGGCGCCTTCGAACATGATGTCCTTGCCAGCGCGACGCAGGTTGTGCAGCTCGGCGGTGACGTCGAGCATCATCGGCTTGAGCAGCTCGGCGTATTCCATGCACTCGTCCAGGGTCTTCTGGAAGTCGATGGCCGGCTCTTTGTAGTAATTGACCAGTACGAAGTTGTGGTAGTCCAGCAACTCGCCCAGCTTGGCGGCGAAACGCTCGCGGTGGAACAGGTCGCCGATACGCAGGCCACGACGGGCAACCTTGTCTTCGTAAGCCGGGCCGATACCGCGACCGGTGGTGCCGATCTTCAGCTCGCCACGGGCTTTTTCACGGGCCTGGTCCAGGGCCACGTGGTAGGACAGGATCAGCGGGCAGGAAGGGCTGATGCGCAGGCGCTCGCGCACCGGTACGCCTTTCTCTTCCAGCTTGTTGATTTCCCGCAGCAGGGCGTCGGGTGCAACCACCACGCCGTTGCCGATCAGGCACTGCACGCCTTCGCGCAGCACGCCCGACGGGATCAGGTGCAAGACGGTTTTTTCGCCATCGATCACCAGGGTGTGACCCGCGTTGTGGCCACCCTGGTAGCGCACTACGGCGGCAGCATGTTCGGTCAGCAGATCAACGATCTTGCCTTTGCCCTCATCACCCCATTGGGTGCCCAGGACTACGACATTCTTACCCATAACACTTGTCCTCATTCGCGCAAACTTGGTGCCGGCGGCGGCCGGCAGGAAAACTCAAGAAGCCAGTGGCGATACTTGCCAAAGCCCGTTCTGCTGAATCAATTGCCGGTCGCAGTCCGCTTCACGGGCGGCGGCCAAAGGCTGGCCAGGCAAGGCCTGGACAACACGCTGACCCTCACTGCGCAACTGGCAAACCTGCTGCCAGAGTGCCGCATCCGTACTGTCAGGCATCCAGATACCGCCAGACGGTAGCTCGATCTCAGCACGCCCCAGGGTCACCAGGGTTTTCAAATCGGTAGAGAAGCCGGTTGCCGGACGGGCGCGACCGAAGTCGGCGCCGATGTCGTCGTAACGACCGCCCTGGGCAATGGACTGGCCAACCCCCGGCACGAATACGGCGAACACCACACCGGTGTGGTAGTGGTAGCCGCGCAACTCGCCCAGGTCGAAGTACAGCGGCAGCTCCGGGAAGCGACTGGACAGACGCTCGGCAATCGCCAGCAAGTCGTCGAGCGCCGCCGTCACCTGCGCCGGCGCTTTGGCCAGGCGCTCGCGAGCGGCCACCAGCACTTCACGGCCACCGCACAGGTCAACCAGGGCCCGCAGCATGTCCGACAGATCCGCCGGCAGCCCCTCGGTCAAGGTAATGACCTCGTCGATGGCTTTACGTTGCAACGCGTCGAACAACTGCTGCTCGACTTCACCGGACAAACCGGCGGCACGGGCCAGGCCACGGTAGATACCGACGTGACCCAGGTCCATGTGCACATCCGGCACATCGGCCAGTTGCAGCATGGCCAGCATCAGGCTGATGACTTCGACGTCACTGCTCGGGCTGGCATCGCCATACAACTCGGCACCCAGCTGGATCGGGCTGCGCGAGGACGACAAGGCACGCGGCTGGGCGTGCAGCACGCTGCCGGCATAGCACAGGCGATTAGGGCCTTCGCGACGCAAGGTATGCGCATCGATGCGCGCCACCTGCGGCGTGATATCCGCCCGGAAACCCATCTGCCGGCCCGATTGCGGGTCGATGACCTTGAAGGTACGCAGATCCAGGTCCTGGCCCGCGCCGGTCAGCAGGGATTCCAGGTACTCGATATGGGGAGTCACGACAAACTCGTAACCCCAGCTCTGGAACAGATCCAACACCTGGCGACGCGCGACTTCTATGCGCGCCGCCTCTGGTGGCAGTACTTCTTCGATGCCATCTGGCAGCAGCCAGCGGTCTACCGTTGCCATTACGCCATTCCCCTATGATCCGGGCGGCAAGCCTTGGGGCGAGCCTTGAGTGAAGCAGAAAATGCCTGGCCCTGCGCAAACCACGCGCATGAGCGACGAAGCGAAAAGCCCGAAACAGGCTTCGCCAAGCACTTTCCTCGTAAAACCAGTCGAGCCAACAGGCCCGGGCTTCTGCACATGAACAGCAATCAAACGTGCAGACGCAAAAAAGCCGGGAATTTCCCGGCTGCCGCATCATACACACGTTTTCCCAAAGGATCACCCCGCCGAAGGTTTTAGCCGCCCGGCGGGGGATGATTCAGGTCAACGTCGTATCAAGGCTTGGCTTTTTCCAGGTAGTGGAAGAAGTCACTGCTTGGGTCGAGAACCATGACGTCGGATTTGTTCGCAAAGCTTTCGCGGTAGGCGCGCAGGCTACGGTAGAACGCGTAGAACTCCTGGTCCTGACCGTAGGCCTTCGAGTAGATCGCAGCGGCCTGGGCATCGCCGTCACCGCGAATCTCTTCGGACTCTCGATAGGCTTCAGCCAGCAGCACGCGGCGTTGACGATCGGCGTCGGCACGGATGCCTTCTGCCAGCTCGTTACCCTTGGCGCGGTGCTCGCGAGCTTCACGCTCACGCTCGGTGCTCATCCGCTCGAACACGCTGCGGTTCACTTCCTTGGGCAGGTCGATGGTCTTGACGCGAACGTCGACCACTTCGATACCCAGTTCCTTTTCCGCCATCTTGTTCAGCGACGAGGTGATGTCGGCCATCAGCGCATCGCGCTCACCCGACACCACTTCGTGCAGGGTGCGCTTACCGAACTGGTCACGCAGGCCCGATTCCAGACGACGGGACAGACGCTCGTCGGCGATCTGCTTGAGGCCGGAAGTCGCGGTATAGAAACGCTCGGCGTCCTTGACCCGCCACTTGGCATAGGCATCGACCATCACGGCTTTCTTTTCCAGGGTCAGGAAGCGCTGCGTCGGTGCATCCAGCGTCATCAGGCGAGCGTCGAATTTACGCACCTGGTTGACGTAAGGCACCTTCACATGCAGGCCTGGCTGGACATCGGTCTGTACCACGCGCCCGAACTGCAGCAACACCGCACGCTCGGTCTGAGCCACGATGTAGAAGCAGTTCCAGGCAGCGATCGCCACGACGACGCCGACAATAAGGGCGATCAGCGATTTATTGCTCATCAGCGACTCTCCCTGGTACGTGCCTGCTGTTGTTGCAGATCAGCTGCGGCACGCGCATTCGCTTCATTGCTGGTAGCTGCCGCACTGTTCGCCGGCACGCTGGTGCTGCGACCACTGCTGTCGATCATCTTGTCGAGCGGCAGGTAGAGCAGATTGTTCTGGCCGTTCTTGTTCCCGGTCACGAGCACCTTGCTGGTGTTGCTGAAGACTTCCTGCATGGTGTCCAGGTACAGACGCTGGCGGGTCACTTCAGGCGCCTTGCGGTACTCGGCAACCAGCTTGGTGAAGCGATCGGCCTCACCCTTGGCACGCGAGACGGTTTCGTCACGGTAACCATTGGCGTCCTCGAGGATGCGCTGGGCCTGACCACGGGCTTCCGGCACGACGCCGTTGGCATAGGTTTCCGCCTGGTTGCGCGAACGCTGCTCGTCTTCACGGGCACGGATCACGTCATCGAAGGCTTCCTGCACTTCACGCGGTGCCGCTGCGCTCTGCACGTTGACCTGGGTAACGGTGATGCCGGTGCGATAGGTATCCATGAAGCGTTGCAGACGCTCCTTGATTTCGCTGGCCATCAATTCACGACCTTCGGTCAGCACCTGGTCCATGGCCGTGGAACCCACCACATGGCGCAAGGCGCTGTCGGTCGCGTGCTGCAGGCTGATTTCCGGCTGATCGACGCTCAGCACGAAGTCCTGCAGGTTGCTGATCTTGTACTGCACGGTCAGCGGCACTTCGACGATGTTCTCGTCTTCGGTGAGCATCTGGCCCTGCTTGGTGTACGCACGCTCACGCGTGACGTTTTCCATGTACTTCTTGTCGATCGGCGGGAAATAGATATTCAGACCCGGGCCGACGGTTTCGTAGTACTTGCCGAAGCGCAGCACCACGGCCTGCTCCTGCTCGTCGACGACATAGACCGCGCTGTACAGCCAAACGGCCGCCAGCACGACCAGACCGATGCCGAGCAGTCCGCCGAAGCCACCACTCCGGCCCGAACCACCGCCGTCATCACCGCGTTTCTTACCACCACCGAACAACCCGTTCAGGCTTTCCTGCAGCTTTCGGAAGGCCTCGTCGAGATCCGGTGGCCCCTTGCGGTCGCCGTTATTGCGGCGCTTGCCACCCCAAGGATCCTGATTATTCGAGTTGCCACCCGGCTCATTCCAAGCCATAGCGCTCTCCATCTGATAAAGCAAAGACGCACCCACGGCGCGCCGACCAATGCTACAGAATGCCTGTCCCTGCGGCACAACCGCTTTCTCAGGCTTTTATTGCAAAGTGTGTTGCTCGATGAAATCCATCGGCTGCATGCCTTCGCGGCTCACCAGTCGATTCAACTCGATTCGTGGCAAACGAACGGCCAGCAGGCAGATGCCTTCTTCGTCATGCTCTTCTTTCTGTACCGCACCGACTTCAAAGAACTGCGCACGCAGTCGAGCAAAACGTTGCGGCAAGCGCAAGGTGCCCACGAACAAATCCTCGCCGAGCAGTTCGGCCACCGCCTGTTTGAGCAGCTCCAGGCCGGTACCGTCCCTGGCCGACAGCCAGACTCGCACCGGCTTGCCGTCGGCGTCGCGCTGGATCTGCGGTTCCACGCCCTCGAGCAAATCGAGTTTGTTGTATACCTCGAGGATCGGCAAGTCCTGCGCCCCGATCTCCCCGAGCACCACCATGACCTGTTCAATCTGGGCCATGCGCTCGGGCTCATGGGCGTCGATCACGTGCAGCAGCAGGTCGGAATTGCTCGACTCCTCGAGCGTAGCCCGAAATGCCTCGACCAGTTTGTGCGGCAGGTGGCGAATGAAGCCCACGGTATCGGCCAGCACGATGGGGCCGAGGTCGTCGAGTTCGAGTCGGCGCAACGTCGGATCGAGGGTGGCGAAGAGCTGGTCAGCGGCAAACACCTCGGAATCGGTCACTGCGTTGAACAGCGTCGATTTGCCGGCGTTGGTATACCCCACCAGTGAAACCGTCGGAATTTCAGCACGTTTGCGCCCGCGACGAGATTGCTCGCGCTGGCTGCGGACCTTTTCCAGGCGCCCCTTGATCTGCCGCAGGCGAACCCGCAACAGGCGCCGGTCGGTTTCCAGCTGGGTTTCACCCGGCCCCCGCAGACCGATACCGCCCTTCTGCCGCTCAAGGTGAGTCCAGCCGCGAACCAGCCGCGTGCTCATGTGCTCAAGCTGGGCCAATTCGACCTGGAGCTTGCCTTCATGGGTACGGGCGCGTTGGGCAAAGATATCGAGAATCAGACCCGTGCGGTCGATCACGCGGCACTCGAAAACACGTTCGAGGTTACGTTCCTGACTGGGCGTGAGGATGTGATTGAAAATAACCAGATCTACCTGCTCGGCTTTGACCAGGTCGCGCAACTCCTCGACCTTGCCGCTGCCAATCAGGTATTTGGCGGTTGGCCGATTGCGCGGCACGTTGAAAAACGCGGCGGTCTCGGCGCCAGCCGATGCTGCCAACTCCTGAAACTCCTGCGGGTCTTCGCGCGCCTCAGGGTCCTGACCATCCAAGTGAACGAGAATGGCTCGCTCCCCACCACCGTGGCGCTCAAAGAACAAAGGAGACTCCTATCAGGCGTTACCTGGCTCAGCGTCACCCGAGTCGGATTCGGTTGCGCTAGGCAGACGAATTGGACGAACCGGCACCACTGTAGAGATCGCGTGCTTGTAAACCATCTGGCTGACGGTGTTTTTCAGCAGGATGACGAACTGGTCGAAAGACTCGATCGTGCCTTGCAGTTTGATCCCGTTGACCAGGTAGATGGACACCCCAACTTTCTCTTTACGTAAAGTATTCAAGTAAGGGTCTTGTAGCGAATGCCCTTTTGACATGTGCCGCACTCCTTTAAGGATTCAATATAAAAAATAGGTAAACAGTTGGCTTGTGACCGTCACACCCCCAAGGATAGACGGCAATTGCAAAGACTCAGCTCAATATGGAGATGGTCCCCAGGTATTTCAAGGCGCGTGGCAGATTGTCGCAATCGAGGCTGTCGAGCCAGTGTAAATCCGCCCAGCTGCGCAACCAGGTGAACTGACGCTTGGCCAATTGGCGCGTGGCGATGATTCCACGCTCCTGCATCTCGGCCTGTGTCAGCTTGCCATCCAGGTAGTCCCAGACTTGTCGGTAACCTACCGCACGTATCGATGGCAACCCGCTATGCAGGTCACTTCGTTTACGCAGGGCTACGACCTCGTCTATGAATCCCTGTTCCAACATCAAAGTGAATCTTTGTTTAATTCGTTCGTGCAGCACCTGGCGATTTGCCGGAGCAATGGCCAAGTTCGCGACAGTATAGGGCAATTGTTGCCGTCCCGAAGCGGCTGCTTCAGTACTTTGCGCACTTTGTTGCAATCTGAGCGCGGTCATGCTCTGACCGCTGACCCGATAGACTTCCAGCGCGCGACTGAGGCGCTGGGGATCGTTCGGATGAATACGCGCTGCCGATTCCGGGTCAATACTCGCCAATTGCTCGTGCAGGGCCTGCCAACCAAGGCGCGCCGCTTCTTCCTCGATCTGCGCCCGCACCTCGGGATCGGCTGCCGGCATGTCCGCCAGCCCTTCGAGCAATGCCTTGTAATAAAGCATCGTACCGCCCACCAGCAGCGGAATCTTGCCGCGTGCCGTGATGTCAGCCATGGCCTGGAGGGCATCGCGACGGAAATCCGCAGCCGAATAGCTCTCCGCCGGGTCGAGGATGTCGATGAGACGGTGCGGGAATTGCGCCAGTATCTCTTTCGAGGGCTTGGCGGTGCCGATGTCCATGCCGCGATAGACCAACGCCGAATCGACACTGATCAGTTCGCACGGCAGGACCTTGGTCAGCTCGATGGCCAGGTCGGTCTTGCCCGCTGCGGTCGGGCCCATCAGGAAAATCGCAGGAGGGAGCTGGCTCATCAACGACCGCGCAGGAACAGTTTGTCCAGATCGTCCAGGCCCAGCTGGGTCCAGGTCGGTCGGCCATGGTTGCATTGACCGCTGCGCTCGGTCTTTTCCATGTCGCGCAGCAAGCCGTTCATTTCCGGCAGGGCCAGGCGCCGGTTGGCCCGAACGGCGCCGTGGCACGCCATGGTGCCGAGCAATTCGTTCAGGTGCGCCTGGATCCGGTCGCTGGTGCCGTATTCCATCAGGTCCGCCAGCACATCGCTGACCAGTCGATTGGCCTCGGCCTGCTTGAGCAGCGCCGGGATCTGTCGGATGGCCAGGGTTTCCGGGCCAAGGCGCTGCAATTCGAAGCCCAGGCGCTGGAACCAGGCCACGTGCTCTTCCGCACAGTCGGCTTCACGCTGACTCAGTGCCAGCGATTCCGGCACCAGCAGCGGCTGGCCGCTCAGGCCTTCGCTGGCCATGGCGACCTTCAGGCGTTCGTACATGATCCGCTCATGCGCCGCGTGCATGTCCACCAGCACCAGACCGTGGGCGTTTTCTGCAAGGATATAGATGCCCTTGAGCTGCGCCAGTGCGTAGCCCAGCGGCGGAATATCGTCCTGCCCGGCGGGAAGCGCGGCGGCGTTGGCCTCCGGCAGCGGGGCAAAGAACTCCCGATACGCCGCCTGGGCTTCAGCCGCAGGCACTGCCGACTGCGGCCGCGGGGTGTACTGATACTGATAACCGGCGCCCGCGCCGCTGCCGGCGGTATTGAATGACGGCTGGGCCTGCGGCTGCTCCAGCAAGGCATTGGCGGCCAGGCGCATTTCGCCTTGCGGCCCGAATTCGCCGGCCTCGATGCCGGTCGGCCGCACGATGGCCGTGGCCACCGGCGCCGCCAGGTGATCGTCCGGACGTACATCGCCCAGGGCCCGGTGCAAGGTGCCATAGAGGAAGTCGTGGACCATGCGCCCTTCCCGGAAACGTACTTCGTGCTTGGTCGGGTGCACGTTGACGTCGACGCCGCTGGGGTCGACCTCGAAAAACAGCACGAACGTCGGGTGCCGGCCGTTGAACAGCACATCGCGATAAGCCTGGCGCACCGCATGGGCCACCAACTTGTCGCGCACCGCCCGGCCGTTGACGAAGAAATACTGCAAGTCGGCCTGGCTGCGGTTGAACGTCGGCAGCCCGACCCAGCCCCACAAATGCAGGCCATTGCGTTCGATTTCGATGGGCAGCGCCTGCTCCAGGAAGCCCGAGCCGCAAATCGCCGCCACACGCCGGGCGCGGGCCGCGTCATCATGGGCTTCATGCAGGCTGAGAATGGTCTTGCCGTTATGGCGCAAATGAAACGCCACGTCGAAACGCGCCAGCGCCAGGCGCTTGATCACTTCCTGCAGGTGATCGAATTCGGTTTTTTCAGTCTTGAGGAATTTGCGTCGTGCCGGGGTATTGAAGAACAGGTCGCGCACTTCCACCGAGGTGCCCACCGGGTGGGCGGCCGGCTGGACCCGTGGCGCCATGTCCCGGCCTTCGGTTTCGACCTGCCACGCCTGTTCGGCATCGCGGGTGCGCGACGTCAGGGTCAGGCGCGCTACGGAGCTGATCGAGGCGAGTGCCTCGCCGCGAAACCCGAGGCTCATCACCTGCTCGAGGTCTTCCAGGTTACGGATCTTGCTGGTGGCGTGACGGGCCAGGGCCAGCGGCAGGTCATCGGCAGAGATGCCGCTGCCATCGTCGCGCACCCGCAGCAGCTTGATGCCGCCCTGTTCGACATCGACATCGATGCGCCTGGCGCCGGAGTCGAGGCTGTTTTCCAGCAGTTCCTTGATCACCGACGCCGGGCGCTCGACCACCTCGCCAGCGGCAATCTGGTTGGCCAGTCGAGGGCTGAGCAGCTCGATGCGAGCGCTGTTGGTCACGGCCTGGTTCATTCTTTGGACGCCAGTTCAGTGCCGGGGATGGTCAGGGTCTGACCGACCTTCAGCTCATCGCTTTTCAGGTTGTTGGCACTGCGCAGGGTCGCCGGCGATACCTGATAGCGCACGGCAATCATTGCCAGGGTTTCGCCAGGGTTGACCCGGTGATCCCGTGGCCCCTGGGCGATCTTGCCCGAATCGCGCAGCCAGGCGATGTAGGTGCCCGGCGGCGGGTTCTGCTGGAAGAACTGGCGCACGCCGCTGCTGATCGAGCGGGCCAGTGCCTGCTGGTGACTGGAGGCGGCGAGCTTCGAGGCTTCGTTGGCGTTGGAGATGAACCCGGTCTCCACCAGGATCGACGGGATGTCCGGCGACTTCAACACCATGAACCCGGCCTGTTCCACCCGCTGTTTGTGCAGCGGGGTGACGCGACCGATATTGCTCAGGACCTTCTGGCCGACGTTCAGGCTGGAGGTCAGGGAAGCGGTCATCGACAGGTCGAGCAGTACACCCGCGAGCATGCGGTCCTTGTCGTCGAGGCTGACATTGCCGGCACCGCCGATCAGGTCGGAGCGGTTTTCACTGTCGGCCAGCCAGCGCGCCGTTTCGGACGTGGCGCCACGGTCGGACAAGGCGAACACCGATGCACCGAACGCGGCAGTGGAAGGGGCGGCGTCGGCGTGGATCGAGACGAACAGATCAGCGCCTTTCTTGCGGGCGATTTCGGTACGGCCACGCAACGGAATGAAGTAGTCGCCGGTGCGGGTCAGTTCGGCACGGAAGCCTTTCATGCCATTGACCTGACGTTGCAGTTCGCGGGCGATGGAAAGTACCACGTCCTTTTCACGCTGGCCGCGAGACCCCGAGGCCCCCGGGTCTTCGCCACCGTGACCGGCGTCGATGACCACAATGATGTCGCGCTTGCCGGCCGGAGCGGGCGGCAGTTTCACTGGCGGGTCGACCGGGGTGACCGGCACTGGCGCGACGGTCGCGACGTTGGTGGGCGCAGGAATCGGCGCGGCGTCCGCCGGGTTGTCGAACAGGTCGACCACCAGGCGGTTGCCGTACTGCGCGTTCGGCGCCAGGGTAAAGCTCTTCGGCGTGACGGTTTTCTTCAGGTCGATGACCACCCGCAGGTCGGTCGGCGTGCGCTGTGCCGAGCGCATGGCGGTGATCGGCGTGTTGGCGGTGGAGACATTCAGTGGCGCGCCGAGGGAGGCGCCATTGATGTCGATCACCAGCCGATCCGGAGCCGTCAGGGTGAACACGCTGTGCTGCACCGGCCCGCTGAGGTCGAACACCAGCCGCGTGTTGTCCGGCGCCCGCCACAGACGAACGCTGTTGACCTTCGTTTCGGCCACAGCGTTGACGGTCACCGCCAAAAACAACATCCCTACGGCAGCTACCATCGCGCGAAAGCGCATACCTGACCCCATCATTCAATTGGATTCCAATGCCAAAGCGGCACACCAGGACTCGCCACGCGAGCCCTGGGACAAAATGTTCAGCGAACGCCCAGTGCCTTGCGGGCTAATGGTAATGGTCAGGTCGGGCTTTGGCAAAAAGCCTGCACCCTTCTGGGGCCATTCGATCAGGCACAATGCGTCATCTTCGAAGTAGTCGCGGATGCCCAGGTACTCCAGCTCTTCGGGGTCGACCAGCCGATAAAGGTCGAAATGGAAGGCGCGAATGCCACCGATTTCGTAGGGTTCGACCAGGGTGAAGGTCGGGCTTTTGACCGCGCCCACATGGCCCAGGCCGCGGATGATGCCCCTGGAGAGCGTGGTTTTACCGGCACCCAGGTCCCCCTCGAGAAAAATCAGACCGTGCCCTTCGGTGGTTTTCGCGATGCGTGCGCCGAACGCGGTCATCGCCTGCTCATCAGCCAGGTACAGGGTTACTTCAGACACGGTGCTTGCTCCTCCAACAACTGACGAATGGCTGAAATCAGATCACTGGCCGCCAGCCCACGGCCCGATTTACCTTGTTGCGCACCGGCATTGGCATGCAACCAGACCGCGAGGCAGGCGGCATCGAATGCGTTCATGCCTTGCGCCAGCAATGCGCCGACCAACCCCGCCAGCACATCGCCCAGGCCGGCGGTGGCCATGGCCGGATGCCCCTGGTGACACAGCGCCAGGCGGCCGTCTGGGCTGGCAATCAGGCTGCCTGCGCCTTTGAGAATCACCACCGCTGTATATTTTTTGCTCAATGCGTGCGCGGCGCCCGGACGGTCGGCCTGAACCTGGGCGGTGCTGATTCCGAGCAGGCGCGCCGCCTCGCCCGGGTGCGGGGTCATTACGCAGTCCCGCGGCAAACTCACGTGCTCGTCTGCCAGCAGATTCAACGCGTCGGCATCCCAGACTTGCGGCAACGCGGCATCGGCCGCCGCCGACAGCAGGCTGCGGCCCCAGGAAGACTGCCCCAAGCCGGGGCCAACCACCAGCACGGAAACCTTTTGCAGTAATCCCATCAACTGATTGGCCGACGAAATGCCCAGGACCATGGCTTCCGGGAGCCTGGCCAACGCCGCCGGTACATGTTCGCTGCGGGTGGCCAGCGACACCATGCCCGCGCCGCTGCGCAAGGCACTTTGTGCGCTGAGCAGGATAGCCCCGCCGAAACCGCGATCACCGCCCATCAGCAGGACGTGACCGAATTGCCCCTTGTGGGCGGTCGGCGCGCGGCTCGCCGGCCGCGGCAGGTTATCGGCCGTCAGGCGCAGCGCACTGATGCCGATGCCATCGAACGCCCCGGGCGCAGCCTGCAGGTCATTGAATACCCACTCGCCGACCACATCCGCCGCGTCGCCGGTGAACAACCCCAGCTTCAAACCGATGAACGTCACGGTCAGGTCCGCCCGCACCGCCACGCCGAGCACCCGTCCGGTGTCGGCACACAGGCCGGAAGGAATATCCACCGCTGCGACCGGCAGGGCACTGGCATTGATTGCGCCGATGACACTGGCATAGGGCTCGCGCACCTCGCCCGTCAGACCAGTGCCGAGCAAGGCGTCCAGCACCACACCGCGCAACTCCGATTGCGCACCCCAGGCCTGGATGACCACGCCTTCGGTCCGTGCCTCGGCATGGGCCAACCGGGCATCCCCTTGCAAACGTTGGGGATCACCGACGGCCAGGACCCGCACCGTCCAGCCGGCACGTCGGGCCAGCACCGCGACCAGATAGCCATCACCGGCGTTATTGCCGTGGCCAGCGACCACCGTCAATTCGTTGGCCGTTGGCCAGTGCCGGACCAGTGCCCGCCAGGTCGCGCGGGCGGCCCGTTGCATCAATTCGAAGCCCGGGGTGCCGGCGGCGATCAGCCGCGCATCGACGGCGCGCACCTGCGCGGCGCTGTACAGCGCGTCGGGTAAATCATCTTTAGTGTGCGGCATGCGTCTTCGGGCTCCGATGTCTGGCAGAATTATACGCACCTCAGCTCCGGTTTCTCTCGCCTCATGCCCGCCATTACCACAGACCTGCCCGCCCTCGCCCAATCCATCAAGGACTGGGGCCGTGAGTTGGGCTTCCAGCAAGTCGGCATCAGCGGCCTGGACCTCGCCGAGCATGAGCAGCACCTGCAGCGCTGGCTCGAAGCCGGCTACCACGGCGAAATGGAGTACATGGGCGCCCATGGCAGCAAACGTTCGCACCCGGAGGAACTGGTGCCCGGCACACTTCGGGTGGTTTCACTGCGCATGGACTACCTGCCGGGCGATACCGAAATGGCCCAGCGCCTGGCCCAACCGGAAAAAGCCTACGTGTCCCGCTATGCCTTGGGCCGCGATTACCACAAATTGATCCGTAAACGTGTGCAACAACTGGCAGAAAAAATTCAGACGGTGATCGGCCCGTTCGGCTACCGCGCCTTCGTCGACAGCGCACCGGTGCTGGAAAAAGCCATTGCAGAACAGGCCGGTCTGGGTTGGATCGGCAAAAACACCCTGGTCTTGAATCGCAAGGCCGGCAGTTACTTCTTTCTCAGCGAATTGTTCGTCGACCTGCCGTTACCGGTCGATCCGCCGCACGCCACCGAACATTGCGGCCGCTGCACCGCGTGCCTCGACATCTGCCCCACCAACGCCTTCGTCGGCCCCTATGTGCTGGATGCCCGGCGGTGTATTTCGTACCTGACCATCGAGCTGAAAAACGCAATCCCGGAAGAGCTGCGGCCCTTGATCGGCAATCGGGTGTTCGGTTGCGACGACTGTCAGATCGTCTGCCCCTGGAATCGCTTCGCCCGGCCGTCCGGCGAAAGCGATTTCAAGCCGCGACACAACCTGGACAACGCCGAGCTGGCCGAACTGTTTCTGTGGGACGAGGAGACGTTCCTCAGCAGTACCGAAGGTTCGCCGTTGCGGCGGGCAGGGTACGAGCGCTGGTTGCGCAATCTGGCCGTAGGCCTGGGAAATGCGCCTTCAACGATTCCGGTCCTGGAAGCGTTGAAGGCGCGACGGGACTACCCGTCAGCGTTGGTCAGGGAACACGTGGAGTGGGCATTGCTGCAGCATTCGGCCCGCCACCCCTGACCGCTCAGGTGTGACCGCCCACTTGCAGAACCGTCACCAACTGGGACTTGTATTCGACCAGGTACGTGACGCGCTGGCTGCCGCCAATGCGTGCCTCCCACATCTCGGAGGCACAGACCGGGTTACCCTGATGGTCCCTGAAATGATTCGAACTGCTCTGCAGACGCTTGGGATTGGCATCGCCCATTCGCCGAACGGCGGTGGCGGGGTCCACCCCTTCGTTATGGATCGCATTCTTGAACAGGTCGTAATCGTTTTGATGGGAGGCCTGTATTTTTTCGGCAATGTTGCGCCGCGGCGCCAGCTTGATTCTCCAGGGGCCCTTGGCAGGCGAACCACCCGTCGCGCTGGACGTTGCCGCCGCACGGGTGCCTGACTTTGAACCAATCTTCGCCGCCACGGGCACGTCGGTCGGGCTCAACCCCTTGGCAAAGGCTTGATTGAGCCGGTTGCCCACTTTCGCCGCCGCCTTGCCCGCAGCGCCCAAGCCGCTGGCGAACGAGGCCGCGCCAAGCCCCAGGCTGATCCAATCCAGGACATCCGCCGCTTGCGATTCCACATCGTAGGCCCGCAGCGCGGCACTGGTTGCCCCGACGACCCCGGAAGCCACCCCCAGCGCCAGGCTCACTACCGCCAGCGGCGTGGCGGCGCCCAGCGTCAGGACGCTGGCCGCGATGCCGACGAACGACAGGACGCCGCTCAAGATCGCTTCCCAGAAATGCCCGGTCGGATCAACCCGGTTGATCGGATCGCCCGCGCAATAGGTGTAAGGATTCAAGCCACCGGCACCAAACGGACTCAGGTCGTCGGGGCTGAGAAAGCGCATCAGTGTCGGACTGTATGCCCGATAACCATTGCCCGGCAGGTACAGACCGGTCTGCGCATCGAGCTGTTCGCCACTGAAACCCGGCAAGCTGAACAAACCGCCTGGCGCCACTCGATGCCCATAGGGGCTGTAGGTGAAATGGACGGGGCGCACGCCCGAGACCTCGGTCAGCACGCTTTGCTGCTGATCGACACCCAGCAGGCCGACGCCAGCCTCAACCCCCTGGCGATCCTGCCCCAGCAAAAAACCGCCCGATCGCAACGACGTGAGGCTGCTGGAACCGCAGAGATCGTTGGCCTGCCGGCCCTCCTGATAGAAGCGTCGGATGGCAGGCCCCGACGGCTGCGCCAGCTCCACCAGCCGGTCGCGGGCGTCGTAGCGCAAGTCGCGTATGTCTTGATTGTCGGCCCCGGTGACCTGGATCAAACGCCCCAGCGCGTCGTAATCGATCCGGCGCCCCTGCTCATCCTTGACCAGGTGACCGTTGTCGTCGTACTGCAATACCGCGGACGTCGGGTAGTCCGCATGGTCGTTGCTGATGCCGGTCAATTGCGTGGGGTCCGTTGCGCTGTACTCGAACGTTGCCAGGTTCTCGCCGCCGGGAAACCGGGTTTCCAGGGTGAGGATATTGTCGAGCGCATCGAACGTGAACTGTTGCTGGATGATTTCCTTGCCCTGGGGATCGCGAGGGCGCTGGGTGCCCTCGCAGGCGTAAAGACTTAGGCGACCACGGGAATCGTAGGTGAAGTGCTCGTCGCGCAGGACTTCCTTGTCCTGCTTCAACGTCTTGCGCGCCAGTTTTCCCGTCGGGGTGTACGTCGAAGACAGGACCTGCGACACGCCCTCGCCGAACTCGAACGTGCGGGACACCTCACGCCCGAAATCATCGTAGGCCAGGCGCGTGACCATCGACCCTGATCCTTGCAGAGCACGCGCAACGACGGACGCCAGCTGCCCCAGGGGGTTGTAGGTAAAGGTGGTTTTCAACGCGCGATGCGTGAACGTTCGTGGACGCCCCGCTTCGTCGTAATCGGTCTCATGCGGCTCACCCAACACGTCGATGCAACTGAGGGGGCGGCCGCCCAGCGAATAGGTGTAGGAAGCGCTTTTGTGCTCCTTGTCGACGATTGAAGTTTCACCGGTCAGGCGCCCGAAGCGATCGTACTCGAGCCGGGTTTCGCAGCCCTGCTCGACACACTGGGTCAACACCGCCAGGCGCGGGTGATAGTCATAGCGGGCGAGCAGGCCCTCGGCCTCGCGCTGCGTGACAACACCTCCCAGGTCCGGCTCGTAGAGATAATCGATGCGTTTGCCATCGGGTCGCTGCTTCCACGCCGGCTGGCTGCGACCGCGCTCATAGCCGGCCTGGCTGCTGCGCCCGCCGAGGGTGCTCTGCGTCAACCGACCCAGCCCGTCGAACACCTGCTGCCCGAGCATTTTGCCGGCGACCGTGACGCTGATCGGCAGGGCTTCCTGGCTATGGGCAGCGTAGGCCGTCTGCACCGCGCTGCCGTCAGGCAAAGTACTGAGGGTCAGTCGATCGAAGACATCGTAGGCAAAGGTCGTGCGATGACCCGCCGCATCCGTCTGGCCGACGGTACGCCCCAGGCCATCGTAGGTGTAGAACTGCTGCCCCTGACGCGTGCCCGAGGTATCAAACCATTCGACGCGGTCAGGCTTGCCGAACGCGTTGAAGACCGTGACGGTCTTGCCCATTCCCGCCTGCCAGGTCGTTTTCTTGCGCAGGACAGGGTCATGCTCGCAGTGTTCCTGGCGGCCGTCAGGGTGCAACGTGCTCTTGACCTGCCCCCAGTCATCGAAGGCAAAGCGGGTGATGAACGGATGCCGCTCACCCCGCCACCAGTCGATCTTCTTTTCACCCGTCAGTTGGCCAAGGGCGTCGTATCGCGCTTCATAGACCGGAAGAAACACGACCTTATCCGCGTGTTGCGGATCCTGCTCCTGGATTTCCCTGATACGGCCGAGGCCGTCGTAGAGGTATTTTGTCTGCAGGCCGCTGGCGTCCGTGTCCAGTTTCGTCGCCACGATTCTGCCGTCCTGCTCTTCCAGCAAAAAGCTTGAGCGGCGGCCACTTTCGAAGGTGTCGCCGGCGGCGACGGTCTTGCTCAGCTCACGCCCGAGCCTGTCGTAGGTGAAATCGACGCGCCCCTGGTCTTCGTTCTGCTCCGAGCGTTTCAACCCATTGATCGCTGAAGACTTCACGCTCGATTCCCTGCGGGTCTGGTCAAACCCGACCTGAAGGGTCTGGACTTCCAGCGTGGTGCCGTCGATCAGGTATTTGAACCGGGTCTCGCTGTCCTCGCCGTTCTGGCGCACGGTCTGTTTTTGCAAGACCACATACGCCTGCGGGCCCGCGATCAGCTCGGCGTAATGCAGATCGGTCTGCGAGCGCAGGACGTCGCCCTCGGCGGCACGCTCATAAAGAGCCTGCTGCTCGAGAACGACGTCGCAACCGGGCTCTCCCGTCTTGCCGATCTGTTTGTAGCGAAACCGCAACTGCGTCATCGCGGCCTGGGCCAACCCGTCGGCGGCACGCACGGTTCTGCTCTTTTCAAAACGCACGAACCCGAGCGGGTCCGCCGGGCAGCCCTCGGCACCGCTCGCCGGGTAGAACTCCGACACCGTGACCACCCCGGTCGGCGCGATGTGCTTGAGCAGGTTGCCCCAGGCATCGAACAGCGTGGTGGTCACTTCCTCGCGCGACGCCTTGGTCTTGCGATTCTCATACCGCAGCGTCTGCACCTTGGGCATCCGAAACTGCGCGGGCTGCGCCAGGAACCCCTTGCCGGGTTCGAGGTGATAGCTGACCGTGCGGGTCGTGACGCTCTGATTGCACGTGGTCTCCTGGGAAACCAACAGATGGTATTTGTTGTAGATGCGCTTGATGGATCGGTGCACGTTCTTGCCGTTCATCAGCGATTCAACGGAGAAGTACCGGTAGTCCTCCGCCAGTTGGTAAAGCGTATCGCCCTCGCGCGACCAGCGAACAACGTTGTCGTCGTCATCGAACCCAAGGAAATTGGTTTGCGAAAAACTGTAATGGGTGGTGATCGGCGGCTGCGAGCCAGGGAAAACCGTGTGCGACATCACATGTGGGATGGCCCGCCGCGGCGCATCCGGCGGCAGGCGATGACCGGCTTCTTCATAGAAGATCAGCTCCCGGGCTCCCAAAGGCGACGTCACCTGCGTCAGGCATTCGACGCCCCCGATCACTTCGCTGTCCAGCGACCAGACGCCGCCGTCCGGTAACTGCACGGCTCTCACCTGGTCGTCGGAGCGCTTGAGTATGAAAGGCGCGGCGCATTCGCTGTCGGGATACAGGGTCAGCATCACCTGGCCAGCGGTGCGGACAATCGTCAGCAACGTGCGAGTGGCATCGCGCACGGCGGCCAATACCGGCTCGCCATTGATGTCGCTGTAGTCGAGATGGATCGCCGCACCATTGGCCGACACGATCCTTTTCGGCACCGCCAGGTCGCTACCGGCGTAGACATGCAGC
Source organism: Pseudomonas sp. IT-P12 (assembly GCF_949767465.1). Taxonomy (NCBI): domain Bacteria; kingdom Pseudomonadati; phylum Pseudomonadota; class Gammaproteobacteria; order Pseudomonadales; family Pseudomonadaceae; genus Pseudomonas; species Pseudomonas sp. IT-P12. The sequence continues at coordinate 415,638 of NZ_CATKPY010000023.1, read as the reverse complement.
TCTTCGGTCAAACCGTTTTTGTGCACCACGTCAAAACGTCCGGGGGCCGGGCGCAGGACCTTGAGGATCTCGAGCTTGAGCTCATCGAACACCAGTCGAGAAGACGTCTCCCTGGCTTTGTAGCGCTCTGCGCCGGATAACGTGAGCTGGTGGGTGACCACGTTGTATTGGGTCAATGGCAACGACCAACCTTTGCCATACCCAATGTCACGGCCTTGCAACGGGCTGAAAAAAAGCCTGATCGGCAAAGACGGCCCTTGCAGGAAACCGGACTTCAATTCGCCCAGTGTCAGCGAACAGGTGTAAATCCCGGTGCGGGGGTCGACGCCTCCCGCGAGGAAACCGTCGAAGTTGAAAGCATTGGAATGTATAAGTTCTTGTTCAACCGCCATTTGAATTCCTTTCAAACAGGATGAATGATTTAAAACACCGAAGGGAAAAGAGGTATTCGATGCGGACCTTTATCCTCGCCGCAACAGAAACTCGGTCGCCTGTATATCAATGACCAGTGACAACTTATGGGTATTGCCGTATTCATCCAGCACCGTGAAAAAATAATCCCCCAGCCTGACGTCAACGCCCGTGTGTTTGTAGTCAGGCGGTATCGCCATGAAGGCGACGATTTGCCCATCACCCTGATTGACCGGCAACTGGAAACCCAATACATCGATGGACTGGCTGCCCACGGGCGCCATGACTCCGGTAAATGACCTCGGTGCGGGATGCGAGAGAATCAAACCGGTATAGCAGAACCTCAGCGGAAATTGACCGCTGCCTTCATATTGCGCGGTATCCCAACTCAACAACTTGACTTGCCGGCGCCCGGGGTACAACCCCAGATGATAACGGAACAGGGTGTAGCCATTAAAGGCGCCACGCACTTCTTCCGACCGCCAGGTAAACTCTTCGTGACTGTAGGCGGGACTGCGTTCGGCCACCACAATGACGCTGCTGTTTAATTTTGAACCGTCTGGATTGGCGGTTTTGTTGCTCCGATAAACCTGGCCGTCGCAAGTAATTTCAGCCGCTATTTGCAGCTGCCCTTCTTCGGCAGACGAAACCCAGAATTCCATCATCGACCCGCTGTCGCTGCCGCCTGTGGACGGCGGAAGAACGGCGCCCGGCATCTCATGCACGAACTCGTTGGGTGAAGTGCAGGACGTCCAGCCCGGCATCGGCTGGTTGGCATAAACGTCGCCACGCAGGGGTTTGCCATCGTGATAGCGAATCAAGCGAGTGGTGACCAGGCTGGGGTAGAAGGGCAGCTGCACGGCGCTGCCCGTCTCGCGGTCAACCGCTTCGACAAACACCCACACCCGGACTTGCATCCTGCCGTTGGCGTAGATTTTCTTGGATTCGATACCGGGTGCTTCAAATCGTACTTGCAATTTTGAAATGCGAATTTTTGCGCGAGCCGTGTCTGTATTAGTTGCTGTCATCAGTGCTGCCTCATGAATAAACGGGTAAAACTTCAACAAAGAGAAAGTTGAAATTCACGCATAAGAAAGCCCGCAACAGAGCAGTGCTGCGGGCTGAAACCAGAAATAGCAAACAGCCTTGAAAAGCTCAATAGAAGTATGTATTGCCAACTAAGACAGCCACCCAATAGCGACAACCAATTTCAACTTTCCCGATCACCTCCCTTCATCGTCAGAATCCGCATCGCTCAGTCCACTGTCACTGGCCTCAGTATCACTTTCATTGTCCCAGACCAGCGCCTCATCCGAATCAAATTGAATGGATATCTGCTGATCCAGGCTGGCATTATCAAAATAATCAGCAATATTTTTCTTACTTGATTCACTCAGCGGGTTATCGCGAAGAATGTAAATAACCTTCTGCGTATCGTCGACGTCGAAGAGTTCTTCTGGAAGTGAAACTATCCGGTTGTCACTCAGATCGACAAGGCGTAACCGTTGCAACTCGAACAGGCCAGGCGGAACCACCTCCAGCCCGGTGTTATTCAAGCTCAATGTTTCCAGGCCTTTCATGTATCCGAGATAAGGCGCGAGGCCCAGCGGGTTGTTCGCCAGGTCCAACTCCGTCAGCCGGTCCATGTGCGCGAGCCCTTCGGCCGTGGCTTCGTCCAGGCGCAGATTGCAGTTGTCCAGATTGAGGATCACCAGCTCGCGCATGCCGAACGTTTCAACAGGAAAGGCGTCCAGCCGCACGCCCCTCAGGGTCAGGAATTTCAGGTGCGGGAAGCCTTCGAGAAATTTGCCCGCCCGCAGATGGGAGCTGTGGTTGATCAGCACGAACTCCTCGACGTGGCTGAAATCGGCTGACAACGTTGGCAGGTCACCCAGGATGTCCAGCTTGAAAAAGAAGCGGTTCCTGTCGAACCGGTTGTTTTCGGTCAGGCGTCGGCTCCAGTTCGCCTGGATTTCCGTGGCAAATTCAGCCCTGCGCTGGCGCTGCACAGCCACCTCATCGCCAGACAGCGTGACGTCGGTGACCGGGTGAGTTGCCGGCACATCGGCTACCCACAGGTCCAGCTGGTTGACCAGTGTGAGGTATTGGTTTTCCAGGCCCTCCATGGCCAACAGCGGGTCGCCGAGCAATCGTTCGCGGCGCAGCGTGGCCATGTCTTCTTCAGACAGCGTCGGATACAGCGCACGCAGGCGTTGTTCGATGGGCCGCGGCGACGGCGGCACATAATCGCCGCCCCCCCGTAGATAGCCAGTGCGCCCGACGGCCAGCCGCATCGGCGAATGAGTGCCCGGCTCGAAGGGCGGTTGTCCCAGTAACGCCCGCAACTGCGGACGCGGCAGCAAGGCCTGCTGCCTGAGCGCCTGCCTGAGCTGCGCGCCCTGCCCCACCTGCGGCAAGGCCAGCGCCTGGCGCTGGGCGTCCGGCAAGGCATGCATGACCGCGCCGTACAGGTCGTCGAAACCGTGCAGTTCCGCGCCCGAGCTGTCGTGCGCCTGATACTGCCCCTGCCGCCTGACCAGCACTTTGCGGACAGACGCTTCAGGACGACCGATGGCGTCGAGCACCGCCCCGTCGAAATGTCCGTCACGCACCTCGATCCGTACCTCGGGCGACCAGCCACTCAGGGTTTCGAGGCTGTGCAGTGCCAATGTGTCGGTATCGGCAGAAGCGACCGAATCCAGGTACAGCCCTTCATAGGCCCTGCTGAGTCGCGCCTCGCGCAGGTAAAACAGCGCCTCGTGCGCCATCGATCGCGGAATGCCCGGTTGATGCCGCAGTTGCAACTGATCCCTCGTTGGCGCATGACGCACAATCTCCTCGGCAACGGTTTTCGGCAGCCTGGGGAAAATCCGCCGCATCTGTCGAATGTGCGGTTCGTCACTCTGTTCAAACGACGCCTCGGCCGCGTCGAACAACTCGACGCGGCTGTCTTGCGCCCAGCGCGCCAGGTTGCGCCGCAGCAACCTGGCGCGGGCCTCCATGGCGGGCAGCGCGTCACCGAAGGCGGGGCTGGCGCCCAACAGTTTTTTCAGCAGCGCATCGTCCATTGACTCGACGACACCGGGCACCAGGTCGCCGCCGGCCATCGAGGACGGTTGCACCTCGACGCCCCGGGCGCGCAGCAAATGCGCCTGCATCTGGGGGTCAGCCTTGGCGTTGATGGTCGAATCGGCGCTCTGCAACTGGTCGATGAACATCTGAATCCGCTGATCGAGCTTGAAGCGCCGAAGGGTGTCCTCGAGCAAGGCAGGCGGACGTCGGGCATGCACGTGCATATCCCGCAGTACCGCTTCATCGATGCCGCTCACGGCGAGGATGCGTGCCGCCGTGGCGTCGGAAAAGTCGGCGGCCGAATGCCCCAGACGACGAAACAGCTGGGCGCCCTGCCACTCCATGGGACGCTCGACTTCATGGGCCCAGGCGCCGGCGCCGTTATGCCGCAGCCTCGGTTGGTAGGCATCCGGTCGCTGCGGGTGGCGAATACGGTAGGCGCCGTCCACGGCCTCCACATCGTAGTGTTTCCCGTCCAGCGGCAGCAGCGTCGCACCACCCTCCCTGTGCAGTCCGAGTTCATCGGGCTGCGCTTCGGCAGATAAACCGGACGGATGTTCGTAGGGGGCGAGGTCCGGGTTCCACAGCCGCCTGTTGCCCGCGCCGATATCGACCCTCTTCAGACTGTCGACAAAAGGCGCAGGCTTGAGCGCAAGCAATTTGCCAGCGATTGCACCACCGACCGCAAACGCGCCGAGCTGGACGAGGTTTTCAGACACGGCCAACAGATGCTCGCACGCCTCGCTGACCTGACCTTCGGACCAGTCCAGAATGCCGGTAAAGGTGTCGTCCAGCAGTTGATAAATGGTGTAGGCCAGCATGAGCGGCCCCAGGAAAGGCACGAAGGGCATGGCCACCAGCGAGGCCACCTCCACGATGACAGTGGCCACGCTCTCCAGGCTGTCCCATTGATCCCAGCGCGATTTGCGATCCTCATCTGCCGTCGGCACCGCCATGGCTCGCGCATCATTGAGGATTTTGTTCAGCTTCGATTGATACATCCAGGTCCATGGGTCGTCTCGGACGACCTGCACGTGCAACCTGAGATTGGGCAGGGAAACCGGCGTTTCCCGCCAGGCCGGCCCTGCTTCAGCGGTTGCCCTACGGTGCCAGGTGACCGAGGTCAGCGCATGGCGCAGCGCCGCAAAAAAGGCGCCGCGCTGGTCGTGGGCGACGAAGCGGGCAAAAAAGCGCTGATAGTCGACAGCGCGCAAGCGACGTGTCAGCTCCACGGTGAAATCGGCCGCGCTGGCATAGGTTTTCAGGGGGTGCTCAGGGTCGTCGGGGATGTACACGATCACCGGCTCGACGCCATCGGCACCGCCCACCGCCGAAAAAACGACGATGCCGGTCAAGACAGCACCCAGGACCTGCAACTGATGAGCGCGGGCGACCTTTGCGCCCACCCTCAGCGGTTTCCCGCCATCGAGCAGCCCCAGAAGCCGGGCCTGCTCGTCATCGGTGATGTCACCCTGCATGTGGGCCAGCAATGCCGAGACCCTGAACCGGTCCTGCAGGCTGCCGATGACCTTGTGCGCCAACACCGCCTTGACCATGGCGTCGGTCGGCAGCAACAACGCCTCAAGTTGCCGCTGGTAACGAGCGCCAATGTCCAATCTTCGACACAGCGACGTGAAGGCTTCAATACTCAAGCGTTTGTCGATGGGCAGCACTTCAAACTGCTTTAAATGATCAGGCTCGCTGATAAAACATGAGGCACTGTCGAAGTAGCCTTTTGCCGTTTCCTTTTTTTCAAAGTTAAGCAAGGCGGCATCAAGCAAGGAAAGGGTCTTGATGCCATAACCCACCAGCAGTCCCTTGGGGATATAGAGCCGCAGGAATGTTTTCCTGACATCCAGCTCAAGTCCGAACTGGCTTTTCAAGGCTTCGCGCAATAAAGGTTCGGCGAATGCACTGACGTCCGCGAGCCCATCGAACAGGCGATCCACCTTGTTCTGCGAAAGCCAGGCACGCTTGACAGCCTGCTTCAACGCCGCATGGTGGGCGGCAGGCGCCGAGCGGTAGTCATCGGGAAAGTCCGGCCGGGCCGACTTCAAGGCCAGCCGCCTGTGTGTCGGTGCCTTGATCAGCCAATCGGGGATCGACTTTTCTATAAAATGATGATGTGAGCCAACAGGCTCCTTCGCGGTAAATGGATCAGACATATGAATACCCTGTGAACGGTGGCAAACCACAGGTTATTCAATGAGTCATCCGGCATGTCCTACATATATACCGCAACCCTGCATGTTCTGTTTACGAACATTGCGGAGCCTGTTCACTGTTCATCGTTATAGACAAACTTCGGCATTTCCCAATGAAAACGAATGGCCAACAGGCGCAATAAAAAGCCACCGAACAAGGTGATCAGAATCGCCTGTTCTCCCGGAAGTTGCAGGTAGATGCACAGCATGTAGCACCAGGCCGCCGCGAACGACACGCTGGCGTAGAGTTCGCGCCGGAAGATCAGCGGGATATCGTTGCAGAAAATGTCACGCAGGATGCCGCCGAACACCCCGGTGATCACGCCACTGACCGAAGCCACCAGCATGCCATGGCCCATTTCCAGGGCAGTCATGCAGCCAATCAGGGTGAACGCCACCAGCCCCACGGCGTCGAGCACCAGGAACAGCGAACGCAGGTGACGCATCCAGCGCGCGGTAAAGACCGTGACCATCGCCGCAATCGAGGTCAGCACCAGGTACTCCGGGTGTTTGACCCACGTCAGCGGGTAATGCCCGAGCAATACATCCCTGGCCGAACCACCGCCCAACGCCGTGATGCAGGCGATCAGCACCACGCCAAACCAGTCCATGCCCCGCCGACCGGCGGACAACGCGCCGGTCATGGCTTCGGCGGTAATGGCGATCAAGTAGAGCATCAACAGCATGGGGCGGTCCTTGCGGGGGGGCAATCGTCGGCGGGAGCCGCCATCGCGAGCAGGCTCGCTCCCACAGGGATCTCGTGAACACTGAAGATCCGGTGTGGGAGCGAGCCCGCTCGCGATGGGGTCAAACCGTCAGAACTTGATGAAATGCTTGCGGTAATGCTGCAACTCGGCAATCGATTCGCGGATATCGTCCAGCGCCAGGTGGGTGCTGCCCTTCTTGAAACTGTCGCGCACATCCGGCGCCCAGCGCGCGGCCAGTTCCTTGAGCGTCGAGACATCGAGGTTGCGGTAATGGAAGAAGCTTTCCAGAGCTTTCATGTGGGTATAAAGGAAGCGACGATCCTGGCAGATGCTGTTGCCGCAGATCGGCGACTTGCCCTTGGGCACCCATTGCTCCAGGAAGGCGATGGTTTGGGCTTCCGCTTCGGCCATGCTGATGCGGCTCTCGCGAACGCGCTGGGTCAGGCCCGAATTGCCGTGGGTGCGGGTGTTCCACTCGTCCATGGTGGCGAGGACTTCGTCACTGTGGTGGATGGCGATCACCGGACCTTCGGCGAGGGTGTTCAGCTCACTGTCGGTGACGATGGTGGCCATTTCGATGATGACGTCGGTGTCAGGGTTCAGACCGGTCATTTCCAGGTCGATCCAGATCAGGTTTTGCGCGTTTTGCATGTGTCGGCTCCTAGGCAATGCTGCGCAGTTTAGCTTAGGGAGGCGGCCGGGCGTGCTAAACTCGCGGCCGTTTTACCTAATCGCTGTATTCTTCATACGGAACACCCATGGCCAAACGCCAACTCAATCGTCGTCAAAACTGGCGCATCGAAAAGATTCAGGGCGAACGCGCTGCCCGCGCCGCCAAACGCGAGTCCTCGGCTGTCGAGGCACTTGAAGGTGGCGACCTGGGTCCGGAACAGACAGGCCTGGTGATCGCGCACTTCGGCGTGCAGGTCGAAGTCGAAGCGCTGGATGGCGAGTTGGCGGGCCAGGTGTGCCGCTGCTACCTGCGCGCCAACCTGCCGGCGCTGGTGACGGGCGACCAGGTGGTGTGGCGTGCCGGCAACCAGGGCATCGGTGTGATCGTGGCGCAACTGCCGCGCAAAACCGAACTCTGCCGCCCGGACACCCGAGGCCAGCTCAAGCCGGTGGCGGCCAACGTCGACATGATCGTCATCGTCTTCGCGCCGTTGCCCGAGCCGCACGCCAATTTGATCGACCGCTATCTGGTGGCGGCCGAACACGCCGGCATCCGGCCATTGTTGCTGCTCAACAAATTCGATCTGATCGACGAACACAACGCCCCGGCCCTCAACGCCCTGCTCGCGGTCTACCGCAGCCTGGGTTATCCGGTGCTGGAAGTGTCGGCGCACCACGGCAACGGCATGGAACAACTGCAACAGAAGCTGGACGGACGCATCAGCGTGTTCGTCGGCCAGTCCGGTGTCGGCAAGTCATCGCTGGTCAACAGCCTGCTGCCGGACGTCGACACCCGCGTCGGTCCGCTGTCCGAACTGTCCGGCCAGGGTACCCACACCACGACCACCGCGCGGCTGTTCCACTTCCCCGGTGGCGGCGAGCTGATCGACTCCCCCGGCATCCGCGAATTCGGCCTCGGCCACGTCAGCCGAGCCGACGTCGAAGCCGGCTTCATCGAGTTCAACGACCTGATCGGCACCTGCCGCTTCCGCGACTGCAAGCACGACCGCGAACCGGGTTGCGCCCTGCTCAAGGCATTGGAAGAAGGCCGGGTGCACCAGCAACGGATGAACAGCTATCGCTCGATCATCGCGAGCCTGCCGGAGAGCAGCTACTAGACAGCGTTCACACCCACACGAAAAAGCCGCGATCATTTCGCGGCTTTTTGGTTTTCAGCGGATGGCTTTTCCGTGGCCGCCCAGGCCCCGTATGTGGCCTCAGCTCATCGCGGGCAGGCTCGCTCCCACATGGATAATGCTGAACCTGTGGGAGCGAGCCCTGCTCGCGATGGTCGTCAACGATGACGCGGGGTGCCTGACGCCCCGTGGCGGTCTCAGGCTCTTCGCGAGCAGGCTCGCTCCCACATGGACAATGCTGAACCTGTGGGAGCGAGCCCTGCTCGCGATGGTCGTCAACGATGACACGGGGGTGCCTGATGCCCCATGGCGGTCTCAGGCTCTTCGCGGGCAGGCTCGCTCCCACATGGACAATGCTGAACCTGTGGGAGCGAGCCCTGCTCGCGAAGGTCGTCAACGATGACGCTGGGTGCCTGATGCCCCGTGGCGGTCTCAGGTTCTTCGCGGGCAGGCTCGCGCCTACAGGGGTGCGTCCAGGCGGGATGCAAAAAACCGACATCGCTGTCGGTTTTTTGTGGATCAAGGCTTCGGCGGTTCTGCCGGTTTCGGCGCCGGGTCGTCGAACAGGTTCAGGCGTTCGCGAAGCTCATGGGCCGGCAGCGGTTCCTTCCCCGGTGGCAGCGCGTTCGGGTCGGCCGGTGTGGCCGGCACTTCACCCGGGCCGCCCTGGCCTTGCGCCGGTTCCGGAGCAGGCTCGGCACCTTGCGAGCCTTCGATGGCCCGCTGGGCCTTCTTGGTCAGCACAATGATGTCGATGCGACGGTTGACCGGATTGAGCGGGTTCTCGCGATCGAACAAGGCCGACGACGCATAACCCACCACGCGCGCCACTTGCTCGTCCGGATAACTGCCCGCCACCAGCGCGCGACGTGCGGCGTTGGCGCGGTTGGCCGAAAGCTCCCAGTTGCCGAAATCGCCGGTGCCGGCGTACGGCTTGGCATCGGTGTGACCACTGATGCTGATCTTGTTCGGCACCGCCTTGATGGTGTCGGCCATGGCCAGCAGGATGTCTTCGAAATACGGTTTCAGGCGAGCACTGCCGGAGTCGAACATCGGGCGGTTCTCGGCGTCCACGATCTGGATGCGCAAGCCGTCGGTGGTGATCTCGAACAGGATCTGATCCTTGAACTTCTGCAGTTGCGGGTTTTCTTCAACCTTGTTCTGCAACTCTTGCAGCAGCAGTTCCAGACGCTCCTTCTCCACCATCTCGGCCATGCCTTCGACCTGTTCGGTGTCGACGGTCACCTTGTCCGGCTGCGGTTGGGACTTCACCTCGGGGTTGAGGGTGTTCTCCGGCGCCAGGGTCGGCGTACCGCCCAGGTCGATGATGTAGGGTGTGCCGCTCTCGGAAAAACCGACCGGGTCCTTGAAGTAACCGGCGATGGCGAGCTTCTGTTCCGGTGTGGCGGTGGACAGCAGCCACAACACCAGGAAGAACGCCATCATCGCCGTGGCGAAGTCCGCGAAGGCGATTTTCCAAGCGCCCCCGTGGTGCCCGCCGGCGATGCGCTTGACGCGCTTGACGATTATCGGCTGATTATTTTCCATGGCTTAGCGACCGCGAACCGCTTGTTCCAGCTCAGCGAAGCTAGGACGGTGCGCCGGGTACAGAACCTTGCGCCCGAACTCCACGGCCAGCGACGGCGGCATGCCGGAGGCCGAAGCCACCAGCGAAGCCTTGATCGCTTCATACACGTTCAGTTCTTCCTTGGCATCATGAGCCAGGGAGTGGGCCAGCGGACCGAAGAAACCGTACGCGGCGAGAATACCGAAGAACGTACCGACGAGCGCCGCACCCACGTGCAGGCCGATGGATTTCTGGTCACCGTCGCCCAGGGAGGCCATGGTCACCACGATACCCAGTACGGCCGCGACGATACCGAAGCCCGGCATGCCGTCGGCGATACCGTTCACCGCGTGGGACGGATGCTCGAGGTCTTCCTTGAGGCTGTAGAGTTCCATGTCGAACAGGCCTTCCAGCTCATGGGGAGCCATGTTGCCGGACGACATGATGCGCAGGTAATCGCAGATGAACGCGGTCATGCGTTCGTCCTTGAGCACTGCCGGGTATTTGGCAAAGATCGGGCTGGCGGCCGCGTCTTCGATGTCGCCTTCGATGGCCATCATGCCTTCGCGACGACTTTTGTTGAGGATCTCGTACACCAGCCCCAGCACTTCCAGGTAGAAAGTGTGGCTGAAACGGGAACTGAACATGCCCAGGGACTTCTTGAGCACGTGCATGGTCATGTAGCCAGGGTTGGCCTGCAAGAATGCACCAAGGGCTGCGCCGCCGATGATCAGTACCTCGAAGGGTTGGATCAGGGCCGCAATCTTGCCGTGGGAGAGCACGTATCCGCCGAGCACGCTCGCGAACACGACGATGATGCCGATTATTTTAGCCATAGGTAGGAGAGCACTTACTGAGTCGGGTTCAAGGTCATATTCGGAAGTTAAAAAATCTCTTCTTCTACTTATCGGCAAAACTGCGCCAGACTATAGCCAGTTCAGGCGAAAAGCCAATTTGGCCCATTCAGGGCGCAGGTATTGCAGACGATGATCACGTCCAACCATGGCGAATGAAACGAACGTTCCAGCTCCAAAACCGACCACGCTCGAAGGCTGGGTAAAGCTTCTCGATGGTGTTCGCCTGCCCGTCCCGCAAGCCAGCCACGACCGGGTTTGCAAGGCAATCGGCGACACTCGCAGCTCGCTGCGCGATATCGCCGAGCTGATGCAGGACAGCCCTGCGCTGGCCCTGAGCGTGATTCGCGAAGCCAACCGGCAGACTCACGGCAGCATGGCCGAACCGGCGGAAAACCTTGAAGTGGCGATCACTCGCCTGGGCTTGAAGCGCACCGAAGAGCTGCTCGCGCGCCTGCCCGCGATGCCTGAATCGCAAATTCCCGTGACCCTGCGCCAACTGCAGTTGATCAGCCAGCACGCGACCCAGCAGGCCAATGGCTTTTTCGCTGCACGCCTGGCCCGGCTGTGGCAGGACATCCATTGGGGCAGTCTGTTGTTCCTGTCACCGCTGTGGCCAATGGCGTTGACTCACCCGCAATTGCTCGAGGAGTGGGAGCTGCGGGTCATCCACAAGGGCGAGTCGGCACGCACCGTCGAGAAACAATTGTTCGGCGTGCGTCTGCTGCGGATCGCGCAGAAGCTGGTGGAGACCTGGCGCCTGCCGATCTGGGTGCAGCAGGGTTACAGGCTGCTGCTCAAGGAACAGCGCGAGCTGGTGAAAGTCCTGCGCATCGCCCGTGACGTCGATCACCCGCTGCGCCAGCAGAACCGGCTCGATGACGACCCGACGTTGCGTCGCTGGCTCAATCAGCCCGCCAACACCGTGTTGCTGGCCAACGGCCTGGCACTCTCGGCGCAACAGTCCTGGGACTGCCCGCACAGTGAGCGCTGGCAGTACCTGACCAGCCTTTACCTGCAAATGCCCATGGACGAGTTGCAGCAGCAACTGCACCAGCAGGCGGCCAACAGCGCACGCCATCACGCTGCGCCGGACCTTTGGCACCCTGCCATTGCGCTGCTGTGGCCGTGGGGCTCCTCGCACGTCCCCGCCGGCCTGATGCCCGCCCCGGCCCCCACCACCGAAGACCTGGCCAAGTGGCGCGTGCAATGTGCCGAGCTGCTGGTGGAACCCAGCCGGTTCACCAACGCCATGCACTTGACCAACTCGGCCCGGGACGCCCTGGTGGCGTGCGGCATGCGTCGGGTGATGATCCTGATGGCCGATCGCACCCACGCCAATCTTCGGGTGCACCAGACGGCCGGGCTGCCCAAGGAGGCGGGCGGGCTGAATTTCGTGGTCAGCCAGAGCAACGTGTTGCAACGCCTGCTGGCGCAACAGGCCCAGGTGCGTATAACGCCGGCCAATAACGCACAGTTTTCAGCGCTGTTGCCACCTGGCCTGCGCGCACAATTTCGCGGTGATCACCTGCTGCTGCGCTCGCTGGTCAACAACGGCCGCGTGATCATGATCGTGGTGGCGGATCAGGGAGGCGGGCCGTTTTCGGACATCACCGTGCAGGCTTTCGGTAAAACCGCGCAGTGCATCGAGAAAGCCCTGCACAGCTTTAGCCATCGCGGCCAATGACCCGCTACAATCCTCCCCTTTGTGCTCTGGAGACCTCACATGTCTGACTTCTCTGGCTTGCCGCTAGTGATCGAACCGAGCGACTTGCTCCCTCGCCTCGACGCCGGTGAACTGATTCTGGTGGACCTGACCAGCAGCGCCCGCTATGCCGAAGGGCATATTCCCGGCGCGCGCTTCGTCGATCCGAAACGTACGCAACTCGGCCAGCCACCGGCGCCGGGCCTGATGCCACCGCAAGCGGCGCTCGAGGCGTTGTTCGGTGAGCTGGGGCACAACCCCGATGCGGTCTACGTGGTCTATGACGACGAAGGCGGCGGCTGGGCCGGGCGTTTCATCTGGTTGCTGGATGTCATCGGCCACTCGCGCTATCACTACCTCGACGGTGGCCTTACCGCGTGGCTGGCGGAAGGCTCGCCGATGTCGATCCAGGTCCCGCCAGCGGTAGGCGGCCCGGTTTCGTTGACCCTGCACGACGAACCCACCGCCACCCGCGAATACCTGCAAAGCCGCCTGGGCGCGGCTGACCTGGCGATCTGGGACGCGCGCGGGCCGCTGGAATACTCCGGCGAGAAAGTCCTGGCGGCCAAGGCCGGACACATCCCCGGCGCGGTCAATTTCGAATGGACCGAGGGCATGGACCCGAGGCGCAACCTGCGCATCCGCACCGACATGCCGCAGATCCTGGAACAACTCGGGATCAGCAAGGACAAAGAAGTCATCACCCATTGCCAGACTCACCACCGTTCTGGCTTCACTTATCTGGTGGCCAAGTCCCTCGGTTATCCGCGGGTCAAGGGCTACGCCGGCTCCTGGGGCGAATGGGGCAACCATCCCGATACGCCCGTCGAGATTTAAGGTTTTAAAGGACAATTAATGAACAAGCGTCTGTTTATCCTCAGCCAGTACCTGCTGCCCCACCATTTGCTTTCGCGACTGGCCGGCTGCATCGCCGAATGCCGCGTGCGCTGGTTCAAGAATGCTTTCACCACATGGTTCGCCAAGCGCTACCAGGTGGACATGTCCCAGGCCCTGGTCGAGGACATCACCGCCTATGAACACTTCAACGCCTTCTTCACACGCGCCTTGAAGGACGGTGCACGCCCGCTGGACGAAACCCCGGGCGCCATCCTCAGCCCCGCCGATGGCGCGGTCAGCCAGCTCGGCCCGATCGAGCACGGTCGCGTGTTCCAGGCCAAGGGCCACAGCTTCAGCGTACTGGAATTGCTCGGGGGTGACCCGGCCAACGCGGCGCCGTTCATGGGCGGCGATTTCGCCACCATCTACCTGTCGCCCAAGGACTACCACCGCGTGCACATGCCACTGGCCGGCACCCTGCGCGAGATGGTCTATATCCCGGGGCGGATCTTCTCGGTCAACCAGACCACCGCTGAAAACGTTCCGGAGCTGTTTGCCCGCAACGAGCGGGTGGCGTGCATTTTCGACACCGAGCGCGGGCCAATGGCCGTGGTGCTGGTCGGCGCGATGATCGTGGCGTCGATTGAAACCGTGTGGGCGGGCCTCGTGACACCACCGAAACGCGCGCTGAAAACCTTCCGCTACGACGAAGCCGCCCGCGCGCCGATCCATCTGGAAAAGGGCGCCGAACTGGGTCGCTTCAAGCTGGGTTCGACGGCGATCGTGCTGTTCGGCCCGGATCAGGTCAAGTGGGCCGAAGAACTGGGCGCCGGTTCGCCGGTGCAGATGGGCCAGGGGCTGGGCCTGCCAAAAGCCTGAACATCCGCCCCGCAGGAGCGAGCTCCTGCGGGGATCGTTGGACCGGCAACACATTGCATCCCCTCATCCCGCCCATAGCTGCTAGAGTCGAACCGTCACTGCCCATTTCCGCCTGGAGTTTGTATACGGCATGGATGAAACCAGTCCCCACCTTCTGTTGCGGGCCCCGACTCCCGCACTGTCGCGCCTGTCGTTCTGCGAGGCCACCCCGCGTGACCTCAAGCGCTGGATCGCCGACTTGCCCAAGGCCAATATCGGCGAAACCGCACGCCGTCTCTATCAGGGCCTGAGCGAGCTCAACCAGTTGCTGACCCCCAGTGACAACCGGCTCCAGCTCCTCGAACTGCTGCGGCCCGAGGTGTACTACGTCTGCAAGCACCTGGAGCGACATTTCCTGCACCAGTCGATCGTCCTCGACGAACGCTCGCGCAAGATCGCCAATCTTTGCCAGGCCCTGCAAAGCCACCTGGCGATGGGCTACAAACAGATTGTCGTGCGCATTGCCCCACGCTTCAGCAAGGACCGCGCACCGCTGCTGACCCTGGCCTTGCAACGGGCGATGCATGGTCTCAACGGCTCGCTGGTGCGCGCCACCGAACTCTATTGCCCGGTTCCGGACGGCCTGTGGCTGGAGCTGCACCAGCTGTATCGAATCGCCTGCACCCATCGCCTTCAGCGCCTGAGCCTGCGTGACGAGCTGGCCAGCCAGACGCAAAACCTGAGCATCGAGCAGACGTACCTGGCCGCCCTGCTGCTGGGCGCCGCCCGCTGCAACCAACTGCGCCAGAGTCAGATCGCGCGGCTCGCCGAAGTCCTGGAGCCCTGGAGCCAGTGGCTCAAGCTGGAACCGCAAGCGTCGGGCACCGGTTTGTTCGCCGTCGCACCGGCGCTCGATGTCGGCCCGCGCTACCGGACGAAATTCCGTCCCGAGCAGTTGGAGAGCCTGCTGGCTTTCGATCCGCAGCCATTGGTCGCCGCCATCGAGGGCCATCTGCAAAACAGCGACAGCCCGACGCCACTGCCCGTACCGGCGGGGCTGAGCCTGGATACGCTGCAACACCTGAGTGCCGCCTGGGGCCAGGCGGTGGAGCGCAGTTTCCAGCGCACGGCCAGTCAGGGCACCTTGACCCTGTGCGTGGGCATGAGCGCGCTGCACTTTTATCTGGGCGGACAACGCCCCTTCAGCGAGATCCTGAAAACCCCGGGTGTCGGCCGCGCGCAGTTCAAGGCCAGCGAGCCCGCCGGACGTGACAAGGATCAATGGCACCATGCGTTCGATGCGGCGCCTCAGGGCACCGCCGATGCGATGCTGCCGTATGAGGAAATCGAGTACCCGCAACTGCAAACTGACGACAGTCACGAACTCTCCGATCACAATCGCCACTTCCCGACCTATGCCCTGCCGGTGATCAATCACAGTCCCGGGGGCTATTGCCTGGCGTGGCCGGGCGAGGTGCCCGCCGAATTGCAGGCGGGCGAAATGGTCGGAATCGAGGATAGCGCCGGGGCCGGCTGGAGCATCGCCGTGGTGCGTTGGGTCCGCCAGGTTCGCGGCGGCGGTACGCAAATGGGCATCGAACAGGTGGCGCCCTATGCCGAGCCTTGCGGCCTGCAACTGGTGCGTACCCGGGACGAACACAGCCACTACCTGCGCGGTCTGCTGCTGCCGGCCATCAGCGCAGTCGACCTGCCGGCCACCCTGCTCGCACCGCGACTGCCCTTTCAGGAAGGTAACAAAGTGCTGATCAACACCAACGGTGAAGAACGCCGGGCCGGCCTGGATCGGCGGGTGGCGAGCACGAACAGCTTCAATCAGTTCGCCTACCGCTCACTGGAAGCGGCCAGAAACGACAACGCCGCAGGAAGCGGCGCCGTCAGTTCGGATGAGAATTTTGATTCGTTGTGGAAGACGCTTTGACGGTAGGCCCCGGGACCGTAGCGCCGCTATCGCGAGCGGGCTCGCTCCCACAGGGGTTATGCGTCGTTCACAAATCCAGCGTGGGAGCGAGCCTGCTCGCGATTGGGCTCGCAAACAGCCGAAGACTCAGAGCTGCCCGTCACGATCGCGAAAGCCCAGCAGATACAGCACGCCATCCAGGCCCAGCGTGGAGATCGCCTGCTTGGCCGATTGCTTGACCAGCGGTTTGGCACGGAAGGCCACACCCAGGCCGGCGATGGCCAGCATCGGCAAGTCGTTGGCGCCATCGCCCACCGCGATGGTCTGCTCCAGGCGCAAGCCTTCCTTGACCGCCAGTTCCCTCAGCAGATCGGCCTTGCGCTGCGCATCGACAATCGGTTCGACCGCGACGCCGGTCACCTTGCCGTCAACCACTTCCAACTCATTGGCGAACACGTAGTCGATGCCCAGCTTGGCCTGCAATTGCTTGGCGAAGTAAGTGAAACCACCCGACAGGATCGCCGTCTTGTAGCCCAGGCGCTTGAGCTCGGCGAACAGGGTTTCGGCGCCTTCGGTCAGGCGCAACGAGGCACCGATCGAATCCAGCACGCCGACATCCAGGCCCTTGAGCAAGGCCAGGCGCTCTTTGAAGCTGGCACGGAAGTCCAGTTCGCCGGCCATCGCCCGCTCGGTGATTTGCGAAACCTTGTCGCCCACGCCGGCCGCCTTGGCCAGTTCGTCGATGACCTCGGCTTCGATCAGCGTCGAGTCCATGTCGAACACCGCCAGACGACGGTTGCGGCGGAACAGTGAGTCTTCCTGGAAGGCGATGTCGACATTCAGTTCCTGGGCCACGTTGAGGAACTCGGCACGCAGCGCCTGCGGATCGGCCGCTTCGCCGCGCACCGAAAACTCGATGCAACCCTTGCCTTTGTCCGCCGGCGTATCCAGCGGCATGCGCCCGGAGAGACGATCGATGTGATCGATGTTCAGGCCATATTTAGCGGTAATCGCGCTCACTGCCTGCAATTGCCCGGCGGTCACCTTGCGGGTCAATAGCGTCACGATGTGGCGCTTCTTGCCCTGGTTGCCGACCCACTGCTGGTAATCCTCCTCGGAGACCGGCGTGAAACGCACCTGCTGATCGAGCTCGTAGCCCTTGAACAGGATGTCCTTGAGCACCGACCGGCCCTGCTCGGTGTCGGGAATTTCAACCAGGATGCCGAACGACAGCGTGTCGTGGATCACCGCCTGGCCGATGTCGAGAATGTTCACACCACCCTGGGCCAGGACGCCGGTAATGGCCGCAGTCAGACCCGGACGATCGGATCCGGTGATGTTTATCAGGACGATTTCGCGCAAGGCGCACCCCCGCAGGTGGAAAAAAACCGCATTCTACCCACTTTCAGTGACCATCGGGCACCGTGAGCGCTTTGCCGGTCTAGGGCCTGTCGCTATACTGCGCGTCAACTTCACGGACAAAAGAGCCGAGCGCAAGTGAACCGGCCCACGCCAGTAAAAACCGATAACTTCTTTCTGCTGATCTTCCGTGCACTGCGCCACCGCCGTGTACCGATTGCATTGCGCATCGCCAGCCATAACGTGATCCTGGTCGCCCTGGCCCTGGTGATCTACGCCTGCGTGATGGGTTTGCAGTTCAAGCAGGCCATGCACGAACAGGCGGATGCCCTGGGCGAAAGCCTGACCACGCAGACGGCCACCTCGGCCACCGAGCTGCTGGTGTCCAACGACATCCTCAGCCTCAACGTGCTGCTCAACAACCTGACCAAGAACAAGCTGGTGGCCCACGCCGCCATCTACAGCGTGGATAACCGCATCCTCGCCGAATCCGGCCAGCGCCCCAAGCACGGCCTGCTGGGCGAAGCCGAGGGCATGTACCAGAGCAAGATCACGTTCCAGGACGTGACCGCCGGGCAGTTGCGCATCAGCCTGGACATGGACCAGTTCCAGCAGCCGATGACCATCAGCCTGCAGAGCATGGGCATTTTGAGCGCCATCCTGCTGGCCCTGTCCCTGGCCTTGAGCCTGCGCCTGGGTCGTCACCTCTCCACACCGCTGCTGCAATTGCGCGTGTGGCTGCGCAATATCGACGAATACACCCCGGCTACCGGCCGTCAGGACGAAATCGGCGACCTGGCGCGCCAACTGCACGCCAACTTCGCACCGGAACCGGCCGAACCCGAGCCCGTGCCGGAACCCGAGTACGACGACAGCGAGTACACCGACGCCGACGATCACGAGCCAGCCTTCGAAGTGCGCAACCTGCGCGACCCGAGCTTCGATGAGACCAAGCCTGTCGCCAGCCTCAGGCCTGCACCTCGGCATATCGTCAGCACCGTCGAAGACGATGATGACGAAGATCCGTTTGCCGATCTGCGCGACGAATCGGCATCGAGCCCCGTGATCAAGCCGCAGGTCTCCAGCGTACCGCAGCACAGCGCGGTGCTGGCCGTGCAATTGGGCGCTCAGGACCAACTGCGTCGCTTGCCCCGGGCACGCCTGGAAGAACTGCTGGAACGCTACCGCGACTGCCTCGATCAGGCGGCGTCGCTGTATCAGAGCGAACTGCACACCCTCAACGATGGCAGCACGCTGATGCTGTTCCACACCGAGGACAGTGGCGACGATTACCTGACCAATGCCATCTGCTGCGGCGAATTGTTGCGCGCACTGGGCCATCAGTTGCAGATCGAAGTCGCCGACAGTGGCATCACCCTGCAATTGCAGCTGGGCCTGACCCTGGGCGATGAGTTGTTCGGCCTGAGCCAGATCGACCTGCTGCTGACCGAAACCGCCCAGGACGCCCTGGCCCTGTCGCAACACAGCCGCAACCTGCTGCTGGTGGAGCGCAGGATCAGCGACGACGCCCTGATTCGTCAGCGTGCGCGTATCCGCCCGATTGCCAGCCCCGAGGGTGCCTGCTGCGTGGAGCGCTTGATGGAGCCTTATCCGTCGATGCTCGAGCGGCAACTGGCGCGGATGCATGAGCGTCGGGCGTAAGGCTTCGGCCCTGCTGTAAAAAAGCCCGCAGACAAGCGATTGTCTGCGGGCTTTTTTGTGGCCTTCACTGGCGTCATCGCGAGCAGGCTCGCTCCCACAGTGGTCGGTACTGGTCACAACACAAAACTCTGTGGGAGCGAGCCTGCTCGCGATGGGGCCAGCATAGACAAACGAGACTTCCAACCTGCAGAAACAACAAAGCCCGCATCGCTGCGGGCTTGGTCTTGAAGCCATCCGGCTTTAGAAGCGGAACACTTCCATATCGGTGCGGATCGGAGCGGCCATCGGGATCTTGGGCTGTTTCTCCTGCTCCGCTGCCGGTGCAACAGGCTTGGCAGCAGGCTTTTTAGGGGCTTCGGCAATCGGTGGCTGGTTGGCCAGTGGCTTGAGCGCTACGGAAAGCTGTTCGGCCAGACGCTGCAACAACACGCCCTGGGCCTGCACCTGGGCCGCAGTGCCGCCGGCATGCTGCTCCTGCAGATGAACGATGCGGTTATCCCGAACCTGACCACGGCGATCGATCAGGCGCCATTGAGCATCCAGGATCGCCGGTTGCGACTCACCCGAGTCCAGCCGCGTGATGGTCAGCAAAACCTGAACGTCCGGGGTGAAGCCGAGGGTCGCCGGGGCCAGCACCACACGCTGGCTGTCCAGGTGACCCGCGACCTGGCGCAACAACAGCTGATCGATGTCGGAGGAAAGGCTGCCAGCCCAACGACCGTCGGTCGAGGCCTGGAGGCTGCCATCCGGTTGACGCTGCAACAGCGTTTCACGTTGCAGGTAGTCCGCAACGACGACCGGGCCCAACAATACCGCCATGCCTGCGGCTTGCGCAGGTTGTGCCGGACTTCCGCTGTCCAGCTGATACAGCGACACCGGCTGGTGAACGCTGCAACCCGCCAGGCCAAGAACGCCGGCGAGCATCAAAATAAAAGGAAGGCGCAGAGCAGTCATCGTCCCATCCAGGTGGTTGCCACAAGGCTAACCACAGTGAAAATACTCAATAAATATGAAGAACGCTCGACCACGCCGGCGCTTGAAAGGCCATATCATCCGTGAATATGCGTTCCGACTCCAGCGCCAAAGCGCCGATCTACGCGTTAAATCGTAGATCGGGCGCTCTAGGACGCCTAATTGAGGTTTTCGACGAGCAGCGCATCCACTCTCTGGAAGCCACGTGGCAATTTGTTACCACGACGCCCACGTTCACCTTTGTAGTGTTCGAGGTCGTCCGCTTTCAGTGACAAGGTACGTTTTCCGGCCTGAAGCACCAGCGTGGCGCCCTCCGGCAAAACAGCGATGTCCGTGACATATTCTTCGCGATTGGCCACACGCTCACCGGAAATACCGATGATCTTGTTGCCCTTGCCCTTACCTAATTGTGGCAGATCGCTGATTTTGAAGATCAGCAGGCGACCTTCGGTGGTCACCGAAGCCAGCCAGTTGTTCTCACGATCGGCCACCGGACGCGGCAGGATCACTTTCGAATTGTTCGGCAGACTCAGCAGGGCCTTGCCCGCCTTGTTCTTGGCCTGGAAGTCTTCACCCTTGACCACGAACCCGTAACCGGCGTCGGAAGCGATCACGTACAGCGAATCGTCTTCAGGCATCAGCACGCATTCGAAACTCGCCCCTGGCGGCGGCGTCAGGCGACCGGTCAGCGGTTCGCCCTGGCCACGGGCCGACGGCAGTGTATGGGCCGCTACCGAGTAACTGCGGCCGGTGGAGTCGATGAACACCGCGTACTGGTTGGACCGCCCGGCCGCCAGCGCCTTGAAACCATCCCCGGCCTTGTAGGAAAGCCCGGTAGCGTCAATGTCGTGGCCCTTGGCGGAGCGAACCCAGCCTTTTTCCGACAGCACCACGCTGACTTTCTCGTTCGGCAGCAGGTCGTGCTCAGTGAGGGCCTTGGCTTCGGCACGCTCGACGATGGGCGAGCGACGGTCGTCACCGTAAGTTTCGGCGTCTTTGAGCAACTCGCTGCGCACCAGTTTCTTCAGTTTGGCTTCGCTACCCAGCAAGGCTTGCAGCTTGGCCTGCTCCTTGAGCAGTTCGTCCTGCTCGGCACGCAGCTTCATTTCTTCCAGGCGCGCCAATTGACGCAGACGGGTGTCGAGAATGTAGTCCGCCTGGATTTCGCTCAGGGCGAACCGCTCGATCAGCGCCGCCTTGGGGTGCTCCTCGGTACGGATGATATGAATCACTTCATCCAGGTTGAGGTAGGCAATCAGCAAGCCGTCCAACAGGTGCAGGCGACGCTCAACCTTGTCGAGGCGGAATTGCAGACGGCGACGCACGGTCTGGACCCGGAACTCCAGCCATTCGACCAGCAGGGCCCGCAGGTTTTTCAACTGCGGTTTGCCGTCCAGGCCGATGATGTTGATGTTGACCCGGTAGCTCGATTCCAGCTCGGTGCTGGCGAACAGGTGCTGCATCAAGGCATCGTGGTCGAAGTTCTTGCGCGCACCGGGAATGATCACGATCCGGCACGGGTTTTCGTGGTCGGACTCGTCACGCAGGTCGGCGATCTGCGGGGCCTTGGAAGGCTTGGCCTGCATCATCGCCGCGATCTGCTCCAGCACCTTGGCCCCGGAGACCTGGTGCGGCAACGCGGTGACGATGATGTCACCGTCTTCGACGTGGTACACGGCGCGCATGCGCACCGATCCCTTGCCGGTTTCATACATTTTCAGCAGGTCGGCGCGCGGGGTGATGATTTCCGCTTCGGTCGGGTAATCCGGGCCCTGGATGTGTTCGCAGAGCTGCTCGACCGTGGCCTTGGGCTCATCGAGCAGGCGCACGCACGCCGACGCCACTTCACGCAGGTTGTGCGGCGGTACGTCCGTGGCCATGCCCACGGCGATGCCGGTGGTGCCGTTGAGCAGGATGTTCGGCAAACGTGCCGGCAACACCAGGGGTTCTTCGAGGGTGCCGTCGAAGTTCGGGCCCCAGTCCGCCGTGCCCTGGCCCAGCTCGCTGAGCAGCACTTCGGAATAGCGCGACAGCCGTGCTTCGGTGTATCGCATGGCGGCGAAGGACTTGGGATCGTCCGGTGCCCCCCAGTTGCCCTGGCCATCGACCAGCGTGTAGCGGTAGCTGAACGGCTGGGCCATCAGGACCATGGCTTCGTAGCAGGCCGAATCGCCGTGCGGGTGGAACTTGCCGAGCACGTCACCGACGGTACGCGCCGATTTCTTGTGCTTGGAATCGGCATCCAGCCCCAACTCGCTCATCGCGTAGACGATGCGTCGCTGTACCGGTTTCAGGCCGTCGCCGATATGCGGCAGGGCGCGGTCCATGATCACGTACATGGAGTAGTTGAGGTAGGCATTTTCGGTGAAGTCAGACAGTGACCGGCGTTCTACACCGTCCAGGCTGAGATCAAGGGAGTCGCTCATGCGGGCCTCATCGGTTCGTTGTCTGGCGCAGCAGCATGGTGCCACCGCGCTGGGTAAATTCAAGTTTGTTCAGCGCGCTCATGCCCAGCAGCACCTGATTGCCGTCCAGGCCGGGCGCGACCAGCGCGCGGACATCGCGCAAGACGATGTCGCCGACCTGCAAGCGGTCGATACGGGTTCGGTAACCCTGGCTCAGACCGTTTGCCGTGCTCAGGGTCACCCCGAAGCCTTCTTCCAGTTTCAAGCGTTTGGCCAGTTCGGCCGGGATCGATACATCCGTCGCCCCGGTGTCCAGCATGAAATCCACCGGCTGGCCGTTGATCTGACCGCTGGCGACGAAGTGGCCCTGCTGGTTGCTGACCAGCTTCACTTCGATGTAACCATCGCCCTGCTGCGAACTGACAACCACATTGGGATTGTTCTGGCGCGCTTCCCATTCGCCGAAGAATCGCGTGGCCAGGAACAGGCCGGCGCACCAGGCCAGGATCAGCAAGACCCGACCGGCGCGCTTGCCTGGCGGTTGCGCAGTCACGGCGCGGCGTTCCAGCCACCGTCAGGCGCGGCAAAGCGCCAGACGATCGGGCGCTTCTCGCCATCGGCGCGAGCCCCTCCATTGTTATCGATGCCGATCCAGGCACCCTCGGCGTCCACGATCAGCGCCTCCGCCAGGCCGTAGTCCTGTGCGTAACGCCGAGGTGGCCGCAGCGCCTCGTCGGCAAATGACCAGCACCGCTCGACCTTGGCCGTCACCGCGTCGCGGCGGCAAATCTCGAACGCATTGCGCTCGAGGGTGAACAGCTTGCCGTTGAACAATGACAGATCGGAAAAATCCCGCGATACCGCCTTGGCTTTGGGAAAGTTCGCCGGCTGCATTTCCACGCCCGCTTCGCTCAGCAGCACACACCCTGCATCGCAATCCCAGACCGTTTGCTGACGCTTGACCAGCAGCAGGCCACGACGTTCGCGCTCCGCCGCCAACCACAATTGATCGCCAGCGGGGTTGATGGCCAGGCCTTCGAACAGCGCGTTGAAGTGCAACAGCATGCCACTGGCGCGCGCCTCACGAACCAGCAACGGCGAGATCTTCAACCAGGACGCCGGCCCGGCTGGCGGCACTTGCAGCACAGCGGCATGAGCTTCGCTGACGAGGTAGCGATTGCCGGCGCTGTCGCAGGTGATGCCTTCGAAATCAAGGTCACCGCCGCGCACGAACGAAGCCACCCAGGTCCGCGAACGCAGGCCCCAGGGCAAACCGCTGTCCGGCACTGGCGGCACATCGATGTGCACGGTTTGCGCCTGCCAGGTTCCGTCACCGGGCTCCAGGCGGTAGATCTGGTCGTCGTCGCGATCGGATACCGTCCACAATTCCTTGCCGCACTGCGCCAGCCCCGACAGATTGCCGCCGCGCATGCCCTCCACGGGATGCTCGGACAACAGGCGCAACGACGGTGCCGGTTCGGCAAACACCGAACCACAGCCCAGAAGTAACGCACACGCCAGGGCAAAGCCAACCCGCATCAGCCAAGAACCTCGGCCAGGTTGCCTTTGGATTCGAGCCAGGATTTACGGTCGCCGGCGCGTTTCTTCGCCAGCAACATGTCCATCATTTCCGACGTCGCGTCAAAATCGTCCAGGGTCAGTTGCACCAGGCGCCGGGTGTTCGGGTCCATGGTGGTTTCACGCAACTGCGGCGGGTTCATTTCACCCAGGCCCTTGAATCGGGTGACCTGCGGCTTGCCGCGTTTCTTCTCGGCCACCAGGCGGTCAAGAATCCCGTCGCGCTCGGCTTCATCGAGGGCGTAGTAGATGTCCTTGCCCAGATCGATCCGGTACAGCGGCGGCATTGCGACATAGACGTGACCGGCATCGACCAGCGCACGGAAATGCTGGACGAACAATGCGCACAGCAGGGTGGCGATGTGCAGACCGTCGGAGTCGGCGTCGGCGAGGATGCAGATCTTGCCGTAACGCAGCTGGCTCATGTCCGCCGCGCCCGGATCGACACCGATGGCCACGGCAATGTTGTGCACTTCCTGGCTGGCCAGCACTTCGCTGCCGTCCACTTCCCAGGTGTTGAGGATCTTGCCGCGCAACGGCAGGATGGCCTGGAATTCCTTGTCCCGCGCCTGCTTGGCCGAACCGCCCGCGGAGTCACCCTCCACCAGAAACAGCTCGGAACGCATCGGGTCCTGCCCGGCGCAGTCGGCGAGCTTGCCCGGCAGTGCCGGCCCCTGGGTAATGCGTTTGCGCTCGACCTTCTTGCTCGCCTTGAGGCGCCGGCCAGCGTTGTTGATCGCCAGCTCGGCAAGCAGCATGCCGGTTTCCGGGTTGGCGTTGAGCCACAGGCTGAACGCATCCTTGACCACCCCGGAGACGAACGCCGCCGCTTCCCGGGACGACAGGCGCTCTTTGGTCTGGCCGGAGAATTGCGGTTCCTGCATCTTCATCGACAGCACGAAGGCGATGCGCTCCCAGACGTCTTCCGGCGCCAGCTTGACGCCGCGCGGCAACAGGCTGCGGAACTCGCAGAACTCGCGCATCGCATCGAGCAGGCCCTGACGCAAGCCATTGACGTGGGTGCCGCCCTGGGCGGTGGGGATCAGGTTGACGTAGCTTTCCTGAACGCTGTCGCCACCTTCGGGCAGCCACAACAGCGCCCAATCCACCGCTTCCTTGTTACCGGCCAGGCTGCCGCAGAACGGTTCGTCGGGCAGGCGTTCGAACTCGCTGACCGCATCGACCAGGTACGAACGCAGGCCATCTTCATAATGCCACTCGACTTTCTCGCCGGTGCCCTTGTCTTCAAAGCTGACCAGCAGCCCCGGGCACAGAACGGCCTTGGCCTTGAGCACGTGCTTGAGGCGGCTGATGGAGAATTTCGGTGAATCGAAGTACTTCGGGTCCGGCGCGAAGAATACGCTGGTGCCGGTGTTGCGCTTGCCGACGCTGCCGACCACTTCCAGTTCGGTTTTCTTGAAACCATCGGCGAAGGTCATCTGGTATTCATTGCCATCGCGCTTGACGCGCACCCGCACTTCGGTCGACAGGGCGTTGACCACGGAAATACCCACCCCGTGCAAACCGCCGGAGAACTGGTAGTTCTTGTTGGAAAACTTGCCGCCCGCGTGCAGCTTGGTGAGGATCAGCTCGACGCCCGAGACGCCCTCCTCCGGGTGAATGTCCACGGGCATGCCACGGCCATCGTCGCTGACTTCCAGCGAGTGGTCGGCGTGCAGAATGACCTGCACCGACGTGGCGTGACCCGCCAGGGCTTCGTCGACGCTGTTGTCGATGACTTCCTGGGCAAGGTGGTTCGGCCGACTGGTGTCGGTGTACATGCCGGGGCGTTTGCGCACCGGGTCGAGGCCCGAGAGGACTTCGATGGCGTCTGCGTTATAAGAGCTAGCGCTGGGAGTGGCCATGGGGTCTCTTCGTCCGCCTGTCTAAAAAGTGATCGATGAAAAAGAGCGAGTGTTCACAGTGCCGTGAAATCCATCGCCCGATACAAATCTGCGCCGATGCCGGCAAAACTCAGCATTGCCGGCAGTTGCGCGGCAAAACCCTGGAAACCATGATCGCCGCCGGCCTGGATACGCAAGGCACACGCCCGGTAATACTGCTCGGCGAGGCGATAGTCCAGTGTTTCATCGCCCGTTTGCAACCACACCTGGTACCGCTGCGGATCCCGGGGCGCCGGCACTTCCAGTTCGGCCAGGGCCGTCACATGGTCGTGGGTCAATTCCCAGGCCTCATCGGTATACAGGTTTTTCTGCGTCCCCAGGAACCCGTCGAACATCCGGTGCGGACTGACGGCAGGGTTGATCAGCAAGGCCTTGAGGCCATGGCGCTCGGCCAGGTGAGTCGCATAGTAGCCGCCGAGTGAGCTGCCGACCAGCAGTGGCCGCCCGAGCTCGGCAATCGCCTGCTCCAGCTGCGCGATGGCCTGGCGTGGATGGTGATGCAAGGCCGGGACTCGCAGATGGCTGCTCAGGCCCAGACGCTCCATCACCTGCATCAACTGCGTGGCCTTTTGCGAGGCGGGCGCGCTGTTGAAACCGTGGATATAAAGGATCGAACCGGACATCTGGACTCCCTGTGTGTCGGGTGAGGAAGGGCGGAGTTTACAGGGAGTCGGGGGAATCGGGGATATCTGTGAAATTCAAGTCGTCTGGACCGACGCCTTCGCGAGCAGACTCGCTCCCACACAGTTTATGAGCGGCTCGGATCCACTGTGGGAACGAGCCTGCTCGCGAAGGCCACGACGCGGCCTTCAGGAATGACTAGTAGCCGTTGGAGCCGTAATCCACCGTGAAATCGAACCCGGTCACCCGCTCCACACCGGTCTCGATCTGCCCGTCCGGCGACAACCGCAGCCAGCGGTAGCCCGGCGCCTGTTCACCGACCTTGAAATCGACACTCCCAGGCTCGAACTGGATGCAGGTCGAGGGCGAAGCGATCAGGCGCACGCCGTTTCGAAACTGATCGATTTCCTGATGCACATGCCCCCACAACACCGCGCGTACCTGTGGAAAACGATCCAGCACGGCAAACAGCGCCTCGGGGTTGCGCAACCCGATCGGTTCCATCCAGGCGCAACCAATCGACACCGGATGATGGTGGAAACACACCAGGTGATGGCGCTCCGGCGCTTCGCTCAAGGAACGCGCGAGCAACTGCAATTGCTCGTCCTGCAGATACCCCGGCACCGACCCCGGCACCGCCGAGTCGAGCAGGGTGACCCGCCAGTTGCCGATGTCCACCACCGGCTCCAGCAGCGCACTCTGCACGGCAGCCTCGGCCATGACCTGCGGCTCATCGTGATTGCCGGGAATCCAGCGCGCGGGCGCATCGAGCGGCCGGGTCAGGTCGCGAAACCGCTGGTAGGACTCCAGCGTGCCGTCCTGGGAAATATCACCACTGGCAATGATCAGGTCGATTCGCGGCTGTTGATGCCTGACCAGTTCGATGACCTTTTGCAGGCTCTGTCGCGTGTTCATGCCCAGCAAGGTTCCGTCGGCTTCGGCAAACAGATGGCTGTCGGACAGTTGCACCAGCAGCGCCGAATCGGCGGTGGTCAATGTGGATACGCTCGGCAAGGCGCTCTCCCAGGGCTCAAGTGGCGCAATTATGCTGGGGGACATGCAAAAGGGGAAACCCGTTAACCGGACGCAGTTCACAACTAGCGAACGACTTCGTACTCATGCCCCAGCGCCAGGCAGTGACTCAGCCATTCACCCAGGAACATGTTCAACTGGGCCTTTTCATCCGGCTGATGCATCGCGGCGTTCGGGTAAGGATAGATGCCGCGAAAGCGTCGTGCATGTTCGGCGCTGACCACTTCGGCCATGCAGGCGTCGTGGTACACCTGGACCTCCAGTTGCGGCACCGGCAGCCACGGCAGGCTATGTTCCTGACGCACCTGCAACGTCGTGGTGTACGGACAGACCTGCAGCACTTCCAGCGCCAGGACACCGAGCATCTGGTCGCCATGGGTCACGGCAATACGCCGTGCCGCCGGCTCGTTGCGCATGTCGGGGAGCAGTCGCATCAGGCGCGCGTAGTTCGCCTCGCAGGAAGCTTGCAGCCCCGCCAGGTCGACCCGGTAACGATCGCGCAGCTTGTTTACGACCATAGCCCCCTCACTTCAACGCGGTTCAAGGCCAGCCATTGCAAGGCAATGATGCTGGCCGCGTTGGCAATTCGCCCGTCGCGCACGGCTTGCAGGGCATCTTCGAAAGCCCAGACCGTCACGCGGATATCTTCAGCTTCTTCCTCCAGTCCATGCAGGCCCCCGACTCCGTTCGTCTCGCAGCGCCCCAGGTACAAGTGCACGAATTCATTGCTGCCACCCGGCGACGGAAAATACTTGGTCATCGGCCACAGTGCGCGGAATTCCAGCCCAGCTTCCTCCTGCGCTTCGCGGTGGGCAACTTCTTCCGGCACTTCGTCCTTGTCGATCAGACCAGCGACCAGTTCGACCAGCCACGGGTTGTCGGTCTTGCCCATGGCGCCGACACGAAACTGCTCGATCAGCACCACTTCGTCGCGCTGCGGATCGTAAGGCAATACGCAAACGGCATCGTGACGGACAAACACTTCTCGATTGATTTCGCGACTCATGCCGCCGCCGAACAATTCGTGGCGCAAATGCACACGGTCGAGCTTGTAGAAGCCCTCGTAGCACTTTTCGCGCCGAACGATATCGACGGCGGTTGGAATGGCGCTGGCAAAATCAGTCATGACTATCCTCGTTTGCACAATCCGATCCGAGGTTGCCTGCGTGTGCCTGCAACCTCGACTTCGCGCCATCCTAACGCGCCCGTGAGGTTTGATGCAGCCCCTTTCCCGTCAGCGGGATAGACGGTGACGGCGAAACCCACTCTAATTAGCTTAGTGGCGAACTGACTGCCTGGTTGAGAGTCGAAGCGGGTAACTTTTCGCCTTTCCCTGTTTCATGAAGGACGCCCATGTCACTTTTCAAGATCGCCTCCGTGGCGGCCATCGCCCTGACCCTGGGCGCTTGCCAGAGCCTGTTCCAACCCAACTACCGAGTGCCGCTGGAAACCACCCGCGATGCCTCCGAGCAGTTGAAGCCCGGTTGCACGTCTGCCGACTGCCCGCTGGTGAACATCGACACGCTGCGCTTCCCCACCGAGCCTGCACTGGACGGCATCGTCGAAAAACGCTTGCTGCAAATGACCCGCACCTCGCCTGACGCACCGGCGGCACCGACGCTGGCGGCGTATCGCGACGAGTTTTTGCGCACCGCCGCACCGCGTAACAGCAGCTACTTGCAGGCCAAGGTACGCGAACAGCATGACGGCTTGGTGATCATCGAGTTTTCCAGCTACCTGGACACCGGCGGCGCCCACGGCACGCCGGGTCGCGGCTTCATCAACTACTCGCGCCAGCAGCACAAGGTGCTGAACTTGTCCGACATGTTGCTGCCGGGGCAGGAAGATGCCTTCTGGAAAGCCGCGCAGGTGGCGCACAACAGCTGGCTGATCAGCACCAAGCTCGATCAGGAAGCGGAGTTCGTGAAGAGCTGGCCGTTCCAGAAAACCCCGAACGTGGCGCTGACCTATGGCGGGGTGATCCTCAAGTATCAGGTCAGCACCATCGCGCCTTACGCACTGGGCCACGTCGAACTGAAGATCCCCTACCCACGCCTGAACGGCATTCTCAAGCCCGAGCTGTTTCCCGGCCGTAACTGAACGCCCGGCCCAGTACAAGCTGCAACAGCCCTGCCAGGACCAGCGCCGGCAGGGTTGCGCCGACATCCGGGTACAGGTTCGCCAACAGATGGTAAGTGCTGATGCCCCCCAGCCAGGCGAGCAGCGCCGGCCAGCGCAATGCGACCGACGCCAGCTGGCCACTGCGTTTGCGCAGGATGAAGTGATCCACCAGCACCACGCCGAACAGCGGCGCGAACACCGAACCGATCAGCAGCAGGAAGTTCTGGTACTGCGCCAACGGCGCCAGCAGGGCGATGAGGGTGCAGAGCACGCCGATGGCCAATGCCAGATGCTCGACTTTCAAGCGCAACAGAAATCCGCTGGACACGGCCGCCGAGTGAATGTCGGCGAACGCGTTTTCCGATTCATCCAGCAGGATCAACAGCAACGGAATGCCCAGGCCCGCACCGGCCAGCGCCAGCAATAGCGCATTCACCTCGCCACTCGGCGCGAACGCCAGGGTGTACGCCACGCCCAGGCTCATCAGCCAGAAATTACCGATGAAGAACCCCACCGCGGTGCCGCCGAACACGTTTTTCGCCCGCTTGCCAAACCGCGAATAGTCGGCAATCAGTGGCAGCCACGACAGCGGCATGGCGATGGCGATGTCAAAGCCCACCGCGAACGGCATCGAACCGTCGCCGGCCTGCGCCCACAGCGCCGCCAGATCGGCCTTGGCGAACAGGTTCCAGGTCAGCCAGGTACACGCTGCCAGCAGCAGCCAGATGCCCCATTTGCGCAGTATCTGCCGCACGAAGGTCAACGGGCCGCTGACCGCCAGCAAGGTCGCCAGACCGCCGAAGAATACTGTCCAGAGCAGCGGATTGGACCACAGGCTGCCTTCGCTGAAGGCCCGGGCGCCCAGCAGGCTCGCTGCATCGCGCATCACGATGATTTCGAACGAACCCCAGCCGATCAGTTGCAACAGGTTCAGCACCGCCGGAAGGCTGGCGCCTTTGGCGCCGAGGCTGAGTTTCAGCGCGGCCATCGACGACAGGCCGGTGTCGCTGCCGATCACGCCAACGGCGGCCAGCAGCAGAACGCCGACCAGGGTGCCGAGGAAGATCGCCAGCAACGAGCCGGAGAGGCCCAGGCCTGGCGCAAGCAAGGCACCGGTCTGCAACACCATCAGGCCGATGCCGAGGGAAAACCACAGGGAAAACAGATCGCGACCGCCGAAGACACGTTTGTCGGTGGGCACGGCGATGTCGGGTGAATAAGTGCCGGGTTGAATGCTCAAGGGGGTTATCTCAGAGGGATAATTGTGTCATTGAGATGTTCGGCGCCCGGTCCGGCCTCTTCGCGAGCAAGCCCGCTCCCACGGTTGCCTGAGTTGTCCGGGGGGACGCGGTCTAATGTGGGAGCGGGCTTGCTCGCGAAGACGGCAGCACAGGCGCCGTCAATCACAGATCAGATCAAACTTTCTGGTACAGCTGGCTGCCTTCCTGCTTGAAGCGCTCGGCCTGTTCGGCCATGCCCTGGGCAACCTCCACGTCGACCGCTTCGATCCGTTGGTTGGCCGCATACTCGCGGACTTCCTGGGTGATTTTCATCGAGCAGAATTTCGGCCCGCACATCGAGCAGAAGTGCGCGACCTTGGCCGAATCCTTCGGCAGGGTCTCATCGTGATACGAACGGGCGGTGTCCGGATCGAGGCCCAGGTTGAACTGGTCTTCCCAACGGAACTCGAAACGCGCCTTGCTCAGGGCATTGTCACGGATTTGCGCGCCTGGATGCCCCTTGGCCAGATCGGCGGCATGGGCGGCGATCTTGTAGGTGATGATGCCGGTCTTCACGTCATCCTTGTTCGGCAGGCCCAGGTGCTCCTTGGGCGTCACGTAGCAGAGCATGGCGCAGCCGAACCAGCCGATCATCGCCGCCCCGATGCCGGAGGTGATGTGGTCGTAGCCCGGCGCAATGTCGGTGGTCAGCGGGCCGAGGGTATAGAACGGTGCCTCGTCGCAGCACTCGAGCTGCTTGTCCATGTTCTCCTTGATCAGCTGCATCGGCACGTGGCCCGGGCCTTCGATCATGCATTGCACATCGTGCTTCCAGGCGATCTTGGTCAGCTCGCCCAGGGTTTCCAGCTCGCCAAACTGCGCTTCGTCGTTGGCATCGGCAATCGAACCCGGACGCAGGCCGTCACCCAGCGAGAAGCTGACGTCGTAGGCCTTCATGATTTCGCAGATGTCTTCGAAATGGGTGTAGAGGAAGTTTTCCTTGTGGTGCGCCAGGCACCACTTGGCCATGATCGACCCCCCACGGGAAACGATGCCGGTCACGCGCTTGGCGGTCATCGGCACGTAGCGCAACAGCACGCCGGCGTGGATGGTGAAGTAGTCGACGCCCTGCTCCGCCTGCTCGATCAGCGTGTCGCGGAACAGCTCCCAGGTCAGGTCTTCCGCCACGCCGCCGACTTTTTCCAGGGCCTGGTAGATCGGCACGGTGCCGATCGGCACGGGTGAGTTGCGGATGATCCATTCACGGGTTTCGTGAATGTGCTTGCCGGTGGACAGGTCCATGACCGTGTCCGAACCCCAGCGGATGCCCCAGGTCAGTTTCGCCACTTCTTCTTCGATGGACGAACCCAGGGCGCTGTTGCCGATGTTGCCGTTGATCTTCACCAGGAAGTTACGGCCGATGATCATCGGTTCCAGTTCGGTGTGGTTGATGTTGGCCGGAATGATCGCGCGACCGCGGGCGATTTCGTCACGCACGAATTCCGGGGTAATGACTTTCGGCACGCTGGCACCGAAGCTGTGACCGGCATGCTGCTGATCCAGCAGGCCAGCGGCACGGGCCACTTCCAGCTTCATGTTCTCGCGGATGGCGACGTACTCCATCTCGGCGGTGATGATGCCCTGGCGCGCGTAATGCATCTGGGTGACGTTGGCCCCGGCCTTGGCGCGACGCGGGTTGTTGACGTGGGCGAAGCGTAGTTTGGTCAATTCCGGATCGGCGAGGCGTTCCTGGCCGAAGTTCGAACTCAGACCGCTCAGGCGCTCGGTGTCGCCACGGGACTCGATCCACGGCGAGCGCACATCGGCCAGGCCTTTGCGTACGTCGATGATGACGTTGGGGTCAGTGTACGGACCCGACGTGTCGTAGACCGTGACCGGTGCGTTGACCTCGCCGCCGAAGTCGGTCGGCGTGACGTCGAGGCTGATTTCGCGCATCGGCACGAGGATGTCGGGACGGGAGCCCTGGACATAGATTTTTTGCGAGCGGGTAAAGGGTTGAACCGACTGTTGATCGACTTGCGCCGAATCACTCAGGTTCGCGGTATTTTTTAGTTTTATCGTCATCACGGGCTCTCCAGACGGCATCCAGGCATTGGAATTTTGTCGGAGCGAACCTGTGACGAATGGACGCACGCGGGCTGCAAAACCAGCTGTGCTGTGCTCAGTGCTCGAGGGGTCGTTCAATGGTCGAACAACATCCCGGACGAAGCACAAGAGGACTCGCCGGGTGACGAGAAATCTTGTTCCCTACGCAGGCGCTAACCTGATCAGGTTCAACGGGATCCGAAATTATTCGATCTCAGCCTCATAGCAAGGCACCCCGACAAGAACCCGGCCAGTCTAGACACAACTGGCAAGGAACGCCAACACCGAGGCAATCACCATGATGAATGGCGCAATTGAAGGATTGTTGCCGCCCGAAGGCGCAACTACACTCGCTACGCCGCACCGCGCCTTGACGCTGTGCGGGCCGCGCCGTACCTTGGCGCCTGAATTATCAGCGTAATATCAATTTCCAGGGAATCGCCTCAATGCTGCGCAAACTCTCACTGGCCGTTGCCGTGTCTTGTGCGTCCAATGGAATGGCCTGGGCAGCAGAAGCGCCTCTGGCGACCAAAACCGACCTGGTCAGCGTGTACCAGGAAGCGGTGGACAATAACGCCGACCTGGCCGCCGCCCGCGCCCAGTATGGCGCTCAGAAGGAAGTCGTGCCCCAGGCCCGCGCCGGCCTGCTGCCCAACCTGTCCGGTGGCGGCCAGGTGGCCAATGTGCGCACCGACATCAATCAACCGTCGGCCATTGCCAATCGCAGCGCCAACTCCTACCAGGCGACGCTGGCGCAGCCACTGTTCCGTGCCGATCGCTGGTTCCAGTACCAGGCTGCCAAGAGCGTCAATGAACAGGCCGCACTGCAACTCTCGGCCACCGAGCAGAACCTGATCCTGCAAGCCGCCGAGGACTACTTCAACGTTCTGCGCAGCCAGGACACGCTGGCATCGACCAAGGCCGAGGAAGCTGCGTTCAAGCGCCAGCTCGATCAGTCCAACGAGCGCTTTGACGTCGGCCTGTCGGACAAGACCGACGTGCTGCAATCCCAGGCCAGCTACGACACCGCCAGGGCCAACCGGATCGTGGCGCAGCGACGGGTGGACGACGCGTTCGAAGCGTTGATCACCCTGACCAACCGTCAGTACAACTCGATCCAGGGCATGGTTCATACGCTGCCGATCCTGCCGCCCGCGCCGAACGACGCCAAGGCCTGGGTCGACACCGCAGCCCGGCAGAACCTCAACCTGCTGGCCAGCAACTACGCGGTCAGTGCCGCCGAAGAAACCCTCAAGCAACGCAAGGCCGGCCACGCGCCGACGCTGGACGCCGTGGCGAAGTACGAAAAAGGCGACAACGACGCCTTCGGTTTCAGCAACCCGAATGCCTTCGGCCAGGCCTACGGCGGTCCCGTCGAGCAGACCACCCTGGCCTTGCAATTGAACATCCCGATCTACAGTGGCGGGCTGACCAGTTCGCAGGTCCGCCAGTCCTACTCGCAACTGGACCAGACCGAGCAGCAGCGCGAAAGCCTGCGTCGGCAAGTGGTCGAAAACACCCGCAACCTGCACCGCGCGGTGAATACCGATGTGGAGCAGGTCCAGGCGCGCAAGCAGTCGATCATTTCCAACCAGAGCGCGGTGGAAGCGACCGAAATCGGTTACCAGGTCGGGACGCGAAACATTGTCGATGTGCTGGATGCGCAGCGTCAGTTGTACAACTCGGTGCGCGACTACAACAACACCCGCTACGACTACATCCTCGACAACCTGCGCCTGAAGCAGGCCGCCGGTACGTTGAACCCCGGGGACCTGGAGGATCTCAAGCGCTACCTCAAGCCGGACTACAACCCGGACAAGGATTTCCTGCCACCGGACCTCGCCAAGGCGGCGGAAGCGCAGCTCAAAGCAAGGCCATGACCGATCCGCGGGAGCGAGTCCGCTCGCTCCCACCGTTTGTAAAACGGTCAGTCAGGTTTTGTCGATCAACCGCCCCAACCCGTCCAGCAAGCGCTGCAATGCACCCTGATTGGTGCGCATGACCTTCAACCCGGCCTCGGCCATGCGCTGCGCATCGCGCGGCAATTCGAACAGGCGCTGCACTGCCAGCGCCAGACCTTCGGCGTCTTCCACTTCCTGCAAAGCGCCGGCACTGCGCAACTGCGCGGCGATTTCCAGGAAGTTGAACAGGTGCGGCCCACTGAGCACCGGTTTCGCCAGGGCGGCCGGTTCCAGCAAATTGTGGCCACCGTTCGGCACCAGGCTGCCGCCGACAAAGGCACTGTCGGCCAGGGCATACAGAAACAGCAATTCACCCATGGTGTCGCCCAGCAACACCGAAGTGCCGGCGCTCACCGGCTCGCCACCAGAGCGACGGACCGTGGCGAAACCCTGCTGTCGGCACAGGTCGAACACCGTATTGAAACGCTCGGGATGGCGCGGCACCAGAATCAGCAACGCATCGGAATGACTGGCAAGCAACTGGCGATGCGCCGCCAGCACCACTTCGTCTTCCCCGTCGTGGGTACTGGCGGCGATCCACACCGGGCGCTCCTGCGCCTGCCATTGCTCGCGCAACTCGGCGGCGCGCTGGAGCAAGGCCGGGTCGATGGTCAGGTCGAACTTGATCGAACCGGTCACCTCGACGGTGTCGGCACGGGCACCCAGGTCGCGAAAGCGCTGGGCTTCGGCTTCGGTCTGCACCGCGAACAGGCTCATCTCGGCGAGCATCGGCTGGGTCAGCCTGGCAAATCGTCCGTAGCCCCTGGCGGAACGCTCGGACAGTCGGGCATTGGCCAGCGCCACGGGGATCGCGCGTCTGGCGCACTGGTGAATGTGATTGGGCCAGAGTTCGGTCTCCATGATCACCGCCAGGGTCGGGCGCACCCGATCAAGAAAGCGCGCGGCAGCGCACGGCAGGTCGTAGGGCAAATAGCAGTGCTGGATGCGCGGTTCGTTGGCGAACAAGGCCTGGATGCGCTCGGAACCGGTCGGGGTCATGCAGGTGACGGTGATCGGCAACGTCGGATAGCGCTGCAGCAGCGCACGGATCATCGGCGCGGCGGCAATGCTCTCGCCAACGGACACCGCGTGCACCCAGATGCCCCCCGGTTTCATCGTCGGCAGGCCGAGGGAAAAACGCTCGCCGACGCGTTTGGCATAGGCTGGCGCCTTGCGCGAGCGCAGCCAGAGCCGAATCGCTACCAACGGCAGCCCCAGGTAAAACAGCGCGGTATAGAGAGTTCTGTTCATGGCGGCGGAGTTTATCGACTTTTCTCGCCGATCGCCTGCAAGTGCACGGCAAAACATTCCGCCAGCCAACGGGCGGCCGGGCCGAGGGGCTCGTCGCGGCGCCAGACCAACTCCACCACCAGCGCCGGCGGTGTCCATTCGCTGGTCAGTTCGACGATCTTGTCGTGATAACCGGAATACTGCACGACGTTGCGCGGCAGCCACGCCCAGCCGAGGCCACGCATGAGCAATTCGGCGATCACGTAGAAACTGTCAGCTCGCCAGACCTGCGGGCTCGCGGGTTCGCTGCCGGGGTAGACGCTGGATTGGGCGGCCATCAGCAATTGGCGATGCTGGGCCAGTTGCTGGCAGTTGACTTCGCCCATGGCCGCCATCGGGTGATCGACCCCACAGACCGTGACCATGTCGATACTGCCCAGCACTCGCCGCTCCAGTGCCTCGGGAATCTGCTCGTGATAGAACAACAGCCCGAGGTCGGCGCGGCGCTCCACCAGTTTGCGCGCCACATCGCCTTGCGTGCCGTTGGATAACTCAACCTCCAGGCTGGGGAACTGTTCGGCCAAAGCATCCAGACTGTCGATGACCGGCTGAAAGGGCATCGCTTCATCCTGTGCCAGGCGGATACGCGCCTCCTGCCCGCGCATCATCGCCAACGCCCGGCCGTTGAGGCGCTCGCACTGGCGCAGCACCTCCCGCGCCTCCTCCAGCAAGGCACTGCCGGCCTCGGTGAGCCTGGGCTGACGGCCACTGCTGCGATCGAACAGGCTCATGCCCAGGTCCTCCTCCAGCAGCGCGATTGCGCTGCTCACCGCCGATTGCGCCTTGCGCTGCTCGCGCGCCACGGCCGAAAACGACCGATGCTCCGCTACGCTGACAAACAGGCGCAATTGATCCAGATCCCATTGCATGCTTAACCCATCTCCAAATCAGATAGGTAATGACTTTACCGCATCTGTTGAATCACTAGAATGTCGACTCGGAATGCAACACGTCACATGAGGAGATTCCCATGACTGCTTACTACTATCTGGCTATCGCCATCTGCGCCGAAGTGATCGCCACGGTTTCGATGAAAGCCGTCAAGGGATTCAGTACGCCACTGCCGCTGATTCTGGTCATCGCCGGCTACGGCATTGCCTTCTGGATGCTGACGCTGGTGGTGCGCAGCGTTCCGGTCGGCGTGGCCTACGCCGTGTGGGCGGGCATGGGCATCGTGATGGTCAGCGTCGCGGCCCTGTTCATCTACGGGCAAAAACTCGATGTGCCGGCGATGCTGGGGATGGCGTTGATCGTGCTGGGCGTGGTGGTTATCCAGCTGTTTTCCAAAACGGCGGGGCATTGACCAGGGAACGCTCCCGCAGGTTTCGATCGACCGGTAGTCTGTATACTGCGATCTCGTCTTGAACACTGAGGTCGCTGCATGCCATCCGTTATTTCCACCGACGTTCTGATTGTCGGCGCTGGTGTCGCCGGCCTCTGGCTGAATGCGCGCCTGCGCCGTCAGGGTTTTTCGACCGTGCTGGTGGAAAGCGCCACCCTCGGTGGCGGGCAGAGCGTCAAGTCCCAGGGGATCATCCACGGCGGCGCCAAGTATGCGTTGCACGGTGCGCTCACCGGCGCCTCGGAAGCCATCGCCGACATGCCGCGACGCTGGCGTGAGGCCCTGGCCGGCGACGGTGAGCTGGACTTGTCCGGTGTGCGCCTGCTGTCCGAAGCGCATTACCTGTGGTCGCCGGGCACGCTCGCCGGCAACCTCACCAGTTTCTTCGCCAGCAAGGCGGTGCGCGGCCGTGTCGATCAGGTCAAGGGCGACCAGTTGCCGCCAGCCCTGCAAGACAAACGTTTCAAGGGCAAGGTCTATCGCCTGGCGGAACTGGTGATCGACGTCCCGAGCCTGATCCAGCGCCTGGCCGACCTGGCCGGTGACGGCCTGCTCGCCGGGCAGCACATCGAACCCTTGCTGGAGGATGGCCTGCTGGTCGGCCTGAAGGTCGACGCACGGGAAATTCGCGCCCAGCGAATCGTCATCAGCGCCGGGGCTGGCACCGCGACGTTGCTGGAGGCACTGGGGCTGAGCCAGCCGGCCATGCAGCGCCGGCCGCTGCACATGATCATCGCCAAGGGGCCAGGCCTCAAACCCTTGTACGCCCACTGCCTGGGCGGCGGCACCAAACCTCGTCTCACCATCACCACTCACCCGGCTGCCGACGGCCAATGGGTCTGGTACCTGGGGGGAGACATCGCCGAAGCCGAGGGCGTCGCCCGCGAACCGGCGGAGCAGATTGCGACCGCACAGAAAGAACTCGCTCAGTTATTGCCGTGGATCGACCTCGACACCGTGCAATGGGCAACCCTGCGTGTCGACCGTGCCGAGCCCCTGCAAACGGGGCTGACCCGTCCGGACAACGCCTTCCTTGCCGAACAGGGCCGCCTGCTGGTCGGCTGGCCGACCAAGCTGGCCCTGGCACCGGACTTCGCCGACCGCGTCATCAGCGCCCTGCAACGTGACGGCATCCAGCCCGGTCACCTGGCGCCGCTGCCCGAGCTGCCGAAACCACCGATGGGCATCCCGGTCTGGGAGCAACTGCTGCCATGAGCGTACCGACCCTCCACGATCTGCATCGGCCACTGGGCAGCACCGGCCTGCGGGTTTCGCCGCTGGGCCTGGGCACCGTCAAACTCGGGCGCGACCAAGGCGTGAAGTACCCCAATGGCTTCCAGATCCCCGACGATGACGACGCGCGCCGCCTGCTCAAGCTGACCCGCGACCTGGGCATCAACCTGATCGACACGGCCCCCGCCTACGGTCGCAGCGAAGAACGCCTCGGCCCGCTGCTGCGTGGCCAGCGCCACGAATGGGTGATCGTCAGCAAGGTCGGCGAAGAATTCTCAGACGGCCAGTCCCGGCACGATTTCAGCGCGGCGCACACCCGACTCTCGGTGGAACGCAGCCTGCAACGCCTGGAAACAGACTTTATCGACCTGGTGCTGGTGCACTCCGATGGCAACGACCTGGCGATTCTCAACGACAGCGAGGTCTACGCCACGCTCGCCGCGCTCAAGGCCGAAGGCAAGATTCGCGGTTTCGGATTTTCCGGCAAAACCGTCGACGGCGGCTTGAAGGCGCTGGAGCAAGGTGATTGTGCAATGGTCACCTACAATCTGAACGAGCAGCACGAGAAGGCGGTCATTGACTATGCTGCTGCTCACGGCAAAGCCATCCTGGTGAAGAAAGCCCTTGCCAGCGGCCACGTCTGCCTGAGCCCCGGCGTGGACCCGGTGCGTGCCAGCTTCGAGTTGCTTTTTGAACATCCGGGTGTGGCCAGTGCTATTGTCGGGACCATCAATCCGCTGCACCTCGCCCACAACGTCGCGACCGTTGCCCAGGTTCTGGGCAGACACTGATGCCGCCCTCGCGGCCTTAAGCAGGAGCCGACATGCCGCGTACGCTCATAAGAAAGAACCCGAGCAACTTCAAGACCCTGCCGCTATTCGTCGAAGCGACCCCCGAAGGCTTGAGTTACCAGAGCGTCGGCATGCCGCTCAACTTCTCCCAGACCCTGCACCGGCGACGCCCGGTGGCGGTGGCTGACAGCGAACGGTTCGCCCTGGAACTGGCCAACCTCGGGGTGTCGGTGCGACTGACCCTGCATTGGCAGAATCGCGATTACTGGGTGCTGGTGCGCCAACGGCGGCAGGACCGTGGCGATGTAGTGCTCAAGCTGATTTCCGGCTACGTGCCGGCCCACGAACTGAACCTGCCACTGCACACGGCGATCCAGGAGATTGCCGAGGAGTGCCTGCTGGAAACGCCGGAAGGCTGGCTCGGCGGACGTTTCAATGACACCTGGCTGCCCGCCCCCTACTCGTCCGCGCTGCATTATCGCGAGGCGCTGCCTTTTCGCCTGACGCCGCTATCCGGCGCGGCACGGCCGGTGCGCTGCGCCAACCTGCAACTGATCGAACGGCCGCAGGCTTACGTGCATCTGCCGACCGCCTCGTTGCAGTTGATCTATGACTTGCGCCTGGAAGTGCCCAGGGAAGCCAAGTCCCTGAGCCTGTTTCATGTCGATGAGCGGCTGGAGGGCGACCAACTGGTGGCCCGCCTGGATCGCAAGCGTCCGGACTTGTACTTGATGCCCCTCAAGGATGGCCAGCCACTTGCCGAGTTGTACACGCTCAAGCGCGACAAGCTTCTGCCCGCCAGCACCCGCGGACTTTTTCTGGCAGAGAGCTTTGCCATCCAGGATGGCTGGACCGTGCGCGAGGAACGTGTTCGCTGGAAGGACTGGGTGGTTCAACAGGGCCTGGAAGTGCCCAGGCCCCCGCGCCACGGCTTGAAGAAACTGAGCGTCAAGGCACTGGGCCTGGTCCGCCTGGTGCGGGGGAGCTTGCGCAAGTAACTCGAACCGAAACCCCGGCTCGATTCAGGCCCGCCGCCTGTCCATCAAGGTGCGCAATTGGGCAAAGAAATGGAAATAACGGTTCTCGCGCTTGCCCATGCCGCGTTTGGGGGAAAACGATTCCTCGGCAAAGGCTCCGGTGATGCGAACGCGCGAAGCCTGGGTTTGCACAGTGCAGATCTTCGCACCGGCCTGCTGCAGGGCAAATTTGAGCAGCCGCTCGGAGTGCAGTTTTCTTCCCGTGGCTTGACTGAAATCGAAGATTCGCTCGATCCTTTTGCCATAAGCGACATAGGTGTCACGCCCGCAAATGGCAAAACGGTCGTTCAGCCCACCCCACCACTGCCAATCCGGAATGTAGGTATTGAGCCGTCGGGCTTCGGCATGCTTGAACACATAAGCGGGAAGCGCCGTGTGAAAAAAGATGTCCGGGCGCACGAAGACCACGAAATCGGGATTGAACGCCTCCATCATGGTCGTGACCGTGTGCAGCGAATTGAGCTGATAGATCAAGTTGCGCAGTGAAGCGTAATCATCGGCCCAGGTATCGCCCTGCGCCTTCACCCGCTCGAAATCCCAGCGCTCCAGAACGCCGTCGGTCGAGGTCAGTTGCCCGGTCATGGACTTGAAGGGTTCGTAGTTGTCAGCCTTCAACTCGCCTTGTTCGCCGGAACGCGAGTTCTGCACTTCGTTGACTTCATACAGGTGGTAAAAGCACTTTACGTTGCTGCCGGAAGGCAGCCGTGCCAGGACGTTTTCCTCGATGGAAGGAAAACAGACGGGCGAGTTTCTCGGGATACCAAAAAAAGCCACCGCAATATTCAACACTCGACAGCACCCCTTGAAAATTGATCGGGTCGGGCTTGCGTCGCCCCGTTGGTTCCCGGTGACCGGTCATGCACGACTGAACAGCTTCTGCCACCACCGGCGACGCCGCAGCGGGATGGCGACGACACTCGATCGCTGCAACCAGTCGCGCTCGTAATCCCAGGCATGCCCGCCCCAGCGTTTGCCCGCCTCGTTGGAAAAACCCAACGTCATGAGCTGATAGTTGTAGCCCTCCTGGCCACGCAACCAGTCGAACAACACCAGTGCATTGAACCCGGTGGTCGGTCCGACATAGCGTTTACCGTCCGGGCGATCGACCGGGTAGTTCCACAAGGCCGGTAGCGGAATGCGCTCCCAAAAGAGCGCTACTTGCGGCAAGGGGCACATGGCGCCAGTGCACCCGACCAACAGGGTGAAACAGCGAGCATCGACATGATCGAAGATCCGCTGCACCTCCGGGCCGTAGGGAAGACCGAAAAAATAGGCGTCCGGCGCATTGAACCCGTGCACGAACAGATTGACGCTTCGCGGATCGAGCAGCGGCGCCAGGACACATTTGTTGAAGCTGACGACCACATCGTCAGCCCCCATGTCCAGTGCCTGGAAATCTTCACGGGTAATGGCCGGGTTGTTGGCCACAAGCAGCACTCGTGAAGCGTTGCGCAGGCAGTTCTTCAAGGCCTGGGGCAATGCGTCCTGAATGGACTGATGACCGCCTGGCAGCGCATCCAGCGCCATGTGCTCAGCGACTGGCGACGGTTGATTGCCTGTCACCGCTCTGGAACCTGCATGCCGTATCGCACCTTGACCCAGAAACGGGTGAATGCCGAGGGTGGTTGCCAAGGGCGCATTTCCCGCTGAATCTCGGCGGCGAGCGTGCGCCCAACACGTGCAAAGGAATACCGGCTTTCGGCGAATGCCTGCCCATTACTGGCGATACGCGCCGTCAGCTCCGGATCGTTCTGCAGCAACTGGAGCTTTTCCACGGCCTCTTCTTCGGAGCGATAGAAGACCGTGTTGTGCATATCCTGAAAGCCCAGCAGCTCGTCTTCTTCACCCTGGCTCCATGCCAGCAGGACGCAGCCACAGGCCATTGCCTCGAAGTTCTTGATCATGAATTCGTTCATACCGAGGTCGGCACTCACGAAGATCCTGATGCGATTGAGCATCTCCAGGTATTCGGCTCCCGACTTGGTACGGGTCACCAACATGCCGGTACGCCGGGCAAGCGACTCAAGCAAAGCCTTGCGCTGCGTATATTCGGAACTCTTCAGACTGCCCAGAAAACCCACCGGAATATCCCGCACACTGGCGGTGTTATGCAGCATCTGTTCGTCATATCCCTTGGAAACGAACACGGCATCAATATTCTCGGCCTGCATCCGGCGCGCGACAACAGCGCCTGAAACCAGTGCACGTGAACT
Source organism: Pseudomonas sp. IT-P12 (assembly GCF_949767465.1). NCBI lineage: Bacteria > Pseudomonadati > Pseudomonadota > Gammaproteobacteria > Pseudomonadales > Pseudomonadaceae > Pseudomonas > Pseudomonas sp. IT-P12. The sequence continues at coordinate 372,850 of NZ_CATKPY010000023.1, read as the reverse complement.
TGGCAAACGGCTGTACAGACGCGAGTAAACCCTGCGGTACTTACTGTCGGGCATATAGTTCTGATAAGCGTCATGCTCAAGAAAAACCAGCCCGGGGATGCATTTCAACACGCGAAGTTGAGGAACAAGGCGCTTGACCCTGGAGAAGATCACCACCCGGTCGAACGTCTGATAATTGACTGAAGCGAGAAACGGCCCCAGTTTCAACTGCTGCTTTTTGCTCAGGCGATAGATGACGCACTCGTCGCAGTGTTGCTGCACGACTTCATAGAGACGATCCAGAATGACACGCTGTTCGTCCATCACCAGAAGCATTACTTTCATCAATCTTTTACCACTATATAAGTGGGCAAGAGCATTGCGTGAATACCCACGAGCATCATCGGCATCGGCGTGGCTGGATGTTCACGATAAAACCCGTTCATCCCCAGTATGAAACGGGCGTCGTCAATCAAGTTCAATGGCTGCGAATCTTCTCGACAATCGCCGTTGTCGAACTGTTTTCCACCAGGCCCAGCACTTTCACCGTGCCTCCATAGGCCGTCACGATGTCTGCACCGACCACCTGGTCGATTCCATAATCGCCGCCCTTGACCAGAACGTCCGGCTTGACTTCGCGCAGCAGATTTTCCGGAGTGCCTTCGGAAAAGCTGATCACCCAGTCCACCGCGCCCAGTCCCGCCAGCACGGCCATGCGACGGTCGACGCTGTTGATCGGACGGCCCGGCCCTTTCAGACGGCTGACCGATGCATCGTCATTGACCGCAACGATCAAGCGATCGCCTTGGGCCCGCGCCTGCTCCAGGTAGGTCACATGACCGGCATGCAGGATGTCGAAGCAACCGTTGGTGAAGACGATTTTCTCTTTGTGCGCCCGCGCATCGTCAACCGCCAACCGCAGTTGCTCCAGGCCCAGCACGCCGCGCTCGGAACCCTCCTCGCGCTGAATCGCGCGGCGCAGCTCCGGAGCGCTGATGGCCGCCGTACCGAGCTTGCCGACCACAATGCCTGCCGCCAGGTTGGCCAGGGCCACGGCATGGGGCAATTCTTCGCCAGCCGCGATGGCAGCGGCCAGGGTGGAAATCACCGTGTCGCCGGCACCGGTCACGTCGAACACTTCCCGCGCACGAGCAGGCAGGTGCAGCGCCGGATGTTCCGGGCGCAACAGGGTCATGCCATGTTCACCGCGGGTCACCAGCAAGGCGCCCAGGTCGAGGTCTTGCATCAGCTGCGCGCCTTTGCCCACCAGGTCATGCTCATCGACACAACGGCCAACGATGGCTTCGAACTCGCTGAGGTTCGGGGTAATCAGGCTCGCACCCCGGTAGATCGAGAAATCCTTGCCTTTGGGATCGGCCAGCACCGGAATGCCACGGGCGCGGGCGGCCTGGATCAATACCTGGTGATTCTTCAACGCACCCTTGCCGTAGTCGGACAGCACCAGCACCTTGATGCCTTCGAGCAATTCGTCGACCTGGTCGCCCAGCGCCAGGGCGTCGGTGGCGAACGGTTCTTCGAAATCAATGCGCAGCAATTGCTGGTGACGGCTCATGACCCGCAGCTTGACGATGGTCGGCTGATGCGCAATACGCTGAAACAACGCCCGCACGCCAGCCCCCTTGAGGCTGTTGGCCAGGCTTTCGGCAGCTTCGTCATCACCGGTGACACCGACCAGCGAGGCGGGCGCGCCAAGCGCGGCAATGTTCAGGGCAACGTTCGCGGCACCGCCCGGGCGGTCCTCGATCTGTTCGACCTTGACCACCGGAACCGGCGCCTCAGGGGAGATCCGTGAGGTACCACCATGCCAATAGCGGTCGAGCATGACATCGCCGACCACCAATACAGGGGCTTGATCGAATCGCGGCATGGACAACTTCATGGAGCAACCCACATACAAAATGAACAAGGGCGGGATATTAGCACAGGGTTGGCGCAGGGCTGGCGCATGGCATGAATGTGACGGTCAAAAGTCAAAATCGCAGCCTGTTCAGGTTCGAAAACCACAGGCTGCGAGCTTTGGTTGGTCAGCACACATGACCGCCAGAGATTCAGGCGATGTCTTCAGCCGGCGCATCAAGGCCCATTGCATTCAGACGAGCATAGTAGCCATTCTGTGCGAGCAGTTCGGTATGTGTGCCGCGCTCGACGATCCGGCCCTGATCCATGACCAGGATCAGATCGGCCTTCTCGATGGTCGACAGGCGGTGAGCGATGACCAGCGTGGTCCTGCCCTTCATTACCTGGTCCAGTGCCGCCTGGATGTGCCGCTCCGATTCGGTGTCGAGCGCCGAGGTGGCTTCATCGAGAATCAGCAACGGTGCATTTTTCAGCAAGGCCCGGGCAATCGCCAGGCGCTGACGCTGACCGCCGGACAGCAACACGCCATTTTCGCCGACCTGGGTGTCCAGGCCTTGCGGCAGTTGCGCGATGAAGTCCATGGCGTAGGCATCTCTGGCAGCCTTTTCGATGTCTTCACGTGGCGCACCGGCCAGATCGCCGTAGGCGATGTTGTTGGCCACGGTGTCGCTGAACAGCGTGACATGCTGGGTCACCTGGGCGATGTGCCGGCGCAGGTTCAGCAGCTTGTACTGCTCGACCTCGACGCCATCGATCAGGATCTCGCCCTTGTCGTGGTGATAGAAGCGCGGGATCAGGTTGGCCAGGGTCGACTTGCCACTGCCCGAACGCCCCACCAGCGCCACCATTTGCCCGGGCTCGACCGCGAAGCTGATATCGTCGAGTACCTGGCGCTCGGTGCCTGGGTAAGTGAAGCTCAGGTGGCGAACCTCCAGGCGACCGGTGACGGCGTCGCGCTCGACGGTCCCGGTATCGATTTCCGGCTCAACGTCCAGTTGCTCGAAGATACTCTCGGCACCCGCTACGCCCTTCTGGATGGTCGAGCTGACTTCGGACAGCTGGCGGATCGGCTTGGGCAGCAAGCCTGCCAGCGTGATGTAGGCCACCATGTCACCGGCGGAAGCATCGCCGCGCAGGAACAGCACGAGGAACATCAGCACCGCCATGGCGCTGTAGATCACCAGTTGCAGCAGCGGCGTGTAGATCGCGCCCGTACGGGTCATGCGCAGTTGCTTGTCGGTGTTGCCCTGGCTGGCCTTGAGGAAGCGTTTCTCTTCGTAGACTTCCCCGCCGAAACTGCGCACCACGCGATAACCCTGGATGGTCTCCGAGGCCACATGCGTGACATCGCCCATCGCGGCCTGGATCTTCTTGCTCTGCTTGCGGAATTTCTTGCTCGCGGTCCCCACCATTACCGCGATCAGCGGCAGAATCGCGACCATGACCAGGGTCAGCTTCCAGTTCATGAACAGCAACGAAGCAAACAGGAAGACAACCGTCATACCCTCACGGATTACGACCTTGATCGCATCTGTCGCCGCCCCTGTAACCATTGTTACGTTAAAGGTGATGCGGGAAATCAGGTGACCCGAGTTATGCTTGTCGAAGTACCGGTTCGGCAGCACCAGCAGGTTATTGAACAACTGGACCCGCAGGTCATGCACCAGCCCGAGCGATACCTTGGCCAGGAAGTAGTTGCCCAGGTAGGACCCCAACCCCTGCCACGCGGCGATCAGGATGATCAGCAACGGCACGGCCTGCAGCAGTTGCAGGTCACGCAGGTAGGGCACGCTGGGGAACAGCACAGCTTCGGGATTTGACAGGCCATCGACGAAATACTTGAGGATGTAGCCGAGCATTGGCTGGGTCGAAGCGAAAATCAGGAAACCGACGATGCTGATCAGGAACAGGCTGATGTATGGCCGGACATAACCCAGCAGGCGGAAGTAGATTTTCAAGCTCGAGGGGCTTGCGGAGAGACTGGAGTCGGTCATATCACGCGAATGTCGATAAAAAGGACGCTGACTTTAGCACAGCTTCTTCGGGGTTCTGGCAATCGCAAAAAGGCTGTTATTGTTAGACGGCACAAACAGTATCATAAGGCCATCATTGGAATGGCCAATCAACTTCAGGATTGAATCTCTCAGCATGCAACTCAGCGGTTTCAACAATACGCCCAATCGAGTCTTCGATTTCATTTGCCTATGGATTCTTCCTGTGGGCTATTTCCTGCTTCTGTGCTCGATGTTTTTCCTGCCAGACCGCAGCCTGCTTCACAAACTCTATTACGGTTTGTTCAGCATTCCGACGTTGATAGCCCTGTGCATACGCCCACGGGCGCTCAAGGAGCTGCTGCGCGAACCGATCTTCATCGCGGTGCTGCTGTTTGCCGTCTGGGCCCTGCTGAGTCTCTGCTGGAGCCCGGGGGACGAGGGTTTTTCCGGCAAGTTCAAGCCGCCGCTTCACTTGCTGATGCTGTTCGCCGGGTGCTACCTGCTGATCCGCCACCGCAGCGAAATCATCCAGCCCCTTCTGTTCGGCGCTGCGATCGTCGGATTGGTCGCGACGCTCTATAACCTGTACACGTTTGCACAGATCTACACGCCGGGAGAGCGCCTGATCGGTGGCGGTGCGTTCGACAATCCCTTGTTGAGCTCGCACCTGTTCGGTTTCTTCTGCGCCTATTGGCTCAGCCTGAGCATGACCTGCAAGCGTCCGCAAATACTCTGGCTGAGCATTCCGGCGATGATCATCATGTTCGCTGCGGTGATTGCCACAGGCTCCCGGACACCGCTGGTCGCCCTGACGCTGGCCGCCGTGTGGCTGAGTTTCATTTGCTGGAATCGGCGCTCCGTCCTGTTGATGGGCATCATGCTGGCGGGCGGTGTGGCCGTACTGATGCTTTTTTCCAACATGCTCTTCGAGCGAGGCAATTCCTACCGCTTTGAAATCTGGCAAGTTGTCCTGCAAAAAATTGCCGAACAACCCTGGATCGGCCACGGCTATGACGCCAACCTGGATGTCGATGTGGGTGCGGAATACATTCTGGCAGAACCGCACAATTTCGCTCTGGGCGTTCTTTACTACGTCGGTATCTTTGGTTTCGTCCCGTGGCTGTTTTCCCAGGCATGGGCTCTGCTGAGCAGTTGGCGCTACCGCGTGCAACCGCTGTTCATCATCGCCTCCACCTGGCTGGCCTTCGGCATCGGCGGAGGCCTGACCGAAGGCGGCGGGATCCTCTCGCGCCCCAAGGAACACTGGTTCCTGCTGTGGATCCCCCTGGCCCTGATCGCTGCGTTGAGCATCAACCGCCGTGCAGGTCGCCTGCTGGCCGTATCGATCAAGCGACTGACCCAGCCGGACCTGCAAACCTTGAGCGCCAACGCCCGGGTGATCGAAGAAGACGGTTTGGGACCCAAAGTCCTGCGCCTGGTCGATGGCAGCTTCCTCAAGCTGTTTCGGCCTCGCCGCTGGTACACCTCGGGAAGCTTCAATGCCTATTCCGAACGCTTTGCCGTCAACAGCGAGCGGCTGCGCAGGATGGGTTTCCCGACGCCACAGATCCTCAACCTCTACCGCCTCGACGATGGCAGCACTGCCGTGCACTACACGCCTCTGCCGGGGAGCACGCTGCGTCAGGTCCTGCAAGGGATCACGGCACCGGAAGTGCGTCAGGCACTGGTGGAGCGTTTCGGAAAATTCATGGCGCAACTGCACGAGCGGGGGGTGTATTTCCGCTCCCTGCACCTGGGGAATGTGCTGGTGCTGGAGGATGGTGAGTTCGGCCTGATCGACGTTGCGGATCTGCGCCTCTACCCTTCGTCGCTGAGCCTGTCGCTGCGCCAGCGCAATCTGCGCCATATGCAGCGCTACACCGTCGATCGACGCTGGCTGTTCGAGGACCATTTCCAGGCGCTCCTGCAAGGCTATGCCGTGACAGCCTCGCAATCCGAGGTGGATAACCTCAACAGACACGTATTGGCAGCCAGCCAGCCCGAGCGAACCCATGCATGACGCATCAGCTCGTCCGAACCACGTGGCAGCCTTGAAGATTCAGACGGCTGGCCGCTGACGGACGTAGTCGAGGAAGCCTTCGATATCATCGCTGCACAGCTTGTCCGCCAGGCTGTGCAGTTCGGCTTCAGGCCAGTTCCACCAGGCGCTCTGAAGGAGCAGCAAGCGCTGCTCTTCTGGAAAACGCCAGCGCAGGAAGCGCGCAGGATTGCCACCGACCACGGCGTAGGGCTCGACATCGCGAGTCACCAGCGCACCTGCGGCAACGATGGCGCCGTCACCCACCGTCACACCTGAAAGCAACGTGCAGTTTGAACACAACCACACATCGTTGCCGATGCTCACGTTACCGTGCGTTCCGCTGTATCCGCTGATATGGGCAGCCTGTTCAACCATGGCGGGAAAGGGGAACGTACTGACCCAATCCGCCCGATGGTGCCCCCCGAGGAAGATCTGTACACCTTCAGCGATCGAGCAATACGCACCGATGCTCAGTGTCGAGCCCTCCTTCCAGTCATGGACTTCGGGCACGCCGTAGCTACCACGACCGAATGCGTAATGCGGGTATCGCGCCTTGAAGCGCGCCATGCCTCGCTCGAACTTCGGCAATTTTCGAATCGCCCGCTTTGCACGTTTTTCCCGGAAACGTTGAATCCAGCCCATGGTTCAGTCTTTTTCCAGCGGTGAAAAGTACAGGCGCCCCAACCCCCGCCAGGTCTTCTTGTTCCACGCCTTGAACGGGATCTGCGCCAGCAGCTCTCGCGCCAGCTGGCGGTCGCGATTGGCGGTCTTGAGGAACATCGAGCTGAGAAACCGGTAGCGCACGAACTCGTACATCGGATGATCGCTGAACAGCGCATAGGTGCGCAGGATGTTGTCGATCATGAAACGGTGGTTCTTGTAGGAGTTGGTGGCGTGCTTGCGATAGCGCGCCATCAGCACGTTCAAGCCATCGATGAAGTACCCGGCATGGGTCACTTTCAACTCGATCAGCAAATCCTCCAGGCGAATCGTCGGATCGAAGCCGCCGACCTTGTCCAGCGCCTCGCGACGGATCATCAGCGTGGGTGCCGGCGGGTAAGGCTTGCGCTCGAGGAACATGTCGTCGAAATCCAGGCGGCGAAACGGCACATCGCGACGCTGGCGCGACTCCGGGTATGGAACGCCATCAGCGTCCATCAGCTCGATGTTGCCGGCGCAGATGCCTACCTCCGGCTTGCCATCCATGTGCGCCACCTGCGTGGCGATGCGCTCGGGCAGCATGATGTCGTCGGAACCGAAAGGCACGATCAGGCTGCCCTTCGCACGGGCGATGGCGCCGTTCAGGGTGTTGGTCAGCCCCTGGTTCTGCTGGACGCGAAAATCAAAGTCATGTTGCGCCTGCAGGACCTTGATCCGCTCGACGCTGTCATCGCTGGAGCCATCATCGACCACCAGCAGCTCGATGTTCGGGTAGGTCTGGTCGATCACACTGAGGATGCTCTCCTCAATGTAGCGACCGTGGTTATACGACGCGATGATGACCGTGACGATGGGTTGGGCGTCGCTCATGAATGCTCCTTGCGGGCCTGGCTCAGGCCAGTGTCGATCAGGCTCAGGTACTCCTGGCGGAACACCTCGATGTCGTGTTGCGCCTGAAGATAACGATAGGCCTGCTCACCCTTGGCCTTGAGGTCGTCATCCGACAGCCCGAGGTAGGTGTCCAATGCCGCGACCAGGCTCGGCACGTCTTTGGGCGTGATCGCCAGACCGCCTGCGCCCTGAATCAGCGGCAACATCGCCGGCACGTTCGAGGCGATCACCGGAAGGTGACCGCTCATGCCTTCCAGTAGCGCCAGCCCAAGGCCTTCGGCCAGTGAGGGCATGGTCCAGATGTCGAAGGCGCGTACGTACTGCAGGGCGTTCTCCTTGAACCCCAGCAAATGAGCACGCCCGTCCAGCCCCAGACGCTCGATCTCGGCCGCCAGGTTCGACGCTTCGCGACCCGCACCGATAATTGCCAACTGGGTATTGGGGTACTTGTCCTTGAGGGTGGCAAACGCCTGCAACAGGTAGGTGTGCCCCTTGACCGGCACCAACCGTCCCAGCGCGCCGATCAGGCGCACCGTCGGATCGATGCCCAGCAATTCCCGGGCGCGCTCGCGACTGTGCTGCAAACCTTCGGCCTGCTCGATGTCGATCGCGTTGGTAATGGCGTAGGTGTTTTGATCGGTGAAACCGCAATCACAGTCCAGCAGGTACTGCTTGACCGCCGGAGACACCCCGACGAAACGCCAGTGACGATCGATCAGGCGCTGGGTCTGGCGACGCCGGTAGAACCGGTCGTATTCGCCAAACCCGTGGGAGATACCGATGCACAGCGGTACTTTCAGCCAACGATTGAGGGCCAGCATCATGTTCACAGGCTTGAAGCGATTGCAGATCACCACATCGAATTTTTCTTTGCGGCAAAACTGGTACAGCCGCCACATCGCCCGCAGGCGCATGCCCTTGAGCGACTTGTCGGAGAACTCGAAATACACCGAGCGCGCAGCACGGCTCACGGCCTCGCCCGGCCCGGGTTTGCCGCGCAGGAACGCTGCGGTCACTTCATAACGATCGCCGGGCAAAGCCTTGACGATCTGCTCCGCCAGGTCAGCGAAGTCGTGGGCCTTGACGTTGTAGTCAGGCTGTAATTGCAGCACCTTCGACCGCTGGCTCATAACGCCCCCCGGTGAAAGCCCGTCTCATCGATGATCCAGGCAGGCTCAGCGGCGAGACGCCTGATCTCGGCCGGATCGGGTTCGGGTAACTGCGACCATTCGTTGCGCTTCCAGCAGACGAAATGGAAATACGGAAACAGCCGATCGCCATCGCGATCATTGCTGACCTGACCATTGCGCCAATACCACGTGTGCGGGAAATTGTCGGTGCCGTCATGCCACTTGATGCAACCGCCGGGCGTACTGAAGGCCTCGGTGAATTCGCTGCGTCGGCGCCAGGGGTTGAACTTGCCCACCAGCTTGAACAACGGCTCGGGAAAATTCTTGCGCCAGAGGAAAATCCGGCTGAAAGCGCCCTCGTCCAGCGCATGATGCTTCTGGTCGGTAAACCGCGCTTCCCAATCCTTGATCTTCCTGAACAACTGGCGCTTGCGCTCGGTATTTCTGATCAGGCAGAGATGCCCCGCCACCCGCCGCTCGTGGGTCGAGTACAGGTCATAGGCAGCGAGCCGGTCCGCCGTGAAATAACGGCGCAGATCGCCGTACACCAGGTCGATATCGCCGAAGCCCCAGAAATCATAGCCTTCCAGGCGGTCGGCATGGATAAGCCCGAACGCGGGACGGATGTCGCACAGTTTGTAGGCCTGGGTCGGCGCAAAGTCGATGTTCAGCCGCTGGGACACCAGCGCGCAATAATCGCCGAACGTCATGCACTCGATGGTGACGTTGGGCGGCAGGTCCTCGGGAACCCCGCAGTCGCTGAACATCAGCCAGTCGATGTCGGGATTGCGGCGGCAACTCTCCAGGAAAAACGGCATCCAGAAGGGCCAGCGACCGAAATACGGCATCAGAAACAAAATACGAGGGCGTGGATTGATCACGGAAAACTCACTGTAAATACTGGGAACACCGCCTCGTCAGGCCGTGTTGTCGTTCAATTCTGCGGCCCGGATGCCTCACCGTGCTTGAGCAGCCAGAACAGCTCCTGGCGCCGGACCGCCTTGCGAAAGAACTCATTCTCTCCATAGGTGGACGGCACTCTACTGGCCAGGAGCCACTGCATCAACCGCCGGAGTCGTCGCTTGAACGGCATGCGCGGTTGAAGATCGTGCATCATTGCCAGCGCCATGGCTTTATCACGCTGAAGTGGCAGGGGCACCGGCAGACAATAAGGTTGCATCGACACCGCCGGATCGAAGGCCGGCGGCAACGCGATGCCATCCCCCGCATCGCCCATGGGCCAGCGGTCATTGTCATGCAGGTGGTTGGCATAACCGAGCAACGTGGTTGGCTGCCACTCCAGGCCACGCAGCGCTTCAAGCACCGCTTGCTGCGCGCACACGTGATCCGGATGCGGGTCGAGCGTGGGGTGCGGCAACACGATGACTTCAGGGCGGGCCCGCAGCAACAACTCGCGCAGGTCGGCCAACAGATTGTTCCAGGTCGGTGCGCCATCGGCATCGCCCGGCAGTGCAAAAGGGTTCAACCGACGGAACGGACGAGTGTCGTCCATCTGCGCTTCACGAGAACCCACTGGCAGGGACGGGTGGGCCTGCATCGCTGCCAGTTGCAGGCAGAAATAGCCCAACTGCACGCAATGATCCTCGGGAACGCCGGCCCAGCGCGGCACCGCGATACTGTCCCAGGCCCGCAGCCGCCCCTTCAGGCGTGCGGCCTCGACTTCGTCCAGGCCCATTTGCTGGTAATGCTGCGCTTCGATTTCGCCGGCCGTGAGGGTCACGATCCAGGCTTCGTCGGCCTGGCTGTACAAACCGTAGGCTGCCAGCTCGGCGTCATCAGCGTGGGGAGCGATCACCATGACGCGCTGACGGCGGTAGTCCGGCTGTTCGAAAGCCCAGAGGACAGGTTCGCCCAACACCCGGCAAAAGCGCCCGCGCAGTCGCAACGCTCCCCGCGACAGCACCTGCGCCTGACCACTGAGGTTGAGATAACGCAGGCCGTTGGCACCACGCTCGAAGGTTTGCCGATCGGGATGATCGCCCCCCGACAGTTCGACAGCCGGGTCGAAAAAACGCCCCAGCCACGTGCTTTTCACCCGTAGCGCCAGTACCAGTGTCGCATCGTCCACCAGCATGACGCCGTCATCCAGGCGCAAGCGCTCACCCTCCAGGTGAACCCTGGGCTGCGGGGCGTAGGGCGGGAAGCTGTAGGCGTAATCGTCCTTGGGCGAATAGAACAGATGGTCGGCAAACCAGGCTTCGTGAGCGATCCAGCCCAGCACCGCCAGCACCAGCGGCAACCACCAGGCCACCAGCACGCCGATGGCGATCAGCAGCAACAGGGCAATCAACAGGCCGATGCGCTTGTTGCGCCGGTGGCGCTTGAGCAGGTGTTGTTTACGACTCATGGGCGGGCTCATACGGTGAAGACCGGCACAGGATTACACCAGCGGTCCTTGTATTCACGGTCGGCGCGACCAAAGGAAAAGCGCAGCGGCTTGTCCAGGGCCCGCGCATGCTCCCAGGCGCTCTGGGTATTGAGAAAACTCAAGACGCTGCCGGGGCTGAACTCGCGGGTTTCGGGGTCGACGCCCCCATTGATGTACTCGACGCTGATCCATTGCGGCGCTTCGACGCGATACACCAGTTGAATGGCAATGGGGGCATCATTGAGAAAAATCACCGAGCCGATCAACAGGTCGCGCAGCAACTCGATCACCTCGGCCATGCGTTCGGCCCCGGTCGCCGGGAACCCCCAGCGGCGCTGGAACAGGTCGCAATAGATCGCGGCCAGTTCGGCACTGGAAAACTCGCTGACCGGCCGCACCACCCCGCCCGCCTCTTCCAGCAAACGCAACTCACGGCGCTGGTTGTAGCGAAACTTCTTCGACAGTTCTTCCGGTGTACGGGCCATGGCCAACTGCTCCGCCTGCGGCCGGATACCGCTGAAGCGACCTTCATTCAATGCGGACAGGTAACGGGCGCGATGGCGCAAGGGGGCATGGCTATCGGCAGCGGCTGGCAGGATGATTTCGGCATTGCCAAGGTCGAACAACCCCTTCTTGCCGTTGCGCTTGAGCACGTCCTTGGACAAGGCGAGATCACGGCCCCAGGTCGCAATCGCCGCCTGCACCTCGCCATTCGGCGCCCAGGCCAGGTAACGCACCGGGATGCCGGCCAACTGTGCAAGGCGCTCGACCACCATCGGGTGAGTGGCGACACTGCCACCATATCGCTGCCAGGTGTGGTCATAGGTCGCGGCGTCGATCACCGTCCAGCCACGCTCGCGCCATCCTTGGAATCGGTTGAGCATCAACCCCTCGCCGCCAGTTCGGTGACATTGGGCAAATGCCAGAAAGCATCCCGTACCGCGCGGTCGGAGAAGCGTTCACGCAAGCGTTCCAGCATCAGCTCGGCGCACTGGCGACGCTGCTGTTCATCCATCGCCGCCAGGTGCTGCAGCCCTTGGGCCAGACGCTCGGTATCGCCCAGGGGGAACAGAATGCCGACCCCTTCGACCACTTCCTTCGCGCCCCCGCAGGCTGTCGCCAGCAATGGCACGCCGGCGGCCATGGCTTCGAGCAGCACCATGCCGAACGGTTCGTGATCGGAGGTCAGGGCAAACACGTCGAAGGCCCGGAAAAAGCGGCGCGCTTCCGGCACCTGTCCGAGGAACAGCACCCGGTCGCCAATCCCCAGTTCACGGGCCATGGCCTTGAGGTCCTGCTCCAGCCGACCGATCCCGAGGATCACCAACTGGCTGTTGGCCGGCAAACCCGGCAATGCCGCGGCAAAGCCGTGCAGCAACGTGGTCTGATCCTTGTCCGGATGCAGGCGGCCGACGTTGCCGATGATCCACGCATCCATCGACAGCCCCAGGGTTTCCCGGGCCTCGCGGACGGAGGCATGATCCTCCTGCAGGTTTTGCACGTCGATGCGGTTGTACAGCGTCTGGATCCGTGACGAAGGCCATTGCGGCAGGCAACGACGGATGTCGTCGCGCACGGCATCGGAAACCCCAAGCAGACTCAGGCGCTTGCGGAAAAAATTTGCAAAGAACTTGCGGCCGCTGCGTTCGTAGTCGCCAAACGCGTGATGAACACCGATCACCGGCAACGAGGTGCCCAGCAAGGCAATGTAGATCGGCTTGAATCGGTGAGCGATGCAAAAACTGAAGTTGCGCGAAGCGGCGATCTTGCGCAGATCACTGATGGCGCCCAGCTTCAGGCCACGAATGGCCCTGGAGCTGTATTCCATGAACAACACTTCGTCCGACGCGCAGCTCGCGGCGACCTGTGCATCGGCAACCCCGGTCAGAAACACCGTGGTCACTCGATAACCGGTCCCCGCAAACAGGCTGGCATACTGCCGGGCGCAGTCCAGGAACGGACCGTCATAGCCGTGGCAGAACTGCAGCACATGGCGTTCAGCCGAGCGTGTCATAGGCGTCCGCACCCTCTTTGACCACGAGAATGTCTTCCATGATCAGATACTGTAGGTCGGAACCGAAGAACATGTTCAGGGCATCCGTCGGCGAGCAGATCATCGGTTCGCCACGACGGTTGAGCGAGGTGTTCAGCGATACGCCGTTGCCGGTCAGGACTTCCAGCGCCTTCATCATGTCGTAGTAGCGCGGGTTGTATTCGCGCTTGAGCACCTGGGCCCGGGAGGTGCCGTCTTCGTGAACGACTTCCGGCACGCGGGTCTTCCACTCATCCGCCACTTCAAAGGTGAAGGTCATGAACGGCGCAGGGTGATCGACCTTGATCATCTGCGGGGCAACGGTGTCGAGCATCGACGGGCAGAAAGGCCTCCAGCGCTCGCGGAACTTGATCTGGTGGTTGATGCGGTCAGCCACGCCCGCCACGCTCGGGCAGCCAATGATCGAACGGCCGCCCAACGCGCGCGGACCGAACTCCATGCGCCCCTGGAACCAGGCCACCGGGTTGCCGTCGACCATGATTTTGGCAATCTGCTCCGGCATGTTGTCGAGCTTGCGCCATTTCGGCTTGTCGGCATGACGGGCGCACGCGGCGATCACGTCTTCGTTGCTGTACGACGGGCCGAGGTAGACGTGTTCCATCTTCTCGACCGGCACGCCCCGGGCGTGGGACACATAGGCCGCCGCACCCACTGCAGTACCGGCGTCGCCGGACGCAGGCTGGACGAACAGTTCCTTGACGTCACTGCGGGCAATGATTTTCTGGTTCAGCTTGACGTTCAACGCACAGCCACCGGCGAAGGCCAGCTTGCCGGTTTCCTTGAGCACGTCGCCCAGGTAGTAATCGATCATCTGCAGCGCGATCTTTTCGAACAGCGCCTGCATGCTCGCGGCGTAATGGATGTAAGGCTCGTCGGCGATGTCGCCTTCGCGCTTCGGCCCCAGCCACTCGATCAGCTTCGGCGAGAAGTAGAAGCCCTTGCCCTTCTCTTTATAGCGGCGCAGGCCGATGACGTTGGCGTAGTCGGTGTTGATCACCAGCTCGCCGTTTTCAAACGAGGCCAGGCGCGAGAAGTCGTATTTGCTGGCATCGCCGTACGGCGCCATGCCCATGACCTTGAACTCGCCGTCGAGCATTTCGAAACCGAGGAACTCGGTGATCGCGCCGTACAGGCCGCCAAGGGAATCCGGATCGAAGAATTCCTTGATCTTGTGGATCTTGCCGTTTTCGCCATAGCCGAAGAAGGTCGTGGCGTACTCACCCTTGCCGTCGATCCCCAGGATCGCGGTTTTCTCCTTGAAACCGGAGCAGTGGTAGGCGCTCGAGGCGTGAGCGAGGTGGTGCTCGACCGGCTCGATCCTGATTTTCTTCGGGTTGAAGCCCAGTTGCTCGAGGCACCAGACGATCTTGTTGCGGTAGCGCTTGTAGCGCCGGTTGCCCATCAGGATCGCGTCAAGGGCGCGGTCCGGGGCGTACCAGTAACGCTTGGCATAGTGCCAGCGCGCCTTGCCGAACAGGCTGATCGGTGCGAACGGAATCGCGACCACGTCAACATCGGATGGCTTGATGCCAGCCTGTTCCAGGCAAAACTTCGCCGACTCATAGGGCATGCGGTTCTTTGCATGTTTATCGCGTACGAAGCGCTCTTCCTCAGCTGCCGCGACCAGCTTGCCGTCGATGTACAGGGCTGCGGAAGGATCATGGCTAAGGGCGCCGGACAGGCCAAGAATCGTCAATGCCACAGGGGTCTAGCCTCTTAAGTCTGCGTGCAGGCGCAACGCGCCTCAAAATGGATGTGCCCTCGCAAGGGGCGAGAGACAGCTAAAGGGCGGGATTATAGCGTAAAGATGGCAGGAATGACCCACCGGGTTGTCAGTGGCGTATAGATGCCCGCCAATGCCTGGATTGCCCGGGGTCATCGCGGGCTGGTCCGCCAGTAGATTGCCATGCTGCCATCGGTCGCCTGCCGGTAAATCGTGTAGGGCAGGACGACGGTGTCGAAGATGCCCGACAGGGCTAGGTCCGCCAGAACGAACGGGGCGAGGTAGCCGCCCGGGCTGGGTGGCGCATTCAACACGCAGAAATCATGGGCAAGGCCGCTGTAGACGCGCGGGATGGACTGACAATAGGTCTTTTGCTTCCTGAGGCCGCGCACGGCATCTTCTTCATTCTGCAGCACCGTGAGGCTGGTCCCGCACCCCGACAGCACCACGCTCGCGCCCAGTACAACCGCCATTTTAGTGATCAAAGCTTGCCCTCCATGAACGTCAGGCAAGCTAGCATTGCGTCGATGGGTGGCACAGTTCATGAAGTCGGCAGATGGCGTAGGACTTTTCACCAACGACCCGCGATAGTGACAGCTTCACCGACGCCATCGCGAGCAGGCTCGCTCCCACAGGGGAACGGCGCCGTTGAGGAATACCAGGACAGACATGTAACCACTGTGGGAGCGAGCCTGCTCGCGAAGCGGTTTCAGTTGGCGCTGGAGACGTCCTTGGGCAGCCGCTGGTCGATGACCTGGTACAGCGCACTCTGCTCGGGCCAGTTGCGCATGAACCGCGCCCGGTCCCGCGCGTAGGCCGGGGCGAAGCTGCCCGCTGAACCGTGCTGGCACATGGCATCGAGATCGATCAGCGCCCAACGGTCTTCCTGCCAGAACAGGTTGTGCCCCTTGAAGTCGCCGTGGCTGATCCGCTCACGAATCAGCTCGGCAAACAGCTGGTCCAGCGCCGCCAGTTCCGCCTCGGGGGCCTCGCCACTTTCAACATGGGGCGCGAACCGCTCGATGATGTCCGGCCCCGGCAGGTGCTCGGTGACCAGATAAGCCCGGCTGCGCAACCAGAGAAAGCGCTTTTCCAGGACGGCCAGGGGGGTCGGCGTGGCAATGCCGAGAAACGCCAGGCGATTGCCTTCGCGCCAGGAGTGCCAGGCTCGGCTCGGGCGCCAGAAGCGCTTGAGCCAATGGGCAAAGCCCTTGATGTTGTAGCGCTTGATCACCAGTGTCCGTCCGCCCGCTTCGACTTTCCCGACACTCGCCGCACCGCCCGTCTTGTACAGGTGGCCCTGGTCGAGCAGCGCGTCCGCCTGTTCCAGCACCGGCAGCATGGCCGCCTCCTCTTCGCGGCGGATCGCCTGCAAGCCGAACGGCCCGCGCTGCACGCTGAACAATGTGCATTCACGGCCGACCTTGATCAGGAAGTCCTTGAGACGCCAGCGGCGCACCTTGTCGATCTGCTTCTGCAAAGCCTCCATCGGCAAGGCATGCTCGCCGTTGCTCAGGAGGTAATACACCAGCAACTCTTCGGTGAACGGTTCCAGCGACTTGGGCAGTTGAGCGAAAAACACCCCGAGGTTTTCCAGGACCTTTAGCCGTGACAGCGGCTGCCCGGGGGTTTCGCTGCAGATCCCGGCACCATCGATCAAGTACAGGCGGCCACGCTGGCGCAGCAGGTTGTCCAGGTGCAGGTCTTCCTGCCACAGGCCCTTGCGATGCATTTGCCCGATGGCACCCAAAGCGTCGGCCAACACGGCCGTCTGCTCATCGGCCAGGGCCGGCAGGTGCTCCACCTTATTCCAGGCATCGCCCAGGCTTTCGGCCCCTTCGAGGAAATCGAACAGCAGCCAGCCACCCTCGCCCTCTTTCAGGCCATCGGCCAGCAACTGTGGCGTGGTCAGCCCCTGGGCGGCCAGCAAACGCACGCCGTCGCGCTCACGCTGAAAATGCCGCGCCGCCTTGGCGCCCACCAACAACTTGGCCAGTACCGGACGGCCACGCCAGACGCCGGCACCGACGTAGCGCTGGCCCGGCAACACTCGCAACAGACTCAGCAGCTGCAATTCGGCCGGCCCGGCGGCATCCGCCAGCGTCAGGCTCAGCGGCAGGTGCGGCTGGCGACCGGCGGATTTCAGTTCAGACAAACGCATCAGCCCGCCCTCTTGTAGCTGCGCCGCGCGGTCAGGCGCGTCAGCCAGCTGTCGATCAGCGAGCTGTCCTGCGGTTGATCCAGGTAAGCGGCCAACAATTCGCGCAAATGCGCTTCACTCCACTCCCGCGCCCGCCGCGTCAACGGTTCCAGATCCTTGACCCGGTCACGCTGGCCGAACAGCAGCGGACGGGTTTTTTCCAGGTCGATCAACTGGGCACTGTAACCGTCGCCCGTGGCCTGGAGAAAAATGTGCTTGGGGTAGAAGCAGCCGTGAACCTGACGTGCAGCGTGCAGGCGTCGGGCGAGTTGCCCGCAGGCCTTGAGAATGGCCGAGTGCTGCGCCGGGCTGAGATCCGGCCAACGCTGCAACAGCGAGTCCAGGTCATCCCAGCCGTCCAGTGCACGGGTCA
Source organism: Pseudomonas sp. IT-P12 (assembly GCF_949767465.1). Taxonomy (NCBI): domain Bacteria; kingdom Pseudomonadati; phylum Pseudomonadota; class Gammaproteobacteria; order Pseudomonadales; family Pseudomonadaceae; genus Pseudomonas; species Pseudomonas sp. IT-P12. The sequence continues at coordinate 355,539 of NZ_CATKPY010000023.1, read as the reverse complement.
GCAGTACCGCCCGAACATCGCCATCGACCTTGCGCTCACCGAAGAACGCCGCCTTCAGTGCCGGGATGCCGAGCTTTTCATAACGACTGATATTGCGAAATTCCCGGGCAAAACTCGGCTCACCAAATGGCGCGTGCAATGTGTGCATCTGATAATTGCTTTGGCGCTTGAGGTAAAAGCCGTGACCTTCGAGATCCAGGCGAAACACACTGCTCCAGCCGCCGCGCGCGGTGTTGGGTTCATCTACCGCCTCAAGCTGCTTGGCCCACAGTGCATCGAAGGTGCCGAGGCCGTGGCGCTCCAAGAGCGCACGGTCTTCAGCGGCCAGAAAATCAGTCATTCGCGTCCCTCGAAAAATCTCACCACGTGCCGGATACGTTTTTTATCGGCCGCATTGAGCCGCGTCCGCTGACGGTATTGCAGGTAGAAGCGCAGGCGTTGGGTGGCCGAAAGATGATACTTGGCAACCTTGTCGAGACAGGCCAGATCCTTGGAGATCCGGTACTTGAGCCAGAAGCCGCGCCAGAAATCCCCATTGGGGCAGTCGATCAGGAACAGTCGCCCCTCGTCATCGACCAGCAGGTTGCGCCACTTCAGATCGTTATGGGTAAAGCGGTTGTCGTGCATGGTCCGGGTGTAGGTGGCCAACTGGCGGCTGATGCCATCGACCCAGGCCCGATCCTTCAGCTTCGGATCCTGCCGCTCGGCCAGGGCATTCAGGTCTTCGGTGTGCGGCAGCTCCAGGGTGATCATCGCCCCGCGGTCATATGCCGCGCCGCGCCGCTCAAGCCCCCAGGCCACGACTTCGGCCGTGGGAATGCCCCACTTGGCAAAACGCTTGAGGTTCTGCCATTCCATTTTCACCCGTGGCTTGCCCAGGTAACGGCGCAAACCCTTGCCAGCCCCCACGTAGCGCTTGACGTAATAGTTGACGCCATCGCGCTGGACGCGGATCACTTCGGACAACGGGTCGCGGGTCAACTGCTCGCCCTTGAGGGCGAACACCGCTTCCAGGCTGCCGAAATCCCCGGCCAGTTCGCTGTAAGCAGGATCGAGTTTCCAGCCCGACATCAGAGTGCATCCCCGTAGCGCTGCTTACGCTCATAGAGCTTGTTGGCCTTGCCGTCGAGCCAGGCCAGCAGGGCGGCCTCTTCAGCCAGAATCTGGCGCAGCGGCTGCTGGAAATAGCCCTTGAGAAAACGCAGTTTGTCGCGCCGGGTCAGGCCGATGTCCAGGGCCGAGAAATACAGCGCCGCCAGATCCTTGTTGCGCCAGCGCTGAGTGATTGCCGGGCGGGTCTGGGCGCGGTGCAGGTCGATCACCGACAGCTTGAAGTCGTCAGGCGTCACCGGCTTGTCGGTGTGCAGCAGGAAGTGACAGATATAGCAGTCGCGGTGATTGACCCCGGCGCGGTGCATCATGCCGGTCATGCGCGCGACCTCGGCGATCAGCGCGCGCTTGAGCCTGGGCGGCGGTGGCTGCCTGACCCAGTCGATGCTGAAGTCTTCGAGGCTGATCGTCGGCGCCAGTTCTTCGGTGACGATGAACGAGTGCTGGTCCGCCGGGTTACGGCCCTTCTCGCCATACGCCACGGCGGTCATGGTGGGCACGCCGACTTCCTGCAGGCGTTGAATGGCCTGCCACTCCTGCCCGGCACCGAGCACCGGCAACTTGGCGGTCAGCAGGTTCTTGAAGATCTCCCCCCAGCCGATGCCTCGGTGGATCTTCACGAAAAAACCGTTGCCGTCCACTTCGGTACGCAATGTGCGTCGCGCTTCAAGCTCGCGGTACACCTCCCCCTGAAGCCCTTCGACCTCGGTGAACGGGTCGCGTCCGGCCCAGAGGCTCTTGAACGGTTCAGCCAGCATCAACTTCATTAAGCGTGCTCCGCCAGAATCACATCCGCCGCGTGCTGCGGCATGCTGTAGAGGTCGGCCGTTTCAGCGAAGGCCAGACCATTGCGGCGCCAGGCCGCCCGTGCAGGTGCGTCGCTCAGCATCCCGGTCAGGTACTGCGTCAACTGCCCCTGGTCGAACGGCTCATCCAGCACCAGGCCGGCATCGGCCTCGGCAATGTAATGGGCATAACCACAGACCGCGCTCACCAGCACCGGCAAACCGGCCACCAGCGCTTCGAGCAGGACGGTCCCGGTGTTTTCGTTATAGGCCGGGTGGATCAGCAGGTCGGCGCCGAGCAGGAAACGCGGGATATCGCTGCGCCCCTTGAGGAACGTCACGTGATCGCCCAGCCCCAGCGTGGCACTCTGCATCTGGAACAATTTGGGGTCATCCTGGCCAATTACAAACAGCCGGGTGCGCTTCTTCAGATCAGCGGGCAATGCGGCCAGCGCCTTGAGGCTGCGATCCACGCCCTTGGTCTTGAACCCGGAACCGATCTGTACCAGCAGCAGGTCATCGTCCTTCAGGTTGAATTCGCGACGGAAATCGGCGCGGATCTCGGCGGCGTTCGGCGGCGCTCGGCGGTCCTGGGAGATCCCCGGCGGCAGCAGATGAAAACGTTCCAGCGGCGTGCCGTAATGCTTGATGAACAACGGCTGCTGAACCTCGGAAATCATCAGCACTTGCGTCTTGGCATCCCTGGCGAATACGGCACGCTCGTATTCGGCGAAGTGCCGGTAGCGACCCCAACGCCGGTACAGCGAGTTGCGCAGGTTCTGCGCCTTGTCCTCGAAACAGCCGTCGGCGGCGTAGTAGACGTCCAGGCCCGGCATCTTGTTGAAGCCGATCAGACGATCCACCGGACGCCTGGCCAGATCCGCCTCCATCCACTCGCTGAGTTTTTCGTTGCGCCGATGATTGAAGAACGCCTTGACCGGCGCCACCAACACCTCGAAACCGGGCGGAACATCGCCCTCCCAGATCAGCGTATAGACGCGGATCTGATGGCCACGCTGCTGGCACTCCAGGGCGATGCGCATGAAATCACGCTGCAGGCCGCCGAATGGAAAGTACTTGTACAGGACGAATGCCAATTGCATCAGCGCAGCTCCTCAGCCAGTAACAACGTGCTCAACCGCACCGCGACACGTTCGGGGTTGAGCCGCGTGAAGCACAACGGCCACTCGCGCTTGAGGTCAAACCGGCGGGCATCTTCGGCCGTGGGTTGATAGGTGCATTTCTTTTGCAGGCACGGCGCGCAGGGGAAATCGCTGGCGATGTGGATCTGCGACTTGCCATAGGCACCGGTGAGCCCCGGGTTGGTCGGACCGAACAGCGACAGCGTCGGCACGTCGAGCGCGGCGGCGAGGTGACCGAGGCCGGTGTCCACCGCTACGCAGGCTTGCGCGCCGGCCAACACCTTGCCGACCCCTGCCAGATTCAGCCTGGGCAGCACTTCGACGTGACGCATGTCACGGGCGATGCGCTCGGCCCGGGCTTTTTCCGCCGGGTTGCCCCACGCCAGCTTCACGCCGACACCCAGGTAGCCGACCCGTTCGGCCAGCTCGCGCCAGTAGGCTTCTGGCCAATGCTTGGTGTCCCAGGTGGTGCCATGCAGGAACAGCACGTAGGGATTCCGGCGCGGCAATTCCACCAGACGCTCGACATTCAGGCCGTAGTCGCCCAGGCCCTTGGGCAGGTCATAACCCAGGGCGATGGCGAACAACTGCCGCACGCGCTCCACGGCATGCTGGCCGCGGGCAACCGCCAGGCGTCGGTCGTAGAAACGCGCCGCGATCGGTTCCCGTGCCGAGTTCTTGTCCAGGCCCGCCACCGGCGCCTTGATGTATCGGGTCAGCCAGGCGCTTTTCAACAGGCCCTGCGCATCGATCACCAGGTCGTATTTCGTGGCACGAACGCTTTGCTTGAAGCGCTTCCACTCGCCACTCTTGATGGTTTGCCAGAGGTTCTTGCGCCAACGGCGGATCGCCACGGGAATGACCTTGCCCACGGCGGGGTGCCAGGTCGGGATCTCGGCGAAGCCCTCTTCCACCACCCAGTCGAACTGGATGCCGGGAATGGCCCGGGCCGCGTCGGTCAGCGCCGGCAACGCATGGATCACGTCGCCCAGCGAAGAAGTCTTGATCAGCAGAACCCGCAAACTATTGAACCTCGACCGCAGTGCCCTGCAACCGCTGCAAGGCTTCGTTCACCGCTTGCGGCATGAGCTGGCGCAGGCAGTTGTAATGACCGAAACGGCACGTGCGATCAAAGCACGGGCTGCATTCGATGCCCAGGCGCACGATCTCGACGTGCTCGGCCAGCGGCGGTGTGAAGCCCGGCGAAGTCGAACCGTAGACCGCCACCAGCGGGCGGTTGAGCGCTGCCGCAACGTGCATCAGGCCGGAATCGTTGGACACCACCGAGTCCGCGCAGGACAACAGGTCGATCGCCTCGGCCAGGGAAGTGCCGCCGCTGAGGTTCACCGACTCCTCGCGCAAGCCGGGAATCAGTCGGGCGCGGATGTCTTCGCCCACCGAATGATCGTTTTTCGAACCGAACAGCCAGACTTGCCAGCCTTCGCGAATCTTCGCTTCGGCCACCTTGGCGTAATGCTCGGACGGCCAGCGCTTGGATTCGCCGAACTCGGCGCCCGGACACAGTGCCAACACCGGACGATCGAGAACCAGGCCGAACTTGGCCAGCGCCGCTTCGCGGGTCACCGGATCGATCTGCAAGGCCGGGCGCGGATAAGGCTGGGGCAGTTCAAGGCCAGGCTCGTAGGCCAACGCCATGAAGCGCTCGATCATCAGCGGGTAACGCGCCTTGTCCAGCGTGCGCACGTCATTGAGCAGGCCGTAGCGGAACTCGCCGCGCCAGCCGGTACGCTTGGGAATGCCGGCGAAAAACGGCACCAGGGCCGATTTCAGGGAATTGGGCAACAGGATCGCCTGGTCGTACTGGCCGGCCAGGGATTTACCGATGCGCCGGCGGGTCGCCAGCTCCAGGACGCCGTGACCGAGCGGAAAGCTCAAGGCCTGGCGTACTTCGGGCATGCGCTCGAGAATCGGCCGGCTCCATTCGGGGGCCAGGACGTCGATCTCGCATTGCGGGTGACGCTGCCTGAGACACTGAAACAGTGTCTGCGCCATCACCATGTCACCGACCCAACTGGGCCCAACGATCAGAATTTTCATGTGGTTTCCAAAAACGAACCGGGGAGGCATACGCCTCCCCGCCTCGTGAATCTCTGCAGGGGCATGCGTGCTTGCGATGGGTCATTACCTTCAACATTGCTGTCGACTGTCACTCCGCTATCGCGAGCAGGCTCGCCCCCACATTTGAATATCATCGCCCCGACTGGCGCTTTTCAGCTTAGCCCCAGATCACGCCAGATCCTCATGACCTGTCGCCGTTCGTCCACGAACTGATCGCCGGGTATCACCCCCGGGTCCTTCTGCAAGGCTTGCCGGTGCGCGGCGGAACGGTAGGCTTTATAGGCCTCGCGCAACAGGCTGGCGTCTTCGACGGGCATCAACCCTTCGTGTTCCAGCTCTTCCAGAATGCGGATATTGTCCGTCCAGCGCAGCAATGGCGGGTGTGTCTCGGACCACGCCAGGGCGGCGTATTGCACCATAAATTCAATATCGACGATACCTCCGGCGTCCTGCTTGAGATCGAACGGCGCCGTGGCCTCGAAGGCATTCGCCGCAGTACCGGCCGCGGTGCTCTTGCTGCCGAGGTTGTCGCGCATCTTGGCGCGCATCTCGCTGACCTCCTGGCGCAGGGTCGCAAGGTCCCGCGCCTTGCCCAGGATAGCCGCCCTGACCTGCTCGAACGCTTGGCCGACGTCCTGGCTGCCCACCAGCACCCGCGCCCGCACCAGGGCCTGATGCTCCCAGGTCCAGGCTTCGTTTTCCTGATAACGGGCAAACGCCCCCAGCGAACTGACCAGCAACCCCGACGCCCCGGATGGCCGCAGGCGCATGTCCACTTCATACAACTGGCCGGAGTTGGTCTGGGCCGTGAGCAAATGAATGATCCGCTGCCCCAGCCGGGTGAAGAACTGCGCGCCGTCGATGGATTTCGGGCCGTCGGTCTCCGCCTGCGGATCGCCATCGTGAATGAACACCAGGTCCAGGTCGGAACCATGCCCCAATTCCAGGCCGCCGACTTTCCCATAACCGACAATAATGAAGCCCGGGTCGCACAACGTCCCGTCGTTGCGCAACGGCGTGCCGTACTTGGCCACCGTCTGGCGCCAGGCCAGGGCCAGCACTTGTTCGAGAATCGCCTCGGCCAGCCAGGTCAGGTAATCGCTGACCTTCATCAACGGCAGATGGCCGGCGATTTCCGACGCGGCAACCCGCAAGCGGTGCGCCAGCTTGAAATGGCGCAACGCCTCCATCTGTTGCTCGAGGTCATCCTCGGGGATTCGTGTCAGACGCTCGCGCAATTCGGCGGCCAGCTCCGGCGCCAACGGCGGTTTGAACAGTCGGCCTTCGTTGAGCAATTCGTCGAGCAGCAGCGGGAAACGGGTGATCTGCTCGGCGATCCACGGGCTCGCGGCGCACAAGGTCAGCAGACGCCGTAACGCGCCGGGATTTTCGGTCAGCAGCACCAGGTACGCGGAACGCCGGGCCACCGCTTCCACCAATGGCAACACACGCTCCAGGACCAGATCGGGATTGCTGTGCTCCACCGCCTGCGCCAGCAGCCGCGGAATGAAAGCATCCAGGCGCTCACGCCCCAAACGCTGCATTGCGCGCAGTTGCGGGCTGCCGCGCAGCGCCGCCAAGGCTTTCAGGGCTTTGCCGGCATCGCTGAAACCGCCCTCCTGCAACTGGCGGCAGGCGGCCTCTTCGTCCTGCGCCTCTTCCCACAGCGGCAGCCATTCGCCGCCGACCACCACTTCGCTTTCGGCACCCGCGTCTTCATCGGGATCGGCGATCACCTGGCCGAAGTGCCAGGCGACCCGGCCGCGCCAGTACATCAGCCGCTCATGAAACGCTGCCCAATCATCGAAACCCAACATGAAGGCAATTCGCGCCTGATCCTGCGCACCGTCCGGCAGCATCTGGGTCTGGCGGTCGGCAATCGCCTGGATCGCATGCTCGGTGTAGCGCAGGAATTCGTAACCTTCGCGCAGCTCGCTGACCACGGCGGGAGGCAGGTAGCCCTGACCTTCGAGCGTGCCCAGCACCTTTAATAGAGGACGTTGTTGCAGGCTCAGGTCGCGACCGCCGTGGATCAACTGAAACGCCTGGGCGATGAACTCCACTTCACGGATACCGCCGGAGCCAAGCTTGATATTGTCGGCCATGCCCTTGCGCCGCACTTCCTGCTGAATCAGCTGCTTCATGGTGCGCAGCGCTTCGATGGCGGAGAAGTCCAGGTAGCGCCGGTATACGAACGGGCGCAGCATTTCCTGCAATTGCGCACCGCTGACCTGATCGCCCGCCACCACCCGCGACTTGATCATCGCGTAGCGTTCCCAGTCACGCCCCTGGTCCTGGTAATACTGCTCCAGCGCATTGAAGCTGAGCACCAGAGCGCCCGACGAGCCGTAAGGTCGCAAGCGCATGTCGACCCGGAACACAAAACCGTCGACGGTCATCGGGTCCAGCGCCTTGATCAGGCGCTGGCCGAGACGGATGAAGAATTCCTGGTTATCCAGCGAGCGTTTCACCCCGACGGTTTCGCCGCCCTCGGGATAGGCGAAGATCAGGTCGATGTCCGACGACAGGTTCAACTCGACCGCGCCCAGCTTGCCCATGCCGAGAATGACCATCTGCTGCGGTTCGCCGCTGCGCCGGCCGGTGGGCACGCCGAATTGCTCGCAATGCCGCGTGTACAACCACTGGTAGGCCTGGTCGATGCTCGCATCGGCCATGTCCGACAGATCGCGGCAGGTCTGGACCAGGTCGGCCTGACGGGTCAGGTCGCGCCAGATGATCCGCACCTGATGACGGGTACGCTGGCGACGCAGGGCACGACCGAGTTCATCTTCGGTTTGCGCGGCATTCACCGCCGCCGCAATCTGGGCGCACAACTCGCCGGGGGCGTAAGGACGATCCAGCTCACCGGACTGCACCAGCGCCAGCAACATCAAAGGGTCACGAACACTCTGTTCAATGACGAAATCGCTGGCAGCGGTGACGCGGGCAAATTGCGCCCAGCGTTCGGCGGTCCAGCCGGCCAGGCCATGGTCGTCCTCGAGCGCCTCGACAGCCGCTCGGAACGACTGCTCGGCACGGGTGACAAACGGCAGGAGAATGCCGGGAAGTTCGGCAAGCGAAGGCAGGCTCATGGTCTATCCTTGATCGGCGTGTGGAAGGCTGCATGTAGTGATTTTTCAGTTCGCACTACCTGATCGACTGTCGAACAAAGGTTAGAAATAGCTGAAATTTCTTCATTTTTGGCAGTCAGCATCAAGCTTTCACCTTTTTTGGTTGGCAAAAGACCAACCTTAACGATTATTCTCACAACGTAGCCGGAGGCCACAAGCCGCTCACCTGTAGTTTTACTACTCGTATATACATTCGGATAGCTGAAATGCCCGATGATTTGTAGTAAAACTACACGCCGCCGGAACCTACCTCTCGGCAATCCAAGAATTCATAACGTCTGCCCACAAGGCCAGTCGCTCACTCAGGCAACCGATTCTGGTAGCCTTTCCGCCCTGGAGCAAGCCATGCAAGACCTCGATCCCGTCGAAACCCAGGAATGGCTGGACGCCCTGGAATCGGTTCTCGACAAAGAAGGCGAAGACCGTGCTCACTATCTGATGACCCGTATGGGCGAACTCGCAACCCGCAGCGGTTCGCAATTGCCTTACGCCATCACCACGCCATACCGCAACACCATCCCCGTTACCCACGAAGCACGCATGCCTGGCGACCTGTTCATGGAACGCCGCATTCGCTCGCTGGTACGCTGGAACGCGATGGCCATGGTGATGCGTACGAACCTGAAAGATTCTGACCTGGGCGGTCACATCTCCAGCTTCGCCTCCAGCGCCACCCTGTACGACATCGGCTTCAACTACTTCTTCCAGGCCCCGACCGACGAACATGGCGGCGACCTGATCTACTTCCAGGGCCACACCTCGCCAGGCGTCTACGCCCGCGCCTTCATGGAAGGCCGCATCAGCGAAGAGCAGATGAACAACTTCCGCCAGGAAGTGGACGGTCAGGGCCTGTCGTCCTACCCGCACCCTTGGCTGATGCCTGATTTCTGGCAGTTCCCGACCGTATCGATGGGTCTGGGTCCGATCCAGGCGATCTACCAGGCGCGCTTCATGAAGTACCTGGAAGCCCGCGGCTTCATCCCTGCCGGCAAGCAGAAAGTCTGGTGTTTCCTGGGCGACGGCGAGTGCGACGAGCCGGAATCCCTGGGCGCGATCTCGCTGGCTGGCCGCGAGAAGCTCGACAACCTGATCTTCGTCATCAACTGCAACCTGCAGCGCCTCGACGGCCCGGTTCGCGGCAACGGCAAGATCATCCAGGAACTCGAAGGCGTGTTCCGCGGTGCTCAGTGGAACGTTTCCAAAGTCATCTGGGGCCGTTTCTGGGACCCACTGCTGGCCAAGGACGTCGACGGCATCCTGCAACGCCGCATGGACGAAGTCATCGACGGCGAGTACCAGAACTACAAAGCCAAAGACGGCGCGTTCGTGCGTGAACATTTCTTCAACACGCCAGAACTCAAGGCGATGGTTGCCGACCTGTCCGACGACGAGATCTGGAAGCTCAACCGTGGCGGCCACGACCCGTACAAGGTCTACGCGGCGTACCACCAGGCGGTCAACCACAAGGACCAGCCTACCGTCATCCTGGCCAAGACCATCAAGGGTTATGGCACCGGTGCCGGCGAAGCGAAAAACACCGCGCACAACACCAAGAAAGTCGATGTCGACAGCCTGAAGCTGTTCCGCGATCGCTTCGACATTCCGGTCAAGGACGAAGAGCTGGAAAACCTGCCGTTCTTCAAGCCCGAGCCAAACAGCGCCGAAGCCCGCTACCTGAGCGAGCGCCGTGCCGCACTGGGCGGTTTCGTGCCACAGCGCCGCGCGCAGAGCTTCAGCGTACCAACGCCGGACCTGGATACCCTCAAGGCCATCCTCGACGGCTCCGGCGACCGTGAAATCTCCACCACCATGGCCTTCGTGCGGATCCTCGCGCAACTGGTCAAGGACAAGGAAATCGGCCCGCGCATCGTCCCGATCATCCCGGACGAAGCCCGTACCTTCGGTATGGAAGGCATGTTCCGCCAGTTGGGCATCTACTCGTCCGTCGGCCAGCTCTACGAGCCAGTCGATAAAGACCAGGTGATGTTCTACAAGGAAGACAAGAAGGGCCAGATCCTCGAAGAAGGCATCAACGAAGCGGGCGCCATGAGCTCCTTCATCGCTGCCGGTACTTCGTACTCCAGCCACAACCAGCCGATGCTGCCGTTCTACATCTTCTACTCGATGTTCGGCTTCCAGCGTATCGGTGACCTGGCCTGGGCCGCTGGCGACAGCCGCACCCGTGGTTTCCTGATCGGCGGTACCGCCGGCCGCACCACCCTCAACGGTGAAGGCCTGCAGCACGAAGACGGCCACAGCCACCTGCTGGCTGCCACCATCCCGAACTGCCGCACCTATGATCCAACCTACGGCTACGAGCTGGCGGTGATCATCCAGGACGGCATGAAGAAGATGACCGAAGAGCAACAGGACGTCTTCTACTACATCACCGTGATGAACGAGTCCTACCAGCAGCCAGCCATGCCGGCCGGTGCCGAGGAAGGCATCAAGAAGGGCATGTACCTGCTTGAAGAAGACACCCGCGATGCGGCGCACCACGTTCAGCTGATGGGCTCCGGCACCATCCTGCGTGAAGTCCGTGAAGCGGCGAAGATCCTGCGCGAAGAGTTCAACGTCGGCGCCGACGTCTGGAGCGTGACCAGCTTCAACGAACTGCGTCGCGACGGCCTGGCCGTCGAGCGCACCAACCGCCTGCACCCGGGTCAGAAGCCCAAGCTGAGCTACGTCGAAGAGTGCCTGAACGGCCGTAAAGGTCCGGTCATCGCCTCCACCGACTACATGAAACTGTTCGCCGAGCAGATCCGTCAGTGGGTGCCGTCCAAGGAATTCAAAGTCCTGGGCACCGACGGCTTCGGTCGCAGCGACAGCCGCAAGAAACTGCGTCATTTCTTCGAAGTCGACCGTCATTTCGTGGTGTTGGCAGCCCTTGAAGCACTGGCTGACCGTGGTGATATCGAACCTAAAGTGGTGTCTGAAGCCATCACCAAGTTCGGGATCGACCCGGAAAAACGCAACCCACTGGACTGCTGAGGAGAGATTCCGTGAGCGAACTCATTCGCGTACCTGACATCGGCAGCGGTGAAGGTGAAGTAATTGAACTGTTTGTGAAGGTCGGCGACCGTATCGAAGCCGACCAGAGCATCCTGACGCTGGAGTCGGACAAGGCGAGCATGGAAGTGCCTGCGCCGAAGGCCGGTATCATCAAGAGCCTGAAAGTGAAGCTGGGCGATCGCCTGAAAGAAGGCGACGAACTGCTGGAGCTGGAAGTCGAAGGTGCCGCTGCTGCGGCCCCCGCGCCTGCCGCCGCACCGGCAGCAAAAGCCGAGGAAAAACCGGCCGCTGCTCCAGCACCGGCTGCTCCTGCCGCTGCACCAGCGGCCGCTTCGGTCCAGCAGGTGCACGTGCCGGACATCGGTTCGTCGGGCAAGGCCCAGATCATCGAGATCCAGGTCAAGGTCGGCGACACCGTCGAGGCGGACCAGTCGCTGATCACCCTGGAATCCGACAAGGCGAGCATGGAGATTCCATCGCCTGCCGCTGGCGTGGTCAAGGCCATCAGCGTCAAGCTCAACGACGAAGTCGGCACCGGTGACCTGATTCTGGACCTGGAAGTGGCGGGTGCTGCGGCGCCTGCTGCGGCCGCGCCAGCCCAGGCTGCTGCCCCGGCGGCCGCAGCTCCGGCACCTGCCGCTGCCGCTCCGGCCGCACCGGTTGCCGACAGCGTTCAGGACATCCATGTGCCGGACATCGGTTCGGCGGGCAAGGCCAAGATCATCGAAGTGCTGGTCAAGGCCGGCGACAGCGTCGAAGCCGACCAGTCGCTGATCACCCTGGAGTCCGACAAGGCGAGCATGGAAATTCCATCGCCTGCCGCTGGCGTGGTGGAAAGCGTTTCCATCAAGCTCGATGACGAAGTTGGCACAGGCGACCTGATCCTCAAGCTCAAGGTCAAAGGTGCCGCGCCGGCCGCTGCCGCTCCGAGCGCGCCTGCACCGGCAGCTGCCGCCGCTGCTCCTGCTGCCGCACCTGTGGCGGCCGCTCCCGCTGCTGCGCCTGCCAAGCCCGGCGCCAAAGTTCACGCCGGCCCGGCCGTGCGTCAACTGGCTCGTGAGTTCGGCGTCGAGTTGAGCGCTGTCGGCGCCAGCGGTCCGCACGGTCGCATCCTCAAGGAAGACGTGCAGGCTTACGTCAAGACCATGATGCAGAAGGCCAAGGAAGCACCGGCCGCTGCTGCCGGCGCCACCGGCGGCGCGGGCATTCCGCCAATCCCGGTCGTGGACTTCAGCCGCTTCGGTGAAATCGAAGAAGTGCCGATGACCCGCCTGATGCAGGTCGGCGCCGCCAACCTGCACCGCAGCTGGCTCAACGTGCCGCACGTGACGCAATTCGACTCGGCGGATATCACCGAGCTCGAAGCGTTCCGTAACGCCCAGAAAGCCGTCGCAGAGAAGGCCGGCGTCAAGCTGACCATCCTGCCGCTGCTGCTCAAGTCCTGCGCTCACCTGCTCAAGGAACTGCCGGACTTCAACAGCTCGCTGGCACCGAGCGGCAAGGCGATCATCCGCAAGAAATACGTGAACATCGGCTTCGCCGTCGACACCCCGGATGGCCTGCTGGTACCGGTCATCAAGAACGTCGACCAGAAGAGCCTGCTGCAACTGGCCGCCGAGGCCGCTTCCCTGGCCGAGAAAGCCCGGACCAAGAAGCTCTCGTCGGATGAGATGCAAGGTGCCTGCTTCACCATTTCCAGCCTCGGCCACATTGGCGGCACCGGCTTCACGCCGATCGTCAACGCGCCGGAAGTGGCGATCCTCGGTGTTTCCAAGGCAACCATCCAGCCAGTCTGGGACGGCAAAGCCTTCCAGCCGAAGCTGATGCTGCCTCTGTCGCTGTCCTACGATCACCGCGTGATCAACGGCGCTGCGGCTGCGCGCTTCACCAAGCGCCTGAGCGATCTGCTGGCGGACATCCGCACCATCCTGCTGTAACACCGTCAGGCCCTCCTTCACCGGAGGGCCTGTCGCGTTCGCTGTTTTTCGAGCGCCACGCTCGTACCTCAACCCCGTCAATTTGGCGGGGCTTTTTTTTGCCCTGGATTTCCCTCATCTGTCTGCAGGAGCGGGCTTGCTCGCAAAAAACGTCCAGACCCACGACCCACGCGAGCCAGCTTGCTCCTACAGATGACGGAGAACGTAGGGCGCCATGTCCTACACGCGCGGCTTACACCCCCCACATCACCCGTCCACTTCACGTCGGTATTTCTTGCGAGCCAATCTCTAGTCTGGGGGCCAGACGCGCTCACCGCAGCGCACCTGACAGTCCACTGGCCCAGCGAGTACTGCTTCGAATGAATCCGCACCTGTTCAAACCCACCGTCGGCCCGATCATTGGCCACACGACGCCCCATCACGCGCGGATTTTCCTGCGCGGTGAATCCGGCAACGCCCCGGTATTTGCCGGCCTGCGTTATCGACGCAGCGGTGAGCTTCGCTGGTCCAGCGGTGTGTTCAGCCAACTGACGAAGAGGCGTGACATGTGCGACGTCATGATCCTGAACCAGCTCGCCGCCAATACCGCGTACGAGTACCAGGCGGGCTGGTTCAGCCCGACAAGCCCGGTGCACACCGTGGAGTCGATCCGGGAACTGCCCCTGCAATGGCCGAGGGAAATCTATCGTTTCAGTACTCACTCAGGCAGCACCGCCGTACCGAGGGGGTACATCGTGGGTTCGTGCCGTTACCTGCGGATGACCGCCGGCGTACCTTCGCTGCCGCATCGGGGTGACCGGATCTTCGCCTCGATCAACGACCTGGCGCAGCGCAGCACCACGCCGATCAATGCGCTGATGATGACCGGCGACCAGGTCTACATCGACGACCTGAACATCATTGCGCCTGACCGCGAATACAAGGAAATACTGAGCAAGTACCGCACGGCCTTTTCCCAACCGCACATTGCCAGACTGATGTCCGGCATCCCCACCTACATGATCCTCGACGACCACGAAATCGAAGACAACTGGCCAGCCAACAAAGGTCGGCACGACGATCACCTGTACAACAACGCGATCGCCGCGTACGAGTTGTACCAGGCCAGCCACAGCCCGGCCCATGAACTGCTTGCGGATGGAAGGATCAATCACCGACTGGAACGCTACTGGTACCAGTTTGCCAACGGTGATATCGAATGGTTCGTCACCGACAGCCGGACCCGGCGCAACCTGACCGCCGGCAACCGGCGCATCCTCGACGAAGAGCAGGAGCACGCCTTGTGCAACTGGTTGATCCACAGCCCGGCGCGGGTCAAATTCGTGGTCACCAGCGTGATGTTCTATCCCGACCGCAGAAAACTGGGTGAAGACGCCTGGAAAGGATTCCCGGAGCAACGACTACGGTTGCTGGAGACCATTCGCACACACCGGGTCAAAAATGTCTTCTTCGTCTGCGGCGATGTCCACGGTTCGCTGACCAGCCGGCTGACGCACAGCGAAGACCCTCACTTCGAAGTCCACACCATCGTCTCATCGCCGCTGTGCAACAGCCGGTTGTTGCCCTATGCCAGGACGTCCACGTTCATGCTCGACCAACCACTGGCCCGAACGCCCGCTGGCGACTACCGGCATCAATTGACCAGCGCCGTGATCAGTCAGGACAACTTCGCCCATCTGCTGGTCGAGTCCGGACAGCTTCGCGTGACTTACCACGATCGATGCGGCAGGCCGGTGCAAACCCTGAACATCACGTTGCGTTAATGTGGGAATGGCCAAATGCACCGGTTTTCACGGCCAACTGAAGAAATCTGCGTCTCTGCCGACATATTCTTATAGCACTTGGCCTTCATGTCTCTTGTCAGTCAGTGTCGCAATGATGCAACCTTGCCGCAGGCAACAGTAAAGAGGGCGAGAGCCCGGCGCGATCAGCACATTCGAAGCGAGTTTCCTTCCATGAAAAGCCAACCCGATGCCGCCAGCCGTATGGTGGCCGAGGTAGTGACGCAGTTACCGGTGCCCTCGCGGCTCGGCATGCTGCGTTTCGAGCGGCTGAATGAACCAAGCTGGGCACTGCTGTTTCTCGATCCCAATTGCGAGCGACAGTTCGGCCTTCCGGCGGTGGAACTGTGCGCCCTGGTCGGATCCCCCTACGCCAGCCTGATGGAGCCGGAGGCGCGCTATCAGTTGCATGACGCCATCCAGCAGCAACTCGCCAACAACACGCATTACCTGGTCCGCTACACCCTGCACACCGCCGCAGGCACCTTGAGCCTGCTGGAACTGGGCGAAGCCTACAAACAACACAATCGACACCTGCTACGCGGCTACCTGATGGTGGTCGACGGCATCTTCGAGGGCGAACCCCTGCTGCCGGCAGTGGACCTGGAGACCCAGAACAGCCGACTGCAGATCGCCCTGGAGCTCAATCAGCGCGCCCAGCAGGAACAACTCCTGCACCTGGACCGGGTCCGCGCCCAGCAAGACCTGATCCTGCTGCTGACGCGCCAGCGCTACAGCACCGGCAACTCCCTTCAGGAAGCCGCCGAACTGATCACCCGCAGCGCCTGCGACATCTACCAGATCGATTGCGCCAGCCTGTGGAACCTCGAGGGCTCGATGCTGGTGCCGATTTCGGCGTATCACCGCACCACGCAGACCTACGAGCTGCCAGACGCCATCGACATCAGCAGCTTCCCCGACTACATGGAGGCACTGCACGGCAGCCGTGCAATCGATGCGCACAATGCCATTCGTGACCCGCGCACCCGGGAAATGGCCGAGGCCCTGCGCCAGCGCGACGTGAACGCGATGCTCGACGCCAGCATCCGCATCGATGGCCAGGTGGTCGGCGTGCTCTGCCTGGAACAATCCGGTGAAACCCGCGCCTGGCAGTCCGACGAAATCGCCTTCGCCGGCGAGTTGGCCGACCAGTTCGCCCAGGTCATCAACAACCACAACCGTCGCACCGCGACCAGCGCCCTGCACCTGTTCCAGCGTGCGGTCGAGCAGAGCGCCAACGCCTTTCTGCTGGTCAACTGCGACGGCGTGGTGGAGTACGTCAACCCGAGCTTCACCGCGATCACCCAGTACAGCACCGAAGAAGTCCACGGCCAGAGACTGGCGGAACTGCCAGCCCTGGAAAACCTCAGTGAACTGCTGTTCGATGCGCCCTCTTCGCTGGCCAAGAGCAACAGTTGGCAGGGCGAGTTCAAGAGCCGGCGCAAAAACCTCGAACCCTACTGGGGTCAGTTGTCGATCTCCAAGGTGTACGGCGACAACCGCGAGCTGACACATTACATCGGCATCTACGAAGACATCACCCAGACCAAGCTCGCCCAGCAGCGCATCGAACGCCTGGCCTACACCGACAACCTGACCAACCTGGGCAACCGCCCGGCCTTCATCCGCAACCTCGATGAACGCTTCGCCCGGGACAGCGATACGCCCATCAGCCTGTTGCTGGTGGACATCGACAACTTCAAGCGGATCAACGACAGCCTCGGCCACCAGACCGGCGACAAACTGCTGATCAGCCTGGCTCGACGCCTGCGCAACAGCCTGTCCTCGAGCGGCAGCCTGGCGCGCTTTGCCAGTAACGAATTCGCTGTACTGCTGGACAACACCGACCTTACATCGGGCCAGCAAGTGGCCAATCAACTGCTGGCGACCCTCGACAAACCGATGTTCGTCGACAACCAGTTGATCAGCGTCACCGGTTCCGTCGGCCTGGCTTGCGCGCCCCTGCACGGCCGCGACCCGCAGACACTGATGCGCAACGCCGGCCTCGCACTGCACAAGGCCAAGGCCAACGGCAAGCACCAGGTGCAGGTGTTCACCGAAGCACTGAACGCCGAGGCCAGCTACAAATTGTTCGTCGAGAACAACCTGCGTCGCGCCCTGACCCAAAACGAACTGGACGTGTTCTACCAGCCCAAGCTCTGCCTGCGCAGCGGTCGCCTGCTGGGCATGGAAGCGCTGCTGCGCTGGAACCACCCGGAAAAGGGCATGATCCGCCCGGACCAATTCATCAGCGTTGCCGAAGAAACCGGCCTGATCATCCCCATCGGCAAGTGGATTGCCCGCCAGGCCTGCCGCATGAGCAAGGACCTGACGGCCGCCGGCCTGGGCAACCTGCAGGTGGCGATCAACCTGTCGCCCAAGCAGTTCTCCGACCCGGACCTGGTGTCCTCGATCGCCAACATCCTCAAGGAAGAGGCGCTGCCGCCCAGCCTGCTGGAACTGGAACTGACCGAAGGCCTGCTGCTGGAAGCCACCGAAGACACCCACCTGCAGCTCGACCAGCTCAAGCGCCTGGGCCTGACCCTGGCCATGGACGACTTCGGCACCGGTTACTCGTCGCTCAGTTACTTGAAAAAATTCCCCATCGACATCATCAAGATCGATCGAAGCTTCATTCACGAGATCCCGGACAACCAGGACGACATGGAAATCACCTCCGCGGTGATCGCCATGGCCCACAACCTGAAACTCAAGGTCGTGGCCGAAGGCATCGAGACCGCCGAGCAGTTGGCGTTCCTGCGCCGTCATCGCTGCGACGTCGGCCAGGGCTACCTGTTCGACCGGCCGATCCCGGGCTCCGAGCTGATCGACAAGCTCAAACGCTACCCACGTGGCCCTATCGCCTGACAGCGGCGCGACTCTCGGGCAAACTGACGTCCTGTTTATTCACATTTCAACCTGACTGAGGGGGCTGATCATGGTCTTGCGCTCGGAAATCCTGGTGAACAAAAACGTGCTACCTACCAAAGAACAAGCTCTGCCTGGCCGCGAAACCCCAATGACCCTGCCGGAAAAACACTTCGTCAACGACACGCCGCTGCTGGGCCCGTTTTCCAGCAACGTCGAGTTTGCGATCTTCGGCCTGGGCTGCTTCTGGGGCGCGGAACGTCGTTTCTGGCAGCGCGAAGGCGTGGTCAGCACGGCGGTGGGTTACGCTGGCGGCCTGACGCCGAATCCGACGTACGAGGAAGTCTGCTCGGGCCTGACCGGCCACAGCGAAGTGGTGCTGGTGGTCTACGAGCCGGAGAAAGTCAGCTACGAGGAGCTGCTGAAGATGTTCTGGGAACTGCACAACCCGACTCAAGGGATGCGCCAGGGCAACGATATCGGCACCCAGTACCGCTCGGTGATCTACGCCACCCACCCGGCTCAACTCGCCGCCGCCGAACGCAGCAAAGACGTGTTCCAGGCTGAGCTGACGAAGGCCGGCCAAGGCACCATCACCACCGAAATCGCCGAAGCCCCGACCGTATTCTTCGCCGAGGCCTACCACCAGCAGTACCTGGCCAAGAACCCGGAAGGCTATTGCGGGATTGGCGGTACCGGCGTGACTTGCCCGATATAAACCGCTTCCACGCGCTCCTGCAGGAACGAGCATCCTCGCTCCTGCAGATGACCCGCTACTCCGCGATCAACCAATCCATTTTCCATCCGCCCTGGGTCTGTCCCAGTTTCTCGGACAGCCACGGCAGCAGCTCGCGCAATTCCTCTTCCAGCCCCCACGGTGGATTGGCAATCGCCAACCCGGAACCGTTCAGGCTGTTCGGCGTGTCCAGCGGATGCACCAGCAACTCCACCCGCAACAACTTGGGAGCGCCCGTGCCCGCCAGGTCCTGGTAGAAGCGACGCAACAGACGCTGGTCCTTCACCGGGTACCAGATCGCCGCCACGGTCTGGCGCATCCGGCCCACCGCTTCCTTCAACGACGCGGCACAGCGCTGCATTTCATCCAGTTGTTCAAACGGCGGGTCGATCAACATCACCGCCCGCTTCTCCTGCACCGGCAACATCGCGCGCGCCACATGCCAGCCTTCGCCCAGGTGCACTTTCACCCGTCGGTCGCCGGCCATGTTGTCCTTGAGCAACACACCGTCTTCGGGGTGCTTCTCATTGAGCATCACCCGATCCTGCGGGCGTGTCAGCCGCCGCGCCAACTCGGGCGACCCCGGGTAATAGCGCAACTGGCCATCCGGGTTCATGTCGTGCAGCACCTTCATGTAATCGGCGG
Source organism: Pseudomonas sp. IT-P12 (assembly GCF_949767465.1). Taxonomy (NCBI): domain Bacteria; kingdom Pseudomonadati; phylum Pseudomonadota; class Gammaproteobacteria; order Pseudomonadales; family Pseudomonadaceae; genus Pseudomonas; species Pseudomonas sp. IT-P12. Next base: position 336,313 of record NZ_CATKPY010000023.1, on the reverse strand, counting down.
TCAGCGCCGGCAGGTCCGGCTGCCCCCACAACCGTGCAATGCCTTCCAGGTACTCGCCGGTACGGCTCGCCTGATCGCCTTGCAGGTCATACAGACCAATACCGGCGTGCGTATCGAGATAGGCAAACGGCTGCTCCTTGCGCGACATCAGGGCGATGAGGCGGGTCAAAGTCAGGTGTTTGAACACATCGGCGTGATTGCCGGCATGGAAGGCGTGACGATAATTCATGATTGCTCCTGCGAAGGCCGGGGAGTTTACCTCGTACAGCGGCGAACGTCAGGGCTTCGCAGCCGAGCGGGCAGTCGCACAGCGGTCATGCCCACTGGAAACGGCCGCCCGGGCCCCACCGCTGCTGATCAGCCCAGCTCCGCTGCGAGAAACGCCACCAATGCCGATTCAGGCGCGGGCGGCAGGCCGGGCTGCGCCAGGAAGTTCGCAACCTTGCGCCGTAAAACACTCTCGGAAAACGCTTCGAACACATCGGGACGCTCCTCACTCAACCACTGCAGCAAGTTGTTCAGTAACGTCATATTGGAATGTTCGCCGAGTTGTTCCAGCAGCGTGTCGGGAACCCGCCACCACGGAAAATCCCGCGGGGTTTTCTGCACGCCTGCACCGATCTCGAACCCCTGACCATTGATCAGGCAACGCGTCACCGCCGGCAGCAAATCAGGCGCATCAACCTCTGCGCATTGAATGATCGAGCGCAGGAAGCGCCCGTCCCAGAAGCGAAAAAAGACAGCCCTCCCGTCAGGTAACAGCACCTGAGTCAGGCTTCGCAGATGCTCGACCAATTGTTCTTGAGGCACCGATGAAACCAGCAGCCAACCCCAATCGGCCGACGTGGTCGTGGCGACCCACTGCAGAAAACCACCGTCGACATCAACAAGGGCGACATAGGGCATTACCGCGCGCCACTCGGCGTAAGCCGTGCCCGACCAGAGCGCGGTGGGCGCGTGCACCGGGCTGGATCGGCACCAGGCGTTGAACGGCTCGGCGGAACTGGCCTCGCCGAAAACCGCAAACACCTGCTCGCCTGGCGCAAGCGGCTGACGCAGCAGCCAATCGTAGGGCGACAGACGTTCAGGCTGCACAGACACCCTCCTTGCAGCGCTCACACTCTTCGCAGAATGGCGCATCGCTTTTCAGGCTCAGGATCTGAGCTGCGCTGAGCGGCACCAACGCTCGTTGAGCGGTCGAGGCGCCCAATGCCGGCATCGGCGCCCCGCCGAGCTGGATCGGCACGCTGCTGAAGATGCCTGCCGGGCCAATATTGATCCAGTGCCCGCCGGCCTGAATCGTAGCGTTGGCGCCGCCGTCGATGACCACTTGCCGACCGGCACCGACATGCCATTGCCCGCTCGCCTTGACCGTCTGGTTGTCGATACGAATGTGCCGGTCGCCACGAACATGCAGGGTATCGTTTGCACCGATCACCGCACTGCGCTGGCTGTCGACCTGCAGATTCAGATCGCTCAGCACATGCTGGGTCCAGTTTCGCTGGGCCCGCACATAGACCTCCTCGGCACCGGCGCGGTCTTCAATGCGGATTTCGTTGCTGCCCCGGCCACCCGGACTGCTCCGGCTGCGGAAAATGCTGCGGGTGCTGTCCGCTGGCAGGTTCAGGGGCGCCGGGTTGGCGCCATTGGTCAGGCACCCCATGACGACCGGCTTGTCGACGTCGCCATCGACGAACCCCACCAGCACCTCCATGCCCACCCGGGGCGTCAGTACGAGACCATAATCGTCATGGGCCCAGCCCGTGGCCACGCGCAGCCAGCAACTGGAATGTTCATCGCGCCGACCCTCACGGTCCCAGGCCAGTTGAACCTTGACCCGTCCGAACTCGTCGCAGTGGATCTCCCTGTCCGCAGGGCCGGTCACGACCGCCGATTGATAACCCGCCACCAGGGGTTTTCCGATCGCCGGCGGACGAAAGAACACCTCCCAGGGTGTGGCCAGAAACGTGTTGCGATAGCCCTGAAAATCATCCACCCCTTCGCTGCCGGCCAACTCTTCCAGCACCTGCGGCTGTCGACCGCGGTGCTCGATGGCCGTGATCAGCCACAAGTCATTCCACGCCTGGCGCGGGTGTTCGCTCAGGCGCAGGAAATGCCCAGTGACCAGGGCGGGCTCATCACTGCGACCTTCAGCCTGGCGGTAGTCCGCGTTGTGCCGCTCCAACCTTCGTCGCGCCAGATCCTTGCCCTGCTCCCGGTCAGTGAACCGGCCGGGAAAGTGGTAGTGCTCCAGGGTCGGCAGTTGTTGGTTGTCGCTGCGGCTTTCCAGTTGCAAACGAGGCTTGTGGAAGTCGTAATCACGCAGGGTGACCGCCGTCGCGCGGGTCTCCAGGCGCACGCTGAAGCGCTGGATCGCGGGGCTATCGGCGGCCATCGCACTGCCGGGCACATAGGGCGTGGATGTCGGCAAACGGGGGAAAAACGTCTGGTCATCACCAAACACCAGCAGGTGTCCGTCGGGGCTGTGCTGGAAGTGGTAGTGAATGCCAGCCTCGGCACAGAGCCGCTGGATGAACGCGAGGTCGCTTTCAGCGTATTGCACGCAATACTCGCGGGCGGCGTATTCACTGCCAAGCCGGAACTCGAACGCGTCGCGCAAAATGCCATGTTCCTCGAGGATCTGCGTCACGATCGCCGGCACGCTTTTGTGCTGGAAGATCCGCTGATTGATGCGTCGATCGAGGTAGGCCAGACGCGGAACAAGGCTGACCTGATAGCGCGTCAGACGCCCTCCGGAATCGCCCTGGCCTACGCGAAAGATCTGACCGTGAACGCCGGCGCCTCGCGCATCGAATCGTAGAAACGCCTGACGGTGCAGCACCGTTTCAAGCTCGATATCCGGCCGGGTACTGACCAGCTCCAGGTCAAAACGGAAAGGCTGGCTGATGGCTTCCTTGCCAGTGAACTCAAGCACCTTGAATTCATGCGGGTTGCCCTCCACGGTCAGTGTGAAGCGCGGTTGATTAGCAAGAGCGAACATCCGATGTGTCTCTGCAAAATGAAAGCGAGGGATTCTGCATGAGTGCAAACGGCTGTGATTGCCGGGACAGGAAAAACAGATGGGTCCGGTTGTTATAGAGATTTTTCGTTCGAAACCCGAAAGGACGAACTACAGACAAACCTCAAAAAACTTCAACCGCCACTCCCGCACACAAAAAAACGGCCCGCCTCCAAAAGGAAGCGGGCCGTTTTCCTGCTCGGCAAAAGCTCGGGGGCTTCAGCTCGTGCCTGTTACTTGTTCAGGCGATAATCCGCCTCGGCAGCCGCGAAGCGCTGCAGCATGCCGTGAGACGGCGTGCCCATCTTGCTGACGATGTAGATCGCCAGGCTGGCGAAGATGAAACCAGGGATGATTTCGTACAGGCCCAGCAGCTCGAAGTGTTTCCACACGATGACGGTGATCGCGCCGACCAGGATGCCGGCCAGTGCGCCGTTGCGGGTCATGCCTTTCCAGATCACGGAGATCAGAACCACCGGACCGAACGCGGCACCAAAACCAGCCCAGGCGTAGCTGACCAGACCCAGCACACGGTTTTCCGGGTTGGCAGCCAGAGCGATGGCCACCAGCGCGACCAGCAGCACCATGGCGCGACCGACCCAGACCAACTCCAGCTGGGAAGCCGATTTACGCAGGAAGGTTTTGTAGAAGTCTTCGGTGAGGGCGCTCGAGCACACCAGCAACTGGCAGCTCAGGGTGCTCATCACGGCAGCCAGAATGGCCGACAGCAGCACACCGGCAATCCATGGGTTGAAGAGGATCTTTGCCAGCTCGATGAACACCCGCTCGTGGTTCTCGGTCACAGGACCGGCCATGTCAGGGTTCGCCGAGAAGTAGGCGATGCCGAAGAAACCGACCGCCACGGTGCCGCCCAGGCACAGAATCATCCAGGTCATGGAAATGCGACGGGCATTGGCGATCGACTTGACCGAATCCGCCGCCATGAAACGCGCAAGGATGTGCGGCTGACCGAAGTAGCCCAGACCCCAGCCCATCAGCGAAATGATGCCGATGAAGGTGGTGTTTCGCAGCATGTCGAAGTTGCTCGGGTTTTGCGCTTCGATCGCCAGGAAGGTGGTGTCGACGCCGCCGGTAGCCAGCAGCACGATGATCGGCGTCAGCAACAGGGCGAAGATCATCAGCGTGGCCTGAACGGTATCCGTCCAGCTCACCGCCAGGAAACCGCCCACGAAGGTATAGGCAATCGTCGCTGCAGCACCGGCCCACAGCGCAGTCTCATAGGACATGCCGAAGGTGCTTTCGAACAGACGGGCACCGGCCACGATGCCGGAGGCGCAGTAGATAGTGAAGAACACCAGGATCACGATCGCAGAGATGATCCGCAGCAGGCCGCTCTTGTCTTCGAAACGGCTGGAAAAGTAGTCCGGCAGGGTCAGCGCATCGCCGTTGTGCTCGGTCTGCACGCGCAGACGGCCGGCAACGAACAGCCAGTTCAGGTAGGCACCGACGATCAGGCCGATGGCGATCCAGCTTTCGGACAGGCCGGACATGTAGATGGCACCCGGCAGGCCCATCAGCAACCAGCCACTCATGTCGGAGGCGCCGGCGGACAAGGCCGTGACAACGCTGCCCAGGCTGCGACCGCCCAGAATGTAGTCGGAAAGGTTGTTGGTGGAGCGATAGGCCATGAAGCCGATCAGTACCATTGCTGCGATGTAGATCACGAACGTGATCAGGGTTGGATTGCTCATTTAAGTGACGCCCTGGCTTTGTTTTTATGTAGCGGCGGCGTATGAAACCGCTAGCAAACGTTGACGTTTGACAGACGATTCGGAGTGCCGCGCATTTATGACTGATGTTTCCCCAGGAAAGCCATCAGCCGGTACACCTTCCCGAGAAGGGTTGCACCTTGGGGCGCGAATGCTATGCAACAAAGCAAATAAGGTGCAACCCATTTCTCGCGAATTAGTTGCACCTACGAGAATCAGGCGGATGGATGGCAGTTTTTGCTCCCATTTAGCGCAGTGAATGCCATTCGCTAGAAGGAAAAGCACCAAGCAGGAGCGGGACGTTCGTACCGGATTTTATTTCCTGACGAGCTGCGCATTATTCCTGCAAAAAAAGGGTTGCACCCGGTTGCACCTCTTTCGGCGCGCGGCTAATCTTGCGCCAGCTGATGCCACGCGGTCGTGGCAAACATGAGGATAAAAACATGGCTACCACCACCCTTGGGGTCAAACTTGACGACCCGACCCGCGAACGCCTGAAGGCCGCCGCGACCTCGATTGATCGCACGCCGCACTGGCTGATCAAACAGGCAATTTTCAATTACCTGGAAAAACTCGAGGGTGGTGCAACCCTGAACGAGCTCAACGGCCTGGCGGCCAGGGAGTCGGACGACAGCGGCGAGGTCCATGTCGATCACACCCACCAGTGCTTCCTCGAATTCGCCGAAAGCATCCTCCCGCAATCGGTACTGCGCGCCTCGATCACCGCCGCCTACCGTCGCCCTGAGCCGGAAGTGGTGCCGATGCTGATCGAACAGGCTCGCCTGCCGGTCGCGATGGCCGACGCCACCAACAAGCTGGCGGCCTCGATAGCCGAGAAGCTGCGCAATCAGAAAAGTGCCGGTGGTCGTGCCGGGATCGTTCAGGGGTTGTTGCAGGAATTTTCCCTGTCTTCCCAGGAAGGCGTCGCCCTGATGTGCCTGGCTGAAGCGTTGCTGCGCATCCCGGACAAAGGCACCCGTGACGCCCTGATTCGCGACAAGATCAGCACCGGCAACTGGCAGCCGCACCTGGGCAACAGCCCGTCGCTGTTCGTCAACGCCGCCACCTGGGGCCTGTTGCTCACCGGCAAGCTGGTGTCGACCCATAACGAAGCCGGCCTGACTTCGTCCCTGAGCCGCATCATTGGCAAAAGTGGCGAGCCGATGATCCGCAAGGGCGTCGACATGGCCATGCGCCTGATGGGCGAGCAGTTCGTGACCGGCGAAACCATCGCCGAAGCCCTGGCCAACGCCAGCAAGTTCGAAGCCAAGGGTTTCCGCTACTCCTACGACATGCTGGGTGAAGCCGCACTCACCGAGCACGACGCGCAGAAATACCTGGCCTCGTACGAACAAGCCATTCACTCGATCGGCAAGGCGTCCCACGGCCGTGGGATTTACGAAGGTCCGGGCATCTCGATCAAGCTGTCCGCCCTGCATCCGCGTTACAGCCGCGCACAGTACGAGCGCGTCATGGACGAGCTGTACCCGCGCCTGCTGTCGCTGACCTTGCTGGCCAAGCAGTACGACATCGGCCTCAACATCGACGCCGAAGAAGCCGACCGCCTCGAGCTGTCGCTGGACCTGCTCGAGCGTCTGTGCTTCGAGCCGCAACTGACCGGCTGGAACGGCATCGGCTTCGTCATACAGGCCTACCAGAAGCGTTGCCCGTACGTGATCGACTACGTGATCGACCTGGCTCGCCGCAGCCGTCATCGCCTGATGATCCGTCTGGTGAAAGGCGCGTACTGGGACAGCGAGATCAAGCGCGCCCAGGTCGAAGGCCTGGAAGGCTACCCGGTGTACACCCGCAAGGTGTACACCGACGTGTCCTACATCGCCTGCGCACGCAAACTGCTGTCGGTGCCGGAAGTCATCTACCCGCAGTTCGCCACGCACAACGCCCACACCCTGTCGGCCATTTATCACATCGCCGGCCAGAACTACTACCCGGGCCAGTACGAGTTCCAGTGCCTGCACGGCATGGGTGAACCCCTGTACGAACAGGTTGTAGGCAAGGTTTCCGAAGGCAAGTTGAACCGTCCGTGCCGCGTCTACGCGCCTGTTGGCACCCACGAAACCCTGCTGGCCTACCTGGTGCGTCGCCTGCTGGAAAACGGCGCGAACACGTCGTTCGTCAACCGCATCGCCGACCAGTCGATCTCGATCCAGGAACTGGTGGCCGATCCGGTTGCCAGCATCGAGAAAATGGCCACAGCCGAAGGCGGTTTCGGCCTGCCACACCCGCGCATTCCGCTGCCGCGCGACCTGTACGGCGCCGAACGCGCCAACTCCAGCGGCATCGACATGGCCAACGAGCATCGCCTGGCTTCGCTCTCCTGCGCGCTGCTGGCCACTGCACACAACCACTGGAAAGCCGCCCCGATGCTCGGCTGCGCTTCCAGTACGCAAACGCCGGTCCCGGTGCTCAACCCGTCCGACCTGCGTGACGTGGTCGGCCACGTGCAGGAAGCCACGGTCGACGACGTCGATAACGCCATTCAATGCGCCCTGAACGCGGCGCCGATCTGGCAGGCCACTCCGCCCGCCGAGCGCGCCGCGATCCTGGAACGCGCCGCCGACCTGATGGAAGGTGAAATCCAGCCGCTGATGGGCCTGCTGGCTCGCGAAGCCGGCAAGACCTTCGCCAACGCCATCGCCGAAGTGCGCGAAGCCGTAGACTTCCTGCGCTACTACGCGGTGCAGGCACGCAACGACTTCACCAACGACGCCCACCGCCCACTGGGTCCGGTGGTGTGCATCAGCCCGTGGAACTTCCCGCTGGCAATCTTCAGCGGCCAGGTCGCCGCAGCCCTCGCCGCCGGCAACCCGGTACTGGCCAAACCGGCGGAGCAAACCCCGCTGGTGGCCGCTCAGGCGGTACGCTTGCTGCTGGAAGCCGGCATTCCACAGGGCGTGCTGCAACTGCTGCCGGGCCGTGGCGAAACGGTCGGTGCCGGCCTGGTCGGTGACGATCGCGTCAAAGGCGTGATGTTCACCGGCTCGACCGAAGTCGCTCGCCTGCTGCAACGCAACATCGCCGGCCGCCTGGATGCCCAGGGCCGTCCGATCCCGCTGATCGCCGAAACCGGCGGCCAGAACGCGATGATCGTGGACTCCTCGGCATTGACCGAGCAGGTGGTGATCGACGTCGTTTCGTCGGCCTTCGACAGCGCCGGCCAGCGTTGCTCGGCGTTGCGCGTCCTGTGTCTGCAGGAAGATTCCGCCGACCGCGTGATCGAGATGCTCAAGGGCGCCATGGCCGAAAGCCGTCTCGGCAACCCTGAGCGCCTGTCCGTGGACATTGGCCCGGTAATCGACGCCGAAGCCAAGGCCGGCATCGAAAAGCACATCCAGGCCATGCGCGACAAAGGTCGCAGCGTGTACCAGGTGGCCATCGCCGATGCCGAGGAAGTCAAGCGCGGCACCTTCGTGATGCCAACCCTGATCGAACTGGAAAGCTTTGACGAACTGCAGCGGGAGATCTTCGGCCCGGTGCTGCACGTCGTACGCTACAAGCGCAAGGACATCGACCAGTTGATCGCCCAGATCAACGCTTCCGGCTATGGCCTGACACTCGGCGTGCACACCCGCATCGACGAAACCATCGCCAAGGTCATCGACAACGTCAACGCCGGTAACGTCTACGTCAACCGCAACATCGTCGGCGCCGTGGTGGGCGTACAGCCGTTCGGCGGCGAAGGCCTGTCGGGCACCGGTCCGAAAGCCGGCGGCCCGCTGTACCTGTACCGCCTGCTGTCGACTCGCCCGGCGGACGCCATCGAGCAGTCCTTCGCCCGCGGTGACGCCATCGCAGCGCCGGATGTCCGTCTGCGCGATGCCATGAGCAAACCCCTGACCGCCCTGAAAGCCTGGGCCGACAGTCACACGTTCGCCGACCTCAGTGCCCTGTGCGTACAGTTCGCCGCGCAATCGCAAAGCGGCATCACCCGCGTGCTGGCCGGCCCGACCGGCGAACGCAACAGCTATGCGATCCTGCCACGCGAACACGTGTTGTGCCTGGCGGAAGTCGAAGGCGACCTGTTGACCCAACTGGCGGCGGTGCTGGCGGTAGGCGGCTCTGCCGTATGGCCGGAAGCTGACTTGACCAAGGCCTTGTTCGCACGCCTGCCGAAGGAGGTTCAGGCGCGGATCAAGCTGGTTTCCGACTGGAACAAGGACGAAGTGGTGTTCGACGCCGTTCTGCACCACGGCCACTCCGATCAACTGCGTGCGGTTTGCCAGCAAGTGGCCAAGCGTGCCGGAGCCATTGTCGGGGTTCATGGCCTGTCCCAGGGTGAAACCAACATTGCACTGGAGCGTCTGGTGATCGAGCGGGCGTTGAGCGTCAACACCGCTGCGGCGGGTGGTAACGCCAGCCTGATGACCATCGGTTAAACGCAAAAAACCAGGCACCCGCCATGGCTGCCTGGTGAGCAAGACCCTTGTGGGAGCGAGCCTGCTCGCGAAGGCGGCGTGTCATCCAATACCTGGTCTGGATGTGCCGACGCCTTCGCGAGCAGGCTCGCTCCCACATTTGATCAGCAGTACCCCCAACGCACCATCACCCTCATCAATCATCCTGTTCAGCCTCTATTGCCACGCCTAGACTCGGTCCACTTCAATAAAAGGTAGGCCGCCATGTCCGAGACGTTGCTCAGTTCCCGCAATCTGGCTTTCGAGCTGTATGAAGTCCTCGATGCCGAAGGCCTGACCCAGCGCGAGCGGTTTGCCGACCACAACCGCGAAACCTTCGATGCCGCCCTCGGCACCGCCCGTAGCATTGCCGAGAAGTTCTTCGCCCCGCACAACCGCAAGGGTGACGAGAACGAACCGCGCTATGAGGACGGTCAGGCGATTCTGATTCCGGAGGTGAAACCGGCGGTGGATGCGTTCCTGGAGGCGGGTTTCCTCAATGCCGCGCGCAGTTTCGACGCAGGCGGCATGCAACTTCCTACGCTGTTGTCCCAAGCCTGCTTCGCGCACTTTCAATCGGCCAACGCGGCATCGACCTCCTACCCGTTCCTGACCATGGGCGCGGCGAACCTGATCGAGAGTTTCGGCACCGAGGAGCAGAAACAACGCTTCCTGCAACCGATGATCGACGGTCGCTTCTTCGGCACCATGGCGTTGACCGAACCGCACGCCGGCTCATCGCTGTCGGATATTCGTACACGCGCCGAACCGGCGCCTGACGGGACTTATCGACTCAAGGGCAACAAGATCTTCATCTCCGGCGGCGACCATCCGCTGTCGGAAAACATCGTGCACATGGTGCTGGCGAAACTGCCGGATGCACCGGCCGGGGTGAAGGGGATCTCGCTGTTCATCGTGCCCAAGTTCCTGGTCAACGACGACGGCAGCCTCGGCCAGCGCAACGATGTGCTGCTGGCCGGGTTGTTTCACAAGATGGGCTGGCGCGGCACGACGTCCACGGCGCTGAACTTCGGCGATAACGGTGAGTGCGTCGGCTACCTGGTGGGCAAGCCACACCACGGCCTGAGCTACATGTTCCAGATGATGAACGAGGCACGGATCGGCGTCGGCATGGGCGCGGTGATGCTCGGTTACGCCGGTTACCTGTACTCGCTGCAATACGCCCGCGAACGGCCACAGGGTCGCGTGCCCGACAGCAAGGATCCGAACACCGCACCGGTAGCGATCATCGAGCATGCCGACGTCAAGCGCATGCTGCTGACGCAAAAGGCCTACGTCGAAGGCTCGTTCGATCTGGGCCTGTATGCAGCACGGCTGTTCGATGACACCACAACGCTCGACACCGAAGCCGAGCGCAAACAGGCCCATGAGCTGCTGGATCTGCTGACGCCCATCGTCAAATCCTGGCCGTCGGAGTTTTGCCTGAAGGCCAACGAACTGGCGATCCAGATCCTCGGCGGCCACGGCTATACCCGCGAGTACCCAGTGGAGCAGTACTACCGCGACAACCGCCTGAACCCGATCCACGAAGGCACTCACGGCATACAATCACTGGATTTGCTGGGGCGTAAACTGGCGCAGAATGGCGGCGCGGGTCTCAAGCAACTGATACGCCTGATTGCCGATACGACTGAACGTGCGCAGGCTTTTGAGTCGCTGTCGCCACTGCGCGAGCCCCTGCAAAAGCTGGTAGCCCGCTTGCAAAGCGTGACCCTGGGCCTTTTGACCGACCTGGCCCAGGGCAAGGTCAACAGCAGCCTGGCCAATTCGGCGCTGTACCTGAAAGTGTTTGGGCACACGGTGATCGGTTGGCGCTGGCTGGAACAGGCGATTCGCGCGGAGGAAGGTTTGGCCAAAGACAATGCGGCGGATGTGAGCTTCTATAAGGGCAAGCTGCAGGCAGCGAGGTACTTCCTGACGTGGGAAATCCCGGCGTGCCACCAAGAACTGGCGATTCTTGAGGCTCGTGATGATGTTTGCCTGAACATGCAGGATGAGTGGTTCTGACCTCCCTAACTGATCGTTCCGGCGCATTACGGCGGGGACGATCAGGTCCAATATATCTGCAACTTCCCGCAATGATCTAAATTCCCACTCTGTCAACTAACAGTTCTGATAGTTGCGCCAACGCGTTCCTGCCGAGTAGATTTTTCTTACTGGCGAAACTCCGCCACCTGAACAACTTCTTGATAAGAATAAGGAAGGGAGATCGAACATGGCCCGTTTACCTGCAAATGCACTGCCTGTATCCCATGATCATTGCGTTATGGGATCGGCGCCCGAGCTGGATGGGGTCGTACACACCCTATGGGAGAAAAATTGGGAAGTCCCCGCCAACCGGCCAGTGACGACAAAGTACTATACGCTGAGCGGAAATACTGTGACCGAAGTCAAGTTGATCTTGTCTCCAGAAAGGGAATTAATCACCAAGGAGGTTTTTTCAATTCAGGATATGCTTATTTCGATCGCACACGGTCAACACGTCATAGCGGACGGCACAACACATTTTGTGCGAAACAAGATATTCAAAAAGGAGGGAGACAAGTGGAGCTGTGCGTTAAGGGTAAAAGGCTGGCCGGACTTCGACTTGATAACTGAGATTGTCGACCAGGACACCATGATTCATACTTCCAGATATCACGACGTTCACTGGGGAGAAGACGATGAAGGAAGCCTCTTCATAAATAAGAAATTCAAGGAAGTCGGCCCCAACAAATATGAAGTCAGTGTGAGCACTACCGCCGGCGGGACGACCACTTACACTACCACCCGCGACATCGACTGGAATACCGTCTTCTTGACGGCACAACACGGGGACAGCATTTTAGTTGACAAGCGGATTTGGACTGTCAGCCATAAGATCTGCAATGTGACGAGATCAAACGAAATCTACGTCACGCCTTATCTTGAAGTGAATTAGAAGATTGCCGCCTTCGGCGGCTTCTACAGTGGAATGCGCCTCCCTTGTAGCTGCCGAAGGCTCGGGCCGCGTTCGGGCGATCTTTTGATCTTGTTCTTCTAACTCAATCGGCCCCCCCATCTGCCGCGCCAGATCATTAGATCATCTGCCAGGCGCCGCAACGTCTGACAATCCTCAAAAACCTGCTGCTAACGGCAGTTTTTTCGCCCATGACGGCCTGCGAGACAGGTGCTCTTCGATTGTGCGCAAAGCCGATCAAGCTTGACTGATCGTCTTGGAAATCACCTCGACCGTGGCGCTGACTTGCTCTTGATAACGGTCGAGTTCCAGCTTGTGCTGCTTCTGCATTTCAATCTGCCGGGAGCACAGATTCATTGCGGCCAGAACCAGCAGGCGGTCCCCGATCAACGTCGGATACTTTCTTTTGGTCTCGGCCAGGGCAGCCTTCAACATCATGGCGGCATCCAGCAGGGTCTGCTCTTCCCCGGCCGGCGCCTTGATCGAATAGTCTTCCCCGAGGATCGAAACGACTTTTACCCCTGCGGTGCCGACACTCATGCGCTGACCGGCCCGGCGCTGACGCGTTCGACCAGGGCCTGGATACGGGCGGCGGTGGCGCCGTGTTTCTCTTCCTGTTCCATCAGGCTCAGTTGCAGGCTTTCATTTTCATCCTTGGCCTGGGCCAGTTCTGCGCTCAAGGCCTGATTGCTGCCGAGCAGGCTCTGGTTCTGTTGCACAAGGTCGCTGACCAGTTGTTCCAATTGGCTGAGGGATGCTTCCAACATTTTGATTTTCCAGGCATTTTCAAAGGGCGCGTACGATAAAGAAAAGTCACCACGGACGCCAGGGTTCTGCGGGCGCAAAGCCTTGATTTTCCTGGCGAACGACCTTCCTCGGCGAACCTTAGAGACTGTGATTGGCGGATCTGGTTCCTGCACTTCGTCGCCGAATCCTGTTTTCAACGCGCACAGGTTCTCAAGACTTCGCCCGGCTGACCGATAAGTCACGCATACGTCAGTTCCAGCGCCGCACGGGCGCGATCATTCGGTACACGCCATGTCCCTTCGTAATATGAATATCGCCCCGCGGGCGTTTCTCGGCTTCTCTTTGATTGGCGCCTTGCTGCTGATTCTCGGGGTGTTTTCCCTCAGCCAGATGAGCAAGATTCGCGGTGCCGGTGAAAACATCGCCTCGATGAGCGTGCCCAGCATCAAGAGTCTCGACGAGTTCACCCAGCTGACACTGCGCCTGCGAGTGCTGTCTTACCGCCTGCTGATGAACCGCGAGCCCGACATTCAACAGAAAACCATCGAACTGTTCGAACAGCGCAACCGGCAGATCGGCGACGCGCAGAAAATCTATGAACCGCTGATCGACGGGCCACAAGAGCGCGCCGCTTATGACAAGTACCTGCAATTGCTCGGACAGTATCGCCAGCTCGAAGAGCGGATGAAGACGCTGTCGCGCAACAATCAGCTGGATGACCTGCGCACATTGCTCAACACCGAGTTGCTGGCCAACTCCGAAGAGGTCAACGCGGCCCTTGCGAAGCTGCTCGAGATCAACACCGCGCAAATCGAGAAAACCAACGGCACGGCGGCCGACCAGTACTCGACATCCTTCAATCTGGTGGTGACCCTGCTGGTCATCGCCTCCGGCCTGACACTGCTGTTCGCCTGGCTGCTGACCAACAGCATCACCCAACCGATCGCCAATGCCCTGAGCGCCGCCGAAGAGATCGCCGAGGGCAACCTGACTCGTCCGATGACTGTCGATGGCCGGGATGAAGCCGGCCGACTGCTGGCCGCCATGGCGAAGATGCAGGAAAAGCTGCGCGACACGTTGCAGCGCATTTCCGGCTCGGCCACGCAACTGGCGTCCGCCGCCGAAGAACTCAACAGCGTCACCGACGAAAGTGCCCGGGGTCTGACCCAACAGAACAACGAGATCGAACAGGCCGCCACTGCGGTCAACGAAATGACCAGCGCTGTGGAAGAAGTGGCGCGCAACGCGGTGAGCACCTCCGAAGCGTCGAAGAATGCCACCACCTCGGCGGGCGACGGTCGCGACCTGGTTCAGGAAACCGTCAGCGCCATCGAACGCATGAGCACCGATGTGCAGAGCACCGCGGCGCTGATCGGCGAGCTGGCCAATGAGTCCCGCGACATCGGCAAGGTTCTGGATGTGATTCGCGGCCTGGCCGATCAGACCAACTTGCTCGCCTTGAACGCCGCCATCGAAGCGGCTCGCGCCGGGGAAGCGGGTCGCGGCTTTGCCGTGGTGGCGGACGAGGTTCGCGCCCTGGCGCACCGCACCCAACAATCCACCAGCGAAATCGAACGCATGATCGGCAGCATTCAGTCCGGCACCGAACAGGCCGTGGACTCGATGCGCCACAGCACCGAACGCGCCGAGTCGACCCTGAACATTGCCCGCGGTGCCGGCCTGTCGCTGGACACCATCAACAGCGCCATCGTTGAAATCAACGAACGCAATCTGGTGATCGCCAGCGCCGCCGAAGAGCAGGCGCAGGTGGCCCGCGAGGTGGATCGCAACCTGGTGAACATTCGCGACCTGTCGGTGCAATCGGCCACTGGTGCCAACCAGACCAGCGCGGCCAGCAATGAGCTGTCGCGCCTGGCGGTGGACCTGAACACGATGGTCGGGCGCTTCCGCCTGTAACCGCACGGGCAGCGCTGGCGCCTTCGCGAGCCCCTCGAAGGCGCCAGGGACCAAAAGCTTTTTGACAGCACTACATTTCAACAGGTTAGAATCGATGGCACGCAGACTGCATGGTCAGTTTGTGCCCGCCTTTTCAGCTTTCTGGAGTACTGCCTTTGAATGCGACAACCATCAACAGCCTGTTCTTGATCGGCGCGTTGCTGGTAGGTGCAAGCATTCTGGTGAGCTCACTCTCGTCCCGCCTCGGCATCCCGATTCTGGTGATTATCCTGGCCGTGGGCATGGCCGCCGGCGTCGATGGCGGCGGCATCATTTTCGATAACTACCCCACGGCGTACCTGGTCGGCAACCTCGCACTGGCGGTCATCCTGCTCGATGGCGGCCTGCGCACCCGGGTATCGAGCTTTCGCGTGGCGTTATGGCCGGCGCTCTCGCTGGCCACGGTCGGGGTGCTGATCACCACAGGGCTGACCGGCATGGTCGCGGCGTGGCTGTTCGACCTGAACCTGATTCAGGGCCTGCTGATCGGCGCCATCGTCGGCTCCACCGACGCCGCAGCGGTGTTCTCGCTTCTGGGCGGCAAGGGACTCAACGAACGGGTGACCGCCAGCCTGGAGATCGAATCCGGCAGCAACGACCCGATGGCGGTGTTCCTCACCGTGACCCTGATCGACATGCTCGCCAGCGGCCAGACCGGCCTGCACTGGGACCTGCTGCTGCACCTGGTGCGCGAGTTCGGCATCGGCGGCGTGATCGGGCTGGGCGGCGGCTGGTTGATGTTGCAACTGGTCAACCGCATCAACCTGGCCACCGGCCTCTACCCGATCCTGGTGATCGCCGGCGGGCTGGTGGTGTTCGCCCTCACCAACGCCCTGCACGGCAGCGGCTTCCTCGCGGTTTACCTGTGCGGCCTGGTGATCGGCAACCGTCCGGTGCGCAGCCGTCACGGCATCCTGCACATGCTCGACGGCATGGCGTGGCTGGCGCAGATCGGCATGTTCCTGGTGTTGGGCCTGCTGGTGACCCCACACGACCTGCTGCCCATTGCCGTGCCCGCACTGGGCCTGGCGCTGTGGATGATTCTTGTGGCTCGCCCGTTGTCGGTGATCGTCGGCCTGCTGCCGTTCAAGGCGTTCCATGGCCGTGAAAAAGCCTTTATTTCCTGGGTCGGCCTGCGGGGTGCGGTGCCGATCATTCTCGCGGTGTTCCCGCTGATGGCGGGGCTGCCCAATGCCCAGCTCTATTTCAACCTTGCCTTCTTTATCGTGCTGGTCTCGCTGCTGGTCCAGGGCACCAGCCTGCCGTGGGTGGCCAAGCTGTTGAAGGTGACCGTTCCACCGGAGCCGGCGCCCATCTCCCGCGCCGCCCTGGAAGTCCACGTCACCAGCGAGTGGGAACTGTTCGTTTACCGCCTCGGCGCCGAGAAATGGTGCATCGGTTCGCCCCTTCGCGAGTTGAAAATGCCCGAAGGCACCCGGATCGCCGCCCTGTTTCGCGGTCAACAACTGCTCCATCCGTCGGGTAGTACGGTGCTGGAAGTCGATGATTTGCTCTGCGTAATCGGCCATGAACACAACCTGCCGGCCCTCGGAAAACTGTTCAGCCAGGCGCCGCAACGGGGCCTGGATCTACGCTTCTTCGGCGACTTCGTACTCGAGGGAGATGCCCAGCTGGCCGCGGTTGCTGCCCTGTACGGGTTGAAGCTCGAAGGCATCGACCCCGACATGTCCCTGGGTCGGTTCATTGCGCAGAAAGTGGGCGGTGCGCCCGTGGTCGGCGACCAGGTGGAGTGGAACAACACCCTGTGGACGGTTGCGGTCATGGACGGGAACAAGATCGGCAAAGTGGGCGTCAGATTCCCCGAAGGAAGTCGCCCGGGTCCCGGACTCTTCCTCTAAACTCCACACTTCGCCTTTTGTCTCCGATCGAAATCTATGTCAACCCTGCGCACCTTTTTCATCACGGCCCTGTTGGGCCTGAGTCTGTCTGTCGGAACGTTGCAAGCGGCCGAACCGCCGTCCCGCGAAACCGTGCAAGCGAGCCTGGACAAGATCGCCGATCGCAAACTGCCAGAAGCCGATCAGAAGGCTTTGCAGACCGTCCTGCAAAACACCCTGACCCAGCTCGGCAATCAGCGTGACTATGAGCAGAAGCTGGCCGATATCAAGCAGCAACTGGCCAACGCCCCCAAACAGACAATTGAGAACCAGCGCGAGCTGACCCGGCTCAAGGCCAGCAGCGTGACGCCGGTTGCGCAGCGCTACACCAAGGAATCCATTTCGCAGCTGGAACAGATGCTCACCGAGCGCGCGACCCAGCAAAGCGACCTGCAAAAGGCCCTCGCTGACGCAAACAGCCTGGTCATCACCGCCCAGACCCGTCCGGAACG
Source organism: Pseudomonas sp. IT-P12 (assembly GCF_949767465.1). Classification (NCBI taxonomy): domain Bacteria; kingdom Pseudomonadati; phylum Pseudomonadota; class Gammaproteobacteria; order Pseudomonadales; family Pseudomonadaceae; genus Pseudomonas; species Pseudomonas sp. IT-P12. The sequence goes on along the minus strand of NZ_CATKPY010000023.1, from coordinate 319,137 downwards.
CGCCCAGGCAGAAATTTCCAGCAGCCAGACCCGCATCCAGCAGATCAACAACATCCTCAAGGCCGGTAAAGACGCCGGCAAGACCTTGAGCAGCGAACAGCGCGACCTGCTGAACGCCGAGCTGGCGGCGCTCAATGCCCTGATCCCGCTGCGCCGCCAGGAACTGGCCGGCAACAGCCAGTTGCAGGACCTGGGCAACAGCCAGCATGACCTGCTGACGGAAAAATCCGATCGCCTGGACCGGGAAATCCAGGAGCTGCAAACCCTGATCAACCAGAAGCGCCTGGCCCAGTCCCAAGAGACCGTGACGCAGCAGTCGATCGAAGCGCAGAAATCCGGCAGCAGCGCGCTGCTGGCCACCGAAAGCGCGGCCAACCTGAAGCTCTCCGACTACCTGCTCAAAAGCACCGACCGCCTGAACGTGGTCACCCAGCAGAACCTGCAGACCAAGCAGCAACTGGACAACGTGACTCAGAGCGACGCGGCCCTGGACGAGCAGATCAACGTGCTCAAGGGCAGCCTGCTGCTGTCCAAGATTCTCTACAAGCAGAAGCAGGGCCTGCCGCGCCTCAAGGTCGACCGCGACCTTGCCGACCAGATCGCCGACATTCGCCTGTATCAATTCGAAGTGAGCCAGCAGCGCGAGTTGCTCAGCAACCCGACCACCTATGTCGACAACCTGCTGTCGACCCAGCCTCCCGAGCAGGTCACCCCGCAACTGCGCAAGAGCCTGCTGGAACTGGCCAACACCCGCGCCGACCTGCTGGAACGACTGAACCGTGAACTCAGCGCGGTGCTCAACGAATCCATCACACTGCAACTGAACCAGAAACAACTGCTGAGCACCGCGCAAAGCCTGCGCGCGACGCTCGACGAGCAGATGTTCTGGATTCCGAGCAACAAGCCACTGGACCCGGAATGGATGCGCGGCGTGCCGGAGCGCCTGCAACGCCAGATCGCGACCCTGCCCCTGGCCTCGAGCTTCAGTGAATTGACCGACGGCCTGACTCAGCGTCCGCTGCTGTTCCTGCCGCTGGTGCTGTTGATCGGCGCCCTGCTGTGGCGACGCAAGGCTCTGTATGCGCGACTGAACAAGGTTCATCAGGACATCGGTCACTTCAAGCGCGACAGCCAGCTGCACACCCCCCAGGCGATCCTGATCAATATTCTGCTGGCGATGCCCGTCGCGCTGGGCCTGGCCCTGTGCGGCCTGGCGCTGCAGATCGACGCCCGCGGACAGAACGCCAACATGGGCGCCGCGCTGCTGCAAATGGCGATGGCCTGGCTGGTGTTCTACACCGCCTACCGGATCCTCGCGCCGGGCGGTGTGGCCGAACTGCATTTCCGTTGGGAAAAACCCCAGGTCGAGTTCCTGCAAGCCTGGATTCGTCGACTCGGACTGGTGGTCATGGCCCTGGTGGCGGTGGTAGCGGTCGCCGAGCTGCAACCGGCAGCGCTGGCCGACGACGTGCTCGGCATGCCGGTGGTGCTGACCTGCTACGCCCTGATGGCCCTGTTGCTCAGCCGCCTGCTGATCAGCAGCCCGACCCACAAGAACACCTCGTTCTTCCGCAAAGCCGTGGGGGTGATGTTCACCGCCCTGCCGATCGCGCTGTTCGTGGCGGTGTGCTTCGGCTACTACTACACCGCGCTGAAGCTCAGCGACCGGTTGATCAATACCCTGTACCTGCTGATGTTCTGGCTGGTGATCGAAGCCACCTTCGTGCGCGGGCTCAGCGTGGCGGCACGGCGCCTGGCTTACCAGCGCGCACTGGCCAAACGACAGGCGGCCAAAGAGGCCGGCGATGGCGAGGCCGTGATCGAAGAGCCGACCCTGGACATCGAAAAGGTCAACGAACAGTCCCTGCGCCTGATCCGACTGGCCTTGCTCGGCGGTTTCATCGCGGCGCTGTACTGGGTCTGGTCGGACCTGATCTCGGTGTTCTCGTACCTGGACAACGTCACCCTCTACGAATACACCAGCGGCACCGGCGCCAACATGAGCATGGTACCGATCAGCATCGGTGACATGCTCGGCGCGCTGATCATCATCGGCATCACTTTCGCCCTGGCGCGCAACCTTCCCGGCCTGCTGGAAGTCTTCGTGCTGTCCAAGCTGGACCTGGCCCAAGGCAGCGCCTACGCCACGACCACGTTGCTGTCGTACGTGATCGCCGGCGTCGGTTTCGTCTCGACCCTGTCGACCCTCGGCGTCAGCTGGGACAAGTTGCAATGGCTGGTGGCGGCGCTGTCTGTCGGCCTCGGCTTCGGCATGCAGGAGATCTTCGCCAACTTCATCTCCGGGATCATGATCCTGTTCGAACGCCCGGTGCGGATCGGCGACACCATCACCATTGGCAACCTGTCGGGCACGGTGAGCAAGATCCGCATCCGTGCCACGACCATCACCGACTTCGACCGCAAGGACATCATCGTCCCCAACAAGACGTTCATCACCGGGCAACTGATCAACTGGTCCCTGACCGACACCATCACCCGGGTCACGCTCAAACTCGGCGTCGACTACGGGTCGGACCTCGATCTGGTGAAAGAACTGCTGCTCAAGGCCGCGCGGGAAAATCCACGGGTGCTCAAGGAACCGGAACCCCACGTGTACTTCCTGAACTTCGGCGAAAGCACCCTCGATCACGAGCTGCGCATGCACGTGCGCGACCTCGGTGACCGCAACCCGGTGCTCGACGAGGTCAACCGCTTCATCAACCGCGAGTTCAAGAAGCAGCACATCAACATCTCGTTCCGGCAGATGGAGGTTTACCTGAAGAACCTGCACGGCCAGGAATACAAAATGGTGCCGATCGAGCCGGAAAACAAAACCATCGTGCCGCTGGCCGATGGCAAACCGTTGCAAGAGCCGCCGCCTGCCAAGCTCGACTAACCGCGCTATCCCTAGCAGAATGCTCGGACATTCTGCTGGAGATGGCCGGTGAAAGCCCTCGACGAACTGACCTTCGATAACCGCTTCGATCGCCTGGGCGATACCTTTTCCGCCCATGTTCTGCCCGAACCCATCGACAACCCGCGGCTGGTGGTTGCCAGCCCGGCCGCGATGGCGCTGCTCGATCTCGACCCGACCGTGGCTGAAACCCCGGAGTTCGCCGAGCTGTTCAGTGGCCACAAACTCTGGGCCGACGCCGTGCCGAGGGCGATGGTCTACTCCGGCCACCAGTTCGGTTCCTACAACCCACAGCTGGGCGATGGTCGCGGGCTGTTGCTGGGCGAGGTCTACAACCAGGCCGGCGAACATTGGGACCTGCACCTCAAGGGCGCGGGCCAGACACCCTTTTCGCGCATGGGCGACGGGCGCGCCGTGCTGCGTTCGTCGATCCGCGAGTTTCTCGCATCCGAAGCGTTGCATGCACTGAACATTCCGACCACCCGGGCGCTGTGCGTGATCGGCTCCGACACCCCGGTGTGGCGCGAGAAACAGGAACGTGCGGCGATGGTCCTGCGCCTGGCCCCCAGCCATGTGCGCTTCGGCCACTTCGAATATTTCTACTACACCAAACGCCCTGAACAGCAAAAAATACTCGGCGAACATGTGCTGGCGCTGCACTTCGCGCCCTGCCTCGAGCAGCCGGAGCCGTACCTGGCGATGTTCCGCGAAATCGTCGAACGCAATGCCGAGCTGATCGCCAAGTGGCAGGCCTACGGTTTCTGCCACGGCGTGATGAACACCGACAACATGTCGATCCTGGGCATTACCTTCGACTTCGGCCCCTTCGCCTTCCTCGACGATTTCGACGCCAACTTCATCTGCAACCACTCCGACGACCAGGGCCGCTACTCGTTCAGCAATCAGGTGCCGATTGGCCAGTGGAACCTCAGCGCCCTGGCCCAGGCCCTGACCCCCTTCATCAGCGTGGAGGCACTGCGCGAAACCCTGGGCCTGTACCTGCCGCTGTTCCAGGCGCACTACCTGGACCTGATGCGTCGCCGCCTCGGGTTCACCACGGCCGAAGACGACGATCAGCCATTGCTGGAGCAATTGCTGCAACTGATGCAGAACAGCGGCGTCGATTACAGCCTGTTCTTCCGCCGCCTCGGCGACGAAGCCCCGGAAACGGCGGTTGCCCGCTTGCGCGATGATTTTGTCGACATCAAGGGCTTCGACGCCTGGGCAGAACGCTACGTCGCACGGGTCGGTCGCGACGGCGCACCCGACCAGGACAAGCGCCGCCAACGCATGCACGCGGTCAATCCGCTCTACATCCTGCGCAACTACCTGGCACAGAAAGCCATCGATGCGGCTGAAGGTGGCGATTATTCAGAGGTGCGCCGGCTGCACAAGGTGCTGAGCAACCCGTTCGAAGAGCAACCGGGCATGGAAAGTTATGCCGAACGGCCACCGGAGTGGGGCAAGCATCTGGAGATCAGTTGTTCGTCGTGAGGCGATCAATCAAGAGGATCAATGGCGCTGACAACAACGCTGGAAAAATGTGAGCGTTGGCGATACCCACTGTCCAATGCTGGTTTTCAAACACTTGATAAACCCCCTCCGGAACTCCAGATAAGCGGCATGGATTGCCCACTTCAAAGAGCACGATCATGACCGACTCACTCCTCATCCCCTGCCCCCACTGCAACGGCCTCAACCGCATCCCCGCCGATCGCCTCGGCGACCAGCCGAAATGCGGTCGCTGCAAAGCCGAGGTTTTGCTGAGCAAGCCTTTCGAGCTGAAACAGGCCGATTACACCAGCCAGATCAAGGGTGACCTGCCATTGCTGGTGGACGTTTGGGCGGACTGGTGCGGGCCGTGCAAATCGTTCGCGCCAGTGTTCGAGCAGGCGGCAGGGCAATTGGCGGGAAAGTGCAGGCTGGCCAAGCTGGACAGTGAAGCAAACCAACAACTGTCGGCGCAGTTGGGGATCCGCTCGATTCCCAGCCTGATCCTGTTCAGGAACGGCCGGGAAGTGGCGCGCCAGAGCGGTGCGTTTCCGTTGCCGCAGTTGATGAGCTGGCTGCGCAGCCAGGGCATCTGAAACCACTACGATCTACTGTGGGAGCCGGCTCGCTCCCACAGGTATGTCAGGCATTTTCCAGCAGCTCGTGCAGTTCACGGAATTGCTGGGTCAACTTGTGCCGTGGATCCAGGTGGATCAGCGGCGTGCTGGCCTCGTGGGATTCGCGCATACGCACCGAGCTGCCGAGATAAACCGGCAGCACCGGCAAGCCTTCGGCGATCAACTGGTCGAGCATTTGCTGGGGCAGGCTGGCACGGGCCTGAAATTGGTTGACCACGATGCCTTCAACTTCCAGCCCTTCATTGTGGTCTTCCCTCAACTCTTCGATTTCCGACAGCAGGCCGTACAGCGCTTGCCGTGAGAAACTGTCACAATCGAAGGGAATCAGCACGCGATCGGCGGCAATCAGCGCAGAAACCGCGTAAAAATTCAGTGCCGGCGGCGTATCGAGGTAGATCCTGTCGTATTCGCCGTCCAGATCGTCGAGCAGTTTGCGCAGCTTGTTGATCTTGTGCTTGGCCTCGAGCTTGGGCTGCAAGTCGGCCAGTTCGGCCGTTGCGGTAATGACGTGGAGGTTGTCGAACGGCGTTTCGTAGATATCCACCCGGTTTTTCTTCGAAAACGGACCCGATGACAATGTCTGCTTGAAGAATTCGGCGATCCCCATCGGAATGTCTTCGCCCGTGAGCCCGGTGAGGTACTGGGTCGAGTTGGCCTGGGCATCGAGGTCAACCAGCAGGGTGCGATACCCCTCGCTGGCACTGACGGCCGCCAGGTTGCAGGCAATGCTGGATTTGCCCACGCCACCTTTCTGATTGAACACCACGCGCCGCATGTCAAAACCTCCGTGTACCTAAAGAATGACCGAGTGTAGTAGTCCCCAGCGTCGCTTTGCTACCTCCCCGTCAGAAGGACTACACCACCCAGTACTAACCCTGACTGCAAAACCCGAAATCCCGCCCTGAAAACGCCTTCGATACCGACAGAAACCGGCGTGCAAACGTGGATAATCGCCGAACGACAGCCACTCGCTCCGCGTTCGTTGTACAAAATGTAACCGGCATTTGCTACGTAGTCGTCGCACCGGGATAATGCGCGCCACTCGGCGCTCAGCATCACATCAGGTGAAAGGCTGTTTTCCACTCGTCGCGTCAAGAAAGCCCGCAGGGGCGGGATGAAAGCCTGTGATCAACTTCAACATCGTCCAATGGCGCGCCTGGGCTCCCGGGCTGGAAAGCACCGAAGACTGGCAAGCCTGGAGCCGACAACCGGTCGCGCCGCAGCGCAGCGAGGCAGCCCCCGACGTCTCGTTTCTACCGGCCATGCAGCGTCGGCGCCTCAGTCGTCTCGCCCGGATGGCGTTCAGTGTTGGCTGGCCACTGGCCGATGGTCGAGCCGATTTACCGTTGGTCTTTATTTCCCGTCACGGCGAAACCCCGCGCACCTTCGACATTCTCAGCGACCTGGCCGCCGAACAACCTCTGTCGCCGACTCAGTTCAGCCTCTCGGTGCATAACGCGGTCATCGGCCTGTGGTCGATCATGCGCGGCGAAACCAGCGAGATGACGGCGCTGGCCGCCGCCGGTGACGGGCTGGAACACGGGATGCTGGAGGCGGCCGCTCTGCTCGCCGAAGGAGCGCCTGCGGTGCTGCTGGTGATTACCGAAGAGCAGCCTCCCGAGGCCTACTCGGACTGGATCGACGACGTACCATTTCCCTACGCGGTCGGCTTGTTGCTGACACCCGGCAACGACTGGCAGCTGTCCCTGAACAGCACACCGGATACGTTGTCCAAAGCCCACTGGCCGCATGCCCTGAACCTCTTGCCTGCCCTGCTCGGCCAGCACACCACCTGCCAACATGCCTGGAAAAATCGTGTATGGACCTGGCAACGCAATCCATGACCGAGAAAAACCGCGATGCCTATTACTGGCGTTGGCTGGCCACTGCTGCAAGCTTTGCCCTTTTCGGGTTCGCCGGGCTGTGCCTGCGCCTGGTGATTTTCCCGGTATTGAGCTGCCTGCCGGGTAGCGCCGAGACCCATCGCCTGCGCGCGCGACGCACCGTCAGCCGCTGTTTCTGGCTGTTCATCCGGATCATGGCCCGTAGCGGCGTACTGACCTACGACATTCAAGGCGCGGACAAGCTCGGTCGCCCCGGCCAGATGATCATCGCCAATCACCCGTCGCTGATCGACGTGGTGTTTCTGATCGGCCTGGTGCGCCACGCCAACTGCGTGGTCAAAAGCAGCCTCTGGGACAACCCCTTCACCCGTGGCCCGCTGCGCCGCACCGACTACATCAGCAACGACGGCAGCATGGACATGCTCGACGCCGCAGCCGATGCTTTGAAAAGCGGCCAGACCCTGATCATCTTTCCCGAAGGCACCCGTACCCAGCCTGGCAAAACGCCCTCCTTTCATCGGGGGGCCGCATCGATCGCCCTGCGCGGTGCGAAAATCCTCACCCCGGTGGTCATCAAGGTCAACCCGACCACCCTGACCAAGGCCGACCCCTGGTACCGGATTCCCAAACGGCGCGTGCACTTCAGTTTTCGGGTCGGCGCCGATATAGATCCACAGGCCTTCGCCGCGCAAGGTCCCGCGCCTCAGGCCTCGCGCAAGCTCAACGATTACCTGCATCACTACTTTACTCAGGAGCTCGCCGAAGATGAGCGATCTACACCGTGAAATCAAAGAACTGATCATCGATGCCCTGGGCCTTGAAGACATCAGCGTCCAGGACATCGGCGACGACCTGACGCTGTTCGGCGAAGGCCTGGGCCTGGACTCCGTCGACGCCCTGGAACTGGGCCTGGCGATCCAGAAAAAATACGGCATCAAAATCGACGCCGACGCCAAGGACACCCGTAACCACTTCAGCAACGTGGCGAGCCTTGCGGCGTTCGTCACTGCAAAACAGGCAGCTTGAGACCGGACCATGCAAACTCGAGAAGACATTTTCAACACCCTGCGCGATGCCTTGGTGGAACTCTTCGAATTGGACCGTGAGCGCGTGAAGCTCGATTCCAACCTGTACCAGGACCTTGAAATCGACAGTATCGACGCAGTCGACCTCATCGACCACATCAAGCGTCAGACCGGCAAGAAAATTGCCGCCGAGGAGTTCAAGTCGGTGCGCACCGTCAACGATGTGGTCGAGGCGGTCTATCGACTGGTTCAACCGGCCGCATGAGGCGACTGATCGGCCTCGGCCTGCTGCTGGCGGGCCTGCTGTACCCCTTCGCGGTGTATTTCGGCATGGAGCACTTTGCGCCCTGGCAGTTCGGCCTGCTGCTGGGCAGCCTGTGGCTGGCCCGGGCCGTGACCGGCGCACGCAAGCCAGGCAGCCTGTGGATGGCCGCTGTCGCCATCGTGTTCTGCCTGCTGCTGGCGCTGTTTGACAGTCCCGCCCTGCTGCGCTGGTACCCGGTGCTGATCAGTGGCTTCATGCTGGTGCTGTTTGGCGTGAGCCTGAAATACGGCCCGCCAATGATCGAGCGCCTGGCCCGGCTGCGCGAACCCCGCTTGCCGGCCAGGGCGATTCGCTACACGCGCCAGGTCACCGTCGCCTGGTGCGTGTTTTTTCTCTGCAACGGATTGTGTGCGGCGGCCCTGACCCTCTGGGCGCCGCTGAGTTGGTGGATGTTGTACACCGGCCTGATCTCCTACGGGTTGATCGGCCTGATGTTTGCCATTGAATGGCTCATACGACAACGGGTAAGAGGCCGCCCATGAATTGGATAAAACTTGAGCGGCTATTGCTCAAGGCGCAACCGCAACGCACCGTGACGGCCGGACCGGCGCTGAATCACGCACAACTATGCGAACAGGCCCTGAGCCTGGCGGCCGGCTTGCAGGCGCAAGGTGTGCAACGCATGGCCGTGCACCTTGAAGACGCCGCCGACCTGGCAATTGCACTGCTCGGCGCCTGGCGTGCCGGGGTCAGCGTGCTGCTGCCGTCCGACCTGCAACCGCAGCCCCGCCAGCGCTGGTCGAGCGAGGTCGACCTGTGGCTGACCGATCAGGCCGGTGACACTCACCTGGCTGACTATCGCCAGGCACCCGCCACGCCCTCTGCCCTCGACCTGGATCGCTGCACGCTGAGCCTGTGCACTTCCGGCTCCAGCGGGGAGCCCAAGCGCATCGATAAAACCCTGCGCCAGCTGGCCAACGAGGTTGAGGCGCTGGAGCAGTTGTGGGGCGCCGACCTGGCCGAGGCCTGGATCATTGGCAGTGTCGCCACCCAGCACATTTATGGTTTGCTGTTTCGGGTGCTGTGGCCGCTGTGCGCCGGTCGGCCGTTCGTGCGCAGGCAACTGGCCTTCCCTGAGGATCTGCAGCGTGCCAGCCGCGAACACCCGGCATTCGCCTGGGTCGCCAGCCCGGCATTGCTCAAGCGCATGGGCGACAACCTCGACTGGCCAGCCTTGAGCGCGGTTCGCCGGGTGTTTTCCTCGGGCGGCGCCCTGCCGGCCGAAGCGGCGCATGGCCTGCAGCAACGCCTGCAACAATGGCCGACCGAGATTCTGGGCAGTTCGGAAACTGGCGGCATTGCGTGGCGTCAGGGCGATACGCTCTGGCAACCCTTCGCCGGTGTCGAGTTGAACCAGGACAGCGACGGCGCGCTGCTCATTGCGTCGCCGTACCTGCCGCCGGGTCATGTCGAGCACACGGCGGATGCCGCGCGAATCGCCGCCGACGGTCGCTTCGAACTGCTGGGACGGCTGGACCGGATCGTCAAACTGGAAGAAAAACGTATTTCGCTGCCCATGCTGGAACAGGCGTTGACGGACCATCAATGGGTTGCCGAGGCGCGCCTGGGCGTGGTTCGGGAGAATCGCGCGTCCTTGGGTGCGCTGCTGGTCCTCAGCGAGTCGGGGCTGCATGCATTGCGCAACCAGGGTCGACGAACCCTCACCCAGGCATTGCGCCAGCACCTGACCCAGCATTGCGAAACCCTCGCCCTGCCGCGCCGCTGGCGCCTGCTGCGGCAACTGCCCCTGAACGCGCAGGGCAAACTGCCCCAGGCCGAGGTGGAAGCCTTGCTGATGGCGCCGCGCCCTAAGGCACCGGAAATCCTCGAGCAGGTCGAAACCGATGGTGAATGGAGCCTGCAACTGGCGGTTCCCCCGGACCTTGCCTATTTCAGCGGCCATTTCCCCCAGGCCCCGGTACTGCCCGGCGTGGTGCAGGTGGAATGGGCCCTGCAATTGGGCCAGCAATTGATGGACCTGCCAGAGAAATTCGCCGGCATGGAAGTGTTGAAGTTCCAGCAACTGGTGCGCCCGGGCGATGAGGTCCAATTGCACCTGCGCTTTGATCCGGCTCGCGGGAAAGTGTATTTCGCTTATCGCAACGAGACGGCCACCTGCTCCAGCGGGCGGATTTTGCTGGAGGCTTTGGGCGATGCATGAGATGAGTGAGTGCTGCGCACGCATTCGCAAGCAGGATCGCTCCCACATCGGGCTTGTGATCGATGCAGCGCCCCTGTGTCAGCCAGCCTGCTCACGAAGCAAACATTCCGGTCTCTCAGGCGTACACCTTCATGCATAACCCTTGCGCCGTCATCCCGGTCTACAACCACGAGAGCGCGATCACCACGGTCGTCGACGCACTGATCGCCTGCGGCCTTCCGTGCATTCTGGTGGATGACGCCAGCGACAAGCCTTGCGCGGCGGTGCTGGACCAACTGGCCCTGCGTGAAAGGGTCTACCTGATTCGCCTCGCCGCCAATCAGGGCAAGGGCGGCGCCGTGATGACCGGCTTGCGCGAAGCCTCGCGCCTGGAGTTCAGCCACGCCTTGCAGGTGGATGCCGACGGCCAGCACGACCTGCAGGATGTCACGACCTTCATCGCACAATCCCGGGCCCATCCCCAGGCGTTGATCTGCGGCTACCCGCAATACGACGCCAGCGTGCCGAAAGGCCGCCTGTACGCGCGCTACCTGACCCACGTGATGGTCTGGATCAACACACTGTCCTTGCAGATCCGCGATTCCATGTGCGGTTTTCGCGTCTATCCATTGCCACCGGTGCTGGCGCTCATCGACTCGGCGAGGATCGGCAAGCGCATGGATTTCGACTCGGACATCCTGGTGCGCCTGGCCTGGCACAACCAGCCGATGCGCTGGTTGCCGACCAAGGTGCATTACCCGCTGGACGGCGTCTCGCACTTTCGCCTGTTTCACGACAACGTATTGATTTCGAGCATGCACACCCGGCTGTTCTTCGGCATGTTGCTGCGCGCTCCGGTGATCCTCTGGCGGCGGTGGCGAGCATGAGTCGTGATGTCGACGAGCAACACTGGGCCGATCGCCAGGAGCGCGGCAGTTTCTGGCTGATGAAGTTCACCGCGTTCGCAGCCAGGGTGCTCGGTCGCCGGCTGCTGAGCCCGCTGCTGTATGGCATCGTGCTGTACTTTTTTTTGTTCGGCCGCACGGCCCGACACAGTGCCTGGCAATATCAACAACGCCTCGCCGACTGGAGTGGCCGCAACGAACTACGTCCCAGCCATTGGCGGGTGTTCGGCCAGTTCATGGCCTTCGCCGATTCGATGCTGGACAAACTCGATGTCTGGAACGGCAAGCTGAGCATCGAGCAGATCGAAATCATCGACCCGGCGTTGCTGCGCAACCAGTTGCGCGGTAGCCGTGGACAGCTGCTGGTGGGGGCCCACTTGGGCAACCTCGAAGTCTGCCGGGCACTGGCGGAGATCGGTGAAAAAGTCACGATGAACGTGCTGGTGCATACCAAGCACGCCGAGCAGTTCAACCGCCTGCTGGGTGAAGCCGGCGCGACCAATCTGCGGTTGATCCAGGTCAGCGAGCTCGACCCGGTGATCATGTTGCAACTGCATGAGCGCCTGGAGCGTGGTGAGTGGCTGGCGATTGCCGGTGATCGCGTGCCCTTGCACGGCGGGCGCAGCCTGACCGTGGACTTCCTCGGCCATCCGGCCAGGTTCCCGCAAGGGCCGTGGCTGCTGGCCGGGCTGTTGAAATGTCCGGTCAACCTGCTGCTGTGCCTGAAGAAGCCCGACGGCGACTATCGACTGACCCTCGAACCGTTCGCCGACACGATCGCCTGGAAACGCAGCGACCGCGAACAGGTCATTCATCAGTGGGCGACCCGCTACGCCGAACGCCTGGGTCACTATTGCCTTGAAGCGCCTCAACAATGGTTCAACTTTTACCCTTTCTGGAAGACCGATGACGACGCCCACGCTTGAGCCGGTAACCTTCGGCGAACTCCCCTTGCGCATCGAAGACGTGCGAGCCCTGGCCAACCGCCAGGTGCCAACGCAATTGCAGGACGACCCCGCCTATCGCGAGCGCATCGCCAAGGGCGCACGCTTCCTCGACTCGCTGCTGGACAAGGAGGGCGTGATCTATGGCGTGACCACCGGCTACGGCGACTCCTGCGTGGTTGCGGTGCCACTGCATCACGTCGAAGCCTTGCCCCGTCATCTGTACACCTTCCACGGCTGCGGCCTGGGCAAGCTGCTCGATGCACAAGCCACACGTGCCGTGCTCGCGGCCCGTTTGCAGTCGCTGTGCCACGGCGTGTCCGGGGTGCGCATCGAGCTGCTGGAGCGCCTGCAGGCATTCCTCGAACACGACATCCTGCCGCTGATTCCCGAGGAAGGCTCGGTCGGTGCCAGCGGCGACCTGACGCCCCTGTCGTACGTCGCCGCGACCCTGTCCGGCGAGCGCGAGGTGATGTATCGCGGCGAACGTCGACACGCCGCCGATGTGCACCGCGAACTCGGCTGGCAGCCGTTGGTGCTACGCCCCAAGGAAGCCCTGGCGCTGATGAACGGCACCGCGGTCATGACCGGCCTCGCCTGCCTGGCGTATGCCCGCGCCGACTACCTGCTGCAACTGGCCACGCGCATCACCGCGCTGAACGTCGTTGCGTTGCAGGGCAACCCGGAGCACTTCGACGAACGCCTGTTCGCCACCAAACCCCATCCGGGGCAGATGCAAGTCGCCGCGTGGCTGCGCCAGGACCTGGCCATCGACGCCCCCACCGCGCCCCTGCACCGCCTGCAAGACCGCTATTCCCTGCGCTGCGCACCGCATGTGCTGGGCGTGCTGGCCGATAGCCTGAACTGGCTGCGCTCGTTCATCGAAACCGAGCTGAACAGCGCCAACGACAACCCGATCATCGACGCCGAAGCCGAACGCGTGCTGCACGGCGGACACTTCTACGGCGGGCACATCGCGTTCGCCATGGACAGCCTGAAAAACCTCGTGGCCAATGTCGCCGATCTGCTCGACCGGCAACTCGCGCTGCTGGTGGACGAGCGCTACAACCATGGTTTGCCGAGCAACCTGTCCGGTGCCACGGCGGATCGCGCCATGCTCAACCACGGTTTCAAGGCCGTGCAGATCGGCACCAGCGCCTGGACCGCCGAAGCGTTGAAAAACACCATGCCGGCCAGCGTGTTCTCGCGTTCCACCGAATGCCACAACCAGGACAAGGTGAGCATGGGCACCATCGCCGCCCGCGACGCGATCCGGGTGCTGGAATTGACCGAACAGGTCGCCGCCGCCACGCTGCTGGCGGCCAATCAGGGCGTGTGGCTGCGCAGCCGGGCCGAGGACGCGCGGCCGTTGCCTCCCGCCCTCGCCGCCATGCACGAAGCACTGGCCAGGGATTTCGCACCGGTCATCGAGGACCGTGCGCTGGAAGGCGAACTGCGCCTGTGCCTGCAACGGATCGCCGAACAACACTGGAGGCTGCATGCGTAGCCAGGGCGTACTTCACACCGATACGGAAATCCTCGTGCCGTTCTTCGACGTCGACAGCATGAACGTCGTCTGGCACGGTCATTACATCAAATACCTGGAAGTCGCCCGCTGTGCGCTGCTGGACAGGATTGGCCACAACTACAACGCGATGGTCGAGTCCGGTTATGCCTGGCCGGTAATCGACTTGCAGTTGCGCTACGTGCGCGCCGCCGTGTTCGGGCAGAAACTCAACGTGCGGGCCAGCCTGGTGGAATGGGAGAACCGCCTGAAGATCCATTACCTGATCAGCGATGTGCAGACCGGGGAGCGCCTGACCCGCGCCAGCTCGGTGCAGGTGGCGGTCGACATGAGCAACCGCGAGATGCAACTCGTCTCTCCAAAGGTCTTCACCAACGCCGTAGAGAGGGCCCTGCCATGATGTCCCCTGGAGCAGCGAGCCCGCTCGCGAGGGTCGTCAACGATGACGCCGGTCGCCTGACATTCCGCCGCGCGCTCAGTTTTTTCGCGAGCAAACTCGTTCCCGCAGTGTGCTGCGTGTTGCTGGTCATTCCGGGGTTGGCCCACGCGTTCGATCTGCAACAGCTCAGCGATCAACTGGCAAAGCCTGACGTCATTCACGGCCATTTCATCCAGGAAAAACACCTGCGTGCCCTGCCCCAGCCGCTGACCAGCCAGGGCACTTTCGTCCTGGCGAAAAACCACGGTTTGCTGTGGCTGCTCAAAACCCCGCTGCAACAGGACTACCGCATCACCGCCAAGGGCATCGCCCGACGCGATGCCGGCGGTTGGCAAATGCTGCCTGGCAAGAGTGCCGGCGCCGAGCAGAACCGTCTGTTCCTGGCCGTGCTCCAAGGCGACAGCAGCGGGCTGCAACGGGACTTCGAACTGTCCCTGAGCGGCGATGCGCAAAACTGGACCCTGGCCTTGATTCCACGCTCGCTGCTGCTCAAGCAGGTATTCAACCAGATCAACATCACGGGTGGAGCGCTGGTGCACAGCATCGAGCTGCTGGAAACCCAGGGCGACCGCACGCTGATGCGCATGCAGGACAGCACCGACACTTCACCCTTGAGCGATGCGGAGCAACAAGACTTTGCCGAGTGAACGCCTGTTGCCACGCCTGTTTCTGCTCCTGCTGCTGGCAGTGCTCGCGCTCGCCGGCTGGCAATGGCGTGACGGCGCTCCGCTGTCGGCCAACCTCATGGAGCTGGTCCCGGGCACCGCGCCGGATGCGCTGGAGCTGCGCGCCGAACAACGCATGCAGGAACCGCTGAACCGCGAAATGCTGGTGCTGGTCGGCCATCAGGATCGCCAGCAAGCCGTCGCCATGGCGCAACAACTGGGCGAGCAATGGCAGGCCAGCGGCCTGTTCGAAAAAGTCCAGTGGACCCTGCAGGCCGACTTGCCGGCCCTGCGCGCGCAACTGCTGCAAGGCCGGCTGGCGATGCTCTCGGCGCAGGATCGCCAGCAACTGATCGAACACCCCGACGCCTTTATCCAGCAACGGGTGCAGGCGCTTTTCGACCCCTTCACCGGCTTCAGCCTGGTACCGAGCCAGGATGACTGGCTGGGCTTGACCGGACGTATCCAGAACAGCCAGCCACAGCACGGTTCGGTGCAACTGGACATCGGCAGCGGTGCACTGGTCGCCGATGCCGACGGCAAGAGCTGGGTGTTGTTGCGCGCCCGCACCACCGGCAATGCCTTCGACATGAACCTGCCATTGCAGGTCGCCGACCTGCTCAAGCACAGCCGCGAACAGGCCGCCCGCTCCGACGTGCAGTTGCTGGCCGCCAGCGGCCTGCTCTACGCCGCCAACGGCCAGCAACAAGCCACCCGCGAGATCACCTGGGTCGGTGGCGGTGCGACCCTCGGCATTCTGCTGCTGTTGCTGCTGGCCTTCCGCCGCTGGCGGGTGCTGCTGGCCTTCGTCCCGGTGCTGGTGGGCATGCTGTTCGGCGCGGTGGCCTGCGTGGCGCTGTTCGGCCGCATGCACGTGATGACCCTGGTGCTCGGCTCGAGCCTGATCGGGGTCGCGGTCGATTACCCGCTGCACTATTTGTCCAAGAGCTGGAGCCTGAGGCCCTGGCACAGCTGGCCGGCCTTGCGCCTGACCTTGCCCGGCCTGACGCTGAGCCTGGTCACCAGTTGCATCGGCTACCTGGCGCTGGCCTGGACACCGTTCCCGGCCCTGACCCAGATCGCCGTGTTCTCCGCCGCCGGCCTGCTGGGCGCCTATCTGTCGGCAGTGTGCCTGTTGCCCGCGCTGCTGAAGGGTGCGGACCTGCGTCCGGCACACTGGCCGCTACGGGTGTCCGAGTACTTGCTGGACCGGCGCGAGGCGCTGCTCGGCATTGCGCGCACGCCGGTGCTGCTGGCGTTGCTGATCGCCTTCTGTGTCGGCGGCCTGCTGCAGCTCGAGAGCAAAAACGATATCCGCCAGTGGATCGGCGCGCCGCAACAATTGACCGATGAAGCCCAGACCATTGCGCGCATCACCGGCTATCAACCCACCAGCCAGTTTTTCCTGGTGCGGGCGGCCAATCAGCCTCAATTGCTGGAGCGCCAGACGGCCCTGAGCGAGCGGCTGGAGCAGTTGGTGAACCTGGACAAACTCAATGGCTATCTGTCGCTCAATCAATTGGTCAGCCCGCCCGCCGAACAACAGCGCACACGTGAAGCGCTGGCCAGGTTGCCGCAGTTCTGGCAGCCGCTGCTGGCCGTCGGAGTACCGCTTCAGGCACTGAAAACCGAACTGGCGACCTTGCAGGCCCTGCCCACCGAAGACATCGACAGTGCGCTGACCGGCCCGTTGGCCGAACCCTATCGCACACTGTGGCTGGGTTCGACCGATGACGGCGTGGCGGCGATGGTCAGCCTGCAGGGGCTGAACGATTCCGCACTGTTGCGGGTTCAGGTGCTGGATTTGCCGGGCGTGGAACTGGTGGATCGACTGGGCGACCTGAACAAGGTCTTTGCCCAGACACAGATCAGCGCCGCTGAATTGAAACTCGCCTCCTGCGTATTGATCGTGCTGGTGCTGATGCTGCCGTTCGGCCTCGGTGGCGCGCTGCGCATCGTCGCCCTGCCGCTGCTGGCGGCAGTGTGCAGCCTCGCCAGCCTGGGCTGGCTCGGCCAGCCGCTGACACTGTTCAGCCTGTTCGGCCTGTTGCTGGTGACGGCGATCAGCGTCGACTACGCGATTCTGATGCGCGAGCAGGTCGGCGGTGCTGCCGTGAGTCTGCTGGGCACCTTGCTGGCGGCACTGACCACCTGGCTGTCGTTCGGCCTGCTGGCGGTGTCCAGCACCCCGGCGGTGAGCAACTTCGGGCTGTCGGTAAGCCTGGGCCTGGCCTTCAGCTTCCTGCTCGCGCCGTGGGCCGGGCGGCAGGTACACGCGGCGCCGGCTGCGGAGTCGGCGACATGATGGTCGCACTGTTCTGGGCCATGGCCCTGGCGCTGTTCGCCGTGGCCACGCGGGTGGGGCGGCACTTCGGGCTGATCCCCATCGTCAGCCAGTTGCTGCTCGCCACCCTCGGCCTGCCCCTGTTGATGTATTTCTGGATCGAGCCGCATTGGCAGTTGAGCGGTGCGACGCTGGTCGCGCCGCTCTGGCTGAAAAACCTCTACAGTCTGAGTTTCGCCTTGTTGCTGGGCTTTATCCTCAGTGACGTGATCGACCTGAAACTCGATCGCCAGAGCCTGAAAATCGCCCTCCCGAGTTTCTGCGTGCCGTTTGCCTGCGGGCTCGCGACGGCCGTCTGGCTGCTGCCGCCACAGCCGTGGATCAGCTCCCTGGCGGTCGGCCTGCTGTTCGCCATCACCGCGATTCCGGTGCTGTATCTGTATTTGCGGCACATCGGTTACCCGACCGCCGCCACCCGGCGCCTGGTGCAGACCGCGATCCTGATCGACCTCACCTGCTGGACAGTCTTTGCCATCGCCCAGGGCAGCCTGCATTTGAGCAGCCTGCTGTTGCCGCTGGCCTGTGCCGGCGTGCCCTTGTTGCTGCGCGTGCTCGGTGGGCGGCGGCCACGGTTGTACAGCACCTGTTTCTTCGCCTTGCTGGTAGTGGCCGAGCACTACAAGCTCAACGCGTTGATGGTCGGTATAGGCTATCTGCTGTGCATGGCCGCGCTGAAAGTGCCACTGGTGCTGCCGCTGCCAGCGAACTGGATCACCGGCTTGCAGACCTGGATCGCGATTCCGCTGATCCTCACGTTCGGCATCGTACAGATCGACGTCCACAGTGCCATGGGCAGTCTCGGCTGGCTGCAACTGGGCGCACTGTTGCTGCTTCCGGTGGCCAGCAAGCTGCTGGGCAACTGGCTGGGCCTGGGTTGGGCCGGCGCTTCGTTTGCAGGCGCCAGCCGCTGGCGCGAGAGCGTGCTGCTCAACATTCGCGGCTTGAGCGAGATCGTCTTTCTCAACCTGTTGTTGCAACAACACCTCATCAGCCCGCCGCTCTACTTTGCGCTGATGCTGATGGGCCTGATCGCGACATTGATGCCGGCCCTGATCGGCCTGCATCGAATCCCCCTGGAAGCCGCCACACCGCAAAGGAACTCCCATGCCAACCGCTGAAATGGAACGTCGTCAGGTCGTGATCATCGGGGCGGGCCCTTCGGGTGCCATCGCTGCCGCGCTGCTCAAGCGCAAAGGGCATGACGTGCTGGTGATCGAACGCCAGCACTTTCCACGGTTTTCCATCGGCGAAAGCCTGTTGTCCCATTGCCTGGACTTCGTCGAGGAAGCCGGCATGCTCGATGCGGTCAACGCCGCCGGGTTCCAGCTGAAAACCGGCGCGGCGTTCGCCTGGGGCGAGCAGTACACCAGCTTCGACTTTGGCGACACCTTCAGCCAGGGCAAACCGACGACCTTCCAGGTCCTGCGGGCGGATTTCGACAAGCTGCTGGCCGATCAGGCAGCGCTGCAAGGCGTGGACATCCGCTACGGCGAGACCATCGTCAGCGTCGACATCGACCGGGAAAAACCGTGGCTCGGCGTGCAACGCGAAGACGGCAGCGAGTACCGCATCGAAGCCGATTTCATGCTCGATGCCAGCGGTTACGGCCGCGTCCTGCCGCGCTTGCTCGACCTTGAGGCACCGTCGAACTTCCCGGTGCGCCAGGCGGTGTTCACCCACATCGAAGACCATATCGACCAGCCGGGTTTCGACCGCACGAAAATCCTCATCACCACCCATCCGACCCAGCGCGATGTCTGGTTCTGGACCATACCGTTCAGCAATGGCCGCTGCTCGCTGGGCGTGGTGGCGGCAGCGGAGCATTTCCACGGTTGCAGCGAGAACCTGGACGACTGCCTGCGCGGTTTCGTTGCCCAGACCCCCAGCCTCAGCGGCGTGCTGGGCAATGCCGTGTGGGACACCCCGGCACGCGTCATCGGCGGGTATTCGGCCAACGTCAAGACCCTGCATGGTCCGGGCTATGCCTTGCTGGGCAACGCGGCGGAATTTCTCGACCCGGTCTTCTCTTCCGGCGTGACCATCGCCATGCGCTCGGCGAGCATGGCCGCCGGGGTCCTGCACCGTCAGTTGCAAGGCGAACGTGTCGACTGGCAGCGCGAATTCGCCGAACCGCTCAAGCGCGGTGTCGATACGTTCCGCTGTTACGTCGAGGGCTGGTACGCCGGCACGTTCCAGGATGTGATTTATCATCCGGACAGCTCGCCCGACATCCGCCGCATGATCAGCTCGATTCTCGCCGGTTACGCCTGGGATGAGCGCAACCCGTTCGTCGCCGAACCCAAACGCCGACTGCGAATGCTGTCAGAACTCTGTGCAAGGGATGCAACATGAATTACTTGAGCGACCACTACGTCGAGGAGACTCGCTTCGGTCTCTGGTTCCTGCGCAGCCATACCTGGCAGCATCATGTGTTGCGGGTGGCGATCAATGATCTGCGCAGCCTGTTCAGCGAACCGTTGCCGGACCGTCCCGTGCTGCTCGATGCCGGTTGCGGCCAGGGCAAGTCCTTTCAGCACCTGCGCCAGACCTTTGCCCCACAGCGCCTGCTCGGTGTCGATGCCGACCCGCACAGCCTCGACCAGAGCCACGCTGAAGCCGTGCGCCAGGGCATCGACGTCGAGCTGCTGGGCGGTGACTGCGCCACCCTGCCCGTACCGGATGCCAGCGTCGACCTGTTGTTCTGTCACCAGACCTTCCATCATCTGGTGGAACAGGAAAAGGCCCTGGCCGAGTTCTACCGGGTGCTCAAGCCGGGTGGCCACCTGCTGTTCGCCGAGTCCACCGAGGCTTACATTGATACCTGGGTCATCCGCTGGTTGTTCCGCCACCCCATGCACGTGCAGAAAAGCGCCGCCCAGTACCTCGAGATGATTCGTCGCCAGGGTTTTGAATTCGAGCCGCACAATGTGTCTTATCCGTATTTGTGGTGGAGCCGGTCCAGGGATTTCGGCCTGCTTGAACGTTTTGGCCTGCGCCAGCCGAAACCCTTTGGCCAGCGGGAAGAAACCCTGGTCAACGTGGTGGCGCGCAAGCCATTGGCAGGAACTGAGTGATGTTCAACGTTAATCGTGCGTGCTCTGCAGGAGCGAGCCTGCTCGCGATGGTCGTCAACGATAACGCTGGTTTTCTGAACGCCCGCGGTGCCTGGCAGCGCTTCGCGAGCAAACTCGCTCCGACAGGTCTGCTGTTTGCTGCCTTGCTGCTGAGCGCATGCACCAGCCGATCCCCGCTGCCAGAGCAAACGCCGAACCTGCCGTTGCCCCAACAATTGCACATCCAGCGCCTGCTGGACGGCCAGCGTCAGGACTGGGTGCTGGTGATCGCCCGCGAAGGTTCGGGCATTCGCTGGTCGATGATGGATTTGCTGGGCATCCCCCAGGCACGCCAGAAACTGATCGACGGCCAGTGGCAGGCGGACGGCTTGCTCCCCCCTGACCCGGAGGCACGGGCATTGTTCGCCGCATTGCTGTTCGCCCTGACACCCGAGAACGAATTGTCGGTCAACTACCCGCAGGCCTGGCAACATGGTGCCCAGCGCTCGTTGCCGGAACATTGGGATGTGCGCTACTCCCGACCGTTGAACTTTGAACTGAAACTGCCCAAGGGCCCGACGTATCAAGTCACGCCCCTGACCGGTGAAACACCATGACCGCCTACCTCAATGCCCTCGGGGTGATCTGCGCCCTGGGCCGCGACAAACAGCAGGTTGCACGCAACCTGTTTGCCGGCGATTGCTCCGGCATGCGCAGCGAGGCCGGCTGGGTGCCGGAACGTTCGATACCCGTGGCCGCCGTGCGCGGTGACCTGGCGCCGATCCCGCCTGAACTGGCACGGCAAAGCAGCCGCAACAACCAACTGTTGCTGGAAGCAGCGTTGCAGATCCGCGACGACATCGACCGCGCGATCCACACCTACGGGCGCGACCGTATCGGCGTGGTCCTTGGCACCAGCACGTCGGGCATCGACGAAGCCAGCCAAGGCCTGGCCCATTACATCCGCGAACAGCAGTTCCCGGCCGAATACGACTACCGACAACAGGAGCTCGGCGCACCGGCGGACTTCCTTGCGGACTGGCTGCAGTTGAGCGGTCCGGCCTACGTGATTTCCACCGCCTGCACCTCCAGCGCCCGGGCGCTGATGAGCGCGCAACGCCTGCTGGATCTGGGCCTGTGCGACGCCGTGCTGTGCGGGGGCGTGGACACGCTGTGCAAACTGACCCTCAATGGCTTTTCAGCGCTGGAAGCCGTGTCAGGACAACGCTGCAACCCCTTCTCGGTGAACCGCAACGGGATCAACATCGGTGAAGCGGCGGCGCTGTTCCTGATGACCCGACAGCCGAACGACACCCCCTCGATTGCCCTGCTCGGCTGCGGCGCCAGCTCCGATGCCCACCACATTTCCGCACCGGAGCCGACCGGCCGCGGCGCCCTGCAAGCGATGCGCAAGGCCCTGGGCCGGGCTCAGCTGCAACCCGGACAGATCAGCTACCTGAACCTGCACGGCACGGCCACCCAACACAACGATGCCATGGAAAGCCTGGCCGTCGCGGCGTTGTTTGCGCACGGCGTGCCGTGCTCGTCGACCAAACCCATGACGGGCCACACCCTCGGCGCAGCCGGCGCGCTGGAAGCGGCGTTCTGCTGGCTGAGCCTGAGTGCGGACAATCACCGGCAAGCGCTGCCGCCTCATGTCTGGGACGGCCAGCAGGATCCCGACCTGCCGCCCTTGAAATGGGTGACCACAACCGATCATCTGACGTCCATTGCACCTCGCTATCTGATGAGCAATTCCTTTGCCTTCGGTGGCAATAATGTCAGCCTGATTATCGGAGACGCCCCATGATTGACTGGCCGCTCGCCGAACTGCTGCCGCACGCCGGCGACATGATCCTCATCGATCAGATCCTGGCGTTCGATGACGAGCAGATTCGCACCCGCCTCACCGTCAGGCCCGATGGCCTGTTCAGTCGTCCCGACGGCGGCCTGCCGGCATGGGTCGGCATCGAATTGATGGCCCAGAGCGTGGCCGCCTACGCCGGTTGCCATGCGCGACAGCGCGGCGATGCCGTGGCGCTGGGTTTCCTGCTGGGCACGCGCAAGTTCGAATGCAACGTCGATCATTTCCCTGCGGGAACCGAGCTGGCCATCCACGGCATTCGCTCGCTGGAAGACGACAACGGCATGGGCGTGTTCGAATGCCATATCAACGCTCCCGGCATTCATGCGACCGCTCGTCTGAATGTGTTTCGACCGCCGCAGGCCGACCAATACCTGCATGAAACGCCACAAGCCCCTTCACAAGGAACCCAGGCATGACTGAATCCGTACTGGTCACCGGTTCCAGCCGTGGCATCGGCCGCGCCATCGCCCTGCGCCTGGCCCAGGCCGGCTACGACATCGTGCTGCATTGCCGCAGCGGCCTTGCAGACGCCGAGGCCGTGAAGGCCGACATCGAAACCCTGGGCCGCCAGGCGCGCATCCTGCAATTCGACGTCTCCGACCGCGCCAGTTGCAAGGCGGCCCTGGAAGCCGACGTTGACAGCCACGGCGCCTATTACGGTGTGGTGCTCAACGCCGGCCTGACACGCGACGGTGCATTTCCAGCGCTGAGCGAGGATGATTGGGATGTGGTGATGCGGACCAACCTCGACGGTTTCTACAACGTGCTGCACCCGGTCATGATGCCGATGATCCGTCGTCGCGCGGCCGGACGCATCGTTTGCATCACCTCGGTTTCCGGTTTGATCGGCAATCGCGGCCAGGTCAACTACAGCGCTTCGAAGGCCGGCCTGATCGGCGCGGCCAAGGCACTGGCCATCGAACTGGGCAAGCGCAGAATCACCGTCAACTGTGTCGCCCCCGGCCTGATCGACACAGCCATGCTCGACGAAAATGTGCCGGTGGAAGAACTGATGAAAATGATTCCCGCACAACGCATGGGCACGCCTGAAGAAGTGGCCGGCGCGGTGAATTTCCTGATGTCCGCGGAAGCGTCGTACATCACCCGGCAGGTGCTGGCCGTCAACGGGGGCCTGTGCTGATGAAGCGCGTCGTCGTCACCGGCATGGCCGGCATCACCTCGCTGGGCAGCGACTGGGACACCATCGCCGCCCATTTCGCGGGCAATCGCAGCGGCATTCGCCGGATGCACGAGTGGGATCGCTTCACCGAACTCAACACACGCCTGGCCGGCCCGATCGATGATTTCAAAGTGCCAAGCCACTGGACTCGCAAGCAACTGCGCAGCATGGGCCGCGTCTCGCGCCTGGCCGTCGGTGCAGCGGAACAGGCACTGGCCGACGCCGGATTGCTGGGCGACGAGTCGATCAAGGACGGGCGCATGGGTGTCGCCTGCGGTTCGTCCACGGGCAGCACCGACGAGATCAAGGCGTTCGGCAACATGCTGCTCAACTCCGTCGCCGAGGGCCTCAACGCCAACTCCTACGTGCGGATGATGCCGCACACCACGGCGGCGAACATCAGCATCTTCTTCGGCCTGACCGGCCGGCTGATCCCCACCTCCAGCGCCTGCACCAGCGGCAGCCAGGGCATCGGCTATGCCTATGAAGCGATCAAGTTCGGTCGCCTGCCACTGATGCTGGCCGGTGGCGCCGAAGAACTGTGCCCCACTGAAGCCATGGTGTTCGACGCGCTGTATGCCACCAGCCTGAAAAACGACGCGCCACAGACGTCGCCGCGCCCCTACGACAGCGGTCGCGATGGCCTGGTGATCGGTGAAGGTGGCGGCATGCTGGTACTCGAGGAACTCGAGCATGCCCTGGCGCGCGGCGCGCATATCCACGCCGAAATCGTCGGCTTCGGCAGCAACGCCGACGGCCAGCACACCACCCGCCCGGAACAGGCGACCATGCGCCGCGCCATGGAACTGGCACTGGAAGACGCCAGCTTGCAGCCATCGGACATCGGCTACGTCAACGGTCACGGCACCGCCACCGAACAGGGCGACATCGCCGAAACCCTGGCGACCAGCAGCCTGTTCGGCGAGCACATGCCGATCAGTTCGCAAAAGAGCTTCCTCGGCCACACCCTCGGCGCCTGCGGTGCACTGGAGTCCTGGTTCAGCATCGAAATGCTCAATCGCGACCTGTACGTCCACACCCTCAATCTCGATGAGGTGGACCCGCATTGCGGCCCGCTCGACTACCTGCGCGGCGAGTTCCGGCAGATGCACAACCAGTACGTGATGAACAACAACTTTGCCTTTGGCGGGGTGAACACGTCGTTGATTTTCCGGCGTTGGTCTCAGTAGCGCCAGAACGACAAAGGGCGCCTTTCGGCGCCCTTTCACAAACAGCTCGGCTTCAAACCTTCACACCCAGCGCACTGCGCAACTGCGTCCTCGATTGCCTCGAACGCATCTGTTTGCCCACGGTCAACCATCCTCACCCTTGCTCGTCAACAACGCCACAAACGCCTTGGCCATCGGCGATTTCTGATCCTTGCGCTGCACCAGCCACACCGCCGACACCGCAGCCGGGTCGAGCAAACGCCGGTAAACCACGCCATCGATGCGCACCCGCTGGTAGGAAGCCGGCAGCACCGATACGCCGAGCCCCGCAGCCACCAGCCCGATGATGGTCATCGCCTCGCCTGCCTCTTGCGCGAAGTTCGGGCTGAACCCTGCATCCCGTGTCAGGGCCAACAACTGCGCATACAACCCACTGCCGTAACTGCGTGGGAAAAACACAAAGGGTTCGTGAGCCAGGGCTGAAAGAAACAGGCCGTCTTCACTGCCAAGCGCCAGTGGATGCTTGGAGCTGAGCACCGCCACCAGGGGTTCGCTCATCAATTCCACCACGCTGAGCGAATCCGGCAAACCCAGCGGGCGCATGATGCCGACTTCAATCGATTCATCCACCAGCGCATCGGCCACCTGGGTGCTGCTCATTTCCCGCAGGGTCAGATGCACCGCTGGAAAGCGCTGGCGAAAGGTGAAAATCGCCTGGGGAATGGTCGAGTTGAACGGCGCGGACGAGGTGAACCCCATCTTCAGTTCGCCCAGTTCACCCAACTGCGCCCGGCGCGCCACATCGGCGGCTTTGTCGACTTGCGCCAACACCAGTCGCGCCTCTTGCAGGAACAACCGCCCCGCTTCGCTCAATTCGACCCGACGATTGGTGCGTTCGAACAACCGCGCCCCAACCTCCTGTTCCAGCGCCTGGATCTGCTGGCTCAGCGGCGGTTGCGAGATGCCCAGCATCTGGGCGGCACGGCCGAAGTGCAGTTCCTCGGCCACGGCGATGAAGTAGCGCAGGTGGCGCAATTCCATGAACACTCCATTAGGTCGTAAAACCTCTCAAACAGGTCGAACAATATATTGGATTGAATCATTAGCCAGCTATATGCTTTTTTCATTGCCTGACCGGCTGCCTGCTCCGAGGTCTCAAGTGAAAACTGTTGTCGCTCCACTCGCCCATGAAGTTCCTCCCGCCGCACTGGGTGATACCGCC
This sequence comes from Pseudomonas sp. IT-P12, assembly GCF_949767465.1. Classification (NCBI taxonomy): domain Bacteria; kingdom Pseudomonadati; phylum Pseudomonadota; class Gammaproteobacteria; order Pseudomonadales; family Pseudomonadaceae; genus Pseudomonas; species Pseudomonas sp. IT-P12. The sequence goes on along the minus strand of NZ_CATKPY010000023.1, from coordinate 293,447 downwards.
GCCGAGCTCAAGGAGATCTACATCGAAAAAGGCACGCCGATGTTCATGCGCACGGTGCTGGCATTGTTCTGCGGCGGCTTTGCCACCTTCGCGCTGCTGTACTGCGTGCAACCGATGATGCCGCTGCTGTCCCACGAATACGCCATCAATGCGGCGCAGAGCAGCCTGATCCTGTCGGTGGCCACCGGCATGCTTGCCATCGGCCTGCTGATCACTGGGCCGATCTCCGACCGTGTCGGGCGCAAACGGGTGATGGTCCTGGCGCTGTTTGCCGCTGCGTCGTGCACCATCGCCAGTGCGATGATGCCGAGCTGGCAAGGCGTGCTGCTGATGCGTGCGTTGATCGGCTTGTCGTTGAGCGGCCTGGCGGCGGTAGCCATGACCTACCTGAGCGAGGAGATCCACCCCAACCACATTGGCCTGGCGATGGGCCTGTACATCGCCGGCAACGCCATCGGCGGCATGAGCGGGCGCTTGATCACCGGTGTCTTGATCGACTTCGTCAGCTGGCACACGGCGATGCTGGTGGTCGGCGGCCTGGCGCTGGTCGCGGCGGCGGTGTTCTGGAAAATCCTCCCTGAATCGCGCAACTTCCGCCCCCGCTCGCTGCACCCGCGCAGCCTGCTGGACGGTTTCACCATGCATTTTCGCGATGCCGGCTTGCCGCTGTTGTTTCTCGAAGCCTTTGTCCTGATGGGCGCGTTCGTCACCCTGTTCAACTACATCGGCTATCGTCTGCTCGCCGAGCCTTACCATATGGACCAGGCCTACGTCGGACTGCTCTCGGTCGTGTACCTGTCGGGCATCTACAGCTCAGCGAAAATCGGCGCTCTGGCGGACAAGCTGGGCCGGCGCCAGGTGCTCTGGGCGACCATCGTGCTGATGCTCGCCGGTCTCGGCCTGACCCTGCTCACCCCGGTGCCCGTGGTCATCATCGGCATGCTGATTTTCACCTTCGGCTTCTTCGGCGCGCATTCGGTGGCCAGCAGCTGGATCGGCCGCCGCGCCACCAAAGCCAAGGGCCAGGCATCGTCGCTGTACCTGTTCAGCTACTACGCCGGCTCGAGCATCGCCGGGACCGCCGGCGGCGTGTTCTGGCACCTCGGCGGCTGGAACGGCATCGGCCTGTTCATCGGTGCGTTGCTGGTGGTGGCGTTGCTGATCGCGTTGAAACTGGCGAAATTGCCGCCGTTGCCGGGTCCCACGCCGGTTTAGCCACGGTTTTGGGGCAAGCGGACTACTTGAACACCACCCGCGCCTCCAGCAACGTGTCGCGCTTTTCCAAGGTGAGGGACTGCAAGGCGGCGCCATTACGCTCGGCATGATCCAGCCATTGCAGCAACTGTGTGACGTCGCCGCTGACGGTCAGGCGCAACAGGTCGCTGTCGGTGTCCATCTGCTGCAATTCCAGCCCCGCCGCCGTCGCGCTGTCACTGATGTGCAGTGACAACGGCTGATCGGAGACCCGTGCAACGGCGTGCTGAGGTTGTGCATGTTGCAGTTGGTCCGCCAGGGTCACCTGTTGCTGGTACTGGCGTTCGACGACTGACAGCCGCTGGCGAACGGGCTGCGCGATCAGGCTGAACGCAGCGACGCCCAGCACAACGGCCCCCATGGCCAGAAGCAGGCGCCGCTCGCGAATGGACAGGCGTTGCCAGGCAGCGTTCATGTGTTGTCCTCCATGGTCAACGTCGCCTGCACGCGATCACGTTCCTTGCTCGCACTCTCTAGCCTGATCGGCATCCCTTGCTGTCGGCCGCGTTCGCGCAATTGTTCAAGCTCGGCAAAACTGTTGGAGCTCAACTGGATCTTCCAGCCGTCGCCCGCCCGAAACTCGATACGCCGAACGTCCACATGGCTCGCGCCGATGATGTGCTCGATCAGGCTCACCAGACCGACGATGCGGGTCCTCTGCGGTTCAACAGCCTGGCTTTGCAAACCCTTGAGCTGCGCCGCCAGATCGACGATGCGGGTCTGGTCAGGATAAAGCGCCCTGAACCGTTGCTCGTTCTGGCCGTGGAGCCGACTGATTTCGCCTTCGAGAAAATCGATTCGCATCACGCTGGCGCCCCAGGTCAAAAGCAACAGCACCAGCAAGACCCAGCCGCTGGATCGCCAGGGCAGCCGATGAGTGCGCGCGGCGAAGTCACCTTGCAGCAGGTTGATGGCGTGGGAGCGGCGCATGGCCAGGCACGGATCGATGGCGACCGCGTCGGGGCGCTCATCGAGCCAGCGGGTATCCGCAGGTAGAAGCGGCTTGTGCAATGAAATGGCATCATCCGACAACGCCACGCGTGCCGGCATCCCGCCGCCGACCAGCCATCGGCCGAACCAGCGAACGGCAATCGGCTCGTCGCCGGGCAATACATCGGCATCGACATAGACCGAGCGGACCTTGATGCCGGCTTCCGCCAGCAGCTGCAGCACCGCTGCAAAGCGCGCACGATCGATCACCATCACCGGATAGCACCCGTCCTTGCCACGCGCCCCTATGCCCAGGTGGACGTTCTCCAGCGCGTCAGCCAGTTGATCCTCCACGGCATACGCAATCGCCTGTGCGCCGGGTTGGCGCCTGGAAGGCCATGGGGCGGTGCTCACCCAGCTGCACAACTCCATGGGCAACAGCAGATCGATCGCTCGCCCGCTCAGTGCTTGCGCAGCCTGGCTCAACGGCATGAACTGGCGTTGTCCGGTCGCCGACCAGAAGCACGCCGGCCAGTCGATCGACGCATGGGGCAGGCCTTCGGGGGTGAGGTAAAGCCAGGTGTTCATCGCGGTATCTCGTCGGCATTCGTAGGAAGAAGGCGTCGTTGCAGGACCTTGAATTGAGGCGTATCGCTGTCGCGTTCGACATCCGTGGCCAGCCGCAGCCGGGTGTGTCCCTGAGTGACCTGCACGGTGATGCGAAACCAGCGACTGCCGACCCCCAGGCCATGACTGCTCAGGCCTTTGCCGGAAAGCAGCGGATCCCGGACAAAGGCCTGGGCGCTGGGCCACGCCAGGGTCGAACGCTGACGGACCAGGGCCTCGGTCGTCGCCGCCTCCACTTCATCCAGCGCCCTCAACAGCAGCGCCGGGGCAGTGTTGATGTTCAGCGCAGCGTCAGGGGGCAGCACGGCGACCCAAGGCTCCAGTTGACGCAGCAGGTGCCCGTCGACACCCGGCAGCAGACGCAACTGGCTCAGCTCGTTCAAGGGGCCTACCTGACTGAGAGACAGCGGCGCCAGATCAAGCAGTTCAAGCAAGCGTCCCCAACGATTCAGGGTGATCGGATCAATTCGGCCCTGGTTCAGCAGGGCATTGAGATTGAATCGCCCGGCGAGGTCTTCGATGACGACGTGCAGTCGAGCGTCACCCGTGTCGAAGTCGGGCGTGCTTCGCGCCCAGCCCTGGGTCAGGTCAACGGTTTTTTCCGAGGTGCCCCCCACCGCTCGCAGTTGCAAAAGGGCCCAGGCTTCCCCGGCAGCGGCGAGTTGGCGCAAGTGAACGTGTTGCACCGCCAGGCCACTGCTTTGCAGCGACAGGCGATGGCTGCGCAGCAAACCGCTGGTCATCAGCAAGGCCAGGCTCATGACCAGCAGCACACTGACCAAGGCGATCCCCCGTTGGCGCCCGCTCATGGCAACGCCTCCGGCAAGAGCAGCACTCGCCTGATCGCGTCGAACCGCCCCACCGACACTTGCAGCTCCACCGCCAGCGGTGCATTCCCCTCGCTACCGGACGGCCACTCTCCACGCCAACCGACTCGCCGATCAAACAGACGCCAGTTCAGCGCCCGAACGTCATCGAACAGTTTCTGCCGCTGCAGGATCGGCGAGCCTTCACCCAGGCTTTCACGCCACAGCACGCCGTTGTCGAGTCGGTAGGTCAGGGTCTGTCGTTCGCTACGCGGTTGGTCCAGAGGATTGCGCCAGTGGCTGCGCTGAAAATGCAACTGCCCTTGCCCCAGCACGACCGGCTGCCCGGTCAGTTGCATCAAGTCGCGCTCGATCACTGCCACCGCGCGCTGCAGGCGTCTGAATTCGCGCTCGTGGGCCGTGGTGCCCTGTTGTACGCGCACCACCCCATCGAACAATCCCCAACTGGCCAGACCGAGCAAGGCAAATATCGCCAGAGCGATCACCAGCTCCAGCAAGGTGAAACCGGTCTGCCTATTCATGACGAACAGGTATCCAGCCACGGGTCTGGTGCAGGATTGTCCCGCGGCCGCTGACCTCGACATCGACCTTCAACCATCGCGCATCAGCGGATGCACTGACGTGCTGGCGCAACAGCCAGTCGCGACGATCCATGGACACTACTCGCTGCTGTTGACCTGGCGGCAACGTGGGCTGCAGGCGCAGCTCATTGAGCAGGTTATCGGCCAACCAAGCGGTGAAGAGTCGTTCCTCGACCGCGCCAGCCTGCTTCACAACGTATTGGCTGGCCGATAACACCGCCGCCGCCAGCGTCGAGAAGACCGCCAGGGCAACCATGATTTCCAGCAGGGTGAAACCGCGCCGACGCGCCCACGACAAGCCCTCAACCATCAATGACCACCTCACCCAGGCCATCGCCCGACAGGTGCAGGAGCGTGCGCCCCCGGACCGTGAAGGTCAGGGTGAAGGCGCTGGTTTCATCGCTGCTGAGCATCAGCACCTGCGGCAATCCTGCATCGGCGTCCAGCCTCAACGGATGCCCGTCCTTATCAAGTTGCACACGCAGACCGTCGGGCCATGGTTGGAGCGCGGCCATCGGCTTCCATTCCCGTGCCTCGAGACGCATCGCGCGATACCCGCTGTCACTGAGGCGTATGCCGTACTCCCGGCCCTCCAGCACTGCCCGTTCGCGCATGTGTTGAATCATCCCCGCCAGCGCATGCACCTGGTAACGGGCCTGTCGCTGCGGGTCCGGCCCCGCAGCAAGACTCACCATGCCCAGCAGCGCGCCGATCAGAACGATCACGATCATCATTTCGAGCAAAGTGAACCCCCGGCAACCCTGGCGCATGAATCAGTCAGCCATCCAATTGCCGATATCAGCCGCGTGCCCCTCGCCACCGAGCACACCATCGGAACCCAGGGAATACAAGTCGAAGTGACCCTCGCCCGACTGCACGCCAGGGTTGAGGAACTGATAGGGCGTCCCCCAGGGGTCGAGTGGCAGGTTTTTCAGGTAGCCCTGGGGGTTCCAGTTTCTGGCCGCCGGCAGGCCCGAGGGAGGCTTGCTCAACGCCATCAGGCCCTGTTGGGTCGAAGGGTATTGAAAGTTGTCGAGGCGGTACATTTCCAGAGCGGTGGAAATGGCCTGGATATCGATCTTTGCGGCGGTGACTTTGGCCTGATCGGGACGACTCATGAACTGCGGCACCACGATGGCCCCCAGCACGCCGATGATCACGACCACCACCATGATTTCGATCAGGGTAAAGCCACGTTGCCGGCGGGACGAGCTGTAACGTAAAAGTTGCATGGATCAATTCACCAATTGGTTGAGGCTGAGAATCGGTAGGAGGATGGCCATCACGATCAGCAGCACGACGCCGCCCATCAGCACCAGCATGGCCGGTTCGAAAAGACTCACGACCAGTGCAATGCGCGCCGCCAGGCTGTTCTCCTGTTGTTCGGCAGCCTGCACCAACATGCGATCGAGTTCGCCGGCACGTTCGCCGCTGGCGATCATGTGCAGCATCATCGGCGGGATGTCGCCGCTGAGTTCCAGGCCCCGGGTCAACGTCCCGCCCTCGCGCACGGAACGGGCCACATCGGCCATGCGCGCCCTGATGGCCAGGTTGCCGATGACGGCGGCCGCGATTTCCAGCGCGTCCACCAGCGGCACGGCACTTTTGCCAAGGATCGCCAGGGTGCTGGCGAAACGCGCGGCTTCCATCGCCCGCAACACGTCGCCAGCGACCGGCAGTTGCAAGGCCAGTCGGTGCCAGCGCAGTCGCCAGAGCGGCTGGCGCACACTCCAGCGACAAGTACCGATCAACAGCGTCAGCCCGGCGATCAAGGCCAGGAAATGTTCGCGCAGACCGTCGCTCAAGCCGATCAGCGCCTGCGTCAGCCAAGGCAGCGGCTGGCCGCTGTCGATAAAGATTTTCACCACGTCCGGCACCACGTAACCGAGCAGGAAACCGACGATCGCCACGCTGGCCAGCATCAGGATCAGCGGGTACACCAGCGCCATCTGGATTTTCTGGCGCGAAGCCTGACGCGCCTGGGTGTAGCCCGCCAATTGCTCCAGCACCTGGCCCAGGTGTCCGGAACGCTCGCCCGCAGCGACGGTGGCGCGAAACAGTTCAGGAAACGCCTTGGGAAACTGCCCCAACGCAGTGGACAGTGCATGCCCTTCCATTACCCGACTGCGCACCGACGACAACAGGCCCGCGACCTTGCGCCTGGCACTTTGTCTGGTGACGGCTTCCAGTGCCTCCTCCAGGGGCAGACCGGCCTGCACGAGGGTGGACAATTGCAACGTCAACAGTGCCAGTTCAGCGACGCTCAGGCGTGCGCCGCGCGGTTGCGTACCGCTGACGATCCCGGCCCGTACTTCATTCAGTTCACGCGGCCACAAGCCACGCTCACGCATCAGTTGACGGGCATGCCTTGGGTTGTCCGCCTCCAGTCGCCCCTTGCAGCGCCCGCCCTGAGCATCCTCAGCCTGGTAATCGAACGTCGGCACTGCTCAGTCCTCCCGGGTTACGCGTAACAACTCGTCGAAGCTGGTCACACCGTCGAGCACCCGTTGTCGTCCATCCTGGAACAGGCTGCGTGACACCTGCCGCGTCTCCTCGATCAACGCCTGCTCACCGGCGCCTCGATGGATCAGCGTCGACACCGCCGGGGTAATACTGAGCAGTTCGTAGATGCCGATTCGCCCGCGATAACCGTACTGGCACTGCTCGCAGCCCACGGCGCTGAACAGTTGCGGAGGTGCCGCCGCATCCACCCCCAGGCGCTCACATGTATCTGCATCGGCGTAGTACGAGGCCTTGCAATGCAGGCACAGAGTGCGCAGCAGACGCTGGGCCAGAATGCCCACCAGAGACGACGCCAGCAGGTAGGCATCAACCCCCATGTCCAGCAGCCGTGTCACCGCGCCGGCGGCGCTGTTGGTGTGCAATGTCGACAGCACCAGATGCCCGGTCAGCGAGGCCTGAACCGCGATTTGCGCTGTCTCGCGATCACGGATTTCACCGACCATCACCACGTCAGGGTCCTGTCGCAAAATGGCGCGCAAGCCACGGGCGAAAGTCATGTCCACCTTCGGATTGACTGGCATCTGCCCCACACCGGGCAGGTGATACTCGATGGGATCCTCGACCGTGAGAATGTTGCGTGTCTGGTCGTTCAGGCTGCTCAGCGCCGCGTAGAGGCTGGTGGTCTTCCCCGAACCGGTGGGACCGGTCACCAGCAGAATGCCGTGGGGCCTGGCCAGCAACCGACGCAGGGCGACCAGGGTGTCGTCCGGCATTCCCAGGCGCTGCAAATCCAGGCGTCCAGCCTGCTTGTCGAGCAAGCGCAGCACCACCCGTTCGCCATGGGCAGACGGCAAGGTCGAGACCCGCACATCCACTTCATGCCCGGCCAGGCGCAGCGCCATCCGGCCATCCTGGGGAATGCGTTTTTCGGCGATGTCCAGACGTGCCATGACCTTGATCCGCGACACCAGCAGGGTTGCCAGCTCACGCCGCGGCCTGAGCATTTCGCGCAATTGACCGTCGATGCGCATACGCACCGACAGCGCCTGCTCGAAGGTTTCCAGGTGGACGTCAGAGGCCTGTTCGCGCACCGCCTCACTGAGCAGTGCGTTGATCAAGCGGATGATCGGCGCATCACCTTGTTGCTCCAGCAAATCGGCGGTTTGTGGCACTTGATCGACCAGGCGCAGCAGATCGAGTTCGTCATCGAGCCCCTGGGCCACCTGCTCCGCCGCGCTCTGGCCGTCACGGTAAACGGCGACCAGGCGCGCGGCGAACTCATCGGCATCCAGCACATGGATCGGCAGGTCTCGCCCACACATCCGTCTCGCTTCCGACAGCGCCGTCAGCGGCGTATCGGCTCGCACTGCCAGGCTCGGCCCGGTTCCCGCGCACGCCAGCAAAACGCCGAAACGCCGGGCGAAACCGAACGGCAGCACGTCGAGTTTTTCGCTCATGGCGTCCCCGTCGTCGGCTTGCGCAAATCGAACACCGGCGCTTCAGCGGGCTGGTCGAATAACTGACGCGACTCTGCCGGCAGCAGCAGCGAATTGTTTTCGTGCGCAGTTGGCTGGCTCAACTTGCGCAGTGCGTTGTAACGCTGCTGGCTGACCCCGGCCAGGTCTTCCTTGCTGCGCACGATGGTCGGCCGCAGGAACACCATCAGGTTGCTTTTGATGTGCGTGTCGCGGCTCCAGCGAAACAGCGCACCCAAGTAAGGAATATCGCGCAACAGCGGCACACCGCTGCGCTGAGTGCTGACGCTGTCGCGGATCAGGCCACCGATGACAATGATCTCGCCATCGTCCGCCAGGATGGTGCTCTTGAGCGCACGCTTGTTGGTGATCAGGTCGGAGGAAGCGATACCGGTTGCCGAGGGGGCAATGTCCGAGACCTCCTGCTCCACCTCCAGGCGCAAGGTCGCGCCTTCGTTGATGTACGGTTTGATCTTCAGGCTGATGCCGACATCCTTGCGCTCGACGGTGGTGAAGGGGTTGTCCGCGCCGCTGCTGTTGGTTGCGTAGGAACCGGTCTTGAACGGCACGTTCTGACCGACGATGATTTCCGCTTGCTGATTGTCGAGGGTCAACAGGCTCGGGGTGGACAGCAGATTGCTGTGGGTATTGCTCGCCAGCGCGGTGATCAATGCGCCGAAACGGTCACTGCCCAGGTGCAGTATCGCGCCGTCCGGGGCGGATTTCTTTTCATTGAAATTCAAGCCGCCGACGATCGGGAGATCGGTGCGGGAGAAATTGATGAACCCCTTGGCGTCGCCCGTGTTGAGCCCCCACTGCACACCGACGGCTTCGGTGATATCCCCGGAAATCTCGACAATGGCGGCATGGATCAGCACTTGCGCTCGCGGCTGGTCCAGTTGAGCAACGATGTTCTCCACCATTCGGATATGCGCCGGCTCGGCGATCAGCACCAGCGCGTTCTGGCTTTCGTCAGCCTTGATCATGAAGGCCGCACTGGACGGATTGTCCTTGATGGTGCCCAGGCTCGAGGCCTGCTTTCGGGTCTGCCCCATCATGTCGAGGATCTCGGCCAATTGCTTGGCGTCGCTGTGACGCAGGCGAATGACCCGGGCATTGTCGACGGAGGCGGTGGCGGGCGTGTCCAGGCTGCGGCCCAGGTCGAGCAGGCGCTGGCGAACCGCTGGCGGGCCGACAAAGATCAGACGGTTGGTACGGCTGTCGGCAAGTACCTGGACCGCCGCCTCGGCATTACGCTTGCCCAGCGACGACTCAATGATCGTCAGGACGTCGGCGGCTTGGGCATGCTGCAGTTGCATGACCGAATGCAGGTTGTTCTGGCCCGAATCCAGCTGGCGCACCACCTTGGCAATACGCTCCACGTTGGCTGACGTATCGGTGACCACCAGCGCATTGGCCGACACCGACGGGCCGACATACCCGTTGGCCGAAACCAGCGGCCGCACCAGCCCGGCCAGGTCAGCGGCGTGGCTGGTGTTGAGTTCGATCACCTGGGTGATGAACTGCGACGCCGTGGTGTTTTTTGCCGTGCTCTGACCGGCACGGGTTTTCGCTTCGGTCACCGGGGTGATGAGAATCCGGTCACCCTCGTCGATGACCGTGAAGTTGTGGGCATCGAGCACCGAGTAAAACAGGCGACGAACGCCCTCGCGGTCAAGGGCCTGGCGCGACAGCACGGTGATGCGCCCCGAGACCCGCGGATCGAGCACCACGGTGGTGCCAAGGATGGTCGAGATTTCTTCGACGATGTCCCGCAGTTCGGCATTGTTCATCGCCAGTTGCCATTTTTCCTCCTCGGCCTGCAGTTCGCCATGAAAAAGCGCGGTCGCCACGGTGGCGAGGAAGAGCAGAGCACGCAAAACGGGCGTGCTGTTGAAGCTGTTCATCAGGTATTCACTCTGGCTGCCCGACATGCGGGCGTAGGTAACGCGTAGAAGTGGCAGGCGCCTCGGCTTGACCTTCGGAGCGATGCAGGAATCGCACGGCCGACGTCTGCAACATCAGCACTTCTTCGCGCCCCTTGTTCCACAGCACCACTCGATTCGCCTCGACACGACGTAGAACGCTGCCGCCCGGCAACTGATCGCCGACGGTGTAAATCCGCGCGCCCTGAGCGTCGGCCAGCAAAGCCCTGGACAGTCCGTCGGCAGAAACAAAACTGGCCTGCAAGGACAGCGGCTCGGCACTGGGCTGCAGCGGGGTTGCGGCCGTCAGGCCGAACACGGTTGCAATGGCGGTAGTGTCGAGGGGCGCAGGCACCGGTGGCGCGGACGCTGGGGCAGAGACCGGCAACGGCGTGGCGAGTCGTTCGCGATAACCCCGCTCCTGCCACGCAAGAAAAGTTGCGTAACCCACGCACAACATCAGCAAGCCGATTGTGAAAAGTCGCCGAAACATTAAAAAAGTCCAAAGTGAAAGCCAGCAGCGAACGCTCTTCCATGGAAGTAAAAATCCTCATGCTCGCGGGACGGGCATGAGGAACACGAAACCGTAATTGCCGTTGATTTGGCTCGAATTCAGCCGCGAGGGCACTTCAAGCGAGCCCCAGGGGCCCGCCTGAAGTGTTACAGCGAGGGCTTACAGCTTGTTCCAAGCCATGTGCCAGTGCGCGCCGACACCCGGCTCGAAGCCGTTGGCAGTCGGGCTGTATTGCTTGCAGTAGCCGGACTCGGGGAATGGCTTGCACTCAAAGACTTCACGGGTCTTGGGTTGCAGCACTTTGGTCCCGGCGGTGTACTCGCTGAGGCCGTCGGGGAACACGAAGTCATGCTCGACGCCAGCGCCTTCACCGGTCACGTTGGTCGTCTGGGTGTCCTGGCGTGTGGTGCGACCATCGAGTGTGGTGCCGACCAGTGTCAGGGTGTGTTTGCCCGGATTGCTGCGCACATCCATGACCAGCGTCGTCCCACCGCTTTCGACCTGCGCCGAGGTCGTTCCGACCGGCTTGTTGTTCTCGTCGAACAAGGTCGCTTCGACATTCATTTTGCGGTTGGTGAGCATGCCGAAATCGACCTTGGCCAAACCTTTCACCAACACGTATTCGGCTTGCTGGGAGGACACCGACATGCGCGCTGCGGCGTCGTCCTTCATGTCCAGTTGCACTTCATAACGGGTCACACCACTGTCTTTCTGGGCGTACAGGGTGTTGTTGCCACGCACCGGTTCGATGTTGCCGTTTTCATCACGGATGCCCGCGCGGATCAGCGTGTGAGCCTTGTTGATTTTCTCTGCCAGCTTGAACGACCAGTTGTTTGGCGTGCCTTCCTCGGCCGTGTCGATGGAGATTTCAACGCTGTACTGCGAACTCTCGCCGTTGGCCGAAAACGCCCGGGCCTTGACCTTGTCGCCGACCAGCAATGTCGTCGACGGCGCAATGTCCCCCACGGAAGACCAGCCACCCGGCAACTCGGCTTCGGCAATGATGTTCACGTCCGTTGCGTTGTAGAACGCCGCGTCGGTATCGCCGACGGTCCAGATCGCCAGAATCACATGCTGGCCGGACTTGTCAGCCGGGATGTTGCAGTTGTGCTTGGCGCCCGACACCGGCAGTTGATGCCCGCCATCGACGGTGCAGAACGGGGTGCTCTCGAAGGTCGCGCGTTTCAGCGACTCGTTCGGATTCCAGCCGTTGCGAGTGATGAAATACTCATGCTTGGTGGCCGGGTGCGCAGCGGTGTAGTGCCATTGGAAATCGATGGTGCGGTTCTTGATTTCGGTCAGATGCCAACGGGTGGCGGACTGGGCATCCAGCGCGGAAAACAGCGAATGGCCTCCGCTGGCAATCTTGCCGTCGACCGGCCCCTGGTTCGGTGCGCCGCCCATACCGCCCGGGAACCCCTTGAAGGTTTCGCCCACGCTTTGCGGCTCGTATTGCGCACCACCACATTGGGTGTTCAGGCCTTTCTGGCAAAGCAGTGCTCGCGAAGGTGGCACTTCAAGGTAGCCGTGGGCGGAAGCGGTTTGAGACGCGAGCATTGCCGATAACAGGATCATCGAGGATGTGCATGCCGAGAACGCACCGCCCTTGTAAAAAACTCTTTTCATGATTGTGTTCCAGACTGCTTATCGATAATTCAACCCGCCTGGCTGGCGCGGCTACTCGTAATCCGTTCGATGCGACACCGAACGAGGGCCTGAAACCTTACCGAGATGGAAGCAACTTCTATGTAGGATAAGTCTCTGTGTGAGAGGGGATTGATCTCTCTGTGCACTTATCTGAATGGGTTGTGGGAATAATCTTACGGCCGGAACACCTATCTTCTTCATACCGCATCCACACACTCGTCCAGCCTCTGTGTCCGAGCGATTTCCAGCTTGCTCGCGCCTGCGCAAGCGTTCGACAGTCGACTCCCACAAAGTCGGCAGACACAAAAAAGCCTGTCCGGCGTGAGCCAGGACAGGCTTTTTTGTCAGGTGAACGCACTATTCGTGATACTGCGCCGACAACTCGTGCACCGCGCGCAGGAACGCACCCGCATGCTCCGGATCGACTTCCGGGGTGATGCCGTGACCGAGGTTGAACACGTGGCCGCTGCCCTTGCCGTAACTGGCCAGGATCCGCCCGACTTCGGTGCGAATCGCTTCAGGCTTGGCATAGAGCACGGTCGGGTCCATGTTGCCTTGCAGGGCGACCTTGTTGCCGACACGGGCACGGGCGTTGCCGATGTCGCACGTCCAGTCCAGGCCCAGCGCGTCGGCACCGGCGTCGGCAATGCTTTCCAGCCACAGGCCGCCGTTCTTGGTGAACAGGATGACCGGCACCTGACGACCTTCGTGCTCGCGGATCAGGCCGCTGACGATTTTCTTCATGTAGGCCAGGGAGAATTCCTGATAGGCCGCCGCCGACAGGTTGCCACCCCAGGTGTCGAAAATCTGCACGGCCTGCGCGCCGGCCTTGATCTGGCCATTGAGGTAGCTGGTGACCGACTGCGCGAGCTTGTCCAGCAGCAGGTGCATGGCTTGCGGGTTGTCGTAGAGCATGGCCTTGGTCTTGCGGAAGTCTTTCGACGAGCCGCCTTCGACCATGTAGGTGGCCAGGGTCCAGGGGCTGCCGGAGAAACCGATCAGCGGCACCCGACCGTTCAGTTCACGGCGAATGGTGCTGACCGCGTCCATGACGTAGCCGAGGTCTTTGTGCGGATCGGGAATCGGCAAGGCCTCGATGTCGGCCAGGGTGCTGACGACTTTCTTGAAGCGCGGGCCCTCGCCGGTTTCGAAATACAGGCCCTGGCCCATGGCGTCCGGAATGGTGAGGATGTCGGAGAACAGGATCGCCGCATCCAGTTGCGGATAGCGGTCGAGCGGTTGCAGCGTGACTTCGCAAGCGAACGCCGGGTTCATGCACAGGCTCATGAAGTCACCGGCCTTGGCACGGCTGGCGCGGTATTCAGGCAGGTAGCGACCGGCCTGACGCATCATCCACACAGGCGTGACGTCTACGGGTTGCTTGAGCAGGGCGCGAAGGAAACGGTCGTTCTTCAGGGCAGTCATGTCGGCATCCGGAAAAAAAGTGCGGGCATTTTCTCAGAGCTCGACGCAAAAGGCACGGCAAGAGCGGCGCCTTTTGTCTATAGGGTCAATTTGTCGCGGTTTTTACAGCCACTGCAAAACCAATGTGGGAGCGGGCTTGCTCGCGAATGCGACATATCGGTCAACACATCGGGTGACTGATACGCCGCCTTCGCGAGCAAGCCCGCTCCCACAGGGTTACTGCAGTCGAGGCTTAAACGCCCAGGTAATCCAGAATCCCTTCAGCCGCATTGCGGCCTTCGAAGATCGCCGTCACCACCAGGTCGGACCCGCGCACCATGTCGCCACCGGCGAAGATTTTCGGGTTGCTGGTCTGGTGCTTGTACTGACCTTGTTCCGGTGCCACGACGCGGCCCTGGCTGTCGGTCTGGATGCTGAACTGTTCGAACCACGGCGCCGGGCTCGGACGGAAGCCGAAAGCGATGACCACGGCATCGGCCGGGATGATCTCCTCGGAACCCGGGATCGGCTCAGGGCTGCGACGGCCACGGGCGTCCGGCTCGCCGAGACGGGTCTCGACCACTTTCACACCCTCGACCTTGTCTTCGCCGACGATGGCGATCGGCTGACGGTTGTAGAGGAACTTCACGCCCTCTTCCTTGGCGTTCTTCACTTCCTTGCGCGAGCCCGGCATGTTCGCCTCGTCACGACGATAGGCACAGGTCACCGACTTGGCGCCCTGGCGGATCGAGGTGCGGTTGCAGTCCATCGCGGTGTCGCCCCCACCGAGCACCACCACCTTCTTGCCTTTCATGTCGACGAAGTCTTCCGGCGACTTTTCAAAGCCCAGGTTGCGGTTGACGTTGGCGATCAGGAAATCCAGAGCGTCGTACACCCCCGGCAGGTCCTCACCGGCAAAACCGCCCTTCATGTAGGTGTAGGTGCCCATGCCCATGAACACGGCATCGTATTCTTCGAGCAGTTGCTCCATGGTCACGTCCTTGCCGACCTCGGTATTGAGGCGGAACTGGATGCCCATGCCGCTGAAGACTTCGCGACGATTGCTCAGTACGGTCTTTTCCAGCTTGAATTCAGGGATGCCGAAGGTCAGCAGACCGCCGATTTCCGGGTTCTTGTCGAACACCACCGGGGTCACGCCGCCGCGCACCAGCACGTCGGCACAGCCCAGGCCCGCCGGGCCCGCACCGATGATCGCGACGCGCTTGCCGGTCGGCTTGACCTTGGACATGTCCGGGCGCCAGCCCATGGCGAACGCGGTGTCGGTGATGTATTTCTCGACCGAACCGATGGTCACCGCGCCGAAACCGTCGTTGAGTGTGCACGCGCCCTCGCACAGACGGTCCTGCGGGCACACCCGGCCGCAGACTTCCGGCAGGGTGTTGGTCTGGTGCGACAGCTCGGCGGCCTGGAGGATGTTGCCCTCGGCCACCAGTTTCAGCCAGTTCGGAATGAAGTTGTGCACCGGGCACTTCCATTCGCAATACGGGTTGCCACAACCCAGGCAGCGGTGGGCCTGATCGGCCGACTGCTGGGGTTTGAAGGGTTCGTAGATCTCCACGAACTCTTTCTTGCGTTGACGCAACAGTTTCTTCTTCGGATCTTTGCGCCCGACGTCGATGAACTGGAAGTCGTTATTCAGACGTTCAGCCATTGTTAAAACCTCATCACACTCTTCAGGCGCATATCACTGCGGGTTGGCACGGGTGCTGGAAAGCAACGATTTCAGGTTGGCAGCCTTGGGCTTGACCAGCCAGAAACGACGCACGTAATCGTCGAGGTTCTCGGCGAGTTCACGACCCCACTCGCTGTCGGTTTCCTCGACGTACTCGTTCAGCACACGTTGCAGGTGGCTGCGATAGGCTTCCATCGCTTCACCGCTGATCCGCTGGATTTCCACCAGTTCGTGGTTGACCCGGTCAACGAAGGTGTTGTCCTGGTCGAGCACGTAGGCAAAACCACCGGTCATGCCAGAGCCAAAGTTGTAGCCGGTCTTGCCCAGAACGCAGACGAAACCACCGGTCATGTACTCGCAGCAGTGATCGCCGGTGCCTTCCACCACGGTGTGGGCACCGGAGTTACGCACAGCGAAACGCTCGCCCGCGGTACCGGCGGCGAACAGCTTGCCGCCCGTGGCGCCGTACAGGCAGGTGTTACCGACGATGGCACTGTCCTGAGTCCGGTAGGCGCTGCCCTTCGGCGGAACGATGACCAGCTTGCCGCCGGTCATGCCCTTGCCGACGTAGTCGTTGGCGTCGCCTTCCAGGTACAGGTTCAGGCCACCGGCGTTCCACACACCGAAACTCTGGCCGGCGGTGCCCTTGAAGCGGAAGGTGATCGGCGCGCTGGCCATGCCCTGGTTGCCGTACTTGCGCGCGATTTCACCGGAGATCCGCGCACCGATGGAACGGTCGCAGTTGCAGATATCCAGCGAGAACTCGGCGCCGCTCATGTCGTTGATGGCCGAAGTGGCCATCTCGACCATTTTCTCGGCCAGCAGGCCCTTGTCGAACGGCGGGTTGCGTTCCACGCCACAGAACTGCGGCTTGTCCGCCGGGACATGGTCGCTGCCGAGCAACGGGGTCAGGTCCAGGTGATGCTGCTTGGCGGTCTGGCCCTCGAGGATTTCCAGCAGATCGGTACGACCGATCAGCTCTTCGAGGGAGCGCACGCCCAGCTTGGCCAGCCACTCACGGGTTTCTTCGGCGACGTAGGTGAAGAAGTTCACCACCATGTCGACGGTACCGATGTAGTGATCCTTGCGCAGCTTCTCGTTCTGGGTCGCTACGCCGGTGGCGCAGTTGTTCAGGTGGCAGATACGCAGGTATTTGCAGCCCAGCGCGATCATTGGCGCGGTGCCGAAACCGAAGCTTTCCGCCCCGAGGATGGCGGCCTTGATCACGTCGAGGCCGGTTTTCAGGCCTCCGTCGGTCTGGACCCGGACCTTGCCGCGCAGGTCGTTGCCACGCAGGGTCTGGTGGGTTTCGGCCAGGCCGAGCTCCCACGGTGCGCCGGCGTATTTGATCGAGGTCAGTGGCGAAGCGCCGGTGCCGCCGTCATAGCCGGAGATGGTGATCAAGTCCGCGTAGGCCTTGGCCACACCGGCAGCGATGGTGCCGACACCGGCTTCAGCCACCAGCTTCACCGAGACCAGCGCCTGCGGATTGACCTGTTTCAGGTCGAAAATCAGCTGCGACAAGTCTTCGATGGAGTAGATGTCATGGTGCGGCGGTGGCGAAATCAGGGTCACGCCCGGTACCGCGTAGCGCAGCTTGGCAATCAGGCCGTTGACCTTGCCGCCGGGCAATTGACCGCCTTCGCCGGGCTTGGCGCCCTGGGCGACCTTGATCTGCAGCACTTCGGCATTGACCAGGTATTCCGGGGTCACACCGAAGCGCCCGGTGGCGACCTGCTTGATTTTCGAGCTCTTGATGGTGCCGTAGCGCGCCGGGTCTTCGCCGCCTTCGCCGGAGTTGGAACGCGCGCCGAGGCGGTTCATGGCTTCGGCCAGGGCCTCGTGGGCTTCCGGCGACAGGGCGCCCAGGGAGATGCCTGCGGAATCGAAGCGCTTGAGCACCGATTCCAGCGGTTCGATCTCGCTGATGTCCAGCGGCGTGTCCAGGGTCTTGACCTTGAACAGGTCGCGGATCATCGACACCGGACGGTTGTCCACCAGCGCCGTGTATTCCTTGAACTTGCTGTAGTCGCCCTGCTGCACAGCGGCTTGCAGGGTGTTGACCACATCAGGGTTGTAGGCGTGGTACTCGCCACCGTGGACGAACTTCAGCAGACCGCCCTGCTGGATCGGCTTGCGCGGGCTCCAGGCTTCGACGGCCAGGGCTTTCTGCTCGGCTTCGATGTCCACGAAGCGCGCGCCCTTGATGCGGCTCGGCACGCCACGGAAGCTCAGGTCGCACACCTCTTCGGACAGGCCGATGGCTTCGAACAGCTGAGCGCCGCGGTAGGAGGCGATGGTCGAGATGCCCATCTTCGACAGGATCTTCAACAGGCCCTTGGTGATGCCTTTGCGGTAGTTCTTGAACACCTCATAGAGGTCGCCCAGCACTTCGCCGGTACGGATCAGGTCGCCCAGCACTTCGTAAGCCAGGAACGGGTACACCGCCGAGGCGCCGAAACCGATCAACACGGCAAAGTGATGCGGGTCGCGAGCGGTCGCGGTTTCCACCAGGATGTTGGAATCGCAACGCAGGCCTTTTTCGGTCAGGCGGTGATGCACAGCACCGGTCGCCAGGGACGCGTGGATCGGCAACTTGCCCGGGGCGATGTGGCGGTCGCTCAGGACGATCTGGGTGCGGCCGGCACGAACGGCTTCTTCGGCCTGATCGGCCACGTTGCGCACTGCCGCTTCGAGGCCGACGCTCTCGTCGTAGTTGAGGTCGATGATCTGGCGTTCGAAGCCCGGACGATCGAGGTTCATCAGCGAACGCCACTTGGCCGGGGAAATGACCGGCGAGCTGAGGATCACGCGCGATGCGTGTTCCGGCGATTCCTGGAAGATGTTGCGCTCGGCACCGAGGCAGATCTCCAGCGACATCACGATGGCTTCACGCAGCGGGTCGATCGGCGGGTTGGTGACCTGCGCGAACTGCTGGCGGAAATAGTCGTACGGCGTACGCACGCGCTGGGACAGCACGGCCATCGGCGTATCGTCGCCCATCGAACCCACGGCTTCGTAGCCCTGTTCGCCGAGTGGGCGCAGCACCTGATCGCGCTCTTCGAACGTGACCTGATACATCTTCATGTACTGCTTGAGCTGGTCGACGTCATAGAACGCCGAACCGTGGTCGTTGTCCTCCATGGTGGCCTGGATGCGCAGGGCATTCTTGCGCAGCCATTGCTTGTACGGATGACGGGATTTCAAGCGGTTGTCGATGGCGTCGGTGTCGAGGATCTGCCCGGTTTCGGTGTCCACGGCGAAGATCTGGCCAGGACCGACACGACCTTTGGCGATCACGTCTTCAGGCTGGTAGTTCCAGACACCGATTTCCGAGGCCAGGGTGATGAAACCGTTTTTGGTGGTGACCCAGCGCGCCGGACGCAGACCGTTACGGTCGAGCAGGCAGACGGCGTAGCGACCGTCGGTCATGACCACACCGGCCGGACCGTCCCACGGTTCCATGTGCATCGAGTTGTACTCGTAGAACGCACGCAGGTCAGGGTCCATGGTTTCGACGTTCTGCCACGCTGGCGGAATGATCATCCGCACGCCACGGAACAGGTCGATGCCACCGGTGACCATCAGCTCGAGCATGTTGTCCATGCTCGAGGAGTCGGAACCGACACGGTTGACCAGCGGGCCGAGTTCTTCCAGGTCCATCAGGTCGTTGGTGAACTTGGTGCGACGGGCCTGCGCCCAGTTACGGTTGCCGGTGATGGTGTTGATCTCGCCGTTATGGGCGAGGAAGCGGAATGGCTGGGCCAGCGGCCATTTCGGCAGGGTGTTGGTGGAAAAGCGCTGGTGGAACACGCAAATCGAGGTCTGCAGGCGCTCATCGCCAAGGTCCGGATAGAAGGCGGACAGGTCCGCCGGCATCATCAGGCCTTTATAAATGATGGTCTTGTGGGAAAAGCTGCAGATGTAGTGATCGACGTCGGCGGCGTTGGCCACGGACGAGCGACGGCGGGCGCTGAACAGCTTGACCGCCATGTCCTGGTCGTTCAGGCCTTCACCGCCGATGAACACCTGTTCGATCTGCGGCAGACGCTCGAGGGCCAGGCGGCCGAGAACGCTGGTGTCGATGGGCACTTTGCGCCAGCCGATCAGGTTCAGGCCTTCGGCCAGTATCTCGCGGTTCATGTTCTCGCGAGCGGCTTCGGCTTTTACCGGGTCCTGGTTGAAGAAGACCATGCCCACGGCATATTGCTTGGGCATCTCGACGCCAAAGGCTTCCTGGGCGATCGCACGCAGGAACACATCCGGCTTTTGAATCAGCAGGCCGCAACCGTCACCGGTCTTGCCGTCGGCGTTGATCCCACCGCGGTGGGTCATGCAGGTCAGGGCCTCGATGGCCGTTTGCAAAAGGGTATGACTGGGCTCGCCCTGCATGTGGGCTATCAGGCCGAAACCGCAGTTATCCTTGAATTCATCTGGTTGGTACAGACCTGCTTTCATAGACACTTTCTCACCAGGCTGCCTCTTACCGAGGCAAATTTCTTTTCAATTCAACCACTTGCCGCCCACGCCGAACGTACGCCAGCTTTGCAGGGGCAAAAGGGAGGTCATTGTACACACCGACACGGAGGCTCACAAATTTGACGACGAAATGTCGCAAATCTATGTCGCATTTGTGAAAGGTTTAAAGCGATATGCTGTGCTAGTCAAAACTTTTTTAATTTCGACCGCACTGACTCAAAGACTACTGTGACGCAGACACCACAAGGCACGCGGCCTCTAAGGCCAGCGCGCGCTTGCAGAAATTTTGAGGTGCCGGGAGAGGCGGCCTGGGTAAGGCCGCCGAATCATCAGCGAGTTGCAGCCAGTTCCTGTTGGACGCTGGCGACAGTGCGAGGCCAAGGTTTACCAGCCTGAACCTTCGCTGGCAAGGCCTTGATGGCAGATACGGCCGCATCGCGGCTGGAGAAGCTACCGTAGGTGATCACGTAAAGCGGCTTGCCGTTGAGGACTTTCTTGAAGTAACGGTACTCGCCGCCCTGCTCCTTGACGAAGTTTTGCGCCGTCGCTTCGGAGCTGGTGCCCAGGATTTGCACGACGTAATTGCTCGTCGGCTGGCCCGCGTACCAGGTGCCACCCGCCGCCTTGGCTGCGGCAACCGGTTTCTCGGCAGGTTTGGCGGTCGCCACAGCGGCAGGCTTGGCAGGCGCTGGTGCCGGTTTAACGGCAGGCGCAGTCGGCACCGGCTTGGCAGTTGCCACCTGAGTCGGCGCAGGGAGCGGCTTGGCGGTCGGTGTCGGTGCCGGACCCGCCGGAACACCTTCAGGTGGCGCGGTGGTGGTCACGGTGGGCGGCGTGTTGCTGGAGCCCTCGACCGGCACGCCATCGTCGCCCTCGGTAATACCACCCGCCGCTTCAGCGAGCGGACCGCGCATGACCGGTTGCGAATTGCCGACCAACGGCAATGGCATCGGTTGCGAGTTACCGGCGAACTCAACGGCGGGCGCACCGCCACTGTTGGGTTGCGGCGTACCCTGGCCGAGCGGTAGTTGAGCCTGTTCGTTGGCGGGTGCGCCGGTAGTCGGTGCCTTGCTGCGACCTGGCATCAACCAGGCAGCGGCTACCGCAACCACGACGACGGCGGAAATCGCCAATACGTGTTTCTTCGGCATGTTGAACCCCATCGTTGGACGCTTGACCGCTGAGCGGCTGGCAATCATGGCTTCGATCATTGCATCGCGGGCGACCTGATTGATATTGCCAGGCCAACCTTCGGAGCTTTCGTGAATATCAGAGATCTGATCCGCAGTGAAAAGTTCGACACCGCGACCCGCACCCTCGAGCCGCTGGTCCAGATACTCGCGAGTCTCTTCCTCGGTGTAAGGCTGCAGCTCGATGACGTGGAAGCGCTCTTCCTCAAGGCTCAACGCCTCCAGCTGGGCAATCAGCGAAGACTCGCCGAACAGGAACACGTGCGGTCGTCCCTCCGGTGCACCCGCCGCCAGCTCCATCAAGACTTCCAGTGCAGACTCATCCAGTTGCTCGGCGTCATCGACCAGCAAATAGACTTCCTGCCCGGTCAGTGCGAGTTGCACGACCTGAGCCAGGATCGGACCGATCTCGGCCTGCTCGACATTCAGTGCCTGGGCCACCTGACGCAGTACCCCGGCCGCATCGCCGGCACCCCGGGCGGAAACCACCACGCTCTGCACCGACTGCTTGTTCGTGCTGGCCACCAGCGCCTGGCGCAACAGGGTTTTACCGCTGCCTTGCGGCCCGGTCACCACCAGCAACAACTGACTGTAGCGGGCCAGGTGGTGCAACTGGCCCAGCACCGGCTTGCGTTGGGCCGGGAAAAATTTGAAGCCAGGCACCCGTGGAGCGAAGGGGTCATGACTTAACTGGTAATGGCCGAGGAAAGCCTCGTCGGCATGCAAACTGGTCATCGGGATCTTATTAACCTTTAAGCTGAGCCAGGGCGCGGTAATCCGCTCCCAGCGTGGCCTGTAGAACCTCTTTCGGATAATCGTCGGTCACCACCGCTTCGCCCATGTGGCGCAGCAGCACCAGGCGCAAACGACCGTCGATCACTTTCTTGTCAATTGCCATGTGTTCGAGAAAATCGGCTTCAGTCATCTCTTCAGGCGGGATGACCGGCAGGCCGGCACGCTGGAACAGGCGAATGCCGCGATCTCGTTCCTGCTCGCTGATCCAGCCCAGGCGCGAGGACATCTCCAAGGCCATTACAGTGCCAGCAGCGACGGCCTCGCCGTGTAGCCACACACCATACCCCATGTGAGTTTCGATGGCGTGGCCGAAGGTGTGACCAAGGTTCAAGGTGGCACGAACGCCGGTTTCCTTCTCGTCGGCACCGACCACGGCCGCCTTGGCCGCGCAGGAACGTTCGATCGCATAGGTCAGGGCAACCTGGTCCAGTGCGCGCAGGCGATCGACGTTTTCTTCGAGCCAGGTGAGGAACGGTTCGTCGCAGATCAGCCCGTACTTGATGACTTCCGCCAGCCCGGCGGACAACTCGCGGGCCGGCAATGTATTGAGGGAGGCGGTATCGATCAGCACCACATTCGGCTGATAGAAGGCGCCGACCATGTTCTTGCCCAGCGGATGATTGATCCCGGTCTTGCCACCCACCGAGGAGTCGACCTGCGACAGCAGCGTGGTCGGAATCTGGATGAAATCGACGCCACGCTGGTAACAGGCGGCAGCAAAGCCGGCCATGTCGCCGATGACGCCGCCGCCGAGGGCGATGACCGTGGTGCGGCGATCATGGCGTGCGGTCAGCAGGCCATCGAAAATCTGTTGCAGGGTTTCCCAGTTCTTGAAGGCCTCGCCGTCGGGCAACACCACCGAAATCACCGAGAACTGCGCCAGGCTGCGGGTCAGACGTTCGAGATAGAGCGGCGCAACGGTTTCGTTGGAGATGATCGCCACTTGCCGTCCGCGAATATGCGGGGCCAGCAGCTCGGGTTGATCCAACAAACCTTCGCCAATGTGAATCGGGTAGCTGCGCTCGCCTAGATCGACCTTGAGTGTCTGCATGTGTCCCCACAGTGAAGATGGAATCAGGCGTCCTGCCCGAAGTTATCGAATGTCCACGGCATCTGCTGGTGTGACGCCGTTCGGTAGCCATCCGCCACAACTTGGGCGGTCGTGGCAGGACGCCGAGGATAGCGCATTTCGCGCCGCGCTTTAACGGGGAGGCAGTTGGTTCAGGCGCTCAAGAATGTCGAGCACGACCATTCGCGGTGGTCGCTCGTCGGTTTCCACCACCAGGTCGGCGATCTCCCGGTACAGCGGATCGCGCAACGCCAGCAAATCCCGCAGGGTCTTGGCCGGATCGGCGGTACGCAACAGGGGTCGATTGCGATCCCGAGCCGTGCGACCGACCTGCTGCTCAACGGAAGCATGCAGGTAAACCACCCGACCACCGGCGTGCAGGGCCCGACGATTGGCTTCGCGCATGACGGCACCGCCGCCGGTGGCCAACACCACGCCATCGCAGCCACACAGTTCGGCGATCATCGCCTGCTCGCGGTCACGGAAGCCCGGTTCGCCTTCCTTGTCGAAAATCCACGGGATATTCGCGCCCGTGCGCAATTCAATTTCCTTATCGGAATCTTTGAACGGCAGGCGCAGCTCTTTCGCCAGCAACCGGCCGATGGTGCTCTTTCCAGCCCCCATCGGTCCAACAAGAATCAAATTTCGCACAGAATCAATGACTCACAGCAATCGCCTGATTGTTCATGATACGCGGAGTGAGAAAGACCAGCAGCTCGGATTTTTTCTCCGAAACCACGTCACGCCGGAAAAGGCGGCCAAGATACGGCACATCGCCAAGAAATGGCACCTTATCTACAACCTTGCTCTGAGTATTTGAGAAAACCCCACCGATCACGATGGTCTCGCCGTCGTTGACCAGGACCTTGGCGTTGACCTCGTTTTTCTTGATCGGCGGCACATCCTGCACCTTGTTGAGGTAGTCCGGTTCGTCCTTGGTGACCTTGACCTCCATAATGATCCGGTTGTCCGGTGTGATCTGCGGCGTCACTTCCAGCGACAGCGAGGCCTCCTTGAACGATACCGAGGTGGCACCGCTGGAAGCGGCCTCTTGGTACGGGATTTCGGTACCTTTGAGGATTTTCGCGGTTTCCTTGTCGGACGTGACCACCTTGGGCTGCGAGACGATTTCGCCGTTGCCGGTTTTTTCCATGGCGGTCAGTTCGAGGTCCAGCAGCACGTTGTCGGTGATGAACGCGATGCCGATCCCCGAGGTGTTGGCCGAGGTGCCCATGTCGACAAAGGGCGAATTGGTGCTGGTGCTGCCCGGTGTGCCGATGGTCGACGAGGCATTGGCGCCGTTGCTGACACCGGACGTGTTCCAGTTGCCCTTGTTCTGCACCGAGCCACCCCAGCGCACGCCCAGGCTCTTGTCGTAGTCGACGTTGGCTTCGACGATCCGCGCCTCGATCATGACCTGTCGCACGGGGATATCCAGTTGCGCAACGATCCTGCGCAATTCGTCGAGACGGTCCTGGGTCTGGTAGGCAATGATGTTGTTGGTCCGCTCGTCGACGGTGATCGACCCGCGCTCGTCGACCTTCGCCTCGGCACTGGTCACCGACTGGAACAACTTGGCGATGTCCGCCGCCTTGGCGTAATTGACCTGCAGCAGCTCCCGGCGCAACGGCGCCAGTTCGGCGATCTGCTTTTGCGACTCCAGTTCCTGGCGCTCGCGGGCGGCAATCTCGTCGGCCGGCGCCACCAGCAACACGTTACCGATCTTGCGCTTGTCCAGCCCCTTGGTCTTGAGCACCAGGTCGAGCGCCTGATCCCATGGCACGTTTTGCAGGCGCAGGGTGATACCACCCTGCACCGTATCACTGGCGACCAGGTTGAGGTTGGTGAAGTCGGCGATCAGTTGCAGCACCGAGCGCACGTCGATGTCCTGGAAATTCAGCGAGAGCTTTTCACCGCTGTAGGCGAAACGCTCGGCGTTTCGCTTCTGCAAATCGTCGACAGTCATCGGACGGACGCTGACAGTCAGCTTGTTGTCGGTCTGATAGGTCGAATAGTCGAACGCCCCGCTGGGTTCGATGACGATGTTCGCCCGGTCACCCGTGGCGCTGGCGTTGACGAATTGCACAGGCGTGGCGAAATCCTTGACGTCCAGGCGCACCCGCAAGGGTTCCGGCAGTTGGGTCCTGGCGAAGCCCAGGACAATCTTGCCCTCGCGCTCCTGGATGTCCGGTGCGATGGACGGATCGGAGAGGTCGATGACGACGTTGCCTTCCCCCTGGGTACCGCGCTGGAAATCCACGCCGCGAATCGCCTTGCTCACCGGCGCATAGCTTTTGGCTGGCGCCGCCGTGGCCGTGGCGGCTCGTGATGGCCTGGGGGCGGAGGTCACGGCCTGGGTATTGGCGCCACGCCCGACCACCACCACGACCTGATTGCCTTCGACCCTGGCGGTATAAGGCGTCAGCTGGGTCAGGTTGATGATCAGCCGCGCCCGCCCCTTGGCCTCGACCACCGTGGCGCTGCGCGCGTTGCCGCCGCCCAGGTCGCGGGTCTTGCTCGCCAGCTGGCTGACAACGCCGGGCAGGTCCAGCGCAATCCTGGCGGGCTGCTCGGTCGTATAGCCCTGGGGCTGCGGCGGCGGCCCATCGAATGACAACTTCAACTCGACACGGTCACCCGGCAGCGCCGCCACATCCAGCGCCTTGAGGTTGGCCGCCTGTACCATCGGTGACATCAACGCTATCCATAGCGAAATTCCGAAGGTTGCGAAAATCCTGTTCATTATTCGAGTTCCACTATGAGTGCTCTTTCAAAGGGATGGTCCGCGGCCGCTCCAGCCAGGCGCCCTGGCCGTCGGGAACGATTTCGACCACATCGACTTGCGAGCTGCTGATGGCGACGATCCGTCCATCGTTACGCCCCAGGTAATCACCGACTTTCAACCGATGCACACCCCCCGCCCCGCGCAGGAGCGCAAAGGAGCCCGTGGCATTGGAAAGGGTGCCGACCATTTCAAACTGCTCGATGTTGAAGCCTTCGAGGTATTGTTTCACCCGATTGGGGTCGGGCTTGACGTTGCGCGAGCCGTGTTGCCGGCCCGCCAGATCGACCCTGACCTGCCGGGAAAACGGGCTTCGCAGGTTCGAGGCGTTGTAGGTGAACGTGGGGTAAGACCGGAACGTCGGCGTTGGTTCAATCTTGCCCGGCGCACGCAGGCGCATTTCGTTCATGTAGGCATCCAGGTCCTGGAAGTCACTGCCGTTGCCACAGCCGGAGAGGACAACCAGCGTCGCGATCATCGCCACTGTACGAATCAGGCTCATTTCTGCAGCCCCTTGTCGTTGTAACGATAGGTCTTGGCCAGGATGCTCATGCGCAATTTCGGGCCACCTTCGGGGTCGACCGGCGCGATGTCGAAGTCATGCAGGGTGACGATGCGCGGCAAACCGGCCACCCCGCTGACGAACGTGGCGAGGTCGTGATAGGCGCCCGTCACGGTAATCTGGATTGGCAGTTCGATATAGAACTGTTGGGTGACTTCGGGCAGCAGCTTGATTTCCTCGAACTCCAGCCCGCTGCCGAGCCCGGTCCGGGTGATGTCCTCCAACAAGCCAGGCACTTCGGTATCGCTGGGCAACTGCCGTAACAGCACGCCAAAGGAGTTCTCCATCTCCTTCATCTGCTGGACATACAGTTCCAGGTTCGCGGCCATGTGCACCTTGGTCGCGAATTGCTCCTTGAGCGTCGACTCTTCCTCTCGCTTGAGCTGCAACTGGCTCTCAAGATCGCTGACGGAGAAGTTGTAGCCCAGCGCAAGCACCAGGATCATCAACAGGATACCCACCACGGCCTTGATGGCGGGGGGCCAGGACCCCATGTTGTTGGTATCCAGGTCGTTGATATCGATCTTGCGCAGCCCCTCGAACCATTCCGCCAGGCTCATTGAACGCCCTCCCCGGCAACTGGCTGGGTCTGACGAACGGTCAACTGGAAGACGTTGGCCTGGTCCAGCTGGCCAGCGGTGGTCGCCTTGACTTCCGTCAGGGTGGGCGCGTCGAACCAGTCCGACGCATCCAGGTTGCGCATCAGGTCGGACACGCGATTGTTCGATTCTGCCGCGCCGACAATGGACAGGGTCTTGCCCTCCATTTTCACCTCGGTGAAATACACCCCTTCCGGCAAGGTTCGCGCCAACTGATCGAAGATTCGCCCGCTGATCGGGCGATTGCCTTGCAGGTCCTGAATGATGCGCATGCGCTCGAGCAGTTGCTGGCGCCGGGCCTTGAGGTCGCTGATCTGCTTGATGCGCTCGTCTACCCCGACAATCTGCTGGCCAATGTAGTTGTTTCGGGCAATCTGTCGATCGATGGCGCCACTGATGGCCTGGCCGGCGATCAGTACCGCACCGATCGATCCCACCAGCACGCCGGCCAGCGCCAGCAAAAAACGCTTGCGGCGGTGTTCGCGCAGCTCTTCGCGCCAGGGTAAAAGGTTGATCCGCGCCATCAGTCGAAACTCCTGAGGGCCAGTCCGCATGCGATCATCAGCGCCGGTGCATCGCTGGCCAGCGCCCCGGCATTGACCTTGCTGCTCAGCGCCATGTCCGAGAAGGGGTTGGCCACCTGGGTCGGCGTGCCAAGTCGCTGCTCGATCAGGCGGTCCAGCCCTGGCACCGATGCGGTACCGCCCGCCAGCAGTATGTGATCGACGGCGTTGTACTGGCCGGAGGCAAAGAAGAACTGCAACGAACGCGACACTTGCTGCACCAGTGCGTCACGGAACGGCTGCAAGACTTCGCTGACGTAATCGTCCGGCAGACCGCCCTGTTTCTTGGCAAGGCCCGCCTGCTCGAACGTCAGGCCGTAGCGGCGCTGGATTTCTTCAGTCAGCTGGCGCCCGCCGAACAATTGTTCGCGGGTGTAGATGATGCGGCCGTTGTGCAGGACGCTGAGGGTGGTCATCGTCGCACCGATGTCGACCACGGCCACTGTCAGTTGCTCCCGGGAGGCGGCCAGGTGCCCGGTCAGCAAACCGAAGGCGCGCTCCAGTGAGTAGGCCTCGACATCGACCACCCGGGCGGTCAGCCCGGCCAGCGCAAGGGCGGCTTCGCGGACTTCGACGTTTTCCTTGCGACAGGCTGCCAGCAGCACGTTCACCCGCTCGGGGCTGCGCGCCGACGCGCCCTGGACCTCGAAGTCGATGGCGACTTCGTCCAGTGGGTAAGGGATGTACTGGTCGGCCTCGATCTTCAGCTGGTTTTCCATGTCGTCATCGGAAAGCCCGGCGTCCATCTCGATGGTCTTGGTGATCACCGCCGACCCGGCCACCGCCACCGCGACATTCCTGAGGCCGGTCCGGGCCTTGAGCAACACACGAGTGAGTGCCTGGCCCACGCCCTCGAGCTCGGCAATATTCTTCTCGACCACCGCATTGGCGGGCAGCGGCTCTACCGCATAGGCTTCGACCCGGTAGCGGTCGCCCTGGCGGCTCAACTCAAGAAGCTTTACCGACGTGGAGCTGATGTCGATCCCCAACAGCAGATTGGCCTTTTTATTGAAGAGTCCCAGCACTACCAATTCCCTATGACTTTCCGTGAGTTACGGACTCTGTAATGTCCATTGCGTTCCAACCATCTGTCTTGACAGCAGCGCAAATGACGCCCCCGATGGAAAAATGCTTATAATGCCCAACGTTTTTTTCCGCTATTCATGTCAAGCGCGGGTCGTTCTCCTCAGTATCTGAACCCTGATGCCTCACTCATTCTTTGCCCTGGATATCCCAACACCTTGATTCGTCTGCTGAAATTTTTCGGTTGGTCCATCGTCGCCGTTTTCTGCGGACTGCTTCTGGGTCTGAGCGGTGCATTTCTTTACCTTAGCCCCGGATTGCCGTCTGTGGAGGCTTTGAGAAGCATTCAGTTGCAGATTCCTCTGCGGGTTTACAGCAGCGATGACAAGTTGATCGCAGAATTTGGCGAAATGCGCCGCACGCCGATCCGTTTCGCCGACATTCCCCCCAATTTCATCAATGCACTGCTGAGCGCCGAAGACGACAATTTTGCCAACCATTATGGTGTCGACCCCAGCAGCCTGATGCGTGCGGCCACGCAATTGGTCAAGAGCGGTCACATTCAGTCCGGCGGCAGTACCATCACCATGCAGGTCGCGAAGAACTTCTTCCTGACCAGCGAACGCAGCTTTTCTCGCAAAACCACGGAAATCCTCCTCGCCCTGCAGATCGAACGGCAACTGACCAAGGACGAGATCCTGGAACTGTACGTCAACAAGATCTACCTGGGTAACCGGGCCTACGGCATTGAGGCGGCGGCGCAGGTTTACTACGGCAAGTCGATCCGTGATGTCAGCCTGGCGCAGATGGCAATGATTGCCGGCCTGCCAAAAGCGCCCTCGCGGTTCAATCCGCTGGCCAATCCGGCGCGCAGCAAGGAACGTCGCGACTGGATCCTGGGGCGGATGTACAAACTCGGGAAAATCAGCGAAAGCGACTACACCGCGGCGATCAATGAACCGCTGAATGCCAGCTATCACGTGCCGACCCCGGAAGTGAACGCCCCCTACATCGCGGAAATGGCCCGTGCCGAGATGGTCGGCCGCTACGGCAGCGACGCGTATACCGAGGGTTTCCGCGTCACCACCACGGTGCCGAGCAACCTGCAGGAAATGGCCAACAACGCACTTCACGAAGGCTTGATGACCTACGACCAGCGTCATGGTTATCGCGGCCCCGAATCGCGCCTGCCGGGCAAGACACGTGAAGCCTGGGCCAGCGAACTGACCAAGCAGCGCACGATCAGCAGCCTCGAGCCAGCCATCGTCACCCAGGTCGACAAAACCGGCCTGCAAGTCCTGACCCGCACCGGCAGCGAGCATGTCGGCTGGGACAGCATGAAGTGGGCGCGGCCATTCCTGAACACCAACAGCATGGGCGCCAACCCCAAGCAGCCGTCGGACGTGGCCCAGGTCGGCGACCTGATTCGCGTTCAGCGCCAGCCGGACAACTCGCTGAAGTTCAGCCAGATTCCACAGGCACAAGGCGCACTGGTTTCCCTTGATCCACAGAACGGCGCGATTCGTTCGCTGGTCGGCGGCTTCGCCTTCGAGCAGAGTAATTACAACCGCGCCATGCAGGCCAAGCGCCAGCCAGGCTCGAGCTTCAAGCCATTCGTCTACAGCGCTGCGCTGGACAATGGCTACACCGCCGCCAGCCTGGTGAACGACGCCCCGATCGTGTTCGTTGACGAGTACCTGGACAAGGTGTGGCGTCCGAAGAACGACACCAACACCTTCCTTGGCCCGATCCGCCTGCGCGAAGCGCTGTACAAGTCGCGCAACCTGGTGTCGATCCGCCTGTTGCAGGCATTGGGCGTCGACCGCACCATCGACTACATCAGCAAGTTCGGCTTCAACAAGCAGGACCTGCCGCGCAACCTGTCCCTGGCCCTGGGCACCGCGACGCTGACCCCGATGGAGATCGCCACTGGCTGGAGCACCTTTGCCAACGGCGGCTACAAGATCACCCCGTTCATCATCGACAAGATCGAAAGCCGTAATGGCGACACGCTCTTCGTGGCCAACCCGCCGAGCGTGCCGAAAGGCGATGCCGCCCCGGACGGAATCGCCGCGCCGGCCGCGCAAGCGTTCACGGTCGACGCAACACCGGGCGAAGCAACGGGCCAGCCGGTCCCGCAGGCACCGGCCGTGGCCGAGCGCATTGTCGATGGCCGAACCACCTACATCCTCAACAGCATGCTCCAGGACGTGATCAAACTCGGCACCGGTCGCCGAGCCCTGGCCATGGGTCGTTCCGACATCGCCGGCAAGACCGGTACCACCAACGAATCCAAGGACGCCTGGTTCTCCGGGTACAACGCGGACTACGTGACCACCGTCTGGACCGGTTTCGACCAACCGGAAAGCCTCGGCAAGCGCGAGTTTGGTGGCACCGTCGCCCTGCCGATCTGGATGAACTACATGTCCGCCGCCCTCAAGGACAAGCCGCCACACACCCAGCCGGAACCGGAAGGCATCCTCAGCCTGCGAGTGGACCCGATCAGTGGCCGCGCTGCGTCCCCAAGCACACCTGGCGCGTACTTCGAACTGTTCAAGGCCGAAGACACGCCCCCATCGGTGAACGAACTGGGCAACGGCAGCGCACCGGGCAGCCCGCTGCCGGCAGACGAATCGGCACCGATCGATTTGTTCTGATCACTCGATGCGCGCCAAAAGCCCCGCTCTTCGTTAGAAGGCGGGGCTTTTTTTGTCTGGAGATTCTCGGTGCAACTGCTGACCTCATCGCAAGCAGGCTCGCTCTCACACGTCCTGCTCGCGATGAGGCCTGCCGTATCGACCTGAAAACCGGGAGGCAATAAAAAACCCCGACTCTCACGAGCCGGGGCTTTCGGATGGAGCGCTACAACGACTTAGCCGTTGAACACGTCATCCACGCTTTTCAGCGGGTAGTTCTTCGGATACGGCAGGGTCGCCACGCCGGTCTCGATCGCAGCCTTGGCCACGGCGTCGGAGATCAGGGTGATCAGGCGGGCATCCATTGGTTTCGGAATGATGTACTCACGACCGAACTCCAGCTTGATACCGCCGTAGGCGTCGCACACTTCCTGAGGCACTGGCAGCTTGGCCAGTTCACGCAGGGCGTTGGCCGCCGCGACTTTCATCTCTTCGTTGATGCGCTTGGCGCGAACGTCCAGGGCGCCACGGAAGATGAACGGGAAGCCCAGCACGTTGTTGACCTGGTTCGGGTAGTCCGAACGGCCGGTGGCCATGATCACGTCGCTGCGGGTGGCGTGTGCCAGCTCCGGGGAGATTTCCGGGTCCGGGTTCGAGCAGGCGAACACGATCGGGTTGGCCGCCATGGACTTCAGACCTTCGGCACTCAGCAGGTTCGGGCCGGACAGGCCAACGAACACATCGGCGCCTTGCAGGGCATCCGCCAGGGTGCGTTTGTCGGTCGCGTGAGCGAAGACAGCCTTGTACTGGTTCAGGTCGTCACGGCCGGAGTGGATCACGCCGGTACGGTCAACCATGTAGATGTTTTCGATGTTGGCACCCATGCTCACCAGCAATTTCATGCAGGAGATGGCGGCCGCACCAGCGCCCAGGCAGACGATCTTGGCCTCTGGCAGGGTTTTGCCAGCGATTTCCAGGGCGTTGATCATGCCCGCAGCGGTCACGATGGCAGTACCGTGCTGGTCATCGTGGAATACCGGGATGTCGCACTGCTCGATCAGGGCACGCTCGATCTCGAAGCACTCAGGCGCCTTGATGTCTTCGAGGTTGATGCCACCGAAGGTGATGGAGATACGCTTGACGGTGTCGATGAAGGCTTGCGGGCTTTCGGAGTCGACTTCGATGTCGAACACGTCGATGCCGGCGAAACGCTTGAACAGAACACCCTTGCCTTCCATCACTGGCTTGGAAGCCAATGGGCCCAGGTTACCCAGGCCGAGAATCGCGGTGCCATCGGAAATGACTGCAACCAGGTTGCCTTTGCCGGTGTATTTGTAGGCCAGCTCAGGGTCGCGACCGATTTCGCGCACTGGTTCGGCTACGCCGGGGCTGTAGGCCAGCGACAGGTCGCGGGCGGTAGCGGTGGGCTTGGTGAGCTCGACGCTCAGCTTTCCTGGACGAGGATTGGCGTGATACTCGAGAGCGGCAGTTTTCAAATCAGACATGTGGGCATTCCGCTTTTACTGTTGGACAGACTGGTCAGCGAGGATACGCGCCTCGCAAAGTCCCCACAAGACTGACCGGTCACCCCTGTCAAGCGCCCTGCACTACGACTTTGGGCCAAGACCCGCGAAACACAAGGGATAGACTGTCTACAATCAACGGAAAAAATGTCTACAATTTTCTAGCGCGACATCACCTGAATCATCGCCGGATCGGTCAGTGGCAGCATCCAACGCGCCTGACCAGGCTTGAGCCCACCGCGACGCGAACGGTCGAGCACCCAGCCACGCGCCTCGATAGGCTTGCCTTCCAGCCTTTGCAGCGACTCTGCATCAAAACGGCCCAGCAGATTGGGTGCAACACGCAGCACAACCGAATCCTGTAATTCGATCCAAATCCCGCCACGATTGCGTTGAACCTTGCTCACACGCCCGCTGAGCAGGGCAAAACCGGACATGCTGATCTGATCCGCTTTCAGTACAGGCGACTGACGCCAGAGGCCCAGTCCGGCCTCGCGTGCACTGCGCTCCGCCGCCTGCTGGCAGTCGACAAAATCAACATTCGGGGCGACCGCGACCAGATAACCCAGGCCTTCGGCGAGCATTGTCGCTTCAAGATTGGCCCCGTCAGCCGCAAAGACATGGGCCAGGGTTCGACCGGAATGGTCTTTGCTTTCCTTGCCGGGCAGCAAACCGACCCGCCCGTCACTTGCCGCCACCAGGGCTTCGAGCCGTTTGCGTGCAGCCACGGCAAACGGTTCGTCGGATCGACCTTTCTTGCCCAGTTCGGGCGTATTCAAGCCGATCATGCGCACGCTGCGGCCATCAGCGAGGCGCAGGGTGTCGCCATCCACCACGCGCTGGACCGCGACCGATGTCAGCCCACCCGGCGCCGGGCAAAAGGCCTGGGCCGCGGAGAGCCAAATCGCGGACACAAAAAAGGCGCCCGCAAGGGACGCCTTTTTCATCAGCATGGAAAAACCGTAGCGGCTTCCCAAGTTGACAGGCCTTAGGCCTTTTTCGCGCCGAAAGCACCGAAACGGTCGGCGAAGCGCTGTACGCGGCCGCCAGTGTCCAGAGTCTTTTGCTTACCGGTGTAGAACGGGTGGCACTCGTTGCAAACGTCGATCGCCAGGGCTTTGCCGTAGGTCGAACGGGTTTCGAACTTGTTGCCGCAGCTGCAGGTAACAGCAACTGCTGGGTATTCTGGATGGATATCAGCTTTCATGGTGTTTTCCTCAGGCTAGCGTGCCGCCACCCAACACTATTGTTGAATACCGCACGTAATTAGGCCGCGGATTCTACCAGACAATGTCATTCGCGCAAGCTGTCGCTTCTACCGACCGTCTGCTAGGCTCCCGGCCTTGAGCGCGATCCCCATGTGGGAGCGGGCTTGCTCGCGAAAGCGGTGTATCAGCCAGCATTTATGCCTACAGACACGGCGCCTTCGCGGGCAAGCCCGCTCCCACAGGTTTCATCCACTCCTTCTTTATCGCCTGTTGACCGAGACCCCCCGCGTGCCCGACGCCATTTTGCGCCTTGCCTTGCCCTCGCCGCTGCGCCGCCTGTTCGACTACCGGGCGCCGGCCGGGGTTCTGCGTGCCCAGTTGCAGCCCGGCATGCGCCTGAGGGTGCCGTTCGGCCGGCGGGAGATGATCGGGATCCTGGTGGAGGTCACCGACACCAGCGAAGTGCCCGCGCAAAAACTCAAGCCGGCGCTGGCCCTGCTCGATGCCACGCCGCCCCTGCCGCCCGCGCTGTTCAAACTGTGCCTGTGGACCTCGCAGTACTATCAGCACAGCCTCGGCGACACCTTGAGCTGGGCGCTGCCGGTGCTGCTGCGCCAGGGCGAACTGGCCGAAGCACGCCAGGAGCGCTTCTGGTCCGCCGCCCCCGGCGCCCGCCTGGATGACCCGCGTATCGCCCGCGCGCCGCGTCAGCGCGAGGCACTGGCGACCCTGGCCCAACACCCCCACGGCGTCGCCCACACGCTGCTGAGCAAACTGATGCTGAGCAAGGACAGCCTTGACCTGCTGCTGGCCAAGGAACTGGTCCAGGTCGAGATCCGCCGGCATGCGCCCGGCGTTCGCCACGAACACTGGCTGGCGCAACCGGAGCTGCCGCTCAACCCCGAACAGCGGGCCGCCTATGAAGCGATTCGCGCCGGTTTCGACAGCTATCACGCGTTTCTGCTGGCCGGCGTCACCGGCAGCGGCAAGACCGAAGTCTACCTACAGCTGATTCGTGAAACCCTCGAGGCCGGCAAGCAGGCACTGGTGCTGATCCCGGAAATCAACCTCGGCCCGCAAACCCTGGCGCGCTTCGAGCAGCGCTTCAATGCGCGCATCGCGCTGATTCACTCGGCGGTCAACGACCGCGAGCGCCTGGACGCGTGGCTGGCCGCCCGGGACGGCGAGGCCGACATCATCATCGGCACCCGCTCGGCGCTATTCACCCCGATGAAGAACCCCGGCCTGATCATTATCGACGAAGAGCACGACGGCTCCTATAAACAGCAGGAAGGCCTGCGCTATCACGCCCGGGACCTGGCACTGGTCCGTGCACGACAGGAAAACATTCCGATCGTGCTCGGCTCCGCCACGCCATCGCTGGAAAGCCTGCACAACGCCTACACCGGCCGCTACGGCCTGCTGCGCCTGAATGAACGCGCCGGTGGCGCCAAACAACCGCGATTCCTGCGCCTGGATGTGAAAAGCCGGCCGCTGGACAGCGGCATCTCCGGCCCGATGCAACAGGCCATTGGCCAGACACTCGCCGCCGGCCAGCAGGTGCTGGTGTTCCTCAATCGCCGGGGATTCGCGCCCACCCTGTTGTGTCACGACTGCGGCTGGATGTCCGAATGCCAGCGCTGCGATGCGCGCATGACCGTGCACCAGCGCTACGGGGAACTGCGCTGTCACCATTGCGGCTATGCCGAGCGCGTGCCACGCCAGTGCCCGAAATGCAGCAAGGTCGATTTGCGCCCGGTGGGCGCCGGCACCGAACGGGCCGAAGAACGCCTGGCCATCCTGTTCCCGGACTACCCGGTATTGCGTGTCGACCGCGACAGCACCTCGCGCAAGGATGCGATGAACCAACTGTTCGCCACCATTCAGAAAGGCCAGCCGTGCATCCTGGTGGGTACGCAGATGCTCGCCAAGGGTCACCATTTCCCACGGGTCACCCTGGTGTCGATTCTCGATGCCGATGGCGGTTTGTTTTCCGGCGACTTCCGCGCCAGCGAACGCATGGCGCAACTGATCGTCCAGGTCGCCGGCCGCGCCGGTCGGGCCGAAGAACCGGGTCGGGTGATCATCCAGACCCACCTCGCCGACCATCCCCTGCTGGTGCAATTGACCGAACAGGGTTACTTCGCCTTTGCCGAACAAGCCTTGAGCGAGCGGCGCGCGGCAGGCCTGCCGCCTTTCGCGCACCTGGCCCTGTTGCGGGCTGAAGCGCACAAACCCGGGCAAGCCGAGGGGTTTCTCGATGAAGCCTGCAGCGAGGCCGAGCGTTTGCTGCTCGAGCAGAACCTGACCGGCATTGAACTGCTGGGCCCCGTACCGGCACCGATGGAACGTCGGGCCGGACGCTTTCGTGCGCAATTGTTGCTCCAGGCCACGGCCCGGGCGCCGCTGCATCGGTTGCTGGCCAGTTGGTTGCTGGCGCTGGAACAGATGCCCAGCGGGCGGGCGGTGCGCTGGTCGCTGGATGTCGACCCCGTCGACCTGTATTGAACGACGGATCGCCTTCGACCCGCTCGCGATGAGGGCTCGATTGTCACCGCATATCCACAACCTGCCTGCTAAGGTTGGCAAGCCCGCCCCGGCAACGGATAATGCCCAGTTTTTCCACCAGCGCACCCTGCGCCGCCGCGCCTGCGGTCGAAAGAGAAGACCATGAAAGACACCATTCGCCAGCTGATCCAACAAGCCATCACCCAACTCGTCAACGAAGGTGTGTTGCCTGAAGGCCTGTCGCCGGCGATCCAGGTGGAAAACTCCCGCGACAAGAAAAACGGCGATTTCGCCAGCAACATCGCCATGATGCTGGCCAAGCCGGCCGGCATGAAGCCGCGCGACCTGGCCGAGAAAATCATCGCCGCGCTGCCGGCCGACGAAAACGTTTCCAAGACCGAAATCGCCGGCCCGGGCTTCCTCAATTTCTTCCAGAACACCCAGGCCCTGGCCTCGCGCCTGGACGCCGCACTGGCCGACGAACGCATCGGCGTGCGCAAGGCCGGCCCGGCGCAACGTACGGTGGTCGACCTGTCGGCCCCCAACCTGGCCAAGGAGATGCACGTCGGCCACTTGCGCTCGACCATCATCGGCGACGGCGTGGCCCGTGTGCTGGAATTCCTCGGTGACGAAGTGATCCGTCAGAACCATGTGGGCGACTGGGGCACCCAGTTCGGCATGCTGATGGCCTACCTGCAGGAAAATCCCATCACCAGCGACGAGCTGTCGGACCTGGAGAACTTCTACCGCGCCGCCAAGCAGCGCTTCGACGAATCCACCGAGTTCGCCGACCGCGCCCGTGGCCTGGTGGTCAAGCTGCAGGCCGGTGACGCCGAGTGCCTGGCGCTCTGGACCCGCTTCAAGGACATCTCGCTGTCCCACTGCCAGAAAATCTACGAACTGCTGAACGTCAAGCTGACCATGGCCGACGTCATGGGCGAAAGCGCCTACAACGACGACCTGATCAACGTGGTCAACGACCTCAAGGCCGCCGGTCTGCTGGTCGAAAGCAACGGCGCCCAGTGCGTGTTCCTCGACGAATTCAAGAACGCCGACGGCGATCCGCTGCCGGTGATCATCGTCAAGGCGGACGGCGGCTACCTCTACGCCACCACCGACCTGGCGGCCGTGCGCTACCGCAGCGGCAAGCTCAAGGCCGATCGCGCCCTGTATTTCGTCGACCAGCGTCAGGCCCTGCACTTCCAGCAGGTGTTCGCCGTCGCCCGCAAGGCCGGTTTCGTGACGCACCCGATGGAAATGGAACACATGGGCTTCGGCACCATGAACGGCGCCGATGGCCGCCCGTTCAAGACCCGTGACGGCGGCACGGTGAAGCTGATCGACCTGCTGACCGAAGCCCAGGAACGCGCCTACACCCTGGTCAAGGACAAGAACCCTGAACTGGCCGAGACCGAACTGCGCAGTATTGCCAAGGTGGTGGGCATCGACGCGGTGAAGTACGCCGACCTGTCCAAGCACCGCACCAGCGACTACAGCTTCAACTTCGACCTGATGCTCAACTTCGAAGGCAACACCGCACCGTATCTGCTCTACGCCTACACCCGCGTGGCCGGTGTGTTCCGCAAGCTGGGCAAGAACTTCAGCGAAGTCGACGGCCAGATCGTCCTGGAAGCCGCCCACGAACTGGAGCTGGCGGCGAAGCTCGCGCAGTTCGGCGAAGTGCTGAACAACGTGGCCGAGAAGGGCACGCCGCACGTCCTGTGCGCCTACCTGTACGACGTCGCCGGCCTGTTCTCCGGTTTCTACGAGAACTGCCCGATCCTCAGCGCCGAAACCCCGGCGCAGATGCAGAGCCGCCTGCGCCTCGCCGCGCTGACCGGCCGCACTCTCAAGCAAGGCCTGGAACTCTTGGGCCTGGAAACTCTGGAGCGCATGTAAGTTGGCCGCCAAGAAAAAACCTGCACCCAAGCGTGGCGCCAGCCGTTATCAAGCCCCTGCAAAGCAACCGATCCCGGGTTGGCTGTGGATGGCCATCGGCCTGACGGTCGGCGCGTTCATCGTGTTCCTGATGAAACTGGAGCCGGGCAAGGGCAGCGACAGCGTCAAGCGCGAGAAAATCGAACAGCAGAAAGCCACCAGGATCGCCGAGGCCAACAAGACCCCGCCGAGCCCGACGCAACCGGTCAAACCCAAGTACGACTTCTACACCTTGCTGCCGGAATCGGAAGTCATCGTGCCGCCCGATGCCGTGCCGGAGAAAACCCCGCCGACACCTGCCGTGCCGACCACCCCGGTCACGCCAGCGGAAGCGGCGAAGATCGATACCGCACGCGCGCAGGCCGCACTGGCCGGCATTACTCCGCCTCCGGCACCGCCGGTGGCCAAGGCGGCGCCCGTGACCAAGTATTTCCTGCAGGCCGGTTCGTTCCGCAAGGAGGCTGATGCGGACAAGGTTCGGGCGCAGATCATCCTGCTGGGCCAGGCCGTTTCGGTGGAGTCCGGCACGGTCAAGGAAGAGACCTGGTATCGGGTGCTGGTCGGGCCTTTCAGCAATCGCGAACAACTGACCACCGCGCAGAAACAACTGGCCGGTGCGGGGTTCAGCAACCTGCTGTTACAACAGCGGCAGAATCGCTGATTCCCGACTCCGGGACATCGTTCATCGCGAGCAGGCTCGCTCCCACAGGGCTCGGGTGGGAGCGAGCTGCTCGCGATGGCACCAGCCGCCACACCGCCTCCCTTGTCGTATTGCACCGCTCGTCCCCCGCCAAAGCCCGCAGTTGAAATCCGCTCCACCACCCCCATATGAATGGGCAGAAGGCATTTTCGCCCCGCTGCGTGGAGACTCTCCCTTGACCACCATCGTTTCAGTTCGCCGCCACGGCAAAGTCGTCATGGGCGGCGACGGCCAGGTTTCTCTCGGCAATACCGTGATGAAGGGCAACGCGAAGAAAGTTCGCCGCCTGTACCACGGCCAGGTCATTGCCGGGTTTGCCGGTGCCACCGCTGACGCCTTTACCCTCTTCGAACGGTTCGAAGGCCAGCTCGAGAAACATCAGGGTCACCTGGTTCGCGCCGCCGTCGAACTCGCCAAGGAGTGGCGCACCGATCGCTCCCTCAGCCGCCTCGAAGCCATGCTGGCGGTCGCCAACAAGGACGCCTCGCTGATCATTACCGGCAACGGCGACGTGGTCGAACCCGAAGATGGCCTGATCGCGATGGGCTCCGGCGGCGCGTATGCGCAGGCCGCCGCCAGCGCCCTGCTGAAAAAGACCGACCTGTCGGCCCGTGAAATCGTCGAGACCGCCCTCGGTATCGCCGGCGACATCTGCGTATTCACCAACCACACCCAGACCATTGAGGAGCAGGATCTCGCTGAATAAGCCTGTTGCGGCCCGTGTGCCACGGCTTGTTTCTGCTTGAGGACCGCCAATTATTATGTCCATGACTCCCCGCGAAATCGTCCACGAACTCAATCGCCATATCATCGGCCAGGACGATGCCAAGCGCGCCGTCGCCATTGCCCTGCGCAACCGCTGGCGCCGGATGCAGCTGCCTGAAGAGCTGCGCGTTGAAGTGACGCCCAAGAACATCCTGATGATCGGGCCGACAGGCGTCGGTAAAACCGAAATCGCCCGCCGCCTGGCCAAATTGGCCAATGCACCGTTCATCAAGGTCGAAGCGACCAAATTCACCGAAGTCGGTTACGTCGGCCGTGAT
Organism: Pseudomonas sp. IT-P12; assembly: GCF_949767465.1. Taxonomy (NCBI): domain Bacteria; kingdom Pseudomonadati; phylum Pseudomonadota; class Gammaproteobacteria; order Pseudomonadales; family Pseudomonadaceae; genus Pseudomonas; species Pseudomonas sp. IT-P12. The sequence goes on along the minus strand of NZ_CATKPY010000023.1, from coordinate 253,489 downwards.
GTCGAATCGATCATTCGTGACCTCGCCGATGCCGCGATCAAGCTGCTGCGCGAGCAGGAAATGACCAAGGTTCGCCACCGCGCCGAAGACGCCGCCGAAGAGCGCATCCTCGACGCCCTGCTGCCACCGGCGCGCAGCTTCAACGAGGAAGCCGCCCCGTCGACCGACTCCAACACCCGCCAGCTGTTCCGCAAGCGCCTGCGCGAAGGCCAGCTGGATGACAAGGAAATCGAGATCGAAGTCGCCGAAGCGGCCGGCGTCGATATCTCCGCACCACCGGGCATGGAAGAAATGACCAACCAGTTGCAGAGCCTGTTCGCCAACATGGGCAAGGGCAAACGCAAGAGCCGCAAGCTCAAGGTCAAGGAAGCGCTGAAACTGGTGCGCGACGAAGAGGCGAGCCGCCTGGTCAACGATGAAGAACTCAAGGCCAAGGCCCTGGAAGCGGTTGAACAGCATGGCATCGTGTTCATCGACGAAATCGACAAGGTGGCCAAGCGTGGCAACTCCGGTGGTGTCGACGTATCCCGTGAAGGGGTACAGCGTGATTTGCTGCCACTGATCGAAGGCTGCACGGTCAACACCAAGCTGGGCATGGTCAAGACCGACCACATCCTGTTCATCGCCTCCGGTGCGTTCCACCTGAGCAAGCCAAGCGATCTGGTACCGGAGCTGCAAGGCCGCCTGCCGATTCGCGTCGAACTCAAGGCGCTGACGCCGGAAGATTTCGAGCGCATTCTCAGCGAGCCTCACGCCTCGCTCACCGAACAGTACTGCGCGCTGCTGAAAACCGAAGGCCTGGGCATCGAGTTCCAGCCGGACGGCATCAAGCGCATCGCCGAGATTGCCTGGCAGGTCAACGAGAAAACCGAGAACATCGGCGCGCGTCGTCTGCACACCTTGCTCGAGCGCCTGCTCGAAGAGGTTTCGTTCAGCGCCGGCGACCTGGCCAGCGCCCATGACGACAAGGTGATCAAGGTCGACGCCGACTACGTCAACAGCCACCTGGGTGAATTGGCGCAGAACGAAGACCTGTCCCGTTATATCCTGTAAGCCACTCTTACCGGGCCGCGAACCTTGTGGGAGCGGGCTTGCTCGCGAAAGCGCAGTGTCAGTCGACATCGGAGTTGTCTGACACACCGCTTTCGCGAGCAAGCCCGCTCCCACATTGAGGTTACGCAAAAGGCGGATACCTGACCATGCTCCCCACCGACATCAAGCTGCACAAAGCCTCGAAAACCCTGTCGCTGAAATACGCCTCGGGCGAGGAACATCACCTGCCCGCCGAATTCCTGCGCGTGCACTCTCCTTCCGCCGAGGTCCAGGGCCACGGCAAGCCCATCCTGCAATTTGGCAAGATCGGCGTCGGCCTGAGCAAGGTCGAACCGGCCGGCCAGTACGCACTGAAACTGACCTTCGACGACGGCCATGACAGCGGCCTGTTCACCTGGGACTACCTGTACCAGTTGGGCGTGCGCCAGGAAGACCTGTGGAACGATTATCTCGCCGAACTGAAAAGCGCCGGCAAGAGTCGCGACCCGAACGAATCAGTCGTCAAGCTGATGCTCTAGCCCGTAGTTCTTGCTCATTAGTGGGCATTTTCTAATTTCATCTGTTTGAATGTTTGGCCGCGTGGCCACTCATTGGCCTGCTTGCGAAAAGAATTAAACTCGGGTAACCAATGGATCTGGCAAGTTCCCTGCAGTGCGCTCTGATGTGAAAGCAGCGATGCAGAATCAACGGTCACCCGAGCAGTAGTACCAGGCATTCGCTGTGTGACTACACAGCAGGACCGGGTACTCGTCTCAGGACAATGGAGCGTCGTAGATGAGTAAACAGAATAACGATGACTTGAAGTTTCAGGCCTCGGAAAACACCCTGGGGTTGAATCCTGTCGTTGGGCTACGTGGAAAGGATCTACTGGCCTCTGCTCGAATGGTACTCAGGCAAGCGGTCAAGCAACCGATACACAGCGCCAAGCATGTCGCGCATTTCGGCCTCGAACTCAAGAACGTGCTGTTCGGCAAGTCCGAGCTGCAACCGACCAGCGACGATCGCCGCTTCGCCGATCCGGCCTGGAGCCAGAACCCGCTCTATAAACGTTATCTGCAAACCTACCTGGCGTGGCGCAAGGAGCTCCACGACTGGATCGACGACAGCAACCTGGGGCCCAAGGACGTCGCGCGCGGGCACTTCGTGATCAACCTGATGACCGAAGCCATGGCCCCGACCAACACGGCGGCCAACCCGGCGGCAGTCAAGCGCTTCTTCGAAACCGGCGGCAAGAGCCTGCTGGACGGCCTCTCGCATCTGGCCAAGGACATGGTGCACAACGGCGGCATGCCGAGCCAGGTCAACATGGGCGCGTTCGAAGTCGGCAAGAGCCTGGGCGTGACCGAGGGCGCGGTGATTTTCCGCAACGACGTGCTGGAGCTGATCCAGTACAAGCCGATCACCGAGCAAGTGCACGAGCGCCCGTTGCTGGTGGTGCCGCCGCAAATCAACAAGTTCTACGTCTTCGACCTCAGCCCGGATAAAAGCCTGGCGCGGTTTTGCCTGCGCAACAACGTGCAGACCTTCATTGTCAGTTGGCGCAACCCGACCAAGGAGCAGCGCGAGTGGGGCCTGTCGACCTACATCGAGGCGTTGAAGGAAGCGGTTGACGTGGTGACCGCGATCACCGGCAGCAAAGACGTGAACATGCTGGGCGCCTGCTCCGGTGGCATCACCTGCACCGCACTGCTGGGCCACTACGCCGCAATCGGCGAGAAAAAGGTCAACGCCCTGACGCTGCTGGTCAGCGTGCTGGACACCACCCTGGACAGCGACGTCGCCCTGTTCGTCGACGAGCAAACCCTCGAAGCCGCCAAGCGCCATTCCTACCAGGCCGGCGTGCTGGAAGGCCGCGACATGGCGAAGGTGTTCGCCTGGATGCGCCCCAACGACCTGATCTGGAACTACTGGGTCAACAACTACCTGCTCGGCAACGAGCCGCCGGTGTTCGACATCCTGTTCTGGAACAACGACACCACACGCTTGCCCGCCGCGTTCCACGGCGACCTGATCGAGATGTTCAAAAACAACCCGCTGATCCGGCCCAACGCACTGGAAGTGTGCGGCACGGCGATCGACCTGAAGCAGGTCACCGCGGACATCTTTTCCCTGGCCGGCACCAACGACCACATCACTCCGTGGAAGTCCTGCTACAAGTCGGCGCAGCTGTTTGGTGGCAAGGTCGAGTTCGTGCTGTCCAGCAGCGGGCACATCCAGAGCATTCTGAATCCGCCGGGCAATCCGAAATCCAGATACATGACCAACAGCGAAATGGCAGGCAAGGCCGAGGAGTGGCAGGAGAACTCCACCAAGCACACCGATTCCTGGTGGCTGCACTGGCAGGCCTGGCAGGCCGAACGCTCGGGCGAGCTGAAAAAGGCCCCGGCGAAACTGGGCAACAAGGCTTATCCGGCGGGCGAAGCGGCGCCGGGGACTTACGTACACGAGCGGTAACCGGAACACCTCGCCGTCCCTGTGGGAGCTGGCTTGCTCGCGAAAGCGCAGTGTCATTCGACAGCAATGTCGAATGATCCGACGCCATCGCGAGCAAGCCCGCTCCCACAAGGAATCGAGGGCAGACTTAATCCACAGGGCCTGAGCATGCCGCAACCGTTCATTTTTCGTACCGTCGACCTGGATGGCCAGACCCTCCGCACGGCAGTACGCCCCGGCAAGTCTCACTTGACGCCCTTGCTGATCTTCAATGGCATCGGCGCCAACCTGGAACTGGTGTTCCCGTTCGTCGCGGCCCTGGACCCGGACCTGGAAGTGATCGCGTTCGACGTCCCCGGTGTCGGCGGCTCATCGACGCCTAACCGACCGTACCGTTTCCCGGGCCTGGCCAAGCTCACGGCGCGGATGCTCGACTACCTCGACTACGGCCAGGTCAACGTGATCGGCGTGTCCTGGGGCGGTGCCCTCGCCCAGCAGTTTGCCCACGACTACCCCGAGCGCTGCAAGAAACTGGTGCTCGCGGCCACGGCGGCGGGTGCAGTGATGGTGCCGGGCAAGCCGAAAGTGCTGTGGATGATGGCCAGCCCGCGACGCTACATCCAGCCGTCGCACGTGATCCGGATTGCACCGATGATCTACGGCGGCTCGTTCCGGCGCGACCCGACGCTCGCGGCCAGTCACGCGGCAAAAGTGCGCTCGGCGGGCAAGCTCGGTTACTACTGGCAGCTGTTCGCCGGCCTTGGATGGACCAGCATCCACTGGCTGCACAAGATCCACCAGCCGACGCTGGTGCTGGCCGGCGACGATGACCCGCTGATCCCGCTGATCAACATGCGCATGCTCGCCTGGCGCATTCCCAATGCCCAGTTGCACATCATCGATGACGGGCATCTGTTCCTGATCACCCGCGCCGAAGCGGTGGCGCCGATCATCATGAAATTCCTCGAGGAGGAACGGCAACGTGCCGTGATGCACCCACATCCGGCACCACTGGGCGGTTAGTCGACCCCACAGCGGCTGGCAGGAGGCCATGCCGCGCAACTACTCGCAACAGCGTCTATGGTGTTCTGGTTCGGTGATTGTTTTGGACTGAAGACGAAGGAGTGTTGAGTCATGCGCGACAAGCCAGCAAGGGAGTCTTTGCCCACTCCCGCCGCGTTCATCAACGCACAGAGTGCCATCACCGGCTTGCGCGGTCGGGACCTGATGTCGACCCTGCGCAGCGTGGCGGCCCATGGATTGCGCAATCCACTGCACAGCGCCCGGCATGCCTTGAAGCTGGGCGGGCAACTGGGGCGAGTGCTGCTGGGCGAAACCCTGCACCCGACCAACCCTCGGGACAGTCGCTTCAGCGACCCGGCCTGGAGTCTCAATCCGTTTTATCGTCGCAGCCTGCAGGCATACCTGAGCTGGCAAAAGCAGGTCAACTGCTGGATCGACGAGAGCGACATGACCCCGGACGACCGTGCCCGCGCCCACTTCGTGTTCGCCTTGCTCAACGACGCCGTGTCGCCGTCCAACACCCTGCTCAATCCACTGGCGATCAAGGAGATCTTCAACTCCGGCGGCAACAGCCTGGTACGCGGCATCAGTCACCTGGTCGATGATTTGCTGCACAACGACGGTCTGCCCCGGCAAGTCACCAAGCAGGCCTTCGAGGTCGGGAAAACCGTGGCCACCACCACCGGCTCCGTGGTGTTTCGCAATGAGCTGCTGGAGCTGATCCAGTACAAGCCGATGAGCGAGAAGCAGTTCGCCAGGCCATTGCTGGTGGTGCCGCCACAGATCAACAAGTACTACATCTTCGACCTGAGCCCGAGCAACAGCTTCGTTCAGTTCGCCCTGAAAAACGGCCTGCAGACCTTCATGATCAGTTGGCGCAACCCGGACGTGCGGCATCGCGAATGGGGCCTGTCGAGCTATGTCGAGGCGGCAGAAGAAGCGATGAATGTCTGCCGGGCGATTACCGGTGCCCGCGAGGTCAACCTGATGGGGGCCTGTGCCGGCGGGCTGACCATCGCTGCGCTGCAAGGTCATTTGCAGGCCAAGCGGCAGATGCGCCGCGTCTCCAGTGCGACCTACCTGGTGAGCTTGCTCGACAGTCAGCTGGACAGCCCGGCCACCCTGTTCGTCGACGAGCAGACCCTGGAAGCGTCCAAGCGACGCTCCTATCAGAAAGGCGTGCTGGACGGTCGCGACATGGCCAAGGTGTTTGCCTGGATGCGCCCCAACGACTTGATCTGGAGCTACTTCGTCAACAACTACCTGTTGGGCAAGGAGCCGCCCGCGTTCGACATCCTGTACTGGAACAACGACACCACCCGGTTGCCGGCAGCCCTGCACGGTGACTTGCTGGACTTCTTCAAGCACAACCCGCTAGGGCATCCGGGCGGTCTCGAAGTGTGCGGCACACCGATCGATTTGCAGAAAGTCACCGTCGACAGCTTCAGCGTGGCCGGCATCAACGACCACATCACACCCTGGGATGCGGTGTATCGCTCCACCCTGCTGCTGGGCGGCGAGCGTCGCTTCGTGCTGGCCAACAGCGGTCATGTGCAGAGCATTCTCAACCCGCCTTCGAACCCGAAAGCCAACTTCGTCGAAAGCACGAAGCTGAGCAGCGATCCACGGGCCTGGTATTACGATGCCAAACAGGTCGATGGCAGCTGGTGGCCGCAATGGCTGGCCTGGATTCAGGAGCGCTCGGGCGCGCAAAAGGACACTCACATGGCCCTTGGCAACCAGAACTATCCACCGATGGAAGCGGCTCCCGGCACCTACGTGCGCGTGCGCTGAACCTTGAATACCCCCGGCAACCGCCACCAGGAGCGCAATCGGCCTGACATGATCATTAAGAAGACTGGATGAAAACCCGCGACCGGATCCTCGAATGTGCCCTGCAACTGTTCAACCAGAAGGGCGAACCGAACGTCTCCACCATGGAAGTTGCCAATGAAATGGGCATCAGCCCGGGCAACCTCTATTACCACTTCCACGGCAAGGAACCGCTGATCCTGGGCCTGTTCGAGCGCTTCCAGGCCGAACTGGCGCCATTGCTCGATCCCCCTTCGGACGTGGAACTGGCACCGGAAGACTACTGGCTGTTCCTGCACCTGATCGTCGAGCGCCTGGCGCACTACCGGTTTCTGTTCCAGGACTTGTCGAACCTGGCCGGGCGCCTGCCGAAACTGGCCAAGGGCATTCGCCATTTGCTCAATGCACTGAAACGCACGCTGGCTTCCTTGCTGGCACGGTTGAAGGCGCAGGGGCAATTGGTCAGCGACACCCAGGCACTGGGACAACTGGTGGAGCAGATCACCCTGACGCTGCTGTTCTCACTGGACTATCAGCGGATCATTGGCCGTGAAGGCGAGGTCAGGCTGGTGGTGTATCAAATCATGATGCTGGTGGCACCGCACTTGCTGCCGCCGATCAAGGTGGCGACTGAGCAGATGGCGTTGCAATACCTCGAAGAGCACGACTGACCCCGACACTCGGCCCCTTGCAGGAGCCCCCCCACAAACGAAAACGCCCGACCTTGGCAGGCCGGGCGTTTTCTTGAGCCCTGGGATCAGGACTGACTGGTAGGCGTCGATGGGGTCGGCGCGACAGTCGGGGTTACAGCAGGCGTCGGTGCGGCAGCAGAGTTCGAGGCGCTGGCCGCAGGCGTCGGGGTTGCCGGTTTGGCGGCAGCCGCTGCTGGTTTCGGTGCAGCGGCTTTCGGTGCCGCCGGTTTTTTCACTGCAGGTTTCTTCGCGGCGGCAGGTTTTGCCGCTGGCTTGGCGGCCGGCTTGGCGGCAGCTGTTTTCGCAGCCGGTTTGGTCGCTGGCTTGGCGGCGGCAGTTTTCGCCGCCGGCTTGGCGGCCGGTTTGGCTGCAGGCTTGGCGGCAGGTTTTGCAGCCGCCTTCGCGGCGACCGGCTTGGCCGCTGCCTTGGTGGCTGCAGGTTTGGCGGCTGCGGTTTTCGCCGCAGGTTTGGCCGCTGCCTTGGCGGCGGGTTTAGCAGCCGGTTTGGCAGCCACTTTTGCCAGCGGCTTGGCTGCCGGCTTGGCTGCGGGTTTGGCAGCTGCGGTTTTCGCCGCAACAGGCGCAACCTTGGCACCCGTGAGTTTCTCGATCTGCCTGGTCAGGGTATCGACCTTGCTGTGCAGGGCCTTCACTTCATTGCGGCTCGGCACGCCCAGGCGCGAAATGGCGCTGTTCAAGCGCTTGTCGAAAGCACCTTCCAGCTCATCCCACTTGCCCAGCGCACGGTCTTTCACGCCAGAGATACGCGACTTGGCCGAGGACGCGGAGTCCTTGGCGGCATCGACACCCTTGCCGACAGCATTCTTGGTGAGCTTCTCGGCTTTCTCGCCGTCTTTGACCAATGCATCGAAGAGTTTGCTGCCGTCAGAGTCGATCTTCGAGTACACGCCTAAACCAGCCAGCCAGATCTTGCGGGAGTAGTCTTCGACTTTCCCGATCCACGAGCTGCCTTCTTTATCGGTGTTCTTTTTACCAGCCATCCCGTTCTCCTTAAGATTTACGCGCGACGCGTTCGAGCAATGCCGTCAGCTCATCGAGCTTGACAGAGAGTGTCTCAACGTCATGTTTAGACGGAATGCCGATACGATTCAAGGCACTTGCGACACGCGAGTCAAACGCCTTCTCGACTTTGTCGAGTTGAACTTCGACCTTGCCTTTGAAAGTGCTCACTTCACTCTTGGCTTCATCGATCTCGGTATTAGCCGCTTCAAGTTTTTCTGCAACTAGCTTTTTGCCTTTCTTTTCAACAGTTTGACCTTCCCTGATCAACTCCTGAAAGTACTCGCTGCCCTCTTGGCCGACCTTGGTGTAGGCGCCCAGGCCTGCCAGCCAGATCTTGCGGGCATAGGATTTGACGTCGCTCAGAGCAGTCGTCGAAGCGTCGATTTTTTTCTTCAAAATAATTTTGGCCATGGTGCACCTCACGCGCAGAAGGTTTGAGGAACTGCCCGGGAAAGTGTCGGGCTCATGCACAACGTAAGGAGAATAATTAGAAACGGCACCCTAACAACTGACATGAATCAGTGGGCGCAGCGCAAACAGAACCGTGGGAGCGGGCTTGCTCGCGAATGCGGTGTGTCATTCAATGTATTCGTTGACTGACACACCGCATTCGCGAGCAAGCCCGCTCCCACAGGGAATAGCGTATGCAAAAGAAAGCCGGGCTACGCGAGCGCCTTGTCCAGCGCCTTCTCGATCTCTGCCTTGATCATGCCGCTCATGGCCGACATCATCAGCCCCAACTCCACGTCAACCCGGATCGAATCATCGGCTACGTGCACCGCGCCTTTTACGCCGGAACGCTTGAGGTTCAGGGTGTCGCCGGACCATTGCGGCTCCAGGCCATATTGATCGGACAACTTCTGCGCCAACTTGTCGGCCTTCTCACGGGCCGCTTCCTTGCCCAGACCATGGGCACGCTCAACACTAATTCGGGCCATCAACTGACTCCTGCTTTTTGAATACGATGCTGAAGCATCTTGACCGCCGCTGCGGCAAAACGTCCCAGTGATTGACTATCTTACCTGCAGCCTTGCCAAGACAAAGCCGGCCACCGGGATTAGAATGCCCGCATTCTCTTCTGGTGACAGCGATATGACTGATCAGCGCAAAGGCAGCGATGCCGAACCCACCACTCACTTCGGTTTCAAAAACGTTCCGGAAAGCCAAAAAGCGGAAAAAGTCGCCGAGGTATTCCACTCGGTAGCCGCCAAGTACGACTTGATGAACGACCTCCTGTCGGGCGGCATGCACCGTCTGTGGAAGCGCTTCGCAATCGAACTGTCGGGCGTGCGCAGCGGCAATCGCGTGCTCGACATCGCCGGCGGCACCGGCGACCTGACGAAAAAATTCTCCCACCTCGTCGGCCCGACCGGCCAAGTGGTATTGGCCGACATCAATGCGTCCATGCTCAAGGTCGGCCGTGACCGCCTGCTGGACCTGGGTGTGGCCGGCAACGTCGAATTCGTCCAGGCCGACGCTGAAAAGCTGCCGTTCCCGGACAACCATTTCGATTGCGTAACCATCGCGTTCGGCCTGCGCAACGTGACGCACAAGGAAGACGCCCTGCGCTCGATGCTGCGCGTCCTCAAGCCCGGCGGTCGCGTGCTGGTGCTCGAGTTCTCCAAGCCGACCAACGCCCTGATGTCCAAGGCCTATGACGCCTACTCTTTCGCCTTCATGCCGCTGGTGGGCAAGCTGGTCACCAACGACTCGGAAAGCTACCGCTACCTGGCCGAATCGATCCGCATGCACCCGAACCAGGAAACCCTGAAGTCGATGATGGTCGAGGCCGGTTTCGACCGCGTGACCTACCACAACATGACCGCAGGCATCGTCGCCCTGCACCGCGGCATCAAGCCCTGATGTTGTTCGCCGGCCTGCTCGCCAGCGTTGAACTCGGCCTGAACCGGGTGCTGCGCCTCGACAGCACGGCGTTGCCACGGCTCGCGCATTTGAGCGGCAAGGTGATTGCGGTCGAGTGCCGTAGCCCGGCCCTGCATCTGCACATCCTGCCCAGCGACGAAGGCCTGATGCTCGCCTCGCAGTGGGAAGGCGGTGCCGACTGTACGTTGCGCGCCCCCGCCACCCAACTGATCAAACTGGCGCTGAGCAAGGACAAGACCGCCGTCCTGCATGGCCCTGAAGTCGAACTCGAGGGTGACAGTGGCGTGCTGCTGGAGCTGGCGGCGATCCTTCAGGACCTCGAACTGGACTGGGAGTACGAGCTCTCGCGCTGGCTGGGGCCGGTGGCCACGCAACTGGTCGGCGGGCATCTGCGCAGCCGCGCTCGCTGGTACCAACAGGGATTCACCAGCCTCAGCCAGAACCTGGGCGAGTACCTGGCCGAAGAATCGCGTACCCTCGTCGGTCAGCGCGAAGCCGAAGCCCGTTTCACCGAACTGGACCGGATCAAACTCGATCTGGAACGTCTCGAGGCGCGTGTCGAGCGCCTTTCCCGATCCCTAGACCCAAGCGATAACGCATGAAGCTGCTTGCCGTCCGCCGTCTGTTGCGCATCCAGCGCGTTGTGATTCGCTATCGCCTCGATGACCTGTTGTTCGACCTGCCGCTGCCCTGGTTCCTGCTGGCGCTGCGCTATGTGTTGCCGTGGCGCTGGTTCCCGCGCAAGACCCTGGACCTGAGCCGTGGCGCACGCCTGCGCCTGGCGCTGCAGGACCTGGGGCCGATTTTCATCAAGTTCGGGCAAATCCTGTCCACCCGCCGCGACCTGCTGCCGGAAGACATCGCCGACGAACTGATGAAATTGCAGGACCGCGTGCCGCCGTTCGACTCGCAAGTCTCGGTGAAGCTGATCGAAGAACAGCTGGGCAAGAAGATCAGTGAAGTGTTCAGTCGTTTCGACGTCGAACCGCTGGCTTCGGCGTCCGTGGCGCAGGTTCATGCCGCGCAACTGAAGACCGGTGAAGAGGTCGTCGTCAAGGTGATTCGCCCGGGCCTCAAACCGGTGATTGCCCAGGATCTGGCGTGGCTGTTCATCCTGGCCCGCGCGGCGGAAAAGCTCTCGGCCGATGCGCGCCTGCTGCACCCGGTGGACGTGGTCAGCGACTACGAAAAAACCATCTACGACGAACTCGACCTGTTGCGCGAAGCGGCCAATGCCAGCCAGCTGAAGCGCAACTTCGAGGGTTCGCCGATGCTCTACGTGCCGCAGGTCTACTGGGACTGGTGCCGGCCGAAAGTGCTGGTGATGGAGCGCATCTACGGGATTCAGGTCACGGACCTGGCCACCCTTGCCGACCAGCGCACCGACATGAAAATGCTCGCCGAACGCGGGGTGGAAATCTTCTTCACCCAGGTGTTCCGCGACAGTTTCTTCCACGCCGACATGCACCCCGGCAACATCTTCGTCAGCACCGTCAACCCGTGGAGCCCGCAGTACATTGCGATCGACTGCGGCATCGTCGGCAGCCTGACCCCGGAAGACCAGGATTACCTGGCGCGCAACCTGTTCGCCTTCTTCAAGCGCGATTACCGGCGCGTGGCGCAACTGCACATCGATTCGGGCTGGGTGCCGGCGGAAACCAAACTCAACGAATTCGAAGCGGCCATTCGTACCGTGTGCGAGCCGATCTTCGAAAAACCGTTAAAAGATATTTCCTTCGGTCAGGTGTTGATGCGCCTGTTCCAGACGGCGCGACGCTTCAACATGGAGGTGCAGCCGCAGCTTGTCCTGTTGCAGAAGACCCTGTTGAACATCGAGGGCCTGGGCCGTCAGTTGTACCCGGACCTGGACCTGTGGAACACCGCACAACCGTTCCTCGAGCGCTGGATGCGTGAACGCGTCAGCCCCAAGGCCTTGCTGGGCAATGTGCAGAGCCAGTTCGAGCAACTGCCGCACCTGGCCAACATGGCCCGCGACCTGCTCGAACGCATGTCGCAACCCCACGCCTACGATCCGCCGCCTCCGTGGCATCGACGGCGGGACGACTGGTTCCTGCGCCTGCTCGGGACGGCCCATCTGGCAGGTGGTGCAATCCTGGCCATGGGCGGTCCGTTGAACGAGTTGGCTTACTGGCCGGCCGGGATCATGATGGCCGTCGGCTTGTATCTGGTCGTTCGCCGATAGCCAGTTGAGTTGCGCACTGGCACACTGTTTCAACGCTGAATGTCACACAGGCCTCTATTTCATGAAGTGTGGCCTGCCTCGGAGTCGAAGATGAGTAACTGGCTGGACGAGATCAAATGGGACGCCGATGGCCTGGTACCGGCCATTGCCCAGGATCACAAGACCGGGCGCGTCCTGATGATGGCCTGGATGAACCGTGAAGCGCTGGAACTGACCGCTGCCGAGAACCGCGCCATCTACTGGTCGCGCTCGCGTGGCAAGCTGTGGCGCAAGGGCGAAGAGTCAGGGCATGTGCAGACCCTGCATGAGATGCGCCTGGACTGTGACGCCGATGTCATCATCCTGATGGTCGAGCAGATCGGCGATATCGCCTGCCATACCGGCCGCCAGAGCTGCTTCTACCGCGTCTTCGAAAACGGCGACTGGAAAACCGTCGACCCGGTCTTGAAAGACCCGCACGCCATTTACAGCGCAGGACACAAACATGAGTGACACCCTGACCCGCCTCGCTCAGGTGCTGGAGGAGCGCAAAGGCGCCGCCGCCGACAGCTCGTATGTCGCCAGCCTGTACCACAAGGGCTTGAACAAGATTCTGGAAAAGGTCGGCGAAGAGTCGGTCGAAACCATCCTTGCCGCCAAGGATGCCGCCATCAGCGGCGACTGCAGCGATGTGATCTACGAAACCGCCGACCTGTGGTTCCACAGCCTGGTCATGCTCGCCCAACTGGGGCAGCATCCGCAGGCCGTACTCGATGAACTGGACCGTCGTTTCGGTCTGTCCGGACACGCCGAGAAAGCCTCGCGCCCGTCCGCCTGAACAACCTTTTGAGAGGAGCAGCAACATGGGCATTTTTGACTGGAAACACTGGATCGTCATCCTCGTTGTCGTGGTGCTGGTGTTCGGCACCAAGAAGTTGAAAAACCTCGGTACCGATGTCGGCGAATCGATCAAGGGCTTCCGCAAGGCCATGAACGACGACGAGAAACCGGCCGATCCGACTGTCACTCCGGCCCAACCGGTGCCGCCGGCCCAGCCACAGCCCACCCAGGCCGTGAACCAGCCGCACACCATCGACGTGCAGGCGCAAAAAGTCGAAGAGCCGATCCGCAAAGACGTGTGAGCACTGACTAATGTTTGGTATCAGCTTCTCTGAACTGCTGCTCGTCGGCCTCGTTGCCCTGCTGGTGCTGGGCCCCGAGCGCCTGCCGGGTGCCGCGCGCACCGCCGGCCTGTGGGTCGGTCGCCTGAAGCGCAGCTTCAACGCGATCAAACAGGAAGTTGAACGTGAAATCGGTGCCGACGAGATTCGTCGGCAACTGCACAACGAGCACATTCTGTCGCTGGAACAGGAGGCGCGTAAGATTTTCACGCCGACCCAGCAGGAGCCGACACCGGTCCAGCCAGAAGTCACGCCGACAGTGACTGCACCTGCGGTTGAAGCAGCGCCTGTCGAACCGACGCCTGCTGTTGCAGCCGCACCGGTTGAACCCGTCGTACCGGCGGCTGCGCCTGTTGCGCCGGCCCCTCAAGACCCTACATTGCCGCCGCGAGCCTCATGAGCGACCTTCCTGAAAACGACCAGCACATGCCGCTGGTTTCGCACCTCACCGAGCTGCGTACCCGTCTGCTGCGCTGTGTAGCGGCGATCTTCATCATCTTCGCCGGGTTGTTTGCCTTTACCCAGCAGATCTACACCTTCGTCTCCACGCCGTTGCGCCAGTACCTGCCAACGGGGGCGACGATGATTGCCACCGACGTGTCGTCGCCGTTCCTGACGCCGCTGAAGCTGACCATGATGGTCTCGCTGTTCCTGGCGATCCCGGTGATCCTGCACCAGATCTGGGGCTTCATCGCGCCCGGTCTGTACAAGCATGAGAAACGCATCGCGGTGCCCTTGCTGGTGTCGAGCATCCTGTTGTTCTATGCCGGCATGGCGTTCGCCTATTTCCTGGTGTTCCCGCTGATCTTCAAGTTCTTCGCCGCTGCCACCCCGGCCGGCGTGGAAATGATGACCGACATCACCAGCTACCTCGATTTCGTCATGACCCTGTTCTTCGCCTTCGGCGTGGCGTTCGAAATCCCGGTGGCCGTGGTGCTGCTGGTGTGGATTGGCGTGGTCGACGTCAAGTACCTGAAGAAAATCCGCCCGTACGTGATCATCGGCTGCTTCGTGGTCGGCATGATCCTGACACCGCCGGACATCTTCTCGCAGACTCTGCTTGCGGTGCCGATGTGGCTGCTGTTCGAGATCGGCATCCTCTTCGGCGGCTTGATCAGCAAGCGCGGCGATCATCCGGACGACCAGCCGGTCGACGATCACAACGACCAGCCGCCAGCGACCCAGGCGTGAACCTGCTGCTGCTCGAAGACGCCGACTTCATTGCGGCCGACCGGGTGGTCCTGCGTGATCGCCGGTTGACGCACATGCAGGAGGTCCACCGCTGTGAAGTGGGTGACAGCCTGCGGGTCGGACGGGTCGGCGGCCTGATGGGGTCGGCCAGCGTCCTGCGCCTGGACGCCGATGAAACCGAATTGCACGTCACCCTCGATCAGGCGCCGCCGGCCAAGCTGCCGCTGACCCTGGTACTGGCCCTGCCACGCCCCAAGATGCTGCGCAGGGTGTTTCAGACCGTGGCGGCCATGGGTGTACCACGAATCGTGCTGGTGAACAGCTACCGCGTCGAGAAGAGCTTCTGGCAGACGCCATTCCTCGAACCCGAGGCCATTCGCGAGCAGTTGATCCTCGGCCTTGAACAGGCCCGGGACAGTGTCTTGCCGGAGGTGGTCATCGAAAAGCGCTTCAAGCCGTTCGTCGAAGATCGCCTGCCGGCAATTGCCCAGGGCACCCTCGGCCTGGTCGGCCATCCGGGCAACTACCCGCCCTGCCCTCGTGGCCTCGACGAGCCGGTCACACTGGCCATCGGTCCGGAGGGCGGCTGGATTCCCTACGAGATCGACCTGTTGGCCAAATCCGGCCTGCAACCGGTGCAACTGGGCGAGCGTATCCTGCGGGTCGAAACCGCCGTGACTGCACTGCTTTCGCGGCTGTTCTAAAGAACGCACGCCCCTACAGAAACTTTTCCGCCCGCCGATACAACTCCCATAAAACCAATGAGTGGTTCAGGGAGTTGCAGCATGTACCGATGGCTAGCCGAAAGACTGGGAAACGTTAGCGTCAATCGAAAACTGAGTGCCGGTTTCGGTCTGGTGTTGCTGCTGACGTCGCTGATTACCTTCACCGGCTGGACCGGCCTGAAGGACGTGATCAGCCGTGGCGACAAACTCGGGTTCATTGCCAGCCTCAACGACCTGACCAAGGATTTGCGCATCGCCCGCCTGGACTACGAAATGCGCCGCGGCGAACAGGGTACGGGCACCGTCAACGACCTGCTCGGTAAACTCGACACCGGCTTGAAAACAGCACGCACGCTGATCGAACAGCCGGACGATGCGGCCAGGGTGGACCAGCAACTGGCCGCCGTCGGCGAGTACAAGCAAGCCTTCGCCGCCATGGCCCAGGCGGGCGCCAACCGTGAAGATGCGCGCAGCAAGCTCGGCGCTTCCGCCGACAATGCCGTGGCCCGGGTGGCTGAAGTCGAGAAATCCCTGCTGCAAGGCGACAGCGTCACCGATTTCAACCATATCGTCGAGGCCGGCAAGCTGCTGCAACAAGCCCGCTACCAGGTGCGCGGCTACACCTACAGCGGCAAGGCCGACGCCGAGCAACCGGCGCTGGATGCGATTGCCAACGTCCTGACTTACCTCGACAGCCTGCCCTCGAAACTGCCCCCGCAGTACACGGCCAATCTGCAACAGGCCAGCGAATCGTTCAAAACCTATCGCGCGGCGGTCAGCCAGTTCCGCGACTCACAGGTCGCCACGGCGGCCGCGCTGGTGCGCATGAAGGCGCAAGGCGACATCCTGATCGACCTCAGCCAGAAGCTCACCGCTTCGCAAACCATCGTGCGCGATACCGATGCGGCACACGCCAGGAACCTGTTGTTCCTGGCCACTGCCCTGGCGCTGGCCTTCGGCCTGTTCGCAGCCTGGGCCATCACCCGCCAGATCGTCATTCCCCTGAGTCAGACCCTGAAGGTGGCTGAACGCATCGCCGCCGGCGACCTGAGCCAGGACCTGGTTTCGCAGCGTCAGGACGAACTCGGCCAGCTCCAGCGCGCCATGCAGAACATGACCTTGGGCCTGCGCGAGTTGATCGGTGGCATCCGCGACGGCGTCACGCAAATCGCCAGCGCCGCCGAAGAACTGTCCGCCGTGACCGAGCAGACCAGCGCCGGGGTCAACAGCCAGAAAGTCGAGACCGATCAGGTGGCGACCGCCATGAACGAAATGACCGCCACGGTGCAGGAAGTGGCGCGTAATGCCGAGGAGGCCTCGGAAGCGGCGGTCGCCGCCGACCAGCAGGCCCGCGAGGGAGACAAGGTCGTCGCTGAAGCCATCGCCCAGATTGAGCGCCTGGCCCTGGAAGTGGGCAATTCCACCGAGGCCATGGGCGATCTCAAGCGCGAAAGCGACAAGATCGGAAGTGTCCTCGACGTGATCAAGTCCGTGGCTCAGCAAACCAACCTGCTGGCGCTCAACGCTGCCATTGAAGCCGCCCGTGCCGGCGAGGCCGGGCGCGGTTTTGCGGTGGTCGCCGACGAAGTCCGCAGCCTCGCCCAGCGCACCCAGAAGTCCACCGAGGAAATCGAAGAGTTGATCGTCGGCCTGCAAAACGGCACCCAGCAGGTCGCGACCATCATGGACAACAGTCGCAGCCTGACCGACAGCAGCGTCGAACTGACGCGCCGCGCCGGCGGCTCGCTGGAAAGCATCACCCGCACCGTGTCGGCCATCCAGTCGATGAACCAGCAGATCGCAGCGGCGGCCGAGCAACAGAGCGCCGTGGCCGAGGAGATCAACCGCAGCGTGCTGAACGTGCGCGATGTGTCCGAGCAGACCTCGGCAGCCAGTGAGGAAACCGCGGCTTCCAGTGTCGAGCTGGCGCGGCTGGGGACCCATTTGCAGACGCTGGTGGGGCGGTTCAAGGTCTGAGGTAATTCAGCTGCTTCGGTTCGCTTGAAATCGAGGTGATGCCATCGCGGGCAAGCCCGCTCCCACAGTGGGCATTGGTGGTCACAATATCTGTGTACGCTGCCAATCCCTGTGGGAGCGGGCTTGCTCGCGATGGCGGCCTAAAGGACCTGACGCAGAAAAGCCTGGGCCCGCGGGTCCTTCGGTGCGTCGAAGAACTCCGCTGGGGAGGCGTCTTCCAGCAGTTTGCCGTGATCGAAGAACAGCACCCGATCCGCCACCTCACGCGCAAACCCCATCTCGTGGGTCACGCAGACCATGGTCATGCCTTCCACGGCCAGGTTCTTCATGACGTCGAGTACTTCGCCGACCATTTCCGGGTCCAGCGCCGAGGTCGGTTCGTCGAACAACATGACCTTGGGCTCCATCGCCAGCGCCCGGGCAATCGCCACGCGCTGCTGCTGACCACCGGACAGGCGTGACGGAAACTCGTTGGCCTTCTGCGCGATGCCGACCTTTTCCAGCAACGCCATCGCCTTGGCTTCACGCTCTTTCTTGCCACGCTTGCGCACGACCTTCTGGGCCAGGCACAGGTTCTCCAGCACGGTCATGTGCGGGAACAGGTTGAAGTGCTGGAACACCATGCCGACTTCGCGGCGATAGGCATTGACGTCGGTTTTCGGATCGGCCAGTTGCAGGCCGTCGATGCTCACCGAACCCGAGTCGAATGCCTCCAGGCCATTGAGGCAGCGCAGGAAGGTCGACTTGCCGGACCCGGACGGGCCGATGACGACGAGCACCTCGCCCTTCGCCACACGGGTCGAGACGTTATCGACCGCGCGAACCACCTGGCCGCGGGTGTCGAAGACTTTTACCAGATCGCGGACTTCAATCACTTTGCGCGAGCCTCCGCTCAAGCCGGCCGGCGATTTTCGACAGCGGCAGGTTGATCAACAAATACAGGCCGGCCACACAGAACAGGATTTCAAACGGCGAAAACGAGGTGGTGATGACTTCGCGGCCGCTTTTCAGCAGTTCGGTAATGGCGATCACCGACACCAGGGACGTGTCCTTGACCAGGCTGATGAATTGCCCGGCCAGCGGCGGCAGCACGCGCTTGAACGCCTGCGGCAGCACCACGTGGCGCATCGACTGGCCCGCGCTCAAACCCAGGGAGCGTGCGGCCTCGTTCTGGCCCCGGGCAATCGACTGCACGCCGGAGCGGATGATCTCCGCGACATACGCTCCGGTGAATAACGACAGCGCCGCGATACCGGCGAATTCCCGGGACAGGTTCATCACAGTGCCGATGAAGAAATAGAAAATGAAAATCTGCACCAGCAGCGGCGTACCGCGTACCAGTTCGATGTAGATCGTCGACAGGTCGCGCAGGGTCGGGTTGTTCGACAGGCGACACAGGCCGGTGGCCAGGCCGATCAACAAACCCAGCACACCTGAAACCACCGACAGCCACAAGGTGGTCCAAAGCCCCCACAACAGCGGTCCGGCCGCCCAATGGCGGGTCACGCCGATCACATCGCCTTCAGCCACGTCGTCGCCCTGGGCGACTTGCAGGCTGTTGTCGTCGACGGTTACGCGCTGTTCGTCACCGGCGTCGTTGCGCAGGGTCACTTCAGCCTTGTCGCCGTTGCGCACCAGTTCGCTGACGGTGGAGATGTCGGCGGCACGCTGCGACTCTTCGGCGTGGTAGGCAAAGTACTGCGGCACGCGGTTCCAGCGCCATTCGTAGGACATCAGCGAGGTGGCGTAATACATCGCGGCGGCGAGGCCGA
The DNA here is from genome assembly GCF_949767465.1 of Pseudomonas sp. IT-P12. Lineage (NCBI taxonomy): Bacteria > Pseudomonadati > Pseudomonadota > Gammaproteobacteria > Pseudomonadales > Pseudomonadaceae > Pseudomonas > Pseudomonas sp. IT-P12. Next base: position 234,541 of record NZ_CATKPY010000023.1, on the reverse strand, counting down.
TGAGCACCAGCCCGGTCAGCAGGTGCCAGGGCCATTGGGCTTTTTTCTGTTTCATTGCCAGTTCCGAAATTTGCATTGCTTACAAGGCCGTCTTCGCGAGCAGGCTCGCTCCCACAGAAATACGCGGTCTGAATGTGGGAGCGAGCCTGCTCGCGAATGAGGCGACGCGGTCTGTCTGACCGGTCTTATTCCATGTCCTTCAGCCAGGCGGTGTCTTTAAACCACTTGTCATGGATGCGGTCGTAGGTGCCGTCATTGTGGATCTGGTGCAGGAAGTTGTTGATGAAGTTGATGCTGTCGTAGTCACCCTTCTTCAGACCGAAAGCCAGCGGCTCATAGGTGAACGGCTTGTCGAGGAACACCAGCTTGCCGTTGCCGACCTTGGCCAGCGCCACGACGTTGTACGGCGCGTCATAGATAAAGGCATCGGCCTTGCCGTTGACCACGTCGAGCACCGCTTCCTGCTCGTTGTCGTAGCCGTGGTACTTGGCTTTGGAAATCAGTTTTTTGGCGACCATCTCGCCGGTGGTGCCGAGCTTGGAGGTGATGCGGTAATCGGCGGTGTTCAGGTCTTTGTAGGACTTGATGGTGCCTTCCAGCTCCTTGCGGATCAGCAGGGTCTGGCCAACCACGATGAACGGTTCGCTGAAGTTCAGGCGCAGGTTGCGTTCCTGGGTCAGGGTCATGCCGCTGCCGATCATGTCGAACTTGTCGGTGAGCAGGGCCGGGATGATGCCGTCGTAACCAGTGGACACCAGCTCGAGCTTGACGCCCATGGCCTTGGTCATGGCTTTGAGGATATCGACTTCGAAACCGATGATCTCGCCGCGCTTGTTGGTCATTTCGAACGGCATGTAGGTCGGGTCCATGCCGACTTTGAGCGTGCCACGCTTGACCGCGTCATCGATGGCGCCGGCCTGTGCCGAGCCGACTGCAACCCATGCCGTGACGCCGACCAACAGCATCGAGAGGTACTTCTTCATCATCATGTCCCCAAACCCATTGCGTTATGAGGCGCGCAATCGCCGGCTTTCCAACGGGAAAACCCTGCGATACGGACAAAAAATGCCCAGGCGCACCAATTCGGGGACGGATGCTAACGCACTCGCTCGTTTGCACAAGGGTTCAGGCGGGATTTATTGCTGCAGGAGCGAGATCGCTCGCTCCTGCAGGGGGAGGCATCAGGCCAACTGCGGCTGCGCACTCAACGGCTTGAGCGGCAGGAGCGGCGCGTGGGGATCGGCTTTCACCGATTGGCGCCAGGCCTGCAGCCATGCCGGGTGAGCTTCGGTCCAGACCTGCTCGTGCAAGCGGGCCAGTGCCACCGGGTCGCTGAGCAGTTGCACACGCTCATTGTTGGTCAGGCCCTCGGGCCCGACTTTCAATGCGTGGCGGACCCGTTCGATGCGCAGCCACTCGATCGGCTCGGCTTCGCGGTGCCGCGAAGTCGCCAGCGAGCACGCCAGGGCGTTCTGCTGTGGATCGACCACCGAGCGAATGAAGCCGTCTTTCAGCGCGTGGTAACGGTTTTCATGGGTGTACTGGTCAGTGGCCAGCAACGCCTGTGGCGGATTGTATTCCTCAGGGATCAGGAACAGGCTTTCGTCACGGGACTTCAAACCCAGGCCCACACGGCTGGAGATCACCGACACCGGGATCGACAGCATCAGCGAACCGACAATCGGCACCAGCCACCACAGGAAGCTCGGGTTCAGCCAGATCACCAGCAAGGCCCACAGGAAGCCCAGTACGGTTTGCGGACCGTGGCGCTTGACCGCTTCGCTCCATGGTGTGGAGTCGTCGTCACGTTGCGGCGAGTTCCAGGTCGCGGCCCAGCCGAGGAACGCGGCGAGGACGAAGCGGGTGTGGAAAATCATCCGCACCGGCGCCAGCAGCATGGAGAACAGCATCTCCAGCAGCATCGACAGGGTCACCTTGAACTTGCCGCCGAACTCTTTCGCGCCCTTGGCCCAGATCAGGATGATGCTCAACAACTTCGGCAGGAACAGCAGCACGATGGTGGTCGAGAACAGCGCGATCGCCTTGTCCGGGTGCCATTGCGGCCACAGCGGATACAGTTGGCGCGGTTCCAGGAAGTACTGCGGCTCCATCAACGTGTTGACCGCCAGCAGCGCCGTCGACAGCACCAGGAAGAAGAACCACAACGGCGCCGACAGGTAGGACATCACCCCCGTCAGGAACACCGCACGGTGAACCGGGTGCATGCCCTTGACCAGGAACAGGCGGAAGTTCATCAGGTTACCGTGGCACCAGCGACGGTCACGCTTGAGTTCGTCCAGCAGGTTCGGCGGCAGTTCTTCGTAGCTGCCCGGCAAGTCGTAGGCAATCCATACGCCCCAGCCGGCGCGGCGCATCAGCGCTGCTTCGACGAAGTCGTGGGACAGGATCGCACCGGCGAAGGCGCCTTTGCCCGGCAGCGGCGCCAGGGCGCAGTGCTCGATGAACGGCTTCATGCGGATGATCGCGTTGTGGCCCCAATAGTGCGACTCACCCAACTGCCAGAAGTGCAGGCCGGCGGTGAACAGCGGACCGTACACACGGGTGGCGAACTGCTGCATGCGCGCGTACAGGGTGTCCATGCCCGAGGCACGCGGCGCGGTCTGGATGATCCCGGCATCCGGCGTGGCTTCCATCAGGCGCACCAGGCTGGTCAGGCACTCGCCGCTCATGACCGAGTCGGCGTCGAGCACGACCATGTACTTGTAGTCGCCGCCCCAACGACGGCAGAAGTCGTCGAGGTTGCCGCTCTTGCGCTTCACGCGACGGCGGCGACGGCGATAGAAGATCTTGCCGAAGCCCTTGGCTTCGCGGCAGACGTCCAGCCAGGCCTGCTGCTCGGCGACGCAAATGTCGGCGTCGTTGCTGTCGCTGAGGACGAAGAAGTCGAAGCGATCCAGGTCACCGGTGGCCGCGACCGACTCGAATGTCGCCCGCAGACCGGCGAACACCCGCGGCACGTCCTCGTTGCAGATCGGCATGACCAGTGCGGTGCGCGCGTCTTTCGGAATCGGCTCGTTACCTGCACTTTTACCGGAGATACGGTATTTATCGTGCCCGGTCAGCAACTCCAGGAAGCCCATCAACGCAGTCCAGAAACCGGCCGACACCCAGCAGAACAGAATCCCGAACATGATCAGGATGCTGGTTTGCAACGCATACGGCAGCACTTGCGTGGCCGTTTGCATCAACGGTTGGTGCAGGACTTCGTTGAGGTCGACGAACGACCAGCCCTGGTACGGCATGATGCCCTTCATGTACCAGCCGGCCACGATGGTCTGGCCCAGCATCAGCACCAGCAGGATGTAGCGACGGATCGAACCGACCGTGCGCCAGCGCGCGGCCGGCAGGACGTTTTCGTCTTTCGGCGGCTTGGGCGGGTTGGTGCGACCGGTCAGGCGACGCCAGCCACGCACCAGGATGTTGGTGCGCCACGGCTCCGGCACGACCTTGGTCCGGCGAATCGGCGGGGTCGCCTTCAGGCAAACCCGGCCACTGGCGTCCAGGGTCAGCATTTCGGCGTCTTGCAGTTCTTCGGCAGTGCTCAGGATCAGGCGCTTGCCGACCGAAGCCTGGGCGGCGTCGGTCGGTGCATCGAACGTGGAGGACGAAAGACGCTCATGCAGTTCGCTGAAGGACTGGCAGCCCGCGAGTTCCGCGCGCTGCTGGTCGGTCATCGGCAAATGGGCCAGATACTCCGAGAGCGACTCTGGCTGTACTTGGGAATTACTCATCGGCAGGCAACTGGTAGCTCCAGGTCTCGGTCAGGACTTCTTCAGTCGGCGCCGATTCCGGTGTGGCTGGGGCCGCGTCGGCAGCGGCAGGCTGCGTGGCGTCATTGTTGTTCGCCTTGTCCTTGGCATCGGCGGCTGGCTTGGCCTCGGCCTGTTTGGCCTCGGCAGCCTTCGCGTCCTTGTCGGCCTTCTCGGCTTTCTCCGCTTGCTTGGCGGCGACCTTGTCGGCCTTGGCCACGGAAGAGTTGGACGCCGGAATCGACGTCTTGGCCAGATCGGCCGGCACGATGTTCTGCACCAGTGCCGCACGCATCTCGGTGGATTTGCCCGGGTCCTTGACCTTCAGGCGCAGGGTCAGGCGCCAGCCCTTGGTTTCAGGGTTGTAGCGCACGCTGTTCTCGACCAGTTCGGCGTTGTCGCCGACGCTGACCTGGCTGCGCACATCGGCATCAGGTGGCAGTGCCGCCAGAGACGGGCCTTCGAAATCCACCAGGTAGGCAACGCTGCCGTCCGGCTGACGAATCAGGTTCGATTGCTTGACGTCACCGGTGGACTTCAGGGTCTGGCTGACCCAGGCGCTGTCCGGGGAGTGCAGCGCCGCCTCGTCCATGGTCCAGTGCATGCGGTAGCCGAATTCCAGCGCCTTGCCGGGTTCAGTCAGGGTTTCCGGGCTCCAGAAAGCCACGATATTGTCGTTGGTTTCGTCGGCGGTCGGAATCTCGACCAGATCGACGGTGCCCTTGCCCCAGTCGCCCTTCGGCTCGATCCAGGCGCTTGGGCGCTTGTCGTAGCGGTCGTCGAGGTCTTCGTAATGGCTGAAGTCACGGCCACGCTGCAGCAAGCCGAAGCCGCGCGGGTTCTCGACCGAGAAATTGCTCACCGCCAGGTGTTTCGGGTTGTTCAGCGGACGCCAGATCCACTCGCCGTTGCCGGCATGGATCGCCAGACCGCTGGAATCGTGCAACTCACGACGGTAGTTGAGGACTTTGGACGGCTGGTTGGCGCCGAACAGGAACATGCTGGTCAACGGGGCGATGCCCAGTTTGCCGACCCTGTCACGCAGGTACATCTGCGCCTTGACGTCGACAATGGTGTCGCTGCCCGGACGCAGGGTCAGGCGGTAGGCGCCGGTTGCACGTGGCGAATCCAGCAGGGCGAAAATCACCAGGTGCTTGTCGCCCGGCTTGGGCTGTTGAATCCAGAACTCGCGAAAACGCGGGAATTCCTCACCGGACGGCAAGGCGGTATCGATCGCCATGCCACGCGCGGACAGGCCGTAGACGTGGTTCTTGCCCACTACGCGGAAGTAACTCGCGCCGAGCATGGTCATGATTTCGTCTTGCTTGTCGGCCTTGTTGATCGGGTACAGCACCCGGAAACCGGCATAGCCAAGCTTTTCGGTGGCCTTGGGATCGAACTGCAGGTCGCCGAAATCAAACCGGGTCGGGTCGTACTTGATCTCTTCGACGGTGTTGGCCGTGATTTCGTTGATTTTCACCGGCGTGTCGAAATGCATGCCCTGGTGATAGAACGACAGCTTGAACGGGTTCTTCTGATCGGCCCATTCGGCTTTTTCGGTGCGGAAACGAATTTTCTGATAATCCGCGAATTTCATCTCGCGAAATTCAGTCGGCAGGTTACTGCGCGGGGCCTCGTATTTCTGTCCGGCCAGCTCTTTTGCCTTGGCCGACACATCATCCAGACTGAATGCCCAAAGCTGGCCGGCGCTGAGCAGGCAAAGCAGGGCCGAACCCGCTACCAGAGCGCTACGCAACCGTTTGGCAGACAATTTTGGTGCAATAAACGGACTTACAATCACGAGCAACCCTCGCCGAAAACAGATCAATAAACCAACGGCCAGCTATCTATATGCCAGGTTGGCGAGCATTGTTCCGACTCCTATGGGGCTAAATGATTCCCCAACAGGTCCAGGACAAGTCTCTACCTAAGTCAAAATGGACCAACGAACGCCGATCCGCGTAGCGCGCGATTATCTAGCAGGCCGCGTTACAACGCATCAGGTGCAACAAAGTATTTATCGCGAAAAAACCCTGTTTTCAGTCGAAAAGCCTTCAAAAAGAGGTTTCAAGCGCTTTCATGCCTGTAACAGGAAGGTTACCGGGCCATCATTGACCAGGTGCACCTGCATATCGGCGCCGAATCTACCTGATGCCACAGTGCCATGCACCTGTTTCGCTTTCTCCAGCAAATAGTCGAAAAGCTCTTCACCCAGCGCCGGAGGTGCGGCGGTCGAGAAACTCGGACGCAACCCACTCTTGGTGTCGGCGGCCAGGGTGAACTGAGAGACCAGCAACAACCCGCCACCGACGTCCGCCAAGGATAGATTCATCTTGCCCTCACCGTCGCTGAACACCCGATAGTTAAGCAGCTTATGCAGAAGTTTGTCGGCGCTGGCCCGAGTATCCTCGGGTTCCACCGCGACCAGCACCAACAGGCCCTGGTCAACGGAACCGACGACCTCCCCCGCCACTTCGACTCGCGCGCCGCGCACGCGCTGCAGCAAGCCCTTCATGCTTCGTCAGGGGACAGGTCGAGCAAGCGCCGGGCCATCTGGTCGGCGGCGCGAACCAGCGCATCGGTGATGCCCGGTTCGGACGCCACGTGCCCGGCTTCGCGGATGACCTGCAATTCGCTGTTCGGCCAGTTCTCATGCAGTTCCCAGGCGTTGTCCAGCGGACAGATCGCGTCGTAGCGCCCGTGGATGATCACGGCGGGCAAATGGGCGATCTTGCCCATGTTGCGGATCAACTGATTCGGCTCGAGGAACGAATTGTTGGTGAAGTAGTGGCACTCGATGCGGGCGATCGAAAGCGCGCGCTGCGGTTCGGAGAAACGCTCGACGACCAGCGGGTTCGGGCGCAGGGTCGCGATCCGCCCCTCCCAGGTGGACCAGGCCTTGGCCGCGTGCATCTGGGCGATCTGGTCGTTGCCGACCAGGCGCTTGTGGAAAGCGCCGAGCAGGTCGCCGCGTTCCTCCGGCGGGATCGGTGCGATGTAATCCTGCCAGTAGTCGGGAAACAGACGGCTGGCGCCTTCCTGGTACATCCACTTGATGTCTTGCGCGCGGGAGAGAAAAATCCCGCGCAGGATCAGGCCGTGTACACGTTCAGGATGGGTTTGTGCATAGGCCAGCGCCAGGGTCGAACCCCACGAGCCGCCGAACAGCACCCATTTGTCGATCCCCAGGTGCAGGCGAATCCGCTCGAGGTCGGCAACCAGATCCCAGGTGGTGTTGTTTTCCAGGCTGGCGTGGGGGGTGGAACGACCGCAACCGCGCTGGTCGAACGTGACGATGCGGTACAGGTTCGGATCGAAGAAGCAGCGACTCTGCGCATCACACCCCGAGCCTGGGCCGCCGTGGATGAACACCACAGGCAAACCTTCCGGTGAACCGCTTTCGTCGACATACAGGGTGTGGGTTTCATCGACTGCCAGATCGTGCCGGGCGTAGGGTTTGATCTGCGGGTACAAAGTCTGCATTGCGCGCTCCGTAAGGGGTCGAGGTCATCCCTGGGGGGACTTCTATGATTCTGCCGTCCGGCATCATAAACCCGAATTACGTCAATGAGCATGCCCTTGCTGAGTCAGAGTTCTGTCGCCAGTTTTTTAGCGAGATAGCCGAGCAGGGTTTCATGCAACGCGTCCACCTCGGCGACCTGGCCACGCCCGCGCAAACAGCCATGAACCAGTCCCTCGCCGTAGTACAGCGCCACTTCGACGCCTGCGGCCTTGAGTTGCTCGGCATAGCGCACACCGTCATCGCGCAAGGGGTCGAATTGGGCCACGGCGATCAGCGCGGGCGGCAAGCCGCTGAAATCCTCGGCAAGCAGTGGCATTGAATGGGCACAGGGCTGCCGGGCGCCCAGGTACAGGGCGTGGTAATCGTCCACGTCACGGCGGCTGAGCAACGGTGCGTCGCTGCATTCGCTGCGTGACGGCAGGCGATCGTCGCCACCCAGCCCGGGGTAGATCAGCACCTGCGCCGCCGGCAGTGGCTCGCCCGCATCGCGCAAGGCCAGGCACAACGCCGCGGCAAGATTGCCCCCCGCGCTGTCGCCAGCCACCAGCGTGCGTTCGGGGTCGAGGCGAAAGGGCCCGGTCCGCAGTGCCCGCCAGACGCTCAGGCAGTCGTGGAACCCCGCCGGAAACGGGTGCTCCGGCGCCAGGCGATAATCGACGGCGATCACCAGCACGCCGAGCGTCGACGCCAGTTCAGCGCAGATGAAGTCATGGGAATCCAGGTCACCCACCACCCAACCGCCGCCATGCAGGTACACCACGCACGGATCACCGGCCGGCGGCGACGACAGCGGCGGTTGATAGGCGCGAACCCGCACCCCGGCCAACTCGAAGTCGACCACATACAGCCCGGCAGGACGCGCCGGGGTGAACGCCCGGCACATCTCGCGGTAGGCCTGGCGTATGCCGGCAAGGCTGTTGTCGGGGCCGTTGAAGCTGATGGTTTTCTCGACGAACGCCATCATCGACGCAGAAAGCGGATAGGAAGCCATTGACCGGACCCCTCCAGCAAGATGGAACCTTCCCTGTGGGAGCGGGCTTGCTCGCGAAGGCGGTGTGTCAGTTGAACAAAACACTGAATGGCACACCGCTTTCGCGAGCAAGCCCGCTCCCACAAGGGAAGCATTTGACGTCAGTTTTTCAGGCTGGCCTGGACACTGGCCACACCGTCCTTGCCATCAAAACTGCTGACACCCGCCAACCAGCGCTGCAGGTCTTGCGGGTGATCACGCAGCCATTGCCTGGCCACGTCCTGCGGGGTCTTGCGTTCCATGATCGGCACCATCAACTGACTTTCCTGGGACGCGGTGAAGGTCAGGTTTTCCAGCAACCGGTTCACGTTCGGGCAGCGCTCGGCGTAGTCCGGCGAGGTCACGGTGGAGACCGTCGCCGCGCCTTCGTTGGGGCCATAGACATCTTCGCTGCCGGTCAGGTAGGTGATCTTCATGTTGATGTTCATCGGGTGCGGGGTCCAGCCGACGAACACCACGAATTCCTTGCGATTCACCGCCCGCTGGACAGCCGCGAGCATGCCGGCCTCACCGGACTCGATCAGTTTGAAATCCTTCAGGCCAAAGTGATTGGTCTCGATCATGGTCTTGATCGTGGTGTTGGCCCCGCTACCCGGTTCGATCCCGTAGATCTTGCCGCCGAGTTGTTCTTTGAACCGGGCGATATCGGCGAAGGTCTTGAGGCCCGCAGCCGCCACGTATTCCGGGACAGCAAGGGTGGCCTGGGCGTCGGCCAGGCTCGGTTTGTCCATGACCTTGACCTGGTTGGCCGCCAGAAACGGCGCAATGTTCTTGTCCATAGCCGGCTTCCAGTACCCGAGGAAGATGTCGAGGCGTTTATCGCGGATGCCGGCAAAGATGATCTGTTGCACGGCGCTGGTCTGCTTGCTTTCGTAGCCCAGGCCATTGAGCAGCACATCCGCCATGCCGCTGGTGGCGATGACGTCGGTCCAGTTGACCACACCCATGCGCACGGCCTTGCAGGAGGCGTCGTCGCTGGCCAGGGCAGCGGTGCTCAGCAGAGCGGTACCGCAGAGGATGGAGAGACAGCGGGTAAACAGAGCTTTGGTGCTTGTCATGGGGCGTTCTCGTGCGGCAGCGAATTGTTATGGGTTCGGTGTCTTTGTGCACCGTGCGCAGAACATTACGCAGCAGACGAAAGGTAAAAGCGAACTGTAGCGACCGGGATTTGCACGGTGGCGACTGTTTCTCGCAGAACGCCTGGCACAACGCAATCGCGAGCAGGCTCGCTCCCACAGGGCCTGCTTTTGAAACACACATTGTGTAAGCACCAGCCATCGATGTGGGAGCGAGCCTGCCGCGATGAGGCCAGCAGATGGATCAAGGAATCAGGCGTTGTAGTGGTTTTTGCCCCAGGTCAGCAGTTCCTGCAGCAGTTCTTTCAACACCACCTGCGTCGGCGCCGCCAGGTCCGGACGGTAGCGGAACGGTTCGAACTCTTCCATGTAGGTGCACTGGCCCAGCTCCAGTTGCACCGCGTGGATGTTATCCGCCGGATTTCCGTAATGCCGGGTGATGTGGCCGCCCTTGAAACGGCCGTTGAGCACATGGCTGTAATCGGCGTGCCGCGCGCAAACGGCTTCCAGTTGTGTCGCCAACTGCGGATCGCAACTGGCGCCATTGAACGTGCCGAGGTTGAAGTCCGGCAACTTGCCGTCGAACAGGTGCGGAATGATCGAACGGATCGAATGCGCGTCGAACAACAGCGCATAGCCGAATTCGGCCTTGAGCCGTGCCAGTTCCTCCTGCAAGGTGCGGTGATACGGTGTCCACACCTGCTCCAGATAGGTCGCCCGCTCGGCGGCTGTCGGCTCCATGCCCTCACGGAACAAGGGAATGCCGTCGAACAGCGTCGCCGGGTACAACCCCGTGGTCGCGCCGGCATACAACGGTTTGTCGTCGGCGGGCCGGTTCAGGTCGATGACGAACCGCGAGTACTCGGCGGCCAGGGTGCTGGCGCCCAGTTCAGTGGCGAATTCATACAGTTTCGGAATGTGCCAGTCGGTATCGGGCAGGCTTTTCGCGTCGGCGATCAACCCGGCCTCGACCGCCGGGGTCAGGCGCACGCCGGCGTGGGGCATGCTGATCAGCAGCGGCACGCGGCCTTGTTTGAAGTTCAGAACCTTATCCACAACTGCTCTCCTAGACGCTCGTTTCGACGCCGTGACGCACGACGCGTTTTTCCAAGTCACCGCCCAGCCAGTACGACAGGTCGGCAGGACGATCGATTTGCCAGGCGACGAAATCCGCGACCTTGCCGGCCTCCAGCGAACCGTGGGTCTGCGCCATGCCCAGCGCGCTGGCGGCATGAATCGTGGCGCCGGCCAGGGCCTCTTCCGGGGTCATGCGGAAACAGGTGCAGGCCATGTTCAGCATCAGGCGCAGCGACAGCGCCGGCGAAGTGCCGGGGTTGAGGTCGCTGGCGATGGCGATTTTCACCCCGTGTTTGCGCAGCGCGTCCATCGGCGGCAACTGGGTTTCGCGCAGGAAGTAGAACGCGCCGGGCAACAACACGGCGACAGTGCCGGACGCGGCCATGGCGATGGCGTCGTCTTCGGTCATGAATTCCAGGTGGTCGGCGGACAAGGCGTGGTAACGCGCCGCCAGGCTCGAGCCGTGCAGCGACGACAACTGCTCGGCGTGCAGCTTCACCGGCAATCCGAGTTGCCGGGCAGTGAGGAACACTCGCTCCACCTGCGCCGGGGAAAACGCCAGGTACTCGCAGAATGCATCCACCGCATCCACCAACCCTTCGGCGGCCAGGGCCGGAAGCATGTCGGCGCAGATGTGCTCGATGTAATCATCGGCGCGATCCTTGTATTCCGGCGGCAGGGCGTGGGCCGCCAGGCAGGTGGTGCGCACGCTGACCGGCAGTTCGGCGCCGAGGCGACGGGCAACCCGCAGCATCTTGCGCTCGCTGGCCAGGTCGAGGCCGTAACCGGATTTGATTTCGATGCTGGTGACGCCGTCGCGCATCAGGCTTTTCAGGCGCCTGGCGGCACTGGCGAACAGTTCGTCTTCACTGGCCGCCCGCGTGGCGCGTACGGTGCTGGCGATGCCACCCCCGGCAGCGGCGATGTCCGCGTAGCTGACGCCTTGCAGGCGTTGTTCGAATTCGCCACTGCGGTTACCGCCGAACACCGTGTGGGTGTGGCAGTCGATCAGGCCCGGCGTGACCCAGGCCCCCTTCAGATCGTTGACCGTCGGGTATTGGCCCGACGGCAGTTCAGCGCGGGGGCCGATCCACTCTATGTGCGCACCGGACGTCACGATGGCCGCGTCCTCGATGATCGAGTAGACGCCTTGCGCCATGGTTGCGACGTGGCAGTGTTGCCAGAGCGTTTTCATCTCAGAGTCTCCACAGTATTCAAGATCCAATCGCGAGCAGGCTCGCTCCCACCGATAAGCGCATTCCAAGGTGGGAGCGAGCCTGCTCCGGGCGGCGCTCCGACGATGGGGCAATCACAGGCTCGGCAGTAACTGCGCCGTTACCAGCTCGGTCAGGCACCGCGAAGCCAGCAGTTCAGTCGCCGCATTGATGTCCGGCGCGAAGAAGCGGTCCTTCTCGTAGAACGGCACTTCGTTGCGCAGGATGGCGCGCGCCTTTTCCAGCGTCGGCGAGGTCTTCAGGCCGTTGCGCAGGTCCAGGCCCTGGGCTGCCGCCAGCCATTCCACCGCGAGGATGCCACGGGTGTTCTCGGCCATTTCCCACAGGCGCTTGCCGGCTGCCGGAGCCATGGACACGTGGTCTTCCTGGTTGGCCGAGGTCGGCAGGCTGTCCACCGAATGCGGATGGGACAGCGCCTTGTTTTCGCTGGCGAGGGCCGCAGCGGTGACCTGGGCGATCATGAAACCGGAGTTCACGCCACCATTGGCCACCAGGAACGGCGGCAGTTGCGACATGTGCTTGTCCATCATCAAGGAGATGCGCCGCTCACTCAGCGAGCCGATTTCAGCGATGGCCAACGCCATGTTGTCGGCGGCCATGGCCACCGGCTCGGCGTGGAAGTTACCACCGGAGATCACGTCACCCTCGGCAGCGAACACCAACGGGTTGTCGGAGACGGCGTTGGCTTCGATCGCGAGCACCTCGGCAGCCTGCCGGAACTGGGTCAGGCAGGCACCCATGACCTGTGGCTGGCAACGCAGGGAGTACGGATCCTGGACCTTTTCGCAGTTCTCGTGGGAGTCGGAGACTTCACTGCGCTCGCCGAGCAGATCACGGTAAGCGGCGGCGGCGTCGATCTGGCCTTTCTGGCCACGGGCGGCATGGATCCGCGCATCGAAGGGCGAACGCGAGCCGAGGACCGCTTCGACGGTCAGCGCGCCCAACGCCAGGGCACCGGCGAACAGGTCTTCGCCTTCGAACAGGCCGCGCAATGCGTAGGCGGTGGACACCTGGGTGCCGTTGAGCAACGCCAGGCCCTCTTTCGCCGCCAGGGTCAGCGGGGCCAGGCCGGCGACTTTCAGTGCTTCGGTCGCGGGCAACCATTCGCCCTTGTAGCGCGCCTTGCCCTCACCCAGCAGCACCAGCGACATGTGCGCCAATGGCGCGAGGTCGCCGGAGGCACCGACCGAACCTTTCAACGGGATATGCGGGTACACCTCGGCGTTGATCATCGCGATGAGCGCGTCGATCACGACCCGGCGAATACCGGAGAAACCACGGCTCAGGCTGTTGACCTTGAGCACCATGATCAGGCGCACCAAGGCGTCGCTGATCGGCTCACCGACACCGGCAGCGTGGGACAGCACCAGCGAACGCTGAAGGTTTTCCAGGTCTTCGCTGGCGATGCGGGTCGAAGCCAGCAGGCCGAAACCGGTGTTGATGCCGTAGGCGGTGCGGTTCTCGGCGAGGATCTGCTCCACGCAGGCGACGCTGGCTTCGATCTGCCCCGAGGCGCTGCTGTCGAGGGTCAGCGTGACCGGGCGCTGATAGACGTCGCGCAGTTGGGCCAGGCTCAGCTGGCCGGGAATCAGGTTCAGTGCAGTCATTAAAATGCTCCTTTTGGGACATTGTTATTAACTACCAGTCGCTCCGGAGCATTCCGTTATCCGTCGCTTCTCGCCTTTTGAGCGATCCACGCCTTGGCACGCTGGTATGGGTAGTGGTCAGTGCAAATTCGGTAAGGCGTCGTGCAGCAGCTTCGAATCTTTCAGGACGCTCGCGGCGGCGGCGATGTCCGGCGCCAGCCAGCGGTCCTGATCGTAGGCCGGGACGCGCTCGCGCAGCAGACGCCAGGCCGCATCGGTGCCGGTGCCAAAGCGCTGCGCCTTGAAAAATTCAAAGGCCTGGGCGGCCAGCAGGTATTCGATCGCGAGGATCTGCGTGCAGTTTTCCAGGGCCCGATGCAGCTTCAGCGCGGCGTTGGTGCCCATGCTCAGGTGGTCTTCCTGCAGGCCGGAAGTGACGTAGTTGTCGAGCACGGCCGGTTGCGCCAATTGACGATTTTCCGCACACAGCGAAGCGGCGACGTATTGCACGATCATCATCCCGGAATTCACCCCCGGGTTGGCCACCAGGAACGCCGGCAGGCCGCTGACGTGCGGGTTGATCAGGCGGTCGAGACGTCGCTCGGCGATCGAGCCGATCTCCGCCATGGCGATGGCCAGCAGATCAGCGGCCATGGCCACCGACTGACCGTGCGGGTTGGCCTGGGACATGATCCGGAAATTGTCCGGGGTACCCAGCAGCAAGGGGTTGTCGGTGCAGCCGTTGAGTTCGGTTTCGATCTGTAGAATCGCGTGCGTCAGCTGATCCCGCGCCGCGCCATGGACCTGCGGGATCGAACGGATGCTCAGCGCGTCCTGGGTGCGGATGCCTTTGCTCGATGCGATCACTTCGCTGCCGTCCAGCAGCGCCCGCAGATTGAGACCCACCTGCTGCATGCCGGGATGCGGCTTGAGCGCGATGATCTCGGCATCGAACGCCGCGATCTGGCCGCGCTGGGCCTCGAAGCTCATGGCGCCGATCACATCGGCCCATTGCAGCAGGCGCGTGGCGTCGGCAATGGCCAGGCAGCTGAGGCCGGTCATGCACGGCGTGCCGTTGACCAGGCACAGGCCGTCCTTGGCGCCCAGTCGAACCGGCTGCAGCCCCTCTTCGGACAGCGCCTGCTGTGCCGAAACGATCTGTCCGCGATAGCTGACATTGCCGACGCCCAACAGCGCGATGCCGATGTGCGCCATGTGGGTCAGGTAACCCACCGAGCCCTGGGACGGCACTTGCGGCGTGATGCCACGGTTGAGCAAGGCCAGCAGCGCTTCGACCACCTGGCGGTGAATGCCGGATTTACCCTGGCTGTAATTGCGAATGGCGGCGCACATGATGGCGCGGGTCTGTTCATCGGCCAGCGGGGCGCCGACGCCACAGGCATGGCTGAGCAAGGTATTGCGTGACAGCTGGCTGAGTTGTTCATCAGCCAGCGACACATTGCACAGCGCGCCCAGGCCAGTGTTAACGCCATAGGCCCGTTCGCCGCTGGCGACGATGCGCTGGACGATCGCCTGGGCATTCTCGATGCGCGCCCAGGCCTTGACCGACAGTTCAAGCGGCGCGCCGTGACGGGCGACCGCAACCACATCCTGCCAACGCAATGGAGCGTCGGCGATTACGATTTTTTCAGCCTGGGACATCTTTTACCTCTAGCCAATATTGATGCAGCTTCACTGGCCCCATCGCGAGCAGGCTCGCTCCCACAATGGGCCTGCGCACACCGCCCCCTGTAGGAGCGAGCCTGCTCGCGATGGGGCCAATAAAAGCACTGCAAATTCTTAGACCACCGCCGCCCGCCGCTGCACAAACCGGTCGACATACTCATCGGCCGGCGAATGAAGGATCTCGCGCGGCGTGCCGACCTGAATCAGGCGGCCGTCCTTGAGGATCGCGATACGGTTGCCGATGCGCACGGCCTCGTCGAGGTCGTGGGTGATGAACACGATGGTCTTGTGCAGGGTCTTTTGCAGCTCCAGCAACTGGTCCTGCATCTCTGCGCGGATCAGCGGATCGAGGGCGCTGAAGGCCTCGTCCATCAGAATGATGTCGGTGTCCGCCGCCAATGCACGGGCCAGGCCCACACGCTGACGCATGCCGCCGGAAAGCTGATGCGGGTATTTGTTTTCGTAGCCTTTGAGGCCCACGGTGTTGATCCAGTGCAGCGCGCGTTCGGTGCACATCTGCTTGCTCTCACCGCGCACTTTCAGGCCGTAGGCGACGTTGTCGACCACAGTCTTGTGCGGCAGCAGGCCGAAGCTCTGGAACACCATGCTGATCTTGCGCCGGCGGAATTCGCGCAGGGCGTCCATGTCGTATTGCAGGATGTCCTCGCCGTCCACCAGGATCGCGCCGCTGGTGGGGTCGATCAGGCGGTTGAAGTGGCGCACCAGCGTGGATTTGCCGGAGCCCGAGAGACCCATGATGACGAAAATCTCGCCGCTGCCGATGCTCAGCGACAGGTCGTTCACACCGACCACACAGCCGGTCTCGGCCAGCACCTGATCCTTGGTCTTGCCCTGGCCGATCAGGCCCAGTGCGTCCTTGGCACGGTTGCCGAAAATCTTGAAGACGTTCTTGACTTCGATCTTGCTTACGCTTGGGTTGTTCATTTGCTCACCTCATGCCGGGCACGACCATACGCCTGCGTAATGCGGTCGATCACCACGGCCAGAATCACGATCGCCAGGCCCGCTTCCAGGCCACGCCCGACGTTGAGGGTCTGAATCCCGACCAGCACGTCTTCGCCCAGGCCACGGGCACCGATCATCGAGGCGATCACCACCATCGACAGGGCCATCATGGTGGTCTGGTTGATCCCGGCCATGATGCTGGGCAGGGCCAGCGGCAGTTGCACGCCGAACAGTTGCTGCCAGCGGTTGGCGCCGAAGGCATTGATCGCTTCCATCACTTCCCCGTCGACCTGACGGATGCCCAGGTCGGTCAGGCGGATCAGCGGCGGCGCGGCGTAGATCACGGTGGCGAAAATCGCCGGAACCTTGCCCAGGCCGAACAGCATCAGCACCGGAATCAGGTACACGAAGCTCGGCATGGTCTGCATGATGTCCAGCAGCGGCATCAGCACCGAACGCAGGCGATTGCTGCGCGCCGACAGAATGCCCAGGGGCACGCCGATCAGCACCGAAATGACCGTCGCCACCAGCATCAGTGCCAGGGTTTGCATCAGCTTGTCCCAGAGGCCGACCGCCCCCACCAGGAACAGCAGGCCGACGATCACCGCCGTGGTCACCACCTTGCGGGTCGCGTGCCAGGCCACGCCGGCGACGATGGCCAGCATCAGCCACCAGGGCGCCGCACGCAGCAGCCCTTCAAGATTGACGATGGCCCACAACAGGGTGTCGGAGATGTGCCGGAACACGTCGCCGTAGTTGGTGACCAGCGAATCGACCCAACCGTTGACCCAGTCGGCGATGGAAAAGGTAAAGCTTTCGGGAAACATAAGAGACTCTCAATCAAGGGCTTCGCAGCACCACAAAGCAGTGCTGTAAAGCTTTGCCCTTATAAACAAGCTGTTTGAAAACGTAGCGAGCGAAGGCAAGACAAGGCGAAAGCAGGCGAGAAAGCGGAGTTGACTTTAGTCAATGAGCATTTCGAGTCTGCTTTCAACGCAGTATTGCCCGCGTGAGCCGTAGGCTCTCAGCGCGCAGTAGTTTTCAAAGCGCAGCGTCGATTTTCTTGGCTGCGTCTTCGCTCACCCACTGGTGCCAGACTTCAGGATGTTCCTTGAGGAAGATTTTCGCCAGTTTTGGCGACTCGATACGTTCCTTCGCCATGCGGCCCAGGTTCTGGTTCAGCAGGTCGATCGGCAGGTTGACCTTTTCCAGCACGGCCACCAGTTCCGGCGCTTCCTCGTGGAAGGTCTTGGACAGGCCGACCTTGATGGTCACGGTTTTATCCACGCCTGGTTTTTCTTCGAGCTTCACGACATCGACCTGGCCCATCAACGGCGTTGGCGACCAGTAGTAGAACAGAATCGGCTCGCCACGCTTGTAGCTCGACAGCACAGCGGCATCCAGTGCCGGGCCGGTGCCTGGGCGGAAGTTGGTGTAGCTGTTTTCCAGGCCGTAGCTTTTCAGCATTTCGCTGTTGTCGAGTTCACAGGTCCAGCCGGCCGGGCAGTTGTAGAAACGGCCTTTGGACGGCTCTTCGGCATCCTTGAACACGGCAGAGTACTTGGCCAGATCGGCGATGTTCTTCAGGTCCGGCGCCTTGGCTTCCAGTTTGCGCTTGGCGTCGCCCTCGATCACGTAGCGCGGCACATACCAGCCTTCGATCGCCCCCACGATCGGCGCACCGACGCCCACCACCTTGCCGGCCTTCTCGGCCTTGTTCCAGACCTCGCTGCGGCCGACCCACTCCTCGGCAAACACCTGGATGTCGTTGCTGCTCAGGGCGTTTTCCATGGTGATGGAGTTGCCCGGCAGGCTGTCGGTCTTGCAGTCGTAACCTTTCTCCAGCACCACCTGCAGGACATCGGTCAGCAGCATGCCGCTTTCCCAGTTCAGGCCGGCGAACTTCACCGGTTTGCCCGATTCGCACCAACCGGCTGCCTGGGTGGCGCCGGCGCTGGCCAGCAGGCCCATGGAAAGCAATGTAGTCAGCAGGGTCTTGTTCGATTTCATTGTTGTGACGCTCCTAATCATGAATTGGCTTACGGCAGTCAAGAGGCATCCAGCCCTGTCCACGTCCAATCAGGCCTGCGCCGCAGCGCGACCATTTCCGCTTGTTTTAGGTTGTACAACGCTGTCCTGCTCGACCGGCAGGATCAGTCGATCAGGCACCGAGCCGTGCCATTTTTTCGCACACACGTAATACAGGGCCGCCGGCAGCACCAGGCCGATGATCCATGAAATATCCACGTCGCCCAGCGCCGCCACCAGTGGGCCGGTGTAGAACTTGGTGGAGATGAACGGCAGCTGCACCAGCACACCGAACACATAGATACCGATCCCCAGCATGTTCCAGCGGCCGTAGCGACCATTGGGATCCGCCAGCGCCGGTACGTCATAGCGTTCGCGGGTAATACAGTAGTAGTCCACCAGGTTGATAGCGCTCCACGGCGTGAAGAACGCCAGCAGGAACAGGATGAAGGACTTGAACGCACCGAGGAACGAGTGCTGGCCCAGCAAGGCAATCAGGGTCGCCGCACCGACGATGAACAGCACGAACACCAGACGCTGCAGGCGCGATACCTTAAGGTTTCCACGAAAGCCGCTGATGATGGTCGCAATGCACATGAAGCTGCCGTACGAGTTGAGCGTAGAGATGGTCACCTTGCCGAAGGCGATGCTGAAGTACAGCAGCGCAGCGGTGGCACCACTGCCAGCAAAACCGACGATGTAAGCCACTTCATGACCGGCGTACTGACCGTTGGCCGAAGCCGCCGCAAACACACCGAGGATCATCGCCACCTGCGCTCCGATCACCGAACCGGCACCGGCGGCAAAGAAGGTCTTCACCGAGGAAGTGTTGCTTGGCAGATAACGCGAGTAGTCCGCCACATAAGGGCCGAAAGCGATCTGCCAGGACGCCGCGAGCGACACGGCCAGCAGGAAGCTGCTCCAGCTGAAGTGACGAATCTCCATCAACGCTCCGACGTCCGTCTGGCTCATCAGGCGACTGAACAGATACACGAAGGCAATCACGCCGATGATGCTGGCGACACGGCCGATCCAGTGGATCACCCGGTAACCGAGCACCGTCACCAGCACGATGACACTGGCGAAGATCAGGATGCCGACGGTGTCGCTGACACCGAACAACTGCCCCAGGGCCTGCCCGGACAGCACGGTACCGGTGGCGGTGAAGCCCAGGTACATCAGGCACACCAGCACGATCGGGATGGCCGCGCCATAAACACCGAACTGCACCCGGCTGGAAATCATCTGCGGCAAGCCCAGCTTGGGCCCCTGCGCCGCGTGCAACGCCATGACCCCACCGCCCAGCAGTTGACCGATCAACAAACCGATCAACGACCAGAACACATCGCCGCCGAGCACCACGGCCAACGCCCCGGTGACAATCGCGGTGATTTGCAGGTTGGCACCCATCCACAGGGTGAACTGGCTGATCAGACGGCCGTGTCTTTCCGCTTCCGGGATGTAGTCGATCGAGCGCTTCTCGATCAACGGTTTGTTGCCTGCACGCTCATCATTGACAGCCATGGTTCAACCTCTGTGGATTGTTCTGGGTAGAGTCCGGTTTCTGTGGGATCGAGCCTGTTCGCGCCAGGGGGCTGTCAGTCAACAATCAAGCTGAATGTGCCGCCATCATCGCGAGCAGGCTCGCTCCCACAAGGGGCGCTCATCAATTGCCTGTTACTTGCCGGTAATCATCGGCAGGTTCAGCCCTTGTTCCTTGGCACAGTCGATGGCGATCTGGTAACCGGCATCGGCGTGACGCATGACACCGGTGGCCGGGTCGTTGTGCAGGACGCGAGCGATACGCTCGGCCGCTTCGTCAGTACCGTCGCAGACAATCACCATGCCCGAATGCTGGGAGAAGCCCATACCGACGCCGCCACCGTGATGCAGGGAGACCCAGGTCGCGCCGCTCGCGGTGTTGAGCAGGGCATTGAGCAACGGCCAGTCGGACACGGCGTCGGAACCGTCCTGCATCGATTCGGTTTCGCGGTTCGGGCTCGATACCGAACCGGAGTCCAGGTGGTCGCGACCGATGACGATCGGTGCCGACAACTCGCCGCTGCGCACCATTTCGTTGAACGCCAGGCCGAGCTTGGCGCGCAGGCCCAGGCCGACCCAGCAGATACGTGCCGGCAGACCCTGGAAGCTGATGCGCTCGCGCGCCATGTCCAGCCAGTTGTGCAGGTGCGCGTCGTCCGGGATCAGTTCCTTGACCTTGGCGTCGGTCTTGTAGATGTCTTGGGGATCGCCAGACAGTGCAGCCCAACGGAACGGGCCGATGCCACGGCAGAACAGCGGACGGATGTAGGCCGGCACGAAGCCTGGGAAGTCGAATGCGTTTTCCACGCCTTCTTCCTGGGCCATCTGACGGATGTTGTTGCCGTAGTCGAAGGTCGGCACGCCCATTTTCTGGAAGTCCAGCATGGCTTTGACGTGCACGGCCATCGATTGCTTGGCGGCCTTGACCACTGCGGCGGGCTCGGTCTTGGCGCGAGCGCGGTATTCGTCCCAGGTCCATCCGGCAGGCAGGTAGCCGTTGAGCGGGTCGTGGGCGCTGGTCTGGTCGGTGACCATGTCCGGGCGCACACCGCGACGCACCAGTTCCGGGAGGATTTCAGCAGCATTGCCGCACAGCGCGATGGAGATGGCCTTGCCTTCGGCGGTGTACTTGGCGATGCGGGCCAGTGCGTCGTCGAGGTCTTTGGCCTGCTCGTCGACGTAGCGGGTTTTCAGGCGGAAATCGATGCTGATCTGCTGGCATTCGATGTTCAGCGAGCAGGCACCGGCCAGGGTCGCGGCCAGTGGCTGGGCACCGCCCATGCCGCCCAGGCCTGCGGTCAGGACCCACTTGCCGGTGAGGTTGTCGTTGTAGTGCTGGCGACCGGCTTCGACGAAGGTTTCGTAGGTGCCCTGGACGATGCCCTGGCTACCGATGTAGATCCAGCTGCCGGCGGTCATCTGGCCGTACATGGCCAGGCCCTTGGCATCGAGCTCGTTGAAGTGTTCCCAGGTGGCCCAATGCGGGACCAGGTTGGAGTTGGCGATCAGTACGCGCGGGGCGTTGCTGTGGGTCTTGAACACGCCGACCGGCTTGCCGGATTGCACCAGCAGGGTCTCGTCGTCATTCAGGTTGGTCAGGCTTTCGACGATCTTGTCGTAGCACTCCCAGTTACGGGCCGCGCGGCCGATACCACCGTAGACCACCAGCTCTTTCGGGTTCTCGGCGACTTCCGGGTCGAGGTTGTTCATCAGCATGCGCAACGGCGCTTCGGTCAGCCAGCTCTTGGCGGTCAGCTTGTTGCCGCGGGCAGCGCGGATTTCAACGTCACGGCGCTTTGTTACAGAGGCAGTGGTGCGGGTATTGTCAGTCACGAAAAAGACTCCTCAGCGATCAATCCAAACCAACCCTGGCAGTGGGTAAGCCAGCCTGTGCGCGTCGTTGCGTCACAGGCGAATCAGGTGGACGTTGCGGGGAGTTCAGGTCGACTCATACGCATACGTCTTTACTTGTACATACAAGCATATGCAATCAAGCGGCCAACTTGTTGAATGGGCATTCAGGAAAAATGCTGAAACAGCTGAAGAGCGCCTGAATCAAGGGTTCTGGCGTAGATGAAATTTTTTACGGGGAAGATCTGAACGAGGCGAGGGATGTTACGTGAGCGTGGTTTTGCGCCACGCTGGGGCGTTAGGTAACAAGTTGGTGCGCCCAGGGAAACGATTTTTCATGCAGGAGCGAACCGGGTCGCTCCTGCCGATACGCGGGGCAGGAGATCAGCGCGCCGTCAGCTCGATCACACAGCAGGCGCCATTGCTGGAGATGTCCAGCAACCCGCTGTTACCGTCGAATTGCAGGCAATCATGGCGACCCAATTGTGCAGTGGTGTTACCGACCTTTACTTCAAGCGCATCGCTGACACTGAACACCAGGACCGTCCCGGCGTCGCTGAAGAACCGTTGTTCGCCGTCCAGCCACTGCAACCGCGCGCGGTAACGCTTTGGCGCATAGATCAGGTTGAAGTCGCGGATCGGTCCACCCAGCAACGTGCAGGACACGCGGCTTTCGCCGCTGAATGCAAATGGCTCGACGGGTAGCAGCGGCCGAGTGACCTGGCCATCGACCGACAAGGTCATGCCGTCACCCTGCAACACGGTGATGATCCGCTCGTAACCGGCGAAGGTGGAAAAACCGCCCGACTCGGCGATGTCGGCGATCGACAGGCGCCAGCCGAAGCCGTCCAGGCCGGTGCCGGTGTCGCGGGTGATTTCTTCAGTGCTGCCGCCGCCGTTTTTCCAGGGCATGCGCGGGTAGTCTTTGGCGCGTAGAACCTTCAAATCACTCATTTATGAAACCGACCTTCCAGACGATGACGGGAACCAGGGTGAATCAACCGGGCGGCGGTCACCGGCTGGCGCCCCGACCAGGTCCGCCGACGAATCAGCAGGCACGGTTCGCCCTTTTCGATCTGCAACAACTTGCACTCCGACGCCTCGGCCAGAATCGCTTCGACCACGTGCTCGCCTTCGGTCAGTGGCGCGACCTGGTTCAAGTAGGCATATGGGGTTTGCAGGGTGAAATCCTGCTTGAGGTAATCCGGGGCCACCAGTGCGTTGACGAAACGGTCCTCGATTTGTACCGGAATATCGTTCTCGTAATGCACAATCAGCGAGTGAAAGACCTTCTGCCCTTCACGCATGTCCAGCGCCAGGGCACGTTCGGAACCGGCCGCCTCTTCTTCGAGGGTGATGACCGTGCAGGTGTGACGATGGCCACGGGAGGCGATTTCATCGGCGATGTTGTGCACTTCGAACAGCGCGGACTGGCTTTTCGGTTCGGCGACGAAGGTGCCGACGCCCTGCATGCGCACCAACAGGCCGTCGGCGGTCATCTCGCGCAACGCGCGGTTGATGGTCATGCGGCTGAAACCGAGCTGGCTGACCAGCTCGCTTTCCGACGGCACGCGGTAGTGCGGCGGCCAGTTTCCACTGTCGATCTGCTGGGTGATCATTTGTTTGACGCGAGCGTACAAGGGCGCCGGACTGTCGCCCATGTTCGCGGCCAACGGTGAGACTGGAGGCGGAGTCGGCACGGTTAATCCCTGTTCATTGGGTAAAGGTTGCTAGCTTGCCGGAGTTTACCGGGCAGGCAAACGTCTGTATATGTATATACAAATAACACACGATGGGGTGCTGAACCATGTCCGCCTTCTTTGCCGAACGCGCGCTGCTGCCTAGTGGATGGGCCAACAATGTACGTCTTGAGGTCAGCGCCGATGGCGTTCTGGCCCATATCCAGGCCGATTCCCATGCAGATGGCGCCGAGCGGCTAAGCGGCCCGTTGCTCCCGGGCATGCCCAACCTGCACTCCCACGCGTTCCAGCGCGCCATGGCCGGTCTGGCGGAAGTGGCGGGTAATCCGAACGACAGTTTCTGGACCTGGCGCGACCTGATGTATCGTCTCGTCGGAAAAATCAGCCCGGAGCAACTCGGGGTGATTGCCCGCCAGCTGTACATCGAAATGCTCAAGGCCGGTTACACCTCGGTCGCCGAATTTCATTACGTGCACCACGACACCAGTGGCCAACCCTACGCCGACCCGGCCGAACTGGCGCTGCGCATCAGCCAGGCCGCGAGCGACGCCGGGATCGGCCTGACCTTGCTGCCGGTGCTCTACAGCCACTCGGGTTTCGGTGGCCAGACACCCAACGACGGCCAACGCCGTTTCATCAACAGCACCGAAAATTACCTGAAGCTGCAAGCACGCCTGCAGCCACTGCTGGCCCAACAGAAAGCCCAGTCGCTGGGCCTGTGCTTCCACTCGTTGCGCGCGGTCACCCCGCAACAGATCAGCGAAGTGCTGGCCGCCAGCGACCGACAATGCCCGGTGCACATTCACATTGCCGAACAGCAGAAGGAAGTCGACGACTGCCTGAGCTGGAGCGGCCGCCGTCCGCTGCAATGGCTCTATGAAAACGTCGAAGTCGATCAGCGCTGGTGCCTGGTGCATGCGACCCACGCCAACACTGAAGAAGTCGCGCTGATGGCCGGCAGTCGTGCCATCGCCGGCCTGTGCCTGACCACCGAGGCCAACCTCGGCGACGGAATATTCCCGGCGGTGGACTTCCTCGCCCAGGGCGGCCGCATGGGCATCGGCTCCGACAGCCATGTGTCGCTGAGCGTGGTGGAGGAGTTGCGCTGGCTGGAATACGGCCAGCGCCTGCGCGATCAACGGCGTAACCGGCTGTACGGCGCGGATCAACCGATGGTCGGTCGCACACTCTACGACGCGGCGCTGGACGGCGGCGCCGAGGCGCTGGGTCAGCCGATCGGTGCTCTGGAAGTGGGCAAGCGGGCGGACTGGCTGGTGCTCGATGGCAATGACCCGTACCTGGCGACGGCCAGTGGTGACGGAATCCTGAACCGCTGGCTGTTCGCCGGCGGCGATCGCCAGGTGCGTGATGTATTGGTCAATGGCCAGTGGGTCGTGCGCGATGGACGACATGCGGGGGAAGACGAAAGCAGTCGGGCGTTTACCCAGGTCCTACGCGATCTCCTGGGCTGACCCAAAATGAAACGGTGGGAGCGAGCCTGCTCGCGATGGAGTGTCAGGCAACACAGGTGTCACAGACAGATCATCGCGAGCAGGCTCGCTCCCACAGGGTTACAGGCGATCAGTTCGACGTCTTGGCCATCTGCGTATCCGTCGCCCGCCAGATCAAGCGCGTGGTGTCGTAACCCTGCTGACGCGCCTTGCTCAGCAGCTCTTCGCGCACCACCCCGTTGACGGTCGGGGTTCGCGACAGCAGCCACAGATAGCGGCGGCTCGGATCACCGACGATGGCGGTCTTGTAGTCGTCGCTGACGAACAACACCCAATACTCGCCCTTCGCTACACCCGGCAGCAGCCGGGAAAACCAGTTATCGAACTCGACCCACAACTTGTCGGTTTTGCCCGGCACCTGTGGATAAGCCGTGCCCTTGGCCTCTTCCCACTGCCAATCCGCAGTCAGGCAGCGATTGAGCACCAGGATGTTGCCGTCGGGCTTGAGGGTGTAATGCGCTTCGGACTGCGCACAGTTGCGCTGGAAATACATCGGCAAACGCGCCAACTCGTACCAGGTCCCTTGGTACTTCTTCAGATTGACGCTGTTGACGGTTTTCGGCGCCAACGGATCTTCGCCGGAAGTAGCGCAGCCGGCCAAAACCAGGCCGGCCAAAAGGAGGATCAGTAACTGCTTCATTGTTTTTCTCCCGTGGGCATGACGCCCCGGATTACTTCAGGCCTTGGCCAGAAAACATCATCACTTTGTCACCGGCGTACTGCACGCTGATAAAGCTGTTCTTGTCGCCCCAGGTACAACTGGACAAGCCAAGCGCACCCGAACAGTCGGTGGGTTTGCCGAGCAAGGCTTCAACCTCGGTCTTGGCCATGCCCGCCGACAGCTTGGAATAGTTTTCCTGATTGACCTTGCCACACGCGACCAACAACACGCAGAACGAAAGCAGGGCGACGGATCGCAGCGACATGGTGAAACTCCTGGAGCGAAGGGGGAATGGCAAACTGCCAAGCAGAAGCTTAGAAGTAAAAACCCCCTTCGGGTTCCCTGACCGGCCGCCTATTTGTTGGGCCGCTCGTCTGCCTTTTGCCGAAAAATCAGCCACTTTCCTGCGCTGTTATGCATTTCGTCGGCTTTGGCCAAATGCGCCTAATCTTTGGCGCCGCCCAGTCGACAAAAAAGCAGCGCAAAGCCCTCTGTTATGGCAAATTGGCGCCCTTCTTGACTAGTTCTTTCGCGGTAGTTCATTTAATGACCAGAAACATGAAGTTCAGCCACAAAATCTTGTTGGCTGCCGCCCTCGTGGTGGCCGTTGCATTTGCCTGCTTCATCCTGTTCAACGACTACCAACAGCGCCAGACCCTGCGCAGCAGCACCGAATCATCGATGCAGGAACTCGGCAGCCTGACCACCAGCAACATCCAGACCTGGCTGGAAAGCCGCATTCATCTGCTGCAATCGATGTCGCAGCAGATCTCGGCCGATGGCAGCGCCCTGAGCAGCCTGAAACGGGTGATCGACCTGCCCGCCTACACCGGTAACTTCCAACTGAGCTACTTCGGCGGCACCGATGGCGTGATGTTCTCGGTCCCGGCGGGTAACCGCGCTGCGGATTACGATCCGCGCGCCCGTGGCTGGTACAAGGCGGCCAACAGTGCGCAACAGACCATCGTCACCGAACCCTACATCGCCGCCTCGTCCGGCAAGCTGGTCATCACCATCGCCACCCCGGTGCAGCGTCAGGGCCAGATGATCGGTGTCGCCGGGGCCGACATCGACCTCTCGAGCGTCAGCGCGATCATCAACTCGCTGAACTTCGGCGGTCACGGTCATGCCTTCATCGTCGGCGCCGACGGCAAAATCCTGATTCACCCCGATAGCAAACTGGTGCTAAAGAGCCTGGCCGAGGCTTACCCGAACGACACTCCGAAAGTCAGCCCGGGCATGAAAGAGGTGGAAATCGATGGCAAGCGCCAGTTCATCTCCTTCACCCACGTCAACGGCGTGCCCTCGGCCGACTGGTACGTGGCGCTGGTACTGGACCAGGACACGGCGTTCGCCATGCTCAGCGAGTTCCGCACCTCGGCGATCATCGCCATGGTGATTGCGGTGGTGATCATCATCACCTTGCTGGGCCTGCTGATCAGCTTCCTGATGCAGCCGCTGCTGACCATGGGCCGCGCCATGCATGACATCGCCGAAGGTGAAGGCGACCTGACCAAACGCCTGACGATCCACGGCCATGACGAATTCGGCGCACTGGGGCTGTCGTTCAACCGATTCGTCGAGCGTATCCACACCTCGATCCGCGAAGTGTCCTCCGCCACCGGCCAGGTCAACGAAGTGGCGCTGCGCGTGGTGGCGGCCTCCAACTCGTCGATGTTCAACTCCGACCAGCAGGCCTCGCGCACCAGCAGCGTCGCCGCAGCAATCAACCAGCTCGGCGCCGCTGCCCAGGAAATTGCCCAGAATGCCGCCCTCGCTTCGCAGCATTCGAGCGACGCCCGGGCCCTGGCCGAAGACGGTCAGCAGACGGTGGATAAAACCATCACGGCCATGCATCAGCTGTCGGCGAAGATCAGCGATTCCTGCGGCAATATCGAGACGCTCAACAGCAACACCGTCAACATCGGACAGATTCTGGAAGTGATCACCAGCATCTCCCAGCAGACCAACCTGCTGGCATTGAACGCCGCCATCGAAGCAGCCCGAGCCGGCGAAGCCGGGCGCGGTTTTGCCGTGGTCGCCGACGAAGTGCGCAACCTCGCGCACCGCACCCAGGATTCGGCGCAGCAAGTGCAGAAGATGATCGAGGAACTGCAGGTCGGCGCCCGCGAAGCCGTGAGCACCATGACCGACAGCCAGCGCCAGAGCGAAAGCAGCGTCGGCATCGCCAACCAGGCCGGCGAACGCCTGGGCAGCGTGACCCAGCGCATCGGCGAAATCGACGGCATGAACCAGTCCGTGGCCACCGCGACCGAAGAACAGACCGCCGTGGTTGAATCGATCAACGTCGACATCAACGAGATCAACACGCTGAACCAGGAAGGTGTGGAGAACCTGCAGGCCACCCTGCGCGCCTGCGCCGACCTTGAACAACAGGCGGCGCGGCTGAAGCATCTGGTGGGGAGCTTCAGGATCTAAGGCGCGGCCACTGGCCTCTTCGCGAGCAAGCACGCTCCCACAGGGATCTTCGGTATTAACACAATGTGTGTTCCACCAAGGCACTGTGGGAGCGGGCTTGCTCGCGAAGGCGGCAGCAGCCTTAACGCAAGTTTAGAATCGGGAACCTGGCCCGGCGAGGAACTCAAGTTCTTCCGCCGTCGACTCGCGCCCCAACACCGCATTGCGATGCGGAAACCGGCCAAACCGCGCAATCACTTTGCGATGCCGTTCGGCATAGTCCAGATTGTCGGCAAACACCGCTCGCTCGCCTTCCGGCTGTTCTGCCACCAGATCGATAAACCGCGAAACGGCTTCGTTCTGCACCGCGAGGTTTTCGCAGTGTTCGAACACCAGATAAATGAACACCCGCTGGATCGGCTTCAATTGCCGGTCGAAGTCGGCGGCAATGCCTTGCGCGACGAGTTTCTGCGCGCGCAGATCACCGGAAAAAGCTTTGGGGGAATCGCGAAAGATCATTCGCGGCAGTTGATCGAGCAACAGCACCAGGGCCAGCCAACCTCCGGGGCGTTGCGCCCAGTCGGTCAATCCGCCGGCCAGTGCCTGCTCCACCCATTCCCCGAAACGCTCGCGCGCTTCGAGGTCCTGGCTGTCACGCTTGCCGAACCACAACTTGCCCTTCTGTGCCGCCACTTCCTGCGCTGATCCGGACGTTCCGAACCACCAGTCGAGCAACGGCTGCCAGGGCGCGGTCATGGCTTACTCCTGGTGGTAGGCCGTGGCGCGTGCCACTTCTTCTTTCGAACCGAGGAACACCGCACAACGCTGATGCAGGCCTTCAGGCTGAATGTCGAGGATGCGCTGATGGCCGTTGGTGGAGGCGCCACCGGCCTGCTCGACCAGGAACGACATCGGGTTGGCTTCGTACATCAGGCGCAGCTTGCCCGGCTTCGACGGCTCGCGGCTGTCGCGCGGGTACATGAACAGACCGCCACGGGTCAGGATGCGGTGCACGTCGGCCACCATCGCAGCGACCCAGCGCATGTTGTAGTTCTTTTTCAGCGGACCTTCTTCACCCGCCAGCAATTCGCCAACGTAGCGTTGTACCGGCGCTTCCCAATGACGCTGGTTGGACATGTTGATCGCGAATTCCTGGGTGGACTCCGGGATCTTGATGTCTTCGTGAGTCAGCACGAAACTGCCCATTTCACGGTCCAGGGTGAAGCCTTTGACGCCGTCGCCCAGGGTCAGCACCAGCATGGTCTGCGGGCCGTAGATGGCGTAGCCGGCGGCCACTTGCTGGGTGCCTGGCTGCAGGAAGGCCTTTTCGTTCAGGGCTTCGTTCTGGCTCAGGTATTCGCTTGGGCAACGCAGCACCGAGAAGATGGTGCCGACCGGCGCGTTGATGTCGATGTTCGACGAGCCGTCCAGTGGGTCGAACACCAGCAGGTAGGCGCCTTTCGGGTACTTGCCCGGGATCTGGTAGGCGTTGTCCATTTCTTCGGACGCCATGCCAGCCAGGTGACCACCCCATTCGTTGGCTTCGAGCAGAATCTCGTTGGAGATCACGTCGAGTTTCTTCTGCAC
This sequence comes from Pseudomonas sp. IT-P12, assembly GCF_949767465.1. NCBI lineage: Bacteria > Pseudomonadati > Pseudomonadota > Gammaproteobacteria > Pseudomonadales > Pseudomonadaceae > Pseudomonas > Pseudomonas sp. IT-P12. The sequence goes on along the minus strand of NZ_CATKPY010000023.1, from coordinate 205,294 downwards.
TTCGCCTTGGACGTTTTCAGTGCCCATGCTGCCCAGAACACCGCCCAGGGCGCCCTTGGACACGGCGTGGCTGATCTCCTTGCAGGCACGCGCCACCACTTCGATCAGGAAGCGCAGATCGGCAGGAGTGTTGTTGCTGCGGGTCTGCTCAATCAAATAGCGACTCAGGGTAACGCGGGACATGGACGGCTCCGGTTGAATGGGGGGCTAAAAACCCGCGCAGTTTAGCGCGAGTCGAGGCGCATTTCCTCCTATCAGACGTGATCCGCCAAAGAGAGTTCATGCACGGGGTTCAGCGTAGTTCGAAACACAGCGGATGTGGACCGCAGACCGAGGCGACTGACATGATTTTCTTTGCCTGGAAAGCCGCCTTCGCGGGCAAGCCCGCTCCCACAGGATCTACGCCGAATTTGTGGGAGCGGGCTTGCCCGCGAATGGCGCGCAGCGCCAGCCACCCTCAGGAATTGGCCGGCGGCTTGCGCAGCAAACTGAACGCCATCACCGCCAGGAACAGCACGCTGAGCAGCAACACCCCCCACAAGCCGAATGTCTTCCAGTCGGTGTCCGTGGATGCCGCCCCCACTGCCGTTGACGTCGGCGTGGTCGCCACTTCGCCATCCACCGTGGCCCGACCCAATGCCGCCCAACGGCCTGCGCTGTAATCCGGAATCAGCGTCGTCAACGGCAAGTTCGCCGTCTTCACCGTCGCATTGCCCAACGCCAACCGGTAGGGCCCGGCGCCGCGCGCCAGGAACACCAGCTGCGTGGCGCGCACGGCAAACTTCACGCTGGGCGCCTGCTCGCCCAGGCCGCCGCCGCGCTCGTCCACGGTCAACTTCACCTGCTGCACGGTTCGTCCCGGCACCTGCAGCTCGTTCTGCACCACCTCCTGACCGCCCTGGGTCAGGCGATAGAGCAAGCCGCTGCTCAACACCTGCCACGGCCGGCGACTGTCCAGCCGTCCGTACAGGATCACTGGCGCCAGGCTGTTGGGCTGATCCAGCTCGACCTGCAGGCGCTCGACATTCACTCCCGTCGGCAACTGCCAGGTGTACTCCCCGGCCTTTTCGCGGACACCCGCCAGCGCTGGCGACCACACCAGGGGCAGCGGCACGCTGCGCGCGGTGGCGCTTTGCAGTTGCGCGGACGTCAGCGTCGGTGCCGAATTCGGCGCGCTCCACAGCAGGCGCAGGTAGCGCGCCGACTGCCCCGGCAAGCCCACTTCGTGCTGTTCGACCCGCTCGTCGGCGAAGGTCAGGCGCGCCACCTGTCCGTCGCCCCACGCCTGCCAATGCTGCAAGTCGTCGCTGGCTTCGATACTGAAACGCTGGAAGCCATCGCGCTCGCTGGTCCAGTCGATGATCAGCTGCTGCAGCGGCGCCTTGATCGCGCTGGCATCGAGCAGCCAGCCGCGCAGCACCTCTTCACCGGCTTCCAGCTGACTCGCTGGCTGCACTTCTACCAGCGCGCCATTGGCGTTCGATTGCACTCGCACGCTCGGCGCGCGCTCGGTGTCGTCGGCGGCGTTATACAGCGGAAACCACTTCACGTCGGTCAGCTCACGCTGTTCACTGACCTGCGCACTTTCCCGCGCCAGCGCATAGGCCTGGGCCTCGCCCGCCGCGTTGAACACCCGTACGTCGCTCAGGTCACTCTGCTGCGCCTTCAATTGCACAGTCAGGGGCAATTCGAGGCGATACCAGGGGCCCTCGCCGCTCAGGCTCAACGGCACGTGCGTGGCAAAGTCCGCGGGCTGTTCCTGGGCGTTGATCGACAGCGCGACAGCCAGGGCAACGGCGCCCCACCAGACCCGGTTCAACTTCTGACTCAAGACGACACTCCTTCGGTTTGCGGGCCCGGTTTTTCGGCGTTGGCTGCGCCAGCATGCGCAACGCCGGCACGCTTGGGCGGCAACGGGGCAAAATAGCCCACCACCAACAGCAGCACCCCGACACCGATAAACGAGACGATCCGGGCGAGTCCGCCACGGTTGCTCAGTTCGACAAAGAACAGCTTGGCGACCACCACGCCGATCAACGCCGCGCCCATCAGCCAGACTTCGCGACGACCGCGCAGATGCCCGCCAATCATCAGGCTCAAGGCCATCAAGGTCCAGACGATGGACAGGCCGGCCTGCACCTGCATCGAGGCGAGCAAAGCGTCCAGCTCGAAGGGCACGCCACCCCAATGGTGCGCCGTACGGTTCACCAGCGCGGTGAAAAACGCGAACAGCGAAACGCCGGCGATCAGTTGCGTGGCGTACTCGACGTAGTCCTTGCGCATCGCCAGTTGCGGCGCGGCACTGCGCGCCCAGACATACACCCCGAACAGGGCAAACAGCAGGCCTAACTCCAGCGGGTTGAGCAGCGGCACGTAAGGCAAGGGCTCGGCGGCGCCACTGCTGAAGCTGTTCGCCAGCCAGAACCAGCCGAGCATCAGCAACGCCAGCGGTGCCGCAGCGTACAGTCGGTACTCGCGCGGATACGCCGATACCGGCCACGGCCAGTGACGAGGACTGGCCATCAGCACCAGGTACAGACTCGGCAGAATCGCCCAACCCAACCAGCGCCAGGCGTTGTACTGCTCGGCCAGCAGCAACAAGCCGAAACGCAGTTCGAGCGCCAGCACGCCGATCAACAGCCAGACGCCCAGCACGTGGGCAATGCTCAGCGCCCGTGCCGGCAACATCGGCGCCAGACGCCGCAGCGAAATGAAATGCACCCCGAACACCGCCGCCCAGGCCAACCAGGCGAAATCAGCCGCCGGGTGATAACGCGAGTGCCACGCCGCAAGCAGGATCACGCCGGCCACCGGTATCAGCACCGTACCGAGCAAGCCCAGCGCCGGCCACCCAAGGCGCAGCGCCAACACCGCCCACAGGGCGACACTCAGCGCCGCCACGGCCAGCAACAAGGTCGCTTGCAGGTCCGCCGGGGCAAAGCGCAGCACCTCACTGCCCCACGCCAACGCCCAGGCACCCGCGCCCCACAGCAGCAACACAGCGGACAGGCGCTGGTTCAACACTGCGACGGGACGTTCCTGTTGCAAGCGCCAGGCCCCGACCCCTGCCGCCAGGCCCAACACCCATGGCGTCCAGAACCGGCCATGGGCCAGCGGCCGCAACCCTTCGCTGGCCAACGACGCCAGGAAGTCCGAACCGGCGACCACGAACAACGCACCACCGAGCAACTGCACGGCAAACCCGCACAACAGGAAGGTCCGCGATGGCAGGCGCAGCCCCGCAAACAAGGTCACTACACCGGCCAGCGCCCAAGCAATCGCAGTGCCATGGATCAGGAAGAACAACGGCGCCAGCAGATAAAGGAAGGTCAGGCCCAGACCGGCCAACACCGGCCTGCCCCGTTTCTCCCACGCCGACGCCTGTCCGGGCAAGGCCTTGTGCAATTGATGGAAGCTGAACAGCAACGCCACGCCGAGCAGCAACGCCCCCAGCGGCGCCCCGGCGATCAGGCTGCTGTCGCCGGCCCGCAACTCGCCGAGAAACGCCAGCGCCGCCCCCAATTGCAGCAACAACGCGAACGCTCGGGCCAGCGGCCGTTTCTGCCGCAACCCGAGCCAGAAGATCCCGGCCCCCTCCACGGCCCAGGCGGCCGTCGTCCAGCGCGCATCGAGCCCCAGGGGAATCGCCAGGCTGGTAAAGATCACGCCCAGGGCCAGGCAGGTCTCCGCCAGGAGCAATGTGCGTCCCGTGAACAGCACGCGAGCAAGGGCCATGTACAGCATGCCCAGCGCCAAGGCACTGAACGCGGCGGCGAACGCCAGGTGCTGAATCAACGCGAACTGCAGACCGAAACCCACCAGCGGCGGGCCGAACAGCAGCGTTCCGTCGACGTAGTCACCCTTGCGCGCCGACCGGCGCAACAACGCCTCGCGGTCCTCGACCTCGGGGGCATCGCCCATTTCCCGCAACTTGCGCCGGGCGAACAGCAGGCCGATGGCCAGGTACATGAGGAAAAACAGGATCAGGAACGGCTCGGTGCTCCACAGCAACTCCGCTGTGTAGGAACGCAGGCCCCAGGTGAAACCGATGCCGAAGGTGCCGACGAAGCCGATCACATTGAGCGGACGCCAGGCCTTGAACCAGGCAATGGCCAGGATGCCGGCATTGAGCAGGGCGAAATAGCTGAACAGCGCGACATGGCTGCCGGTGCCGCTGGAGGTCAGGATCGGCGCGGCGAAACCGCCCAAGGCGGCGGCACATGCCAGCGCCAGGGAATCCTGTGTGATGGCCAGCACCGCCGAGAACACCGTCACCGCCACCAGCAAACCGAATGCGGCCGTCGGGTCCAGCAGCGGATGCAAGCGCATTGCCGCAAACACCGTCAGGTACAACACGCCAATCCCGGTGCCCTGGAGCATCAGCGCATAGTGAGGATTGCGCTGGCGCAACCACCAACCCAGGGCGAGCAGAGCCAGCGCAGCCACCGCGACGCCGGCATAGCGCAGCTCGAGCGGCAGCACCAGGCCTTCGGTGGCGTAGCGCAGTAAAAACGCGAGACCGAGGAACAGCAGCACCACGCCGACGCGCAGCACGGTGTTGCCGCCCAGCAACCAATTGCGCGCACCGGCGAGGGCGCGCTCGATGACAGTCGGCGCACGGGGGGCAGCGGGCTCGCGGGTCCAGGCATCGTCGGACAATGGACGGCGGGGGGCCGCTGTCGTGGCGGCGTCCGGTTCAAGTTCGGGTGGAAGCTCCCAGACCAAGGCCGAGGCCGGGGCCGGGGCCGAGTCGGCGATGTCGTCGAGGGTGAAAACAGGAGAAGCCGCAGGTTCACTGGCAAGCGGTTCTTCAACAGGCGCTGGCGCCGGGGCACCAGCGACTTCCAGCACCGCCAGGCGTTGCTGGAGCGCATTCAGCGTCGCCTGCGCCTGCTCCAGCAGCACGCGCTGCTGCGTCGCTTGCGAATCCAGCCGGTTGATGCGAATGGCCTGACCGACCCCCAATCCGAGCAGCGCGCCCAACAGCGCATCGCTGAACGACTCGTCGAGCACCCAGCCCAGCACCAGCCCGATCAACATGAACATCCATTGCATGGTCGATATCCCTAAGCGGCCCCACTGAGAGGCGAATCCGGGAGATACAGCATTCGGCTGAGTCTAGTGTGAAACCACACAAACCTGTGGGAGCGGGCCTGCTCGCGAAGCGCCCTGACATTCAGCATCGATGTTGAATGTCGGAACACTTCGCGAGCAAGCCCGCTCCCACAATGCGTATCGCCCGGTGAACTACCGCGCAGTATATCGGCCAGGGCCCACAACCACCGGGCCTGGCTCGCAATTATTGCTGAAAGTTACTCCAGTGCTTTCCAGATGTCCGTGGCGTACTCGCGAATCGTCCGGTCGGAAGAGAACCAGCCCATCCGGGCGGTGTTCAACACGGCCGAGCGCCACCACGACTGGGAATCGTGCCAAAGGGCTTCGACGCGCATCTGCGCGTCCCAGTAGGCGTCGAAGTCGGCGCAGACCAGGAAGCGGTCGTAGTCGATCAACGAATCGATCAGCCCCGTGTAACGGGACGGATCATCCGGCGAGAACACCCCGCTGCGAATCGCCTGCAGCACATCGCCCAGGCGATGGGACGCGGCGATGTCCGGCGTCGCATTGAACTCGTGGTTCTGCTTGCGTGCTTCCACCTGTTGCGCGCTGAGGCCGAAGATGAACATGTGTTCGGCGCCGATGAGCTCGCACATTTCCACGTTGGCGCCGTCCAGGGTGCCGATGGTCAGGGCGCCATTGAGGCCGAACTTCATGTTGCTGGTGCCCGACGCTTCGAAACCGGCCGTGGAAATCTGCTCCGACAGGTCCGCCGCCGGAATGATGCTTTCCGCGAGACTGACGTTGTAGTTGGGCAGGAACACCACCTTGAGCAAACCGCGCACGGTCGGGTCGTTGTTCACCACCCGGGCGATATCGTTGGTCAGCTTGATGATCAGCTTGGCCTGGTGATAACTGGCCGCCGCCTTGCCGGCGAAGATCTTCACCCGTGGCACCCAGTCGATTTCCGGCTCGGCGCGGATGGCCTGGTACAGCGCGACGGTGTGCAACAGGTTGAGCAGTTGACGCTTGTATTCGTGGATCCGCTTGACCTGCACATCGAACATCGCCGCCGGGTTGACCGCGATCCCGAGTCGTTCGTGAATCAGGTAGGCCAGGGCCTTCTTGCTGTGCAGGCGCTGCTCGGCGAAGGCCTTGCGGAACGCCGGTTTCTCGGCGAACGGTGCCAGTTCCTGCAAACGCTCTTCCGGGTGGTCCAGCAGATCCGGACCGAGGGCATCGACCAGCATCGAGGTCAGCTCCGGGTTGGCCTGGTAGAGCCAGCGGCGGAAGGTAATCCCGTTGGTCTTGTTGTTGATCCGCTCCGGATAGAGCTTGTGCAACTCGGAGAACACCGTCTTGCGCATCAGCTGCGTGTGCAGGCCGGACACGCCATTGACGCTGTGCGAGCCAAGGAAAGCGAGGTTACCCATGCGCACGCGACGGCCATTGTCTTCCTCGATCAGCGACACCGCGCGCAGCACGTCGAAATCATGGATACCCTTGGCGCGCAGCGAGTCGATGTGCTGGGCGTTGATCAGGTAAATGATCTGCATGTGCCGCGGCAGCATGCGCTCCATCAAACCGACCGGCCAGGTTTCCAGCGCTTCCGGCAACAACGTGTGGTTGGTGTACGACAGCGTGGCGACGGTCACTTCCCAGGCTGCGGCCCATTCGACGTCGTAAACGTCGACCAGTTGACGCATCAGTTCGGCGACGGCAATCGAGGGGTGGGTGTCGTTGAGCTGGATCGACGCGTGATCGCCCAGGGTCAGCACCGAGGTGTGCATGTTGCGATGGCGGCGCAACAGGTCCTGCAGCGATGCGGCGACGAAGAAATACTCCTGGCGCAGGCGCAACTCCTGGCCGGCTTCGGTGCTGTCCGCCGGATAGAGCACACGCGAAATGCTTTCCGCCCGGGCCACTTCGGCGACTGCGCCCAGGTGGTCACCCGCGTTGAAGCGCTCCAGGTGCAGGTCTTCCATGGCCCGGGCACGCCACAGGCGCAGGGTATTGACGCTCGCCCCGCGCCAGCCGACGACCGGAGTGTCGTAGGCAATGGCCCGCACGGTTTCCGCCGGGGACCACACTTGCCGGGTCTTGCCGTTTTCGTCGGTGACGGTTTCGACGCTGCCACCAAAACCGATCGGGTACACCACCTCCGGCCGTTCGAATTCCCACGGGTTACCGAAATCCAGCCAATGCTCGGTCTGCTCCTGCTGCCAGCCATCGACAATCGCCTGGCGGAACAAGCCGTGTTCGTAACGAATGCCGTAGCCGTGGCCGGCGATGCCCAGGCTCGACATGCTCTCCATGAAGCAGGCCGCCAGACGTCCGAGGCCACCGTTGCCCAGCGCCGCGTCGGGCTCCAGCAGGCGGATGCGCTCCAGGTCGACGCCCAGTTCGGTCAGGGCTTCACGGGCGACATCCAGCAGGCCAAGGTTGCTCAGGCTGTCGTAGAGCAGCCGGCCGATGAGAAATTCCAGGGAGAGGTAGTACACCCGCTTCTGACCTTTGCGGTAGATCTGCCGGGTGTGATCCATCCAGTGCTCGACCATGTGATCGCGCGCAGCCAGCGCAATGGCTTCGAACCAGTCGTGGTCAAAGGCGTGATCCGGGTCTTTGCCCACCGCGTAGGTGAGCTTGGTCAAGACGGCGTCGCGAAATGCGGCCACCTCTGCTTCTCGAACAAGTGGTTCTTGAGTCATCGATAGGACCTCGAGCGAGCGTGGAATAGTTGAGCCTAGACGGTCTGACAGACGGCGCCGGCTCTGGTTCGGCAGTTTTTCCTGTAAATGCGAGACAGGGCGGCATTGGATTGTCGTGTGGCCTGAATCAATGCAGGGGCCGTGCCGGATAACCCTGCGAATGAAGCGCTGCAGAAAAAATCTGGCGAAAGGTTGTTCAAAAATCCACCGGTCCCGGTATGATCGCGCGCCCTGATGCACACGCCTGGTAACAACCGATGATGAAGCCCAACCTGATCGCCGCCGCCGAGATCGATCGCCTCGATACGTGGGCCAAGTACTCCGCCCCGATGTGCGGTTCGTGCATGTCCAGCTGCTGCACCCTGCCGGTCGAGGTCAAGATCAAGGACCTGATCCGCATTGGCATCGTCGATGAGTTCGAGCTGGGCGACCCGCCGAAGAACATTGCCAAGCGCCTGCAAAAGGAAGGGCTGGTCGAGCGTTTCAATCAGAAATCGGGCATCTTCACGCTGCAGCGCATGAGCAACAACGATTGTTATTACCTGGATCGTAAGAGCCGCCTGTGCACCATTTATGACAAGCGCCCGGACACCTGCCGCAATCACCCGAAAATCGGCCCACGGCCTGGGTATTGCGCGTACAAGCCGAAGGAAGTGGAGCGTGAGCGCAATTCGCGGACGATCGAACGGTTCTGATCTGTCCTGAAAAATTCTGGCGGCTGACCGGCCGTCTTCGCGAGCAAGCCCGCTCCCACAGTTGATCGCATGCGTTCCGAAAGAACTCGGTCACTGTGGGAGCGGGCTTGCTCGCGATGGGGCCGGCACCGCCCCGGCACAAACCCCAGACAAACAAAAACGCCCCCGGTCTCGCGACCGGGGGCGTTTTTTTCAGCCTTGGCTAAATCTTATGCCTTGGCTTTCTTGGCAGCGCGGGTACGCTCGCTTTCGTCCAGGATCTTCTTGCGAAGACGGATGGACTTAGGCGTGACTTCGCACAGCTCGTCTTCCTGGATGTATTCCAGAGCCTGTTCCAGGGTGAAGCGAACAGGTGGAACCAGAGCGATGGTTTCGTCTTTACCCGAAGCACGCATGTTGTCGAGCTTCTTGCCCTTGGTAGGGTTGACGCCCAGGTCGTTGTCGCGGCTGTTCTGACCAACGATCTGACCGTTGTAGATCTCCTGGCCGTGTTCGACGAACAGCTTGCCACGAGCCTGCAGGGTTTCCAGCGAGTAGGTCAGTGCCTTGCCGGTTTCAACCGACACCAGAACACCGTTCTGACGGCCGGACATGTGGCCGGACTTCACAGGAGCGTAACGATCGAAGATCGAGGTCAGGATGCCAGCACCGTTGGTCAGGGTCAGGAACTGGTTACGGAAACCGATCAGACCACGAGCAGGGATGTTGTATTCCAGACGCACACGGCCTTTGCCATCCGGCACCATGTTGCTCAGGTCGCCTTTACGCAGACCCATCTCTTCCATCACCTTGCCCTGGGATTCTTCAGGGATGTCGATGGTGACGTTCTCGAACGGTTCCTGCTTGACGCCGTCGACTTCACGAATGATCACTTCAGGACGGCCCAGGGCCAGCTCGAAGCCTTCGCGACGCATGGTTTCGATCAGTACCGAGAGGTGCAGCTCACCACGGCCGGAAACCTTGAACTTGTCGGCCGAGTCGCCTTCTTCAACGCGCAGTGCAACGTTGTACAGCAGCTCTTTGTCCAGACGATCCTTGATGTTACGGGAGGTCACGTACTTGCCTTCTTTACCGCAGAAAGGCGAGTCGTTGACCTGGAAGGTCATGGAAACGGTTGGCTCGTCAACGGTCAGCGGCTTCATCGCTTCGACGTTCAGTGGGTCGCACAGGGTGTCGGAGATGAACAGCTCGTCGAAGCCGCTGATGCAGACGATGTCGCCGGCCGCTGCTTCTTCGACGTCGACGCGGTGCAGGCCGTGGTGACCCATCAGCTTCAGGATACGACCGTTGCGGCGCTTGCCGTCGGCATCGATGGCGACGACCGGAGTGTTCGGCTTGATGCGACCACGGGCGATACGGCCAACACCGATCACACCCAGGAAGCTGTTGTAGTCCAGTGCCGAAATCTGCATCTGGAAAGGACCGTCACGGTCGACTTTCGGGGCTGGAACGTGGTCGACGACCGCCTGGTACAGCGGGGTCATGTCTTCCGCCATGGCGGTGTGGTCCAGGCCGGCAATACCGTTCAGGGCCGAAGCGTAAACAACCTGGAAGTCCAGTTGTTCGTCGGTGGCACCCAGGTTGTCGAACAGGTCGAAAATCTGGTCCAGAACCCAGTCAGGACGCGCGCCCGGACGGTCGACCTTGTTGATCACGACGATTGGCTTGAGGCCAGCTTCGAACGCTTTCTTGGTCACGAAACGGGTTTGCGGCATAGGGCCGTCCTGAGCGTCAACCAGCAGCAGAACGGAGTCGACCATCGACATCACGCGCTCTACTTCGCCGCCGAAGTCGGCGTGGCCCGGGGTGTCCACGATGTTGATGTGGTAGCCGTTCCAGTTGATGGCGGTGTTTTTCGCCAGAATGGTAATACCGCGCTCTTTTTCCTGGTCGTTGGAGTCCATCACGCGCTCGTCGTTGAGCTCGTTGCGCTCCAGGGTGCCGGATTGACGCAGGAGTTTGTCTACCAGGGTGGTTTTACCATGGTCAACGTGGGCAATGATGGCGATGTTGCGTAGATTTTCGATCACTTGTGTATCTCGATCAGAGGATTCGGTGTGCTGACAAGTCTTGGCAGCGATTAACAGTAGCGTCCGTGAAAGCCGTTACAGCTTGACGGTGGCGTCGGGGGGCCGGTGACGCAGGCCACAGGCAAACAGCCCCGGGCACTTAGCTCGGTCGATAAACGCGCACATTGGCATGCCCCTCACTGAGCAAATGGTGGGCATGCAGGCGACTCATCACGCCTTTGTCGCAATACAACAGGTACTGGCGAGTAGGGTCCAGTTCCTTGAAACGAGCGTTCAGTGCATAGAACGGCATCGTTTGTACCTCGATGCCAGCCAGCGCCAGCGGGTCATCCTCGGCCGCATCCGGGTGGCGGATGTCGATCACGATCTGACCGGCCAGCGCATCGCTGACTTCTTCAATCTGTACGTCCTGGCCCAGTTCATCGATCACGCGGTCGATGGGTACCAGCTTGGCGTTCTCGAGCGCACGCTCAAGCACTGCCATGTCGAATTCTTTCTCTTCGTGCTCTACGCGGTGGCGCTTGGCGGCGGTCTTCGGGTTGACCGAGATGACCCCGCAGTACTCCGGCATGTGCCGGGCGAAATCGGCCGTGCCGATTTCATTGGCCGTGTCGATGATGTCCTGCTTGTGACTGGCGATCAGCGGGCGCAGCACCAGCTTGTCGGTCACGCAATCGATGACGGACAGGTTCGGCAACGTCTGGCTCGACACCTGGGAGATCGCCTCACCGGTGACCAACGCGTCGATGTGCAGTCGATCGGCAATCCGGGAGGAAGCGCGCAACATCATACGCTTCAATACGACGCCCATATGACTGTTATCGACTTTTCCGAGAATTTCGCCCAACACTTCCTCGAACGGCACACTGACAAATAACACGCGTTGCGAGCTGCCGTACTTCTTCCAGATGAAATGCGCGACTTCCATGACGCCCAGTTCGTGGGCACGTCCGCCCAGATTGAAGAAGCAGAAATGCGCCATCAGCCCGCGCCGCATGATCTGGTAGGCGGCGACCGTCGAGTCGAAACCGCCCGACATCAGCACCAGCGTCTGCTCCAGCGCCCCCAGCGGATAACCGCCAATGCCATTGTGCTGGCTGTGGATGACGAACAACCGTTGGTCGCGAACTTCGATGCGGACTTCGATTTCCGGCTTTTTCAGGTCGATCCCGGCGGCACCGCACTGGCGTCGCAACTGGCTGCCCACGTACTTCTCGATGTCGATCGAGCTGAACGGGTGCTTGCCGGCGCGCTTGCAACGCACCGAGAAGATCTTCCCGGCCAGCGCATCGCCGTAATGCTGCTTGCACTTTTCGACGATGTCGTCGAAATCGCCCAGCGGGTATTCGTCGATCTGCAGGAAGTGCGCGATGCCCGGCATGCAGCTCAGGCGCTCGCCCATCTCTTTCAGGGCCTTGGGGTCGCTGACGCGGGTTTCCAGCTCGAGGTTGTCCCACACGCCGTTCACCACCACAGCCGGGTCCAGGTCGCGGAGCACGGCACGGATGTTCTTGGCCAACTGGCGGATGAAACGCATCCGTACCGGGCGGCTCTTGATGGTGATCTCGGGGAAGACTTTTACGATTAGTTTCATGAAAACAGCGCGCGCTGGGCCAGCCGAAAAAGGGGGGCGCGGATTATAGCGGAAATTGCTCAAGGTTTAACCAGTTAATGTGCAGAAGGTTTTACACGCACCAAAACAGGTCATTTGCGAATCCGGGCGCCACATTGTAGGGCGAGATTTTTCCGGATTCGCCTCCGCAAGCCTTTATAAGCGTGAAATTGAAGCAAAAAACCCATGCTGGGGCACTGGCATGCAATTTGCTCCCTTGTGAGGCAGGTTGCCTTGGCAGAGTATTCGCGCCGGCATCACACATATCTAAGGGCATCCACTACCCGCCCTAAGCCACCCGGAGGACAGTATGTCGAAGTCGGTTCAACTCATTAAAGATCATGACGTCAAGTGGATTGATCTGCGCTTCACGGACACCCGCGGCACTCAGCACCACGTGACCATGCCGGCTCGCGATGCGCTGGATGAAGACTTCTTCGAAGTCGGCAAAATGTTCGACGGTTCCTCCATTGCTGGCTGGAAAGGCATCGAAGCTTCCGACATGATCCTGCTGCCAGACGACGAAACCGCCGTTCTGGACCCGTTCACCGAAGAGCCGACCCTGATCCTGGTCTGCGACATCATCGAACCTTCGAGCATGCAAGGCTACGATCGCGACCCACGTGCGATCGCCAAGCGCGCCGAAGAGTACCTGAAGTCCACCGGCATCGGTGACACCGTATTCGCCGGCCCGGAGCCAGAATTCTTCATCTTCGACCAGGTGAAATTCAAGTCCGACATCTCCGGTTCCATGTTCAAGATCTACTCCGAACAAGGTTCGTGGATGTCCGACCAGGACGTGGAAGGCGGCAACAAAGGCCACCGTCCAGGCGTCAAAGGCGGCTACTTCCCGGTTCCGCCGTTTGACCACGACCACGAAATCCGTACCTCCATGTGCAACGCACTGGAAGAAATGGGCCTGACCGTCGAAGTTCACCACCACGAAGTGGCAACTGCCGGCCAGAACGAAATCGGCGTCAAGTTCAACACCCTGGTGAAGAAAGCCGACGAAACCCAGACCCTGAAGTACGTTGTGCACAACGTTGCCGACGCCTACGGCCGTACCGCTACCTTCATGCCTAAGCCTCTGTACGGCGATAACGGCTCGGGCATGCACGTTCACATGTCCATCTGGAAAGATGGCAAGAACACCTTCGCAGGCGAAGGCTATGCCGGCCTGTCCGACACCGCCCTGTACTTCATCGGCGGCATCATCAAGCACGGCAAGGCCCTGAACGGCTTCACCAACCCGGCCACCAACTCCTACAAGCGTCTGGTGCCAGGCTTCGAAGCCCCTGTCATGCTGGCCTACTCGGCGCGTAACCGTTCGGCTTCGATCCGTATTCCTTACGTGTCGAGCCCTAAAGCCCGCCGTATCGAAGCACGCTTCCCGGATCCAGCAGCCAACCCGTACCTGGCGTTCGCTGCACTGATGATGGCTGGCCTGGACGGCATCCAGAACAAGATCCACCCTGGCGACGCGGCTGACAAAAACCTGTACGACCTGCCGCCTGAAGAGGCGAAAGAGATCCCACAAGTTTGCGGCAGCCTGAAAGAAGCCCTGGAAGAACTGGACAAGGGCCGTGCGTTCCTGACCAAGGGCGGCGTGTTCTCCGACGACTTCATCGACGCTTACATCGCTCTGAAAAGCGAAGAAGAAATCAAGGTCCGCACCTTCGTACACCCGCTGGAATACGACCTGTACTACAGCTGCTGATCCGTTGACGCCTGCGCAAGCGGCGTGACGAAAAGAGGCCTCCTTCGGGAGGCCTTTTTTATGCCCGTATTTTTACTGGGCATACAAAACCCTGTGGGAGCGGGCTTGCTCGCGAATGCGGTGTGCCAGCTACGTTGATGTCGACTGATACACCGCATTCGCGAGCAAGCCCGCTCCCACAGGGTTCTGAAGATGTCGGTCCGATTGATAACAACTTGGGCCAATCGCCCACCCTGACCTATGCTGCAAGCCAACGCTCTCGCTTCTGGTCGATTTTATGGGTCGTGGTTTTCTGTTCATCCTGCTGTTGGTCGCCCTGCCCGTCGCCGCGCAGATCTACAAGTACACCGACGCCGCCGGCAACACCGCCTACAGCAATCAACCGCCCGACGGCGTCAAAGCCGAGCCGGTCGAATTGCCGCCCCTCAATAGCGTCGAGCGCCAGGCACCCCCGGCGCCACCGGTCGAAACCTCCAGCCGTGAGCGGCCCCTCGGCGCCTACGAGGTGCTGGAACTGACCAACCTGCCGACCAGCGAAGCCCTGCGCGCCAACAATGGTACGTTCACGGTCAACGTTCTGATCAAGCCCAGGCTGCAAGGGCCCCATCTATTCCGGCTGCTGCTGGACGACCAGCCGTACGGCCAGCCGAGCAACGTGCCGATCCTGCAACTGGTCAATGTCGATCGCGGCACCCACAACCTGGCGGTTCAGGTGATCGACGGGGAAAACGTCATCCAGCAGAGCCCCAGCGTGACCTTCACCCTGCAGCGGGTCCACACACCGTGAACGGGTGGCTGCTGATCGCCTGCCTGGTCGTGCTGCCAGCGTCGGCCGAGGTGTTCACCTATGTCGATGCCCAGGGCAACCGGGTCTTTACCGACCAGCCCGGCACCGGCAACGCCAAGCGCGTGCCCCTGGCGACGAGCAACCGCATGTCCGCCAACCCGACTGGCGCCGCGCCGCTGAAGGCCGAGAAAAAAGCCGCCGCCAGGCCCGCGCTCCACTACGACATGCTCAGGGTGCTGGTGCCCGAGCCGGACGCCACGATCCGCAGCAGTGCCGGCGAACTGATCGTCAGCATCACCAGCGAACCCGGCCTGCAACCGGGTCACCGCTACCGCCTGCTGCTCGACGGCCAGCCCACCGCCGAACCCGGCCCCAGTCCGGTATTCGCCTTGAGCAACATCGACCGGGGCAGCCATCAGCTGTCCATCGAGATCCTCGATGAACAGGGCCGAACGGTCGAGCGCACGGCCAATCAGCCCTTTCACATGCAGCGCATCTCCCTGGCGCAAAAACGCAAAACCCAGCCATGCACACTGACCGACTACGGCCAGCGACCGGAATGCCCACTCAAGGACAAGCCGCCGGAGGAAAAGAATCCGTTCCTGCGCTTCTTTTAACGCCGTTCAGCTTGGCGCACTATGTTGGTGCAAATGCATGCACCGCCCCCATCAGTCAGCCCATTTTGGTTCGAAAATACCCGCTCAAGCTGGCATAACGCCACAACATTGAGCGTAGAACGCCCGTTTCAGGCGTCAAACGCTTCTTTTCGGAGCCTTGGTTTGGTTTTTGCATTTTCCGTACATCAGCGCTGTATTCATGCGCGCGCCCTGCTCCAAAAGAGGTCCTGATGACCATTAGCGACGCACTGCATCGATTGCTACTCGACAACTTGACCACCGCCACCATTCTGCTCGACGCCGAACTGCGCCTCGAGTACATGAACCCGGCAGCGGAGATGCTCCTGGCCATCAGCGGCCAGCGCAGCCATGGGCAGTTCATCAGCGAACTGTTCACCGAGTCCACCGAAGCGCTGAATTCCCTGCGCCAGGCGGTCGAGCAGGCGCACCCTTTTACCAAGCGCGAAGCGATGCTCACCGCCCTCACCGGCCAGACCCTGACCGTCGATTATGCGGTGACGCCGATCCTGGCCAACGGCGCCACGCTGTTGCTGCTGGAGGTGCACCCCCGTGACCGCCTGCTGCGGATCACCAAGGAAGAGGCCCAACTGTCGAAGCAGGAAACCAGCAAGATGTTGGTGCGCGGCCTGGCCCATGAAATCAAGAACCCACTGGGCGGCATTCGCGGCGCCGCGCAGTTGCTGGCCCGCGAGTTGCCGGAAGAAAGCCTGCGCGACTACACCAACGTCATCATCGAAGAGGCCGATCGCCTGCGCAATCTGGTGGACCGCATGCTCGGTTCCAACAAGCTGCCATCGCTGGCCATGTGCAACGTCCATGAAGTGCTGGAACGGGTCTGCCACCTGGTCGAGGCCGAAAGCCAGGGTTGCATCACCCTGGTGCGCGACTACGACCCGAGCATTCCCGACGTACTGATCGACCGCGAACAGATGATCCAGGCGGTGTTGAACATCGTGCGCAACGCGATGCAGGCCATCAGCAGCCAGAACGAGCTGCGCCTGGGCCGCATCACCCTGCGTACCCGCGCCATGCGCCAGTTCACCATCGGCCACGTGCGCCATCGCCTGGTGACCAAGATAGAGATCACCGACAACGGTCCGGGCATTCCTGCGGAACTCCAGGAAACCATTTTCTTTCCCATGGTCAGCGGTCGTCCGGACGGTACCGGACTCGGCCTGGCCATTACCCAGAACATCATCAGCCAGCACCAGGGCCTGATCGAATGTGACAGCCATCCAGGCCACACCACCTTCTCGATCTTTCTGCCACTGGAACAAGGAGCCACATCGACATGAGCCGTAGTGAAACCGTGTGGATCGTCGATGACGACCGTTCTATCCGCTGGGTCCTGGAAAAAGCCCTGCAACAGGAAGGCATGACCACGCAAAGCTTCGACAGCGCCGATGGCGTGATGAGCCGCCTGGCGCGCCAGCAGCCGGACGTGATCATCTCCGACATCCGCATGCCCGGGGCCAGTGGCCTGGACCTGCTCGCGCGGATTCGCGAACAACACCCGCGGTTGCCGGTGATCATCATGACCGCGCACTCCGACCTGGACAGCGCTGTCGCTTCCTACCAGGGCGGTGCGTTCGAGTACCTGCCCAAGCCGTTCGACGTCGACGAGGCGGTGTCGCTGGTCAAGCGGGCGAATCAGCACGCCCAGGAGCAACAGGGCCTGGAAGTCGTGCCGACCTTGACCCGCACCCCGGAAATCATCGGTGAAGCGCCGGCGATGCAGGAAGTGTTTCGCGCCATCGGGCGCTTGAGCCACTCCAACATCACCGTGCTGATCAACGGCGAATCCGGCACCGGCAAAGAGCTGGTCGCCCATGCGCTGCATCGCCACAGTCCGCGGGCGGCCTCGCCGTTCATTGCGCTGAACATGGCGGCGATTCCGAAGGACCTGATGGAGTCCGAGCTGTTCGGCCACGAGAAGGGCGCGTTCACCGGCGCGGCCAACCTGCGTCGCGGTCGCTTCGAACAGGCCGACGGCGGCACGCTGTTCCTCGACGAAATCGGCGACATGCCGGCGGACACCCAGACCCGTTTGCTGCGCGTGCTGGCAGACGGCGAGTTCTACCGCGTCGGCGGCCATGTGCCGGTGAAGGTCGATGTGCGCATCATCGCCGCGACCCACCAGAATCTGGAAACCCTGGTTCACGCCGGAAAATTCCGTGAAGACCTGTTCCACCGCCTCAACGTCATTCGCATCCATATTCCAAGGCTGTCGGACCGTCGCGAAGACATCCCGACGCTCGCCAAGCATTTCCTCAGCCGCGCCGCGCAGGAACTGGCGGTCGAGCCGAAGCTGCTGAAAAGCGAAACCGAGGAATACCTGAAGAACCTGCCGTGGGGCGGCAACGTGCGCCAGCTGGAGAACACCTGCCGCTGGATCACAGTGATGGCGTCGGGGCGCGAGGTGCACATCAGCGACCTTCCACCAGAGCTGCTGAGCCTGCCCCAGGACTCCGCACCAGTGACCAACTGGGAGCAGGCGCTGCGTCAGTGGGCCGATCAGGCGCTGGCTCGCGGTCAATCGAGCCTGCTCGACAGCGCGGTGCCGGCCTTCGAACGGATCATGATCGAGACCGCGCTCAAGCACACCGCCGGTCGCCGCCGCGATGCCGCCGTCCTGCTGGGCTGGGGACGTAACACCCTGACGCGCAAGATCAAGGAATTGGGGATGAAGGTCGATGGCGGGGATGACGATGAGGGGGAAGAAGGCTAACAGGCCTTCGGTTCATCACCGACTGTCAGAACCAATCGCGAGCAGGCTCGCTCCCACAGGGATTTCAGGTGTTCACACCAGTCCAATGTGGGAGCGAGCCTGCTCGCGATGCTTTTTGAGGCCCGCATGCACCACAGCAAAGCACCCTGACCTGCAATCGCGCATGCCGCATCCCGGCAAATGCTGCGAAAACTCAGACAAAACCCCGCCGCGCAAAAACACGAAAGCCCCGTATTCCGGGGCTTTCGCCGTTTCAGGACGTCTTTATGTTTCAACCTGTTAAAACCTGGCACGCCCCCTGCAATAGTCCATTCAGTGATTCAGTTCACTACCCGGTTTCGGGGACCTTGGTACAGGCAGGCCGGGGATTCCCCTCTTTACATCGGGCTCACACCGCACAAGCGACGAGCCCAGCCGTTTTGGGGCCCTTGATACAGGCAGGTCAGGGGTTCCTTCTTTACACCGGGCTCACGACGCAATGCGCGAGCCCTGCCGTTTTGGGGACCTTGGTACAGGCAGGCCGGGGATTCCCTCTTTTATTGCTCCCGGAGATGGATCTCCAGCCGCCAGCGGTCATCGACCTCGCGACCGGCCCACTCGCCCTGTAGCGGCCGGGCCGCCACCACCGACAGCAACAACCCCTCGTCACTCAACAGCACCCGCCAGTTCACGCTCTTGTCATTGAGCTTGAGCTGGCCTTTCTGCGCCCGGCCTTGCGCGTCGAACAGGAGCGCCAGGCTGCCGTCCACGAACTCGCCATGGGTCTTGGGTTCATTGTTGAACCACACCACCAGCCCGTCGTCCGTCACCTCGATCTGCTGCAGCTCACTGGGGTCGGGCGTCGTCAGACGGCCAATCATCAACCCCACCATCAACCCGAAAAGCGCCAGCGACCCCATCACCCGAGGGAATAGTTTCGAACGCGGGTCCGCTTGCGGCGTAGAATGCCCGTCATCTTTACCTGCGGAGCCGTGCATGTTTCACGTCATCCTTTTCCAACCAGAAATTCCGCCGAATACCGGCAACGTTATCAGGCTGTGCGCCAACAGCGGCTGCCACCTGCATTTGATCGAACCGCTGGGCTTCGAGATGGACGACAAACGTCTGCGCCGGGCCGGCCTCGATTACCACGAGTATGCCACCCTGCAGCGCCACGCCGACCTGGCCAGTTGTCTGGAAAGCCTGGGCCATCCACGCTTGTTCGCCTTCACCACCAAGGGTTCGCGGCCGTTTCACGATGCCAGCTTCGTCGAGGGTGATGCGTTTCTGTTCGGCCCGGAAAGCCGTGGCTTGCCGGCCGAGGTGCTCGACGCCCTGCCCGGCGAACAGCGCCTGCGACTGCCGATGCGCGAAGGCTGCCGCAGCCTGAACCTGTCGAACACCGTGGCGGTGGCCGTGTACGAGGCCTGGCGCCAGAACGGCTTCAAGTAGTCGCACACAAAAAATGTGGGAGCGGGCTTGCTCGCGAAAGCGGTGTGTCAATCAACGAATAGGCTGACTGACACACCGCTTTCGCGAGCAAGCCCGCTCCCACATTGGGACTGCTGACTTACTGAACGGTCGGCGTCTCGCCAGCTTCCTGCATGCGTTGCAGTTCCTGGGCGTACAGCGCATCGAAGTTCACCGGGGCCAGCATCAGGGCCGGGAACGAACCACGGGTCACCAGGCTGTCCAGGGCTTCGCGAGCGTACGGGAACAGGATGTTCGGGCAGAACGCGCCGAGCGTGTGGCTCATCGAGGCGTCGTCCAGGTTCTTGATCAGGAAGATACCGGCCTGCTGCACTTCGGCGATGAAGGCCACTTCGTCACCGTTTTTCACGGTCACCGACAGGGTCAGCACGACTTCGTGGAAGTCGGCTTCCAGCGCCTTTTGACGGGTGTTCAGATCCAGGCCGACGCTCGGCTCCCATTGCTGACGGAAGATCGCCGGGCTTTTCGGGGCTTCGAAGGACAAGTCACGTACGTAGATGCGCTGCAAGGAGAATTGCGGTGCGCTATCGTCTTCGCCAGCTGCAGTGTTCTGTTGGTCAGTCATCTCAGATCCTTTCTGATCCAGGGGGCTTGTAGGGAGGGCATTCAGGCCTTGAGCAGGGCGTCGAGCTTGCCGGCGCGCTCCAGGGCAAACAAATCATCACAGCCACCCACGTGGCGTTCGCCGATCCAGATCTGCGGCACGGAGGTCCGGCCGGCTTTCTGGGCCATGGCGGCGCGCACCTGTGGCTTGCCATCGACCTTGATCTCTTCGAAGGCCACGCCTTTGTTCTCGAGCAGGTACTTGGCTCGCGAGCAATAAGGGCAGTAATCGCTGGAATAGACGACGACGTTGCTCATATCACTTCACCAGCGGCAGGTTGTCGCCTTTCCAGCTGGAAATACCGCCGGACAGCTTGGCGGCGGTGAAGCCGGACTTCATCAGTTCGCGGGCATGCGTGCCGGCAGTCTGACCCATGGCATCGACCAGGATGATGGTCTTGGCCTTGTGCTTCTCCAGCTCGCCGATACGCGCGGCCAGCTTGTCATGGGGAATGTTCAGCGCACCGACGATGTGACCGGCGGCGAAATCCTTGGCCGCACGGATGTCGATGACGACACCGGCGTCCTTGTTGACCAGGCCCGTCAGTTCGCCGGTGCTCAGGCTACGGCCGCCGCCTTGCATCTGATAAGCGACCAGCAGCGCCAGCAGCACGATGAAGAGACCGACGAGCAGATAGTGGTTAGTGGCAAATTCAATCAGGTGAGCAACCATCGAAGGAGGTTCCAGGGCGTTAAAATGTCGGCCAGTATACACAGCCACTATGGTGGGCCAAACCCCGTCCGGCGGTGACGTGGCCGGAACTTCGCTTTAAACTCCTACTCCCTTTTGCATCGCCCTCTTATTCAGCCACGAGTCGAATCCATGACTACCACGCCTAAACCTTTGGTCCTGATCATTCTCGACGGCTTCGGTCACAGCGACAGCCCTGAGTCCAACGCCGTGTTGGCGGCCAAGAAGCCCGTACTGGACCGCCTGTGCGCCACCGTACCGAACGGACTGATCTCGGGCAGTGGCATGGATGTCGGCTTGCCGGACGGTCAGATGGGCAACTCCGAGGTCGGCCACATGAACCTTGGCGCCGGCCGCGTGGTGTATCAGGACTTCACTCGCGTGACCAAATCGATCCGCGACGGCGAATTCTTCGAGAACCCGACCATCTGCGCCGCTGTGGATAAAGCCGTGGCAGCGGGCAAGGCCGTGCACTTCATGGGCCTGCTGTCCGATGGCGGCGTGCACAGCCACCAGGATCACCTGATCGCCATGGCGGAGCTCGCCTTCAAGCGCGGCGCCGAAAAAATCTACCTGCACGCCTTCCTCGATGGTCGTGACACACCGCCGAAAAGCGCCGAGTCGTCCATCGAACTGCTCGACGCGACGTTCCAGGCCCTCGGCAAAGGCCGAATCGCCAGCCTGATCGGCCGCTACTTCGCCATGGACCGTGACAACCGCTGGGACCGCGTGGCCCAGGCCTACAACCTGATCGTCGACGGCAACGGCCAGTTCAACGCCGCCACTGCCCAGGAAGGGCTTCAGGCGGCGTACGAACGTGGCGAGAGCGACGAGTTCGTCAAAGCCACCACCATCGGCGAACCGGTGAAGGTCGAAGACGGCGATGCCGTAGTGTTCATGAACTTCCGCGCCGACCGCGCCCGTGAACTGACGCGGGTGTTCGTCGAGGACGATTTCAAGGAATTCGAACGCAGCCGCCAGCCGAAACTGGCCGGCTACGTCATGCTGACTCAGTACGCTGCCAGCATCCCTGCCCCCTCGGCCTTCGCCGCCGGCAGCCTGGACAACGTGCTGGGCGACTACCTGGCGAAAAACGGCAAGACCCAACTGCGCATTGCCGAAACCGAGAAATACGCCCACGTCACCTTCTTCTTCTCCGGTGGCCGTGAAGAACCGTTCCCGGGCGAAGAACGCATCCTGATACCGTCGCCGAAAGTCGCCACCTACGACCTGCAGCCGGAAATGAGCGCCCCGGAAGTCACCGACCGCATCGTCGATGCCATCGAACACCAGCGTTACGACGTGATCGTGGTCAACTACGCCAACGGCGACATGGTGGGCCACAGCGGCGTGTTCGAAGCGGCGGTGAAGGCCGTGGAATGCCTGGACCTGTGCGTTGGCCGCATCGTCGACGCGCTGGAGAAAGTCGGCGGCGAGGCGCTGATCACCGCCGACCACGGCAACGTCGAGAAAATGGCCGACGAGGAAACCCACCAGGCTCACACCGCCCACACCACCGAGCCGGTGCCGTTCATCTATGTCGGCAAGCGTGACTTCAAGGTTCGCCAAGGCGGCGTCCTGGCGGACGTGGCGCCCACCATGCTCAAGCTGATGGGCCTGGAAAAACCGGCGGAAATGACCGGGACTTCGATTCTGGTGTAGACCGCGTTCACCACCGTGAAACCCTTGTGGGAGCGGGCCTGCTCGCGATGACGCAGGGTCAGCCGGCAACCGGTTGACTGACCTGACGCCATCGCGAGCAGGCTCGCTCCCACACAGGTTCATGGTGTTTTTTCCGCCAGTTATCACACAGCCCCAATTGGGCGTTTTTTTTGCAGCGTATGGCGGGCATACTAGGCCGTCCCTTACCCTGGTGCCGCCCGCCTCTATGCTTCGCGTCCTGATAGCCCTTGCTCTGACTTGCCTGCTCCAACCGGCCTTTGCTGACGAGCGCGCGCAAACCCAACAACAGTTGGACGCCACGCGTCAGGACATTGCCGAGCTGAAAAAACTGCTGGGCAAGCTCCAGGAAGAAAAGTCCGGGGTCCAGAAAGACCTCAAGGGCACCGAAACCGAGATGGGCAAGCTCGAGAAGCAGGTCGAAACCCTGCAAAAAGAACTGAAGAAAAGCGAATCCGAGTTGCAACGACTCGATGCCGAGAAAAAAAAACTCCAGAGCGCGCGCACTGAACAGCAACGACTGATCGCCATCCAGGCCCGCGCGGCCTATCAGAATGGCCGCCAGGAGTATTTGAAACTGCTGCTCAACCAGCAGAATCCGGAAAAATTCGCCCGCACCCTGACCTATTACGACTACCTGAGCCAGGCCCGCCTGGAGCAGCTGAAGAATTTCAACGAAACCCTGCGCCAACTGGCCAACGTCGAAAAAGACATCGGCTTGCAGCAAGCGCAATTGCTGGTGCAGAAGAGCGATCTCGACAGCCAGCGCGAGGAACTCGAGAAGGTTCGCAAGGAGCGCCAGCAAGTCCTGGCCAAGCTCAACGACGACGTCAAGGCGCGTGACCAGAAGCTCGCCGCCCGTGAGCAGGATCAGGCGGATCTGTCTAAAGTCCTTAAAACCATCGAGGAAACCCTGGCTCGCCAGGCCCGTGAGGCAGAGGAAGCGCGGCAGAAAGCGCTGATCGCCCAGCAGGAAGCCGAAAAAAAGCGTTTACGTGAGGCTCAGGCTGACGCAGAGGCCACTGACGCCCCACGTAAAATCACCCGTTCGACACCCGGCGCGCTGGTTTCCAGCTCAGGCGAAACCTTCGGCGGCCCTTTTGCTTCAACGCGCGGCAAACTTCCATGGCCGGTTGATGGTCGACTGCTCGCGCGCTTCGGTGAAACCCGTGGCGACGATTCGCGCACCAAGTGGGATGGCGTGATGATCGGCGCCTCCGCCGGCAGCCAGGTGCACGCGGTGCACGGCGGCCGCGTCGTGTTTGCCGACTGGTTGCGCGGTGCCGGCCTGCTGGTGATCCTTGACCATGGCAACGGTTTCTTGAGTCTTTACGGTCACAACCAGACGCTGCTCAAGTCTGCGGGTGACGTGGTAAAAGCCGGTGAGTCCATCTCCACTGTCGGTAACAGTGGCGGGCAGGACACGCCGGCGTTGTATTTCGCTATTCGTCAGCAGGGTCACCCCAGTGATCCGGCGCAATGGTGCCGCGCGCAAGGATAAGCGTGCCGCCTAATTCAGGAGTTCGTTCGACATGCTGCATTTGTCCCGTCTTACCTCGCTAGCCCTGACGATCGCCCTGGTGATCGGCGCGCCATTGGCGTTCGCTGCTCAACCGGCTCCGGCGGTCGCACCGGCTGGCGCCGCAGCCACCGCCAAGGCGCCATTGCCGCTGGATGAGTTGCGCACCTTTGCCGAGGTCATGGACCGGATCAAGGCCGCCTATGTCGAACCGGTGGATGACAAGACCCTGCTGGAAAACGCCATCAAGGGCATGCTCAGCAACCTCGACCCGCACTCCGCGTACCTGGGCCCGGAAGACTTTGCCGAGTTGCAGGAAAGCACCAGTGGCGAGTTCGGCGGCCTGGGCATCGAAGTCGGCGCCGAAGACGGCTTCATCAAGGTGGTCTCGCCGATCGATGACACCCCCGCTTCAAAAGCAGGCATCCAGGCCGGCGACTTCATCGTCAAGATCAACGGCCAGCCGACACGCGGCCAGAGCATGACCGAAGCCGTGGACAAGATGCGCGGCAAGATCGGCCAGAAAATCACCCTGACCCTGGTCCGCGATGGCGGTACGCCGTTCGACGTGACCCTGTCGCGCGCCATCATCCAGGTGAAGAGCGTGAAGGCGCAGTTGCTGGAGTCCGGCTACGGCTATATCCGCATCACCCAGTTCCAGGTCAAGACCGGCGAGGAAGTCTCCAAGGCCCTGGCCAAGCTGCGCAAGGACAACGGCAAGAAGCTCAACGGCATCATCCTCGACCTGCGCAACAACCCGGGCGGCGTGCTGCAAGCGGCCGTGGAAGTGGTCGATCACTTCATCACCAAGGGACTGATCGTTTACACCAAGGGTCGCATCGCCAATTCCGAACTGCGCTTCTCTGCCACCGGCAAGGACGAAAGCGAAGCGGTGCCTCTGGTTGTGCTGATCAACGGCGGCAGCGCCTCGGCCTCGGAAATCGTCGCCGGCGCCTTGCAGGACCAGAAGCGTGCCGTGGTCATGGGCACCACCAGCTTCGGCAAGGGCTCGGTGCAAACCGTGCTGCCACTGAACAACGACCGCGCCCTGAAGATCACCACGGCGCTGTACTTCACGCCAAACGGTCGCTCGATCCAGGCCCAGGGCATCGTTCCGGATATCGAGGTGCGCAAGGCCAAGATCACCAACGAACAGGACAGCGAGTACTTCAAGGAAGCCGACCTGCAAGGTCACCTGGGCAACGGCAACGGCGGCGCCGACAAACCGACCGGCTCCGGCGCCAAGGCCAAGGCCATGCCGCAGGATGACGATTACCAATTGGCCCAGGCCCTGAGCCTGCTCAAAGGGCTGAGCATCACCTCCGGCCGCTGAGATGCGTCTGCGGTTGCTCTTCGGCCTGCTGGCCTGCCTGGCGGGTGTTGCTCACGCAACGCCCGCCACGGCAGCCCCGCAAAAGGCCTACCTGAGCCTGATCATCGATGACCTGGGGCAAAACCTGCCCCGGGATCGCCGAGTACTCGCCCTGCCCGGCCCGGTGACCACGGCGATCATGCCCGACACGCCCCACGCTGCCGAATTTGCCCGCGAAGCCCACCGCGCCGGCAAGATCGTCATCCTGCACATGCCCATGGACCCGGCCACCGGCCCGTTCGCCTGGCACCCCGACCTGCCCATCGACGAACTGGAAAAACGCCTGAACGCAGCGTTCAAGGCCGTGCCCTACACCGCCGGCATCAACAACCACATGGGCAGTCGCATGACCGCGCAACCCGCCGCCATGGCGTGGTTGATGGCCGACTTGCAGCAGCGGCACAAGTTCTTCGTCGACAGCCGTACCAGCGCGCAGACCGTGGCCGCCGCCCAGGCGCAGAAAATCGGGTTGGCGAGCGTTTCACGGGATGTGTTCCTGGACGACGAACGCACGGAAGCGGCGATCTACACCCAACTGCAGACGGCGATCAACCTGGCGCGCAAGCAGGGGTCGGCGGTGATGATCGGTCACCCGTATCCACAGACCCTGGCGGTTCTGGAGCGCGAGCTGCCGAAGCTGAAGGCCCAGGGCATTGACTGGATCGACATCAAATTGATGATCAGCGTGCGCAGCAACAAGGCAACGGCGGCGCATGGCAAGGATGGGGTTTATCGCTAGTTTGCCGCCTGCAAGTCCTGTGGGAGCGAGCCGGCTCCGGGCGGCGTTCCGACGATAGCGGTGCTGCTGGCGGTGATTTGTCGGCTGACCCACCGCTATCGTCGGAACGCCGCCCGGAGCCGGCTCGCTCCCACAGTGGATTTTTCAGGATTCGCGGTCAGAGATACCGCGCCATGATCTCGTCGACTCCGCCTTCCTTGCGCAACTGATCGAGCGCGGCCTGCAGCTTTGCGACGGTCTCGTCCGGCACGTCCTTGTTCAACGCCAGGTACAGCTCGGCACTGTTGAAGCGCAGCACGGTCTTGAGCCCGGTCACGCCATCCTGACGCGCCAGGTAGCGCCCGGCCGGGTCGCCCGTGGCCCACAAGTCGATCTGTCCGCTGGTGAGCTTCTTCGCGTTGTCCTGGTCGCGCAGCACGACGATCGGCTTCAACCCCTGCTTGGCCAGTGTCTCGGCAATCGCATCGCCCTTGTACGCGCCGATCTTGTACTTGCGCGCATCGTCCAGGGTTTCCAGGGTGATCTTGCTGTCGGCCTTGGCCAGCATGATCCAGTCATCCGGGCCAATCGGACCGACCCACTTGAACAGCTTCTCGCGGTCAGGCAGCCGCGCCATCACGAACACGCCGTAGCCCGGCTTCTCGAGGGCGAGCTTGTAGATGCGCTCCCATGGGAAACGCAGCGTCAGGCTGTAGGAAATTCCGGCGCGCTTGAAAATCTCGCGGACGATGTCCACGGCGATGCCGTTGATGTTCTCGTCCTGGGCGAAGTTCTTGCCATTGCTGGCCATGTTGTAGGGCGGGAAGTTTTCCGTCAGCAACACCAGCCCGGAGCCGGGGTGATCCGCAGCGTGCGCGCCGCCAACCAACAGGAGCGAGGCACTGGTGAGGGCAAGAAGAAGGCGTTTGAACATGTCTGGCTACCGAAATCCATGGCGTACCCAAGAGTGCCCTGAGCGTGTGACGCTGTCTACTGGCCTTTTGATCTCATTGCGATCAAGTGCTGCGGTTTGCACCCGACTATTTTTTGCACAATACATAGTTACCACCTTGCTCTCTGCAACCCCTGATTAATTACCCCTGCCCAGCGTGCGCTGGGTACATCATCAATTGATCAGAGGTTTCAAGGATGACACCGATTCCATTACTGCTTAGCAGCGCTCTCGCGCTGATGGGCTCAAGCGCTTTTGCAAACACACCTGACTATGGCGAAGGCGTAGAAAACTGGTCGACTGCAACAACCCTATACAACTCCGACGGCTCACTTGACCACTGGAAGGGCATTGGCCGCCTGACCACGAGCAACGTCTGTACCGCGACGCTACTCGATACTCAAGCCAGATCAGAGACCAACGCTCCGACGCCAGCCTATGTACTGACTTCCGGCAACTGCATTGATTTATCCAATGGAAAAATCATCACCAACCAACCCATCACTGGAACCGTGACCTTCAATTTCTTCAGCGATCGAACCCGCTTCAAACGGTACAACTTGAAGACGGTGAAATGGCGAAGCATGCAAGGCGTTGATATGGCCATCATCGAACTGGACGTCAGTCTGCAAACATTGATGAAACAAGGCATACAACCCTTGAAAATGGCTTCCGCTACTCCGACGGATGGATCAGACGTGTTGATCGTGGGTATTCCGGAGTATTCGACGTTGCAGATGGCAGCCTGCACGGTAGAGGCCGCATCTGACGTTGTAGAGGGAAAGTGGACCTGGCGTAACAACCTGACGGCACGATGCGCAGACTTTCGAAAAGGCAGTTCCGGAAGCCCTTTGCTGGATCGGTACTCCAATAACGTCATCGGTATAGTCGGCACGACAAATAACAATGCCCTGCTTTTTCCGTGCGATGAAAAAGCGCCGTGTGTCCGGACGGAACAAGACTATTTGGGAGTCCAGGGGAATATCTATGGCCATCCCGTTGCGCACCTCAATAGATGCTTCAGGAAGGGCGTGATGGTTGAGAACAGTTGCGAACTTTATCCGACATTCAGTATCGAGACAGGCGATAAAACCCCACCTTTTGTTAAGAAAATTCCGAAATCGAAAGAGGGTGATCCCATCGCGCCTACTTGGGATTATCGATTCTCCATTGATACCGCTTTCTATCGTCACAAAACCGTCAGCGTTGCGAAGCAATGCGAAAATCCAAGCAACTACTCCGCCCCGATATCCTCTGCCCAAGGCTATATCAATACCAGCGTAGGCTCGCGTGCCGGGCGCTATTTCCTGTGCATTATCGGAACGCAGACGGCTAAACAAAAGATGACGCCCGGCCTGTTGAGAAATGCGTTGTCGATACCGGTTGTCTTGACCGGCGACGAGCCCGCCGCGCGCCCGGAGTTGACGATAAAAAGGTCCGTGTACATAGAACGGTCGTCGTACGCGCATGAACACACGCGTCTTGTGTCCTACAAGGTGGGGCCTTCCAGAACGACGGACTGCAATAACCCCGAAGGCTATATGGAAAAATTCCGTTATTTTGGACTGACTATTTCCGAAGACGATATGCCGGCGACGTTATGTACCATTGCGTATGACGTCTCGGATGTCCCGTCGGACATCAGAGTTGACCGGTTCGAGAAAACCGGGGAAGCACAATCACTCTCGCAGCGATGAGCTTGAAACACCCTCGGAGCATCCGCTCCGAGGGACAGCATTCAGCGCATCACAATCCCGCGATGCGCCATGTAGGCCTTGGCTTCCTGCACGGTGTATTCGCCGAAGTGGAAAATACTCGCCGCCAGCACCGCACTGGCGTGGCCTTCAAGAATGCCATCGGCCAGATGTTGCAGGTTGCCGACCCCGCCGGACGCGATCACCGGAATGCCCAGGGCATCGCTGATGGCCCGGGTGACGCCCAGGTCGAAACCGTTTTTCATGCCGTCCTGGTCCATGCTGGTCAGCAGGATCTCACCGGCGCCCAGGCCTTCCATTTTCTTCGCCCACTCGACGGCGTCGAGGCCGGTCGGCTTGCGCCCGCCATGGGTGAAGATTTCCCAGCGCGGCGTTTCGCCAGGCCCGGACACCTTCTTCGCGTCGATGGCGACGACGATGCACTGCGAGCCGAAGTGCTGGGCCGCTTCGCCGACGAATTCCGGGTTGAACACTGCGGCAGTGTTGATCGACACCTTGTCCGCGCCGGCATTGAGCAGGTTGCGAATGTCCTGCACGGTGCGCACGCCGCCACCGACGGTCAGCGGGATGAACACCTGGCTGGCCATGCGCTCGACAGTGTGCAGCGTGGTGTCGCGGCCATCGACGCTGGCAGTGATGTCGAGAAAGGTAATCTCATCGGCACCCTGCTCGTCGTAACGACGGGCGATTTCCACCGGGTCGCCGGCATCGCGGATGTTCTCGAACTTCACACCTTTGACGACCCGGCCGTTGTCCACGTCCAGGCAAGGGATGATGCGTTTGGCCAGCGCCATGGTCAGTCCTCAGCCTTTGTACGAATCGCAGAAAGCTTGCGCTTCGGCGACGTCGAGGGTGCCTTCGTAGATCGCGCGACCGGTGATCGCACCGATGATGCCCGGCGCCCTGGCGTCGAGCAGCGACTTGATGTCACCCAGGTTGTGGATGCCGCCCGAGGCGATCACCGGGATTTTCGTGGCAGCCGCCAGCGCGGCGGTGAACGGCACGTTGCAGCCCTGCATCATGCCGTCTTTGGCGATGTCGGTGTAGACGATGGCGGACACGCCGTCGGCCTCGAACTGTTTGGCCAGGTCGATCACCTGGACGGTGCTGATTTCAGCCCAGCCGTCGGTGGCGACAAAACCGTCCTTGGCGTCGAGACCGACGATCACCTTGCCCGGGAACGCGCGGCAGGCTTCGGTGACGAAGGCTGGATCCTTCACCGCCTTGGTGCCGATGATCACGTAGCTCACACCCGCCTTGACGTAGTGCTCGATGGTGTCCAGGGAACGGATGCCGCCGCCGATCTGGATCGGCAGGTTCGGGTAGCGCCTGGCGATGGCGGTGACCACTTCGCCGTTGACCGGCTGACCTTCGAAGGCACCATTGAGGTCGACCAGATGCAGACGACGGCAACCGCCCTCCACCCACTTGGCAGCCATGCTCACCGGGTCATCGGAGAACACCGTGGAATCTTCCATGCGGCCCTGGCGCAGACGCACACAGGCACCGTCTTTAAGATCGATAGCGGGAATAATCAGCATCTGGCAAACCTTCAAATTCGATTGTTCAGCTTCGCTCGGAAATCAGTTTTTCTCGAGCGCCCACAGGTCGCTTTCGATGCTTTCGAACCTCTCCTTGAGGTGCGTCTGCACATCGAAAATCGCCCTGTTGTAATAGTGCGGAGCAATTTCACGGGTAAACAGCTCAAGGATTTCAGCCGCCTCGAACGAACCCAGGTCCAGTTCGAAGCGGTCCTCCATGAACCGCTGGATCTTGTGACTGGCCTCGCGCTCCTGTTCGGGCGTGAGGGTCAGGATCGGCGGTTTTTTCTTGACCGCCATTTACCAGCGACCGTCCCACGCCGCGAAGTTCTGCAGCAATTGCAGGCCATGGGTATGGCTTTTCTCCGGGTGGAACTGCACAGCGAAACGCGAGCCGTCGGCCAGCGCTGCGGCGAAATCGACCCCGTAATGCCCGCGGCCCACCACCTGACGCGCGTTGGCGGCGTCGATGTAGTAGCTGTGCACGAAATAGAAACGCGCCAGGTCCGGAATGTCATGCCACAGCGGGTGATTGACCGCCTGTTTCACTTCGTTCCAGCCCATGTGCGGCACCTTCAGGTGCTCGCCGTCTTCGTGCAGGTCCTTGCCAAAAAACTTCACCGCGCCGGGAAACAGGCCGATGCAGTCGACGCCGTCGTTCTCCTCGCTGCTGTCGAGCAAGGCTTGCATGCCGACGCAGATGCCGAGGAACGGACGGTCCTGGCTGACTTCACGCACCAGCGTGTCGAAGCCCAGGCGACGGATCTCCGCCATGCAATCGCGAATCGCGCCCACGCCGGGGAACACGACCCGGTCGGCCTCGCGAATCACGTTGGCATCGCTGGTGATCAGGACCTTGCCGGCACCGACGTGCTCGAGGGCCTTGGCCACCGAGTGCAGGTTGCCCATGCCGTAATCGATAACCGCAACCGTCTGCATTACAGGACGCCCTTGGTCGATGGCATCTGACCGGCCATGCGGTCATCGAGCTCAACGGCCATGCGCAGTGCGCGCCCGAAAGCCTTGAACACGGTCTCGATCTGGTGGTGGGTGTTGTGCCCACGCAGGTTGTCGATGTGCAGGGTAACGTTGGCGTGGTTGACGAAGCCCTGGAAGAACTCCTGGAACAGGTCAACGTCGAAGCCGCCGACGGTGGCGCGGGTATACGGCACATGCATCTGCAGGCCCGGACGGCCGGAGAAGTCGATCACCACGCGCGACAGCGCTTCATCGAGCGGCACGTAGGCATGGCCATAGCGGCGGATGCCCTTCTTGTCGCCGATGGCTTGGGTAAAGGCCTGACCCAGGGTGATACCGACGTCTTCCACCGTGTGGTGGTCATCGATATGCAGGTCGCCCTTGCTGACAATATCCAGGTCGATCAGCCCGTGACGGGCGATCTGGTCCAGCATGTGCTCAAGAAAAGGAACACCGATATCAAATCGGGCCTTTCCGGTGCCATCCAGGTTGATCGAGGCTTTGATCTGGGTTTCCAGAGTGTCGCGCTCGACTGACGCCTTACGTTCGGCCATCACCAGCTCCGCAAAATCATTGGGCGAAAAAGGCAGCCATTATAGGCGTGCGGGCCGGAAACAGAAACACGGGAGGCGATATCGCTGACGGAGTGAATTCAGGGCTGCCGAGGATGTACCTGTCCATACAAGCCAATTGCAGACGCTATAAAACAAATGTGGGAGCGGGCTTGCTCGCGAAAGCGGTTTTTCAGTCGACATTCTCTTCGACTGAAACACTGCGTTCGCGAGCAAGCCCGCTCCCACAAGGTTGGGTGCATGGCCCGAACCCTCAAGTCCGGGCCAAGCCCCTTAGTGGAACAGCACCGCCGTCTTCTGCAGGGTCACCCAGATGCCCCACGCCAACGGAATGCCCACCACCAGCCACGCGGCAATCGCCAGTGGTTTGGTGCCTGGAGCCGCTTTCCACTCCAGCACGGTGCTGGCATCGGCACCCTTGTCGTGGCCCAGCGCCTGTTCGGCGGCCAGTTCAGCGTCGGTCATGAAGTACTTGTCGGCCACCGGGCGCACCAGCAGGTTGCAGATAAAACCCAGCACCAGCAGGCCCGCGAGGATGTACAAGGTGATGTCGTAGGCCGCAGCGCGTTCGACGCCGATGCTCAACTGATATTCACGCAGGTAGTTGACCAGCACCGGACCCAGTACGCCCGCCGCCGCCCACGCGGTCAGCAGACGACCGTGGATGGCACCGACCATTTGGGTGCCGAACAGGTCCGCCAGATAGGCAGGAACCGTCGCGAAACCACCGCCGTACATCGACAGGATGATGCAGAACGCCGCCACGAACAGCGCAACGTTGCCCAGGTGGCCGAGGTTCGGGATCAGCGCGTACAGGGCAAAACCCAGGGCGAAGAACACGAAGTAAGTGTTTTTACGGCCCAGGTAGTCCGAGAACGAGGCCCAGAAGAACCGGCCGCCGATGTTGAACAGGCTCAGCAAACCGGTGAAACCGGCGGCAATGGCGGCAATCGCGGCCAGTTGACCGGCGTCCAGTTGGCCAAACGTCTGGTCAGTGCCCAGCAGCTTGCCGGCGAACACTTCCTGCAGCAGCGGCGAAGCCATGCCGAGGATGCCGATACCGGCGGAAACGTTCAGGCACAGCACCAGCCATACCAGGCGGAATTGCGGGGTTTTCCACGCCACGTTCACGTGAACGTGACGGTGGGTGATCATCGCGTTGGCCGCTTTTTTCACCGGAGCGGTCCAGCCTTCAGGCTTCCAGCCGGTTGGCGGGACACGGTAGGACAATGCGCCGCCGATCATGAACACGAAATAGATCGCGGCCATCACCAGGAAGCTCTGCCACACGCCCACGCTGGTTGGCGAAGCGAAGTGGCCCATCAGGGCAGCGGCCAGGGGAGCACCGACCATCGCGCCACCGCCGAAGCCCATGATTGCCATGCCGGTCGCCATGCCGCGCTTGTCCGGGAACCACTTGATCAGGGTCGACACCGGCGAGATGTAACCCAGGCCCAGGCCGATACCACCAATCACACCGGAACCGATCCACATCAGCCAGATCTGGTGCGTGTACACGCCCAGCGCCGAAATCAGCAGACCACCACACCAGCACAGGGCAGAAACGACACCCGCCTTGCGCGGCCCGGCGTGTTCCAGCCAGCCGCCCCAGATCGCTGCCGAGCAGCCCAGGAAGATGAAGAACAGGGTGTAGATCCAGCCGAGCATCGAGATCGGCCAGTCGCATTGCGAGGAGAAAACCTGCGCGATGAAGCTCATGTCAGGTGAACAGGCCACGGCCTTGGTCACGCCCAGGGCCTTGGACAACGGCAGCCAGAACACCGAGAAGCCGTAGGCCATGCCGATGCAAAGGTGGATGGCCAACGCGGCCGGTGGTACCAGCCAGCGGTTGAAACCGGGCTTGGCGATAATGCGTTCCTTGGACAGGAACGAGGGCTGGTCGGCGCTGATGCCGCCCGCCACAGTGCTAGTGCTCATTAGGTATCCCCCAATTATTAGAATGGTTCGCCAGCCACTCCTCACCCTCAGCCTTTATGCGCACGCATGACTGTTTTTTGCAGGGTGAAGCTCCATTTTGGTGCGACATCAGGTCGCAGAAGGACGGACGAACCCGCAGAGGTTACCATTTGCGCGTGACAGAAAAAGCAATCTGATATCACTTTTGCAAAGTCACCTGCTTTCGCCCCCTGTGAAGGAACCGCCATGCCGATCGTTGTCGAGCCGCTGAACGAATTCACCTGCCAGGATCAGCAGGATCTGCAGAAGATCTATCGCGACGCGCCGCCGTGGCTGTTTGCGCCATTCGATGACGACGCGCAACTGATCGAGAGCGGCCTGCAGGACGGTGCCCTGATCGGTGGCCGCTTCAATGACCGGCTCTTGGGCGCGGCACGCCTGCACAGGCGCCAGGACGTCTGGCATCTCTCTCATCTGTGTGTACGAAAAATCACCCGCCGCCGTGGGGTCGCCGAGCGAATGGTGAACGAAGCACGGAAAATGGCGTCGCAATCGGGTGCGACATTACGACTGCTGGCCCCGGCCGGGCACCTTGAAGCCCAGGCACTGGCAGCCAAACTGAAAGTGCCGCTGGATGTGTCGCCGGACTGATCGATGACCGATCGTCCACTTCTGAGCGCTATACTCCCCGGCTAAATTCGAATTCGACTAACTACAAGGACTCGCCCATGAAAGCGTTCGGCAAAATCCTGGGTCTGGTGCTTCTCGGGCTGTTGCTGATCATTGTGGCGCTGGGCTTCGCCCTGACCCACCTCTTCGATCCCAACGACTACAAAGACGAAATTCGCCAAATTGCCCGCAACAAGGCCCACATCGAGCTGACGCTCAATGGCGACATCGGCTGGAGCCTGTTCCCGTGGCTGGGCCTGGAATTGCACGAAGCCAGTGTCGCGACCCTGGCCAAGCCCAACGAGCCCTTCGCCGACTTGCAGATGCTCGGCCTGTCGGTGCGTGTATTGCCGTTGCTGCGCCGCGAAGTCCAGATGAGCGACGTGCGTGTCGAAGGCCTGAACCTGCGCCTGAGCCGCGACAAGGACGGCCATGGCAACTGGGAGGACATCGGCAAGGTTCCCGCCACCGCCAATCCAGCCACGCCCGCCACCCCGGGCGAGCCCGCACCGGCCCCACAAACCACCGCACAGGCGGAAAAACCGGCGCAACCGGTTCGCCTGGACATCGACAGCCTGACCGTCAACAACGCCCGCGTTGAATACAACGACGAACAAACCGGCAAGCAATTCAGCGCCGAAAGCATCCAGCTGAGCACCGGCCCGGTCCATGACTCCACCAATATCCCGGTCAAGCTCACTGCCTTCCTGGGCAGCAATCAGCCAGTCCTGCGGGTGCGCACCGAACTCAACGGCGAACTGCGCTTCGAACGGGCCCTGCAGCGCTACAAATTCGAAGACATGAAGCTGTCCGGGGAAGTGGCCGGCGATCCGCTGCAGGGCAAGACCGTGACCTTTGCCGCCCAAGGGCAGTTGTTGCTGGATAAAGCGGCGAACGTCGCCGAATGGACCGGCATCAAGATTTCTGCCAATCAGTTGCGCGCCCTGGGCGAACTGAAGGTCAACGACCTGGACAAGACGCCACAAATCAACGGCGGCATTTCCATTGCACAACTGGATCTGGCGAAGTTCATCGACAGCATCGGCCAGCAACTCCCGGCCATGGCCGAGGGCAGCCTGAGCAAGGTAGAACTGGTCAGCCGCGTGGCCGCCACGCCCACCAGCCTGTCGCTGGACAACATCAACCTGAAAATCGATGACAGCAGCTTCAGCGGCCGGATCGCTGTCGAGGATTTCGCCCGGCAATCGCTGCGCGCGGTGCTCAAGGCCGATACGTTCAACGTCGACCGCTACCTGCCGCCCAAATCCGCCGAAGCCAACAGCGCAACGCAAGTGCGCCAGGCCGAAGTGGCCAGCACCGAAGCCGACGCCATGGCCGGCAGTGGCAGCACGCCGCTGCCGGACAAACCGACCAAAGGCGCCTGGAGCACCGAACGCCTGTTGCCGGTGGAGCGCTTGCGCAAACTCGATGTCGAGGCAGACCTGACATTTGGCCAACTGACCCTGGAAAAACTGCCGATCCAGAACGCCGTGCTCAAAGCCAATGGCAAACAGGGCCTGCTGACCCTGGAAAACCTGCGCGGCGACCTGTACGACGGCAACTTCGAGACCAAGGCCACCCTCGACGTGCGCCAGGACGTGCCGGCCCTGAACCTGCAGACCAACATCAGCAAAGTGCCGGCGGAAAAGATCCTCGAAAGCCAGGGCAAAAAGCCGCCGGTCAAGGGCCTGGTCACGCTCAGCAGCACGCTGACCGGCAATGGCAACAGCCAGAAAGCGCTGATCGACACCCTCAACGGCAATGCCAGTTTCGTCATCAACAATGGCGTGCTGCTCAATGCCAACCTCGAACAGCAACTGTGCAAGGGCATCGCCACCCTCAATCGCAAAACCCTCAGCGGCGAGCCACGCGGCAAGGACACCCCGTTCCAGGAACTCCGGGGCAACCTGACCTTGCGCAATGGCGTGGCCAGCAACCCGGACCTCAAGGTGCGTATCCCGGGGATGACCGTCAACGGCGATGGCGACATCGACTTGCGCGTGCTGGGCATGGACTACCGCGTCGGCATCATCGTCGAAGGCGATACCAGCGCCATGCCGGACCCGGCCTGCCAGGTCGGCGACAAGTTCGTCGGCATCGAATGGCCGCTGCGCTGCCGTGGTCCGCTGGAGCTGGGCGCCAAGGCCTGTCGTCTCGATAACGAACGCATGGGCCAGGTCGCAAGCAAACTGGCCGGGGACAAAATCAGCGAAAAAATCGACGAGAAGCTCGGCGACAAGGTCAGCCCGGAACTGAAAAATGCACTGAAGGGGCTGTTCAAGCGATGAGGGCCGAGCAGTTTTCAACGGCGGTGCTGGACTGGTACGACCGCCATGGCCGTCACGACCTTCCCTGGCAACAGGGCATCACCCCGTACCGGGTGTGGGTCTCGGAAATCATGCTGCAGCAGACCCAGGTGAGCACGGTGCTCAATTACTTCGACCGGTTCATGGCCTCGCTGCCGACGGTTCAGGACTTGGCGGCGGCTCCTGAAGACGAAGTGCTGCACCTGTGGACCGGCCTGGGCTACTACACCCGCGCGCGCAATTTGCAGAAGACCGCGAAGATCGTCGTCGCCGAGTATGGCGGCGAATTCCCCCGGGACGTGGAAAAGCTCGTCGAGCTGCCGGGGATCGGCCTGTCGACCGCCGGCGCCATTGCCAGCATCAGCATGGGGCTGCGTGCGCCGATCCTCGACGGTAACGTCAAGCGCGTGCTGGCGCGCTTCACCGCGCAGGAAGGCTACCCAGGCGAGCCGAAGGTCGCCAAACAGCTCTGGGCCAACGCGGAACGCTTCACGCCCCATGACCGGGTCAACGCCTACACCCAGGCGATGATGGACCTGGGCGCCACGCTCTGCACCCGCAGCAAACCGAGCTGCCTGCTGTGCCCTCTGGAAAAGGGCTGCGAAGCGCACATGCTCGGCCTGGAAACCCGCTACCCCATCCCCAAGCCGCGCAAGGCCGTGCCACAGAAACGCACGCTGATGCCGATGCTCGCCAACGACGAAGGCGCGATCCTGCTTTACCGCCGCCCCTCCACGGGGCTGTGGGGCGGGCTCTGGAGCCTGCCGGAACTCGACGACCTCGACGACCTGCCGCACCTCGCCGCGCAGCACTCGCTCGAACTGGGCACGCAACAGGCACTGCCGAACCTGGTGCACACCTTCAGCCATTTCCAGTTATCCATCGAACCCTGGCTGGTTCAGGTCCAGGAAGCCGGCCATCACGTGGCCGAGGCCGACTGGCTCTGGTATAACCTCGCCACCCCGCCGCGCCTGGGCCTTGCCGCCCCGGTCAAAACCTTGCTCGAACGCGCGGCCGCCGTATTGAACGCAGGAGAGTCCCGATGACCCGCACCATCATGTGCCGCAAATACAAAGAAGAACTGCCCGCCCTGGAGCGCGCCCCGTTTCCCGGCGCCAAAGGCCAGGACATTTTCGACCACGTCTCGGCCAAGGCCTGGGCCGACTGGCAGAAACACCAGACGCTGCTGATCAACGAAAAGCGCCTGAACATGATGAACGCCGAAGACCGCAAATACCTGCAGGGCGAAATGGACAAGTACTTCTCGGGCGAGGATTACGCCAAGGCAGAAGGCTACGTTCCGCCGGCGGAATAATCCCGTTGCATCGGGGGCCGGAACGTAAGCGACGGTAATAATTAAATATTTTTTGAAAACTTGCTTGACGACCCCCTGAAAAACCCGTTTAATGCGCCCCGTTGCCCAGATAGCTCAGTCGGTAGAGCAGGGGATTGAAAATCCCCGTGTCGGCGGTTCGATTCCGTCTCTGGGCACCAAATACCGAAAACCCTGAATCGCAAGATTCAGGGTTTTTTTATGCCTGGGATTTGATGAAGCGCGGTGCAAGCCTCCCTTGGAGCACATGACACAACATCAATCCGCCAACTTTTCGCTTTGCCAGCAAACGCCTGCAAGGCTTTTCATGACCGGGTGCCTGAATGTTTCAGGCAGGGGTGGTCGGTCGCTCTCAAGAATCTCTCAGGACTGTCGGAGCACTCCGTGTGCTTTCACGGAAATGGACGACATACGCTCATTATCGGGTTGAGCAGAATCAGCAAGGATCTGCCACATGATCGGGAGCAGATGCACAACTGAGACCCAGGCAATGACTGACGCGATGAAACCAGATGCTGAGACCACTGAGTTTGTTATTGAGCACGAAATCAGAACGTTCAGTTTTGAAGTCTGGCAATCAAAGCTACTGCACCAATTTTCCGAAGAACTGGCTGCCGTCGGTGGGCCGCAGAGCTCAGGAGCCAAGTCAAAAGCCTCCCTCGCTGCCGCAGCGTTAAAGCACTCTTGTTCGAAACAACAATGCGAACTGCTGCAAGCCTACTCGAATGGCCTTGTCTCAGTGCTGATCTTCGAGGGCCTGCAAAGAATCAGCAATGTCAGCCCCCCAACTGAGCTACCGGATCTTGAATCCCTGGAAAATCGCCATGACGTCTTATGCTTGGCGGCCCGCAATCAGATCTTGCTGGAACTGGTGGATAACAGCGCCTTCGCCTACGACATGGACAACGAAGGGAAACTGATCCGACTGGTGGCCAACTTCAAAGGCGGCGGACTGATCAGAATCCCTGACGAGCCGGTTCTCAAAGAACTGAGCTCCCACTCCGGCCTGGCGCTCGGTCCACATACCGAGGCGCCTTACTGGTGTGCAATGGATGCAGAGGACGGCCACTCACCCTCTCCCTCATCTCTCATACTTACCGCTTTGTGGAATCCGGGGCAGGAACCGACCCGAGTCATTCCATTGCCACCCATACTCGAGAAAATTGGCGCTATCAATTGCCTCGCACTCTCCACGAGCCACTTCCAGTTCACCCGCAGCGACTCCTTTGTACGCGGCAAAGGTGAAGATGGCCGGAACGTTTCAATTCTGGAGTTCAATGAAAAGGTTGGGTTCACAGTCCGTTTCAACGCGTATCGCTTTTCCGTCAATGCCAACGCTTCGACCTTTGTCAAAACGGCCTACAACGCACTTTGCCAAGGTATCGGCGAAGCGACTCACGCTGAATACGCACTGACCCAGGAATCTGCCATGACCATTAATAACTGCCGCGCTCTGCACTGTCGCGACGTCATCAAAGACAACAGACGTGTCCTGGTTCGAATTTTTGGCCTTTCGAAATTTTCTTCCCCCATCGTTATTTCAGAAGACCCGTTAGTGCTGAAGGGCTGATGGTTGAGCAGCGGAACTGTGACCAACCGATCATGCGATCAATGACTGCGAAGAGGGAATGGAATGGCTTGGGATGTAATTGGCATGTTGGCGCTCGTCGCCTTTTGCGCCGGATTTTTTGATGCTATTGCCGGTGGCGGCGGACTTATCACACTACCTGCATTGGTTCTGGCAGGCCTGGACCCCATCAGTGCCATCGCGACAAACAAATTTCAGGCCGCTTCGGCGACTGTCTCGGCAACCGCAACCTTTGCTCGCAAAGGAATGATCGAGTGGCGCGAGGGTCGTTTCCTGATTATCTGCGGGTTTATTGGCGGCGCCAGCGGGGCCTTACTGGTCAGTTACATCGACAAGAGCTACCTGGAAGTGTGCGTGCCCTTCATGCTGATTTTGGTAGCCATCTATTTTGCGCTCGCCCCCAAACTGGCCAATGAAGATCGACGCAAGCGAATAAGCATTCTGCTTTTTTCATTTACCGTGACGCCGATTCTCGGGTTTTACGATGGCGTATTCGGCCCCGGGGTAGGCTCGTTCTTTATCGTCGGACTCGTACTTCTCTGCGGTCTGGGCATGATGCGAGCGATGAGTTTCACCAAACTCGCCAACGCCTCGTGCAATCTCGGGTCCCTTTCGATTTTCATCACCAAAGGCGTGATTATCTGGCCAATCGCACTGGCAATGGCTTTGGCAGCCTTCATTGGCGCTCAACTCGGAGCACGAGCCGCAGTCCGCGTCGGCCCACGTTTGATCAAACCCATGTTGATCGTGGTTTGCTGCGCCTTGGCCCTCAAGCTACTGAGTATGGAAAACAACCCATTGCGCATCGCGATAATCCATTCATTTGCGTTTTAAGGATTATCGGGTGCAGCACGTCGGCAACTACTCCTCGCCCTTCCAGTTAAAAACCAGCTGTCGAGGCGAGCCGCTGCCGACCTCCGCCGTGTCATGTCGCGCCTCGCCGTTGCGTGTCGCGACAACCGTGTATCGACCGGGCGGAAGCTGGACGTAGACCAGGGGGCCCGCCTGGCTCAGCGTCAACACGGGCTGTCCCTGGGGCTTTTGCACGATCACATCGACGTCGGGTACGTATTTGCCTTCCGGCCCGATGGAAAAGGTCATGTGCAGGTTATAGCCCGTCGCTTGCTGGATCGACTTGGCCTCATCTTCGCCGATACCGCCGGACAGATAAGACACGCCGTTTTGTTCCTGCCGCTGAATCTGTACACCGGCATTGTCCACAGGCTCCAGGCTCGCGGCCTCAAGCACAATCGGGAACATCAACAGACCGACAGCGGCGATGGGTAAAAGCAGGAGATGGAAACGTTTCATGGGGGCGACTCCCGGGTTCTTTCGAACCCATTCGTGACCCTTGTTGGATTTCCAGGGCGATGGGCAAGTTCCAGACTGATGAGTACTTGGGCTCACTGCGATTTGGACTACAGCCTGTATTGCTCAAGCGTCACTGGCCGCCGGAGCGATCCCGCAGTACAAACCGAAAAGCCTGGCGGCG
Source organism: Pseudomonas sp. IT-P12 (assembly GCF_949767465.1). Lineage (NCBI taxonomy): Bacteria > Pseudomonadati > Pseudomonadota > Gammaproteobacteria > Pseudomonadales > Pseudomonadaceae > Pseudomonas > Pseudomonas sp. IT-P12. The sequence continues at coordinate 164,208 of NZ_CATKPY010000023.1, read as the reverse complement.
GAGTTCGGGAAAGGCTTCGACAACTCCAATCTGCGTGACATGCGGTTGTTCTACCAAGCCTTCCCAATTCGTGACGCACTGCGTCACGAATTGGGCTGGACCCACTATCGCCGCCTGCTATGGGTCGACAACGAACACGCACGCCGCTGGTACATGACAGCGAAGAGGAACTGCGCGCAGAACTGGAGCGAGAGCAAGCGGCCGACAGCGCCTGATCGATCAGAGACCGTTTTAACCCCGCATGGATTGTCCACCCGCCGTCCGAGGGCTATCGTTGGCAGCTCCCCGCAGAGGTCCGCATGTGATGAACTCGCAGGACATGCCACAGGCCCCCACTCAAGTCGAGTTGCCACTGGCCAACGCCGTCTCCGGTGAGCCCTTCAAGGAGCCCGCCTCAGACGGCTTCGTCCTCGGTGGTTTCACCTGGCGACACGCCGACCATGATGCTCGACGCCCGGTCGTGATCATCAACGCGGCCACCTCGGTGCGCTGCCGACATTATTCGCGCTTCGCCGATTATCTGTTCGCCAACGGCTTTGACGTCGTCACCTACGACTACCGAGGCATCGGAGAATCGCGGCCCCGTTCACTGAAGGGGTTGCGAGCATCCTGGTCCGATTGGGGCGCTCTGGATTTCGAAGCGATGCTCAAGCGCGCCCAGCGAGACTTCCCCGGCCAGCCCATCGACGCTGTCGGCCACAGCTTCGGGGGCTGCGCAGCGGGCCTGGGGGCCTCCGGACAGGTTATTCGGCGCCTGGTGACCGTGGGCGCTCAATTCGCCTACTGGCGCGACTATGCGCCCGCTCACCGCTGGCGGATGTTCGGCAAATGGCACCTGGTGATGCCGCTGCTCACGATGATCTACGGCTACTTCCCCGGCAAACGCCTCGGCTGGCTGGAGGACACGCCCGTCGGCGTGGTTCGCGACTGGTGCACGCCAACCGCTCGCTACGAAAAGCGTCCCAGCGGTCGCGCCCTCCTTGCCTGTACCGGCTCACTGCCTTTCGCCGCGATGCGCGCCGCCACGCTGGCCATCAGCATCACCGACGACCCCTACGGCACGATTCCGGCCATCGAGCGCCTGCTCGGCTACTTCACCGGCGGCACGAATACCCACCTGCGCATTGCCCCCGAAGACATCGGCGAAGAAGAAGTCGGACATTTCGCCTTTTTTCGCAGCGCATACCAAGCCACACTATGGCCCATCGCATTGTCCTGGCTGCAAAACGGCGAGCTGGCCCCTGAGACACCGGGGCGGCTGGTACCGCGCGGCGAGTCCTTTTAACGCACCACGGATCAACATCATGGCTTCCGCCAACAAGCAGCAAAAACGCGCCACCCGCGCCAAAGCCAAGGCCAAGCAGAACCGCACCCAGCGGGCTGCCGCGCCGGTCGAGCTGGACCCGAACGACGATCGCATCGACTTTGAATCGGTGGACCTGACCGAACTGTTCAAGGAAATGATCGACGCTGCAAAAATCAGCCAGCAGGCCATGTGCCAGGTTTTTCTTGAACACCCGTTGCTCGCTCTGGTACTGGAACAGGAAGGCGAAGAAACCGCCACGGACTTCATCATCGCCGCGCTGATCGAGTATCGCCAATGGTCGACCGAGACCGACGAAGCCGGCGCCCTGGCGTGGATCGAATCCCCGGCCTTCCAAGCCGATTACGTGGCTGCGTCCGAAGCCATGCAAATTCAACAGCAAGCAGACTGAGTTCCCATGGCCTCGCCGAACAAGCAACAGAAACGCGCCAAACGCGCCAAAGCCAAAGCGAAACAAATCCGCATGGTCGGCCGAAAACCCGCCGCGCTGGACGATGACCTCGGTCATCTGGCAGAACCCATCCCGGAATACATCCTGGCCATGTTCAGCAAGATGCGCGACGCCGAAGCCGTCAGCCGCAGCGACATGCTCTCGGCCCTGCTGAACAATCTCTCGGGGATCATCAACGATCACCCTGAGCTGCTCGACCTGGAAAACGCCGACAACGAAGCCATGGCCGCCACTCACCTGGCCGCCGACATGCTGATCGACTACCGGATGTGGGCCGACGGCATGGACCGTGAAGCTGCACAGGCCAGCCTGAGCGACCCGCAGTTCATCAGCGATTTCGGCGATGCGCTGGACGTCTATCGCCAGTCGCTGGAAGCGCAGGAAGAAAAGGGCGAGTGAGTCGAACGCCCCGAATGAAAACGGCCGCTTGTCATCCCTGACAGCGGCCGTTCTGCATCACCTGTAACGATCAGCTCAACACCACTGCACCGCTCTTCTGCAGCTTGCGACGGCGAGCCACCAGCAGGCCGGCGGCGACTACCATCAGGCTGAGCAGACCGGTCGCGAGGATTTCCACGCGGTGGGCTTCCTGGAAGCCCATGATGGTCAGGGCCGCGATGATGAAGATGATCACTGCGTAGGTCAGACCCGGGAACAGCCACATACTGAAGGCGATTTTCTCGCCACGCGCCACGCGCTGTTTGCGCATGCGCAATTGCGAGAACGCGATCACCAGGTACACCAGCAACGCGATGGCGCCGGAGCTGGCCAGCAGGAATTCGAACACGGCGGCCGGGGCCACATAGTTGGCGAAGGTCGCCAGGAACGCTGCGCCGGTGGACAACATCACCGCCCAGTAAGGCGTGCCGCTGTTGTTGGTGCGGGTGGCCACGGCCGGTGCATCGCCGCGCTTGCCCAGGGAAAAGAGCATGCGCGAGGAGGTGTAGAGCGCCGAGTTCAGGCAACTGGTCACAGCAACCAGTACGACGATATCGACGATCATCTTGGCGTTAGGGATGCCCATGCGCTCAAGAACGGTCTGGTAGGAACCGAGGCTGGCCAGAACCGGGTCGTTCCATGGCACCAGCGCCACCACGATGAAGATCGACACGAGGTAGAACAGACCGATCCGCCAGATCACCGAGTTGGTGGCCTTGGAGATTTGCTTGCCAGGGTTCTTCGATTCCGCAGCCGCGATGGTCACGATTTCGGTGCCCATGAAGGAGAACATGGTGGTCAGGATGGCGCCCAGCACCGCACCCATGCCGTTAGGCAGGAAACCCTGGGTGTCGAACAGGTGCGACACGCCGCTGACCTGGCTGCCCGGCAGGAAGCCGAAGATCGCCAGCACGCCGAGAATGATGAAACCGATGATCGCCACCACCTTGAGCAGGGCGAACCAGAATTCGAACTCACCGTAGTTTTTCACGCTGAACAGGTTGGTCACTGTCAGCAGCAGCGTAATGACCAGCGCGAACGCCCAGATGTCCACACCGGGGAACCAGGCATGCAGGATGGTTGCGGCGGCGTTGGCCTCCAGCGGGATGACCAGCACCCAGAACCACCAGTAGAGCCAGCCGATAGTGAAGCCGGCCCAGTGACCGATCGCGCGATCGGCGTAGGTCGAAAAGGAACCCGTGTCCGGCGAGGCAACCGCCATTTCACCGAGCATACGCATGACGAGTACAACCAGCATGCCGGCGGCGGCATAGGCCAGCAGCACGGCTGGGCCAGCGGCGGCGATGGCGTGGCCGGAGCCGACGAACAGGCCGGCACCGATAACCCCGGCGATCGACAGCATGGTCACATGACGCGGTTTGAGCCCCTGTTCGAGGCCGTTGGAGCTTGGGGTACTGCTCATTGAAACTACCTTTGTAAAGGAAAGCGATGTGCATCTGCCCGGCCTGGTCTTCCTTCTCGTAAAAAGAAACCAACAGGGCGTTCCGGATTCTGCACGCAAATATTGCGCCAAAATGTTTCACAGTCTTCAAGCACGGGGCCTCCAGCGCGACCGGACAGTCATCGCAACTCATTGAGATTAATGGCATTTTGCCAGAACGTTACCCTGCGACTCACTTTGGGAACGAATCTGCGCACCAGAAACACACTGAAAAAAGGCTGGACGCACAATAAAAGTGCGGATCGATAACGTTTGGCCGGTTAGCGCTTCCAACACCCCGCCAAAGCTGGCAACATCGCGCCCCTTTTGCGAACGCCGCCGCGCTTTTCATCTGGCTTTTCATTTGAGTGCGGGCTTCAAACGGCTGTTCGGTTGATAGCAGCGCGACAGTCTGCTGTGCCGATGCGACAACCTGCCGCAGACCGCACGTTTACTGCCCGTGGCGCTGTTGGCTGGCATTCAGACGCTATGCTAGGTTGGCCGCCTCGTCAGGAAGGCCCGCCAACAGCAGGAGCGCAACACACTATGAGGAACGCACATGGCTGAGGCCACGCCCGCGCTTGAAATCCGCAACTTGCACAAACGCTACGGACAGCTCGAGGTGCTCAAGGGCATATCGCTGACCGCCCGCGACGGCGATGTGATCTCGATCCTGGGTTCCTCCGGCTCCGGCAAGTCCACGTTCCTGCGCTGCATCAACCTGCTGGAAAATCCGCACCAGGGCCAGATCCTGGTTGCCGGCGAAGAACTCAAGCTCAAAGCCGCCAAAAATGGCGAACTGGTCGCCGCCGACGCCAAACAGATCAACCGTCTGCGCAGCGAGATTGGTTTTGTGTTTCAAAACTTTAATCTGTGGCCGCACATGAGCGTGCTCGACAACATCATCGAAGCCCCGCGCCGCGTACTGGGCCAGAGCAAGGCCGAAGCCATCGAGGTCGCCGAAGCCCTGCTGGCCAAGGTCGGCATCGCCGACAAGCGCCACGCCTATCCGGCCCAACTCTCCGGTGGCCAGCAGCAACGCGCCGCCATCGCCCGCACGCTGGCGATGCAGCCCAAGGTGATCCTGTTCGACGAACCCACCTCCGCCCTTGACCCGGAAATGGTCCAGGAAGTACTTAATGTCATCCGCGCACTGGCCGAAGAAGGCCGCACCATGCTGCTGGTCACCCACGAAATGGGCTTCGCCCGCCAGGTGTCCAGCGAAGTGGTGTTCCTCCACCAGGGCCTGGTAGAAGAGCAAGGATCGCCACAGCAGGTGTTCGAAAACCCGCTTTCGGCGCGCTGCAAACAATTCATGTCCAGCAACCGCTAACGGAGCTACCCGCATGCAGAACTACAAGAAGGTCTTCCTGGCCGCCGCCGTCACCCTGGCCTTCAGCGCCGGCGCCATGGCCGAAACCTTGAAGATGGGCATCGAAGCGGCTTACCCGCCGTTCAACAACAAGGATGCCAGCGGCAACGTCGTCGGCTTCGACAAGGAAATCGGCGACGCCCTGTGCGCCAAGATGAAAGTCGATTGCACCGTGGTCACGTCCGACTGGGACGGCATCATTCCGGCCCTGAACGCCAAGAAGTTCGACTTCCTGATCTCCTCGATGTCGATCACCGACGAGCGCAAGCAGGCGGTGGACTTCACCGACCCGTACTACTCGAACAAGCTGCAGTTCATCGCCAAGAAAGACGCTGACTTCAAGACCGACAAGGACGCCCTCAAGGGTAAAGTGATCGGCGCCCAACGTGCGACCCTCGCTGGCACCTGGATGGAAGACAACATGGCGGGCGTCGAAGTGAAACTCTACGACACTCAGGAAAACGCCTACCTCGACCTGACGGCTGGCCGCGTGGACGGGATCCTGGCCGACAAGTACGTCAACTACGAGTGGCTGAAAAGCGACGCCGGCAAGTCGTACGAATTCAAGGGCGACCCGGTGGAAGAAAGCGACAAGATCGGTATCGCTGTACGCAAAGGTGACCCGATCCGCGAGAAGCTGAACGTTGCGCTGAAAGAAATCGTTGCTGACGGCACCTACAAGAAGATCAACGACAAGTACTTCCCGTTCAGCATCTACTGATCCTGACGTGCCGGACCGGCGCCGTCCTGTGACGTCGCCGGTCCCCGGCCTTGCCTGCCGCGATTTGAAAAGAAATCCATGATTATCGACCTCTACGGATTCGGCCCGGCGCTCGCCGCCGGTGCGCTGATGACTGTGAAACTGGCACTCTCGGCCCTGTGCCTGGGACTGGTGCTGGGTTTGCTCGGCGCCCTGGCCAAGACCTCCCCGTACAAGCCGCTGCAATGGCTTGGCGGCACCTATTCGACATTGGTTCGCGGCATCCCGGAATTGCTCTGGGTGCTGCTGATCTACTTCGGCACGGTCAACCTGATGCGTGCCCTGGGCGAGTTCTTCGGCAAGCCCGACCTTGAACTCAACGCCTTCGCCGCCGGCGTGATTGCGCTGGGGCTGTGCTTCGGCGCCTACGCCACGGAAGTGTTCCGCGGCGCCATCCTCGCCATTCCCAAGGGCCATCGTGAGGCCGGCGTGGCCCTGGGCCTGTCGAAGTGGCGGATCTTCACCCGGTTGATCATGCCGCAGATGTGGCGCATCGCCCTGCCCGGCCTGGGCAACCTGTTCATGATCCTGATGAAGGACACCGCGCTGGTGTCGGTGATCGGCCTGGAAGAAATCATGCGTCACGCGCAGATCGGCGTGACCGTCTCCAAGCAGCCGTTCACCTTCTATATGGTGGCGGCGTTCATGTACCTGGGCTTGACCGTTCTGGCCATGGCCGGCATGTACTTCATGGAAAAACGCGCCGCTCGCGGCTTCGCCAGGAGCACCCAATGAACTGGGAAGTCATCATCAAGTGGCTGCCGAAACTGGCCCAGGGCGCCACGCTGACCCTGGAACTGGTCGCCATCGCCGTGATCGCCGGTCTGCTGCTGGCGATTCCATTGGGCATCGCACGCTCGTCGCGCCTGTGGTGGGTGCGGGCATTTCCCTACGGCTACATCTTCTTTTTCCGAGGCACGCCGCTGCTGGTTCAACTGTTCCTGGTCTACTACGGTCTGGCGCAGTTCGACGCGGTCCGCAACAGCGTGTTGTGGCCGTACCTGCGCGATCCGTTCTGGTGCGCCACGGTCACCATGACCCTGCACACCGCCGCCTATATCGCCGAGATCCTGCGCGGTGCAATCCAGGCCATTCCACCGGGCGAGATCGAAGCCGCGCGGGCGCTGGGCATGTCCCGGAACAAAGCGCTGTTCTACATCATCCTGCCCCGTGCCGCGCGCATCGGCCTGCCGGCCTACAGCAACGAAGTGATCCTGATGCTCAAGGCCAGCGCCCTGGCCAGCACCGTGACCCTGCTGGAGCTGACCGGCATGGCCCGCACCATCATCGCCCGGACGTATTTGCCGGTGGAAATCTTCTTCGCCGCCGGCATGTTCTACCTGCTGATGGCTTACGTGCTGGTGCGCGGCTTCAAGCTGCTGGAGCGCTGGTTGCGCGTCGATGCCTGCCAGGGGCGTTGATGCCGGTGTGCTGACGGGCGAGGCCCTGCTCGCCCGATTCCAGGCGCTGGACGCATTCCTGATCGAACACCAGGCGCTGTGGAAACCTCGTCCGTTTACTCATCTGCACCTTCCCTGGGAAGCGTCCTACCCCGAGCTGGCTTCATGGCTACGCAGCCGCTCGCTGGACGACGCGGAAAACGCGCATAACCAACCGGCGCTGCTGGACGCGCCGGAGCCGTTTGCCTCATTGGCGGCGCGGTCTGTTGCATTGAGCGCGGTCGGACCATTGCCCGCGCATGCACTGGAAGCCGCCGGGCACCGGTTGAACGTCGATGTGCCGGGGCGCAAGTGGCAACAGATCGAAGCGTTTGCCAGCCGTTTGTCGTTCGCCAGATCGCCCACGCACTGGCTGGACTGGTGTTCCGGCAAGGGTCACCTGGGACGACGGCTGCTGCAGACCGACCAGCAACTCACCTGCCTTGAACACGACCCGGCGCTGGTGGCGGCCGGCCAGGCGCTCAGCCTGCGTCATCATTTGCCGGCGCAGCATGTCGAGCAGGATGTGCTGGCACCCGATGCCGCGTCATTACTGAGTGCCGCACACACGCCCGTGGCCCTGCACGCCTGTGGCGACCTGCACGTGCGCCTGATCCAGCTCGCCAGCGCCGCAGGCTGCAAGCAACTGGCCGTCGCGCCATGCTGCTACAACCGGATCGATCTGACGCACTATCAGGCGGTTTCCTCGGTGGCGGCTCGCTCCAAGCTACAGCTGAGTCTCGACGACCTGTCTCTGCCGATGAGTGAAACCGTTACCGCGGGCGCTCGCGTGCGACGCCAGCGCGACCTCTCCATGGCCCGGCGCCTGGCATTTGACCTGTTGCAACGGCAACTGCGAGGCGTTGACGAGTACCTGCCCACGCCGTCGCTGCCCAGCGCCTGGCTGGACAAACCCTTTGCCGACTACTGCCATCATTTAGCCGCGCTCAAGGAGTTATCCACAATCGGTACGCAGGACTGGCCAGCCCTCAAGGCGGCTGGATGGCGGCGGCTGGCAGAAGTGCGCAATCTGGAGCTACTTCGCGGACTTTTCCGACGCCCACTGGAGCTTTGGCTGGTGCTTGATCGAGCACTTTTCCTCACCGAGCAGGGTTACACCCTTCGCCTCGGCACCTTCTGCGAAACAGCGCTCACGCCGCGTAATTTACTGATGCTCGCGGAGCGCGATCAAGCCGTCGCAGCCTGTGGATAACTCTGTTGATGAAATATCATGGATCCAATATTTACAGCTGTTTCAGGCTTGAAACCAATTTGTTCAATTTTCGTACACAGGTAGAAAAAACCACAAAAACAGGTATTTGCGGCCAAATGAGAACGGATCCACATTTTTCTCCCGCGTCAAGTGCATCAGGCAGCCCGTTGTGCATAAGCGTTAAGCCAAAACAACATAAACACCCGGAAAATCCTCGACTATCTTTGCCAGGCGTCAGAATTCTCTGACCTCAGGGACCAGCAAGGAGCTAAGCAATCATGAGCACATTGAACAGTGCGCAGGAAGCCGTCGATACCGTCGCCAATCAAGCCATTTACGCGGCGCTGCAACAGACCTTCGCCGTGGGCGGCGCCATCATCAACAACGCAACGGGCGAGCTCATCGCCGCTTTGCACAACAACGTACTGATGCCTTTTCCCGGCAACACCACCACCTGGTTTCTGCCCCACGACCCGACCGCCCATGGCGAGCGACAACTGGTGGACTGGTATTACCAGAATGCTGTGCGCCTGAACCTGCCCGCACCCGATCAGTTGACCGTGGTCACCACGCTGGACCCCTGCGCCATGTGCGCCGGTTCGCTGCTGACCGCCGGATTCAACGTCGCCGTCAGCGCGATCGATGACTACGCCGGCATCAACTACAACAGCCAGTTCAACTTTCCGTCATTGCCACCGACAATCCGCCAGCAAGCCCAGGGCACCTGGGCTTACTACGCCGTTGCGGCGCCGGTGAGCCGCCCCTACCAAGGCTCGACCCGCCCGGTGTTCGGCGGCGAGAGCATCGACTCGGCGGGGTACTTCCTCTGCAGCTCGATCTTCTCCGCCAGCGTCAACACCGTACGCGACGCCAGCAACAACAGCGGCCTGCCACCGGACCAACTGCAAAACCCGGCCACCCTGCCCGCCAACAGCAAAGTGCGCCAGGCACTCACCGCGCTCAGCCCGTTCGCCCTGACCGTGCAATCGGCCAACCCCCGCGACCCGGGCGTAGAACTCGCCGCCCCTCTGCTGAAAACGGCGCAGCAAAGCCGGGTGTTCAATGCGGTCGCGCTGATCGACCCCTTCGGCAACCTGCTGGCGTGCCTGGGCGGTGCGGAAGACCAGTCGCCGATTCGTACCGCTTTCATGGAAACCACCCGCAACTACGCCGTCATGCGCTGGACCCTGATGAATGACCCCGACCCGGCCGTCCGCGCCGAAGCCGGGCACTACCTGACCCACCCCAAATACGGCACCTTCGTCTTCCTCTACGCCCCCGACCCGAGCACACCGCAAGCCGTCATGACCTTCGGCGCCTACGGCTCCACCATGGAAGGCCCGGTGCCACAGAGCTACCCGTCCAACCTGCAATACGTGCTGCTGCCGGGCAACACCACGGCCCAGGCACTCTCGACCCTGGCCCAGAACCTGCCGCCGTTCTACACCCAAAGCGTCCAGGTCGCCCCCGCCCAGGTGCTGAGCCAGGACCTGATCAACGCCGTCAGGAACGGCGTGTAACACCACCCCGGCCCGCCCCGTGGAAGCGTCTGCGGGGCGGGTCTGACGAGCGCGTAAAAATAGTCTGAATTCAGGGGTTTACAGAACCAACCCAATCGCTATAATCGTCGCCCTAACACGCCGGTATAGCTCAGTTGGTAGAGCAACTGACTTGTAATCAGTAGGTCCCGGGTTCGACTCCTGGTGCCGGCACCATACAAAACAAAGCCCCTGCAGAAATGCAGGGGCTTTGTTGTTTCTGGAACGTCCACATTTCGTCCACACCTTGGAACCCGTGGGAGCGAGCCTGCTCGCGATGAGGCCGTCAAATCCAACGACGATCCACTGACCAAACAGAACCTTCAAAGCTACGCCACACCGTGGTGGTTCTCCCAAAGTGCGATTAGCGTCCGGCGGCTCGCTCAGTCACAGCGATGTGATGGATGCCTACTTTTACCAGCGTGCCCACTGCGGCAACTCATTCCCTTTCATAGCTGCCCTGCAGCAACCTATCCGCTTGGCCATTTCATTGCGCCAACCCGCGCCCGTCTCTTTCTCCCGGAAAGAGACGGGCGCTCCTACCGCTGCTGCAGCCCAAATCGTACAAGGCTTTGCGGCATTCCCCCTCGTGACAATCGGCGTGACAAACACCGAAGTCACCAGCAACAGCGATGCAGACGATGGTGTCGCAGCCCAAGGAATGGACTGCACCTGACTGACAGTCAGGCATGCCCCGGTCATCGCATTGCTGCTTGCACCTGGCTCAGGATCTCGCGGCACTGGTCTCGTCAGCCAATGCAGCCTCCACCCGCCCACCGGTGACGGTGCTCAGGAGGCCAGATCATGAGATGCCCTTGCTCCCGGTCGTAAGGAGCCGCCAGTCCCGCGTTAGCGGACAACCCTCACAGGTCGCAGGGGCCTTGACCCCTGATAACACTCAACATTCTTGGCGGGATGACGTGGGGAAAGTTTTAAAAGTTTTGGCTTCGAGAGGAGTTCGATCATGGCATTGGTAGGTAGACGGGATGGGCGCAATTTTGGCTATGGCCGGCAACTGAGTTATGCCGGGCCGCAGGCGTTACGCGATCTCTTTGGCGATGGGCATTACGGCACGGTCAAAGCGCACAGTGATCGCTGGCAGGCATTTGTACGGTGGTGTCGGTCGGAGGATGGGCCGGGTTTTAACGACGCGCGACAGATTGATCGGCAGACCTTGCTGGACTACGCAGGGCATCTGCGCCTGCAAGTTGACCAAGGTGAACTCACCATCGCCACTGCGCAAAACCGATTGTCCAGCGTCAACCGGACCATGGCCGCGCTTCGCGGTGATCAATATGTAAAAGTGCCAAGTCCGAGCAAGGCTTTGGGAACGCAGCGCATCACCGTGCGCACGACAAATCCTCAAGGCCAAGATCACGAACACGTGAAACGCATCGTCGAGGCGCTCCGCGAAAAGCATCCGCGTGCCGCCGCCATCGGACAATTGGCACGCGCCACTGGCATGCGTCTGCGCGAAGCGGTTCTGGCCGACCTACCGCGACTCAAGCGTGAAGCCGAACACTACGACAAGATCAACATCCAGGACGGCACCAAAGGTGGCCGCGGCGGCGCAACTGCGCCTCGTTGGATCACGGTGGATGACCATATTCGCGAAGCGCTCAGGTACGCCGAACAGGTCTCTCCCGACGGTAGCCGCAACCTGCTGGCACCGAACGAGAGTTATCTCGATTTCCAACGGGAAATCGTCCGCCCTGCCCGAGATATCCTCCATACGCACAACCTCAAAGGCTTCCACGAACTGCGCGCGGCTTATGCGTGCGAACGCTATGAGCAGATCACCCATCACCTAGCGCCCATCAACGGTGGCAGGTGCAGGTGCCTCGATCCAGGCCTTGATCGAGAGGCACGCATACAAATCAGCTATGAGCTGGGACACGGTCGAATCGACGTGGTATCGGCGTACATCGGTAATCGGACATGATCAAGCCATTCGATATGGAACTTTTCCTGGCTGGTGTTCTGAATGGCTCGCATGCTACACGGGAGCGTCATTTACTCCAGGCAAAAGCCATACAAGCGGCAATCTCTGATCGCTGGCACCTCGACAATCCATGGACTTGGAAGCGAAAGCACCTCGAATGGTTTCTCAATTGTCACCTAAACCAGCACTCGCGATTTACGCGATATTACTATCTGCTCACTGTGCGCATGTTAGCTCGTCGTTTAACAAAAAGCTGGGAGTTCAATCAACAAATCTAAAATTAAAATAAATTATTTAGAATTTATAAGATTGAGAAAACAACCCGCCAAAAATTTTCTGCGGAATACCAAACACAAAACAGCCAGTTTAGAAAATTTACTTTATAGATGACACTGCCTAGCTCCGAAAATCTCAGATTAACGGACGTATCATTGAAATACACCCATGCACGCGCACTATAAAATTAGTCCCCGCGCACGAATTTAAGTAGCAGATTTTAACAATAGAATCAGTCAAGCTAGAGCTTTCTCTCCAGCATATACCCCATTAAATTCTCCTCTAGCTCCGAAACTAAATTACCAAACTGCAACATTCTAGTGTAATCATGAAATATAATATTTCTTATTTTATAAACTTTATCACCAAAACTCATCCCCTCTAAATCTTCGGCCACAGCAGTAAGTAGAGCATCGAGAGACAAACTTGTGGTTTCACACGCCGGATTCAAAACCTTGTTTATTCGAGTCTTTTCTTTAACTATGGACTTAAACTCATCCATATAATCTTTCAGCTTTGTAATTGACACCTCATTATCAGCATTTAGCTTATCTTTCACTAACTTTAGCTTTTCCGAAAAGTCCGCAGCCATAAAAACTTCTACAATTTGATAAAGATAAAAAAAACGTAAGAACGGATCTTTAGCAAAAGGAGACAGCTCACAAATTATCGTCCTTACATAATCTGGCCAAATTGTACTAATTTTTGGCTTTATATTTAAAGCAATGTCATATGAGACAAGCGTCCGACCTGTTACTCTCAGTGCTTCATTCGGATTATCTCTAAATACTCCATATCTGGCAAAAGATGCAAAATAGAGCTTATAAAAATCATCCTCTGTTGTTTTTAGCTTTTTTAACCATACAACACAGTAGTACACCCCAGGGGAAAATAGGGCTGATTGGTTCTCTGCCTCGGCCGCCTCAGAACCAATTAAATCATAAAGATTAGTCATAGAATCGTTACAAACTTTTTGTGCCGCTATCAATGCGTAGGCGGCGTACAGTGGATCTCCATTTTTTGGATGCTCTCGGGAAAGAATTGCTTGCCGAGGTATTAGGTAACCAACAGTACTATTTCCTACTTTCAAGGTAGAAATTTCTACCTCAGCGATATCTCTACCTACGGTCATTTTGGTGATGAGGTATTCCGACGAAACAATAGATCCAACATAAGTCTGATCCATGTCATCAGGAACAGGGAGTTCAAGAAAATTCCCTGTGGGAGTTTTGTAAAGAAAATACTTTACCTCCCTTATCTTAAATCCATTGTCCATTTCAAATACCGATCTTTAATGCGCTTTTGAACGCTTCTTCCTGAGACTTATGCAAGTTCAAATAAGAACCAGACTCCCTCCAAAATAACATTTTAAAGAACTGTCTAAAAAACAGTCTTTGAGCATTACCAATTCTCTTGGACCGCTTGTTCAAGTTCTGGATTGACTCATTCATTGCAATAATAAAGTCTTCTTCATCGGTGCCGACTTCCAGGCCTTCAATTGGAAGATCTACAAATGAACTAACATCGCCACCATCGCGAAGCATGCCTATTGCCGCGCCAAACCCAGATATTGCTTGAGCTCTCTTGAAGGCTTGCAGGCCAGTATTTGCCCACACAGTTTTGCTAGGCTTTCCATCTGACTCAGGATCATCCTCACGTAGATCGTCGTCGTTCGGCAGAACGATGTTGAAATCGTTTACCTTACGTACAAATTTATCCCAAGCCAAAACAAACTCTCTAAACAGATCTTGGTTACTATTTTCCTTAGCTAAGTTTTCAAGGCTCGCAATATTATCCAGAATATCACCGCGATCCAGAGGGGATTCGCTCCTTTCAAGATACGAGTTAAAACCCTCGATAACATCCCTGAAGTTATACCCACTTAACTGACGCGCCCGCGCACCATCAACCTCTCTTAATAACTTTACACCTTCAATATCAGTGTCCAAAAAATCTAAATACATTATTTCAATCTGATGCCTAAGAGACATAGCCGTCTGCCCGGTATTAAGAGTCAGCATGCGATACAATATGCCAAGCCTATTTATACCTTCATAAATCTCGCATCTAATTATGCTATTCAAGAACCTCTCATGCACTTCCGGCTGATCAATAGTTTCTGTTTCCACCTCCATCAAAGTATGGCTTCGTTGCAAACCATCCAACAAAACGAAACTCTCCGCATCCTCGGTGATCGCTCTATTTAGATCAACTTCCAAAGTACCAACAGGCTTCCGGTAAGCAAGTACGACAGGTGGCATTACGCAACCAGAAATTATATCCGCCTTTAAAAGTGAATATATTGACTTTGAACCTCTAACTTTTTTCCGTTGAAATTCATTAGACTTAAATATACTTTTTGCCAGACCAAGATAATCACTAACTTTAATTTCGATCATTACGCTATTTGCAGAGACCTTTCCATCTCTCAGCGTTGATTTTATATGCATAAAACACTCCCAATAAAATACACAATATAAATAACAGACTTCACTGGACACACTTTACATCAATACACCCCAAACACAAATTGACGCGACGATCTCTACCTTGGCCAGCTCACAGCAACTACTTATCGTCCCACCTGCTGCGGCCGGATCAAGGGCCGACTCACTAGAGAGTTTACCCATAAAAAACGTATCGAGCCCATCTAATAATAGCGTACCTGGGTGATAATTCAACTATTCATAACGCCTTTAAGTTAAAACAAATAAGATACCCCCCAAAGCATAAACCTCCACATCCATTAAGTTTACATTTATGTACAGCTTCAGCTTAGAACATCGGACTAACACACTTTTAGAAAATAAATAGATCGACCCAAAGCCCCTGCTGTGAGCAACCGTTTTTCTAGCGCTGCACAATAAAAACGAAGGTTCACTGAAATGCAGGACTTTGTTGCATCTGGCATTCAGGAACCTACCTCCCTCGCCCTCCCCCTCTTAGGAACTGCCGAAGGATGCAATCTTTTGACCTCGACGCAAATCCGATTGCCCTCTGGATAAAAATGCAGACTGCTCCAACCTCCTATGTCAGCAAAAAACAAATCGGCCACCTATTCCTAGAGCCGAGCTCGGCTCGCCGGATTGTAAACAAACGGTGTTAAAAGGTAGCGATTCAGGGATGATATGGCTCATGGCCGCCACCCCCTCAATTTATAAGGACATTACCCCGTGGAACCCTCAACAACCATCCAAAAAATGATGTCTAACAACCGTATCGTGGTGCCCGCCTACCAGCGTGCCTATTCCTGGGAGACACCCACCGATAACAGTAGCCGCAGCACCCAGACTGACGTCTTCCTTTCAGATTTAGAAGAGTACCGAGCCAGCAATACCCGAAGCCCTTACTACTTCGGGCATTTTCTGTTTGAGGAAGCCGGACACCTCTTTCGGGTGATTGACGGCCAGCAGCGTCTGACTACCCTTACCTTGTTTCTGGCGGCGCTGTTCGCCCGGCTCAAATCCCTTCGTGAGTTGACCGACCCCGAGCACATTTGCTTCGAAGACTTGATAAGGCGGCGCAGCGAAATCCGCTTCAGCACCGTCGACTATGACAATCAATTATTCATCGACTACGTAATTGACCAATCCAAAACCGATCACAATGGCCTTGAAACCGCATCCGCCCAGCGAATCGTTCGGGCATTCGACTACTTCAAGGCGCAGCTTCGAGATAAATCGGAAGATTATTTGACTGAAATGTTAGCAATCGTCTGCCAGTCGGTTTGCACCACACACCCGGTGCGAGATGAGTCAGAAGCGATTCAGGTGTTCATCTTTCAGAACAACCGCGGCAAGCGCCCCTCGAACCTTGAAGTCGTCAAGGCGCAGTTTATGTATACCGTGCACTTGCGTGGCTATGACGACGCTCATAAGGCGCAGGTAATCGCTGAAATCAAAGGGCGATTCGAGAACATCTACAAGTCCATCTCCTCCATTGAATACCGCATCAACGAGGATGATGTATTGCTATACACCCTTCGTGTTGATTTCAACTCTCTATGGGAAAGCAATACTCTGGAAAAATAGGGAAAATGCTCGCTGGAAAGGAGCCCATCGAGTTCATTAAGTCATTCACCCGATCGCTGTCTGCCAGCTTCCTCCACCTGTCCGACTTTTTTGGCAAGCACGAGAAGGAACATTTCCAGATCCATTCGTTGGTCACGCTCAGCGGGATCGCGATTACTCTGCCGTTTATCATCAAGGCCTATCGTTACGCTTTGCCGATCACTGACATTGGGGCGCTGTGCAGCGCTTTTGAAGGTCTGATCGTGCGGCATCGATTAATTGGTACGCGTGCCGACATTACCGCTCGAATCAACGGAGTTTATGAAGCCTTTACCACCAAAGACAGCAGTATCACACCGATACTGGAGCACATCGAATGGTTGAAAAACACGGATCAATCCTGGTGGGCCTATTGGAATACCGAGAAATTGAAAGAAGCGCTGCAGGGGGAAATCAACCATGCCACAGCCAAGCACCTGCTCTGGAAATATGAAATTCACCTAGAGTGTCGCGGCCAGCGAGGCTATATGCCCAAACGTTTTGACACCATCCAGAGCCCAGAACTCGAGCACATTGCACCCAGGAGTGAACCCGCAGGCGTGCCCCACGGATACGATGAATACGATGAAACGTTCACCTCTGAATATCTGAACTGCCTCGGCAATTACCTACTGCTTTCCAAATCCCATAACTGTGCTGTGGGGAATATCGTATTTTCCAGAAAACTGGCTACCTACACACACAACGCACAGCAGCGAGAAATAACAACGTTCGTCGCCGATAAGCATATTTGGGGGAAGGACGCGATTCAGTTAAGGCACGACAAAATAATTGAAGCGTTGATGTCAGAGCTATGAGGCGGTGCTCATCCTTGGACGCGCTTGCGGGCTCAGGCTCTAGGTCTGGCTCAATCTCAATAAATTGCTACTCGCCAATTAAGCCCCAGTTCGATTCCACTGAACGCCATAACTAGCTAATTTATTTATAGTTACTATTTGGGGTATGCCAAATTTTCCACCGACTTCCAGACCCGCAGAAAACCTAGCCTCCCCGAAACATACCGTTCGTCTGGTGCCGGCACCATACAAAACAAAGGCTCGCAGAAATGCGGGCCTTTGTTGTTTCTGACATCCAGAAATCCAACGCCTAAAAACACCCCCGCAACCCCCTGTAGGATTTGCCGAAGGCTGCGATCTTTTGATCTTCAGATTTCGCCCCCAACGCGGATCCGGTTGCCCCGAAAAAGATCGCAGGCTACACCAGCTGTCACGCCGACAGAGCCCACCGTTAACCTCGATAGGACGTCCCCCTATAGAGCCTTTTGGGATGCTGGCAGCATCGTTCTCGAGAGCGGTGGTACGGCTGTCGAGGTTCCGGTTAAGTTTGATGTAAAAGGCATCCTTGGATTGCTTGCCCAAATGCGCCTCGCAAGCCAACCTGGTGGTAAGGTGCCAAACGTGTAGCAAATGGAGGTATTCGTAGCGTCGGACTCCACCAAAGTGAAACTCCTCAGCGACAAGGCTCGCCAAGCGCATTACTGGGCTAGAGGCTTTAACGATAGGAGCACAGGGTCCGTCTTATATACCGCTCCAAATATCGGAGGCTGCGCCTCGGAGCTGTTTTAAATTGCCGACGTAATTGCGTACATATGCCCCCACGCGGCGCACGCGAAAGCCGAGCTACCCTTCTTCCATGAATTGCTTTCCTCTGTGAGAAGCCAAATCAGAAACGAATACAAATTGGGAATATAATAAGCCGTAGACAAAAGCGGAAACAGGAACCAGAAATAGGATCAGATTTATTTCTATGGCGTGGCTTTTGAATCACCACCTAAACCAGCATAGTGAATCGACGCGCTATTACTATTCGCTGACCATGCAATTATTCACTCATCGCTCAGGAAAACCCTGGCAGTTCAACCGCTAAACGAAGGTCAGAAAACGGTCCAGAAGCAGACGGTCACCTAAGATAAGTTTCGATCTCAAACGGCCCCCAATGCTTGACATTGGCCTCCGAAGCGGCGGGCGTAGCACGGAACATAACTTTTAGGACGTTGTACATTGATCTCTTTGAAGGAAATCTTTTAGCGCGGCCTGATAGAGCGTTAATGGTTGATTGTTCGCATTGAATAGGGCGAAGGGAATCATTGTGAGATGTGAGAACGACGTGGAGCTTATTGAATACGTTTTTTGCCTACAAACGCTGCGATCTTTATTCAGTATGAAATTAAACTTGAAAAGGCTTGGCCTTGTACACCAGCTAGGAATTAAACCAAGACTCAAGCCCGTTAAGTAATCTTGTGCGCAAGCGCCGCCAGATGAAAATTCTGAAATTCTTATTTCTAATGTAGGAAAGGTCGAAGCTGTAGGGTTTGAGCTGGCATCTTGCGCACCTGGAATTAACTTTAGTGTCGCTGCATATGCGTCCTTGCCAAAACGACTATCTTTCCATGGAGAGTTAATTTCGTAACTGAAGCTGAAGATATTTTCTTTTTCTTCGGGTTCAATGTATTCGTTGATTGTCGGCTGCGACGAATAGGATGTGCAACCAGAACATAATATTGCAATACTGATAAAAACAAACCCATTTGCTATTAAGCGGTACATACTCAGCTTCCCCCAGCCATTAATTAGCCGACATATCTGTCGCTTGATAATTTATTGGATGCAACATAGCGCCTCATCCACACGCATTTTTTGAATCAGAATAACAGAGAGGCCTGTAAGCGCGACATCTGAAGGACGATAACGTGCTGACATCTCAAAAATCCCGGATTCGATTCCACCGAACGCCATAACTAGCTGATTTATTTACAGTGACTTGTAGGGGCACGCCAAATTTTCACCGACTTCCAAACCCACGGAAAATCTAGTTCGGCTGACTGCTATCGTTCGTCTGGTGCCGGCACCATACAAAAAACAAAGCCCCTGCAGAACTGTAGGGGCTTTGTTGTTTCTGGAACGTCCACTATTTGTCCACACACTGAAACCCGTGGGAGCGAGCTCGCTTCGTCTTCCAGGTTTTTGAGGGCTTTTTCAAGCCACTCAACCCGCATTTTTGTCCCAGCGGCGGGCGCGCATTGCCGCAACTTGGTCATCGGTGGCGAATTTACCTTCATCAGCCTCTTCAACCGCCCGTTCAATCTGCGCAGTCAAAGCTCTCTCGTGCTCGATGTAGTCGCGAAGGACATCCATCGCCAGATAGCTCACGGTTTGGCCATTCGTTTTGGCCATATCGGAGAGCGAGTTCGAAAGGTCTTCCGGCAGGTTCAGGGATATCCCGGTCATGGCAGCCTCGATGGTGAGCGGTTGATGAACATCTTAAACCGGCAAGCGCTCACTTGGATTAGCAAGTCGTCGCAACGATATTTCAATTTTTCGCAGTGCCGGATTTTTGGAAGTGGTCACGCGAATTGATGGATCAAAGAGAAGCGGGGAACTTGAGGATGCTGTGCTTTCCAAGTGATTGGAAACGTCAGCAGCAATGGGCGCTGGTGTAAGAGGACCGTCGGAAATTTCCCCTTCGTTCTATGGAAATACTCCGCTGACGGATTTGTTTGTCGGATGTTTGGTGCTTGTTTAATCACGCTGCGCGTCACTTCCTGAAAGCTACAAAACCTTGCGGCGCTGCCTACGGTTACGCCAGAATCCGCCGGCTTGTGAGGCTTTACTGCGGGTTTTATCGTTGACCTGCCACTGGTGTTCAGTGGCCGGGTTTAGTAGCCCGTGGCATTAGAAGTTCGCACTTGCATCCGTTCTACAGGTATTTGATGCCTGAATTTGATGGTGGCTGTGCGTAGGGCGCCCTTGGGCGCGCCGGCTTTCTTCTTTTCCCCGGTCTACTAACCTGCGTACAGCTGCCACCCCACGTTTAGTAGCGTGGGAGGGCGCATCACTTCAGGAAAAGACGATTATGGTTAAGCCCACACCGAACCCGCCGGGGTCCGAACAATCTCCACCGCATCAAAGCTCCACATCAGAAGATCTCAATGAGGGCGATGATCTCGAACTCGATCAAAACACCTTCGAATTCAAATCCACCCCCCGCACCCCCTGCACGATGTACACCGTCAACCCCGACATCGACGTGCAAACCCTGCTCGGCTGCGTCAGCGAATCACTGGCGTCCGCGAGCGTCATCACCATGGACATTGCCGACCGCGAGACGGGCCCCAGTCGTAATTCTTTGCTGGGCATTCACCAGATCATCATGCTGGCGGAAATCTCGGTGAACCGCGCACTGGATCAGCTCGATCCGATTGAATGAACCACGGCATTTCCCGGAAACGCTGGCGAATGATTTTTCGACCCTGCAAAACAAAGCCCTCGTATCGCTACGAGGGCTTTGTTGTTTGCGCTGTGGACAGCCGGTCTTAGTGACCTGCGCTCTGGCCACCGTCGACGTGGAGGATTTCGCCGGTGACGAAGTGGGCGCTGTCCAGGTACACGACCGCCTGGGCAATGTCGCTGATTTCGCCCATGTGGCCGACCGGGTGCAGGGCGCCGAGGGCGGCGTGGGTTTCTTCGCCGTGCATCGGGGTCTTGATGATGCCGGGGGACACCGCGTTCACGCGGATGCCGCGTTTGGCGTATTCGATGGCCAGTGATTTGGTCGCGGCGTTCAGGCCACCTTTGGTCAGGGAAGCCAGGACCGACGGGACGCCGTCGATGGCGTGGTCGACCAGGCTGGTGGTGATGTTGACGACGTGGCCGCTGCCTTGTTTTTCCATCTCGGCGATGGCGAGTTGGGTGATGTAGAAGAAGCCGTTCAGGTTCACCGACAGGACGTTGGCGTAGTCTTCAGCGGTGTATTGGGTGAAGGGTTTGGCGACGAAGATCCCGGCGTTGTTGATCAGGGTGTCGACGCGGCCGAAACGCTCGATGGCTTCGCGGATGACTTTCTGCGCGACTTCCGGGTGACCGATGTCGCCGGCCACGGTGAGGATGTCCGGGTCGGTGGACGGTTGGATCGAACGGGAAGTGGCGACGACTTTGTAGTCCAGGTCACGGAAAGCCTTGACCATGCCTGCGCCGAGACCTTGGGATGCGCCAGTGATAACGATGACTTTTTTCGAATTGCTCATGATGAACCTCTGCTAATTGATAAATGTTTGAAAAAATAAGTAATCAGGCTTCGGCGGGGGCCTTCGCCATTTGTCTCAACATCTGCTCGTAGTACTCGACCGACTGTGAACCGGACACCAGGTGGCGACCGTTGAGGACCATGGCCGGCACCGAGTTGATGCCGCGCTGTTGGTAAAAGCCTTCCAGCTCACGCACTTCCTCGGCGAACGCGCCGGAGGCCAACACGTCTTTCGCTGCCGCTGCGTCCAGGCCTGCTTCGGCGGCCAGGTGAACCAGGGTTTCGCGATCACTCGGGTTCTGGCCATCGGTGAAGTAAGCGCGCAGCAGGATCTTCTTCAGTGCCACTTGCCGCCCTTCCTGCAACGCCCAGTACAACAGTCGATGCGCATCGAAGGTGTTGTAGAAGTGGCTGCGCTTCTCCAGGTCGAAGGTGAAACCGATGGCTTCGCCACGGGCGATCTGCATCGCTTTGCCGGCCGCCACGTCTTCGGCGGTGCGCCCGTATTTGCGCATCAGGTGTTCGACGGCTGGCTCGCCTTCGGGCGGCATGTTCGGGTTCAGCTCGAACGGCTTGTAGGTGAGTGCCACCGAGACTTCTCCGGCGACGTTCTCGATGGCCTGCTCCAGCGCCGTCGCACCCAGTGCGCACCAGGGGCACACCACGTCGGAGATGAAGTCGATGGAAACCTGCGCCGTCACGATTTGCCCTCCTGCTCAGTCAGCTGTTTACGGTACTGAGTGGTGGTAATCCCGGCGTAGCCCCAGTTATCGGTGTCGACTTCTTCGATCACGATGTGGGTCAGGTGCGGGTCCTTCTTGAGCACGCGTTGCAGCGTCTCTGTGATTTCAGCGATCACCTGAGCTTTCTGCTCAGAGGTAACGCCATCGCGGGTGATGCGTACGCTTACGAAAGGCATGAGGAAGATCTCCAGTGACCTGCTCATCGGGATGATGGGTAGGTGTTGGAGCCAAATGTAGGCGCATGGACGGGGGGGATAAAGGTGGGGGCGGGAACATCATTAGTTACGCTGTGTAATAGGTTCGATCCTGACAGCGCCTCCCCCGTACTGAGAACAAGCAGCACTTAACCAACCGGCGATCAAAATTCGCCAATGGCTTTGATCATCGTTCTATCGGACATTAAACAGGCTGGAGGTCCCGCAAAGCCTCAGGATGCTGACTCGCGACACGCAAAAGCGTCTGCGCCGCGCCAGTCGGTTGCCGCCGTCCTTGCTCCCAATCCTGCAAGGTTCGCAAGCTGACGCCGATCAATTTGGCGAACGCACTTTGAGAAATACCCATTTTCGCCCGCGCTTCAGCCGCCGCCGAGAGCGGCACCTCGGTCACACGAGCCGCTTTGCCGGCCTTCATTTGACGCACAGAGTCCAGCAAGTCCTGCTGGAATTGCTCCAGTTCATTGACCATTGCTGATTTCCTCCTTCAATTGCTTGAGAAACGCTGCAGGCAAGTTGTCGAATTTTGCCTTGGTGTAGGCGATCAACAACCAGATAGAGCCTTCTGAAAGCGTGTTGTAGTAAATGACGCGAGTACCGCCTTGTTTACCCATTCCGTCACGGGACCAACGAACTTTGCGCAGACCGCCGGTGCCCCTAACTACATCTCCGGCCAACGGATTAGCCGCCAGCCAGGTAATGAATTCATGACGCTCATCATCATCCCAGATGGAGTGCGCGTAGCGCTTGAAAACGGCTGTTTCGATAACCGTGAACATACATCACCAATATACGGCTTTGCCGTATAGCTGGGCAACGCACGCCTGTCTGATTGGTCTATGAAAAATATGTCTTGAGACATGGCATCCGCATGCGCATAAAAGCCAGGCGCCACTGACATCCTTTTGAACTGCTCGCCGCATATTTCAGCCCATAGGGGCTGCGATGACGATCAGCCTGTTCCCTTTTCCCCGTGGAAACTGCCGTGGCTCCACGCAGGAAATGACTGATGGGCCCGAACGCCAATTTGCATAAGCCAAAAAGCCCCGAAAACTGTAGACATGAACGCGTTACGTGTCGTTATTTTCCATTTTTTGCGACACGTTATTGGAACATGTCGCCGACGACGACACACCCTGGCGAAATGTGGTCAAAACTCGCTTTGTGCGACATGAACATTCCACAAGACGAAAAAAAGCCCCGAAGAGTCGGGGCTTTCTTTAGCAACTCAGCAACAACCCATCATCAGAAAATGTTGATCGGGTAGTCGACGAACACGCGCAGTTCGTTACCGCTGACGTTGTACTCGCTGGATTTCTGCGACACGCGCAGAACCGAGCTGCGCAGTTTCACGCTCAGGTCTTTGGCCGGGCCGCTTTGCACGACGTACTTGAACTGGTTGAAGATTTCGCGCTCGGTGCCGCCTTCGCTGGTGGACGTGGTGATGTTGTCACCGCGTACGTAAGCCACGTTGTAGCTCAGGCCAGGGATGCCGAAAGCGGTGAAGTCCAGGCCGTAGCCCAACTGCCAGCTGCGCTCGTCTTCGGCGTTGAAGTCGGACCAGTAGGAGTTCGCCAGGTAGATGGTGTTGCCGCCATCACCGACACGACCCTGATCTTTCTGGTAGCCGCCGTAGGCGTAGCCCAGGTTGCTGTCACCGGTGCTGCGCTGGTGGGCGACGGTGAACGAGTGCGGGCCGGTGGCGAAGGTGGCCGCCAGGCTCCAGATCTTGTTGTCGTCGCCGGTGGCCTGGGCTTCGCGGACGTAGGAGTTGTCCAGCTTGGTACGGTAGCCGTTGAAGTCCAGGGTCAGGGACTGATCCTTGTCGATCGGGAACACATAGTTGGCGTTCACGTATTGTTTCTTCAGCACGTCTTCGACGTCGGACGCGTACAACGCTGCCTTGAACTGTTCGGTGAACTGGTAGCTGCCGCCCAATACGTTGATCGACTTCAGGCCACCACTGTCACGGCCTTCAGCGCTTTTACGCGATTCGGCGGTGAAGCGGCCGGCGTTCAGTTCCAGGCCCTTGATCTCTTTCGAGGTGATCAGGGTACCGGTGTAGCTTTCCGGCAGCAGGCGCACGTTGTCGTAGCTCAGCACCGGCAGTGCTGGCATTTGGTCGCCGTAGGTCAACACCGTGTTGGAAACACGGAACTTGACCGCTGCGCCACCCTTGGACAGGTCGTCGGCGGCGTTGCCGCTGTCGCCCTTCTTGAAGAAGTCGATACCTTGCGCGCCGGTGCGGCCCTTGCCGCCATCCAGACGCAGCGCGTACAGGCCGAAAGCATCCACACCCACACCCACGGTGCCTTGGGTGAAACCGGACGAGAAGGTACCGATGGCGGCCTGGCCCCATTCGGCCTTGTCCGCACGACCATCTTTGTAGTCACGGTTGATGTAGGCATTGCGCAGCAGCACTTTGAGGCTGCTGTCTTCCACGAAACCCTTGGATTCGGCCTGGTCGTTAGCCATTGCCGATGTAGCGCTCAACATCCCCAGAGCGATCAGACTGATCCGCTTATTCAACATTTTGTTCTTTTCCTAATGACGGGTGGATACGCGCTGTGTCGAACGGCTGAATCGGCGCTATCGCACTCTTTTTTCATCCCGAAACAAAAAAGCCCGCCCACGAATCATCGCGGCGGGCCTTTTTATTATTTTGAGTCATGGCGGTTGGCCACAGGCGTTGGACGGCATCCTAGTCGGGCCCGGAAGCCTGTGTCAATTTCATGAATCTTCTGAATATAGGCGAAAAAGGTCTAAGCGCGCTGCCAAACCCTGCGGGAGCGAGCCTGCTCGCGAAAGTGTTTATCCAACAGCAGGATTGTTGAATCAGTGACCGCTTTCGCGAGCAGGGCTCGCTCCCACATTGGACCTGCAGTGCCTGAGGCAAAACACCCGCCCATAAAAAACGCCGCCATCCTGGCAGCGCTTTGCTCGATCCGTCGTTTTTCTTCTTATCCTTCCATCACATCCCACAACGCATCCAGTTCCGCCTCGCTGAACAAACCAGCGGGATAGCGCTCGATCATCATCCGGCGCGGATCAGTTTCCCTGATCTGACGCGTTCCATTGGACTTCAACCAGTGCGCCAGGACCTGGAGCGATTCACTGTTTACAGCCAGGGGATGCGGTGCCCGCTCATTCATCATGTTCACTTCAGCGTTCATTTCCGCGCTCTCTCCCGGTTTGTGAGCGGCTAACTTATCCAAGGTTTATGACAGAACATCGAAGCTCTCTCCCTCCCCGTTTCACTTCATGACAGATACAAGAGCTGTGCCAATGTGTCGCAACGGTCGACCAGCGGATACATAAAAGCCCGCAGTCCTTGCGGGCTGCGGGCTTCTTGCACGGCATCGAGGGAACGCCTTTTACCTGAGTGTTTTTGTAGGAAACTCAGACTGTTACAACTGCACTCACTCTTTGTGCGGCGCGGGTTGCTGTTGGGTAAGGCAATGGATATTGCCACCCCCCAGTAACAGTTCGCGACCTGGCACCATGACCACCTCATGCTGCGGGAACAGGCTTTGCAGAATCTCCTTGGCCGGTACATCCAGCGGATCGTCAAAGCTTGGTGCAATGATGCCGCCGTTGACGATGAGGAAATTCACGTAGGAACCGGCCAGACGAACCGACGGATTGCGTTCCTGGGTGCCATCCACCGGATCGACGCCGGCACATTCCTCTTCGGTGGCATACAACGGCCCCGGAATCGGCATCTTGTGCACCGTGAACGGGCGTCCCCGGGCGTCCGTGCTGCTTTGCAGCACCTTCATCGCGGCCTGGCAACGCGGGTAGTTCGGGTCCTGCGGATCATCGGTCCAGGCCAGCAATACTTCACCCGGACGCACGTAGCAGCAGAAGTTATCCACATGACCGTCGGTTTCGTCGTTGAACAAACCGTCCGGCAGCCAGATGATTTTATCCACCGCCAGCTGCGCGCTGAGCACCGCTTCGATCTCCTCGCGACTCAGGTGCGGGTTACGGTTGCGGTTGAGCAGGCATTCTTCGGTGGTGATCAGGGTGCCTTCGCCGTCGACATGAATCGAACCGCCCTCCAGCACGAAGCCTTCGGTGCGATAACGCGGGCTGCGTTCGATCTCGAGGATCTTGCCGCCGACCTGCGAATCACGGTTCCACGGTGAATACAGGCCACCGTCGAAACCGCCCCAGGCGTTGAAGTCCCAGTTCACGCCACGCACTTCACCACTGTTATTGATGACGAAGGTCGGGCCGGTGTCGCGCACCCAGGCATCGTCGCTGGACATTTCCACCACGCGGATATTCGGCACGTCGAGGCGCGCGCGGGCGTTTTCGTACTGGCCGGCGGAAACACCGACGGTCACCGGTTCGAACCGGGCAATCGCCTTGGCGACGGCGACGTGGGCGGCTTGCGCCGGTTTGCCGCCCAGGCGCCAGTTGTCCGGGCGCTCGGGCCAGATCATCCAGGTCTGGGTTTGGGGGGCCCACTCGGCCGGCATGTAGAAGCCGTCGGCGCGTGGCGTACTGTTTAATGTGGTCATGACGATCAGGACTCCAGAGAACCGTCGAGGGTTTTGAGAGCACCATACAGGTTCGGACGGCGGTCACGGAAGGCGCCCCAGGCGCTGCGGATGTGTTCCAACTCGTCGAGGTCGAAACGATGGACCAGCACGCCCTCTTCGGTTCTGTCGAGTTCCTCGACTTTCTCGCCGAACTGGTTGGCGATGAACGACGAACCATAGAAGGTGATGTCGTAGCCGTCCTGCTCCTCGTTGCCGATGCGGTTGCTGGCGACCAGCGGCATCAGGTTGGCGCCGGCATGGCCCTGCTGCACGCGCTGCCAGTGATCACGGGAGGAAATGCTCGTGTCGTGCGGCTCGCTGCCGATGGCGGTCGGGTAGAACAGGATCTCCGCACCCTGCAACGCCATGCTGCGCGCGCATTCCGGGAACCACTGGTCCCAGCAGATGCCCACACCGATTTTTGCGTAGCGGGTGTTCCACACTTTGAAACCCGTGTCGCCCGGGTTGAAGTAGTACTTCTCGTGATAGCCGGGGCCGTCCGGAATATGGCTTTTCCGATAAATCCCGAGGTTGCTGCCGTCGGCATCGATGATCGCGATGCTGTTGAAGCGCGCACGCCCGGCCCGCTCGTAGAAACTGATCGGCAGCACCACCTGCAGCTCTTTGGCGACTTTCTGGAAATGCTTGATGGCGACGTTGTCGTCAACCGTGGTGGCCAGTTGCAGGTAATCCGGGTTGGGCTTCTGGCAGAAGTACGGCGCCTCGAACAGTTCCTGGATCAGGATGATCTGAGCGCCCTTGGCCGCTGCCTCGCGCACCAGTCGTTCAGCGGTTTCGAGGTTGGCTTCAAGGTCCCAGGAACAGGCCATCTGGGTGGCGGCGACGGTAACGATACGGCTCATGAATCATCTCCGGGCAAGTGCGTGATGGTCGGGCATGGTTAATCCACGCCTCGTTATTGGCGACTTTATAGCCGATAAATATCGGCCTTAGAAGCACCCATCGTCACAAAACCGAAAACAATTCAAAATTAAACCGATAAATATCTGTTTGAACACATTACCCCTTGTGGGAGCGGGCTTGCTCGCGAAGGCGGAGTGTCAGAGAAAAATTTATCAACTGACACTCCGCCTTCGCGAGCAAGCCCGCTCCCACAGGGGTCAAGGACATCCAGAAATATCGGTTACAACCCCTCGCCCAACACTTTCGAGAGCATGTCCACGAAGAAATCCACGCTACGGCGCGAGGTGACCATCGGCGGCTTGATCTTGAGCACGTTCAGGTAGTCGCCGGTCGGCTGCATGAAAATCCCCAACTCGCGCAGGCGATCGCACAGTGCGGTGGTTTCTTCGGTCGCCGGCTCCAGGGTCTCGCGGTTGCGGATCAATTCGACGCCCAGGTAGAAACCGGACCCGTGCACCGCGCCCACCAGCGGATGGAGATCGATCAGCGCTTCGAGGCGCTCCTTGAAATAGCCGCCGACCACCTGAGCGTTTTCCCAGAGCTTTTCTTCCTCCATCACGTCCAGCACCGCCATGCCGACCTGGCAACTGACCGGGCTGCCACCGGCCGACGAGAAGAAGTAACCCTCGGCCTCCAGCGCCTCGGCGATTTCCCGGCGGGTAATCACCGCGCCCAGCGGCTGGCCGTTGCCCATGCCCTTGGCCATGGTGATGATGTCCGGCACCACGCCCTGCTCTTCAAACCCCCAGAAGAAATGACCCATGCGCCCGTAACCGACCTGCACTTCGTCGGCGATGCACACGCCGCCCTGGGCACGGACCAGACCGTAGACCTGTTTCAGGTAACCCGGCGGCAACGAGATGCCCCCGGCATTGCCGTACACCGGCTCGCAAATGAAACCGGCCAGCGGACGACCTTGCGCGGCGATTTTCGCCAGGTTGTGCTCGACGCTGCGCACGTAGTCCGGCGCGCTGTCCGGGCCACGGAACTCACCGCGATAGGTGTTCGGCGCTGGCACCGGGTGCACCCAGTCGGGGCGGCTGCTCAAGGCCTTGGGGTTGTCGGCAATCGAGGTCGAGACCGCATCCGCACCCACCGTCCAGCCGTGATAGGCCTCCAGCACGCTGATGATGTCGCGACCGCCGCTGTAGGCCCACGCCAGACGGATCGCCAGGTCATTGGCCTCGCTGCCGCTGTTGACCAGGAACACCCGATCCATGGAATCGGGCGACAACTTCAGCAAGCGTTCGGAAAACTCGGCCACCGCCGCATAGTTGAACCGCGAGTTGGTGTTGAGCAGCGACCACTGGCGGGCAGCCACCGCGGCCATGCGCGGATGACCATGGCCCAGCACCGCGACGTTGTTCAGCATGTCGAGGTAGGAGCGGCCCTGCATGTCGATCAGGTGGTTGCGCCAGCCGCGCTCGATGCGCGGCGGATCGACGTAATAGTGTTTTTGCGTGCGGGCGAAGCTGGCGTCGCGGCGTGCCAGCAAGGTGTGCGCATCCAGTTCCGCTTCGGCGTCGCACGCCAGCCCCAGCAACGCCGCCGGTGACGGGCACAACGCCTGCCAGGCGGCCGCGCGCGAGGGCGTGCAGAACAACGGTGCCGCCAGCGAAGCGCCTCGACACAACTGCACCCGCAATGGCCCGCTGACCGCGCCCAGCACCTGCCCTTTGACCAGCGCCGCACCGCTGTGCAGCGACGGCGTCACGCCCCACAGGCGCACGCTCAACTGCGGCCCGTCGAGTTGCAGCACCCCCGGCGCCGGTTGATGCACCACGCCGGCAAACGGTGACTCGACCGCCGTCCCCTGGGGCACGCGCAACTCGACATGCAGCGGGCAGGTCTCCGGTTCACCGGCGCTGTCCGGGCGGGTGCGCGACAAGCGGTACTGCCCGTAACGACTCGCCGCCAGGCCATGCACCGTCGCCGCTTCATCCAGCAGGCGCTGATCGATGCCCTCCTGTTCCCAGTTACCGGCCTCGAAATGCGGGCTGAGCACGCCCAGGTCGATCAAGGCGAATTCGCCTCCGACCAGGCTTGGCAACAACGGCGCGAAACCCTCGCTGCCGATCTCCGGCAGGCGCTGTCCCACGCACGTGAGAATGGCGGCCTCCATCAGCGCCAGAGGCAGCGAGGTGGCGACACGGAAAATTTCCCACTCGTGGGTCAGGTTGTCGCGACTGTATTGGTTGCCCGGATCGATGCTGACCTGCTGTTCGCCGCTGAGCACCAACACGGCGGCCCGGGCAACGATCAACGGCCACAGCGCCAGCAGTTCTTCGGGTTGCAGCGGATTGACCGCGTGATAGGCCTGGATCGCCGGCAGGATATAGAACGGATCGCCATCGGCATGGTGCAGCAACGCCGCGCAGGTCACCGACAGGTCGGTGATGCGCCAGGTGCGCACCAGGTCGCCGAAGTCGATCACGCCCTGCAACTGCCACTGGCGCTGCGCATCACGCTGCCAGACCACGTTGTCATCGGTGATGTCCATGTGAATGGCCTGCACCGGCAACCTGTCCACCAACGGTCGCAAGGCCTGCTCGGCCTGCGCGGCGGCTTGTGCGATCAAGGTTCGTTGCGCGTCGTCCTTGATAACGGGTAACAGGTGCGCGATCAGGGTAGCGGCGTGGCGAGCGTCCCATTGCAGGGTGCGTTCCAGCCCCGCATGGCTGAAGTGGGCCAGCGCCAGATCCATTTCACCGCAGAGCCGACCGAAACCGCTCACCACCGAACGGGGCAGATGGTCCAGATGGGTGAGCGGCTGGCCCTCGATGTACTCGAGCAGGCGCACGTGCACCGCTTGCCCCGCGACTTCCAGCGACAGCAGGTCGGCGCCGGTGCAGGAGGCAATCACCCGCGGCACCTGCACCCCCGAGTGCTCGGCCAGGTGCTTGAGGCCGGCGTGCTGGGCTTGCAACTCCAGCACCGAATAGTCACCCCGGCAGATTTTCAGGACGAAACGCCCTTCGGCGCTGTCGACACGGTAGTTGAGGTCCTGCTGGCTGCCGAGGGCCTGCAAGCGCCCGCTCAGCCCATAATGCCCCTCGAGCAGCTCTAGTGCTTGCGCCGCAGACACCTGCGGGCTGGGCAAACTGGCGCGATGAATCAACGTGGCGAGCGGCATACAACAACCCCTGAAATATTATTAGGCGCTTATATCGCCACTGCGCCGGTCGATAATCAACCCCCGCCCATGCGCCAAAACCCAAATAGCCGTCACAACGCTATTGCACCACCCGCCTTCTGCCGACAAGCTATGCTCATTTGCTTCAATGCTCTTACAGATAAAGGCTGGCCTACATGCGTATTCTCATCACCGGCGGCGCCGGTTTCATCGGCTCTGCTCTGGTTCGCCACCTGATTCGACACACCGAGCACGAAGTGCTCAACCTGGACAAACTGACCTACGCCGGCAACCTGGAATCGCTGACCAGCATTGCCAACGACACCCGCTATGAATTCGTCCAGGCCGACATCGTCGATCAGCCGACGGTGAGCGCGGTGCTGGCGCGCTTCCAGCCGCACGCGATCATGCACCTGGCGGCGGAATCCCATGTCGACCGCTCCATCGACGGCCCGTCGGATTTCATCCAGACCAACATCGTCGGCACCTACAGCCTGCTGGAGGCCACCCGCGCCTACTGGAACACCCTGGCCGAACCGGAAAAAAGCGCCTTCCGCTTCCATCACATTTCCACGGACGAGGTCTACGGCGACCTGCACGGTGTCGATGACCTGTTCACCGAAACCACGCCTTACGCACCGAGTTCGCCCTACTCCGCCAGCAAGGCCGCATCCGACCACCTGGTCCGCGCCTGGCAGCGCACCTACGGCCTGCCGGTGCTGCTGACCAACTGCTCGAACAACTACGGCCCGTTCCACTTCCCGGAAAAGCTGATCCCGCTGGTGATTCTCAATGCCCTGGCCGGCAAGCCGCTGCCGGTCTACGGCAACGGCCTGCAGATCCGCGACTGGCTGTTTGTCGAAGATCACGCCCGGGCCCTGTTCAAGGTGGTCACCGAAGGCGTCGTCGGCGAGACCTACAACATCGGTGGGCACAATGAGCAGAAGAACATCGACGTCGTGCGCGGCATCTGCGCCCTGCTCGAAGAACTCGCGCCGCACAAACCCGCAGGCGTTGCACATTTCGCCGACCTGATCACGTTCGTCCAGGATCGTCCCGGCCATGACCTGCGCTACGCCATCGATGCCGGCAAGATTGAACGCGAACTCGGCTGGGTGCCCGAAGAAACCTTCGAGACCGGCCTGCGCAAAACCGTCCAGTGGTACCTGGAAAACCTCGAATGGTGCCGTCGCGTTCAGGATGGCAGCTATCAGGGTGAACGATTGGGCGCCATCAATACCAAGGAGTTGATCGCATGATGAAAGGAATTGTGTTGGCCGGTGGCTCGGGCACGCGTTTGCACCCGATCACGCTGGGCGTTTCCAAGCAACTGCTGCCGATCTACGACAAACCGATGATCTACTACCCGATCTCGGTGCTGATGCTGGCCGGCATCAAGGACATCCTGCTGATCTCCACCCCCCAGGACCTGCCGCAGTATCGCAACCTGCTGGGTGACGGCAGCCAGTTCGGCGTGCGTTTCAGCTACGCCGAGCAGCCTTCGCCTGATGGCCTGGCCCAGGCCTTCCTGATCGGTGAAGAATTCATCGGCGATGACCCGGTGTGCCTGATCCTCGGTGACAACATCTTCCACGGCCAGCACTTCGGCGACCAATTGAAAGAGGCGGTGAAGCGCGAGTCCGGCGCGACGGTCTTCGGCTACTGGGTCAAGGACCCGGAGCGTTTCGGCGTGATCGATTTCGACAGCGAAGGCCGTGCCCTTTCCATCGAAGAAAAACCCAAGGCCCCGAAATCCAGCTATGCCGTGACCGGGCTGTACTTCTACGACAACGATGTGATCGAGATCGCCAAGGCCGTGAAGCCCTCGCCTCGCGGCGAACTGGAGATCACCGACGTCAACAATGCCTACCTGCAGCGCGGCGACCTGCAGGTCGAGCGCTTCGGTCGCGGTTTCGCCTGGCTGGACACCGGCACCCATGACAGCCTGCTCGATGCCTCGCAATACGTGCAGACCATCGAACACCGCCAGGGCCTGAAGGTCGCCTGCCTCGAAGAAATCGCCTACGACAATGGCTGGATCAGCCGTGAGCTGTTGCTCGAGCGCGCTCAGTATTTCGGCAAGACCGGGTACGGTCAGTACCTCTTCAAACTGGCCGAGGCTGGAAAATGAATGTGATTGAAACCACCCTGCCGGGTGTGTTGATCCTCGAGCCCAAGGTGTTCGGCGACGAACGCGGCTTTTTCTACGAGAGTTTCAACGCCAAGGCCTTTGAGCAGGCGACGGGTCTTCAACGGCAGTTCGTGCAGGACAACCACTCGCGGTCCCTGAAAGGCGTACTGCGCGGCCTGCATTACCAGCTGGAAAATACCCAGGGCAAACTGGTGCGGGTCACGTTCGGCGAAGTGCTCGATGTGGCGGTGGACGTTCGTCGCAGCTCACCGAACTTTGGCCGATGGGAAGCCGTGCGCTTGTCGGCGCAAAACGCTCGCCAGCTCTGGGTGCCGGAAGGTTTTGCCCACGGTTTCGTGGTATTGAGCGACGTCGCCGAGTTCCTCTACAAGACCACCGACTATTACAACCCGGCCGCAGAACGCTGCATCCGTTGGGACGACCCGACGCTCGCCATCGACTGGCAGTTGACCGAAGCGCCGCAACTGTCGGCCAAGGACCAACTGGGAAAAACCCTGCAGGAGGTCGACCTGTTTCCATGAGAATTCTCATCAGCGGTCAACATGGGCAGGTTTCAACTGAACTGCAACATCACCTGAAAACGCTTGGCGAACTGGTTGTTCCAGGGCGCGGTCAGTTCGACCTGACCGACCCGCAACAACTGCGTCAGCAGGTTCAACGCGTTCGTCCCGACCTTATCATCAACGCCGCAGCGTACACCGCGGTCGATCAGGCTGAGACCGAACCGCAGGTGGCTTTCGCCATCAACGCCGTGGCGCCAGGCATCCTCGCCGAAGAAGCCGCGGCATTGGGTATTCCGCTGATTCACTACTCCACCGACTACGTGTTCGACGGCAGCAAAAGCTCGCCTTACACCGAAGACGACGCGCCGAATCCGCTGGGCGTCTACGGCCAGAGCAAGCTGGCCGGCGAGCAGGCGATCAGCGCGGTGCAAGGCCAGCACCTGATCTTGCGCACCAGTTGGGTCTACTCGGCCCATGGCCGCAATTTCCTGCTGACCATGCAACGCCTGCTGCAGGAAAAACCGGAGCTGCGTGTAGTCGCCGATCAGATCGGCGCCCCCACCTGGGCCGGCACCATCGCCCGCAGCACGCTCGCCCTGATCGAGCGCTGGCAGGCGGGACAAACCGGCGCCTGGGGCACTTATCACCTGACGGCTCAAGGCGAAACGTCCTGGTTCGGTTTTGCCCAGGCCATCGGCGAGGCGTTGCGCGCGCAGGGCAAGCCATGCGCCAACCTGGTGCCGATCCCGTCCAGCGACTACCCGACCCCCGCCACCCGACCGCTGAACTCGCGCCTGGACGGCCGACGCCTGCAGCGTGAATGGGGCGTCAACCAGCCCGACTGGCAAACCGCGCTGCACGAGTGCCTTGCCGAACAAGCCTAGGCATAATGCGCCTGTACCCACAGGCGCCTGATGCTCATGACTCCGACCCTTCCCCGCCGACCCCGCTGGCGCAGCCTGGCCCTGCTTGCACTGTGCCTGGCGCCCTTGCTGTGGCCGCTGGAGCATCTGGCCGAGCGCTACTACCGCAGCGAACTGGCCGGGCAGAACCGTCAGACCCTGGACCTGTACGTCGCCAATCTGTTGGGCACCCTGCACCGCTATGAGGTGTTGCCGCAGATCCTCGGCGACCTGCCGGCCCTGCGCGCGGACCTGTCGGCGCCGGACGATGGCGTCATCCAGGGCAACGCCAACCGCCTGTTGAAGAACATCGCCACGCAGACCGGTGCCGAAGTCATGTACCTGATGGACACGCAGGGCAATACGATTGCCGCGTCCAACTGGGACAAACACGACAGTTTCGTCGGCCGCAACTTTGCCTTCCGGCCTTATTTCAGCGAGGCCATGGCCGGGCGCCTGGGGCGTTTTTTCGGCCTGGGCACCACCTCGGCCAAACGCGGGTATTTCTTCGCCGCAGCCGTGCGTGACCGTGAAAAGGTCATCGGCGTACTGGTGACCAAAGTCGACCTGGACCACACCGAAAGCCTCTGGGGCAAGACCCCCGAGCAACTGCTGGTCACCGACCACAACGGCGTGGTCATCCTCACCTCGCGGCCCGAATGGCGCTTTCGTGCGACCCGGCCGCTGAGCGACGCCGAGCGCGCGGCGATCATCGCCATCCAACCCTATCCGACCCGCGAGCCAAAACCGCTGCACCTCAGCGCCGATGCCTGGTTGACCCAGACCCAACAGATTGACGAAACCGGCTGGAGCGTGAGCATCCTCGCGCCGCGCACGCTGATCGACCGGCCCGTGCGCACGGTGGTCGCCATCGGCGGCGCGACGCTGCTGGTGTTGATGCTGTTGCTCGGCCTGATGATGCAACGCCGCCGCCATTACCTGGAGCGGATCGCCTTCGAAGCCAAGGCGCGACGGGAACTGGAAGGCCGGGTCGCCGAGCGTACCAGCGACCTGGAAGGCCTCAACCGCCGGCTGAAGCAGGAAGTGCTCGAGCGCGAGCACGCGCAACAGGAGCTGGTGCGCGCCCAGGATGACCTGGTGCAGGCCGGCAAGTTGTCGGCGCTCGGCACCATGTCGGCTAGCATCAGCCACGAACTCAATCAACCGCTGGCGGCCATCCGCAGCTACGCGGAAAACGCCGAAGTGCTGCTCGATCATCAACGCATCGACGATGCGCGCGGCAACCTCAAGCTGATCAGCGAACTGACCGGGCGCATGGCCTCGATCATTGCCCACCTGCGGGCCTTTGCCCGACGTGATCGCCACGCGCCGGAAAGCGTGGCGCTGCAACCGGCGCTGGATGACGCGCTGGCGCTGCTGGCCAAGCGCCGGCGCAGCATGGAAGTCGAACTGATCCGCGATCTGCCGGCTGCCGCCCTGTGGGTCGAGGCGGGGGAAACCCGCCTGCGCCAGGTGCTCGGCAACCTGCTGGCCAACGCCCTGGACGCGCTGACGGAAAAGGGCCCGCCACGTAAACTCTGGTTGAGTGCCCAATCCACCGCCGACGGCGTCAACCTGACCATTCGCGACAACGGCCCGGGCTTTTGCATGGAAGCCCTGGGGCGCGCCAGCGAGCCGTTCTACACCACCAAGACCCGGACCCAGGGGCTGGGGTTGGGACTGGCGATCTGCGAGACACTGATGCGCGCCTTCGGCGGGGAACTGTTGTTCTCCAACCACAAGGAAGGCGGCGCGCTGATTACCCTGAAACTGCGCGCAGGCGCACCGGGCGTGAGCCTGCAACCGTCCGAGGACCGAAGTGCATGACCATCGACAACCGCATTCAGGTCGTGCTGATCGACGATGACCCACACCTGCGTCAGGCCCTCAGCCAGACCCTGGACCTCGCCGGCCTGAAAATACTGCCGCTGGGCGAAGCCAAGGGCCTGGCCGGGCAACTGGAACGCGACTGGCCGGGCGTGGTGGTCAGCGACATCCGCATGCCGGGCATGGACGGTCTTGAGCTGCTGGGCGAACTGCATGCCATGGACCCGGAGCTGCCGGTATTGCTGATCACCGGCCACGGCGACGTGCCGCTGGCGGTGCAGGCGATGCGTGCCGGGGCCTATGACTTTCTGGAAAAGCCCTTCGCCAGCGACGCCCTGCTCGACAGCGTGCGCCGCGCGCTGGCCGTGCGCCGACTGGTGCTGGACAACCGCAGCCTGCGCCTGGCCCTGAGCGACCGTCATGAACTGAGCGCGCGGCTGGTCGGGCAATCAGCCTCCATGCTGCGCTTGCGCGAGCAGATCGGTGCACTCGCGGCGACCAAGGCCGACGTGCTGATCCTCGGCGAAACCGGTGCCGGCAAAGAAGTCGTGGCCCGGGCGCTGCACGATCTGTCGAGCCGGCGCAATGGTCCGTTCGTGGCGATCAATGCCGGTGCCCTGGCGGAATCGGTCGTGGAAAGCGAATTGTTCGGCCACGAACCGGGCGCCTTCACCGGCGCGCAAAAACGCCGGATCGGCAAGTTCGAATTCGCCAATGGCGGCACGCTGTTCCTCGATGAAATCGAAAGCATGAGCCTGGACGTGCAGGTGAAATTGCTGCGGTTGCTGCAGGAGCGCGTGGTCGAGCGCCTTGGCGGCAACCAGTTGATCCCGCTGGACATCCGCATCATCGCCGCGACCAAGGAAGACTTGCGCCAGTCCGCCGATCAGGGACGCTTCCGCGCCGACCTGTATTACCGGCTCAACGTCGCGCCGCTGCGCATTCCGCCGCTGCGCGAGCGCGGTGAGGATGCGCTGATGCTGTTCCAGCACTTCGCCGACGAAGCCAGTGCCCGCCATGGCCTGCCGCCCCACGAACTGCAACCGGGGCAGCGGGCGCTGTTGCTGCGCCACACCTGGCCGGGCAACGTGCGGGAACTGCAAAACGCCGCCGAACGCTTCGCCCTGGGCCTGGAACTGGCGCTGGACAACAGCGCAGCGGACGGCATGCCCGGCACCCCGGTCGAGGTGGTCAGTGGCGGGCTGAGCGAGCAGGTGGAGAACTTCGAGAAATCGTTGATTGCCGCCGAACTGGCACGCTCCCACAGCTCGGTGCGCAGCCTTGCCGAAGCCCTGGGCATTCCGCGCAAGACCTTGCACGACAAACTGCGCAAGCATGGGCTGAACTTCGCCGACAGCGGTGCGCAACACGCTGCCGACGAATCCGATTGAACCCTTCACCTCCAACACGAGGCCCCGCATGAACCGCGACAGTCGCCACCTGGAATCAGTCCTGCACCACGACATCCCTCTGACGCAGGCCATGGGCGTCAAGGTGCTCGACTGGCACGACCAGCAACTGCGCCTGCACTTGCCGCTGGAGGCCAACGTCAATCACAAGAGCACCATGTTCGGTGGCAGCCTGTATTGCGGCGCGGTGCTGGCCGGGTGGGGCTGGCTGCATTTGCGCCTGCGCGAGGAAGGGATTGAGGACGGGCACATCGTGATTCACGAAGGGCAGATCAGCTATCCGCTGCCGGTCACCCGTGACGCGATCGCGATTTGCCAGGCGCCGAGCGCGGCAGTGTGGAAGAAGTTTCTGGCGATGTACCAGCGTTATGGCCGGGCCCGGTTGACCCTGCACTCGCGGATCGTCAATGCCGACAGCGAGGAAGACGCCGTGACCTTCAGCGGGCAGTACGTCCTGCACCGCTAGACCTGCCAATCCAAAAACCTGTGGGAGCGAGCCTGCTCGCGATGCGGTGTGTCAAACGCAAACTCTGTTGACTGACACTCCGCCATCGCGAGCAGGCTCGCTCCCACAGGGGACCATGCATGACCCGGCCGTCAGGCGCGGGCCAATTCCAGGAGCTTTTCGCGCCACGCCGCCTTCGCCGGCAACGCCAGGAAAAACCCGTTCAGCAATGATTCCCGAGCCGGGTAGCTGAACGGCGCACCGCTCAACTCCAGCACTTCGCCGCCCGCGCCTTCGAGCACGCCCTGGGCGGCTGCCGTGTCCCACTGCGAGGTCGGCGCCAGGCGCGGGTAACAATCCGCTGCACCTTCGGCCAGCAGGCAGAACTTCAACGAACTGCCGACATTGGCCAACTCCAGTGGCCCCAGACTGGCGCTCAGCCCGGCCAGCAGACGCTCCTGTTCGGGGCTCGAATGGCGACGACTGGCAACCACGGTAAACGCCTGCCCCGCGGCCGGCGCCTGGCGAACCTGGATCGCCAGCAGCTCCGCACCCTGGTCGCCCCGCCACGCCCCCAGCCCAGCCCCGCCGACGTAGAAGCGCCCGCTGGTCGGCATCGACACCACGCCAAACACCACTTGGCCCCGCTCGATCAGGGCAATGTTCACGGTGAACTCTTCGCTGCCGTTGATGAACTCCTTGGTGCCATCCAGCGGATCGACCAGCCACCAGCGTTGCCAACTGGCACGTACGCTTTGCGGGATATCGGCGTCTTCCTCGGACAACACCGGAATGTCCGGGGCCAGCGCGGTCAGCCCGGCCAGAATCAGGTGATGGGCAGCCAGGTCGGCGGCCGTCACCGGGGATTCGTCAGCCTTGGTCGTCACTGCGGTGCCGGTGCGCCAGAACGGCAGGATCGCCTCGCCCGCCTGCAAGGCCAGTTCCACAACGGGAGTCATCAACGGATGCGGGAATGTCATGGCAGGAACTCCCCGCGCTGAGTCAGCAGGTCGCGGGCCAGGTACAACGCCGCCAAGGCACGCCCCTCGGTGAATTTCGGGTTCTGCGCCAGCCCCGACAGCTCGCGCAGATTGATCTTGTCCACGCCCATCGGTTCCGGCTCGTCGCCCTCCAGCCGTTCTTCGTACAGGTCCATGGCCAACACCACCTGGATCTTCTGGCTCATGTAGCCTGGAGACAACGACAACTCGGTCAGGTGCATCAACTGGCGCGCGCCATACCCGGCTTCTTCCTTGAGCTCACGCTCTGCCGCCGCCAACACGTCCTCACCTGGCTCGATCAAGCCTTTGGGCAGCGACAGCTCGTACTCATCGGTGCCGCCGCAATACTCCTCGACCAGCACCGCGTGTTCGGCGTCGAGCATCGCCACGATCATCACCGCGCCATAACCCGCGCCCCTGCCGACCAACCGCTCATAGGTGCGCTCCGCACCATTGGAAAAACGCAGTTTCAGTTCTTCAACGCAGAACAGGCGGCTGGTGGCGACGATCTCGCGGGCGAGGACAGTGGGTTTCTGGCGCATGAAAAGCTCCTTGGCGTGAACGGGTTACTATACCCGGCCTATCCTGATTGTTGATCCCGGATATCTTTTTTACCGTTGGAGACGTTTTTTATGTCACTGCTGCCGTGGCGCGACATCGATACCGTTCTGCTGGACATGGACGGCACGTTGTTGGACCTGCATTTCGACAATCATTTCTGGCTCGAACACCTGCCGCAGCGTTACGCCGAGTTGCACGGAGTGAGCCGGGCCATGGCGGACATGGAGTTGCAGCCGCTGTTCGAACGCAACGCCGGGCAGTTGCGCTGGTATTGCCTGGACTTCTGGAGCGCCGAGCTGAAACTGCCGGTGCGCGAACTGAAACGGGAAACCGCCCACCTGATTGCCCTGCGCCCGGATGCGGACACGTTCCTGGCCGCGATCAGGCAGGCGGGCAAACGGGTGGTGCTGATCACCAACGCGCACCGCGATTCGCTGTCGTTGAAGCTGGAGAGAATTGAACTGGCGCCGTATTTCGAACGGTTGATCAGCTCGCACGACTACGGGTTCGCCAAGGAAAGCCGGCAATTCTGGGATGCCTTGCAAGCGGACATCGGCTTCGATCCGGCGCGCAGCCTGTTCATCGACGACACCTTGCCGATCCTGCGCAGTGCACGGGACTTCGGCGTGGCGCACCTGCTGGCCGTGCGCGAGCCGGACAGCCGCAAGGGGCCGAAGGACACGGCGGAGTTCGCAGCGCTGGAGGATTATCGGGCTTTGATTGCTGGGCTTTAAGGCCGAGTCGCGCCCATCGCGAGCAGGCTCGCTCCCACAGGTTTCGCAGCGTTCACAATACCTGTGGGAGCGGGCTTGCCCGCGAAGGCCATCACTCGGTTTGGAGCCTTACTCGGGAATGCGCAGCGACTGCCCTGGGTAAATCTTGTTCGGGTCCTTGAGCATCGGCTTGTTGGCCTCGAAGATCTTCTGATACTTGTTGGCATCCCCGTACACCCGCAGTGAAATCGCGCTGAGGGTATCGCCCTTCTGCACCACGACGAACTGCGAGGCGACGACGACCGGGCCGGTCACCGTGATCTGGTCGTCAACGCCGCTGATGCCGGCCACGTTCCCCAGGGCCAGGAGGATTTTTTCCTTCTCTTCCTGGCTGGCGGCTTCACCGGTGGCGATGATTTTTTCACCCTCGACCTTCACCTGGATCTTCGACGTATCGATCCCGGTCAGGGCGTCCTTCACATGCTGGGTCAGTGCCTCGCTGTTGGCCTGGGCCTTGTCTGGCGTCAGGGCATCGAGGATTTTTTCACCGGCTTCCTTCAGAAAACTGAACAGGCTCATTGTGTGCGCTCCCTGGTAATTAAGTGTCCAGACGCGAAAGCCTAGTCCACCTTTGCCAGAAACGGATCCAAGCCGACCAATGACGCCACTTGCCGCCAACCGCTAGAATCGCCCACTCCCCGTGCCCTGGAGCGAAAATGGACATCAAGCAGCTGAAATTCCTCATCGCCCTCGACGAAACCCGGCACTTCGGCCAGGCCGCCGCACGGTGTCACATCACCCAGCCGACCCTGTCCATGCGCCTGCGCAGCCTGGAGGAAGAACTGGAACTGCCGCTGGTCAACCGGGGACAGCGCTTCGAGGGTTTTACCGCACCGGGCGAGCGGGTGCTGGCCTGGGCCCGTACCGTGCTGGCTGCCTGCGACGGGTTGCAGGCCGAGGCCGCGGCGTGCCGCGGCAACCTGATCGGTACGTTGCGCCTGGGCGTGGTGCCGCTCTCGAGTTTCGATCCGCTGCCGATGATGCAACGCCTGCACAGCGAACACCCCAACCTGCGCTTCGAACTGTCGGCATTGAGCTCCGAGCAGATCCTCGAACAACTGGCGAACAATCGCCTGGACCTCGGCGTGTCCTACCTCGAACGCCTGGACGCCGAACGCTTCGATTCCCTGAGCTTCAGCGAAACCCACATGGGCCTGCTCTACGACCAGCGTTATTTCACCTTCGGCGAGGCGCCACTGAGCTGGGAGTCGCTGATCGAACTGCCCCTGGGCATGCTCACCAGCGGCATGCACTTCCGCCAGTCCATCGACCACAACTTCCACAGCCGTGGCCTTATCCCACAACCGCTGTTGCAGACCGATGCCGTGCATCAGTTGCTTCAGGCCGTGCACGGCGGATTGTGCTGCGCCGTCATGCCGCTTGAGGGCGGCCTGGAAAACCTGACCGACCATTTGCGCCTGCAACCGATCGAAAACGCGCAGACCCTTGGCCGGCTGGGGCTGATCATGCGTCGCAGCGCCCCGCGCTCGGCCTTGGCCGAAGCCTGTTTTGCGCTGTATCAGAAATCGCCAGCCGACTCTTGATCGATGTCATCTATCGGTAGATCAGTAATAGCAATTAGACGCGACAGATTGTCGCGCTTAGGCTTAACACCGACCAAACCGTCGGTGATGCCTCATGAACGCCAAGCGCACTGCCTGCGCGGCGCCCGCTCTCGAAACGCCCGCGCCCGCCGCCAGCCAGACGTACACCTACAGCGACCTTCAACTCACTGAATCCGCCAGCACCGCGCTGGCCGAAGAGGTCGCGTTGGCGATTGCCTACAACGGCATCAGCCAGGCGGTGATGCTGGTGACCCCGACCGACCTCGAAGACTTCATCGTCGGCTTCAGCCTCGGCAGCGGCATCATCGAAGACCCCTCGGACATCTACGACCTGCAACTCAGCGGCTCGGGTTCGGCGCAATACGCGCAAGTGACCATTGCCAACCGCGCCTTCTGGAACCTCAAGCAACAGCGCCGGCAACTGGCCGGCACCAGCGGCTGCGGCCTGTGTGGCGTGGAAGCGGTCGAGCAGGCTCTGCCGGACCTCAAGGTCATGCCCGGCGCCCCGCTGCCCCCGGCGCAATGGCTCGACGGCCTGCGCCAGCGCATCGGTGCCTTCCAGCCCCTGGGCCAGTACAGCGGCGCCGTGCATGCGGCGGTGTTCATGGACGCCAACGGCGAGCTGCGCCTGGGTCGTGAGGACATTGGCCGGCACAACGCCCTCGACAAGCTGATTGGCGGGCTGGTACGCCAGAAGATCCCGACCGCCGGCGGCCTGGCCATTGTCACCAGCCGTTGCAGCCTCGAATTGATCCAGAAAGTCCTGCGCGCCGGCATCCAGACCCTGGTCAGCCTGTCATCGCCCACCGGCCTTGCCGTGCAATGGGCCCGCCGCCACAACCTCAATCTCATCCATTTGCCACAGAAGAACGCACCACGGGTCTACAGCCCGGCGT
This sequence comes from Pseudomonas sp. IT-P12, assembly GCF_949767465.1. NCBI lineage: Bacteria > Pseudomonadati > Pseudomonadota > Gammaproteobacteria > Pseudomonadales > Pseudomonadaceae > Pseudomonas > Pseudomonas sp. IT-P12. The sequence continues at coordinate 121,329 of NZ_CATKPY010000023.1, read as the reverse complement.
TGGAGAATCAAGCGTGAGTCAACATCGTCAAGCCGACCAGACCCCCGTTCCCCGTTACAAACCCTACAAAGGCCCGGCCGGTGGCTGGGGCGCGCTGATCAGCGTCGCCCAGGCCTGGTTGACCAGCGACAACGCGCTGAAAAACCTGCGCATGATGCTCAAGACCAACAAGAACGGCGGCTTCGACTGCCCGGGTTGCGCCTGGGGCGATTCGCTGGAAGGCGGCATGGTGATGTTCTGCGAGAACGGCGCCAAGGCGGTGAACTGGGAAGCGACCAAGCGACGTGTCGACAGCAAGTTCTTCGCCAAGCACAGCGTGACCTCATTGCTGGAACAGAGCGACTACTGGCTCGAATACCAGGGCCGCATCACCGAACCGATGAGCTACAACGCCGAAACCGACCGCTACCAGCCCATCAGCTGGGACGATGCGTTCGCCCTGATCGCCAGGCACCTGCGCGGCCTGTCGAGCCCGGACCAGGCTGAGTTCTACACCTCGGGTCGGGCCAGCAACGAAGCGGCGTTCCTCTATCAATTGTTCGTCCGCGCCTACGGCACCAACAACTTCCCCGACTGCTCGAACATGTGCCACGAGGCCAGCGGTGTCGCGCTGTCGCAGAGCGTTGGCGTCGGCAAAGGCACCGTGACCTACGATGACTTCGAACACGCCGATGCGATTTTCGTCTGGGGCCAGAACCCTGGCACCAACCACCCACGGATGCTCGAACCGCTGCGTGAAGCGGTGAAACGCGGGGCGCAAGTGGTGTGCATCAACCCGCTCAAGGAGCGTGGCCTGGAACGCTTCCAGAACCCGCAGCGCCCGATCGAAATGCTCACCAACGGCGACAAGCCGACCAACACCGCGTACTTCCGTCCGGCACTGGGCGGCGACATGGCGGTGATGCGCGGCATGGCCAAGTTCCTGCTGCAATGGGAACGCGATGCGCAGAAGGCCGGTGCCCCGGCGGTGTTCGACCACGACTTCCTCAACGAGCACAGCGTCAATGTGCTGGACTACCTGGCCGTCATCGACGACACCTCGTGGGAGCAGATCGTCGAACAGTCCGGCCTGACCCTGGTCGAGATCGAACAAGCCGCGCGCATGTACCTCAAGGGCAAGAAGGTCATCATGTGCTGGGCGATGGGCATCACTCAGCACCGTCACTCGGTGCCGACCATCCAGGAAATCGCCAACCTGATGCTGCTGCGCGGCAACATCGGCAAGCCGGGCGCCGGCCTGTGCCCGGTGCGTGGCCACAGTAACGTGCAGGGCGACCGCACGATGGGCATCAACGAGCGTCCACCGGCGGCGTTCCTCGATGCCCTGGAACGTCGCTTCCAGTTCAAGGTGCCCCGCGAAAACGGTCACAACGTGGTCGAGGCGATCCACGCCATGGCCGAAGGCCGTGCCAAGGTCTTCATCGGCCTGGGAGGCAACTTCGCCCAGGCCACGCCGGACAGCCCGCGCACCTTCAAGGCGCTGACCAACTGCGACCTGACCGTGCAGATCAGCACCAAGCTCAACCGCAGCCATCTGGCCCACGGCAAGGACGCGCTGATCCTGCCGTGCCTGGGCCGGACCGATATCGATATCCAGACCGAAGGCCCGCAAGCGGTGACCGTGGAAGACTCGTTCAGCATGGTCCATGCCTCCAATGGCCAGTTGGAGCCGCTGTCGAACCAGATGCGTTCGGAACCGGCGATTCTGGCCGGCATCGCCGCCGCCACGCTGGGCAGCCATCCGGTGGACTGGAACTGGCTGGTGGCCGACTACAGCCGCATCCGTGACCTGATTGCCGAGACCATCCCGAACTTCAAGGACTTCAACGAGAAGATCAAGAACAAGGGCGGTTTCTACCTCGGCAACACGGCCGGCGCGCGCAAGTGGAACACCGCTTCCGGACGAGCCAACTTCCGCGCCAACGTACTGCCCAAGGACCTGGTCCACGAGCGCACTCGTGCCACCGGCGTGTTGCCGGACCTGATCATGCAGTCGATGCGCTCGCACGATCAGTACAACACCACGATCTATGGTCTCGACGACCGTTATCGCGGCGTGAAAGGTCAGCGTGACGTGTTGTTCGCCAACGAGGCGGACATCATTCGCCTGGGCTTCAAGCCGGGCCAGAAGGCCGACATCGTCTCGCTCTGGGACGATGGCCGCGAACGCCGGGTGAAGGGCTTCACGCTGCTGGCCTTTGACATCCCGGCCGGGCAGGCCGCGGCGTACTATCCGGAAGTGAACCCGCTGGTGCCGCTGGAAAGCGTCGGGGACGGCAGCCATACGCCGACGTCGAAGTTCGTCGCGATCCGTCTGGAAGCGGCGAGTGATAATGGGTTGATCATGGCCAGGTCGGCGTAACAGGCCCGACTTTTCGCTGACCCCATCGCGAGCAGGCTCGCTCCCACAAGTTCGTCATGTACTGACCTGTGGGAGCGAGCCTGCTCGCGATTTGCGTTGGCAGGGCCAACGATTTTCCGGGCCCGGCACTTTTCCATCGCCCACAAAAAAGGCCTTTTTTCACAAAAACGGCCCCTCCGAAGTAGCTAAAGACCGGCGAAAAAACATTAAGTTCCGTCTAAAAAACAGTAACTTATGGAAATGTGCTGAAGTCGTGTTACTCGTCGGATTTCGATTGTCACGCCCCTGACAGGGCCTCAGGATCGCGGCGTCATCCCCTTGAGGTTCCTCCATGAAGTTTTCCTCGATTCTCTTGTTGTCCCTTGGCCTGGTCAGTGGCATTGCCTCTGCCGGCGGCACCACCGAAGCAGGTGTGGGCGGCGCATTGGGCGGGGTTCTAGGCTCGGTCGTCGGTCAGTCGTTGGGCGGCAATACAGGTTCAACCATTGGCGCAGCCCTCGGCGGCGCGGGTGGTAGCGCAGTCGGCGCAGACAAACGCAGCCGTGGCGAAGCCGCCATTGGCGGTGCGTTGGGCGCTGCTGGCGGTAACGTGGTCGGTCGCAGCCTGGGCGGCAGCACCGGCAGCCTGATCGGCTCTGCCGCAGGCGGTGGCGCCGGCGGCGCACTGGGTAACTACATGGGCAACAAGAGCGACGAAGACGATGATCGTCGCTCGTACCGCCGTGGCCATGATGATCGTCGCTACTACCGTGACGGCCATCCGGGGCGCGGCCATGCCTACGGCCACCGCAAGCACAAGCATCGCTACCGCGACTGAGGCTTGAGTCGCCTCGTTTATCGGTAGAGCAGGCAATCGCAGCCCCAGGGGCTGCGATTTTTTTTGCCGGTCAAACCACCAGCCGCTCCAGGGCACCGCGCAAACCGGCAGGAATCGCCACGGGCTGATTCGATGCCCGATCCACAAATACATGCACGAACCGCCCCGCCGCGCAGGCTTCGTCTTCTCCCGCCTTGAACACCGCCAGCTCGTATTGCACCGAACTGTTGCCCAGCTTGGCCACGCGCAGGCCGATGTCGATCCGGTCGGGGAACGCGATGGAAGCGAAGTAATCACAGGCCGAACTCACCACGAAACCCACGACTTCACCGTCGTGAATATCCAGGCCGCCGACTTCGATCAGGTAGGTGTTCACGGCGGTGTCGAAGAAGCTGTAGTAAGTGACGTTGTTCACGTGGCCGTAGGCGTCGTTATCGTGCCAGCGGGTGGTGATGGGCTGGAAGTGCGGGTAATCGGTGCGTAAGGGCATCGGCAGGGGTTCCTGGACGGGTTCGTCAGTCTGAGTCGCAAACCGCATTGTAATCATCGCGAGCAGGCTCGCTCTCACAGGGATCAATGGTCGGCAAAACCCTTGCCCGCCGCCGCCAGCTCGCCAATCAACCGCGCCGGCTGCCAGTGATCGCCCTGGCGGGTTTCCAGGGCCAACAGGCGTCGATGAATGTCCGCCAGCCCCTGCTGGTCCGCCCAGGCCATAGGCCCCCCTTTGGCGGCCGGGAAACCATACCCGTTGAGGTACACCAGGTCGATGTCATGTGCCGATGCCGCGACGCCCTCCTGAAGGATCTTCGCCCCTTCGTTGACCAGGGCCAGCAGGCAGCGCTCGAGGATCTCCTCAGCGCCGATCTCGCGACGCTGGAAGCCCAATCCTTCACTGACGCGCAGCACCAGCGCATCCACCGTCACATCGTGCTCGGCCTGACGGCTGCCCGCTTCGTAGTGGTAGTAGCCGTTGCCGGTCTTCTGGCCGAAACGCCCCATTTCACAGAGGCGATTATCCACCTGGACCTCTGGCGCATCCTGACCGACACCCGCCAGTTCCCGGGCGCGCCATTGCAGGTCGATGCCGACCACATCGAACATGCGAAACGGGCCCATGGCAAAACCGAAGCCCTGCAACACCGCGTCGACCTGATACGGTAGCGCCCCCTCAAGCAACATTTTGCGCGTTTCAAGCACGTAGGTATTGAGCATGCGGTTGCCGATGAACCCATCACAATTGCCGGCCACCACGCTGACCTTGCCCATGCGCTTGCCCAAATCCAGCGCAGCGTCCAGCACTGCCGGTGCGGTCTGTGCCCCACGGACGATTTCCAGCAGCTTCATGATGTGCGCCGGACTGAAGAAGTGCAGGCCCAGCACCTGTTGCGGACGGCGCGTGGCAGCGGCAATCGCGTCGATGTCCAGCGCCGAGGTATTGCTCGCCAGAATGGCCTCGGGCTTGAGCAGGCCGTCCAGCTCGCGGAAGATTTTCTGCTTGAGTTCGAGGTTCTCGTAAACCGCCTCGATCACCAGGTCGACATTGCGGATCGCCAGATAATCGGCAGCCGTCTCGATCCGTGCCATGCGCGCATCCGCCTCGGCCTGATCGATCCGCCCTTGGCGCACGTTATGCGCCCCGGTCTCGGCCACGGCGGCCAGTGCCTGCTCGAGCATCTGCGGATTGTTATCGACCCACTGCACCGGTATTCCGGCGTTGGCCAGGCACATGACGATGCCACGGCCCATGGTGCCCGCTCCGATGACGGCGGCGCGCTGAAGGTTGAACGGCGTCTGGCTCATTTTTTGTTCTCGTTTTAGTGACGGGCAGAAAGTCGTAGCAGCCTCACCTTAGAGAGCCAGGGCGCATTTTTGAAATTTATTCCTGTGATGGCGGGCATTCAGCGGATGGATGCGCGCTCTGCCACGGGCGTTTCAGCCCGCAAGATGCCCTTGGGCCCAGTCGCGTACGTCGCCATACGGATACGCTTCCAGTGCCGCGAACCCCGGAATGGTCCGCGCCTTGAGCCGGGTGAACAGCGGCACGCTGATCCCGCACAGGAACCGCGTCACCCGCTCGGCAGAGGGCACACTGCCCGTGTGCTGCTGGTGCCTGTGGATAAAATCGCCGCACAACGCCTCGAAAGACTTATCCACAAGCGCTGGCAACGCCGGCGGCTCAGGGAGGTGCGCCACCTGCCCGTTGCACACCGAACAATGCCCGCATCGCTGCGGGGCGTTTTCGTCGCCAAAGTACTCGGCCAGCCGATACCCCAGGCAGCGTTCGGTGGCGAACAACGCCAGCATCGCGTGAATCCGCGAAATTTCGGTGCGCTCGTGCCGGGTGAAGCCCGCGTGCAGTTCGGTACTCAGTGCCTCGCTGTCGACCTTGGCTTGCAACAGGCTGTAGACCTCGGTCATCTGCTTGCTCTCGAGCTCGACCCAGCCTTTCTCCTGGAAATAATCCAATGCCTTGACCACCCGGCTGCGCTCGGCGGAGAACTGCGCATACAGCGCGTCGAAGTTCACCGTGGCCCAGGTCCGTGCGCGAGGAGAAGCCTGGATGATGGCGGCCACGAAGTCCCTGCGCTCACCTTCGAACCGGGCCAGCAGCGCTTCGGGTTCCAGCAGATACTTGAAACGGTACTCGGCGTAATAGGCATAGCGCGGCGCAATGATGCCTCGTAGCTCCAACTGTACGAGCAGGGTCTTGAGCGGTAGTTGGCGAATGTTGCTTTGATCGGCCAACGGCCCCAGCAGAAACTCCCACTGCCCGTGCGGCGCGGCGTCCTGCAATTCGTCGAGCACACAGCGAATGCCGTCCAGTTCCGGCGTATCGCCGTACACGAAGTTTTCCAGCACGTTGAGGCTGTCGCGATTGGCCAGCACCAGGCAGTCCGACGGGTGTCCGTCACGGCCGGCGCGGCCGATTTCCTGACTGTAGTTTTCGATGGATTTGGGCAGGTCGAAATGCACGACGTTGCGGATGTCGCTTTTGTCGATGCCCATGCCAAACGCGATGGTCGCGACAATGCAATTGGATTGCCCGGCCATGAAGCGCTTCTGAATCGCCTCGCGCTGTTCATGGGGCAAACCGGCGTGATAAGCCTCGGCCTGGATGCCGTTGCGCTCAAGATGCTGCGCAACCTGCTCGGCGGTTTTCTGTTGGGTGACGTAGACAATGCTCGGTTGGCCAGGACGTTCGCGCATCCAGTCGACCAGGCGTCGGCGCTTGTCCTCACCCCTCACCGGCTCCACCAGCAAGTTGAGGTTGGGGCGATAAAAACCGGTGGTCACCACGTCAGCCGGTGCGATGGCGAATTTGGCCTGCATGTCCGTGATCACCTGGGGCGTGGCCGTGGCGGTGAGCAGCAGCACCTGAGGAATATTGAACTGACGCTGGTAATCGGGAAGCTTGAGGTAGTCAGGGCGGAAATTATGGCCCCACTCCGAGATGCAGTGGGCCTCGTCCACCACCAGCAGCGAGATCGGCACCTGCTGCAGGAAATGGCGGAAGCGCTCGTTTTTCAAGCGTTCCACGGAGATCATCAGGATCTTCAGTTCGCCTGACCTGGCGCGGGCCATCACGGCACTGGCGTCGTCGCGGCTCTGGGCCGAATCGATGCTGCCCGCCGCAATGCCATGGCGCTGCAGGAACGCCAACTGGTCCTGCATCAACGCCAGCAGCGGTGAAACCACCAGCGTCAGGTGCGGCAGCAGCACCGCAGGCAACTGATAGCACAGTGACTTGCCCGACCCGGTGGGGAAAATCGCCGCCGCCGAGCGTCCGTCGAGCACCGCGCTGATCGCCGCTTCCTGGCCCTGACGAAACTGTGGATACCCGAAAACCTGTTCCAGGGTGTTGCGCATAGGCTGTCACTCCTTTGACCGCTGCGAAGCCCAAAGCCTAGCCGGCGAACGCAGGAGGTCGAGAAAAGGCCGGGTTAAAAAATGCTACGCGATGATACCGCATCCGCTTTGCTCCCCCTTCGCCACAGGTTGATACACACAGGGCACTTGGCCTTCATGACGGGACTGCCCGCTCCAACGGTAAGGTTCAGCTTCCCGAAAACCTTGGCCGCGCACACTGTGCAGCGCAGCAGCAAACCCTGAAGGAACGATCATGCGCCAACGTACCCTGCTTTCATTCACCACCGTGCTCACGGTCCCGTTTTTATTGAGCGGGTGCCTGACGAACCCGGCCAAACCCAACCTCGATACAGCACCCTTCGAGACGATCGAATACAAGGGCCAACAGGGCCTGGCCGTGGTCAAGGCCTCAAGTCTTTATGCGCGTGGCGGGACCGGCCAGGGCAAGACCGTCGGGCTGATCGACTCAGGCCTGAACCAGACGCTGTCGGAATTTCAGGGCAGGGTCGCCGATCCCGGACATGACTTCGTCGATAACCGTCCGGGCACCACCGACCGGGTCGGCCACGGCACCCAGATGGCCGGCATCCTCGCCGCCAACAAGGACGACCAGGGCATGCACGGCGTCGCGTTCAACGCCCAGGTGATCCCCTACCGTTTCGGCGACAACAACGAGCCCTTGTTCTTCGACAGTGAAATTGCAAAGTCCTGGCAGTACGCCTTCAACCATGGCGCCTTCATCCTCAACAACTCCTGGGCCAATGCCATTCCGGCGACCGAAATCAGTGAGGCGCGCTACAACCAGGTCATGCCGGAGTCGCTGAAGGTCGCCCGGCAACTGGTAGAGGACGGCGCGGTGTTTGTGTTCCCGACGGGTAACGAATTGAAAAGAGAACCCCTGGCCGAACCCGGCCTGCCCCACGCCCTTCCAGAACTGGAAAAGGGCTGGATCGCGGTGGTCGCGCTGAAGGCGGATGGCACGGCCGTCAACGCCAAATCCAACTATTGCGGCGTGGCGGCGGCGTGGTGCATTGCGGTTCCTGGCGGCGATGCCGGAGCCGAGAACGGGCTGTTGACCACCGGCAAGGACGGAAAATACGTACAGACTGCAGGCACCTCACCGGCGGCGGCCATGGTCAGCGGCGCACTGGCGGCCCTGCACAGCCGCTATCCGGAGCTGACCGCGCAGCAAGTGCGCGAACGCCTGCTGGCCACGGCGAACCGCAGCGGGATCTACGCCAACAGTGAAGCCTACGGTCGGGGCTTGATGGACCTTGAAGCGGCTTCGCGCCAGGCACCGCAACCGGCGATCAACTGAACCGGCACGCGACGGGTGGTCTGGCCCTAGGGCTGCAGCACCGCCACCCGCAACTGCTCATTCAGCGCGTGCTCATGGACCACCTGGCTCTTGCTCGCCCAGACGGCGTGGGCCTGGCTGATGTCGCCGGTGAACGCCGCGGCCAATTGGCGCAAATCCGCGATGTTTCGTGCACGCGGGCAAAACCTGTCGCCGTCACAGTTCTGGCTGGCGTGGCGGTAGGTCGTCAGCAATCGGTCCCACAACCCGTCGCGCACCTGGCGCACGGACTTGAGCTTCAGCGTCTGTACACCCAGGCGCTGTTTCAGCCCCTGTTCGTCCAGCACTTCACTGGCCAGCAGTGCCTTGCCAAACATCAGCACTTCGGCGCGGGACGCAGTGTCCCTGTCAGCCTGAGTGGCGAGCGCATCCGGCCACCCCGTACGATCCGCGTTGGCGATCAACATCGAGGAGGTCGCATCGGATGCGCCCGTCACACGATAAACACCCACCCACAACAACAAAACCGAGGCCATTCGTAGCCACTTCATCCCTGATTCCCTTTAAGTGCGACCGGACATTTGCGAAATGTCCTACATAATCTGGCGCGCACCATACAGAGGTTTGCGGCGCTGCGCCTGACAAACTCGCGGGAATTTCCACCCGTAGGGGTTTGACTGTTGAAGCGCGTCGTCGCACCTAGGGCCATTCCCCAAAAAACCGTAAAACCCCCTACGTTCTCTGTCCTCGACGCCGCCCGTTCACGCTCGACTTCATGGACTTCGAAAACCATCGCTATTTCCAGCCCGACGGCTAGGATGTGTCTCTGAAACGCAAAGCCAAGGGGCGTGGCGAGCAAGTGTCATTGACCCTGGGCATGCTCTGGCGGGCGATCAGGACTCTACGTTGGGACGCCTCGGCTTGAAGGCCTGGAGCGCTCCGGCGCATCACGATAAGGACATCGCTTGGACGTACTGATGGGGTTGTTGGCCGCCGTGCTGTGGGGCGGTACGGATTTTCTGGTGGGCTTGAATGCCCGCGCCGTGGGGGTCAAACGTGCGGTGTTCTTCGGCCAGGCACTGGGCTTTTGCATCATGAGCCTGCTGCTGGTCGCGTTTCCGGCGTTCATTGTCAAATCGATGTCGGCCTCACTGCAGGTCTGGTTGTTCGGCGTGTTCGCCGCCGCGCTGACAGTGTCCGGAGCGTTGGCACTGTCCAAGGCATTTGCCCTGGGCAAGGCGTCTATCGTCGCACCGCTGGTCACGTCCTATGGCGTGGTGACAACGTTGCTGTCCTGGGCCAGTGGTGAGCAGATCAGCCTGCTGCAATTGCTGTGCATCGCCCTGTGCGTCGTCGGGGTGGTTCTGTCCAGCCTTCATTCCGATCCGAAGATACCCCACAGCATTCATGCCAGCCGTTCGATTGCCTACGCGCTGTTGGCCGCGTGTTTCTACGGCACCAGTTTCTGGCTGCAAGGCCAGTTCGTATTGCCGGCGCTGGGGCCGGTGATGATGCTCTGGCTGGCGTACCTGATCGGCTTGTTCGTGCTGGTGCTGATCGTGCTGCGGCTTGAAGACGGGCTGAAGGTTCCCGCGTTGAAAAACTGCCTGACGCTGACCGGCGCCAGCCTGATGAACCTCGGCGGGTTCTCGGCGTTCGCCTGGGGCGCGGTGGCGGGCTCGGTGTCGGTGGTGACCGTGATCAGCACGCTGTCGGGCGGGATCGCGGCGATCCTGGGGTACGTGTTCTTCAAGGAAAGGCTGGGGAAGATACCGATGTTGGGCGTCGTGCTGGTGCTCGTGGGCGCCTTCGTCCTGCACCTGAAAACCTGACGCCCACAAAAAAGCCGCCCCGAAGGGCGGCTTTTCATTCCAACCGATCTTACAACTTTGGACCGGCAGCCTTGATTGCGTCGCTCACGTCGAACTTCTTGAAGTTCTCGATGAACAGGCCGGCCAGTGCCTTGGCGGCTTCGTCATAGGCAGCCTTGTCGGCCCAGGTGTTGCGTGGGTTCAACAGGCCGGTTTCAACACCCGGTACGGCCAGTGGCACGTCGAGGTTGATGGTGTCCAGATGTTCGGTTGCAGCACCGACCAATGCGCCGCTCTGGATGGCAGCGATGACACCGCGAGTGGTCGGGATGTTGAAGCGTTTGCCAACGCCGTAGCCACCACCGGTCCAGCCGGTGTTGACCAGGTAGACCTTGGAGCCGAAGCCACGGATGCGCTTGATCAGCAGTTCTGCGTATTCGCCAGCCGGACGCGGGAAGAACGGTGCGCCGAAGCAGGTGGAGAAGGTCGACTTGATGCCGCCGCCGGAGCCCATTTCGGTCGACCCCACCAAAGCGGTGTAGCCGGACAGGAAGTGGTAGGCCGCCTGTTCTTCGCTGAGGATCGACACAGGTGGCAGTACACCGGTCAGGTCGCAGGTCAGGAAGATCACCGCGTTTGGCTCGCCACCGAGATTCTTCTCGGAACGCTTGGCAACGTGCTCCAGCGGGTAGGCCGCACGGCTGTTCTGGGTCAGGCTGACATCGGCGTAGTCGGCGTGCTTGGCGTCATCGATCACGACGTTTTCCAGCACGGCGCCATGCTTGATGGCTTTCCAGATCACCGGCTCGTTTTTCTCGGAAAGGTCGATGCACTTGGCGTAGCAGCCACCTTCGATGTTGAAGACAACGCCTTCGCCCCAACCGTGCTCGTCGTCACCGATCAGGTAACGGCTTTCGTCGGCGGACAGGGTGGTCTTGCCGGTGCCGGACAGGCCGAAGAACAGAGTCACGTCGCCCGCTTCGCCGATGTTGGCAGCGCAGTGCATCGGCAGCACATCGGCGGCCGGCAGCAGGAAGTTCTGCACCGAGAACATGGCTTTTTTCATCTCACCGGCGTAACGCATGCCGGCGATCAGCACTTTTTTCTGTGCGAAGTTGAGGATCACGCAGCCGTCGGAGTTGGTGCCGTCACGCTCTGGCACGCACTCGAAGTTGGCCACGTTGAGCACCTGCCACTCTTCACGACCCGCCGGGTTGTACTGCGCCGGGTTGATGAACAGGCAACGACCGAACAGGTTCTGCCAGGCAGTCTGGGTGGTCATCTTCACGGCGAGGTAGTGATCTTCCGCTGCGCCTACATGGACGTGGGAAACGAAATGCTCTTGCGCGTTGTTGAATGCCTCGACGCGAGCCCACAGGGCATCGAACTTGTCGGCCGGGAACTTGCGGTTGATCGGGCCCCAGGCTATGGCGTCCTGGGTGGTCGGCTCTTCAACGATGAAACGGTCGACTGGCGAGCGGCCGGTACGGTGACCGGTGCGAACCACCAGCGCGCCGGTATCGGCAAGCTCGCCTTCACCACGATTCAGGGCTTCTTTAACCAGATCATCGACACTCAGATCGGTGTACACGGCGTTATTGGCTTGCGTCATGAGGTTCCCCGTCGGCCAGTGGCCGAGTGCTCCAAACGTGTTGTAGTAGAAAGTCGTGCACTACTACCGCGAAAAAAGTGGGCCGGATTATGCCAGAAAAGCCCAAAAATAGTAGGGCCCTCCCGTCGTAACGGCGTTATTCCGGCACAAACCAGTGAATTTACCTGCGCTGAACCGTTTTAGTGACGGGTATCTGACGGTGTCTCGACACCCGCACCGGCGAATAATTGAGCGATATCGGCGGCATCGAACAGGTAACGCTGGTTGCAGAACTGACAATCGACCTCGATGTTGCCACCGTGTTCGACCACCAGGCTCTGGGCATCTTCCTGACCCAAACTGACCAGCGCATTGGCCGAACGTTCGCGCGAGCAGCTGCAACGGAAGCGCAGGCGTTGCGCATCGAACAGACGAACCTGCTCTTCGTGGTACAGGCGATGGAGCACGGTTTCGTTGTCCAGGCTGAGCAATTCATCGGCGGTCAGGGTGCTGGCCAGCGCCGTGATGTGCTGCCAGCTGGCCGCGCGTTCTTCTTCGTCTTTGAGACGGTCGGCGGGCAGTTGTTGCAGCAACAGACCACGGGCGCGACGGCCATCGGCGTACAGCCAGAAACGCGTGCCGACCTGCTGGGACATGACGAAGTAGTTGGTGAAACATTCGGACAGGGTCGCGCCATCGAGATCGACGATGCCCTGGTAGCGCTGACCCTGGCGAGGATCGATGGTCAGGGCCAGGACGCCGTTGGGCATCAGGTCGGCGAGGGTCGCATCCGGGGCGATTCGGTCCGCCTCGTAGCGGGCCAGACCACGGATTTCACGCTCGCTGGAGCATTCGATCATCAACAGCGGAATCGGGCCATCGGAACGGGCCTGGAGAATCAGCAGGCCGTCGAATTTCAAGGCGCCGACCAGGAGCGACGCTGCCGCCATCAATTCACCGAGCAGTTGCGCGACCGGATCCGGATAGGGGTGCTTGGCGAGGACTTCGGCGTAACTGCGCTCCAACGAAACCAGCTCGCCGCGGGTGTCGCTGTCATCGAAGATGAAGCGTTGGGTGTAGTCGGTATCCGGAAGATCGGTCATAGGTCTGGGTATCTGAATTGATGACAAAATGATTACAAAGCATGAAGATTGCGCCCCCGCGACACCCTGTCGGTGCGCGATGTTCCGCCATGGGAGGCATTTTATGAACAATCCGGGTTTGTTCCAAGCAAGGTGGAACTTCCGCCGGTTGGCGTTCTGCAATCTTGTGCCAGTGGCACTGCTGGCCTTCTGGTTATGGCCTACGGGCCAGATGTTGTGTGTGCTTTTCGACGAGTGGCTGTTTCACCTGCTCAACTCGCCGCTGGCCACTCACCCGATATGGCTCCACGTGTGGGCAATTGCAAGTCTGCGACCCTTCGACGCAGTGGTCGGGGTGATTCTGCTGAGCTTGTTGATCAAGGGCGACTGGGTGTTCAAGGGCAGTGAAGTGCGCCGGGCGTTTTTCGGGTTCTTCTCCGTTCTGCTGCTGTTGCTGTTCATCCGCATGCTGTTTTCCAAACTGACCGGCTACATGGGATGGCAGCACAACAGCCCGTCGATGATGATCGACAGCGCGGTGCGCCTGAGCGACTACTTCCCGGGGCTCGAGGCACGCTGGGAATTGAAGGACCGCTCAACCCAGAGCTTTCCTGGCGATCATGCCTCGGTGCTGCTGATCTGGGCGCTGTTCATGACCGTGTTCAGCCGCACGACCTGGCAGACCGTGGTGATCTGGTGCCTGGCATTGCTGTTCATGATGCCGCGGCTGGTGGCCGGTGCGCATTGGGGCCAGGACGATTACATCGGCGGTGTGTTGATGGCGGTGTGGGCGCTGGGCTGGGGTTACTACACGCCGTTTGCCTATCACGTGTCGCGTTTTTTCCTGAAAGTCACGGCGCCGGTGTTCGGGGGGCTGGAGAAACTGCCTTTGGTGTCGCGGATGAGCGTGGTGCGTAGCGCCTGATCCGTCCTGCGCCACACTCGTTCACGGGTAAGCTCGCTCCCACGCTGGATGCACCGCTCGTGTGGGAGCGAGCCTGCTCTGGGCGGCATTCCGACGATTGCGGCAGCCCGGACATCGCAGCAGCACCGGCTCACTCGTCGTTGCTGCTCCCGCGAAACTTGAACAAGTCCCGCCGCTGTTTCTTGCTCGGCTTGCCATCGGTGCTGACCCCCAGGGCCCCCGCCTTGCGCATGGCCGCTGCGGCTTCGCGTTTGGCGATGCTGGCTTCGGTCTCGGCGTACAGCGTCTGCGCTTCCGGCGCGCCACGGCGCACGATCGACAGCGCCTGAACCACGATCGTCCGTTCATCGAACCCGGTACGAATCTGCAACTCGTCGCCAACCCGCGGCTCCTTGCCCGGCTTGCAACGCTCACCCCGGCAATGCACTTTGCCGCTTTCTATCGCGGCCTTGGCCAACGCACGGGTTTTGTAAAAACGCGCGGCCCACAGCCATTTATCGAGACGAACCTTGTCGTCCTCTTCGTTTTTTTGTGCCACTTGAATTCCTCTTTCCGAGAATAGTCGGAACTGTACTACCGTTTCTGTCGGGCGCAAGAACTCGGCTCCCCGGATAGACTGTCGACGTGGCCGCTACTGCGGCATGGAGGAATCGAGTGACCCAATTTCCATCTTCATTGACCTCGCCGAAAGGCGCTTGCCAGGGCTGCCAGCAAAGCGAGCCGCTGGGTTTCGATTTTGCCTTTGCCTATCAGCCGATCGTCGACCTGAGGGACCAATCGATTTTTGCCCATGAAGCCCTGGTGCGCGGTACTGCCGGGGAAGGCGCAATGACCGTGCTGGAGCAGATCACCGACGCCAATCGCTACCGTTTCGATCAGTTGTGCCGGATTCGTGCGATTGCAGGTGCAGCCCGCTTGAACATGCAGACACACTTGTCGATCAACTTCATGCCCAACGCCGTGTACCGCCCGGAACTGTGTATTCGCAGCACATTGGAGGCCGCGCAAAAACACAACTTCCCCATCGAGCGGCTGATTTTCGAAACCCTTGAAAGCCAGCAAGTAGATAACTATCGCCATTTGACTAATATTCTGCGTGAATACCGCGAATTCGGCTTCAAGACCGCGATCGACGATTTCGGCGCCGGTCACTCGGGGCTCAATCTGTTGGCGGATTTCCAACCGGACCTGATCAAACTCGACATGGCGCTGATCCGCGATGTCGACCGCGATCGTGTCCGTCAGGCCATCGTTCGGGGAATTGTCACAATCTGTGCGGAGTTGGACGTTACAGTCATCGCAGAAGGCATTGAAAGCGCCGGTGAACGTGACTTCCTGGCGGACTGCGGGATTTTTCTGATGCAGGGTTACTGGTTCGCCAAGCCTGCATTCAAAGCAATGGCTCAGGTATCGCCTGAAGCCTGGGCACGTTAAACAGCGGCTTTTCCTATTGAAGACATTTGACCATTTGACCGTCGTCGGTCTGCGCGAGTGGGTGGCGCTCCCGGATCTGGGAGTCGCGGGCCTGCGGGCAAAAATCGACACCGGCGCCAGCACCTCCAGCCTGCATGCCACCGATATCGAGCCGTTCGAGCGCGACGGCGAAAGCTGGGTGCGCTTCACCGCGCACCTGGGCACGGTGGTGCAACTGCGTCACCGGCGTTGCGAGGCGCCCCTGGTGACGATGAAAACCATCAAGAGCTCCAACGGCCATGCGCAGAAGCGCTACGTGGTCAGCACCACCCTGGCCCTGGGCGACCGGGTCTGGCAGGTCGAGTTCACCCTCGCTTGCCGCAAGTCCATGCGCTACCGCCTGCTCCTGGGCTCCAAGGCCCTGATCGACGGCCAACTGGTGGTCAGTCCGGGCGTCAAATATGTACAAGACAAGCCGGTGTTCCCGGTATCTACCTCCTCCACAGGTGTTGCATGAAGATCGCTGTGCTGTCGCGGAACCCGCGTCTGTATTCCACTCGTCGTCTGGTCGAAGCCGGCACCGAGCGTGGCCATGAAATGGTGGTGATCGACACCCTGCGCGCCTACATGAACATTGCCAGCCACAAGCCGCAAATCCACTACCGGGGCAAGCCGCTGGAAGGCTTCGACGCCGTGATCCCGCGGATCGGCGCTTCGGTCACGTTTTATGGCTGCGCCGTGTTGCGTCAGTTCGAAATGATGGGGGTGTTCCCACTCAACGAGTCGGTGGCCATCGCCCGCTCGCGGGACAAACTGCGTTCGCTGCAATTGCTGTCGCGCCGTGGCATCGGCCTGCCGGTGACCGGGTTTGCGCACTCCCCCGATGACATTCCCGACCTGATCGACATGGTCAACGGCGCGCCGCTGGTGATCAAGGTGCTCGAAGGCACCCAGGGCATCGGCGTGGTGCTGTGCGAAACCGCCACGGCGGCGGAATCGGTGATCGAGGCGTTCATGGGCCTCAAGCAGAACATCATGGTGCAGGAGTACATCAAGGAAGCCGGCGGTGCGGACATACGCTGCTTCGTGGTCGGCGACAAGGTGATCGCGGCGATGAAGCGCCAGGCCAAACCCGGTGAATTTCGCTCCAACCTGCATCGCGGCGGCAGCGCCAGCCTGATCAAGATCACACCGGAAGAACGCATGACCGCGTTGCGCGCGGCGAAGGTCATGGGGCTGACGGTGGCGGGGGTGGATATCCTGCGATCCAATCACGGGCCGCTGGTGATGGAAGTGAACTCGTCACCCGGCCTGGAAGGGATCGAGACCACCACCGGGAAGAACGTGGCGGGAATCATCATCGAGCACCTTGAGAAGAATGGCGGGCCGAACATGACCCGGACCAAGGGCAAGGGTTGATCCTGAATTTGCGGTGACCGAGATGTCGCCGTCGCGAACAGGCTCGCGCCCACTTTTCCTGTGGGAGCGAGCCTGCTCGCGAAGGCGTATCAGACCCACACCGAATGCCAGCGGCTAAACCGCATCCCGCGGCAACAGCAGCCCCAGCGGCAAGCGCACCCGCGCTTCCAACCCGCCACCGGAGCGGTTGCGCAGCTCGACGTTGCCGCCATGCATCGACGCGATCCGCTTCACAATCGCCAGGCCCAGGCCCGTCCCTTTGCCGCCCCGGGCACGATCACCCCGGGTGAACGGGTTGAAGATCGCCTCCAGCTCCGACGGGTCGATCCCCGCCCCGCGGTCCATCACGCTCAGCACCACGTACGGCGCATTCACATCCCCGGACACATGCGCCGCCACTTCCACGCCACTGCCGGCGTGATGCAGCGCATTGCCGATCAGGTTGTTCAGCAGACGCTTCATTGACACGCGCCGCAATGGGAACGGCTGGATCGGCTCCAGGCGTAACCTGACCTTTTCTTCGTTCTGGTTGTACGGCGCGGCGACTTCACGCACCAGGTCGGTCAAGTCGACTTCTTCCACCGACTCGTCGCGACCGTCGCGGATGAAGGCCAGGAACTGGTCGAGAATCGCGTCCATGTCTTCAATGTCACGGACCATGTCGTCCGTCAGGTCGCTACGGTCGCCCATCAGTTCCAGTGACAATCGCAAGCGAGTGAGCGGCGTACGCAAGTCGTGGGAGACCCCTGCCAGCATCAGCTCGCGCTCGCGGCCCGCCTGTTCGACGTCTTCAGCCATCTGGTTGAAGGCGCGATACACCTCGGTCATCTCACTGGGCGTGTCGCTGATGGGCAGGCGCACGCTGCGACCCTGGCCCAGTTGCCGGGCGGCGTAGACCAGACGCTTCAGGGGTTGGTTGAGCTGACTGACGAAGATCCAGGCCGAGGCCGTGGACAACAGGCCGATGGCGAGGAACCAGCCGAGCACGTTCCAGATTTTCTGGCCGCGCAGCGGATGCGGGTACAGCGGCACTTTCAGCCAGCCGTCGCCCAGGCTCGGGGCCCGGACCCACAAGGCCGGCGGCGAGTGCATGCGCAATCGCACCTCGGTGTCGGCGCCCAGTTCGGCCTGCATCTGCCGCTGATAGATCTCGCTGTAAGGCCAGTGCTGCTCGCCTTCCGGCACGCCGGCACCCACCACCCGGATCAGGGTCGCGGCCTCGGCAATCTTGTCACGGTTGTTTTCATCGGCCGCCCAGTAGGCACGCAGGGTCAGGGCGACGCCGTGGCTGTATTGGCGATCCACCAGCACGTCCTCGTTCATCAACAGATAAACCAGCGTCAGTGCCTTGGAGAACAGGACGACGATCAGCACCAGCCACAGGGTGCGGGAGAAGAAACTCTGGGGGAACCACACGGGGGTTTTCATGGTTAACCGCTACACACTTGCAGGAGCGAGCGATGCTCGCATATTGCGGATTGCGAGTCTGCGGACAACTTCATCCGCAGCACCCGCTCCTACAAATCGCCGATCACTTGGTGGCGGCGCCATCCGGAACGAACACGTAACCCACGCCCCAGACGGTCTGGATGTAGCGCGGCTTGGACGGATCAGGCTCGATCATCCGGCGCAGACGGGAGATCTGCACGTCGATGGACCGCTCCAGCGCATCCCACTCACGGCCACGGGCCAGGTTCATCAGCTTGTCGCGGGTCAGAGGCTGGCGGGCGTTCATGACCAGTGCCTTGAGCACCGCAAACTCGCCCGTGGTGAGCATGTGCACTTCGGCACCGCGCTTGAGCTCGCGGGTGGCCAGGGACAATTCGTAATCCCCGAAGGTCACGCTTTCCTCTTCGCTGCCCGGCGCGCCCGGGACCGGGGCCGATTGACGGCGCAGAACCGCCTTGACGCGAGCCATCAGCTCATCGGGGTTGAACGGCTTGGCCAGGTAATCGTCGGCACCCAGCTCCAGGCCCTTGATACGGCTCAGCTCGTCGCCCTTGGCGGTGAGCATGATGATCGGAATCTGATTGTTCGCGCCGCGCAGGCGGCGGCAGGCGGTCAGACCGTCTTCGCCGGGCAGCATCAGGTCGAGGACGACCAGGTTGAACACCTCGCGCGCCAGCAGGCGGTCCATTTGCTCGGTGTTCGGGACGGCGCGGGCGCGGTAGCCCTTGCTGACGAAAAAGCGCTCCAGCAGGCTGCTGAGCCCCGGATCGTCGTCAACGATAAGAATTTTTTCGCCTTCAGCAATGTTTGCAGTGCTGCTCATTGGATGCTCCTTTGATCTCGGCGCGCATTATGGCGTAGCTGCCGTTATACGCACCGTGTGCATTGTTAGCAGATTTTTCCTTCACCGCCAGAAATACGGGCATTGTGCCTACACCCTGTGATGCCCCCGAATGACAGAACGCTGGTTATAATGCGCGGCCATTTGTGTCAGGCAACGTCTGATCATCGCTGCCGCGGCCTCTGTTTTTTTTTCCTGGTCGCCGCAGTAATTGTTCGATTTCACGGGTCAACGGCAAGCCTGTTGATCCAGGCAGCGGCGCTGGCCAGGCCGCTCAACCAGACTCGCCGAGCCCTTATTCGTGCGCCCGCGAGCCTGCTTTCACAATTTGTCAGGTGGTTTTATGGACAGCATCAACAGCCGCATCGCCGAGGAACTCGGCGTCCGCCCACAACAGGTCGAAGCGGCCGTCGCGCTACTCGATGAAGGTTCTACCGTTCCCTTCATCGCCCGTTACCGGAAAGAAGTGACCGGCAGTCTCGATGACACTCAACTGCGGCACCTGGAAGAGCGTCTGCGCTACCTGCGAGAACTCGACGAACGGCGTATCAGCATCCTCGCCAGCATCCAGGAACAGGGCAAGCTGACCCCGCAACTGGAACGCGACATCAAGCTCGCCGACACCAAGACCCGCCTCGAAGACTTGTACCTGCCGTACAAGCAGAAGCGCCGCACCAAGGGCCAGATCGCCCTGGAAGCCGGCCTCGGCGAGCTGGCCGACGGCCTGTTCAACGACCCGACCCTGAGCCCGGACACCGAAGCCGCGCGTTTCATCGACGCCGAAAAAGGCGTGGCCGATGTGAAGGCCGCCCTCGAGGGCGCCAAGTACATCCTCATGGAGCGCTTCGCCGAAGACGCCGGCCTGCTGGAAAAGCTGCGCAGCTACCTCAAGCAGGAAGCCATCCTCAGCGCCCGCGTGATTGCCGGCAAGGAAGAGGAAGGCGCCAAGTTCCGCGACTACTTCGAACACGACGAGCCGCTCAAAAGCATGCCGTCGCACCGTGCCCTGGCGATTTTCCGTGGCCGCAACGAAGGCATTCTCAGCTCCGCGCTGAAAGTCGGCGACGAGTTGCCAGGCACCCTGCACCCGTGCGAGGGCATGATCGCCCAGCACGTCGGCATCCAGAACCAGAACCGCCCGGCCGACAAATGGCTGGGCGAAGTGGTGCGCTGGACCTGGAAGGTCAAGCTCTACACGCACCTCGAAACCGACCTGCTGGGCGAGCTGCGCGATGGCGCGGAAACCGAAGCGATCAACGTGTTCGCCCACAACCTGCACGACTTGCTGCTGTCGGCGCCGGCCGGCCCGCGCGCGACCCTGGGCCTCGACCCGGGCCTGCGCACCGGGTGCAAGGTCGCCGTGGTCGATGCCACCGGCAAGTTGCTGGATCACGCCACGGTCTATCCGCACGTGCCGCATAACAAGTGGGACCAGACCCTGGCCATCCTCGCCGCCCTGTGCGCCAAGCACTCGGTGGACCTGATCGCCATCGGCAACGGCACCGCCAGCCGCGAAACCGACAAACTGGCGATCGAGCTGATCAAGAAATACCCGGCCATGAAGATGACCAAGGTCATGGTGTCCGAGGCCGGTGCATCGGTGTACTCGGCATCGGAACTGGCCGCCAAGGAATTCCCGGACCTGGACGTGTCCATCCGTGGCGCGGTGTCGATCGCCCGTCGCTTGCAGGACCCGCTGGCCGAACTGGTGAAAATCGACCCGAAATCCATCGGTGTCGGCCAATACCAGCATGACGTGTCGCAGTTGAAACTGGCGCGCGGCCTGGACGCGGTGGTCGAAGACTGCGTGAACGCCGTGGGCGTGGACGTGAACACCGCTTCGGTCGCGCTGTTGGCGCGCATCTCCGGCCTCAATGCGACCTTGGCGCAGAACATTGTCAGCCACCGTGACGAGCACGGCGCGTTCAAAACCCGTGCAGCGTTGAAGAAAGTCGCGCGCCTGGGCGAAAAAACCTTCGAACAGGCCGCCGGTTTCCTGCGCGTGATGAACGGCGACAACCCGTTGGATTCGTCGGCGGTGCACCCGGAGGCCTACCCGCTGGTGCAACGCATCGCAGCTGAAACCGACCGCGACATCCGCTCGCTGATCGGTGACGCTGCGTTCCTCAAGCGCCTCGATCCGAAGAAGTACACCGACGAAACCTTCGGCCTGCCGACGGTCACCGACATTCTGCAGGAGCTGGAAAAACCCGGACGCGACCCGCGCCCCGAGTTCAAGACCGCCGAGTTCCAGGAAGGCGTCGAAGACCTCAAGGACCTGCAACCGGGGATGATCCTCGAAGGCGTGGTCACCAACGTGACCGCCTTCGGCGCCTTCGTCGACATCGGCGTGCATCAGGACGGTCTGGTGCACATTTCTGCGCTGTCGGAGAAGTTCATCAAGGACCCGCGTGAAGCGGTGAAAGCCGGTGACGTGGTGAAAGTGAAGGTGATGGAAGTCGACATTCCGCGCAAACGCGTGGGTCTGTCGATGCGCATGGGCGACACCCCGGGCGAGAAGATCGACGGCGCCCGTGGCGCGCGCCCGGGATCGGCACCGCGACAGAACAACGCCCCGCGCAAGGAAACCACGGCGGCGGCCCCGACCAACAACGCCATGGCGTCGCTGTTCGCCAACGCCAAGCAGTTGAAGAAACGCTGATGGACATCCCGGCCGGGCTGACCGAAAGCGCGTTTTTCAAGCTCCTGGGCTGCCGCGTGCACAGCCTGGAAACCGGGGTGGCGCAGGTCGCCCTGGCCCTTGAACCGCCCTTGCGCAATCGGGGCGGCAAGCTGCACGGCGGGGCCCTGTTCAGCCTGGTGGACATTGCCATGGGGCTGGCCTGCTCCAGCACCCACGGCTTCGACCAGCAGAGCGCGACCATCGAATGCAAGATCAACTACATTCGCGCCGTGTCCGACGGTGAAGTGATGTGCACGGCGCGGGTGATCCATCCGGGCCGACGCACGCTGGTGGTCGAAGCGGACGTGATGCAGGGCGACAAGCTCGTCGCAAAAGCACAAGGCACGTTCGCTGTCCTGTAGCTAGAGCTCATCGATTTGAGTTAATTTCCTGTGGGAGCGAGCCAGCTCGCGATAGCGCAGTATCAGACGGCAACGACGTGACTGACACACCGCTATCGTGAGCTGGCTCGCTCCCACAGCGATTGTTCAAAAATTGATCAACCGGCGACAAAAACCAGGCGAAAACGCCAGTTTTAACTTCACCCTTGTAGACCGTCGTGACCACCCCCATATTGGGGCGACTGACGCGTGAAGGAATCCAACTTGAGCGAACTTCTCAACCGCCGCCTGGCTCTGCTCGGCGAGCGCGCTAACCTCTCTCTGCTCGAACAGTGCCTTCACGGCATCGAACGTGAATGCCTGCGCGTGACCGGCGAAGGTCGCCTGGCGCAAACGCCGCA
Organism: Pseudomonas sp. IT-P12; assembly: GCF_949767465.1. Taxonomy (NCBI): domain Bacteria; kingdom Pseudomonadati; phylum Pseudomonadota; class Gammaproteobacteria; order Pseudomonadales; family Pseudomonadaceae; genus Pseudomonas; species Pseudomonas sp. IT-P12. The sequence goes on along the minus strand of NZ_CATKPY010000023.1, from coordinate 99,030 downwards.
CCCGGAAGCATTGGGTTCCGCGCTGACCAACGAACAAATCACCACCGACTACTCCGAGTCGCTGCTGGAGTTCATCACTCCGGCCCTGCCTGACCCGGCCGACACGCTGGCGAGTCTGGACAGCATTCACCGCTTTGCCTACAGCAAGCTCGGCAACGAGTACCTGTGGAGTCCGTCGATGCCGTGCCCGTTGCCGGCCGAGGAAGATATCCCGATCGCCTATTACGGCACCTCCAACATCGGGCAGCTCAAGTATGTGTACCGCAAGGGCCTGGCTCTGCGCTACGGCAAGACCATGCAGTGCATTGCCGGGATCCACTACAACTTTTCCCTGCCGGAAAAACTCTGGCCGCTGCTCAAGCAGGCCGAGGGTTTCGTTGGCACCGATCGCGACTATCAGTCGTCGTCCTACATCGCCCTGATCCGCAACTTCCGTCGCTACAGCTGGCTGCTGATGTACCTGTTCGGTGCCTCGCCGGCGCTGGACGCCGGTTTCCTGCGCGGCCGTTCGCACCAGTTGGAACAACTGGATCCGGACACCCTGTACCTGCCGTACGCCACCAGCCTGCGCATGAGTGACCTGGGTTACCAGAGCAGCGCCCAGGCCGGCCTGACGCCGTGCTACAACGACCTGGCGAGCTACACCGACAGCCTGCGCCAGGCCGTGGCCACACCCTATGCGCCCTATGTGGAAATCGGCACCCATCAGGACGGTGAGTGGGTTCAGCTCAACACCAACATCCTGCAGATCGAAAACGAGTACTACTCCAACATCCGCCCCAAACGCGTGACCTACACCGGCGAGCGGCCGATCCAGGCGCTGATGGCCCGTGGCATTCAGTACGTCGAAGTGCGCTGCCTGGACATCAACCCGTTCCTGCCGATGGGCATCGACCTTACCGAGTCGCGCTTCATCGACGCCTTCCTGCTGTACTGCGCGCTGAACGACAGCCCGCTGCTGACCAACAGTTCATGCAGCGGTGCCACCTCGAACTTCCTCAGCGTGGTCAAGGAGGGCCGCCGTCCGGGCCTGCAACTGCAACGCGACGGCCAGCCGGTCGACCTCAAGGAGTGGGCCAGCGAGTTGCTCGAGAAGATTGCCCCCCTGGCGGCGTTGCTGGACCAGAGCCATGGCGGCGATGCCCACAGCAAGGCGCTGGATGCACAGTTGGCGAAGGTCCGGGACCCGTCCCTGACACCTTCGGCCCAGGTGCTGGCGGCGATGGCCGAGCACAAGGAAAGCTTCAGCCAGTTCTCCCTGCGCCAGAGCCAGGCCCATGCGGAGTTTTTCCGCAGCGAGCCCCTGAGCCGCGAAGCGCAGGCCGCGTTCGAAGAGCGCGCGCGGGCGTCGCTGGCCGAGCAAGTGGAACTGGAGCAGAACGAAGTCGGCGATTTCGATGTATTTGTCGGGTCGTATCAGGCGAGCATCCTGGCGATCAGCAACTGATCCTCGAAGGTCCTGCGGACCTTTGTCGCGAACGGGCTCGTGCCCACAGGCTCAGTGTCATCCCTGTGGCCGCGAGCCCGTTCGCCCTGGACCGCGCAGCGGTCACCTTAAAATCCTTCCACGCTAAGCTAATTCGAAAAAGTTATTTATTTTCTAATTCTTAGATCATTTAGTCTCCTTTCACGCCGATCCTCGGTCGCCTGACAAGGAGCTTCCCCATGAAACTGCACTTCCCCCTTCGCCTCCTGGCGGCCGCATCGTTGGCTGCCGCGAGTCTGTTTGCCCAGGCGGCCGACGTCACCGTCGCCTACCAGACCACCGTCGACCCGGCCAAAGTCGCCCAGGCCGACGGCGCCTACGAAAAGGCCACCAAAGCCGACATCAACTGGCGCAAATTCGATAACGGTGCCGACATCATCGCCGCCATCGCCTCCGGCGACGTGCAGATCGGCTACCTGGGCTCCAGCCCCCTGACTGCGGCCATCACCCGCAAGGTCCCGGTGGAAACCTTCCTCATCGCCACCCAGATCGGCGCCGCCGAAGCCCTGGTCGCCCGCGACGGTTCCGGGATCAAGACACCGCAGGACCTGATCGGCAAGAAAATCGCCGTGCCGTTCGTTTCCACCGGCCACTACAGCCTGCTGGCCGCACTGAAACACTGGAACATCGACCCGTCGAAGGTCACCGTGCTCAACCTCGCGCCACCGGCGATCATCGCCGCCTGGAAACGCGGTGACATCGATGCCACCTACGTGTGGGACCCGGCGCTTGGCGTGGCCAAGGAGAACGGCAAAGTGCTGATCACCTCCGGTGAGCTGGCCAAGTTCGGCGCACCGACCTTCGATGCCTGGATCGTGCGCAAGGACTTCGCCGAGAAGCACCCGGACATCGTCACCGCCTTCGCCAAAGTCACCCTCGACGCCTACGCCGACTACCGCAAGGACCCGAAAGCCTGGCTCGCCAACCAGAGCAACGTCGACAAGCTGGTGAAGCTGTCCGGCGCCAAGGCCAGCGACATTCCGTTGCTGCTGCAAGGCAACGTATACCCCCTGGCGGCTGACCAGGTGAGCAGCCTCGGTGCACCGACCACCAAAGCCATCACCGACACCGCCGTGTTCCTCAAGGAGCAAGGCAAGGTCGAGGCCGTTCTGCCGGACTACGCACCGTACGTCAGCGCCAAGTTCATCACCAACTGATCGGAGTAGATCGCGATGGCCTTGCTACAGCTGGAGCGCATCAGCGCACAGTACCCCGGCAGCCCGGAACCGGTGCTGTCGGACATTTCCCTGAGCCTGGGGCCCCGGCAACTGCTGGTTGCCCTCGGCCCCTCCGGCAGTGGCAAGACCTCGCTGTTGAACCTGATTGCCGGCTTCGTCGAACCCAGCGCCGGGCGCATCACCCTCGATGGCGTGCCGGTCAAAGGCCCGAGCGCCGAACGGGGCGTGGTGTTCCAGGACGATGCCTTGCTGCCGTGGCAGGACGTACTGGCCAATGTCGGTTTCGGGCTCGAACTGGCCGGCGTGTCCCGTGAAAAACGCGAGGCCCGCGCCCGGGAGATGCTGGCGCTGGTCGACCTGTCCGGTTTCGAACACCGGCGCATCTGGCAGCTCTCGGGCGGGCAGAAGCAGCGGGTCGGCCTGGCTCGCGCCCTGGCCGCTGACCCTCGGGTATTGCTGATGGACGAACCGTTCGGCGCCCTCGATGCCTTCACCCGCGAACAGATGCAGGAACTGCTGTTGCAGGTGTGGCAGCGCGCCGCCAAACCAGTGTTCCTGATCACCCACGACATCGAAGAAGCGGTATTTCTTGCCACAGACCTGATTCTGCTCGCCCCCAATCCCGGACAAATCGTCGAGCGCCTGCACCTGGATTTCGCTCAGCGTTACGCGGCCGGTGAGTCAGCTCGCGCGATCAAGTCCGACCCGCGCTTTATCGAAACCCGCGAGCACGTGCTCGCCAAAGTGTTCTCCCAACGCAGCGCCGCCACGCGGCAGGAGCGCGCATGAGCAGCTATGAGATTCCCGCCGTCGCGGTCAAACCCGGCTCGTCGGTCGCGCCGCTGCGCCGTCGCTTGAGCACCCGCTGGATCAGCGCCCTGACCCTGGTCGCACTGCTTGCCCTGTGGTGGGCCGTCACCGCCACGGGGTTGGTCGAGCCGCTGTTTCTGCCGCCACCGGCCGCCGTGCTGCAAAAGGGCTGGTTGCTGGCGACCTCGGGCTACATGGATTCCACCCTGTGGCAGCACCTGGGCGCGAGTCTCGGGCGGATCGGCCTGGGCCTGTTCTTTGCGGTGCTGACAGCCGTGCCGGTCGGTATCGCGATAGGTGCCAACCGTATTGCACGCGGCATTCTCGACCCGCTGATCGAGTTCTATCGACCGATTCCGCCACTGGCCTACTTGCCGCTGATCGTGATCTGGTGCGGCATCGGTGAGCTGTCGAAAGTGTTGCTGATCTACCTGGCGATTTTCGCACCGATTGCCATCGCCACGGCCACCGGTGTACGCACGGTGGACCCGGCCAAACTGCGCGCGGCCCAGTCCCTGGGGGCAACTCGGGCGCAACTGATTCGCCATGTGATCCTGCCCGGTGCCCTGCCGGACATCCTGACCGGTGTGCGCATTGGCCTGGGTGTGGGCTGGTCGACACTGGTCGCCGCCGAATTGATCGCCGCCACCAGCGGCCTGGGCTTCATGGTGCAGTCGGCCGCGCAGTTCCTGGTCACCGATGTGGTGGTGCTGGGAATTCTGGTGATTGCGCTGATCGCCTTCGCCCTGGAAATGGGCCTGCGCGCCCTGCAACGCAAACTGGTGCCGTGGCACGGCCAAGCGCATTGAACACTGACCTCTGTGGGAGCGGGCTTGCTCGCGAATGCGGTTTTACATTCAACATCTGCGTTGACTGACACGACGCATTCGCGAGCAAGCCCGCTCCCACAAAAAAACGCGGCACACCCCGAATTCGAAGAGAACCACCATGAGCAGCCTGTACATCACCCCTTTAAGCGCCGCCCTCGGCGCACAACTCAGCGGCGTCGACATCAGCCAGCCGCTGACGCTGGAGCAGCGCGACGCCATCGAGCAGGCACTGCTCAAGCATCAGGTGCTGTTCTTCCGCAATCAGCCGATCACCCCGCAACAGCAAGCGCGTTTTGCAGCCAACTTCGGCGACCTGCACATCCACCCGATCTATCCCAACGTGCCGGAACAGCCGGAAGTGCTGATCCTCGACACCGCCGTCACCGACGTGCGCGACAATGCGATCTGGCACACCGACGTGACGTTCCTGCCGACCCCGGCGATGGGGGCGGTGCTGAGTGCCAAACTGCTGCCGGAGTTCGGCGGCGACACGTTGTGGGCCAGTGGCATTGCGGCCTACGAAGCACTGTCCGCACCGATGAAAAGCCTGCTGGAAGGGCTGACGGCCACCCACGATTTCACCCGTTCGTTTCCGCTGGAGCGTTATGGCAATACGCCGCAGGCCCTGGCGCAGTGGGAAGAAACGCGACGCAAGAACCCACCGCTGTCGCACCCGGTGATTCGCACCCACCCGGTCAGCGGACGTCGCTCGCTGTTCGTCAGCGAGGGTTTCACCGCGAGGATCAATGAGTTGTCGGACACTGAAAGCGAGACGATTCTGAAGTTCCTGTTCGCCCACGCCACCCGCCCGGAATTCACCATTCGCTGGCGTTGGCAGCAGGACGACATCGCGTTCTGGGATAACCGCGTGACCCAGCATTACGCGGTGGATGACTACCGTCCGGCGCGGCGGGTGATGCAGCGGGCGACGGTGTTGGGGGATGTGCCGTTCTTCAAGTGAACCCGGATGTCTTCGCCGGCGGGGCTGGCCCCTTCGCGGGCAAGCCCGCTTCCACAGGAGGAATGCACTCCAGGTGTGGGAGCGGGCTTGCCCGTGAAGGGGCCGGTACAGACATTCGCTAATCCCGGGCCAGGCCCTTACTCCGCGGTCGAAGGCTTCTCCCAGAGATTGATCCCACCCTCCTGGGCGAACCGGTCGATCTCCGCCAGTTCCTCCGCGCTGAAACTCAAGTTCTTCAAAGCCCCGACGTTCTCGATGATCTGTTCCGGCCGGCTCGCACCGATCAGCGCCGAGGTCACGCGCGGATCGCGCAGGGTCCAGGCCAGGGCCAGTTGCGCCAGGCTCTGGCCGCGACGCTGGGCGATTTCGTTCAGCGCCCGAACGTGAGCGATGTTGGCTTCGGACAAGTGCGAGGCCTGCAATGAACCACCGCCGGGACGATTGACCCGCGCATCCGCCGGCACCCCGTTCAGGTACTTGTCGGTCAGTAACCCTTGAGCCAGCGGCGTGAAGGCAATCACCCCGGCACCCAGTTCCTCGGTGACGTCCAGCAGGTCTTTTTCCACCCAGCGATTGAGCAGGTTGTACGCGGGCTGATGAATCAGCAGCGGCACTTTCCACTCGTTCAACAATGCCGCCATCTCACGGGTTTTGACCCCGGAATACGACGAGATACCGATGTACAAGGCCTTGCCCTGCTGCACCGCAGTGGCCAGGGCGCTGGCGGTTTCTTCCAGCGGCGTGTCCGGGTCGAAGCGGTGCGAGTAGAAAATATCCACGTAATCCAGGCCCAGGCGTTGCAGACTCTGGTCGAGGCTCGCCAGCACATACTTGCGCGAGCCGCCGCCCTGGCCGTAAGGGCCGGGCCACATGTCCCAGCCGGCCTTGCTGGAGATGATCAGCTCGTCGCGGTAGTGCTTGAAGTCTTCACGCAGCAGACGACCGAAATTGATCTCGGCGCTGCCATAGGGCGGGCCATAGTTGTTGGCCAGGTCGAAATGGTTGATCCCCAGGTCGAACGCCGTGCGCAGCAGGGCGCGCTGGGTGTCAATCGGCGTGCTGTCCCCGAAGTTGTGCCACAGGCCCAGGGACAACGCCGGCAACACCAGGCCGCTGCGACCGACGCGGCGGTAGGGGATGGAGTCGTAGCGGTTTTCGGCAGCGGTGTAAGTCATCGAATCCTCTCTTGTCTGTCTTGAAGTTGGCATCGACTGCATGGCAAGTCACCGAGCATACGCCCAGACAAACGCCAAAAAACCTCTGACTGGATGATTAGCTGAAACGTTTCACACATTTCACCTTTCGGTCTCACCGCGCCCCCGCAAATACCTCCCCCAACCAATCCACAAACACACGGACCCGTGGCGACAGGTGGCGGTTGTGCGGGTACAACACGGAAACCGGCATGGGCGGCGGCGGGTTGTCAGGCAGGACTTCCTGGATCAGGCCCTGGGCGATCTGGGTCTCCATCCGATATTGCGGGCACTGGATCAAACCCAGCCCGGCAATGGCCGATGCGGCGTAGATCTCGGCACCGAACACCGAAATCGCGCTGTCGATGGGTATTTCCTTGAGCTCGCCATCGACCATGAATTCGAACGGAAACAGTTTGGCGGTCGTGCGCGAGACGTAGTTCACCGCCCGGTGATGCTTGAGGTCATCGAGGGTTTTCGGTTCGCCGTACTTGCGCAGGTACGATGGGCTGGCACAGGTGATCTGGCGCAGGCTGGCCACGCGTTTGCCGATCAATGCCGAGTCGCTCAGCGTGCCGGCGCGCAGCACACAGTCGACACCTTCGGCGATCAGGTCGACAAAACGGTCGGATTCGCTGATCGACAGTTCGATCTGCGGGTAGCGCTCCATGAACTGCGGCAGCGCGGGGATCACGAAATTTTTCGCCAGGGTGCCGTGCAGGTCGACGCGCAATCGACCCTTCGGTGCGCAGCCACGGAAAGCCAGTTCGGCTTCTTCGAGCTCCGCCAGCAACTGCACACAGCGCAAGTAGTACGCCTCGCCGTCCAGCGTCGGGCGGACTTTGCGCGTACTACGCTCCATCAATCGAGTGCCGAGCCAGGCCTCGAACCGATTGAGCGTGTGGGTCAGGGTAGCGCGCGGCAGATTCAGGTCTTCGGCGGCCAGGGTGAAGCTGCTGCGTTCATAGACACGCACGAACACCCTCATCGCTTTGACTTGATCCACGCTGCGCTCCCGGCTGTCGATTGTTGGCGATTATTGAACAGTCAAGGCAACTCTCGTGCATTTATCGACCAGAGTAAACATGTGAATCTGGCTCCACCCCAACCTTCACAGGAATACTGTCATGACCACTCAGACCTCCAAAGTTGCCATCGTGACCGGCGCCTCCCGCGGCATTGGCGCGGTGATCGCCAAACAGCTGGCCAGCGAAGGTTTCGCCGTCGCCATCAACTACGCCAGCAGCGCCACCGAAGCATCGAAGCGGGTGGTGGAATTGCGCCAGGCCGGGCATCGCGCCATAGCGATCAAGGCTGACGTGGCCAACGCCGACGACGTGCGCCGGCTGTTCGACGAAACCGAAGCGCAACTGGGCAAGGTCGACGTGCTGATCAACAACGCCGGCATTCTCAAGGTCATGCCGCTGGCGCAACACAGCGACGAACTGTTCGACCAGACCTTCAACATCCACGCCCGCGGCACCTTCAACACCCTGCGCGAAGCGGCCACGCGGCTGAACGACGGTGGACGAATCGTCAATTTTTCCAGCAGCACAGTGGGCCTGAACCTGCCCGGCTACGCGGTGTACATTGCCAGCAAGGCGGCGGTGGAGTCCCTGACCCAGGTGTTCGCCAAGGAGATGCGCGGCCGCCAGATCACGGTCAACGCGGTCGCACCGGGTCCGGTGGCGACCGACCTGTTCCTGCACGGCAAGAGCGAGGAGCAGATCCAGAACTTCGCGAAGATGGCGCCGCTGGAACGCCTGGGACAGCCGGAAGACATCGCGCGGGTGGTGTCGTTTCTGGTGGGGCCGGACTCGGCCTGGGTCAACGGGCAGATCCTGCGCGCCAATGGTGGTCTGGTTTGACTAAGCTCAATCGGAGACCGAGTTGACCCCATCGCGAGCAGGCTCGCTCCCACAGAAACCTTTCCAGGAAATCCCTTGTGGGAGCGAGCCTGCTCGCGACAGGGGCCGCGCGGACACCCCACATGCGGCAGGCAACCCATCATGCACACCACCATCATCATCACCTTCGGCCTGGCCCTTCTGGCGCTGATGCTGTTCATCGGCGAGAAGATCGGCTTCAGCCGCCAGACGCTGACCTACAGCTTCATCGTCCTGTGGCTGGCGCTGACGATGATCAACGGTGCCATAGGCGTCGTCACGGCCGGCCAGTCCGTGACCACGGAGATGATGGTCGGCAGCATCGTGTTCGGCGTGCCGGTGGCGGCGCTGGTGTTATTCATGGTGTTGACCGAGCAAGCCTAGACAACCCGATGTTCCTCAGCGCACCAGATGCAGGAACTGCATGTGCCGCTCGTACTGGTCGAGGATGTCGTTGATCACCTGTTCCCGGGTGTACCCCACCAGGTCGTAGTCCTGGCTGCCCTCGCTCAGATGCACCTCGGCCCGGTAGTAACGCCGGTTGTTGAGCTGCTTGGAGCCCATGCCGCCACGGGCGAACGACGGGGTGAAATACCCGCGCATCTGCACCTGGTAGATGAACGGGTGCTGCTCGCCGTGGCCGATCTCCAGGCTGACGCTGTCATGGGCCGGGTCCGGCACCGTGACCACGTTCAGCCCCTTCTCGACGAACACCGCCGTGACCTCTTCGATGGCCGGCCGCACGGTGCTTTCCATGAAACGGTAAACCTCGTCCCGCGACGGGAAATGCACCGCCTGGCTCAAACGCTGCCGCCAGCCGCCACGTCGCGCACCGGACACCGGCGCCAGGGAATGCAATTGCGCGATCTGCTTCTGCGACTCCAGATAGAACGCCTTGTGCAGCCCCCACATCATCAGCAGCAAGATCATCGAGAACGGCAACGACGTCAGCACCACCGCCGACTTCAGTGCATCGATGCTGCCGGAGAACAACAGCGCACTGGTCACCAGCGCGGTCATCGCACCCCAGAACACCCGCAGCCATTTCGGCCCGTCTTCGTCCGGGGACCCGCCCCTGGCGGACAGCGTCGACAGCACCACGGTGCCGGAATCCGCCGAGGTGACGAAAAACACGAAGCTGATGAACACCGTGACCGCGATCACCGTTTTGCTCCACGGGTAGGTTTCCAGCAGCAGGTACAGGGTCATCGACGGGTTGTCGATGGCCGAAACGCCCAGCGCCGACATGCCGTGGTTGAGCACCTGGTCGATGGCGCTGTTGCCGAAGATCGACATCCACGCCAGGGTGAAACCCAGCGGAATGAGCAGCACGCCGAAGACGAATTCGCGAATGGTCCGCCCCCGGGAAATCCGCGCGATGAACAACCCCACGAACGGCGACCAGGCAATCCACCAGGCCCAATAGAACACGGTCCAGCCACCCAGCCAGTCGCTGGGTTTGTCGTAGGCGTAGAGGTCGAAACTCTTCACCGGCAGCGCGCCAAGGTAGTCGCCGATGTTCTGGATCAGGGTGTTGAGCAGGTGCTGCGTGGGGCCGGCGAACAACACGAACAGCAGCAGCGCGCAGGCCAGCAGCATGTTGATGTCGGACATCACCCGCACGCCCTTGTCGACGCCGGACACGGCGACGATGATCGCCGCGCCCATCATCAAGGTGATCAGGCCCACCTGAATCCACTGGGTGTGGGCGATGCCGAACAGGTAGTCGAGCCCCGAGTTCAGGTGCAACACGCCAAAGCCCATGTCGGCGCCGAGGCCGAACACCGTGGCGATAATGCCAAAGCCGTCCACGGCGTAACCGATGGGGCCGTTGATGCGTTTGCCAATCAACGGATACAGCGCCGAGCGCAGGGCCAGCGGCAGGTTGTGGCGGTAGGCGAAATAGGCCAGCGCCATGCCGACAAAAGCGAACACCCCCCAGCCATGCAGGCCCCAGTGCAGAAACAGAATCTGCATCGCCTGACGCGCCGCGTCCGCCGTCCCGGCCTCGCCTTGGGGCGGTTGCGCCAGGTGAGTCAACGGCTCGGAGACGCAAAAGAAGAACAGCGTGATGCTGATCCCGGCGGCGAACAACATGCCGGCCCAGGACAGGTAACTGAATTCGGGTTCGTCGTGGTCGGCACCGAGCTTGATCTTGCCGTAGCCGGACAAGGCGGTGACCACCACGAAGACCAGATACAGGGTCATCGCGAGCAGGTAATACCAGCCGACCGTGTTGGCCGCCCAGTTTTGCGCTTGAAGAAGCCAGGCGCCAGCCTGTTCCGGCAGGGTGATGACGACAATGCCGAAGAGCAGGATGAAGGTCGCCGCGAAGTAGAACACCGGCGGGTTCATGCGCACCGGATCGTTGGCGGTGGTGGACGGCACACTCATGAGCGGTGTGCCATGAGGCGGCGAAACGGGGCAATCAATAACGGACTCGGCAAGGGCAAGCCTCCTGTTGTGAGCGGGCAGCAAACCGGCGGTTTAACTTGAATGAGCGTTCAAGTTAAACATGAATAGGGTGCTAAGGACTAATCCACGGGCTCGACGGTCCTGTGGTTACGCTAGCTCAAGGAAGGGTAGGAGGCGCGATGCAGGAGATCGTTCCGTCGCCAATCAGCTGAATGCCCCTATCCGGCATTAGCTTGAAATCCATTCGCGAGCAGGCTCGCTCCCACAGAGAATTCCCGGAGCCCAGGTGGGAGCGAGCCTGCTCGCGATGGGGGTCGGCTCGGGCAGCGCAGACGCCGAAACTACTTCTGCGTCCCGTCATCATGTTGCAGATTGGCCTGCGTCAGGTTCGACCCCGCCGGCACGCTGCGGGTCAGCCAGACGTTGCCGCCGATGGTCGAGCCCTTGCCGATGGTGATCCGCCCCAGGATGGTCGCACCGGCATAGATCACCACGTCGTCTTCGACGATCGGGTGCCGTGGATGGCCCTTCTGCAACTGCCCGTCTTCATCCGCCGGGAAGCGCTTGGCCCCCAGGGTGACGGCCTGATAAATGCGCACGCGCTCGCCGATGATCGCCGTTTCGCCAATCACCACGCCGGTGCCGTGGTCGATGAAGAAACTGCGGCCGATCTGCGCGCCGGGATGGATGTCGATGCCCGTCGCCGAATGGGCGATTTCCGCGCTGATCCGCGCGAGCAAGGGCAGCCCGGCACGGTAAAGATGATGGGCGAGGCGATGGTGGATCACCGCCAGGATTCCCGGATAGCACAACAACACTTCATCGACGCTGCGGGCCGCCGGATCGCCGTGATAGGCCGCCAGCACGTCGGTATCCAGCAGGCTGCGCAACCCTGGCAGGGCGAGGGCGAACGCCTGGATGATCGCAATGGTCCTGGCCTCGACCTCGGAGTCGGCCTCGGCGTTGTGACGGGCGACGTAGCGCAGCTCCAGTCGTGCCTGGCCCAGCAGCGCGTTCAGCGCAACGTCCAGGGTGTGGCCGACGTAGAAGTCTTCGCTCTCTTCGCGCAGGTCCACCGGCCCCAGGCGCATCGGAAACAACGCCCCGCACAACGCTTCGAGAATTTCCGCCATGGCCGCTCTCGAGGGCAGCTCACGACCGCCCTGCTCGCCGCTGGCGCGGCCGTTTTGCGTACGCCACTGGTCACGCGCGGTGCGCAGCTGGCTGACGATGGTCTGCAATTGCCAATGGCTGGAACGCTCGCTCACGGTAAAAACTCCACACGGGCGGCCGGACTGTCTGGCCGCGCTGACGGCGATTACTTTACGGCAAGCGTCGGAAGCCGAATTAAGAACCGATTGTGCTGTGCTCAGCACTTTTGGCTATAAGTGATTGGCGGTTGCCCACCCTGATAGCCGTGCTTATAGTCCCGAGACTCAGCCCCGACTTTCAGTCCGACATGCAATCGCCAGAGAACCCATGATCAAACAACAGCTCGCCCGTTTCGACCGCCTCGACTTGCTCAGCCACCCGACCCCGCTGGAAAAACTCGAGCGCCTGTCGACCTGGCTGGGCCGCGACGTTTACGTAAAACGCGATGACCTGACGCCGTTGGCAATGGGTGGCAACAAGCTGCGCAAACTCGAATACCTGGGTGCCGATGCCCTGGCCCAGGGTGCGGACACGTTGATCACCGCTGGCGCGCTGCAATCCAACCACGTGCGCCAGACCGCCGCCCTCGCGGCCCGGCTTGGCCTGGGTTGCGTCGCGCTGCTGGAGAATCCCCTCGGCACCGACGACAGCAACTACATCGGCAATGGCAATCGACTGCTGCTGGACCTGTTCGACACCAGGGTCGAATTGGTGGAGAACCTCGACAACGCCGACGAACAGCTGCAGGCACTCGCAGCGCGCCTGCGCAGCGCCGGCAAGAAGCCGTACCTGGTGCCGATCGGCGGCTCCAATGCGCTGGGTGCCCTGGGTTACGTACGGGCCGGCCTGGAACTGGCCGAACAGATAAAGGACACCGGCCTGGCGTTCGCGGCCGTGGTCCTGGCCTCGGGCAGCGCCGGCACCCACAGTGGCCTGGCACTGGCGCTGAGCGAAGCCCTGCCGGACCTGCCGGTGATTGGCGTGACCGTGTCGCGCAGCGATGAAGATCAGCGCCCGAAAGTCCAGGGCCTGGCCGAACGGACCGCAGCGCTGCTTGAAGTGAACATGCCGTCAGCTTTCAAGGTCGAGCTGTGGGACGAGTACTTCGCCCCGCGCTACGGCGAGCCGAATGCCGGGACCCTGGCAGCGGTCAAACTGCTGGCGAGCCAGGAAGGCCTGCTGCTGGACCCGGTCTACACTGGCAAGGCCATGGCCGGTTTGCTCGACGGCATCGGGCGCCAGCGTTTCGAGGCTGGGCCGATCATTTTCCTGCACACCGGTGGCGCACCCGCGTTGTTTGCCTACAAGGATTTTCTATAAGGAAACAGTGAAGGCCCAGTTATTCCATTGGGGAATAACAAGGATAATATTCATTATTTTCCTATCTAAAAGAGCCATCATATAGTCATAACGCAGGCAAATTGCCGCGAGACGCATAAGCTGCTTTAGGGCAGGATATTGCAGTCGTTCAAATCCCGATTTCGCCAACATCCAAGAAGCGTCTTCATAAGAAAACACAGGGGCTTGTCATGAATTTTTCCGCACTACGTCGAAATCTGCTGGTCGGTTCGCTGGGCCTGGCTTTGAGCGCCGGCCTGCTGGGGCAAGCGGTTGCCGGTGAGCAGCTGCAAAAAATCAAGGACGCAGGCGTGATCAACGTCGGCCTGGAAGGCACTTATCCACCGTTCAGCTTCGTCGACGCCGACGGCAAGCTGGCCGGCTTCGAGGTCGAATTCTCCGAAGCCCTGGCCAAGGAGCTGGGCGTGAAGGTCAAACTGCAGCCGACCAAATGGGACGGCATCCTCGCGGCCCTGGAATCCAAGCGTCTGGACGCGGTGATCAACCAGGTGACCATCTCCGAGGAACGCAAGAAAAAGTATGACTTCTCCGAGCCGTACACCGTTTCCGGGATCCAGGCACTGGTGCTGACCAAGAACAAGGACACCATCAAGACCGCGGCCGACCTGGCCGGCAAGAAAGTCGGCGTAGGCCTGGGCACCAACTACGAGCAGTGGGTGAAAGCCAACGTTCCCAAGGCTGACGTGCGCACCTACGAAGACGATCCGACCAAGTTCCAGGACCTGCGTGTCGGCCGCATCGACGCCATCCTGATCGACCGCCTGGCCGCGCTGGAATACGCCAAGAAAGCCAAGGACACCACCGCCGCCGGCGAAGCGTTCTCCCGCCAGGAAGCCGGTATTGCCCTGCGCAAAGGCGAGCCGGAACTGCTGGCAGCGGTCAACACCGCCATCGACAAGCTGCGCGCCGACGGCACGCTGAAGAAGCTTTCGGAAAAATACTTCAGCGCTGACGTCACTCAATAATGGAAGAAGCTTTCCAACTCGCACTGGATTCCGCGCCCTTTCTGCTCAAGGGCGCGTACTACACGGTGATCCTGAGCCTGGGCGGAATGTTCTTCGGCCTGCTGATGGGCTTCGGCCTGGCGCTGATGCGCCTGTCGCGCTTCAAACTGGTGAGCTGGATTGCCCGCATCTACGTGTCGTTCTTTCGCGGCACGCCGTTGCTGGTGCAGCTGTTCGTGATCTATTACGGCTTGCCGCAACTGGGCGTCGAGCTGGATCCGTTGCCAGCCGCCCTGATCGGCTTCTCGCTGAACATGGCGGCCTATGCCTGCGAAATCCTGCGGGCCGCGATCAGCTCCATCGAGCGCGGCCAGTGGGAAGCTGCGGCCAGTATCGGCATGACCCGTGCGCAAACCCTGCGCCGGGCCATCCTGCCCCAGGCCATGCGCACGGCGCTGCCGCCGCTGGGCAACAGCTTCATCTCGCTGGTCAAGGACACGGCGCTGGCCGCCACCATCCAGGTGCCGGAACTGTTCCGCCAGGCGCAACTGATTACCGCCCGGACCTTCGAAATTTTCACCATGTATCTGGCCGCCGCGCTGATCTACTGGGTTCTGGCCACGGTGCTGTCGCACCTGCAGAACCAGTTGGAAGCCCGGGTCAATCGGCACGACCAGGAGTCCTGACCCCATGATTGTCGTGGAAAAACTGACAAAGCAGTTCAAGGGTCAGGTCGTGCTCAACGGCATCGATCTGGAGGTGAAGGAAGGTGAGGTGGTGGCTATCATCGGGCCCTCCGGCTCGGGTAAAACCACGTTCCTGCGTTGCCTGAACTTCCTCGAGGAGCCCAGCAGTGGCCGGATCAAGGTCGGCGACATCGAGATCGATGGCAGCCGCCCGTTGAACCAGCAGCAGGCCCTGGTGCGGCGCTTGCGCCAGCACGTTGGCTTCGTGTTCCAGAACTTCAACCTGTTCCCCCATCGCACGGCACTGGAAAACGTCGTCGAAGGTCCGATCGTGGTGAAGAAGACACCGCCCGCCGAAGCGATTGCCCTGGGCAGGAAGCTGCTGGCCAGGGTCGGCCTGGCCGGCAAGGAAGATGCTTACCCGCGACGCCTTTCCGGCGGTCAGCAACAGCGCGTGGCCATCGCCCGGGCGCTGGCGATGGAGCCGGAAGTGATCCTGTTCGATGAACCCACTTCGGCGCTCGATCCGGAATTGGTGGGAGAGGTGCTGTCGACCATCCGCAGCCTGGCCGAGGAAAAACGCACCATGGTGATTGTCACCCACGAAATGGGTTTTGCCCGTGACGTGGCCAACCGCGTGGTGTTTTTCGACAAGGGCGTGATCGTTGAACAAGGCGAAGCCAAGGCGCTGTTTGCCAATCCAAAAGAAGAGCGGACCAAACAGTTTCTCAGCAAGTTTCTCAACAACGCCCACAACTAAACCGTCATGACCCAATGTTAACTTCCATGGATGGAAGTCATTTCATACTCCGATACCGCCTGCCCCCAAACTAAACCCGCCATTCCCGCCTTCACCGTTGTGTGCGGTACATATCTATGTCCTGCCTGGCATTCAACGCGCCTAGAATCCATTTGACCTTCAGAGCCTGAGCAAAGGGTTGCCTAGCCGAAGCGCACGCACGGGCCGATTCCGCGGATATGTTCGACCAGGCATTGCGGCTTCTTAACCTGAGTACGTAGGAGCTTTCTGAATAACATCGTATTCATTACTTCACTAACTCACTCTATTGACACTTATTGGCGCGCACTTTTATCTAGCGCCGATCAATCTGCACACTCTTGTTTGAACAGTCAGTTATCAGGCACTTGTGACTCGATCATTCAGTTATTCAAGAAACGGACTTCTGCTGGACCTCAAGGAGAACCCCCATGAAAACACCCTCGAACCCATCCGAACTGGCGGCACCGACGGTGGCGCAATCCCACCGCAGCGGCATCAACATCGCCTCGGCGGCTCATTTGTTGATCGATGTCGCGCCCTATCCCGGGATGGACGACGGTGACCTGATCGAGCTGTTCTGGGACAACTGCTACGTGGCGTCCAAAGTGCTGGATGCCCGGGACGTCGGCCAAACGCTGAGCCTGCGAGTGCCGCCACGCTTTATCGCCAATGGTACTTCGCGCATTCACTACCGCCTGATGCAAGTCGGACAGGGACCGGCGCTGTCCGCCGCCACCCGTGTCCAGGTCAAGCTCGACTGCCCGGGTGGCCCGCCCTGTGCGTTGTGCAGCGACGAAAATCAGCGCCTGGCACCGGTCGGCATCCCCGAAACCATCCGCCGCCAGGGGGTCAACCCGAACCAGATCAAACGCGGCGTTCCCTTGACCATCGAGCCCTACCTGAACATGGCCGCCGATGACGAAATAACCCTGCGCTGGGGCGACGCACGCATGGACCTGCCACGGCTCAAGGCGAACGAAGTGGGTCAGCCGGTTCACGTCTGGGTGCCACCAGCGATCATTCTCGAGGCCGGTGAAGACCTGCGGCTGGAAGTGACCTACTGCATTCTTGATCGGGTCGGCAACAACTCGCGCTGGGCACCGGCGAGGACGTTGAAGATTGGTTGCGCCAATCCACCCTTGAAACACCCCACGCAAGCGACCACCACGGCTGGCGAACATTGAAACCTGCTCTCCCACAGGTGTTCGGCTGTCCAAATGTGGGAGCGAGCCTGCCCGTGATGTATTTCCGGGCAATGCAAGCCGCCAGGCAGCCCGCGTCATCGCTCGCGCCTGCAACGAGCAAAACGGCATTCAACTGTTGCTCCACAAACAACTGTTTCCCTGCCAACAGTTCGTGGCGACACACTTCTATTCATATTCCAAAAAGCTAGTTTATTAATTTTTTATACGCAATTAGGGTATATGAACCGGACCACCGGACCTTCTTGTTATTCCTTCGCCGCCTTCTGCGGCGTCCCATGAGATGTGAGGTAGGTATGGTCCGGAACACAATCACCCCAGTGCAGATCGCCAGGGCATTGCGTGCAGCCAAGGAGCGGCACTGATGTCCAGTCTGGCAGATGCAATCGTCCAGAGTGATCAGGACGTCGCCCCGTTGTTGTTGCCCGCGCAGGTCTTGCGCAACGACGCCCAGGCCATCCAGGCCGCCCACGAGTTGGCGCAGGTCGCCCGCTTGCAGGCGGCCAAGCGCGACCGGCAGCGCAAGTTGCCATGGTCGGAAATCGAACAGTTCACCCGCAGTGGCCTGGGCAGCATTGCCATCCCGCGCGAATACGGTGGCCCACAGGTTTCATTCGTCACGTTGGCCGAAGTGTTCGCGATCATTTCCGCCGCCGATCCGGCGCTGGGCCAGATCCCGCAGAACCAGTTCGGCATCCTCAACCTGGTGCTCGGCAGTGCCACCGAAGCGCAGAAAAAGCAGCTGTTCAAGAGCGTGCTCGAAGGCTGGCGCATCGGTAATGCGGGGCCTGAGCGCGGCACCCGGAACACCTTGGAGCTCAAGGCCCGGATCACCGCCGATGGCGACGGCTTTGTCATCAACGGGCAAAAGTTCTACTCGACCGGCGCCCTGTTCGCCCACTGGGTCGCCGTCAAGGCATTGAATGACGAGGGCAAGCAGGTCCTGGCGTTCGTACGTCGCGGCACGCCGGGGCTGCGCATCGTCGACGACTGGTCCGGCTTCGGCCAGCGCACCACCGCCAGTGGCACGATCCTGCTCAACAACGTGCGGGTCGACGCCGACCTGGTGGTGGACAACTGGAAGATCAATGACACGCCGAACACCCAGGGTTCGGTGTCGCAGCTGATTCAAGCGGCCATCGACGCCGGCATCGCTCGCGGCGCCATCGACGACGCCATCGAGTTCGTCAAGACCCGCGCCCGCCCATGGATCGACGCCAAAGTCGAACGGGCCAGCGATGACCTGTATGTGATCGCGGACATCGGCAAACTGAAGATCGAACTGCACGCGGCCGAAGCACTGCTGCGCAAGGCCGGGCAAGTGCTGGACCAGGTCAATGCCGCGCCGCTCACCGCCGAATCCGCTGCGCGCGCCTCGATTGCGGTGGCCGAAGCCAAGGTGCTGACCACGGAAATCTCGCTGCTGGCCAGCGAGAAACTGTTCGAACTGGCTGGCAGCCGCGCCACCCTCGCCGAATTCAACCTCGACCGCCACTGGCGCAACGCTCGCGTGCACACGCTGCATGACCCGGTGCGCTGGAAGTACTACGCCGTCGGCGCTTATCGCCTGAACGGCACCTTGCCGGCTCGGCATTCCTGGATTTAACGACCAGAACACTTTTGACCAGATCTCTGGAGAAACACATGTCTCTTTCTCGTCACGTCGCGGTCATCACCAGCGATGAGCAAGCCCTGATCGTCGCCAGTGACCTGGCCGAAGATTTCAAACGCGATGCCGCCCTGCGCGACCGCGAGCGCCGTCTGCCGCTTCCGGAGCTGGAGGTGTTTTCCCGTTCGGGTCTCTGGGGCATCAGCGTGCCGAAGGCGTACGGCGGTGCCGGCGTCTCCAACGTCACCCTGGCCAAGGTCATCGCCCTGATCGCTCAGGCGGATGGCTCCCTGGGGCAGATTCCGCAGAACCATTTCTATGCCCTCGAAGTGCTGCGCGTAAACGGCAGCGACGAGCAGAAAAAACGTCTCTACGCCGAAGTCCTGGCCGGTCAGCGATTCGGCAACGCGCTCGCCGAACTCGGCACCAAAACTGCCCATGACCGCACCACGCGCCTGACCCGCTCTGGCGCCGGCTATCGCATCAACGGTCGCAAGTTCTACGCCACGGGGGCGATCTACGCGCAACGCATCCCAACCTCGGTGGTGGATGAAAACGGTGTGCAGCAACTCGCCTTCGTGCCGCATGACAGCAAAGGCCTGACGGTCATCGACGACTGGAGCGGTTTCGGTCAACGCACCACCGGCAGCGGTTCGGTGGTGTTCGAAGACGTCTACGTCGACGCCACAGACGTCATCGCGTTTCAAAGCGCGTTCGAACGGCCGACGACTGTCGGCCCGCTGGCGCAGATTCTTCACGCCGCCATCGACACCGGCATCGCCCGCGCGGCGTACGAGGATGCGCTGCATTTCGTGCGCACCAAGACCCGCCCGTGGATCGACGCGACCCATGAAAAGGCCAGCGAAGACCCATTGACCCTCAAGAGCTTCGGCCACTTGAGCATTCGCCTGCATGCCACCGAGGCCCTGTTGGAACGCGCCGGTGAATACCTCGACAAGGCCCAGGCCGACCCCCGGGCCGAGACCGTCGCGGCCGCCTCGATTGCCGTCGCCGAGGCCCGCGCCATCAGCACTGAGATTTCCCTCGCTGCCGGCAGCACCCTGTTCGAACTGGCAGGCAGCCAGGCCACGCTGATCGAGCACGGCCTGGACCGTCACTGGCGCAACGCACGGGTGCACACGCTGCACGACCCGGTGCGCTGGAAATATCACGCCGTGGGCAACTACTACCTCAACGACGAAAACCCTCCATTGCGGGGGACGATCTGATGGCCGAGGCGAAAAAGAAAATCCTGCTCAACGCGTTCAACATGAACTGCGTCGGGCATATCAATCACGGTTTGTGGACCCACCCCCGGGACACCTCCACCCAGTACAAGACGATCGAATACTGGACCGAACTGGCGCAGTTGCTGGAGCGCGGTCTGTTCGACGGTTTGTTCATCGCAGACATCGTCGGTGTGTATGACGTCTACCAGAACTCGGTGGACGTGCCGTTGAAGGAGTCGATCCAGCTGCCGGTCAACGACCCCTTGCTGCTGGTGTCGGCGATGGCCGCCGTGACGAAAAACCTCGGCTTCGGCCTGACCGCCAACCTGACCTACGAACCGCCCTACCTGTTCGCCCGTCGCATGTCGACGCTCGATCACCTGAGCCGTGGCCGGGTCGGCTGGAACATCGTCACCGGTTACCTGGACAGCGCCGCCAAAGCCATGGGGCTGAGCGAGCAGGTCGAACACGACCGGCGTTACGACCAGGCCGACGAATACCTCGAAGTGCTCTACAAGCTCTGGGAGGGCAGCTGGGAAAACGACGCAGTGCTCAACGATCCCCAACAGCGGATCTACGCGCAGCCGGACAAAGTGCACAAGGTCGAGCACAAGGGCGAGTTCTATCAGGTCGAGGGGTATCACCTCTGCGAGCCCTCGCCGCAGCGTACGCCGGTGCTGTTCCAGGCCGGCAGTTCGGATCGCGGCTTGCTCTTCGCCGGGCGCCATGCCGAATGCGTGTTCATCAGCGGCCAGAACAAACCGTCGACGAAGGCCCAGGTCGACAAGGTGCGCGCCAGTGCCGTCGAGGCCGGGCGTCACCCACAGGACGTGAAGGTGTTCATGGGCCTGAACGTGATCGTCGGCGCCACCGAGGAGCTGGCCTGGGCCAAGCATGCCGAGTACCGCAGCTACGCCAGCGCCGAAGCCGGCGTGGCGCATTTCTCGGCGTCCACCGGCATCGATTTTTCCGAGTACGCCATCGACGAACCGATCCAGTACGTCAAGAGCAATGCGATCCAGTCGGCCACCAAACACTTGCAGAACAACGACTGGACCCGCCGCCGACTGCTCGAGCAACACGCCCTGGGCGGACGCTACATCACCGTGGTCGGTTCGCCCGGTCAGGTGGCGGATGAGCTCGAGTCGTGGATTGCCGAAACCGGGCTGGATGGTTTCAACCTGACCCGCATTGTCACGCCGGAAAGCTATGTGGACTTCATCGACCTGGTGATTCCCGAGCTGCAGCGTCGCGGGTCGTACAAGACCGCTTATGACGACGGCAGCCTGCGGCAGAAGCTGTTTCACGAGGGGGCGCATTTGCCTGAGCAGCATACGGGGTCGGCGTTTCGCCGGTAAAAGCGTCGCGAGCAGGCTCGCTCCCACAGTTAACCGCGTTTCCCTGTGGGAGCGAGCCTGCTCGCGATTGGCCCCAACAGACACCCAAAATCCAAAGCACTGACTGGAAATCCATCATGACCAAAAACGACCTCTCCCACCCAGTCAAAGCACTGGCCCTGGCCCTCGGCCTCTTCAGCTCCGTCACCTTCGCCGCCGACCCGCCGCTGAAAGTCGGCACCACCGCCGCGTTCGCCATCCCGCTGGAAGCCGCGGTCGAGGAAGCCGGCAAACAAGGCCTGAAAGTCGAACTGGTGGAATTCACCGACTGGATTGCCCCCAACGTCAGCCTCGCGGCCGGCGACATCGACGTGAACTATTTCCAGCACGTGCCGTTCCTCGAAAACGCCAGGGCCGCTTCCGGTTTTGACCTGGTGCCGTTCGCGCCGGGGATCATCAACAACGTCGGCCTCTACTCGAAGCAATACAAAAGTTTCGACGAGCTGCCCGAAGGCGCCAGCGTGGCCATCGCCAACGACCCGATCAACAGCGGTCGCGGCTTGCAGTTGCTGGCCAAGGCCGGGCTGATCACGCTCAAGCCGGGGGTGGGCTACAAGGCCACCGAAGAAGACATCGTCGCCAACCCCAAGCACATCAAAATCCTGCAGGTCGAAGCCGTGCAACTGGTGCGTGCCTATGACGACGCCGACCTGGTCCAGGGTTACCCGGCCTATATCCGCCTGGCGAAAACTTTCGATGCCGGTTCCGCGCTGCTGTTCGACGGGCTCGATCACAAGGAATACGTGATCCAGTTCGTGATCCAGCCGAAAAGCAAAACCGATCCGCGACTGATCAAGTTCGTCGACATCTACCAGCATTCGCCTGCCGTTCGCGCCGCCCTGGATAAAGCCCACGGCAAGCTCTATCAAGCCGGTTGGGAAAGCTGAAAATGACTGCGGCGACGCCCTTGCGACTGGAAATTCCAGAGCGACATAAAGTCGAACAGACCGAACTGCACCCGCAGCTCAATCACGCCCACGTGCGCTTTATCGGCGTGGGCAAGACCTACAACGGCCAGCAAGGCCCGGTGGCCGCCCTGCACGGCATCGACCTGGCGATCCAGCGTGGCGAAGTGTTCGGCATCATCGGTCGCAGCGGCGCCGGCAAGTCGTCGCTGATCCGCACCATCAACCGCCTGGAGCAGCCGAGCAGCGGTCGGGTGCTGATCGATCAGGTCGACATCGGCGAGTTCGATGAAGACCGTCTGGTGACGCTGCGCCGGCGCATCGGCATGATCTTCCAGCACTTCAACCTGATGTCGGCCAAGACCGTCTGGCAGAACGTCGAACTGCCGCTGAAAGTCGCTGGCGTGCCCAGGGAACAACGCGAGCGCAAGGTCCGTGAACTGCTGGAGCTGGTAGGCCTGCAAGCCAAACACAAGGCGTACCCGGCGCAGCTTTCCGGCGGACAGAAACAGCGCGTCGGCATCGCCCGCGCACTGGTGCACGACCCCGAGATCCTGCTGTGCGATGAAGCCACGTCGGCACTCGATCCGGAGACCACGCAATCGATCCTCGGCCTGCTGCGCGAGATCAACCAGCGCCTGGGTTTGACCATCGTGCTGATCACCCACGAAATGGCGGTGATCCGCGACATCTGCGACCGCGTGGTGGTGCTGGAGCATGGCCGCGTCGTCGAGCAAGGGCCGGTGTGGGAAGTCTTCGGCAACCCGCAGCACGAGGTCAGCAAAACCTTGCTCGCCCCGTTGCAACACGGGTTGCCGGCGGAACTGCAAAGCCGTCTGCAGACGCAACTGCAATCCCCCGAGGCCGCCGTGGTCCTGCGTTTGCAATTCACCGGCAGCGCCACCGACGAACCGGACCTGGCCGCGCTGTTCGCCGCCCTCGGCGGTCGCGTGCGGTTGCTGCAGGGCGGCGTGGAACGGATTCAGGGGCATGCCCTGGGACAATTGCTGCTGGCGGTGTCCGGCTCGTCGCTGGGCGCTGAAGAACTGCGCCTGCGCGCCAGTCGCTGGGCCCAACAGGTGGAGGTGCTCGGTTATGTGGTTTGATCGTTTGCTGCAAGGTTTCATCGACACCTTCCTGATGGTCGGGGTGTCGTCATTGATCGCGCTGCTGGCGGGCATTCCGCTGGCGGTGATCCTGGTCACCAGTGGCAAGGGCGGGATCTACGAGGCACCGGCGCTGAACCGCGCGCTGGGCGCGTTCGTCAACCTGTTCCGCTCGATCCCGTTCCTGATCCTGATGGTGGCGCTGATTCCGTTCACCCGCCTGATCGTCGGCACCACCTACGGCGTCTGGGCCGCCGTGGTGCCGCTGACCATCGCCGCCACGCCATTCTTTGCGCGCATCGCCGAGGTCAGTCTGCGCGAGGTCGATCACGGTTTGATCGAAGCGGCGCAGGCCATGGGCTGCCGGCGCTGGCACATCGTCTGGCATGTGTTGTTGCCTGAGGCGCTGCCGGGAATCGTCGGTGGTTTCACCATTACCCTGGTGACCATGATCAACTCCTCGGCCATGGCTGGCGCGATTGGCGCGGGCGGGTTGGGCGACATCGCCTATCGCTACGGCTATCAGCGTTTCGACAGCCAGATCATGTTGACGGTGATCGTGTTGCTGGTGGCGTTGGTGGCGGTGATTCAGTTGGGTGGGGATCGCCTGGCTCGGGGGTTGAACAAGCGTTGATCGGCCGACTGCAAAAGGGCGGATCGCAAAATTCTGACGGCAATAACCGACACGGCGGACGCCCCGTAAGAAGTCACAGGTCGCCCGCCCGTATGGCGTATATTCGGCAGATTCCCAGCCTGTGCAGCCGACCATGAAACAGACCCCCGCCGACCTCGAGCAAATCACCGCCACCACCCTGGGCCATTACAATTCGGTGGCCGAAGGCTTTCGCGAAGGCACCCGCGATCACGATGTCAGCCAGAACATCGATGCATTGCTGCGCCATATTCAGGGCGAAGCGCCGTTCGACATTCTCGATTTTGGTTGCGGGCCCGGGCGCGATTTGCAGACGTTCACGCGCCTGGGCCACCGCGCGGTAGGACTCGATGGCTCGCAAGAGTTTGCCCGGATGGCGCGCGAGGACAGCGGTTGCGAGGTCTGGCAGCAGGATTTCCTCAAGCTCGACCTGCCAGCCGGGCGCTTCGACGGGATTTTTGCCAATGCCGTGCTGTTCCACATTCCGCGCCAGGAATTGCCTCGGGTGTTGCAGCAATTGCACGGCACGTTGAAACCCGGTGGCGTGTTGTTCAGCTCCAATCCGCGTGGCGAGAATCAGGAAGGCTGGAACGGCCCCCGGTATGGGGCGTATCACGACCTGGCGGCCTGGCAGGGGTTGCTGACCGCAGCCGGGTTCGTCGAGCTGGAGCACTACTACCGGCCGGCGGGGCTGCCGAGGGCGCAGCAGCCTTGGTTGGCCAGTGTCTGGCGCAAGTCGGCATAGGCTGGGGGGCCGCCTTCGCGAGCAGGCTCGCTCCCACAGGAGACCGCGTTGTGCCAGAACGACTCGGGTCCCCTGTGGGAACGAGCCTGCTCGCCTTTACTGCGCCTCCTGCTTCGGCTCGCGAATCCTGTACCAGGCCACATACAGCGCCGGCAAAAACAGCAGTGTCAGCAGCGTCGCGATGATGATGCCGCCGATCATCGCGTAGGCCATCGGCCCCCAGAACACTTCCCGGGCAATCGGGATCATCCCCAGGCTCGCCGCTGCGGCGGTCAGCAGAATCGGCCGGCGCCGGTGTTCCGTGGCTTGCACCACCGCGTCCCATGGCGTGGAACCGGCCTTCTCGTAGGCGTCGATCTGGGTCACCAGAATCACCGAGTTGCGGATGATGATGCCGATCAACGCCAGAATCCCGAGGATCGCCACGAAGCCCATCGGCGTGCCCGTCGGAATCAGCGCCAGGACCACGCCAATCAGTCCGAGCGGCGCGACGCTGGCGACCAGGAACAGCTTCTGCCCGCTGTGCAGCTGGATCATCAAGAAGGTCGCCATCAGGAACAGCATCAACGGCACGACCTTGGCGATCGGCCCCTGGGCCTTGGCGCTTTCCTCCACCGTGCCGCCAGTGGCGACCTTGTAACCCACCGGCAACGAAGCGGCGAACTGGTCGATGGTCGGCTTCAACTGCGTGACCAGGTCGGTCGGTTGAATCTCGTCGCGCACCGCCGCCTTGATGGTGATCGTCGGCCTGCGGTCGCGACGCCACACCAGTGGCTGCTCGAGCTCATAGCGCAGGGTGGCGAAGGCCAGCAGTGGAATCGAGGTGCCGCTGGGCGTGACGATTTGCAGGTTCTGCAGGGTTTCCGGCGTACCGCGCTCATCGTCGACCGCGCGCCCCACGACGTTGATCAGGTAGATGTCATCATCGACCTGCGTCACGGGTGCTCCGGCGACGATGCTGTTCATCAGGTTCGCCACTTCTTCCGATGACAGCCCCAACTGCCGCACCTTGTCCTGGGCGATGTCGATGCGCAGCACTTTGCCCGGCTCGTTCCAGTCGTAGATGATCTCGCCGATGTGCGAATTCTTGTCCAGTTCGGTGGCCAGGGCGATGGCGTGCTTGCGCACCTGGTCGATGTCCTTGCCACTGACCCGGTATTGAATGGGCCGGCCGACCGGCGGCCCCATTTCCAGTGCCTGGACGTAGCTGCCGATGCCGACGAACTCCTTGCGCAAGCGTTCGCGCAATCGCTGGCTGAGGGCCTCGCGCGACTCCAGGCCTTTGCTGACGATGACCAGTTGCGCGTAGTACGGGTTCTGCAACTGCTGGTCCAGCGGCAGGTAGAAACGGATCGCGCCTTCGCCGATGTAGGTGCTCCAGCGCTCGATGTCCGGGTCGTCCTTGAGCGTCGCTTCCAGCTTGTCCACGGCCTTGCGGGTTTCGGCGATCGAAGCGTTTTGCGGCAGGTTCAGGTCGACGAGGATTTCCGGACGGTCCGAGGACGGGAAGAACTGGTTCTGCACAAACTTCATGGAATACACCGACACGACGAACAAGGCGATGGTGATGCCGATGGCCCACCAGCGATTGCGCATCGCCCAGAGCATGCCGTAGTTGAAGCCACGGCCGATGCGCCCGGGCTCGGCGGCATGGGGTTTGACGTTGGCGCTGAGGATGTGCACGCCGATGACCGGCGCGAACAGCACCGCGACGATCCATGACACCAGCATCGCCACGGCGATCACCGCGAACAGGGTGAAGGTGTATTCACCCGCCGAACTGGCGTTCAGGCCAATGGGCACGAAACCCGCGACCGTCACCAGCGTGCCGGTGAGCATCGGGAACGCGGTGGAGGTGTAGGCGAACGTGGCCGCCTGTTCCTTGGTTTCGCCCATTTCCAGGCGCGTGACCATCATCTCCACGGTGATCATCGCGTCATCCACCAGCAGGCCGAGGGCGATGATCAGGGCGCCGAGGGAGATCCGCTGCATGGTGATGCCGCTGTATTCCATGAACACAAAGACCATGGCCAGCACCAGGGGAATCGAGCAAGCCACCACCAGACCGGCGCGTACACCCAGGCTGACGAAACTGACCAGCATCACGATCACCACCGCTTCGAACAGGGCGCTGGTGAAGCCACCGACGGCCTTTTCCACGACGGCGGCCTGGTCGGACACATTGTGCACGCCGACGCCCACGGGCAGGTCGGCGGTCAGTTCGGTCATGCGCTGATGCAGCGCCTTGCCGAACGTCTGGATGTTGCCGCCCTTCTTCATGGCGATGGCCAGGCCGATGGCCGGCTTCCCGTTGAAACGAAACTCCGGGTTCGCCGGGTCGACATAACCCCGGCTGATCTCGGCAATGTCCGCCAGGCGATAAAAGCGATCGTTGAGCCGCAGGTTGACGTTTGCCAGGTCCTTTTCCGAAGCGAACTGGCCGCTGGTGCGCACGGAGATCCGCTCCGGCCCGGCTTCGATCACCCCGGCGGGCGTCACCGCGTTCTGCGATTGCAGGCTCGACACCACCTGACGCTCATCAATGCCCAGCGCCGCCAGTTTGCGGGTGGAGAAGTTCAGGTAGAGCACTTCATCCTGTTCGCCGATCATCTCGACCTTGCCCAGCCCGGGCACGTCACGGATCTCGGCGCGGACCTGCTCGACGTAATCGCGCAACTGGCGCATCGACAAACCGTCGGCGGTGAAGGCGTACACCGAACCGAACACATCGCCGAACTCGTCGTTGAACGCCGGCCCTTGCAGCCCCTGGGGAAACTGGCCGCGGATGTCGTTGATCTTCTTGCGCACCTGGTACCAGATTTCCGGGATGTCCTTGGCGCTGGTGGTGTCGCGCAGGAACACGAACACCGTCGATTCGCCAGGCCGGGTGTAGCTTTTCACATAGTCGAGGGAGTCGAGCTCCTCGAGTTTTTTCTCGATGCGGTCCGTGACCTGCTTGAGGGTTTCTTCCTGGGTCGCACCGGGCCAGCGGCTCTGGATCACCATGGTCTTGATGGTGAACGAAGGGTCTTCCTCGCGACCCAGGTTCAGGTAGGAGAACACCCCCATCAGCAACGCGACCAGCATCAGGTACCAGATGAACGACTGATGCCTGAGCGCCCATTCGGATAAGTTGAAACTCCCTTTCATCGTGGGCTGTCCTCGTCGATTTTCACTTTCTGCCCAGGCTTCAGGCTGTTGACGCCGGCACTCACCACCCGCTCGCCGGTCTTCACACCGCTGGCCAGGACCATCGTCGAACCGCTGCGGCTGACCACTTGCACCTCCCGTGGCGAAACCGTTGCATTCTGCAGATCGATGACCCAGATCCGGGTTTTCCCATCGGCGTCCTGCAGGGCGGTCAGGGGCAGCTCGATACGCGGTTTGATCGTCGAACTGAGGGTCACGCCGATGGCGGTGCCCAGGCGAAAACCGGGCGGTGTTTCGGCCAGGGTCAGGCGCGCGCGGCGGGTGCGGGTGGCGCTCTGCGCCTGGGGTTCGATTTCACGTACGGTGGCCGTGGTGGTGATGCTCGGGTCCAGTTCCACGGCGACCTGAAACACCACGTCCGCCGGCAACTGATCGACCAGCGTGTCGGGCAGGTCGATCACCGCTTCCTTGATGTCCGGCTGCGCCAGGGTCACGACCTGCTGGCCGGCCGTCACCACCTGGCCGGCTTCGGCATTCCACGCGGTCACAATGGCCTTGTGATCGGTGTGCAACTCGACGTAGCCGAGCGCGTCCTGGGCCTGATCGACGGCCGACTTCGCCTGGTCATAGGAGGCTTGTGTGGTTTTCAGGTTGGTCTGGGCAATGTCCAGTTGCGCCTGGGCGCCCACCCCGCGATCGAACAATTCCCGTTGGCGACGGGCGTCGGCCTGGGCGTTGATCAACTGCGCCTGGACCTGCGCCAGATCGCCCTGCGCCGCACGCAACTGGTTCTGCTGATCCGTGGGATCGAGCGTGGCGAGCAACGCCCCCTTCTCCACTTCGGCGCCGACATCGACGTTGCGACTGGCGATCCGCCCCGGCACGCGAAAGCCCACATTGGTTTCGTAACGGGCCTGGATGCTGCCGGCGAAGCGACCGAGCGTTTGCTCGTCCAGCGCCTGCACCCGGACCGACAACACCGGACGTACCGGCTCCGGGGGCGGTTCCTCGTCCGAGCACGCCACCAGCATCACCACGGCGCAGGCCAGCAACAGATGCTTCATGGCTGGACTCCCTCGGCCAGGTACTTGTAGGTGTTTTCGGCGATGTCGACCTTGACCCCTGGGTGCAACAACTGACCGCCGGCGATGATGACCTGGTCGCCGTCCTTCAGGCCGTCGCTGACGATGACCTTGCCGGTCAGGTAGCGCCCGACCGTGACCGTTTGCAACTGCGCCGCACCCTGGTCGTCCACCCGCCACACGGCCGGTTCGCTGAGGTTTTTGGTGAGCGCCGACCACGGCAATTCGACCGCGGATGTGCCCGGGATCTTCGCCGTGGCACTGACCACCGAGCCGAGCTGCATGCCATCCGGCAGGCCGTCGAGCGTGACCTTGACCTGCACCGTGCCGGTCTGCGCGGAGACCGCCGGGGTGATTTCCCGCACCGTGCCGGTGGTCTTGATGGCCGGGTTGTCGAGCAGGCTGACCACGATGGTCTTTTCTTCCGGCTCGTGTGCCAGCAGCGATTCGTAGACGTTGAACACCGCGTCCCGCTCACCGTCCCGGGCCAGGCTGAAAATCGGCACCGTGGCCTGCACCACCTGGCCGACCTCGGCCTG
The DNA here is from genome assembly GCF_949767465.1 of Pseudomonas sp. IT-P12. Lineage (NCBI taxonomy): Bacteria > Pseudomonadati > Pseudomonadota > Gammaproteobacteria > Pseudomonadales > Pseudomonadaceae > Pseudomonas > Pseudomonas sp. IT-P12. The sequence goes on along the minus strand of NZ_CATKPY010000023.1, from coordinate 69,733 downwards.
GCGGGCGGTGATGATCCCCGGCGCGTCGGCGACCAGCGCGGTGTAGCTCAACTGATCACGGGCGTTGGCCAGTTGCGCCTGGGCGGCGGTCAACGCACTCTGACTGCTGCGCAATGCCGCCTGGGCCGAATCGTATTCGCTCTGGCTGGTGTAGCCCTTGGGCAGAAGTTTTTGCTGGCGGACGAAGGCGGCAGCGGTCTGGGTCACCCGCGCCTGCTCGGCGACCACCTGGGCCTTGGCCGAGTCGACACTGTTCTGCAGGTCTTTCGGGTCGAGCTTGGCCAACACCTGCTTGGCCGACACCCGGTCACCGACATCGACCGAGCGCTGGATGATCTTGCCGCCGACGCGAAACGACAGGTCGGTCTGGACCCGTGCCTGCACATCACCGGTGAGTGTCACCGACGCGGCGTATTCGGCCGGCTTGACCACCTGCACGAACACCCGTGGGCGATCTTTCTCGACCTGGGGTTTTTCGCCGCAGGCGCTCAACAGCAGCAGGAGGCTCAGGCCCACCACTCTTTTCAACCCGGGACCAGCCATGCAAACTCCTTTGCGCTGTACGGACGTGCCAATGGCAATACGACTGTGAGCTTAGAACAGGGTTCAATAGCTGCACAGCTGGCGGCCCTCCCCTTAGGAGCGAGCTCGCTCGCGATGGTCTTGAGAGTGCCGTGAGGCGCGCGCCCACAAGAAGGCAGGCAACCGGGCGACCCGGTAAAGGAAGCTTTTTCATGCTCAAAACCCTCGCGGTGGCCAACTACCGCTCGATCAACAACCTGGTGATTCCCCTGGGTCGCTTGAACCTGATCACCGGACCGAACGGCAGCGGCAAATCCAACCTCTACCGTGCGTTGCGTCTGTTGGCGGAAACCGCCCAGGGCGGCGTGGTCAACGCGTTGGCCCGCGAGGGCGGCCTGGACTCGACGTTCTGGGCGGGGCCTGAAATCATCACCCGGCGCATGCGTAGCGGTGAGGTGCCTATCCAGTCGACCGTGCGGCACGGCGTCAAACGCCTGCGCCTGGGATTTGCCGGCGAGGACTTCAGCTATTCGATCGCCCTGGGCCTGCCGGTGCCGAGTCTGTCGGCGTTTTCCCTCGACCCGGAAATCAAGAAGGAATGCATCTGGTCCGGGCCGCTCTATCGCCCCGCCAGCCTGTTGGTGGATCGCGATGGCTCGATGATTCGCGCCCGTGCCGGTCGCAGCTGGGACGTGCTGGCCCAGCACACGCCACATTTCGACAGCCTGTTCGATCAGGTCGGCAGCCTTCGAAGCTCTCCGGAAGTCGTGCAGATGCGCGAATTCATTCGGCGCTGGCGCTTTTACGATCACTTTCGCAGCGACGCCGACGCACCGGCGCGCCAACCACAGTTGGGGACGCGTACGCCGGTGCTGCATCACGATGGGCGGGACCTGGCAGCAGCCTTGCAGACCATTCGCGAGATCGGTGATCCCGACGCCTTGCAGGCCGCGATCAGCGATGCGTTCCCTGGTGCGCGATTGAATATCGAGCCGCTGCCGGGTGGACGCTTCGCGATCGAGTTTTATCAGGAAGGTTTGCTGCGCCCGTTATCGGCGGCCGAGCTGTCCGATGGGACGCTGCGTTATCTGTTGCTGATCGCGGCGCTGCTGACACCCCGTCCGCCATCGCTGATGGTGCTCAACGAACCGGAGACCAGCCTGCACCCGGATCTGTTGCCCGCGCTGGCGCGCCTGATCATCAGGGCCTCGGAACACGCTCAGGTGTGGGTGGTGTCCCATGCACGACGGCTGATTTCGGCATTGCAGGAGGACCCGGCATGCCATTGCATCGTGCTGGAAAAAACCCTGGGCCAGACCGGGATGGTCGGGCAGCGGGTGCTGGATGAGCCGGCGTGGAATTGGCCGGGCTGATCGGCGCCCTGTGCACCGAATCGCGAGCGGGCTCGCTCCCCCAGGTACTGCACAAAACCTGTGGGAGAGAGCCCGCTCGCGATGGGGACACACAGATCGTCTGAGGCGCTAGTGAGTTACCCCTGCCACTTGCCACCCTCGACAATCACGCTCTCAGGCTTTGTATCGTCGCTCAGTTCCTTGCGCACGTACTGGTCGTACAGCTTGAGCAGGTATTTCTCTTCACCCAGCTTCGCCAACTCGGCGTTGACCCAGTCACGCAGCTCGATGTTGCCCTTCTTCACCGCCGGCGCAATCGGCGCTTCGGCACCCAGCGTCTGCGCCAGCACGCGATAACCCGGGTTCTGCTTGGCCCAGCTGAACAGCACCAGGTTGTCCTGGGCATAGGCATCGCCGCGACCATTGGCCAGGGCTTGCAGCGACTCGGAGTTCTTCTCGAACTTGAGCAGTTTCCAGTCCGGGTGGTTCTTGGTCAGCCAGATGTCTGCCGTGGTGCCGGTGGTGACGATGGTGGTGCGGGTCGCCAGGTCATCGAGGGTTTTCACCTCGCTGGCCTGTGGCACCAATGCCTGCACCGCGACCTTCAGGTTCGGGTTGGTGAATTCCACCGCCTCCTTGCGCTCCGGGGTCACGGTCATGTTGGCCAGGATCAGGTCGACCTTGTCACTTTGCAGGAATGGAATTCGGCTGGCCGGCTCCACTGCAACGAATTCGATCTTGTTTTCGTCGCCCAGCAGATCCTTGGCGAAACGACGGCCGATGTCGGTATCGAAACCGACGTAACGCCCCGCCTCATCGACGAAGCCGAACGGCGGCTTGTCGGTGAAGACGCCGACGATCAACTTGTCCCGCGCCTTGATCTTTTCCAGGTAGCCGGCCGGCGCGCTGCTTTCGCTGGCGACTTTGGGCTTTGGCGGTTCTTCGGTTTTATTGCAGCCGGCCAGCAGCGCGAGGCCGAGCAGCGGGAGAAGCAAGCGTGAAGCCTTGGCAGTTTTCATGGCAGTTCCAGTTCCTTTGTTTGAGTCGTTTCGGGTAGGGCGGCGACGTAGGAGAACTTCTCCAGGAACTGCTGCGCTCGTGCGGTTTGCGGGTTCGTAAAGAAAATCTCGGGGGGGTTCTGTTCAAGGATTCGCCCGGCATCCATGAACACGATTCGGTCGGCCACGGCACGGGCAAAGGCCATTTCGTGGGTGACGATCAGCAGCGTCATGCCTTCACGGGCCAGGCCCTGAATGACTTCCAGCACTTCCTTGACCATTTCCGGATCGAGGGCGGCGGTGACCTCATCAAACAACATGACCCTGGGGTTCATGCACAGCGAACGAACGATGGCGATCCGTTGCTGCTGACCACCGGAGAGCTGGCGGGGAAAGGCATCGCGCTTGTCCAGCAGGCCCACCCGCGCCAGCAGGGCTTCAGCCTGGACCTGTGCCTCACGACGTTCGCGCTTTTGCACCTTGACCGGGCCGAGCAGCAGGTTGTCGAGCACGCTCATGTGCGGGAACAGGTGGTAACTCTGGAACACCATGCCGATCTGTTGCCGCACTTCGCGCCAGTCGGTGCCCTTGTTCAGCAACTCGCGACCGGCAAATGCCAGGCTGCCGCCGTGGGCGACTTCCAGGCCGTTGAGGCACCGTAACAACGTGCTCTTGCCGCAGCCGCTGGGACCGAGGATGACGATCACTTCGCCTGAGTTGACGTTCAGGTCGATGCCCTTGAGCACCTGCTGCTCGCCAAAGAACTTGTTGAAACCCTTGAACTCGATCAATGCGTTCATGCTTGCGTCCAGCGCCGCTCCAGCACACGCGAGGCGGCTGACAGCGGGTAGCAGATGAAAAAGAAAAACAGGAACAGGGCGCCGTAGATCAGCACCGATTCGTAGGTGCGCTCGATGATCTGCTGGCCGACCTTGATCACGTCCACCACGCCGATCAACACCGCCAGAGAGCTGGTCTTGATGATTCGCGTGTAGACGTTGATGGTCGGCGGCGTCATGCGTTTCAGGGCCTGGGGCAGCAACACGTAGCCGTAGAGTTGCGGCCCATTCAGGCCGATCGACAACCCGGCTTCACGCTGCCCGCGTGGCAGCGAATGCAACGCACCGCGCACCACCTCGCCCACTTCGCTGGCGCCCCAGAGCGACAAAACCAGCACCGCGCACCAGAAGCTCGGAAGGCTGAGGCCGAAGAAAATCGGCAGGCCAAAGAACAGCAGGTACAGCCAGACCAGCACCGGAATCGCCCGGAACAGCTCCAGGTACACCCGCAGGATCGCGTTCAAGGCTTTTGAATTCAGCGTACGCAACACGCCGTAGAGCACCCCGCCCACCGTGCTGATGGCGATGCTCAGAAAGGAAATCGACAGGGTTTGCGCAGCGCCCTTGCCCAGTTGCGGCAACGACACCCAGAGCAGTTCAAGACCCGAACTGGCCATGCTGGAGCCTCCTTTCCAGACGGCTGAGCAACAGCGACAGCGGTAAAAACAGCAGCACGCAGATCAGTGTCAGCACGGCGAGCATTTCGTAGGTTTTGTAGTAGAGGGCGATGTAGCTTTTGGTGGTGTAGAGAATTTCCGGCACCGCCACCGCCGAAACCACGGTGGTTTCTTTCAGCAGGAAAATGAAATTGGCGAACAGCGAAGGCAGGCTGAGGATGCCCGCTTGCGGCAGGATCACGTAGCGCAGCAATTGACCGTGGGACAACCCGATGGAACGACCGGACTCCAGTTGCGCCGCAGGTACGGCCTCCACCCCGGCACGCAGCACCTCGGTGAGATAGGCTCCGCCGAGGAACGTCATGGTGATGTTAGCGGCCGCAAAACCGGACACCTTGATGCCCAGGGCCGGCAACGCGAAGTAGACGAAGAACAGCTGGATCAACAGCGGCGTGTTGCGCGCCAACTCCACATACAGCCCGACCAGGCGCTGCAGGTAAGGCGTGCGGAACACCAGGATCGTCGCGTTGATCAAGGCCACCAGCAGCGACGTGCCGATGGCAATCAGGCCGACCTGCAACGTCACGCCTACCGCCGTGACGAACGCCGGCAGGGTGCTGAGGATAAAAGCGTAATCGAAGTTCATTGAACATCCTGGACGCCGCTCGGTAAGCGACGGTGGTGCGGTCCATGGGCAGTGGGTAACGACCCGGCAAGCACCGACTTTAAAGGTATAAGAAATTAAATTTAAATACCGTTAAAGCATATTGATATCACGCAAAAACCTATCCGCCGAATTGGCCGGCACGCAGGAAGCCGACTACTTTCCTTTGCGCCGCAGGGGGGATCTTTTTCTCGAATTTGCCCTCCAAGGACGCACAGCTTCTGGCCAGACCTGGCCGGACCACACAAGGAAGAACATCATGGCTGACGTAAAAGCACCGCAACCACTGGACCCGCAGGACATCCTGAAACTGCTGGTGGCGTTGCGCAGGGCGTTGAAGGCCGGGGTGGCCTGAACACCTGTCCTTCGCGGGAGCGAGCCTGCTCTCGAACAGGCGGTGCCTTTTGCTACAGGCACTGGCTGCACACGGTTACCCCCTCGAGAAACGAGCAGGCAAAAAAACGCCGACGCTATCGCTAGCCGTCGGCGTTCGAAACCGTGAAGGGGTTTACCGCGTGAATCAGAACGCCGGCAGTACCGCGCCGCTGTACTTCTTCTCGATGAAGGCTTTCACTTCAGGGCTGGTCAAAGCCTTGGCCAGTTTCTGGATGGCTGCGCTGTCCTTGTTGTCCGGACGAGCCACCAGGAAGTTCACGTACGGCGAATCGGCACCTTCGATCACCAGCGCGTCTTTAGCCGGGTTCAGACCGGCTTCCAGCGCGTAGTTGGTGTTGATCAGGTCCAGGTCGACTTCTTTCAGAACGCGTGGCAGCAAGGCCGACTCCAGTTCCTTGAACTTGAAGTTGTGCGGGTTCTTGGCGATGTCCTTTGGCGTCGACAGGGCGTTGCTCGGGTCTTTCAACTCGATCAGACCGGCTTTCTGCAGCAGGATCAGGGCACGGCCGCTGTTGCTGCCTTCGTTTGGCAGGGCGATGGTCGCACCGTTTGGCAGATCGGCCAGGGATTTGTATTTGCTGGAGTAGCCGCCGAAAGGTTCAACGTGAACGCCGATCACGGTTTCCAGGTTGGTGCCCTTGCCTTTGTTGAAGCTGTCCAGGTAAGGCTTGGTCTGGAAGTAGTTGGCGTCCAGGCGCTTTTCGGCAACCTGTACGTTCGGCTGAACGTAATCGGTGAATACCTTGATCTCCAGGTCCACGCCTTCTTTGGCGAGGGTCGGCTTGATCAGCTCCAGAATCTCGGCGTGTGGAATCGGGGTCGCCGCCACCACCAGTTTCTCACCAGCCTGGGCCAAGCCTGCGGTCAGAGCAGCCGCCAATGCGGTAAACAACAGAACCTTTTTCATGCAGTGTCCTTATCGAAAATCACGGTCGTCATCGACGACGGCTATTAGTACGTGTGCCAGTGAAGTGCTATCGCTGGCGTGGAGCGGACAATACCGGGATTTTATATGCCCGAACAATATCTTTTATTCACTTTGATATTCCATTTTGCTCATACAGCTCTAAATCGCGGATTATCCCTGTGGCGCGCTCGCGCCTATGGGAGCATTTCGAGACGACTCAAGAGCTGCCGCAACGCTTCCTTCTCCGCCGCAGAGCCGTTGCCCAGAATCAGCCTGAGCTGATGCTCGATCTGCGTCAGCGAGTCGGGCAGGTTCAGATGCTCCGGCAGGATCTCGTCACCGTGACTCACCAACAATGCGAAGTGAATGACGTTTTCCAGTTCGCGGGTATTGCCCGGCCAGTTGTGGCGCTCGAGCACCCGTTGCGCGGCCTCGCTGATCAGCGGCACTGGCAGGTCGAGGCGCTGGCTGTAGATCCCCAAAAAATATTCGGACAGCGACAGGATATCGCCGACCCGCTCGCGTAGCGCCGGCAGTTCGAGCTGCCCCTCGCTGAGGTAGTGGTAAAGCCGCTCATGGAATTTTCCGGCGGCCACCGCCTGCGCCAGGTCGATGCTGGTCGCCGCGACCAGGCGCACGTCCACCGGGCTGGGGTGCGTGGCGCCCACGCGAGTGACTTCATGATTTTCCAGGGCGGCGAGCAACTTGATCTGGATCGGCAGTGGCAAGTCGCCGATCTCGTCCAGGTAGAGCGTGCCGCCATTGGCCGAACCGAACCACCCGGCGCGGCTGCTCGCCGAGCCGCTGTGGCTGCCGGCCGCATAGCCGAACAGCTCGGCGTCGGCGTAGGTCGGGCTGATCGCGCCGCAGTTGACCGACACGAACAAACCGCCGCGATCGCTGGCGCGGTGGATATGCCGGGCCAGCAGTTCCTTGCCGCTGCCGGTTTCGCCGCGGATCAACACCGAAATCGAACGCGGCGCCAGATGCTCCAGCTCCTCACGCAACTGGCGCGAGCGCGGATCGACGAACACCAGGGCCTTGGCGCGGATGCTCAGGGGACTTTTTTCGGCGTCGGGGAAGGTCAGCAGCGGCTGGCCGAAGGTTTCAAAACTCATGGCAGGCTCCCGCCCCAAACCGCCGGGAGACGGGGAGGCGTTCTAAAAAAATGATGAATTCAAGCGCGGCGCAGCGCGTGGTGTTCCATACGGTTCTGCAGGCGGTAGAGATAGGCAAACCCCTGCTCCCAACGCTGATGCCCGGACTTCACATTGATGTGTCCGGCACCCGACAGGATGCCCGCCTCGGCCCCCCAGTTACGCGCCAGCTCCAGCGCACGCGGCGCACTGACGGCGCTGTCGTTGTCGGAGCTGACCACCTGGCTGGGAAACGGCAAGAGGTCGGTGGGGATCGGCGCAAAGTTGCGCAGCGCCGGCGCGCAGGCCGGACGCTCGACATCCGCAGGAGCGACCAACAGGGCACCGCGCACCTGACGCAAGACGTTCAAGGGCGCGGTGGCGGCCCAATGCGCGACCGTGATGCAACCCAGGCTATGGGCGATCAGGATCACCGGCGTGCTGTCGGCGGCAATCGCCTCGGCCAGCGCCGCCACCCAGTCTTCACGGCGCGGCGTCAGCCAGTCGGCCTGTTCCACCCGCGCACTGTTCGGCAGGCTGTTCTGCCAATGGCTTTGCCAATGATCTTCTGGCGATCCTTGCCAGCCCGGCACAATCAGGTAGCGGATTGATTCGTTGCGCATGGGGAACTCTCCTGCTGCGTGTCTGTTGCTGACCGAGTATAGGGAGGAGAGTTATATTCGCTAAGGAATAAGAAGCTATTTATTAAGACCCATAATGAATAACAAAGCGCTTTCTGTGGGAGCGGGCTTGCTCGCGAAAGCGGAGTGTCAGTCGAGACAGATAACCACTGACCCTCCGCTTTCGCGAGCAAGCCCGCTCCCACAGGGGGATTGTGTTTCCTGAGAGAATAAAAAAGGGGCCGCACCCTGCCAAGGAGACGGCCCCGGAAACTCACACGCTGTAGCCCGATGATTGGCTGAAATGATTATCCAATAAAGGAATATTTAATTACTTTATTAGACTTATATGGCATATGCCATTCACTTTCCAAGCCTCAACGTAGCGCTGATTTGGGTCAAATTGATGACCGGCGTTTGAGGTTCCAGGTGTTTGGATCACGCCTGTGCCGTTCGCACTGCCTGTGGTTCTGCGGCGTCCTGGCGCACAAAGCGGTTGGCCCGCGCAAACGTGCCGTAGTCGTTGAAGCGCACGCCCATCTCGCGCATGACCTTATGTGCCACCGGCACGGTCATCTGGCGAATGTAGAACGGCTCCTTCACCACAAAATGGTGAATCCCGTGGCTGCTGCCGAAGTTGAAGCAGAACGCCTGCAGCGGCCACAGCCACCACGGGTTCAAGACCTGGGTTTGCTGAATCACGTTGCCCGGTTCCACATCGCCGTAATAGTGCATGTTCGAGCTGATGAAGTGCAGGCAAAACGTGCGCAACACGTTCGGCCCGATGATCACCACCACCGCGATGTCGATCACACCCATGACCGACAGCGTGGTCGCCGACCACTCGACGCTCGTCCCCAGCAGGTAGGCGACGCCATTGGCCCCATGGAAACCGAGAAACAGGTACCACGCCCCCCAATGCAGCAATGCGAGCGGCGCATAGACTTTCAGGACACGCTTGAGGATGCCGAATTTGTGGGCCCAGGTTTTGGCCCGCAGCAAGCGAATGAACGCCGACATCATGTTGTCGCCCACCATCAGCAACCGTGCAATACCCCAGGGCTCGCCGTTGGTGATCGCCCGCTCTTCCATGTCCGCTTCCGTGCCGGACAGCTTGTGGTGGTTGAGGTGCAGTTGCCGGCGAATCCAGGGATTGATCGTGCTCGGCCGCGCCAGCCACACCAGGCCCATCATCAGGTTGTGCGGCAGGCGCTGCTTGCGAAAGTACATGCTATGGATCAGGTCGTGCTCCAGCTCATGGGTCAGCGAGGCGAAAAACGCGTTGAGCAGCAAACAGGCCCACCACGCCATGTACCCACCGAGATACAGCGCCGCCGAGCCGACCATCCCCGCCAGGGCGAACGCCAGAATCCCCGCACCCAGTGCGTCCTGGTGGTTGAGAATCGGGTAGCGCTGGCGCAGCTCGACGCCCCTGGCCAACACCACTTCGCGAATGTGCGCCGAGCGCTGGGCTGCATTCAGTCGCTGGGGACTTGCAGAAGTACCTTCCATGCTTCCATCCTCTGGTTATTGATGTCTGCATCCTGCCCTGCGAACCCTCGGCACGCGGTAGCCGTAGACGCCAACCTGTTGACCGGAAGCGCCAATCAGCATGACTGAACCGACCTCCCTCGCCAGCTGGACCCGCGCCCTGCGCAAGCAACTCGATGCGCTGGGCCTGGACAGCACCGCCCTGTGCCAGCAGGCCGGGCTCGACCCGCAATGGATGGACGACCCCAACGCCCGCTATCCGTTGTCCGGCACCACGCGCCTGTGGGAAATCGCCGTGCAGGTCAGCGGCGATCCGGCGATCGGCCTGCGCGTGTCGCGCTTCGTCAGCCCAACCACCTTCCACGCGCTGGGCTACGCCCTGGTGGCCAGCGGCAGCCTGCGCGAAGTGTTCGAGCGCATCGTGCGTTATCACCAGGTGGTCAGCGATGCCCTGGAGCTTGAGTTGAGCCGCACCGAGGACCGCTATCGCTTTCGCCTGAAGATCCCGCCCGGCAACCCGGCGCCGGCGTTCGAAGCCATCGACGCCTTCGCCGCGATTTATGTGCGCACCTGCCGCAATCGCCTGGGTCGCGACTATGCGCCACTGGCGGTGTATCTGCGCCGCCCGGAACCGCTGGACGCGCATCAATGGCACAAAGTCTTTCGCGCCCCGGTGTTTTTTTCGGCGGCCGAGGACCGGCTGGAATTTTCCCTGGCGGATTTCGACAGTCACCTGGACGACGCCAACCCGGAACTGGCCGAGCACAACGAAACCGTGCTCAAGCGCACCCTGGCGCAACTCAAGCCCCTGACCTGGGAGCGCAAGGTCCGCGACGCCATCGAGGAGCAATTGCCCGAAGGCGAGCCCAGCGCGGAGCACATTGCCCAGGCCCTGCACCTGAGCCTGCGCAGCCTGCAACGGCACCTGGCGGACGAAGGCTGCCGGTTCGATACGCTGCTCAACGAAAGCCGCGAAAACCTCGCCCTGCTGCACCTGCGTGATCCGCAATGCTCGCTGAGCGAGATCAGTTACCTGCTCGGATTTGCCGACACCAGCAGCTTCAGCCGGGCATTCAAACGCTGGACCGGAATGACGCCGGGGCAGTTTCGCGATGGATTGCGGTGACCGATCCGCAGTGCGGATTATCCGGGCCAGCCTCATCGCGAGCAGGCTCGCTCCCAAAGGGGGGGGCGGTGTGAACCACAAGATTGTAGTCAACCTCCAAAACCTGTGGGAGCGAGCCTGCTCGCGAGACGATGGAACAGGCGCCGCAGAACCTCAGTGGCTCCGGTCCCGCCGCAACAACTTGCGCACCCGCGTCACCAGCTCACTCAGCGTAAACGGCTTCAGCAGGTAAGCGTCCTCGTGCAATTCCAGTCCGCGCAGGCGATCTTCGATGCCATCGCGGGTGGTCAGGAACAGCACCGGCGTTGCGCCGAGCTTGCGGACCTGTTGCTGCAACTGCCAGCCGTTGAGACCCGGCAGCATGACATCGAGGATGATCATCCGGTATTCGCCGGACTCGATAAAACGCCGGCCGTCCATGCCGTTGAGCGCTACATCCACGGCGTAACCGGCCTCACCCAGGCCAATGGCCAGGCGCTTGGCCAACTCCGGTTCGTCTTCCACTAACAGCACACGCATGGCACACCTCATTGTCGTCGTCACAGGCTAAGCGCCTTCACGGCCAAAGCCCAGCACCAACGTGTTTTTCAGACAATGGCCAAGGCCCGCAGCCGTTCGGCATCGAGGATTTCGATCTCGCCGTACTTCAGATTCACAATCCCCTGGCCCTGGAACTCCTTGAGGATCTGGTTGGTGGTCTGGCGCGACAACGACAGCATCGACGCCAGTTGTTCCTGCGGCAGTTGCAGCACCCGTCGGGGCGGGTCGAGCTCACCGTAGCCGGCGGCGATCATCAGCAGACGATGGGCCAGGCGGGCCGGTGCCGGCATCAGGCTCAGCTGTTCGAGACTGATGAAAGTCAGGCGCAGTTTCTGGCTCATCAACAGCGCCAGTTGCCGCCAGTACAGCGGTTGCTCGTCGAGCAAGGCCAGCAGCGCCGACTGCGGGATGTGCAACAGGGTGCATTGGCCCAGAGCGAATGCATCGTGGGTGCGCGGCTGGCCGTCGAACAGGCAGATTTCGCCGAACCAGTGCGGCGGCTCCACCAGGCTCAACAAGGCCTCCTTGCCCTGCTCGTTCACCGTGCCGATGCGCACCGCGCCTTCGAGCACGGCGTACAGGCCACAAGGTGGGTCGCCGCGCTTGAACAGGCGCTGGCCCGACGACAGGCGCCGCACCTTGGCGGCGGCCAGCAAGCTATCCTGTAAGCGTGTCGGCAGATGGCTGAACCAGTGGCCCGTCATCAGGCGCGAACGCCAAACCTGCATGTCCATCGAAACTCCTGGAGATTGTCGCCTGGCTGACAGAGCCAACGCTGAACCCGGGGCATGATCGATCACCCTACAGGAGGAATAACAATGAAAAAAAGCCTCGTTGACCATCTCGGCCAATACGCCGCCTATCACCGTGACCCGCGCAACATCGCCAGCCACTTCATCGGCATCCCGCTGATCGTCGTCGCGGTGGCGGTGCTGCTGGCCCGTCCGCAATGGGGCGGTGGCTGGCTTTCACCGGCGGTCCTGGTGGCCCTCGCGTCGGTCTGGTTCTACCTGCGCCTGGAATTGCGCCTCGGGCTGGTGATGAGCGTGTTGATGGCGCTGTCCGTCTGGGCCGGGCATGTACTGGCGCAACAAAGCACCCTGGTCTGGCTGGCCAGTGGCATCGGGCTGTTCGTGGTGGGCTGGGCGATCCAGTTCGTCGGCCATTACTACGAGGGACGCAAACCAGCGTTTGTCGATGACGTGACCGGGTTGATTGTCGGGCCGTTGTTCGTGGTAGCGGAGCTGGCGTTTCTGCTGGGGATGCGACGTGAGTTGAAAGAGCAGATCGAGGCGCGGGTGGGTGGGGTACGGGTCAATCCGAATCGCGCGGCGGCTTAGTACGCCATCGCGAGCAGGCTCGCTCCCACACGGGATCGGGGTCGTACACAAACTCTGTGACCGACCGCGCCCTGGTGGGAGCGAGCCTGCTCGCGATGCTTTTTAGCCCTTAAAGGTTGGCGACTTTCTGCCAGACCTTCGGCTTGAAGAACAGGGTTTCGCCCTTGGCCAGCCCGATCAGGCTGTCGTGGTCCTTCACCACTTCGGCCTCGATCAGATCGCTCTGCCCTTCGACCTTCAAGGTCACCCGAGTGGTCGCGCCCAGCGGACGGATATCCCGCACTTCGGCCGCGTGGTGATCGTCCAGTTCGTGCCGCGACAACGACACTTCGTGCGGCCGGAACAGCACGTGATTGTCCTCGCCCAGGTGCAGGCGGTTGGAGTCACCGAGGAAGTGGTAGACGAAATCGCTGGCCGGGTTTTCGTAAACGTCACCCGGTGAGCCGATCTGCTCGATCACACCCTTGTTCATCACCACGATGCGATCGGCCACTTCCATCGCCTCTTCCTGGTCGTGGGTCACGAACACCGAGGTCAGGTTGATGTCCTCGTGCAGGCGCGCCAGCCAGCGCCGCAGCTCCTTGCGGACCTTGGCGTCGAGGGCGCCGAACGGTTCGTCGAGCAGCAGCACTTTCGGCTCCACCGCCAGGGCACGGGCCAGCGCGATACGCTGGCGCTGACCGCCGGACAGCTGCTCCGGGTACCGGTCCGACAGCCAGTCCAGTTGCACCATGTTCAGCAGCTCATGGACCTTGGTCGCGATCTGGCTTTCGTTCGGGCGCTGGTTCTTCGGCTTCATGCGCAGGCCGAACGCAACGTTGTCGAACACCGTCATGTGACGGAACAGGGCGTAGTGCTGGAACACGAAACCGACGTTGCGATCACGCACATCGTGGCCGGAGACGTCTTCGCCGTGGAACACGATATTGCCCTGATCCGGTGTTTCCAGACCGGCAATGATCCGCAGCAGCGTGGTCTTGCCGCAACCCGACGGGCCCAGCAGCGCCACCAGCTCGCCGCTGTGAATGTCCAGGCTGATGTTATCCAGCGCCTTGAACGCATTGAAATTCTTGCTGACGTTACGCACTTCGATCGACATGAATTATTCCTCCGCGGCGCTGGCGCGCAGGCGGTTAATACGGTTTTCGCTCCACTGCTTGAGCAGCAGGATGAAGAGCGCCATGATCAGCAACAGGCTCGCGACCGCGAACGCGGCCACGTGGTTGTATTCGTTGTAGAGGATCTCGACGTGCAGCGGCAAGGTGTTGGTCACCCCGCGAATGTGCCCGGAGACCACCGACACCGCACCGAACTCACCCATCGCCCGGGCGGTACACAGCACCACGCCATAGATCAGGCCCCATTTGATATTGGGGACGGTGACGTGCCAGAACATCTGCCAACCATTGGCACCCAGCAGGCGTGCGGCCTCCTCTTCCTGAGTGCCCTGTTCCTGCATCAACGGGATCAGCTCGCGCGCCACGAACGGAACGGTGACGAAAATCGTTGCCAGCACGATGCCCGGCAAGGCGAAAACGATCTGGATGTCGTGATCCTGCAACCATGGCCCGAACAGGCCCTGGGCACCGAACATCAGCACGTAGACCAGACCCGCGATCACCGGCGACACCGAGAATGGCAGGTCGATCAGCGTCACCAGAATGCTCTTGCCACGGAACGAGTACTTGCTCACGCACCACGCGGCACTGACGCCGAACACCACGTTCAACGGCACCGAAATCAACACGGCGATCACCGTGAGCTTCAGCGCCGACAGCGCGTCCGGTTCAAAGATCGCGGTGAAGAAAGCGCCCAGGCCATTCTTCAAACCCTGGGACACCACGATAAACAGCGGCAACAGCAGGAACAGGGCGAAAATCAGCCAGCCGAGGCCGATCAGGATACGCCGCGAGGTGGCACTGCCACGGCGGGCAGCGTTGGCCGAAGAGGCGGCCGCAATAGACGATTGGGACATGGTTCGCGCCTCCTTATGGGGTTTCGATGCGGCGTTGCAGCAGGTTGATCAGCAGCAACAGGACGAAGGAAACCACCAGCATCAGCACGCCGATGGCGGTCGCACCGGTGTAATCGTACTGGTCGAGCTTGACCATGATCAGCAACGGCAGGATCTCGGTTTTCATCGGCATGTTGCCGGCGATGAAGATCACCGAGCCGTACTCGCCGACACCCCGGGCAAAGGCCAGGGCGAAACCGGTCAACCAGGCGGGCAGCAGCGCGGGCATCAGGATATGCCGGAACACCTGCAGCGGCCTTGCGCCCAGGCAGGCTGCCGCCTCCTCCACCTCACGGGGAATATCGGCCAGTACCGGCTGCACCGTGCGGACCACGAAAGGCAGCGTGACAAACGTCAGCGCCAGCGTGATGCCCAGCGGGGTATAGGCGATCTTGAAGCCCAGGTCCGCCGCGAACTGCCCCACCAGTCCGGCCGGCGTGTACAACGCGGTCAGCGCGATACCGGCGACGGCGGTGGGCAAGGCGAACGGCAGGTCGATCATCGCATCGATGATCTTGCGGCCGGTGAAGGTGTAGCGCACCAGCACCCAGGCGAGCAGCGTGCCGATGATGCCGTTGATGATCGCGGCGTACAGCGCGGTGCCGAAGCTCAGTTTCAGCGCCGCCAGGACGCGAGGCGCCGAAACGATAGCCCAGAACTGATCCCAGGTGAGTTGAGCGGCGTGAACGAACATCGCCGCCAGTGGAATGAGCACAATCAGGCTGAGGTACACCAAGGTGTAGCCCAGCGTCAGCCCGAAGCCGGGTATGACGGGGGAGATACGACGCGACATAAAAGTCCTTGGTTGGAAAGCGTCAATGTGGGAGCGAGCCTGCTCGCGAAAGCGGAGTATCAGGCGACATACGCGTTGACTGATAGTCCCTCTTCGCGAGCAGGCTCGCTCCCACAGATCGGTGCCTGGGCATCAGGCTCTTGTTCAATCAGATTACTGCGCCTGATAGATCTGGTCGAACACGCCGCCGTCATTGAAGAATTTAGGCTGTGCAGTTTTCCAGCCGCCGAAATCCTTGTCGATGGTCACCAGTTCCAGTTTCGGGAATTGCTGGACGTACTTGGCTGCCACGTCCTTGTCCCGTGGACGGTAGAAGTTCTTCGCGGCGATTTCCTGGCCGGCCGGACTGTACAGGTGCTTGAGGTAGGCTTCGGCGATTTGCTCGTTGCCTTTTTTCTCGGCGTTCTTGTCGACGACCGCGACAGGAGGCTCGGCCAGGATCGACAGCGAAGGCACGACGATTTCGAACTTGTCGGCGCCACCGTCTTCCTTCAGGGCCAGGAAGGCTTCGTTTTCCCAGGCCAGCAATACGTCGCCCTGACCGTTGTTGACGAAGGTAATGGTCGAACCGCGAGCACCGGTGTCCAGCACGGGCACGTGCTTGAACAAGGTCTCTACGTATTGCTTGGCCTTGGCCTCGTCACCGCCGTTGGCCTTGAGGCCATAAGCCCAGGCCGCGAGGAAGTTCCAGCGGGCGCCACCGGAGGTTTTCGGGTTAGGGGTGATGACCGACACATCGTTCTTGACCAGGTCGGCCCAATCCTTGATGCCTTTCGGGTTGCCTTTGCGCACCAGGAACACGATGGTCGAGGTGTACGGAGTGCTGGCATCCGGCAGGCGTTTCTGCCAGTCGGCCGGCAGGGTCTTGCCCAGCTTGGCGATTTCGTCGATGTCACCGGCCAGGGCCAGGGTCACCACGTCGGCACGCAGGCCGTCGATCACCGCACGGCCCTGTTTGCCCGAACCACCGTGGGACTGCTGGATTTTCACGGTGTCGCCTGGATTGCTTTTCTTCCAGAAATTGACGAATTCAGCGTTGTAATCCTGATACAGCTCGCGGGTCGGGTCGTACGACACGTTGAGCAGCTCATAATCCTTGGCAACCGCGGAACCCGCAAAAAGGGCACTGGCCAGGGCGGCCAAAGCGAAATGACGAATCGACGACATGGTGAAAGCTCCTGGAATTCTAAGTGTGTTGGCTTTTTTTATGTTGGCGGGAATCGGGTTGCCGGCTGTTCAGCTCGGTTTGTTACTGGGGTTCTGCAAACGGAATTTTTCCTTGCGCTCGATCTGGACGACCTGGGCGTTGTGCACAGTGATTTCCACCGCACCGAAACGCAGGTCGCGCAGGGCGCTCTGGATCTCACGCAAAATCGTGGCTTCGTCTTGACCGTCAACGCTACGCAGGGATGCGCTCATGGTGCTGCTCCTTCGACTGTGGGGTTGCCCGGCAGTCTCCGGGACTGCTTGCGGCGTGAGTCCAATATTAGAGAGGTGCGGATATTCTTAAAAAGACTATTTAAGAATGTTTATATAACCAGAATTCAGAGACTGGCGGGAGGGGGGACGCAGAGCGTCCCGAGGGACGCCCCCAGGCAGGCGCTATCGATGGGGAGCGTGGGAACGATCAGGGGTGGGTGAGCGGGATGGTCGGCACTCGCGTCCAGTCCAGTTCCCCGGCCGGCACGGGGCGGCCGAACCAGTAGCCCTGTCCCAAGTCACCGCCCTGTTCAAGGATGAACGCCGCCTGTTCGGCCTGCTCGATCCCCTCGGCATGCACCTGCATGCCCATGCTCTGCGCCAGGGCGATGATGACCCGCACGATGGCGCCATCGTCCTCGTCCCAGGGCAATCCGGCGACGAAGCCCTGGTCGATCTTGAGTTTCTGCACCGGCAAGCGCTTGAGGCGCAACAACGAGGAATAGCCGGTGCCGAAATCATCGATGGCCAGCCGCACGCCGAGTTCGCGCAGGCGGTACATCTGCTCCAGCGCCACTTCAGGGTCGTCCATGACTGCGCTCTCGGTCACTTCCAGCTCCAGATACGCCGGATCCAGGCCGGTATCGTGCAGCGCCTGCGCCACTTGCTGATACAGCTCGTGGCGAGCGAACAAGCGTGACGAAACGTTCACCGCCACAAACGACAACGCCAACCCCGCCCGTTGCCACTGGCACATCTGCTCACAGGCATGGCGCATGACCCAGGCATCGATCTCGGCGATCAACCCGGTCCGCTCGGCAATGGGAATGAACTCCGCAGGGGAAACCAGCCCCCGTTGTGGATGCTCCCAGCGCACCAGCGCCTCGACGCCCACCAGGCGACAGCTCTTGAGGTCGTGCACCGGCTGGTAGTAAACCCGAAGTTCGTGCTGCTCCAGCGCCCGACGCAGTTCGAACGCCGTCTCGACGCGCTGCTGCGCATGCGCGGTCAACTCTTCGGTGTAGAGGGCATAGCCGTCACGGCCGGCGCTTTTGGTCTTGAACAAGGCCGAGTCGGCATTGCGCAGCAGTTGTTCGGCGCTCAGCGCATCGCCGGGAAACAGGCTGATGCCGATACTCGCATTGATGAACAATTGATGCCCATCGATCGGGAACTGCTCCTTCAGGCCATCGAGGATGCGCTGGGCCAGTGCAGCCGCCTGCACCAGCTGAGGACAGTTTTCCGCCAGCACGGCGAATTCGTCACCGCCAAGCCGCGCCAGGGTGATCCCCGGCCCGAACATCGCCTTCAGGCGCCTGGCCACCGCCTTGAGCAGCTTGTCCCCGATGGTGTGGCCGAGGCTGTCGTTGATCATCTTGAAGTGGTCCAGATCGATCAGCAGCAACGCGCAGCCGCGTTTGTTGATCTGCGCCGACGCCAGGGCCTGCTGGGCACGGTCGGTGAACAGCAGACGATTGGGCAGGTCGGTCAGCGGATCATGGTGAGCCAGGTACTTGAGCTCGTGCTCGGAGTCCTTGATCTTGCTGATGTCGGAGAACACGGCGACGTAGTGGCTGAGCTCGCCGTGGTCATCGCGGATCAGGCGGATGGTCTGCCACTGCGGATAGATTTCCCCGCTTTTGCGGCGGTTCCAGATTTCGCCGCTCCATTCGCCACTGCGCTGCAAGGCCTCGAACATGGTCTGGTAGAACGTTGCCGGGTGGTGACCGGACTTGAACATCCGGGGTTCCTGCCCCAGGACTTCTTCACCCTGGTAACCGGTGATTTGCATGAACGCGCGGTTCACATGGACGATCACGCCCTTGCGGTCGGTGACCAGCACCCCTTCGCGGGTGCAGTCGAACACGGCGGCCGCCTGACGCAAACGCTCGCGGTCCGCGTGGTGCTCGCGCAATGTCGCGCCAAAGCCCAGGCAACGGAGCAATTGCGTGCGGGCAAGGAATATCAACCCGGCGCTGAACAGCACCCAGACGTAGCCGTTGATCAGTTGCCAGCGCAACTGCTCATCGGAGTTATCGAAGAAACTGTTTAATAAATAGCCACTGAACTGCAGCCAGATCACTGACAGCAACAGATAAAGCAGTGCCGCACGCAATGCGACGCGATAGGTGGCAGACATTTCGTGCTGTCCCTGTCTACAAAAAGGTTCGAATTATAGGTCAAGTAACATCCAGAGACTCTTATCTGAAAGGGCGACTGGTTTTATCTGTGTGCTCAGTGATAATGCAACGGCTGTCTTTTTCTTTTTCGAGGGCCCTATAGCCTATGTGGTACCAAGGTTTTCTCGGCTTGTCGCCCTGGTCGCTGGTGGCAGTCACCCTGCTGATGACCCACGTTACGATCATTGGTGTCACGGTCTATCTGCATCGTTATTCAGCCCATCGCTCCCTCGAGCTCAATGCCGGCCTGAAACATTTCTTCCGTTTCTGGCTGTGGCTGACCACCGCGCAGAACACCCGCGAGTGGACCGCCATCCACCGCAAGCATCACGCCAAATGCGAAACCGTCGATGACCCGCACAGCCCGGTCATCAAGGGCTTGTCCACGGTACTGCGCAAAGGTGCCGAGCTTTATCGCGCCGAGGCGGAGAATCCCGAGACCCTGCGCATCTACGGCAAGAACTGCCCCGAGGACTGGATCGAGCGCAACCTCTACAGCCGTTTCCCGCGCCTGGGCGTGGCGCTCATGGCCGTCATCGACCTGCTGCTGTTCGGCACCCTCGGCATCACGATCTGGGCCATCCAGATGATGTGGATTCCGATCTGGGCCGCCGGCGTGGTCAATGGCCTGGGCCATGCCGTTGGCTACCGCAATTTCGAATGCCGCGATGCCGCGACCAACCTGGTGCCCTGGGGCATCCTGATTGGCGGCGAAGAACTGCATAACAACCATCACACCTACCCCAACTCGGCAAAACTGTCGGTGAAAAAGTGGGAATTCGACCTGGGTTGGGCCTGGATCCAGGTGTTCTGCTTCCTGAGGCTGGCCAAGGTTCAGCGGGTGGCGCCAATTGCCCACCGGGTCGAAGGCAAGGGCATCCTGGACATGGACACCGCCATGGCCATTCTCAACAACCGCTTCCAGATCATGGCCCAGTACCGCAAGCTGGTGATCGCGCCGCTGGTCAAGCAGGAGCTGGAAAAGGTCGATCATTCGGTCCGCCACCAGTTTCACCGGGCCAAACGCCTGCTTTCGCGAGAAACCAGCCTGCTCGATGACAAACACCACCTGCGCATCCAGACCATGCTCGAGCACAGCCACGCGCTGAAGGTAATTTACGAGAAACGACTGGCCCTGCAGCAGATCTGGGTCAAGACCAGCGCAAATGGTCACGACATGCTGGCCGCGATCAAGGATTGGGTGCACGAGGCCGAAGCCAGTGGCATCCAGTCCCTGCGCGACTTTGCCGACCAGTTGAAAACCTACTCCCTGCGCCCTGGCGCCATCGCCTGACACCGTTGATCGGTGCGCCCGGTTTTGCGGGCGCACCCTTCGGAACTTCGCTGCAATTCCCCTATCTCAAAGACACTTCGCCACTACGGCGGGCCTGGCTGTGGTCGCGGCCAACACGCAGCATGCCCTTTGAGATTTGTGTCGATGGTCAACAAGAACCTGCAAGACTCACCCCTGCCCCAATGGCCCGAGGCCGCGCAGACCCTGATGGCATTGATGCATGCCCAAGGTGAAGTCGCACGCCTGAGCGAACGCGAACAGTTGTTCAGCTCTCTGCTGGTGACCGTCAACGCCGTGCTGTGGGCTTTCAACTGGGAAACCCGTGAGGTGCTCTACGTCAGCCCCGCCTACGAACGGATTTTCGGCCGTTCCGCAGGCCTGCTGCTGGCCGACTACAACCAATGGCGCGACAGCATTTACCCTGACGATCTGGAGTACGCCGAGCGCAGCCTCGCCGAGGTGCTGGACAAAGGCGCCGTCGAAGACCGTGAGTACCGCATCATCGCCGCCGACGGCCAGGTGCGCTGGCTCAGCGACAAGTGCTTCATCAACCGCCAGGCCGAACCGGGCCAGCCGGTGATCATCGTCGGCTTTGCCGAAGACATCACCGACAAGAAAAACATGGAAAGCGAGTTGCATCGCCTGGCCACCATCGACGTCCTGACCCAGAGCAGCAACCGCCGGCACTTCTTCGACTGCGCCCACCGTGAGTTCGAACTGGCACGCCAACAAGGCGGGCCGCTGGCGTTTCTGTTGCTGGACATCGATGACTTCAAGCTGATCAACGACACCTATGGCCACCCGGTCGGCGACAGGGTGCTGCAACAGATTGCCGAGACCGGGCGCGGAGCACTGCGTCGTGGCGACGTGTTTGGACGCATCGGCGGTGAGGAGTTTGCGGCGGTGTTTCCCGGCTGTGCCCCCGACATGGCCATGCAAGTGGCCGAACGCCTGCAACGCGAAATCCAGCGGCTGAGTTTCAGCCATGAGCACCAGACATTCGGCATCACCGTCAGCCAGGGCCTGACCAACCTGACCGCTGAGGATGCAAACATCGAAAGCCTGTTTGCCCGGGCGGATGCGGCGATGTACGAAGCCAAGCGCCAGGGCAAGAACCGGATCATCTCCGGCTGACAGCTCGCCTGAGCACCACCGATCTTTTGCGCGACCACAAGCCATTGTGGGAGCGAGCCTGCTCGCTCCCACGGGTGAGATCCCTCATCCCGACTTCTTGCGCATCCGCGTCAATTCCGGCAAACCGATCTTGAGCAGGCGCGCCGTGCGGCTTTTCGCCAGTTCCTCGAGGCCCTCATGCTCGTTCAGGCGTGCCAGCTGCGCCGCCATGTTCATCACCAGCGCTTCGCGCGAATACACCCCGCCACCGAGCTGGTAGACCGCCGCAATCAGCTCGCGCAGCTCCAGCGGCAGGCGCCAGCGGGTGCGCAGCGCCGAACCGTAGGCGGCGCCGAACTCGACCAGCGCCTCACCGATTTCTTCCTGTTCATCCAGCGCTCCGCCGGCCTGCCGCCATTCCTGCAAACAGCGCAGCAACGCCAGGTCACCCAAACGGTGCAGCATACCGGCGCAATAGCAGCGCTCCTGATCCAGATCCAGCAGGCGTGCCAACGTGCGGGCGTACTCGGCGGTGTGCAGCGAGAGGTCCCAATAACGCTCGGCATAGTCCGCCAGGATCGGATCACTCAGTTGCGCGCTGCGCTTCAACGCCAGGCCGAGAATCAGGTTCATGCTCTGCCCGGTGCCGAGGCGCTGCAGCGCCTGGGGCAGGGTTTGCACGGCAGCGCCATGATGCTGGGCCGCACTGTTGGCGGCGGCGATCAGCACCGCCGTGATCTGTGGATCATTACGGATTTCATCCTCCAGCAGCGTCAGATCGAGGCCATTGGGGTTGAGGCTGCGCTTGACCGCCAATTGCACGTCGGTCATCAGCGGCGCGCCGTCGGTGAGTTCGCGTCGACGTTCAAGAAACACCGACAGCGTCATGCCCGGCGCCAGCGCCGGGACCTCGCAGAACACCTCTTCGCCGGCGTCGAGCAGCAAACCCTGCAAGCGTTGGGTCAGGCTGTCCATGTTCAGCGGCTTGGTCAGGTACGCCGTGGGCGCCAGCGGCAAGGCTTCGCGCACGCTGGCGCTGTCGCTGCGGTTGCTCATCAGGATAAACGGCAAGGGTGGATTGCGTTTGCGCTGACGCACACCGCGCAGGACATTCAAGCCATCCACGCCCGGTAACTCCCAGTCGGCAATCACCAGGTCGTAAGCGTTCTCCGCCAGGCGCGCCAGCGCCTCCTTGCCGTCGGCACACAGGTCCAGGCGCGCATCGCAGCGCACCTTCAGCAAGACTTGCTTGAGCAGATCACGCGACCAGGGATCGGCCTCGGCAATCAGCACCCGGGGTACAGCAGGTAGATCAACAGCAGTCATGCACAAAGCTCCCTCTCAATACGTGCACCTTAGTCAATGCGGGCGATTGGAAACAGACCTGTGTGTTTCGCAGGCAAAAAAAACCCGCCGAAGCGGGTTTTTTGTCGATCAGGTCACACATTCATCGCAGCGCTGCAATCACAGCTCGGAGAAGCACTCTTCGATGATTGCCAGGCCTTTGTCCAGTTGCTCGTCCGGCGAGGTCAGCGGTACCAGCACGCGCAATACGTTGCCGTAGGTGCCGCAGGACAGCAGGATCAGGCCCTTGTCGCGCGCCTTGGCCACAACCGATGCCACGGCGGCAGCGTTTGGCTTGTGGCTGTCGCCGTTTTCGAACAGCTCGACAGCGATCATCGCACCCAGGGCACGGACTTCACCGATCACCGGGTACTTGGCCTGGATGGCCTTCAGGCCGGTAACCAGACGCTCGCCCACTGCCTTGCAGCGATCGAGCAGGTGTTCTTCTTCGAACACTTCCATCACGGCCAGGGCCGCGGCGCAAGCGATCGGGCTACCGGCATAGGTGCCGCCCAGGCCGCCTGGAGCGATGGCGTCCATGTACTCGGCCTTGCCGCAGACACCGGCCAGCGGGAAGCCGCCAGCGATGGATTTGGCGAAGGTGGTCAGGTCGGCCACGACACCCATCTGCTCCATGGCAAAGAAGGTGCCGGTACGGCCAGCGCCGGTTTGCACTTCGTCAGCGATCAGCAGGATGCCGTGCTGGTCGCACAGGGCACGCAGGCGCTTCATGAACTCTTTCGGCGCGACGTAGAAACCACCTTCGCCCTGAACCGGCTCGATGATGATCGCAGCGATGTCCTTCGGCTCGGCGTCGTTCTTGAAGATGCGCTCGATGCTGGCGATCGAATCATCGATGCTCACGCCATGCAGTTCGTTCGGGTACAGGGCGCGGAAGATACCGCCTGGCATCAAGCCCATGCCGGCCGAGTAAGGCACGACTTTACCGGTCAGGCCCAGGGTCATCATGGTACGGCCGTGGTAAGCGCCGGTGAACGCGATCACGCCGGCACGACCCGTGGCGGCACGGGCGATTTTCACGGCGTTTTCCACCGCTTCCGAACCGGTGGTGACCAGCAGGGTTTTCTTGGCGAAATCACCTGGCACCTTGGCGTTGATTTTTTCGCACAGTTCCACGTACGGCTCGTAGGCCAGTACCTGGAAACAGGTGTGGGTCAGCTTGTTCAGTTGCTCGGTCACGGCAGCGATGATTTTCGGGTGCACGTGGCCGGTGTTCAGCACGGCGATGCCGCCGGCGAAATCGATGAACTCGCGACCTTCGACGTCGGTCACGGTGGCGTTCTTCGCCGACTCGGCGAAGATCGGGTGAATCTGGCCAACACCACGTGGAACAGCGGCGACACGGCGGGCCATCAAATCTGCGTTAGTCTTGCTCATTACAGTCCTCATTCACCGCTCATCGGGCGGCGTGGTTCAAGGATGACGCGGCGGGGAGTCAACGATGGCAGCATGCGATGATCGACTGCCACAGCGTTCCCGGCCGCAAAGAAATTGCCGTTTGAAGCGGCGCAAAGGGACAGCGCTCTCGTGCCCTTTGCGCTTGAAGCCATGCCTTGCCAGGACGTTTAGATGCCCAGGCAGAGGTATTTGATTTCCAGGTAATCTTCGATGCCGTACTTGGAGCCTTCGCGGCCCAGGCCCGAGGCCTTGATGCCGCCGAACGGCGCGACTTCGTTGGAGATCAGCCCGGTGTTGACGCCGACCATGCCGTATTCCAGGGCTTCAGCCACACGGAATACACGGCCCAGGTCGCGAGCGTAGAAATACGAAGCGAGGCCGAATTCGGTGTCGTTGGACATCGCGATCACTTCCGCTTCATCTTTGAAGCGGAACAGCGGCGCCAATGGACCGAAGGTTTCTTCCTTGGCCACGGCCGCGTTTTTCGGCACGTTGGTCAGGATGGTCGGCTCGAAGAAGTTGCCTTCGATGGACTTGCCGCCGGACAGCACGGTAGCACCTTTGGACACGGCGTCGGCAATGTGCTCCTGCACCTTGGCCACGGCTTTCTCGTCGATCAGCGGACCGGTGGTGGTGCCTTCTTCCAGACCGTTACCGATCTTCAGCTTGGCGACCGCAGCCTTGAGCTTCTCGGCAAATGCATCGTAGACCGAGTCCTGGATGTACAGGCGGTTGGCGCAGACGCAGGTCTGGCCGTTGTTGCGGTATTTGGAAATGATCGCGCCTTCGACGGCCTTATCCAGGTCAGCGTCGTCGAACACGATGAACGGCGCGTTGCCGCCCAGTTCCAGAGACACTTTCTTGATGTCCTTGGCGCATTCGGACATCAGTTGACGACCGATCTCGGTCGAACCGGTGAACGACAATTTGCGCACGGTCGGGTTGCCGGTCAGCTCGCTGCCGATGTCGCCAGCGCTGCCGGTCACCACGCTGAACACACCGGCCGGGATGCCGGCGCGCTGGGCCAGTTCGGCCAGGGCGAAAGCGGAGAACGGGGTTTGCGAAGCAGGCTTGAGCACCATGGTGCAACCGGCGGCCAGGGCCGGGCCAGCTTTACGGGTGATCATCGCGGCCGGGAAGTTCCACGGGGTGATCGCGGCAGTCACGCCGATCGGCTGCTTGATCACGATCAAGCGCTTGTCGGGCTGGTGGCCCGGAATCACATCACCGTAGATGCGCTTGGATTCTTCGGCGAACCACTCGATGAAGGAGGCGGCGTAAACGATTTCACCCTTGGCTTCGGCCAATGGCTTGCCCTGCTCGAGGGTCATCAGGCGCGCCAGGTCGTCCTGGTTCTCGATGATCAGTTCGAACCAGCGACGCAGCTTGTTCGCGCGGTCCTTGGCGGTCAGTGCACGCCAGGCCGGCAGGGCCTTGTCGGCCGCTTCGATCGCGCGGCGGGTTTCGGCAGCGCCCATTTTCGGCACGGTGCCCAGGATTTCGCCCGTTGCCGGGTTGTTGACCTTGATCGTCTGACCGCTGTCCGCGTCGACCCAAGCGCCATCAATGAAGGCTTGCTGGCGGAACAACAGGGTGTCTTTAAGCTGCATGTCGGCTTTCCTTAACAGCGCCGCGCGCGCGCGGAGCAAATTATGATTGTAGAAAGGCGCCAAAAAGGCTGCCGTCAGGGAAATCATTCACCGGGTGCAGGCACACAAAAAGCGCACGCAAAGGGTTCGTGCGGTTCAGCACCCAGACAAGAGCGTTTGAAATCTCAAACGAATCCTAGGATCAAAGGGGGTAAAGGACAATAGCCTGTTCGAAAAAAAGAACGAAAACGCCGCCTTTGCCGCTTTTTTCGGATCAGCGTAGCAAACCCGGGTTACGCTTTGAAAAAGCACCGTCGAATCAGCAGCATGGACGCCTGCCATGCATATGAGTATCATGGCGCCCGCGTTGCACCAGTAGCTCAGCTGGATAGAGTACTGCCCTCCGAAGGCAGGGGTCGTGGGTTCGAATCCCGCCTGGTGCACCATAGTCAAAACGAGAAAGCCTCAGGCCGCAAGGTCTGGGGCTTTTTTGTGGGCGCCATACCGTATCGTCGTCATTGTGGGCACGAGACCTGTCGGCGCTTGCCAACGATTACCTGGGCCGCCGGATGCCGGGTGGTTGCGTTGTGCACCACCCTCGCCGGCAGGCGGTCTCGCCCCACCCCACATGAGCCAGTGCCCATTCCTGACGGCCGATGCCTACGCGTCAGCGACGCGGTTTTGTTGTCTGGCGAAGATGGCGGCCATTGCCGGGTCGTCCAGATGATCCAGGGCTCGTTCGACCAGCAGGTGCACACCGTCGGCCATACGGTTGATGGCCAGGGCTATTGAGCGGCGCGAGCCGTCCACCTCGTCGGCGAGCGCGCGGATCGACAGCAGGTCCTCCGAGGCGTTGGCGAGCAGGGTTTCGGTGTTGATGTGGGGGCTCACGGTGAAGAGCGAACCTTGGCTTTCAGGTTGCTCCGGTTCGGTGATGGGTGGGTCGGGGACTGTCTTGGACATTTGACTAACTCCAGAAGTGGAGCCGTTCACACGTCGCTGCTAAACGATGGTGGCGGCTGTGCGCGGGTTAGCAGACCGGGGAGTTAGCAAACCGGCGCGCCCGAGGGCGCCCCACGCACAGCCGCCATTGAAGTACAGGTGCGTCACCTGACTGAAGAGGATGTCATGCACTTCACCAACCACTGCGAGCTGCTAAACCCGATCACTGACAACCAGTGATGCGAATCAAACTACCGACCGGTCCCAAAGCGCACAAGCCGGCGGATTCTGGCGTGGCCGTAGGCAACGACGCAAGCCTTTGTAGCTTGCAGGAAGTAACGCCCTGCCCGGTTAAACATCCCCCCACTACCATTGGCCGGAACGCCATTTCTGTAGGAGCGAGCCTGCTAGCGATGCAGGTCCGGGCAGCGCGGGCAGTCAGGTCCGGAACACGCTCAGCCCGCCCTTGAGCGCCCGGGCCGTGCTGCCCAGTGCGGTGGCCGAATCATGGATTTCGGCAATTCCCTGGTGGGTATGTTCGAAGGTTTCATGCATGCCGCCCAGACGGCCGGCGATGTCGGTGACCGCGTGCTGGATTTCTTCACTGCTGGTCAGCGCACGATCCATCGTATCGCTGACCCGGCCCATCTGCTGCACCAACCCATCGATGACACCCAGGGTGCTGTCGGAGGTCACGGCCAGGGTGCGCGACTGTTCGGCGGTACTGCCCATGCGTTCGGCGATCTGGCGAATACCGCTGGTGACGCTGTTGATTACCTGGTTGGCATCGCCCAGCACTCCCTGGGTTTGTGCGGCCAGCTTGCGCACTTCGTCAGCGACCACCGCAAAACCGCGCCCGGCTTCACCGGCACGCGCGGCTTCGATGGCGGCGTTGAGGGCCAGCAGGTTGGTCTGGTCGGAAATCCCGGCAACCATCTGCAACACCTGGCCAATCTGTTCGGCCTCGCGGCTCAGGTGTTGCAGGTCGCCCGCCAGCTCGATACTGGCCGAGGTGCTCTGGTGCACGTCGCCGATCAGCCGCTGCAACTCCTGATGGGTTCGGCTCAACTCGCCGACCGCGGATTGCAGGTCGCCGCGCACGGTGTCGGCCAGGCTCGAGGAATCCTCGGCCGCCTGACGAATCGATTGGCCGTGCTGGTTGATATCGGCCAACTGCCCGCCCGCCTGCTGGATGCGCTGGGTAATCTCGTCGGAGAGCTGCAGGAATATTTCCGCCAGCCGCTGATTGCTGTCGGCCATGCCGGAAGCGCTGCCCAGGGTCTGGCGCAGGTCCTGAAGTAAGCTCGACAGGTGCGTGCCCATCTGCCCCATTTCATCGCCATTGAGGACGGTGACGGTCGTGGACAAATCCCGCCGCTCGGCGATGTGGTTCAACTGGCCGGTGAGGTGATGAATCCCACGCACCAGCATGCGCGCGGCCAGCCAGGACAGCAGCAGCCCGACCATGAAGGTCGCAGCGCCGATCAACAACAAGCGGTGGAGACTGGCCTGGATGGCCTGTGCAAGGGCGTCGAGCGTGACGTCGACACCGACGACAAAGGGCTGCCCGGTGGCGCTGCGCAGCGGCAGGAAAATGGAGCGGAAACTGCCAAAGCTGTCGGTGTACTCATCGAATTGCACCTGACCGCTTCGGGCCGCCTCGACCACTGCGGGGCTGGCGTCGACATAGTGCTCCAGGTGTTTGGAGTAGGTGCCACTGGCGATGTCCTTGGCACTGGCACTGTCGGCCAGGTAGAACACTTGCCCCTGGCCATCGACCATCAGGCCGTAGGCGTACTTGAGATCGACCTGCGCCGCGTATTCGCCAAGGTTCTGTACCTGCGCCTCGTACTCTCCCGCTTTCAGGCCGCTGACCTGGCGCGTGCGTTCAAGATAGTCCTCACCGAGCAGGCGCGGCACCGCGTAGGCGACGGTCCGCAGGCGGTTATCGATCTGCTGACGAATATCTTCGGATTTGGAGTACTGGGCGTAACTGATGAAGGACGCAATACTGATCAAGTTGACAACCGTCAGTGCCAACAACAGTTTGGTTTGCAGGCGCAGATTACGCAGGAACATGGCGGAGAATCCAATGCATGCCCGGCAATCCAAGCTGGGCGAGTATCATTTTTATCGGACCCAACATCGAAAACATTAATGGCAGTTCGCCTGCACTTACACTTTCGATAAAGGGCGTTCGATATTCCAACCTCTCCAAGTTCTGCGAGATACAACCCGGTGTAAAAAGGAATTTGACAGTTTCGCCAGCGCCCCAAGCTCCGGAATCCTGGGGCACCGGGCGAATCCGCGCCTGATCTACAGATGAGCTTATCGCTGGCCGCTCCATTGACCGGCATTGTTACAACGACGACCCTGGATAAAACCCGGCTGCCAATAACTGCCACAGGACGAAATGTTAATTATATTGTTCGGTTAACCGGAAAAACTTCCATCGTTATAAAACCGCCGAAGTGGTTTCTTTTCATTCGGTGGTCCAGTCAAACTCGTCGTAATCATCCTCGTCGTCCTGGAAATCCTCTTCCTCAACGACGTGGTCGTCGAGGGCTTCTTCGGCCTGCTTCGCCAGCAGAAACTCCTTACGACTCTCGGTAATGGCTCGTCGCAGTTCCTCGCCCTTGTCCGGGCAATTGAGCATTTGCGCGATGCGATCGATTTTTTTTGCCACGGCATCCTCCAACGCATCGGCTATGCGTCGATAGTGCGCGTTTTCGGGCGCTGATGCCAAATGGCTGGCCGCTGCGCATTTCAGTTTTTCTGCAATTGCTTGAGCCGGGCGCTGAGGTTTTCCTTGGGAAAACGTTTGTGCAGTGCGGCCAGCAGGTCATCCGCCGCCTGTGTCTGGCCGGCATTCTGCAGGCGCAGCACTTCACGCAATTGCTCATCCAGGGTTTTCACCGGGACGGCGGCGCGCTTGCTGACTGTTGCTTCATCGGCCCTTTCGGCGCTGATCGACTCGCTCGGCGCAGGGGCGGCGAAATCGGCCATCGGTGCAGCCGGGGCCGGCGTGGACAATGAGCGCGCGACTGACGCTGGCGCCTGCATGGACTCCTTTTTGGTGATCGGTGCGGACGCTTTGGGGGCGAAGTCGCCAGCGGATTCCCGTTCCGGCGCGGGTTGCACCAGCGCCAGCATCAGGGCGACGCCGACCAGGCTGGCGAAAGCGACCTGCCATCGGGGTTTCTGGCAAGCCCGGACCCAGCGTTGCCACAGGTTCGGTTTTGGCGCGGGGACTTCACGTTGCGCGGCCGCGAGGATGAACGCATCCAGATGGGCCGGCGGTTCGCCTGGCGCCTGTTCACGGTAATGCTCAAGCACTTGCTCTTCGGGTGCAGGACGGGCGTCAGTCATGTCAGTACCTCCTCGGCCAGCAGCCGACGCAGTTTTTGCTGGGCGTAACGCAAGCGGCTCTTGACCGTTTCCAGCGGTGTTTCGGTGAGGGTGGCGATCTGCGGCAGGTCGAGTTCGCCGTGGGCACGCAGCAGGAACACTTCGCGCTGGTCGGCGGGCAAGGTGTGCAAAGCGGTTGCGAGGCGCTGGTGGTCGCGGCTCAGGTTCAGCAACTGTTCGGGGTTGGCCGCTTCGTCGCCCACGGCGTGGAGCTGTTCGTCATAGCTGTCGTGCAAAGGGTTGTGGATTCCGTGTTTGCGCCACTGATCGATCAGACGATTGCGGGCGATCTGGTAGAGCCAGGTCCGAAAATTCGCCCGACCTTGTGGCTGGCTGGTGCTGCGGATCAGGCTCAGCCAGGTGTCCTGGTAAACCTCTTCGACCAGTTCGGTTTTGCCGCTGAGGCCAAGCAGAAACCGATAGAGGCCTTGCCGGTGGCGAGCGTACAAAATCTCGAACGCCGGCCCGTCGCCGGCACGATACCGGGCCAGCAGGGCTTCGTCGCTCAGCGCCGACATGTCAGTTGTCACCGCTTGCAACCGGATCACTGTTGGACGCGGTCGTGGTGGTGCGCAGACTTTGCGCCAACTCCACCAACTGCACGAACTCGGCGCGCAAACCGAATCGATCCTCACCCCGGGCACCGCGCGCCAGGGCCTCGGTGTCCTTCAAGCTGAACCCGCCGGTGTAACGCCCGTCCTTGAGTTGCTGGGAAAACGCCGCCACCGCCGCCGCGAATCGCAGGTCGTCGCTGACCTTGCCAGATACAGCGCCTGCAATCGGCCGCTCGATCAAGCGACTGTCGCCACCCTCCGGCAACTGATAACGCACCCGCAGCATCGCCATTTCCCCCTGACGGTCGGACATCACGACGTCTGGCTTGCCGTAGCGCAACGGCTCCAGCCAACCCTGCTCGCCCCTGGGCACAATTTCGTACAACGCCGTCACCGTATGCCCTGCGCCGATTTCACCGGCATCGACTTTGTCATTGGTAAAGTCCTCACGTTTCAGGGTGCGGTTTTCATAACCCAGCAAGCGGTATTCGCTGACCTGCGCCGGATTGAACTCCACTTGCAGCTTGACGTTTTTCGCCACCACCGTGAGGGTCGAGCCGAGTTGATCCACCAGCACCTTGCGCGCCTCACGCAAGTTGTCGATGTAGGCGTAGTTGCCATCGCCGGCATCGGCCAGTTGTTCCATCAGCTGTTCATTGTAGTTATCCACACCGAAACCCAGGGTGGTCAGGGAAACGCCGGTCTTGCGCTTATCCACCGCCATTTGCCTGAGGCTGTCGAAGTCGCTGACGCCGACGTTGAAGTCCCCGTCGGTGGCCAGCAGCACACGGTTGATGCCCTTGGGAATATAAGCCTGTTGCGCCTGTTGATAAGCCAGCTCGATGCCCGAGGCCCCGGCGGTGGAACCACCCGCCGTCAATTGATCGATGGCCGTGCGAATTTTCGCTTTTTCCCGTCCGGAAGTTGGCTCGAGGACCACCCGCGAATCCCCGGCGTAGACCACCAGTGACACCCGATCCTGCTCGCGCAGTTGATCGACCAGCAGTTTCAGCGTGCTCTTGACCAGCGGCAGGCCTTCGCGGCGGTCCAACGAACCGGACACGTCCACCAGAAACACCAGGTTCGCCGGGGCCAGTTCAGCCACCGCGCGGTCCGAAGCCTTGATGCCGATGCGCAGCAGACGGGTGTGCGGGTTCCAAGGCGACGGGGCCAGCTCGGTGCTCACGCCAAACGGAGAGCCATCGGCCGGCAACGCATAGTCGTAGGGGAAGTAATTGACCATTTCCTCCAGGCGTACCGCGCCCTCGGGGGGCAGGCGGCCCTGGTTGAGCAAGCGGCGCACGTTGGCATAGGCGCCGGTGTCGACGTCGGCGCCGAAGGTGGAAACCGGTGCCTCGGCCACGCTGTGAATCGGGTTGTCCGCCAGCGCCTGATACTGCTCGCGCGGCTCATCGCGATAGCCCGGTGGCGCTGACTCCGCAGCGAATCCGGCCATCGGCGCCGCACGCACGCTGCGCTTGCTCAGCGCCGCATCGGCCATGATCGCTTCCTGCATCACGGGCGCAGGCGCCACTGCAGCGGACACGACGGTCTTGTCAGGCGTGGACGAAACACCACAACCGGCGACGGCCAGCAACCACCCGGCGGCAAAACCCTGGGCGACCGGGCGGAGGAAATACGAAGGGAGGGACATGGGGGCTGACCTCAGGAGGAAATTGATCCATTCATCCTCTGAGACGGGCCGCCGAACCGGTTCGGGTTAAACCCGCTGAAAAAATTTCAGCGGTGATAACGCCGCACCACGCTGCTGTTTCTCAGGACGTGGCCTTTGATTTTTTCCAGCAGTTGCGCGCGGGTCAGGCCAGCCGGCAAGGCGTCGGGGGCCAGATCCAGGGCGTAGAGCTGGACGATGTAGTGATGGGAGCTGTCGCCCACTGGCGGGCATGGCCCGATGTAGCCGACGGTGCCTTTGCTGTTGGTGCCCGCCGCACCTTCGAAGGTGGATTTGGTGCCCGCACCGGGCGGGATCTGCCGGGTGCTGGCCTTGATGCCGTAGTGAATCCAGTGATCGACGCCCTGGCCTTTCTGGCCGTCCGGGTCGTGCATGACCACGGCGTAGCTCAGGGTGCCCGAGGGGCCGGCATTCCAGCTCAGGGCCGGCGACTGGTTCTTGCCGCCGCAGCCACTGGCATCGCTGGCCGCCACCGAAGTGAAAAGCCGGTTGTCGGTCACGCCAGGCATGCTGACGGTAAAGCGTTCTGCGGCCTGTGCCGGAAACTGCACGCAAAGGGTAACGGCAAAAGCCGCCAGCCAAGGGTTCAGAGAGGTCAATCGGGTCATACCGGAGCACCTTGTGCGGGTGGGGCCGTGGTCGGCGTGCAAACTATAGCCGGACCGCTCGTGCGGTGGCAGCCGGATTTGGCTGAACCTCGGAATAAAGCCCGAACTCTTAAGTGAAACGCCTGCCTGGAGAACGATCATGGCACTGCACCGTGTTGCCCGTTTCGCGGATATCCCCGAGCACCGAGGCCTGGAAGTGCGCGCTGGCGACAACAAAATCCTCCTGTTGCGGGTGGGCGATCAACTGCGCGCCTATCAGGGCGAGTGCCCGCATGCCGGCGCGCCTCTGGCCGAGGGCGCGCTGTGTCACGGCCGCCTGATTTGCCCGTGGCACAAGGCCGCGTTTCGGATCGAAGACGGTGCCTTGTGCGAACCGCCCTCGCTGGACAGCCTCAAGCGCTACCCCCTGGAAATGCGCGGTGACGAAGTCTGGGTCGATGAGCAGCCGCTGCCCGATCCGCACACCCCGCCGGCCGACGATCACCGCACTTTCTTGATTATCGGTGCCGGTGCGGCGGGCACGGCGGCGGCAGCGGCGTTGCGGGAAAAAGGCTTCGGCGGCCGCGTGGTGTTGATCGACCGCGAAACGGAGGCCGGCTACGACCGCACCGTCCTGAGCAAATTCGTGATCGCCGGCCAAATGCCCCCCGAAGAAGTACCCGCTCTGCGCGAGGACAGTTTTTATCGCGAGCAACGTATCGAGCGCTTGAATGGGCACGTCGCGAGCCTGGATGCGCAACACCGCAGCGTGCGCCTGACGGATGGCCAGACCCTGACCTACGATGCCGCGTTAATCGCCACGGGCGGCACCCCCAAACCACTCGACCTGCCCGGCGCCGAGCTGCCGCAGGTGTTTGTGTTGCGTTCGAAAGACCAGGCACGGGCGATTCTGGACGCCACCCGCCCCGGCCAGCGGGCGGTGATCATCGGCGACAGTTTTATTGCCCTGGAATCCGCTGCGGCCCTGCGCGAACACGGGCTCGCCGTGACCGTACTGGCCCGCCATGCAGTGCCCTTCGCCAAACAGTTCGGCGAAACCGTTGGCAAGGCGATCCTTGCGCGCCATGTCGCCCACGGTGTGGTGTTTCACACCGACAGCGAAGCCGCGCAGATCGAGGGCAACGACAGGGTTGAGGCGATAACGCTGAAAAACGGCCAGCGTCTGCCAGCGGACCTGGTATTGGTCGGTATCGGCGTCAGCCCCGCAACCGAGCCGTTTGCCGGACTGCCCATGGAACAGGACCTGTCACTGCGAGTCGACAGCGGCATGCGGGTGAGCGAAGGACTGTGGGCGGTGGGCGACATCGCCACCTTTCCCCTCAACGGCCAGCTGCAACGAATCGAGCACTGGCGCCTGGCGCAACAACACGCGCGAATCGCCGCGGCCAACATGCTGGGGGGCGACGAGCATTATCTGGATGTGCCGTACTTCTGGACCTGGCACTTCGGCACGAACTACGACTACCTCGGACACGCCGACGCCTGGGACGAGGTCGAGTTCAAGGGCGATCCTTACCATCCGCCGTTCATTGGCCTGTTCGGCAGGAACGGCGTGGTCGCCGCCGCCATCGCCTGCGATGAAGAGCGGGCGATGGCGATGCTGGCCGAACGGATGAAACAGCCGCTGCCGGTCGATGAGGCCTGGCGGCTGATCCGTGACGTCTAGCCGTTACTCGGCGACTTCGACGCCACCCAGTTTGCTCATGACGAAGCCGACAAACTGCTCGACGGTCATCTTCTGGCCGTTGAACTCCACTTCATTGTTGGCGTAGTGCAGCTTGCTGACGATGTTGGTGCCGTCCAGGGTGGCGAACTGCGTGCCCACCGCCATGGCGCCGAACATGTCGGCGGTGGCCTTGGCCTGGTCGACGATGAGCTTGGCGTCAGTCTGCCCGTCGAGCTGCCCCTGGACGCTGAACACGTCGACCAGCATCGGTTTGGACACCTGGATATTGACGTCCAGCAAGGCGATCAACTGCTTGATCAACTGGTCTGGCGGCAGGTCCATGGATTTCGGCTTGGTCAGGTCGAGCACCAGGTTGGCGCGGCTTTCCCCGTTGGCGGTGGTGAAGGCAAACTTCTCCAGCGCCACCTGCGGACCGGCCGCCAGGAGTTTTTCCAGGTCGGCCTTGACCTGGGTCTCTTCGGCGGGCGTCAGCACCAGCTCGGGCGCGGGCTCACCGGCGGCGGCCGCTTCGGCAGCGGCTTTTTCGTAGGGTTGCAGTTTGGTCTGATACACCTGCATCAACGACAGGGTTGCCGGGATGTCGAGGTTCTTCAGGCTCATGGCCAACTGGGCGGAACCCACTTTCTTGCCGTTCAGCGACACTTCGCCCATTTTGTAATCGGCGCGCCCGGCCGCGTTGGTGCCCGACTCTTCGGTCTGGTTCTTCATTTCGAATTTCTTGATGCCCAACACCGACTGTTGCGCGCCGAACGTGGTCTGACTGTCGGTCAGCTCCAGCGTGTTCTCGCCGACGTAGAAACCGTACGTGCTTTTCACCAGGTTGCTGGCCACTGTCAGGCCGCTGAGCACGATTTTGACCGGGGCCTGGGTTTCGTCGACGGTGGTCAGCGTGAAGTTGTCCATGTAGCCGTTGGCTTTGACTTTCTCCGCCTGGGCGCTGGCCGACACCTCAAGGTTCAGGCCGGAGAATTTCAGGTTGGACTTGTCGTCCAGGGCCACGTCCAGCGGCAACAACTCAAACGTGCCATTGGTGGCGTTGTCGTAACCGATGTTGACCACGCCGGTGAGCGGCGACTTGTCCTTGGCGGCGGCGAACCACTTCTCGGTGATGGGGGTCTTTTCCAGCGCGTAGTGACTGGTGGCCATGACCGGCAGCCATTTCAGCGAGACCAGTCGCGAAAACGGCAACGGGCCGTGTTCGATGTTGTCGACGAACAGCAATTCGACCAGCGCCTCGCCGAACACTTCGCCCTCGCCCTTGAGGCGGTAGTGCGCGGTGCTGCTGAACAGGTGGCGCTCCAGCGACACCAGTTCCAGCGAGGCCGTCCCGTTGGAACCCACCAGCGCGGCTTTCAGTTCCTTGTTGGCATCGGCGATCGAGCTGTTCAGAACCCCTTCGAGCCGGGTGCCGGTGTACCAGGCACCGCCCGCGCTGATGACGCCAATGGCCACAACAATTCCCAGAAGCACGCCTGCTGATTTATTCATGAATGATCCGTCAATGTCCGTGTTTGAGGTGTGGTCGTCTTCCCTGAACCCTTGACGGGTGATGAACACGACTGCGATGAAAGTGCGAAGCAGGTTAGCATCAGGCGCACCGGCTGGCCCAATGTTTAAAGGTTAAAGAGTGTCTTTCGGGCGTGGGGGTGGCTGGAGCGTTGTGGCAGTTGTTGAATCGCCATCGCGAGCAGGCTCGCTCCCACAGTCTGAAATGCATTCCCCTGTGGGGGCGAGCCTGCTCGCGAGAGCGATATCGCGTCAGGAATACTGGACTTCCATCTCATCGAGCTGGTGATCGAAACTTTTCAGCCGCGCCGTCCACGTGTACACCAGCACTTCGAAATCCCGATTGATCACCGCCCCACCCGTCACATCCGCGCGCGGGTCGCAGAAGTCCAGCTGATAGCGTTCGCGGGCCATGGCCGAGGCGACGTCCGAGAGCTCGCGGGCATTGTTCAGCCAGTGCCGTCCGTCTTCGGACACCTGTTGGTCCAGGGCGAGGCACTGCTTTTTCAGGGTTTCGAGGCTTTTTTCCAGGGGGGTGCCGGTGAGTTCGCCCATGACTTCCTGGAACGTGCGCCCCGGTTGCCAATAGCTGCCCCAGAAATACCGGTCGAACACCGTTTCCACCCGACGCAAGGCGACCTTGGTGTCCCAGATCAGCACCAGGGTCTTGCCTTGTTCGAGGTGTCTTTTCTTGATGCGCTGGCCCTGGAGCGAAGACCAGGCCACGACCACGATGGCCATGACCGCGATCAGCGCGGCTGCGCTGTCGAGAAACACCATCGCCTTGTCGAGCTGATGCGCCAGCATGACGCCGTAGAAATAGGTGGCTGACAGCAGGACCAATGCCGCAATAGCGCACCAGAAGCCGGGAGCATAAGGGTTTTTCATTATTAGAGTCCCCATGACCAACGCGAGCCTTGACTGATGAGATCGACGTGCGACCTCATCAAGTCAAAGCATAGCAACGGCCTCAGGGTTTGCTGGCGTTCGAGCCTTGCGTTCGTCCGCTTTCCCAACCGCCGCCGAGGGCCAGGAACAAATCGATCTGGCTCAACGCAACCTGGGTGTTGGCGGCGGCCAGTTGCGCCGTGACGTCGGTGTAGGTGCGGGTCGCCTGCAGGTCGGCCAGGAACGACTCGCGCCCGGCCTGGAAGAACCGGTGAGTCTGGTCGGCGGCCAGCTTCGCCGATTGCTCGGCGTCCGCCAGGGCCTCGCGACGTTGCAGCAACGCTGCGTACTGCGCCAGGCTGGTCTGGGTCTCACGGATGGCGTTGAGCACCACGCCATCAAAGTGCGCCAGGCTTGCCTGGGTCACGGCTTCGGCTTCTCGGATTCGTGCCCGGGCGCCGTTGGTCGGCACGCTCCAGCTCAGCGACGGGCCAAAGCCCCAACGATTGGTGGAGGGCTCGCCGAGGTTTTCCAGGATACCGACAGTGCCGATGGTCGCGCCGATGCGGATGTCCGGGTACAGCTCACCGGTGGCGACGCCAATGCCGGCGGTCGCGGCGGCCAGTCGACGTTCGGCCTGGCGGATATCGGGGCGGCGCTTGAGCAGCGAGGCGCCATCGCCCACCGGCACCAACTGCGCGATTTTCGGCAGCTGCGCGCAATTGGCGGTGCCGGCCGGCAATTGATCGACCGGCCGGGCCAGCAACATCGACAGGCGGAACAGCCCGGCCTGACGCGAAGCCTCGTAGCGGGGCATCTCGGCCCGCAGAGACTTGAATTGGGTTTGCGAACGGGTGACCTGGGTTTCGTCACCACGACCGGCATCGCGCAGGCGCTGGATCAGCGTGGTGCTTTGCGATTGCAGGTCGAGGGAATGCTGGGCAATTTCCCGCTCTTCGTTGGCCGCACACACCTGGGTGTAGGCCCGCACCACATCGGCCACCAAGGTGATGCGTGCGGTATCGGCAGCGGCCTGCGTCGCGTCGGCATTGGCCTTGGCGGCCTCGATCCCGCGCTTGAGCGTGCCGAACAGATCGAACTGGTAGGACGCGCTGATGCCGATATCACCGATGTTGGCCACCGGCACTTTCTCGGGCAACAGGAACGCTTCACCAGACTCCTGCAAACGCTGGGCGCCCATTTTTATGCCGCCGCTCCAGCCACCGGCGGCCTCGGCTTCGTCAACCTGCGCCCGCGCCCGCAGCAGGCTGGCGGCCGCCACGCGCAGGTCGGTGTTGGAGGCCAACGCCTGCTGGACCAATTGATTGAGCCGTGGGTCCCGATACAGACGCCACCAATCGGCTGGCACCGGTGCCGAGACCACCGGCTTGCCGTTCACAGCCAGCTCGCCCTGAAAATCTTCGCGCTGAACAGCCGCATCTTGCGGGACCTGATAATCCGGCCCGACCATCTGGCACGCCGACAGCAGCAAGCCCAATCCGGCGACCGCCAATCCCGAGGCCCTGCTCATTTGCCCGGCTCCTGCGGCTGGTCGTCGATGATCGACACGGTCGCCGTCCGCCCGGCAATCATGCGGAAGTCCGCCGGCACGTCGTCGAAGGCAATCCGCACCGGAATCCGCTGGGCCAGCCGTACCCAGCTGAACGCCGGATTGACGTTGGGCAGCAGGTTGCTGCCACTGCTGCGGTCGCGGTCCTCGATGCCGGCGACGATGCTTTCCACATGCCCGCGCAGGCGGGCGCGGTCGCCGATCACGCGGATATCCACCGACTGACCGACATGGATGCCGTCGAGTTTGGTTTCTTCGAAATAGCCGTCGATGTGAAACGAATTGCTGTCCACCACCGACAACACCGGTCGCCCGGCCGTGACGAACTCCTGAACGCGCGGGGCGCGGTCGTTGACGTAGCCGTCCACCGGGCTGCGCACGGTCGAACGGTCGAGGTTGAGCTGGGCGCTGTCGACCGCCACCTGCGCTTCCATCAGCGCCACCTCGGCACGGGCCACTCGCGACTGGCTTTCTTCCAGTTGCTCGCCCGGCACCAGGTTGCCCAGGCCACGGTTGCGCTTGGCTTCACGCTGGGCCTGCGCCAGGGTTTCCTGACGGTCGGCGACCGCCGCCTTGGCCTGGCGCAAGGCCAGTTTGAAACGGTCCTGGTCGATGCTGAACAGCACCTGGCCACGCTTGACCAACTGGTTGTCGCGCACTTCCACTTGCTGGATCAACCCGGATACGTCCGGCGCGATCTGCACGATGTCGGCGCGGATGTGCCCGTCACGGGTCCAGGGCGCGAACATGTAGTACATGACCATACGCCAGACCACCACGACCGCGAAGCTCACGATTAACAGCGTCAGGACCACACGGCCAAGGGTCAAAAAAGGTTTTTTCATGTCATCAGGTATCGACTGAGTGAGTCCACCGCGCCAAGCAGCAAGGCGTAGAGAGCCACGTTGAACAATGCCCGGTGCCAGACCAGGCGGTAAAAATGCAGGCGCGTCAGCAGGCCGTGCACCAGCAGGTAAATCACATAGGTAATGCCCATCAGCACCAGCAGCGTGGGCAGGAACACCCCGCTGATATCCAGATCACCGATCATAAAGGCGCTCCATCGATGCCATGGGGAAGCGGTTCTTCGACTTCGCCGCTGCCGACGAATTCGACACCGGGCAACAGGGCCAGGCGCAAGCCGCTGAGGGCGTGCAGCAGTTGAAAACGGGCGTCTTCATCGCATTCCTGATTGAGGGCGCGACGCGTGCGGTCCATCGACATCAACAAGGCACTGGGCGCCGGCAGGCGCTCGCCAGCCTTGAGGCAGGCCTTGAAGTACTCGCCGACCTCGGCCACCACCTGATGCAGCAGCACCTGCGGGTAGCCAAGCACCCGCGGGGTGTAGGCCAGCAGATCGAGCAGGTTCAGCGCAACGCGCACTTCACGCAGGGCGATGCCGGTGTCCTGTCCGGTGATGGCCAGGCGCGGCAGGTGCTGCATCAGGCGGTCGAGCACCTGCACGCCCAGTTGCCGGTGTTCGGCCAGTGTCGCCGGCTCGGTCAGGCTGACGATGTCGCGCCAGCTGAAACGGGTCAGGCGCTTGGCCGCCAGCTCTGCGCCAAACGGTCGGGCGATCAGCGTCCAGACAAAGGCGAAGAGCAAACCGACCGGCCCGGCCAGGTTGGAGTTGACGAAGCTGAGGAAGTCCGCGTCGTAAGCGCCCTGAATGCTGATGAACGACGACGTGTTGACCAGGGTCAGCAGCATGCCCAGGTAGAACTGCGGCTTGACCGTCAGGGTGCCGATGCAAATGAACGGCACGGAAAACGCCAGCACCAGCATCGGGAAATCATGCAGGTTGGGCAGCACCAGAAACAGGTAGAGACTGGCGAACAGCACCGACATCGCGGTCCAGAAAAAGAACCGGTAGATCTGCGGCGCCGGGTCGTCCATCGAGGCGAAGAAGCTGCAGGCCACCGCGGCCAGAATCACCGCAGCACCGCCGTCGGTCCAGCCAAGCAGAATCCACAGGAGCGAGGCGACGATGATCGCGGTGACGGTGGACGCCGCCGAGTAGAGCATCAGCCCACGATCCAGAAACGGTGACAGCCGCCCCAGGCGCCAGTGCCGATACACCGCGTGCCAGCTGTCCTGGCTCTCGCACTGGATGGCGTATTGCAGGCTGCGGCAGTCTTGCCACAGGTCTATCCATTCGCCGAGTCGATACAGGGCGTTGGAGAACAGCAGTTGCTTGCGATCGTCCAGTGCTTCGGCGGACGGTTGCAGCGCCTCGAGCTGATCTTTCAGCGCTTGCCAGCGCCCGAGGTCGGCGTCCTTGTGCTCGAGCCATTGCGTGGTGGCCGCCAGCAGCGGCGCGAATCGGTCCACCAGTTCCGGCGTGCGCCGTTCGAGGGCGTAGAGTGCGTCGTCGAGGGCATCGATCACCGGCAGCAGGTGAATCATCCGTCCGCGCAGTTCCTTGGTGTTGCGCACGGTTTGCGGACGAGCGCCCTCGTGAGGCAACTGGCCGATCATCAGTTCCAGGGTGTTGAAGGTGGCCACCATCGATGAGCGCCACGCACCGATTTCTTCGGGCTGCACATTGCGGCTGAGGAAGCGCAGGCTGTAGGTCGAGGCATCGGCGAACCATTTGCTCACCGAATCGTTGAACACCGGCGCCAGCCGCCGGGGCCAGAACATCGCGCCAACCACCGCCGCCACGGCAATGCCCAGGAAGATCTCTTCGGTGCGCGCCTCGGCCACGTCCCACACCGCCAACGGGTTGTCCACCACGGGCAGGGCGATCAACGGCAAGGTGTAGCCGGCCAGCATCAGCGCATAGTTGTTGGCGGTGCGCAGGTGCATGGACAGGAACAGCAGGATCCCGGTCCACAGCGCAATGACCAGCACCAGCACATAGGGGCTCTGCACGAACATCGGCACGAACAGCACCGCTGCGGCGGCGCCGAGCAATGTACCGACCGCGCGGTACAGCGCCTTGGAACTGGTCGGACCGACGAAAGGGCTGGAAACGATGTAGACCGTGGCCATCGCCCAATACGGGCGCGGCATCTGCATGAGCAGGGCGATGTACAACGCGATCATCGAGGCGGCGAACGTGCGCACACCGTAGAACCAGTCCCGTGCCGGGGGAACGCCGGTAAAGAATCCGCTCAAGGGTTCACCACCGCGGGAGCGTTGGCCGCTTCGAAAGCTCTCAGTACCCGCAAGGCCGCTTCCAGATCACTGGTGGCGATGCCTTCCAGCACTTCGTGACGCAAGCGCACCAGCTCGATTTCAACCGCCTGCACCAGCTCGCGACCGGTGTCGGTCAGGCTCAGGCATTTGGCCCGGCGGTCCTGCGCATCGGCGGTGCGACACACGTAGCCGGCGTGACACAACTGGTCGAGCAGACGCACCAGCGACGGGCTTTCCATCCCGGCGGCCTGCGCCACCGTCACCTGCCGCACACCCTCGCCCAGCCGCCCGATCATCAACAACGGGACGGCGCAGGCTTCGGAGATGCCATAGTTGACCAGCGTGGTCTGGCAGATTTTGCGCCAATGCCGCGCGGCCACCACCATGGAGCTGCTGATATTCATCTGGAGAGCGTCGAGGTTCTTGGGCACGGGAAAGACACACTGTTAGTTTGCTAACTATCAATATGACATTTGCCGGGAATCTCGGTCAAGTTTTGAAACAATTCTCCGACCAGCACCCTACAGCCCCCGCCCCTTCCTCAGCAGCACATTCAACTGATCCACCACCTCCGCCCAATCCGCATCATCCAGGATTTCATCGCGCAAAAACGCCGCCTGGCTCTGGCTCCAGAAAAAGGCGTCGGCCAGGTGTAGCTCGGGCTTCAACGGCGAATGGGTGGCGATGAATTGATCGATGCTGACGGGGTCGCTGGGCAGGCCCAGTTGCTTGAACAGGGACGGTAGGCTGTGGGTGGGGGATTGCATGGTGTGCTCCTTAGTGGGTGGTTGAAATATCGCGGGCAGGCTCGCTGCCACAGGTACGCGGTGAGCGCTGTGGGAGCGAGCCTGCCCGCGATCGGATAACGCTCAATGACTCAACTCCCGCACCTCGGCATGCGGCACCATTTTCAGGTACTCCGGCATGCTCATGTGCAGCAGGTTGTTGTGGTTGCCGGCCTCCAGGTAGATGTCTTTCTGCCGGGTCAGCATCGGGTCGATCACCATGTCCAGGCCGTAGGATTCGCCCAGTGCCGGCACAGCGCCCCGTTCACAGTCTTCGAACAGATGCGCCAGGTTGCTTTCCCGGGTGATCTGCCATTCGCCGCTGCTGCGCACTTTGGACAGGTCCAGATGACGACTGGCCGGCAGCACGGCCATCAGGTAATGACCATGGTGGTCGTCGAGGACCACCGACTTGGCCACCCGCTCGGCAGGAATGCCCGCGACCCGCGCCGTTTCAAGGCTGCTGGCCGAGTGAGGGTGGGCAACGATGTCAAACTCGCAGCGAGCCTTTTCCAGGCTGCTCTGCACGGTTCTTGCCATGCGCATGATGCACCTCGGTGTCCGCAGCGACGCTGGCAGACGGTGGATAAAAGCGTTGCTCGTCATTCAAAAGTCTAGGCGCGATGCCGGCATCGCGCGGGAAATCCGCTCACTGGAGCGGCGCCCCTTGATCAAATTTCGAGCAGCCCATGGCTCGACTAGACTGTATTTAGCGCAGGGCGCTGAAGATGACGCGCATCGACTGCATCGGCGGCTCCCTCGCCTATCTCATCGCAAGCAAGCACGCTCCCGCAGGGAGGGTCACGTGAACACTCGTTGCTGTGCCATGGCATTGTTGCTGGCCTTGAGCGGTTCGGCGCTGGCGGCGGACACCCTCGTGCTCGCGCCCAACCCGGTCGGGATCTGGTTGATGGTCTTCGGCATTGCGTTTCTGATCGCCGAAGCGGCGCTGCCCAACTACGGGGTCATCGGCCTGGGCGGCATCGTGATGTTCGTCATCGGCGCGGTGATTCTGACCCGTACCGAGCTGCCTGAACCCTTGATGATCGGCCTGGGATTGCTCAGTGCACTGCTGCTGGTTGTCCTGCTGATCCACGCCCTGAAAACCCGACCGCGTCACACCGTCAGTGGCGATGCCGGGCTCGTGGGCAGCGTGACGCCGGTGACGTCGCTGCAACCCGGCAATGCCTGCAAC
Source organism: Pseudomonas sp. IT-P12 (assembly GCF_949767465.1). Taxonomy (NCBI): domain Bacteria; kingdom Pseudomonadati; phylum Pseudomonadota; class Gammaproteobacteria; order Pseudomonadales; family Pseudomonadaceae; genus Pseudomonas; species Pseudomonas sp. IT-P12. The sequence continues at coordinate 26,043 of NZ_CATKPY010000023.1, read as the reverse complement.
GGCTGGGTGCATCTGCAAGGTGAACAGTGGCAAATACTCAGCGCCACGCCACTGCAACCCGGACAGCGGGTTCGCGTGGTGGCGCGCCAGGGGTTATTGCTGCAAGTGGCCGCGGCTGACGCGGCGCCCGGTGGAGAATGATCATGGGCCTGCAACTGGGGTTTGCCGCGCTGCTGCTGTTGCTGATTGCGCTGGCGGGATCGACCTTTCGCATCCTGCGCGAATACGAGCGCGGGGTGGTGTTCCAGCTCGGGCGTTTCTGGCAGGTCAAAGGTCCCGGGCTGATCCTGTTGATTCCGGTGGTGCAGCAAATGGTCCGCGTCGACCTGCGCACCGTCGTGCTCGATGTACCGCCGCAGGACGTGATCACCCGCGACAACGTGTCGGTGAAGGTCAACGCGGTGCTGTACTTCCGCGTGCTCGACCCGCAGAAAGCGATCATCCAGGTCGAGGACTTCCTTGCGGCCACCAGCCAACTGGCGCAGACAACGCTGCGCGCGGTCCTGGGCAAGCACGAACTCGATGAGCTGCTGGCCGAGCGTGAACGCTTGAACATCGATATCCAACAGGTGCTCGATGCCCAGACCGATGCCTGGGGCATCAAGGTCGCCAATGTCGAGATCAAGCACGTGGACCTCAACGAATCGATGGTCCGCGCCATCGCCAAACAGGCCGAAGCCGAACGGGAGCGCCGGGCCAAGGTGATCCACGCCGAGGGTGAATTGCAGGCCTCGGAAAAACTCATGCAGGCCGCCGAAATGCTCGGCCGCCAGCCCGGCGCGATGCAGTTGCGGTACATGCAGACCCTGAGTTCGATTGCCGGGGACAAGAGTTCGACCATTGTCTTCCCGTTGCCGATCGAACTGCTCAAGGGCATGGCGGACCTGTCATCGAAACCCTAGGCGTCGAGGGACGGCCCGTTCCCCGACGCCCAGCCTTGTTCCGCCGACGAATTACCAGTCGTAGCTCAGGCTCGAGACCACCGTGCGGCCATCGCCGTAGTAGCAATCCCACTGGCTTCTGCAACTGGCGACGTATTCCTTGTCGGCGAGGTTTTTCACGTTCAACGCGAGCTTCACGCCCTTGAGGCGGAAGGCCGACATGCCCAGGTCATACGTCAGGCTCGCGTCGTACACGGTGTAGGACGGAATCTGGAAGGCACCTTCGTAGTCATCGCCATAGTTGCTGCGGGCATAACGCGCGCCCACCCCGGCGCCGATCCCGGCCAGCGGCGTGTCGCCCCGCACGAAATAATTGACCCACAAGGCGGCGGTCAGCGGTGGATTGCCTGCCGGATGGCGGCCTTTACGACCGTCGTTGTCCTTGGTGTACTTGATATCGTTGCGCGACGCCGAAGCGATCACGTCCCAGGATTCGCTCAACTCGGCCTTGGCCTCGAACTCGATGCCCTTGGAGCGAATGGCACCGCTCTGGTTGCTGAAACCGGGATTGCCCAGGTCAGTGGTCAGGATGTTTTCCTGCTCCAGCTCATACGCGGAAATCTGCACGAAACTGTTCTGCCCCGGCGGCTGATACTTCACGCCGGCCTCGTACTGCTTGCCGGTGGAAGGGTCGAACGGACTTCCCTGCGCACTGGTGCCGGTCAGGGGCAGGAACGATTCCGAGTAGCTGACAAAAGGCGCCAGCCCGTTATCGAACAGGTAGACGATGCCGGCACGGCCGGTGAATTTCTCGTCCTTGCTGCTGGTGTGCACGTCGGTGAGTGGTTGTTTGTTATCGGTTTTCGCCCAGTCGTAGCGGCCGCCCAGCACGAAGACCCACTGGTCGAGCTTGATCTGGTCCTGCGCATACAGACCGGTCTGGGTAACGGTGTTATCCCAGCGATAGTTATTGCCGAAATTCAGCGATTGGCCGTAGACGGGGGTGAACAGGTCGATGATCGGCGGGTTGTAGTCGTACAAGCCGTCGAATTTCGAGTTGAAGTGGTAGTAATCGACGCCGACGATGGCCGTATGGCTGAGCGGCCCGGTGTCGAATTCGGCCTGGGCGATGTTATCCACACCGAAGACCTTGTTGTCCTGCTGCCAGTTCACGCCGTAGCGGGTCTGATAGCGCTGATCGTTGGCTCCGGTAATCGGGTTGGCAACGAAGCGGTAACCATGCAGGGGGGCGGTGTAGTGGTCGTTGACCCGGGCATACCGTGCGTTCTGCTTCAGGGTCCAGACGTCATTCAGGCGATGGGAAAATTCGTAGCCGAAGGCGTACTGCTCGCGGTGGTAGTCATTGACACCCGGTTCACCGAGGAACAGGTCACGGTCGATCTTGCCATTGGGGTTATCGAACAGCGTGCCGACGGCCGGAAGGCCTTGGGCTTCGGGAACACCCTCGTCCTTCTGGTACTGGGCGAACAGGGTCAGGCTGGTGTCTTCACTGGGACGCCAGGTGAAACTCGGGGCAATGAACTGGCGCTTGTCTTTGACGTAGTCGATTTCATCCTGGCTGTCGTTGGCCAACGCGGTCAGGCGGTAAAGGAACTTGCCTTCATCGTCGAGCGGGCCACCGAGGTCGATGGCGGCGCTCTTGTGATCGTAGCTGCCGGCCTCGAACTTGACCTGATGCAAGGCTTCTTCGGTCGGACGCTTGCTGACCAGGTTGACGATCCCACCGGGCTGGTTCTGCCCGTACAGCACCGACGCCGGGCCCTTGAGCACTTCGATGCGCTCCAGCGAGTACGGCTCGATCTGTAGCGCGCCCCCGGTGCTGCCGCCGCCATAGGGCAGGTGCAAACCATCGAGGTACAGCGGCGTAGGCGAGAACCCGCGCGAGGTCGGCTCGTCGAAAATCTTCACCCGGTCGGAGAATCCGCCACCGGTGATGCCCGGCGTGTAGCGCAGGGCTTCGGTCACGCTTTGTGCGTTGCGCGAACTGATTTCGGCGGCGGTGACGACGTTGATGGTCTGCGGGATTTCCACCAGCGCCGCATCGGTCTTGGTCCCGGTGGCACTGCGCTTGGCGACGATGCCGTCGACCGGGCCCCAGGCGTTTTCCCGGGCTTCGGGCGCACTGACGCGCGTCGCCCCCAACTGCAGCGGACCGCTTTGTGCGATCGGCTGCAACGACCATCCGCCCTGGGCATAAACGGCCTGCAGTCCACTGCCCGCCAACACCCGTTCAAGCCCCTGATTCACGTCGAAACGACCCTGGAGCCCGGCACTGCGCTTGCCTTCGGTGAGCTGCGCATCCACCGACAACAAAATGCCCGCCTCGCTGGCAAAACGATTCAGAACCTGATCGAGGTTGCCGGCGGCAATGCTGTACTGCCGCGCCTGACTCACGCTGGCCTCGTCGGCCAACGCCAGGGTCGGCAGCAACGGCGTGGTGGCCAGCAAGGTGGCGAATACACCACGGCGCAGGACGCCATTGAGCGGGAAAATCTTCTGTGTCGGACGATGTGGCATTCTGGAACTCCCCATGAGAATGCTTCTTGATTTGCTTTCAAGAGCTATCCCGAACGGGGCATGAAAACCGACAAGCGCTGCGGAAATTTTTTTAAAGTTCAGGCGCGGCGCTTCACCGTCACCCAGTAACGGGTCACGGACTCCACCTTCACCGGCAACGTGCGTTCGAGTGCAGCGAGCACTGCCTGGGTGTCGTCGAGGGGGAAGACGCCGGTCAGCAACAGTTGCGAAGCCGCCTCATCGCAACGAATCCAGCCCGGTCGATAACGCGCCAGCTCGGCAAGGAAGCGCCCCAGCGGCTGACGCTCGGCCACCAGTCGACCCTGGCTCCAACTGCTGGCGTTGACGTTCGCCGGTTGCATCGACCCCGCACCGCCCGCGTTGAACCACAGACTGTGGCCGGCTTCCATGAGCACCGAGGCGCCCTGTCGGGGGCTGATCCGCAGCTGTCCTTCATAGAGTTCGACACGTGCGCCGTCATCCATTTCACGCACGGAAAACCGCGTGCCCAGCGCCTGGACATCGCCACTGGCGGTTTCCACGATCAACGGCCGGACCGAGTCGTGCCCGCTGGTGAGCAGCACCTCGCCCCTGATCAGTTTGATCCGGCGCTCCTGCGCGGTAAATCGCAGGTCGACCGCACTGTCGCTGTTGAGGTCCAGCCGCGTGCCATCGCTCAAGGTCATGTGGCGAATTTCACCGGTGGCGGTGCGATGCTCGGCGAAGGTGGCGCGCCAGGACACCTGGCTTTGCATCAGGTAACCACTGCCCCCCGCTACCAGCAACAGACCCAGCATCTTCAGCGCGGCGCGACGCTGTGGATCGGGACTGTCCCGCAACACCGCCCGTGCACACTCGGACGGCACCGAGCCGAAGGTCTGCTGCAGTTGCTGCAATCGCTGCCAGGCGCGTTGATGCTCTGGATGGGCCTGCTGCCACAACGCGAATGCCTGACGCTTCCCGGCATCCAGATCACCGCCCCAGTGCAGCATCAGCCATTCGCTGGCCTGCTCGACGATTGCCGGATCGATGGGCGCATCGTGGGCGCGACTCATGATTCGTAGACCAGTTGATAACAGGCCAGGATCGCGCGCGTCATGTACTTCTGCACCGAGCTGACCGTCACTCCGAGCCGTTCGGCGATTTGCGCATAGCTCAAACCTTCGAACTGCGAGAGCAAAAAGGCCTGGCGCACGTTGTCCGGCATGCGATCGAGCATCGCATCGATTTGCGTCAGGGTTTCAAGGATCAGCGCCCGGGTTTCCAGGGAGGGCGACTCCGGTTCCGCCAGGTGCGAGATGCTCTCCAGGTACGCACGCTCGATGCGCAGGCGGCGCCACTGGTCGATCACCAGGTTGCGGGCGATCTGCGTCAGGTAGCTGCGGCTTTCCAGCGGACCGGGCATGCGCCCCGAAACCAGCAGGCGCACAAAGGTGTCCTGGGCCACGTCCGCCGCGTGCTCCCGGTCGCCCAGGCGCTTGCGCAGCCAGCCTTGCAGCCAGCCATGGTTCTCGCGGTAAAGACGATGAAGGGAGTCGTTGCCGCCAGTTGCTGCGTCCATGGGAGGTCTACGTGCGTGATTGATAGCAATTATCATTACACTTTACGCAGCTGCTGGCAAAACGATTCACAGCGATGGCGTTACCCGGCGATCAATTGCACTCAGCGTTGCGCCGCCAACGGGTACACCGACTCCCATCCACCGCCCAGCGCCTTGTACAGCCCGATCATCGCCAGCGACACCCCGGTCGAACTCTCGACCCATTGCTGCTGGGTCGCGAGCAAATCGGCCTGCACGGTGAGGACGTTGACGAAATCCACCACCCCTTCCACGTACTGCTGTTTCGCGGTTTGCAGGGCGATCTGGTTCTGGCGCACCGCTTCGGCGAGGCTGTCGCGGCGCAATTGGCTGGCGTTGTACGCCGTCAGTTGATCGTCGATTTCATGCCAGGCCTGCAGCACGGTTTGCTGGTAGGCAATCGCGGCTTCCTGCTGCTGGGCCTCGCGCAGATCGAGAACGCCGCGCAGGCGGCCGCCGTCGAACAACGGCAAGCTCAGTTGCGGGCCGATGCTGAAGGCCCGCGATCCCCAGGAGCCGAAATCGCTCAGTTGCATCGCTTGTGAGCCGATATTGCCCGACAGGGTAATGCGCGGATAGAAATCGCCCTTGGCCACGCCGATGTTCGCCGTGGTGGCATGCAGTCGAGCTTCGGCCTGGCGAATGTCCGGCCGGCGCTCGGCCAATTGCGACGGCAAGCCGATGGCGACCTGGCGCGGGGTCTGCGGGATCGGCGCATCAGCCGACAACTCCGCCTGCAGTGCCTGCGGCGGCTCGCCCATCAACAGGCTCAGGGCGTTGATCAATTGCGCCTGGCGCTGCTCCAGCGCCGGCAGGCGCGACTCGATGGCCGCCACCTGCGCGGCGGCTTCAGCGACGTCCAGGTCGGTGGCAACACCCTCCGCCAGGCGCAACCGTGACAGCTTCAGGCTGTGGCGCGCAACGTCGAGGTTCTGCTCGGTGACGGCCCGGGTGCTTTGCACGCCACGCAGCTGAATGTAGTCCTGAGCCGTTTCGGCTTGCACCGACAGCAGCACGCCGCGCTGGTCGTTTTCGGCGATCTCCAGCGTCGCGTCGGCGGCTTCGGTTTCCCGGCGCACGCGGCCCCAGAAGTCCAGTTCCCAAGAGGCCGAGAAGCCTGCGTCCCACAGGTTGAAGGCCGAGTTGCCCTGTTTCCCTGACGGGTCGCTCAGGCCTTCGCCGCTGTTGCGTTTGCGGCCGTAACCGGCCGTGGCGGCGGTGTTGGGGTAGCGCTCGGCCGTGACCACCTGGCGCACCGCACGGCTTTGCTGCAAGCGGCTGCTGGCACGTTTGAGGTCGAGATTGTCGGTCAAAGCGCGCTGCATCAGGGCTGACAGTTTCGCGTCCCGGAACACCTCCCACCAGCGTTCGTCCATGGTCTGGGCGACGGCCTGGCTCTCGGCGGTGCTTGGCGGTTTTGACCACTCGGCGATCTGTTGCGGGTGCGGCTTCTGGAAGTCCGGGCCGACGGTGCAGGCGGACAGGCTCATGACGAGCAAGGCACTCAAGGCGAGTGGGGGCTGACGCCATCGCTGAGCCCCGCTCTTTGTGGGAGCGAGCCTGCTCGCGATGGCGTCAGCGCCGGCAACAGAAATCTTCATTGCTGCGCCACCTCACGCTTGCCGCTGTCGGCCGTATCGATACTGGCCTCCACCGACATGCCCACCCGCAGCCGATCCGCCAGGGGTTGACCCGGCTCGAGCACGATCTTCACCGGAATGCGCTGCACCACCTTGGTGAAGTTGCCGGTGGCGTTGTCCGGCTTGATCGAGGCGAAGGTCACCCCTGTGGCCGGTGCGATGCTCTCGACACGCCCGGTCAGCGCTTCACCGCCCAGGCTGTCCACGCGCACCTGCACGTCCTGCCCCGGTTGCACGTCGGTCAGTTGGGTTTCCTGAAAGTTGGCGACCACATACGCCTGGGCCAGCGGCACCACCGCCAGCAGCTTGCTGCCCGGCGTGACGTACGCGCCGACGCGCACCGCCCGCTCGCCGACCATGCCGTCCTGCGGCGCGACGATGCGGGTGTAGGACAGCTCGAAGCTGGCGATTTCCAGCGCCGCTTGCGCGCGCTTCAGGCCGCCGTCCGCCGCATCGCGCTGGGCTGTAAGAATCTCCACTTGCTTGCGTTCCGCCGCCAGCACGGCGGTCGCATTCGCCAGCCTGGCGGTGGCCTGTTCGATTCGCGTCCGGGCTTGCTGAGCATTCTGCACCGTGCCCGCGCCGACGCCGGCCAGGTGGTCGTAGCGTTTCAATTCGTGCTCGGCGAACGCCATTTCCGCCTTGGCCGCGACCACCGAAGCTTGAGCCTGGGCGATCACCGACACCTGCCGCTCCAGGGTCGCCCGGGTGTTCTGCAACTGCGCCCGCGCCACCAGTGTTTCGGCGTCGGCCGCCTGGGCGGCGGCACGCAGGTCCCGGTCATCGATCAGTGCCAGTAATTGCCCGGCTTTGACCTGCTGGTTGTCCTCGACGTACACCTCCTTGATGAACCCGGCGACGCGCGGCACCACCAGGGTGTAATCGGCAGAGACAAAGGCATCGTTGGTGGTCTGCTGGGTGCGTTTGCCAAACAGCCCCGGAGCCAGCCAGTAGATCAGTACGCCAACCGCCACCGCGGCGGCGACCGCGATGGCCACTTTTTGCTTCGATTGAGTCGTCATAAAAACCTTCAGTTTCAAGAGAGCATTCAAGTCGGCGCGCGCGGTGGATACATCCGCGTCGGCAGCCAGAAAATCAGCAGGATCAGCACCACGGCGACACCGGCCATGCACAGGTAGAGGTCCGAGGCGGTCAGCACCACGGCCTGCTCGTGCAGCCGATGGGCAAGGCCCGCGCTGTCGCCGTCGGCCAGCGGCGAATTGCCGAGGCGGTCCACCAACATGGTCGAATGAAAGTGCAGTCGCGAGGTGGTCAGCACCTCGATCACCCCGGTGGCGATCACCGACGCCAGGCCCTTTACGGTGTTGAACCAGGCCGAGGCGAACGGTCCCTGCATCGGCGTGATGCTGCCGGTGGAGAGCATCAAGAGCGGCAGCACCGCCATCGGTTGCCCGAAAATCTGCAGCAGTTGCAACCCATAGAAATCGTCGCGAATCCACACCGACGTCAGCTGCGAACCGCCCAGACACGACAGCGCCAGCATGCTCAGGCCGATCCCCAGCACCCAGCGACAATCCACCCAACGCAGGTTGCACAGCGCCGCCACCAGCGGCAGCGCCACCAACTGCGGCAATGCTGCGATCAACATGATCGGCGCGGTCTGCACCGGGCGATAACCCTGGACCTGCGCCAGGTAGCTGGACGGCAGAATGATCACCGACGTCAGGATCACCAGCACCCCGGCCAGCGTCAGCAAGGCGAACGACAGGTTGCGGATGCCGAGCATCTGTATCTTGAAAAACGGAATTGGTTGCGACCACTCATTGATCAGGAACAGCACCAGCAACAGCAACCCGCCGCCGAGCAGAGCGCTGATCAGGCTCGATTCGAACCAGTCCAGCCGATTGCCCTGCAAAACGCCGATCACCAGCATGCAGATCGCCGGAAACCCCAGCAGCACGCCGCGCCAGTTGAACTGCTTGAAGCGCTCCAGGCGCACCGGATCCTGGGGCAAGCCGTAGGCCACCGCGACCATGGCGATCAGGCAGGGCGCGACGATCTGCCAGAACGTCCATTGCCACCCGACATGCTCGGTCCACAGGCCGGCCAGCGGCGTCCCGAGCCCGGGGCCGAACGTCGCCGTCAGGGCATAACCGGCCAGGCCATACAGCTTGACGTTGGCCGGCAGGAAACGCAGCGCCACGGTCATCAGCATCGGCGGCAGCGCGCCGCCTGCCAGGCCTTGCAGGATGCGCATCAGCAGCAGGCATTCGTAGTTCGGGGCGAAGGGGCTGAGCACGCCGAGCAGCGTGAAGAGGCCGATGGCCCAGAGGGTGAAACGCCGCAGCGAAAACGTCACCGCACACCAGGGCGCAAACGCCATCGCAGCCACCGAGGTCGCGGTGTAACTGGCGACCAGCCAGGTGCCTTCGTCGTAGCCGATGGCCAGGGCGCCGCGTATGTCGGCGAGGGCGACCTTGGTCACCGTCTCGTTGAGGCCTGACACCAGCACCGCCAGCAGCACGCCCACCAGGCCAATGATGATCCGAGGGCCAAATGGCGTGGCCACGGCGGCTGGCGCAGGCATAGGCGCGGCCAGGGACCCCGAGGCCGTCAGGGAGGTCATCGGTTCAAACTCCGGAAAAATAGGCGGGCAGTTTACGAACGCCAATCGCTGACGAAAACTGACTTATTGGCAATTTATAAGTGCGTCAGGCGCAATCATGGAATGACGTTACGCACGCTGCCGGGCAGGCGGTCGCGGGCAAACGGTGAGGAAAAAAACTAACATCGGCGGGTCAGGCGCAACACCATCCATAGGTATTAATGGCCATACTCCCTCTCAGGGCTGGGCAGCCTGCCAGGTTTCGTCGCAGCAGGCTTTCACCGTTTCGCGCAGCCAGCGGTGCACCGGATCATTGTCGAATCGCGGATGCCAGGCTTGTGTCAGCACCAGGGTGGGCAGCGGCAGCGGCAAGGTGAAAGAACGCAGTTTCAGGCCGAGACGGCGTACGCTCGACAGCGTTTCCCTGGGCACCGGCAAAATCAGGTCGGAGTCCGGCAGGGCAAACATCGCCGCATGGAAACTCGGCGCAATCACCGCCACCCGGCGTTCCAGCCCCAAGGCATTGAGCGCGGTATCGATCGGCCCACGAGCGATGCCCCGCCGAGACACACTGACGTGGGAAAAACCGGAAAACCGCTCGGCCGTGATCTCTTCGTCCAGCAGCGGGTGGTCTTCGCGCACCAGCCCGACGAATTGCGTGGTGAACAGATTTTGCACCTTCACTTCCGGCATCAGCGGGCGGTTGTTGCTGACGCTAAGGTCGATGCGCCCCTCGCGCAATGCCTCATCATCGCTATCGCCTTCGGGAACGAAGCGCAGCTCGCAATGCGGTGCCTGGCGCTCCAGAGTGTCGAACAGCTTGCCGCCGTAGACGCCGACGAAGAAGTCGTTGGCCCGAATGCTGAAACGTCGCCGCAGACTTCCCAGCTCCAGTACCCGCGCCGAGTGAAACAGCTGTGCGGCTTGTTCGACCAGTTCACGCACCTGTTCGCGCAACTCCAGGGCCTTGGGCGTCGGCACCAGTCCACGCCCGGCCCGCACCAGAATCGGATCGCCAATGGCCTCGCGAATACGCGTCAGCGTCCGGCTCATCGCCGCCGGGCTGAGGTGCATCCGCCGCGCGGCGCCCACCACGCTGCCCTCGTCGAGCAGGGCGTCGAGGGCGACCAGAAGGTTCATGTCGGGCAGTTGCATGATGAGCACTCGTGATGGAGGGAGATTGCTTCAGGCGCAATGCTAGCAAAGTTTCCAAGTGGTTGATCGGGCCCTACCCGCCGCCTCATGCAACTATCAGTTCTGCTAGTTCCAATCTCTTTCGAGGGCGCGTAGAAATTGGGGGAAGGAAGCCAGCACGCTACCGGGGAGGTGCCGATGTCTAAACCAACAGATGTCGATCAATCCGCACATATCGGGCGGCAGGTGTTGCTGCTGGCCACGGACCGCAGCGGCTCCATCATTGGCGAAACCGTGAACGGCAACACCGAGGTGATCGCTTATTCCGCCTACGGCGAGCGATCGGCGCGGCCGGGGTCCACGGGTAAACTGGGCTTCAACGGCCAAGTGTTTGAAACGCACATCGGTTGGTACCTGTTGGGCAACGGATACCGCGCCTACAACCCGCGGTTGATGCGGTTTCACAGCCCGGATAGCTGGAGTCCGTTTCGGCGAGGGGGGCTGAATCCGTATATGTATTGTGTGGGGGATCCGGTGAATCGTTCGGATCCGACGGGGCATGCTCCACTTTTCCCTTGGTTACCTCACGGGCTGCGTAAAACTGTTTCCCGCACTGTGGATTTTCTCTTCGGCGGAAGCAGCATGACCGGCGCAAACCGGGGCAAGGCGATAACAGCTACGGCAACTGTGGAGTCTGTGGTAGGGCCTATGCGCCCTGAAAAGGAAAACATTCTGAAAGCGTTCGGCACCTTGGGCACGATTGTGGGAGGAGCGCCTGGCGCGAGACGACACCCAGGATCAATGGGGCTGGACATGGGCATCACGACCCCGAAGCATCATCCTGGGTATGCAGCAGGGGCAGCACGTGACGCCTTGACTCACCGCTCCTCACCTTCAGCCCCTCAGGCGTCAGAGGCTATCAGTGGTAGACATGGATCCGCCGCAGCGCCCCACCAACTACCGCCTTCATACACAGAAGCGGTACCGCTGTGGAATGCTGACACTTTTGCCGCATCCCACGATCGGAGAAGCTATACAGTTAACAGCATGAGTTCACCTCGGGAAAATCACTTTGCTAACTCAAGGCCCCGTGTACCCACGGCTGAGCAGCGTGCCCTCGAGATGCACCAGGCCCAAATGGCTGCGCAACATGCTGCTCAGCAAGCCCAACTTCAAGCTGCATTAGCGGCCTTGGATAACCTGCAACAGGATGCAGCGCAACTTCGAGCAACCAATAGAATTTGCCGGATTCTATGAAGCCGTGGTCAAGCGCCGAAGCCTGAAATCGGTCGATGACTTTCTGCCTGTCAGCTGTGCTAACGCTGCATCCCCCAGCGCTTGACCGTCACCCGCTCCAGGGTGTCGAACACCAGGTTTTCCACCAGCAACCCGATCAGAATCACCACCGCCAGCCCGGCGAACACCTTGTCGGTGTACAACTCGTTGCGATTCTGAAAAATGTACCAGCCCAACCCACCCTTGCCGCTGGTGGCGCCGAACACCAGTTCGGCTGCAATCAAGGTGCGCCAGGCAAACGCCCAGCCGATCTTCAGCCCGGCAAGGATCGACGGCAAAGCCGCCGGAATCAGGATGAACAGCACAAAGCGCATGCCCTTGAGGCCGTAGTTGCGCCCGGCCATGCGCAAGGTTTCCGAGACCCCGAGAAAGCCGGCGTAGGTGTTCAACGCCAACGCCCACAGCACCGAATGCACCAGCACGAAAATCAGGCTGTTCTGCCCCAGCCCGAACCACAGCAGCGCCAGCGGCAACAGGGCAATCGCCGGCAACGGGTTGAACATCGACGTCAGCGTGCTCAGCAGATCGCGGCCCAATTGGGTCGACACCGCCAGCGTAGTCAGGGCGAACGCCAGGGCAATCCCGATCAGGTAACCCTTGACCAGCACCACCAGGGAAATCCACACCTTGCCCAGCAACTCGCCACTGACCAACCCGGCATACAGCGCCTGAGCGGTCTGCACGAAGCTGGGCAACAGCAGGTCATTGTTCTGATAACGGGCGATGGCTTCCCACACCAGCGCGAGCACAATCAGGATCAGGCCCTTGCGGATCCAGCCCTGTTGCCACAGGCGCTGGCCAAGCGGCAGTTCACGCTCCAGCGACACATCGGTCAGCGCCGGCAGGACGGTTTCGAATTCTTCACGCGGGGATGATAAATGGCTCATCGTGCCCTCCTCTCAACTGGCTCAATAAGCGATGCGGATATCGGCGAAATCCAGCTCACGCTCGGTTTCCGGTGACTGGCCCTCATCGAACAACAAGCGATGAATCCGTCGCGCCGATTCCTGAAACGCCACGCCGCCCAGGCTGTGCAAATCGTATTGATGGCTGTGGACCTCCGCCCGTACCCGCCCCGGATGCGGCGACAGCAGCAGAATGCGATTGCCCACCACCAGCGCCTCTTCGATGGAGTGCGTGACAAACAGCAACGTGAAGCGCACTTCTTCCCAGAGCAGCAGCAATTCTTCCTGCATCTTGCGCCGGGTCAGCGCATCGAGGGCGGCGAAAGGCTCGTCCATGAGCAGGATTTTCGGTTGCATCGCCAACGCCCGGGCGATGGCCACGCGCGCCTTCATGCCGCCCGAAAGGGTGTGGGGATAGGCATCGGCAAACGCCGCCAGCCCGACCTTTTCCAGGTAGTGCAGCGCCCGCTCTTCGGCTTCTTTTCGCTTGAGGGTTTTCGACGCCAGCAACGGGAACATCACGTTCTGCTTGACGGTCTTCCAGGGGGGCAGTTGGTCGAACTCCTGGAACACCACGATCCGGTCCGGCCCCGGGGCCTCGACCCGCTGGCCTTGCAGGCGGATCTCGCCCTCGACGGGCTGGATGAATCCGGCGGCGGCCTTGAGCAAGGTCGACTTGCCGCAGCCGGAGGGACCCAGCAGGACAAAGCGGTCCGCCGGATCGATCTCGAAACTGACCTGATGGGTCGCCCGAACCACCCGCTGGGGCGTGCGGTATTCGAGGCTGACGTTATCCACCGACAACAGTGCCTGGGCGGTGGCGTTCGGTTTGCTGACCGTGTGGCCTGGCAATGGGGCGTTCATGTCGATCAGCTCCCTTGTAGCGGCTTGGCGTCCTGGAAGAAGTAATCCTTCCACGAGTCCGGTTTGTTTTTGATCGCGCCGACGCGGTAGAGGAATTCGGCGAGCGGGTAGGTATTTTTCGGCGTGACACTGAACTCGAACTGCGGGTTGTCGATGATTTTCAGCAGCGCGGCGCGGTCAATTTTCGCCTTGGTCACGCGGATGTACGTGTCGGCGGCAGCGCCTTTGTCGTTCTGGGCAAATTGCGCGGCTTCGGTCAGTGCCTCGACGAACGCCTTGTAGGTTTTCGGGTTCTCGTTGCGGAATTTCTCCGTGGCGAACAGCACCGTCGGCGAGTTCGGGCCGAGCAGGTCATAGGTGTTCAGCACCACGTGCACATCCGGGTTGGCCAGTGCCTGGTCCTGGAAGGGCGGATTGGAGAAATGCCCGGTCAACTCGGTGCCGCCGGCAATCAGCGCTGCCGTGGCATCGGGATGGGGTACGGCGAGGGTGTATTTGTCCAGGCGATTGAATTCCTTGTCGCCCCATTGTTTGGCCGCCGCGTATTGCAGGAAGCGCGACTGCACCGACACGCCCACCGCCGGCACGGCGATGCGGTCCTTCTCGGTGAAATCGGCGATGGTCTTGACCTTGGGATTGTTGCTCACCAGGTAGTAAGGGAAGTTGCCAAGTGAAGCGACAGCCTTGACGTTCTGCTTGCCGTGGGTGCGATCCCAGATGGTCAGGAGCGGCCCGACACCGGCGCCGGCGATGTCGATCGACCCCGAGAGCAACGCATCGTTGACCGCCGCCCCGCCGGAGAGCTGTGTCCAGTCGACCTTGATGTCGATGCCTTCCTGCTTGCCGTACTTCTCGATCAGGTTCTGATCGCGCACCACGTTGAGCAGCAGATAAACGATGCCGAACTGCTCGGCGATGCGGATTTCACCTTCAGCGTGGGCCACGGGCGGCGCCACCAGGCTGCCAGCGATCAGGCTCAAACCCAGGCCGATAGCCGCAGCCAGCGGCGCGAATGGAAGACGTTTGGACATGGTCGTACTCCAAGAAATCAGTAAGGCGCATCGCCCTGGATGGTGGTGCGATACAGCTTGCGGCGCAGGTGGCTCGGGCATCCGGTGGCCAGGTGGATCAACGAGCGGTTGTCCCAGAACACCAGGTCGTGGGGCTGCCATTGATGGCGGTAGATGTTTTGCGGCAACACGCTGTGGGCATAGAGTTCATCGAGCAATTGCTTGCTCTCGTCGTCCGGCAGACCGACGATCCGCGTGGTAAACCCCTCGCTGACAAACAGCGCCTTGCGGCCGTTTTCCGGGTGTGTGCGTACGACCGGATGAATGACTTCGGCCACCTGGGCCAGTTGTTCCGGCGTCAGGGTCGGGCGCCAATTGCCTTCGAACTTGGTCTCGCTGTAGCGTGCCGTGTAGGAATGCGCCGCCGAACGCCCTTCGACGGCCTTGCGCAGCGCTTCAGGCAGGTCGTCCCAGGCTTTGTGCATGTCGGCGAACAGGGTATCGCCGCCTTCGGACGGCAGCTCCTGGGCATGCAGCATCGAGCCCAGGCTGGGCAGTTCCTTGTAGGAAAGGTCGGAATGCCAGAACTTGCCGGCGTCGCCAAGGCCGATGGATTGGCCGTTTTCGATGATGTTGGAGACGATCAGGATTTCCGGGTGCCCGGTCAGCAGGAATTGCTTGAGCACATGGATCTGCAACACGCCAAAACGGCGGCTGAAGTCGATCTGTTGTTCGGGAGTGATGCGCTGGTCGCGGAACACCACGACATGATGATCCAGGTGCGCGCGATGGAGACGGGCGAAATCCTGGTCATTGATCGGCCGGGACAGGTCGAGGCCGATGATTTCGGCACCGACGACGCCGTCGAATGGGCGGATCTCGAAGGTTTGCGGTGCGATGTTTCGGGTTGCAGAGACGACAGACATAAAATCACTCCCACGCACGGCACGCTCAGGGCGCGCACGTCGATCAGAAACTCACGGATGTCCCGTGTTGGTTCGTGTCGTGCGGCGCGCCGATTGGTCGGCAGGTACGCAGGAGGTTGACTTTATAGGTATAAGAACGTGAATTTAAATACCGTTAGCGAATAACCATATGGCTTATTTCGCCTATGCTGCTGACAGGATGACGCTGCTCAACATTTGAGGGACGCTCGATGTTCTACGTGCAACGCAATACAGACGGCCAATTGACGCGCGTGGAGGCCGAGGCGTATGCCGGGTCCACTGAAACCCTGCCGGCCGATCACCCTGACCTGCAGGAATGGTTCGCCAGCGAAGTCATGGCCACCAGCCACAAACAATTGCAGCAGATCAAACAGCTCAAGCAGTTGAAACAGAGTGACCTGGACATGATCCGGGTACTCGACGACCTGATTCAGGTCCTGACCGATAAAGGCGTGATCCGCGTCACCGACCTGCCGGCCGCCGCCCAGGCCAAGCTCATGGACCGCTCCCAGGCGCGGGAAGCGCTGGGTGGGTTGAGTCACCTGGTGGATGACGACGATGAGGTCGGCTTGATTTAACGCGTTATTGCCAGGGCCTGGGCTCACCCACCAACTGCCCCTGCACGCCAAAGATATCCATCTCGCGAATCACCGCCAGTTCCCCTTCGGTCTCGACCCGCTCGGCAATCAGCGGCAGGTCGATGCTGTGCGCCGCCCGCTGTATCGCCTCGATGAACAGACGCTTGTCGCTCTCCCGATCAATTGCGCGGATATACACGCCATCGATCTTCAGGTACGCCAGGCCCAGCCGCGCCAGGTTACCGATCATGCTGAAACGGCCGCCAAAGTGTTGCAGCCCCAGCGAGAAACCGATCTCGCGCAGGCGGCGCATCAGGTCTTCCAGCTTCGCCTGCTCAGGCAGTTGTTCCTCGCCGATTTCCAGGACCAGCCGTGAGCCAAGGTTGGAGTGTGCGCGCAGAATATCCAGGACCTTGCCCAACGCCTGGGGATGGGTCAGCGTCGCCGAAGACAGGTTCAACGCCAGGGAGGCCTGATGGGCCGGCATTTGCTCGATCACCTGCTCCAGCATCAGGCGATCCAGGCGCGCGGCCCAGCCGAAACGCTCGAGCCACGGCAAGAAGCGGCCCGCAGGAATGGCCTGGCCCTGTTCGTCGATCAGTCGCGACAGCACCTTGTAATGCAGCACCAGCGCGGTGTCCTGGCTGGCGACCACCGGTTGGAAATACAGCTCGAACCGGCGCTGGTTCAGCGCCTGATCGAGCAAGCGGTGCCAGGCATGATGGTCATCGCCAAGGGTGGAGGGCGCGCTGTGATCCAGGCAGACCCACCGCGAATCGCCCTGGCCTTCGGCCTGGGCGAGTGCCTGATCGGCCAGGCCAAGCACCGCTTGCGGTGAGTCGCCAAACTTGAACGGCGCCAGACCGATGTAGGCCACCGCCGCCACGTCGGTGGCACCCGTCGCATGCAGGCTGGTCAGGGCCAGGTCCAGGTGTTGTGCCAGTTGCAGCGCTTCGGCGTGCACCAGCCCTGGCGCCAGCACGGCAAATTCCCCCCCACGGACCCGCGTCACCATATTCAGCGTCTCCGGGTACCTGGCACACTCGCGCAAGAGTTGCTGGCCGACAGCCTTGAGCAACTCGTCGGTGTGCTGACCACCCAGGCGCTGGTTCAGCCCGGCCAGATCCTTGACCCGCAACAGCAGCAGGTAACCCGAACTCGCCAGCTCCGGGTTGCTCACCCGGGCATTCAGTTGCATCTCGAAATAGCGCCGGTTGGCCAACCCGGTCAACGCATCCTGATAGGACTCGTCGCGCAATTTCTCGCTGCGCTCGGCCTGCTCCTGAAACAACGCCTTGAGCTTCTCGACCATCTGGTTCATGGCCTGGACCACACGGCGCAATTCGGGGGTGCGCGGCAGGTCGGGCAGGCTGAGGAATTCCCGACGGGCAATGGCGTGGGATTGCTGGACCATGTAGTCCAGCGGCTTCAGTTGCCGGCGCAGCAGCAAGGCGCCCAGCGCCGCACTGACCGCGCCGCAGAGCAGCAGCCAGCCGAGGCTGCCCAGCGCGCTTTGCCACAGCTTGGCGATGGCGAACATCGGATGGCTGACCACCTCGACCCGCGCCGCCTGCTCCCAGCCACGACTGACGATCGCGTCGCCGCCTGCCGGTTCGAGGCCGATCAGCTTCACGAACCAGTCCGGCACATTGCTCACCGCCGGGCTGCCGCTGCGCTCCACCAGCGTCTGGTCATTCGACAGGTCGACAACGCGGATGCTCGCGTAATAGCCGCTGTCGAAAATCGAGCTGACCAACAACTCGACCATCGCCGGATCGTCGATGTTCGGGGTCAACGACAGCGCCAGCGCCGTCGCCGCGTCCTGTGCATGGGAGCGCAACTGGTTGACGTACTGGGTGCGTGAACTTTCCAGGCTGACCATGAAGCTGCCGGTAAAGGCGACCACCAGGAACAGACAGATTGCGATCAACAGCTGTTTGAACAAAGACATCTGAGCGCGTGCTCCTAATTAGTCATCTCGACCGGAAAACCTTCGGCTTGCATTTTCTTCAGAACATCCTGCCAGCGGGACAAGCGTTTGGTGTCGCTGACTCTCGTATTGCCCTTGGCACCCGGCAACCACACCCCCTCGGCATTGAAAGCGTAGACGGGCAGCAGGTCCGTTCGTTGGCTGGCGGGTTTGATGGCGTCGATCAGGCTGTCGAGCACCAGCGGCACGGCATCGGGGCTGGCGTAATACGTCAACACCATGTGCGCGCGGTTCAGGGTCAAGGCCTTGACGTAGGTGATGCGCAGCTTGTCGCTGGGAACGCCGAGGTGGCGCAGGCTGAAATATTTTGCGATGGCATAGTCTTCGCAATCCCCGGCGCCCTTCCACAGGGCTTCGATCGGCGTTTCCCAGTAATCGACCGTGTGCCACAGGTCGATGTCCTCTTCGTAACGCATCTGCCGGTTGAAGAACAGGTTGACCACCTTGAGCTTATCCTGCTCGCTGACCTGCTTCTGGGTGGCCAACAGGTGCTGCCAGGCGTCAATTCGTTGCTGACCTGCGCCCAAAGGTCCGTACAATGCCTGCGCCTTGCGGCTGATCAGGGAAAAGTCCCAGTCGGCATGCAAGCCACCCGACAGGAAACCGGCCAGCAGCAACGCGCCGCATAGCCAGCGTAATGTCCGGGGGGTCGCGAAACATACCGCCAATGCGAGGCATCCATGTAGGCAGGTGGAATCGATTGATGGTGAAGGTTAGCCGGTTAAAAGACAATGGCACGATGAGATCGCCAAGAGCGCGCTAAGCTTCTTGTATACGTTGTTTAACTTGCACGTTTGACAACCTGCGGGGCAGTCACTAGTGTCAGTTTGGATCCAATTTCTCAGTCATCAGGGTGCGTTGTAGTGACACAAAAACCCAACCCTCTCAACAGCATCAGGGTCAACGGGCCGATTCCCGCCTACGTGGCCCGTTCCGTCATCGAGAAAACCTTGCGCGCTGCCATCCTCGACGGCCGTATCCCGTGTGGCACCGCACTTCGCCAGCAGGATCTGGCTGATCTGTTCGGCGTCAGCCGCATGCCGGTGCGAGAAGCGCTGCGCCAGCTGGAAGCCCAAGGGCTGCTCAATGTCATCGCCCACAAAGGCGCGGTTGTCGCGCCACTGGTTCAGGGGGATGCAGCCGAAACCTATGCGCTGCGTATCCTGCTGGAGTCCGAAGCCCTGCGCCTGTCGATTCCGCTGCTGACTACCGAGGACTTCGAGCAGGCGGCCCACTATATCGACGAGCTGGAAACAGAGCACAACTACACCGAGATCGGCCGGCTCAACCGCCTGTTTCACATGACGCTCTACAGCAAGGCGCCCAATCATCGATTATTGAAACTGATCGAAGAAGGCCTGAACGAAGAAGAACGCTTCCTGCGTTTCAACCTGGAGGCCATGGGCCTGGGCAAACTGTCCCAGGACGATCACCGGGCGTTGCTGCATGCGGCGCATGACCGAGATATCGAGCGCACGGTCAAGTTGCTCGAACACCACCTCAATCGCGGCGTCGATGTCATCACCCGCTACCTCGAAAACCCAACGGCGCAAAGTAGAAAAGCCTAGAAACAAATCGTACGACAGACTGTTCGAGCAGGTATTGCCTGCCCGCAGGTGCCTGTTGCGATGGCACTCGCCCTTATTTTCCCTTGAGTTCAATCCCTGCGCTGACGGTAGGACACGTCGGCGATAGCGGCTGCCTTGATTTACGCTCACTCTGGACTGCCAACCAAATACAAATGGGGCGAAGCGACGCGTGAGCGGCGCCGTCCCCCCCATCAAGAACCTACGGAAGGAGTCTTGCCACGGGAAAAGGAAGCCTTGGCATCCCGGCCATCTTCCCCCCTCAAAAACCTGACCAAATATCGTCCTTAGAAAGTTGCTCGAGTGAGGCATTCACTCTTTATTTCCATTTCGACTTATATAAGCCGGAAGGAGCAACTACGCCCAAATAAAACTTACCCACCAAGTTTTAATGTAACTTTTCGCGCGTCGAAAAGTTAAACTTAAAAATAATAAGAAACTACTTGCCCGACACTAATCCGTGTATTAGTTTTTTCTCCGCCACCCATCAGTATTGGTTGCAATGCGCCCAGTCAGTGCCCTGCACGCCACTGACTCCGTAAGGCGTTTGCTGTACTCGTTCGCCAGCCAAAAACTTGTAGCAACTGTTACTTAGTGATTCCACTTCATTCAAAACATTGACGAATAGGCTCGCCATGAAATCGATTAAAGAACGTCTTGCTCAGAAAAAGACAGAGTTGAGTTCGCACCCTATCTTCTCTGAAATACATTCTCTTTCGGTACTTCAACGTTTCATGGAGTCCCATGTATTTGCCGTATGGGACTTCATGTCTCTGACCAAACGCCTGCAACAGGAACTGACCTGCGTTCAGTTGCCCTGGCTGCCACCGAAGGATCCACACGCTGCGAGGCTGATCAACGAGATAGTGCTCGGCGAAGAGTCCGATGATCGGCCCGCCCAAGGCCATTACAGTCATTTCGAGTTGTACCTCGACGCCATGCGTGAAGTGGGCGCCAGCACCTCCGCCATCGAGCGTTTCGTGGCACTGCAACAGGAGGGCGTGAGCTACGACGTGGCGTTACGAAGCGTGGACATCGACCCGGCTGCAGCACAATTCGTGCGCCACACGTTGCACACAGCCCTGCACGCGCCAGGCCACAGCGTAGCGGCGGCATTCCTGCACGGTCGCGAGAGCGTCATCCCGCAGATGTTCCAGCGCATTCTCGACGACTGGGGCATCGGCATCGACCAGGCGCCAACCTTTCGCTATTACCTGGAGCGGCATATCGAGGTCGACTCCGAAGACCACGGCCCGGCAGCGGAAAAACTCCTGGCACGGCTGGTCGATGGCGACCCGCAACGGGAAGAAGACGTGTATGCCAGCGCCCTTGCCGCCGTGGAAAGCCGCATCGCCCTGTGGGACGGCCTGCGCCTGAGCATGGGCGAACCGATGGCGGAGGTGAACGCGTGAACGCCGCCGACTATCAATCCTTCGCCGATGCCTGGGAAAGCCGCGCAACCATCCGTACCCGCCCGCGTCGCATGCTGGAGAACGACGACAAACTGATCTACCCGCTCAGCCGTCAGCCATTGGTGCTCAGTGAGACCTTTGTGCGCGAATGCCCGGAGCAACGGGATTTCGCACTGGTGCAGACGCTCTACAAGTTCATCAACGATGTGGTGATTTTCGAAACCGAGATCGTCGACAGAACCGCCCGCAGCATCGCCAAGAATCGCTTTGCCGTTCCGTTCCCGTTTGCCTGTCGCTACGACGCCATGACCGTGGTGGTCGACGAGGATTACCACGCTTTGGTGGCGATGGACTTCATGCAGCAGACCATCGCCTTGACGGGCATCCCTCCCATCGAACTGCCCAATGAGATCGAGCTGAGCCGGGCGATTCCGGCGGCGATCGCGCTGGCGCCGGAGCCTCTGCGCGCGGCCGTGGAACTGATCTGCGTGGCCATCGCCGAGAACACCGTGACCGGTGATGTCGCAGCGTTCGCCAAGGACGACAGCGTCAAGCAATCGATCAAGGGACTGATGGCCGATCACTTGCTCGACGAGGGCCGACACTCCGGCTTCTGGGCCCGCTTGGTGCGCATTTACTGGCACACCGCGAGTGAGGAAGACCGGCAATGCATCGCACGGATCCTGCCGGTGTTCATCGGCCATTACCTGACCAACGACATCCAGAAATCCTTCGACTTTCGCCTGATCGACGCCTTGCGGATCAGCGATACCGCGCGGCAGGGACTCAAGCGCGAAGTCTCCGGCCTCGCCTTCCCGATCAACCGCCATCACCCGCTGGTCGCCAACATCGTGCGCTTTTTCCACAACAGTTCATTGCTCGATGCGCCGTGCGTTCAAGCCGCCTTGAGCGACTACCTGGTTTAACGAGGAGCACATCATGAGACGTCTCGACATTTTGCTCATTGGCCGCAGCCTGGCGTTGACCGAGGTAGCGCTGGAGCTCGAACAACACGGCCATTCACTGACATGTCTGAAGGACCCCGGCCCGCTACCGTCAGGCAATTTCGATCTGCTGATCGACGACGCCAGCCTGGCGCTTGAACTGCCGGGCCACGCGCCGCGACTGACACTGAGCCTTGGGCTCGGTGTGGCAGGCGCCAGTGGGCTGCCGTCACTGGACCTGCTGTGCCTGCTGGGCTCGACGCAGCTGACGCGCCTGCCGGTGGCCGACGAGCCCTCCGGCAACGGCCAGGCGCTGCGCCGGCGAGCCGTGGCGCAAATAGTGGACCATGTCGCATTGCTGGTCAGTCGCTTCTCCCGGGATGCGGACTATTTTTTGCGCACCGAACCGGCGGACCCGGTGCATTTCGAGCACGTGCAAAGCCTGTTGTTTCTGGAGCGCCTCGCCTACGTCCATCGGCTCAACGCAACCGCTGACGAGCGCTTGCAGCAACTCGCGCAGATCCCGATGATCGAGCGTCTGGAGCAGCGGTTCATCCAGTCCGCCAGCAGACCGGCACTCTGCATCGCCGGCACATCCCTGAGCTATGGCGAATTGCATGCGCGCAGCCGCGCCATTGCCCAGCGACTGCAGCCGTTGCTCGAGGCGCACGACCAGCCCTGGGTGGTCGGCATCTGCCTGTCCAAATGCAGCGCATTGTACGCGGGGATCCTGGCGATTCTCGGCTGCGGCGCGGTGTACCTGCCGTTGGAGCCGAGCCATCCCGTGCAGCGTCAGCAGTACATTCTGTCGGACGCCGGCGCCGTGCTGTTGTTGCATGACGGTCAGCACCCGCTCGCAGACCGGATGCCCGACCTGGACATCTGCGCGCTCGACCTCGAACACGTGGACCTCGACCAGCCGCTGATGCGTCGCCGCCCCGCTCTCGAGGCGCCGTGCATGGCGCTCTACACCTCGGGCACTACCGGCCAGCCCAAGGGCGTGTCGCTCAGTCAGGCGAATCTGGCGCACTTCACGGCGTGGTACGCCGACTATGTGCAACTGACCGAACACAGCTGCGCGTTGCAGTTCTCATCGCTGAGTTTCGACTCTTCGCTGATCGACATCTTCCCGACCCTGCTGCAAGGCGCCAGGCTGGTCGTGCCCAGTGACGACCAGCGGCGTGACCCTCTGCAACTGGTGGAGCTGATCCGTCATCAACAGCTCAGCCATGGTTTTTTGCCTCCGGCCCTGTTAAGCATTCTGCCCCTGGAGCAACTGCAGTGCCTGGCACACGTGATGACCGGTGGTGATGTCTGCGAGCCCTGGGTCATCGAACAGCTCACCCGGCAGGGCAACCTCTACAACCTCTACGGTCCGACCGAAGCCACGGTGCTGATCACCGCCCGACGACTGCGCGCTGGCGACAGCAATCGCTCGCTCGGTGCGCCGATCGCCAATAGCCAGGTGCTGATTCTCGACGAGGACCTGCAACCGGTGGCCGAACAGACCGTTGGCGAGCTGTACATCGTCGGGCCGGGCGTATGCCTGGGATACCTCAACAATACGCAGCAGACCGCCGAACGCTATCTGCAACTGGACCTGCCGGGCGGACAGACCCTGCGCGCCTATCGCACTGGTGACATGGCGAAGTGGACGGACGCCGGCATCGAGTTGTGCGGGCGCCGGGACAATCAGGTGAAAATTCGCGGCTTCCGGGTCGAGCCCGAAGAGATCGAACGCTGCCTGCGCGACAGCCAACTGTACCGCCAGGTCGCGGTGGTCATCGACAATCAGCGACGGATCCTGGCGTTCCTCGCCCAGCCTCAGGAAACCGGGCCCGGGGCTGCCCGCAACGCGTTGAAAAACCATGCCAGCCAGCGACTGCCGGACTACATGCAGCCCTGCGCCTGGACCGAGCTGACCAGCATGCCGTTCGCCAGCAACGGCAAGGTTGACCGCAAGGCGCTGCTGGAAATACCGGTCAGTCTCAGCGATAACCCGTCGCTGCGCTTGCCGGCCAGCGCGGATGAAGCCGTGCTGCTGGAGATCTGGGCCGAGTTGCTGGAGCTTCCCGCCCGTGACATTTCCACCGACGAAAGCTTCTTCAATCTGGGCGGCCACTCGATCCTCCTGTCACGCATGCTGTTGAGGCTGCGGGAAACCTTCGGCCGCAGCATTTCGATCAACCGCTTCATCGAACTGCCGACCATCGCAAAACTGGCAACGCTGGTGCGCGGCTCCGGCACCGAAGAGGTATTGAGCGAACAGGCGCTTGGCGACGCCTTTCGCGATCTGTCAGTGCAGCCGTTGCCAGACAGCCGCATGGGCGATGTGCACAAGGTGATCGTGACCGGTGCCAACAGTTTTGTCGGCGTGCACATCGTCCAAGCCCTGCTGGCCTGGGGCGCAAGTGAAGTGGCTTGTCTGGTGCGCGAAGGCGGCGGACAGTCGGCATCGGAGCGTTTCACTCAGGCCTTGCGGGAAAACCGCCTGGAGCACCTTGACCTGAGTCGGGTGCGGGTCTACCCGGCAGACATCACACGGCCCTCTCTGGGACTTGAGCCGCGCGTTTACGAGCGGCTGGATCGCGAGTTCGGTGCCCTGGTGCACAACGCGGCGAACGTCAATCACGTGTTGGATTACAGCTCCCTGGCGCGGGATAACGTCGAGCCGATCTTCGAGTGCCTGCGCCTGTGCGAAGGGCGCAGTAAAAAGATCTTCAATTTTGTTTCGACACTGTCGGCCTCCAGCAGCCTTTCCGCCGATGGCCGGGTACTCGAAATGCCTGCCGCGCAAACCCCGCCGATTTACATCAAGAACGGTTACAACCTGTCGAAATGGGTCGGCGAACGAATCCTCGAGCGCGCACGCGAGCGCGGCGTTCTGGTCAATGTCTATCGCCCCGGCAATATCAGCTTCAACAGCCTCACCGGCGTTTGCCAACCGCATAAAAATCGCTTGATGCTGATGCTCAAGGGCTCGATCCAGCTAGGTCAGGTGCCGGAGTTCGCCTTAAATTTCGACCTGATGCCCGTGGATTTTCTCGCCCGTTTCATCGCCTTTCATGCCAGCCGCTATTGCGCGGAAAAAGCGGTGTTCAACCTGCACAACCCCGAACCGCTGAGTTGGGACGATTACGTCGCGTCGTTTCGCGAAGCCGGCCGGGAATTCTCCATGGTCAGCGTCGCCGACTGGCAGCAGCAATTGGGCCGGGTCGACAGCGATAACGCGTTGTTCGGCGTGCTCGGCTTCTACCTGAACGGCTTCGAAGAGGATATCGGCGACATCTCCATGATCGGCCACGACAACGCCCAGGCCGGTGTGCGGCTGATGGGCGCTCATTACCCGGAAAAATCCCCAGCGCTGCTGCGCCGTGGCTGCGACTACCTCAAAGAAATCAATTTCATCTGATTCATCCAAGTGGAGCGAAACCATGAAAACCCTGCAACCCGATACTCTGATCCAGAACCCTCAAGGCTGCCGCGTCGTGTCGTCGGTGGAGATCCCGGCGCACGCCGAATCGGTGTGGGCGCTGGTCGGTAACTTTGCCGGCTTCGATCAATTCATCCCGGCGATATCGCACATTGAGATGACCGGCGAAGGCATTTCTTGCCTGCGCAAGAAGTTCTTCAAGGATGGCAACCTGGTCGTCGAACAGCTCAACTCGCGGGATGACCAGGAGCACTACATGACCTGGACCACGATCTACAACACCTTGGGCGTGGCCAGACTGTGGGCGGCGATGACGGTTGAAACGCTGGAGGGAGAACAGTCCCGGGCGACCTGGACCATCATCGCCGAGCCGGAGCAGGGCGGCGCCGAGGCTCTACCGGGGTTCCAGGCCTTCGTACAGGGGTTTGCCGATGATGCAATGAACAATGTGTTGAAACGGTTTGCGTAGCCCGTGACTTGGGCGGCACTTCATCCCGCCATTTTTACAGACCCGTAAAAGACAAAACCCCTGTTTGCGTTAGCAAACAGGGGTTTTGGAATTCAATCTTGACGATGACCTACTCTCACATGGGGAAACCCCACACTACCATCGGCGATGCATCGTTTCACTGCTGAGTTCGGGATGGGATCAGGTGG
Organism: Pseudomonas sp. IT-P12; assembly: GCF_949767465.1. Lineage (NCBI taxonomy): Bacteria > Pseudomonadati > Pseudomonadota > Gammaproteobacteria > Pseudomonadales > Pseudomonadaceae > Pseudomonas > Pseudomonas sp. IT-P12. The sequence continues at coordinate 83 of NZ_CATKPY010000023.1, read as the reverse complement.
TTCCAATGCTCTATGGTCGTCAAGAAATTCTGTGACCGGTCCGTTACGAAGCAACGTGCCAGCGAAATTGAATGACTTCTACT